>NZ_JAWPMM010000001.1:1930000-3130000 GCF_033344935.1 Reichenbachiella sp. | reverse complement strand
ATTTGCTAATGAGGAATTTCAAAAGGGACTTTCTCTTTTTGACTCGGCCATTGCTGCAGCCAAGTCACGGTTCAGGCCAATTTTAATGACAGCCTTTTCATTTATATTAGGAGTATTTCCCTTGGTTGTTGCCAGTGGATCAGGAGCAGAGGCTAGAAAAGTAATGGGTATGGCGCTACTGGGAGGGATGGCATTGGCTACATTCCTTGGCGTATTTTTATATCCAATGCTCTTCGTGTTTATAGGCAAACTTTTTAATTACGAAAAAAACCGAAGCATCGAGCCTTCAACAGATCAATAAGTATGAAGAAGATGGTAAAAAATATCGCGATTTGGTTTTTAACAGGTCTGTTTTTGTATTCGTGCAAAATGGGACCGGCATTTAAGAGCCCAGAAATGGAGACTCCTGATGCATATCAATACGCAGAAAATAAAACAGATTCCCTTGGAGATATCAAGTGGTGGGAGTTATTTAATGATCCGGTTTTAGATTCCTTGATTATTGTAGCCCTTGATAGTAATAGAAATGTAAGTATTGCAGCCAACGACTTAAAACAAGCACAGTTGCTTTATAAAATTCAAAAAGTAGAAATGCTACCTCAGCTCAATGCACAAGGCAATATTACTTACGGCAACTATGCAGGATTTTTAGGCACTGAAGCCAATGGCAACTATGCTGGACTTGGAGCAGTGAGTTGGGAGTTGGATTTTTGGGGAAAACTCAGAAGATTAAATGAGGCCGCAATGGCGGAGTATTTAGCTTCTGAGGCAGGTTATCAAAACCTTAGGTTGGCAATAGCTAGTGAGGTGGCCTTTTTATATTTTGAACTAAGAAGATACGAGGCCAGCATTGAAATATCTGAACGAACGGTGGCGCTACGTGATAGTTCTGTTAACTTGATTCAGGCAAGATATGATAAGGGCATCGTTGCTGAAATAGATCTAAACCAAGCTCAAATCCAACAAGCCATTGCTGCATCCGCTGTTCCTTTGTATGTTCGGGCTGCGGTACAAACCGAGAATGCCTTAAGTGTATTATTAGGAGGATTTCCGACATCAATTGAAGAGAGTTTGCCATTGGATAGCTTGACCGTAGCGGTAGATATTCCAATTGGACTTCCTTCGGAGATTTTGCTTAGTAGACCAGATGTTGCTCTCGCTACGCAGCTTATCGTAGCGCAGAATGCAAGAATAGGTGTTGCACAGGCTGCTCGATTTCCTTCCATTTCATTAACAGGTGTGCTAGGGGTTAGTAACGAATTGAATGATTTCAATTCTGGTGGTTTAGCTTGGAATGCTGGAGCCAGTTTGGTTGGGCCCATTTTCAATTGGGGTAAAAATAAGAGGAAAGTAGAAATAGAGCGAGTCAGAACCGAGTCTGCTTACCTGAATTATGAGGCTGTGGTTTTCAACGCTTTCCGGGAAGTAGAGGACGCACTGATAGCTATTGAAACCTATGATCAGGAAATTGAAGCCAGACAAAATCATGTGCGTGCTGCTACCAATGCACAGTACTTGAGCTCTGAAAGGTATGACAAGGGGATTACAAGTTACTTGGAGTATCTGGAGTCTCAGCGACAAGCTTTTGAAGCTGAGTTAGCGCTTACTGCCGTCCGTAGCGAATTGTTGGCATCTTACATTCAGCTATATAAAGCCTTAGGTGGTGGATGGTTAAGAGCAGAAGAATATGGAAACCAACCGACCGAATAAATGCTTTTTGTAAAAGAGGACATAAGAGAGTCATTGATCACTAGTTACAAGTATCAAATACTTTTTTTCATCATGTTGGTGAATATTTTGTTGCCAGGTTTTTTCCCCCAAGAGATGAGGTATGCATTTGTATCTCCTGCTTTGAATATATTGATGTTGGGATCTTGTTTTTTGGTGATCCAGAAACATAGAAAAACAGCGCTTTATATATTGATGTTGGGTATACTGGGAGTTGTGTTTAATTGGTTTGAAGGATACGCTGGCTTGATTGGTTTGGTGATCTTTTCATTTTTTATTGGCATTGTAGCCTTCGAATTGTTTTCGGATTTGGTGGCTAAAAAAAATATTGGAGTTAGTGAGATTTTTGGAGCTTTTGACGGCTATATGCTTATTGGTTACATCGGCGCACTATTGTCATTGGCTATTCACTTTATAGAACCTGCAGCTTATTCAAATATTGCTGAGGGACGAGAAGGATCTCAGGATTTACTCTATTTTAGTTATATCACCATGCTGACTATCGGCTATGGAGACATAGCACCTCTATTATCTGCATCGAAAGGTTTATCGATCGTTTTAGGGCTTGTAGGACAGTTTTATCTAGTGGTTGTAGTAGCCACATTTGTTGGAAAATTTTTAAGAGACTCAAACACAAAATAGTAATTTATCTAATCTCGAAATGAAGAAAATTTTATCATTATTCGCTTTTTCTGTTTTAATCGTATTTCAATCCGAGGCTCAGACACTCAGTGATTTGTATGAAACACTTTCTAAATCTGTAGTTAAAATCATTATTGAAGAAAAGGATTTTAATGTGAGAGAAGGTCAAATAGTAACCAATGAGGGTATCGGGTCAGGTGTATTGATCGATGCTAATGGTTTAATACTTACGGCTTCACATGTGGTACAAACAGCAGAAAACATAAGAGTGCAATTCAATGATGGCGAAACTATACCCGCCAAAGTGGTTAGCTCAGCTCCATTTGCAGATGTAGCAGCTATTCAGTTGTCCTGGGCGCCGAAGAATAAGGTGGTAGCCAAACTAGGTGATTCTGATCAAGTGAGAGTAGGAGACGAGATATTCATGGTGGGTTCACCTTATGGATTAGACTTCAGTCTTTCAGTGGGCTATATTAGTGGCAGGCATATAAAAAAGCGTTTTGCTCATGGCGCTCATGTGATTGAGTTCTTTCAAACGGATGCATCAATTAATCATGGAAATTCTGGAGGGCCGATGTTCAATATGAATGGTGAAGTAGTAGGACTTGCCAGTTATATTTTATCAGAATCCGGTGGATTTCAAGGGTTAGGTTTTGCAGCGACATCTAATGTGTGCAAAAAATTATTATTGGAAGAAGCAACGCCTTGGACTGGAATGGAAGCAGTGTTAGTTGGAGGAGAATTAGGCAGTGCACTCAATATCCCTCAAAACATTGGGCTGTTGGTGCAGAAGGTTACACTTTTTTCCCCAATTGGTGCATTAGGTATAGAAGGTGGTACCATTCCTATGGAATACAATGGTGAGACTATTCTGATCGGTGGGGATATTATTCTGGCTGTAAATGGAACGCCGTTAACTACAGAAGCAGGAATCGAGAAAATTGCTGATGAATTTTCTAAGCTTAAAAAAGGTGATTCATTTACGCTTATCGTTTGGCGCGATGGTAAAAAACACAAATTGAAAGGAACTGTAGGAGGAATTTAACGATCAATTATTCCCGAAAAGTATACGTAAGCCAGGCCGCAAAGAATGGCAAATCCAAAGCTCAGCAATGTGCCAATCAATATGTATTCAGTAAGTTTTCTGTCCTTTGCTTTTGATAGGTCACCAAATCTAAAAACTGATTTAGCTGCCAATAAGAATCCTATGGATTGCCACTGACCAAGTGCAATAAAACCAAAGATAAAGAGGCGCTCGAGCATGCCAATGTATTTACCAGCATGCTCCAGCGAGGCGCTATTGATATCTTCTTCCAATTCCCATTTGGTTATGATTACTTTCATAAAAATTGATGAAACCACAGTGGTCGTGAGTAGGGCTATCACAAATAGAATTATTTGATTACTCATTAAAAATGAGCCAGCCTGAATAAGAGAGTAGGGCTCGTATAAATTGACCACCCAAGCAAGTACAAAAAGATGGGCAAGCTGATCTAAGAAAAATAACCATCGTTTGTTCGACGAGTTTTGAAAGTTGATTTTCATTAAATCAATGATAAAATGAGAGGCTATGATGATCGCCAAACCTTTCCAGAAGGAGAAATCAAATTGTAGCAGTAGAAGTATCGCTAGTGTATGAGTGAGCAAATGAACATACAAGTATTTTGATTTGTGTTTTTTTTCTTCTTTGTCTTTGATCCAATGAGTCGGTTGAATCAGAAAGTCTCCAATGAGGTGAGCTAAAAGTAATTTGAGGGTTAAGGCAATCATAGGTTGGTTATTAATTCACGATATCTTTTTTCCAGTTTCATTATATCCTCAAACCCAGCACGAATGAGACTTTGACTAATCGTCCCTTGACTTTTTCCTAGATGTTTGGCCAGTTGAAGTTGTTTCCAGTCTGGATGCTCAATGGAGGCCTGAATGTAATGTGCAGCATTTACTGGCCAGTTGTTCATGGTGAGCAAGGCAAGGTCTATGGCCAGTTCCATTTGTTCATTGATGCTTGAGGAGGGAGTGATCAGAGCAAGCGTCTTTTTGTTGTTCAATCGATTGAATGCTTCTCCTGAATGTACGAAGGCTTCGCCATTAGATTCGGTAATTTTGGGTGAGTTATGGTCTTTTTCGCCTACACCTATGCCAAGTCGGATATCTAAAGAGGCTATTTGTTTGATACTAGACTTTAGGTGAATAGCGGCGAGTAGGGCAGCTGTAGGTTCTACTTCTAGCTGAAAACTGTCCCCGCGGTAGATCTCCCAAGTTTTTGGTGTAGTGCCATATTTTATGAGTGTACCCTTTAGTATGGGTAGCCATATTTGGCTGTCTACCTTTCTTGAATTGATGATATCTCCAGTGAGGATACTTGTCATATTTCAGTAAATATCGGCTATTTTACCAATAATTACAAATATTGGCATTTTAGCCAATAAAATACAATATTGATGCATAAGCCAATATTGTATTCCGTTTCAGAAGTTGAACTCTAACCAACAGTGATTATCACTTAGATTTTAGGTTTTTTATACAGAGCCAAGCCCAATCTGAGTTTGTCATAAGACACCTGCTGATCGAGAAAATCGAATATCGGTTTTAACTTTTCTATTTCACCGGTTTCTTTAATCGCTTTGAAAATTAAAGCCAGCTCTTGTTCGGTCACGTATTGGCGAAGGTCAATGTCTTTCCCCTGCTCATAAATAGTAGCCAAATGAGAATGAATGGTTACGATGTTTAAATTCCTTTTGGTGGCGATCTCTTCCGGCGTTAGCCCTTCTTTGATCAATTCATAAGTAACTAAATGAGTGGCGCCTTTGATTTTTTCACCTTCTAATGATTTTTCTTTGATGAATGTGATGATCTCATCTATAAACTCTCTTCCATATTGAGCGGCTTTGCGTTCGCCAATTCCTGAGATATTTAATAACTCATCATCTGTGGTAGGTTTGTGAGTAGACAATTCCTGTAAAGTAGAATCACTAAATACCACATAGGCAGGTACGCCCTGAGATTCTGCGATTTGTTTCCTTAGAGCCCTGAGTCGTTCGAATAGTGCATTGGTTTGCTGTACTTTTTTGGTAGGTTGAGCAGGAGTGAGTCGTTGCTTCCGTTGCTCGTGCGTCTCTGGTTTGCTGATTTTTACTTCAATTTTGCTATAGAGCGCTTTTTTTCCTAAATCTGTAATTCTTAATACATTGTGTTGGTCAAAGGCAATTTCTAGCAGTCCCAGGTTGAGAAACTGACCAATGTAATGTTGCCATTCTACATAGCTATGTTCTTTACCTATACCGTAGGTTTTGATGTTCTGATAGCCGAGCTGGAACAAGTCATTTCTACCCGAACCACGTAAAATATCGATAAGCATCCGAGTTCCAACTTTCTGTTGGGTACGAGCCACAGCCGATAGTGCCATTTGTGCCAGCTTGAGTCCGTCGATAAACTCCGGCGGGTTTCTACAGATGTCGCAGTTGCCACAGTCCTTTTCTAATTGCTCACCGAAATAGCTAAGTAGTAGTTTGCGTCTGCAGGAAGTCGCTTCCGCAAATTGTTGCATACGCTGCAGTTTGGCTTCCAACAGTTGTTTTTGTTCGCCTTCTTCTATAAACTGTTTCAACTGCATCACATCACTATAGCTATAAAAAAGTAAAGTTTTGGAATCTACGCCGTCTCGACCTGCACGACCAATCTCTTGGTAATAGCTCTCCAGGTTTTTGGGTAAGTTGTGATGGATGACCCAGCGTACATTGGACTTATCTATTCCCATCCCAAAGGCAATCGTAGCGCAGACTACTTTCAGGTCGTCTCGTATGAATCTCTCTTGTACCTTGTCTTTTACTTGTGGGTCCATGCCTGCATGATAGAAATCTGCATCTATTCCTTGCTTTTGCAATTTCAGAGCCAGTGATTCTGTGCTTTTTCTAGACAGACAGTAGATGATCCCGGATTCCTCTGGTTGATTTTTGATCCAATCGATAATGGCATCGACTCGTTTTTGTGCTGGCCTTACCGCCAGGCTGAGGTTGGGGCGATCGAATGAGGATAGAAAGGTCTGTGCATGCGATATATTCAGTTGATTCAAAATATCGTTTCTCGTGGCTTTATCGGCAGTAGCAGTAAGTGCCATAATTGGAACTTCTGGAAACTGCTCTTTTAGGAATTTGAGTTTGGTATACTCAGGCCTAAAGTCATGTCCCCATTGAGAAATACAGTGCGCTTCATCTACAGCTATCAGGTTAAGTGTGCTAGACTTCATGATATTAAAAAAGTCTCTCGTCATGAGTTTTTCAGGGGAGACGTAGAGGAGTTTGATCTTGCCTGCCATAAACTCTTCCTCTACTTGTCGTTGAGCTGCTGCACTGATTGAGCTGTTTAGAAAGGCAGCAGAAACACCGTTTTGTCTCAGCGCTTCTACCTGGTCTTTCATCAGAGAAATCAAAGGGGAGATAACCAAACAAGCACCATCTCGAATTAAAGCAGGGATTTGGTAACAAATCGATTTTCCACCACCGGTGGGCATAATAACTAAAGCGTCTTTATTTTCTAATGCTTCAGTTATCGCTTGCTCTTGGCGTAGCCGAAATTCATCGTATCCAAAGGTGTTTTTTAAAACTTTACGAGCTTTGGATAAAAGGAGGGAGGACGGGTTGGTCATATCAAAGTTCTTCGTTCTTAAACATAAAAAAAGCAGCAACTTTTTCAAGTGCTGCTTTCTATAAGAGCCCCCAGTCGGATTCGAACCAACGACCTACTGATTACAAGTCAGTTGCTCTGGCCAACTGAGCTATGGAGGCAAAATTTTTTGCGGCCTTCTCTTCTTTTGAGGAGATTCCAAGTTAGTTGCTCTGGTCGAATCGTCGAACCGCAACTAAGCGATGGAAGGCAATAAAATCTTAATTCTTGTTAGCCCTTTTGGCTAATTGCGAGTGCAAAAGTAAAGCAGAATTTTTCTTCTGCAAGTTTCTCAATAATTTAATTTTAAAGTTTTTTTTAAGCCGCTGATTATCAATGTTCCGCGTAAGTAATCAACTTTAATTCTTCTTTCAGTTCTTCTAATTCAGCTTCTGCTTTTTTGATTTTTTCTTCAAAATCTTTCAGCATTTCATTAGCCGTTTTGGAGGAAGCAAAGAAGCTCAGATTGTTCTTCCAGGTAGAAACATCTTTCTCCAGGGTTTGTATCTTTCTTTTGATCGAATGCTCCTTACGCTGCAGCTTATGATCTCCATGCGGTCCGGATTTAATTTTGTTGATTCGTACCAGAGATTTCAATTCTGCCAATTCTTCTTCATCAAAATCTTTAGCTTGTGCTATGACTTTGTTGAGCGCTTCCTGATAGCGATTTTGAATTGCTTTGATGGTTTTCTTTGGCACAAAGCCAATAGCGTTGAAGGCATCTTGCAATTCGTAAACTTGTTCCGGATGAAGATCTTCCGCTCCGGCTAATGCCTCCAAAGACGCACAGATATCTTCTTTCTTCTTCAAGTTGTCATCGTAAGACGACTCCATTTCTTTGTTATGGCCTCTTTTCTTATTGAAAAACTCATCACAAGCAGCCTTAAACTTCTTGTAGATCTTTTCTCTCTCTTTGCCTGGCACTGGCCCAATTTCTTTCCATTCTTTTTGCAAAGACTTATAAGCATTAGCTGTTTCGTTCCAGTCTTCACTGGTTTGTAGCTCAATCGCTTTGTCTACCAACTCTTGTTTCTTCTTCAGATTGTCTTCGCGCTGTGAATCCAATGTTTTGAAGAAGGCAGACTTATTATGGAAGAAAGATTTGAAATCTCCCCAGAATTTTTTGTTTACCGATTTCGCCTGATCTTTTGGCATGGCACCCACAGCTTCCCATTCTTTCTGAATGGCTAGGAGTTCTTTTGTTTTTGAATTCCATTCGCCAATGCTATCAGAGGTGAAATTCGAATATGCTGCAATCTTCTCTGCGATTTTGACTTTCTTCTCATAATTCTCACCCAATTCTTCTTTGAGGTGAGATACATAGTCTTTACGCTTAGCATAGACTAGATCAGAAGCTGCTTTGAACCTTTGCCAGGTTTCTTCCTGAACTTCTTTAGGGATAGGCCCAATATGCTTGTATTCTTCGTGCAGCTCATTTAATCTTTTGATGGCTTCGTTTAAGTTTTCGAGCGCATCGAGAGATTCTGCTTGCTTACAAAGCTCGAGTTTAGCTTCAAGGTTTTTCTTTCTGTCGAGCTCTTTGAGTTCGAAATAGATGCTTCTGTGGTCATAATAACGATCCATCAACGCATTGTAATTGGCCCAAAGGGTGCGATTGTGCTGGTGGTGGACTGGACCGATGGCTTTCCATTCCTCCTGCATTTTTTTCAAGGCGTTGATGCTGGAAGTATTTTCATCATCATCAACGAAAGCTCTTAGTCTTTCAAGTAATGCATTTTTGAGCTCAAGATTTCGCTCTTTTTGCTTTTCTTGCTCTTTAGCGTTTTTGGATTTTTTCTCACGGAGGATTTTGAAATAGGCTTCAAACTTTATGGAGAACTCATCGAGCTTGTATTGGAAATCATCTTTTGAACCACCGTCTGCTTCAAATTTCTTTAAGGCTTCAGCTCTTTCCGCTTGGAATATCTCATCGTAAGCCTTCTTGATGTCGCTGATTTTTTTGCCTTTCTTATATCCATCATCCTGACTAGACAAGTCAGCTAAGGCAGTGGTTAATTGTTCTTTGGAGAAAGTGGAGTAATCTACTTCTTCTTCAACTTCTTCCTCTTCTTTGGTGTCAGAAGCAGGAGGGTTTGGTGCGACAGGTTCTGCTGGAGCATCAGCCGCTTTTTTTTCTTCAGTTGGAACGGTGGGTTCTTCTTTTGATTCTGCTTGAGGGGATTCTGCTACCTCTTCTTTTTCTTCAGGAGCGGTTTCCGCTTCTTCAGTCGTTTGCTCGGCTACAGGAGTTTCCTCTTGAGAAGTGGTCTCTTCTGTAGTTGAGGCTTCTGCAATTACTTCTGCTTGTGGTACTTCGGTTTCACTAGAATCGGAGGTGGAATCAATCTTAGTTTCATTCTCATTTGTTAATTCAGGGTTTTCCTGAACAGCCCCCGGATTCGTCGATTTTTCATCTGTTGATCCAGTCATTTCATTCTCGTTAGTCATAATACTTTTTCTCTACACCATGCAATTTATGCAATTTTTGTGGCATTAGTTCATATTGGGATCAGCTGGATAGTTCGCAAACATTTTAAACTTACCACCTAAACTTTCCAATACATCTTTCCACAATAGGCGTTCGTCTATATCAAATACACGTTGTGCGGAGATACCCTTACATACAATCCAAGACTTTGCCTCCAATTCCTCTTCCAACTGACCAGCAGCCCAACCTGAATATCCTAGAAAGAAACGGAAGTCACGGGGATTGATTTGCTTCAGGTCGATCATAGACAGTAGCTTGTCGTAATCACCCCCCCAATAGATGCCACCACCTACCGCCTTGCCTTCTGGCATGAGGTCTGGCGCTCGGTGAATAAAATGTAAAGTGTCTTGCTGTACAGGACCTCCAATAAACAGTTTTTCCTGAAAGTCAGAAACCTGATCAATTACTTCTTCGAAAGTGGCGTTGGATGCTTTATTCAAAACATACCCGAATGTTCCATTTTCATCGTGTTCGCAAATGAGAACAACAGTTCTCTCGAAATTGGGATCCGGGAGATAAGGCTCAGAAATCAATACATCTCCCTTTTCGGGATTGAATTTTTGTTTTGAATGAAAGTAATCCATAGGCTATATGCTTAGTGTAATCTTGGAGATAAAGGCATAGCTTCCATGATTTTGCCTTCTATCTCATTCATTTCTTTTAATCGTTTGTATACGTCGTCTTCATCAAAGTAGATCAATGCCATTTTTACGAATACTTCTCCGTGTTTGGCTTCTGAGGCCCAGAGGTCTTGATAAAACTCTTTGAGTTTTCCCTGAGGTAAATTTTCATAAACCAGACGGAAACGTTCGGCACCTCTGTTTTCCACAATAGAGGCTAAAAGCAAGCGATCCATAAAACGCTCTTCTCTTCCGCTTCTACAGCTCTTAATGAGTTGTTTGACGTATTGGTCTTCTTGGATTTCATGGTTCAGTTTGATGCCTCGTTCTTGCATGATCTCATAGACCGAACGAAAGTGTTCTAATTCCTCCACAGCGGTGTCGATGAGTTCGGGAAGGATTTCAAGTCGATCAGGAAATTTAGCTACAAAGCTCATGGCCATCGAAGAAGCTTTGCGCTCGCAGTCGGCATGATCTTGTAAAAAAGAATCGAAATCATTCATCACCGTTTCAACCCATTCGGGCGAACTGTCGTAGCATAGGGGAACTCGTAACTGCATATTTTTAAGATAGTGAATTAAGTTTAAACTCTAAAGTTTCAAGTTTAACATCTTAAGTCTAAAATATATCATCAAAGTCTAACATTTGGTGATATTTGTAGCACATACCATAGAATACTAATAATAAGAGATGGCGAAAGAATTTTTACCCGGGATGAGAAAGGATTATGGCAAGGACTCTTTGACTAAAGAAAGCGTGCACCAGGACCCTATGATGCAATTTGAAGCGTGGTTTAAAGACGCCATGAAGTCTGATGGCGATGAGGCCAACGTGCTGACACTTTCTACGCTTGGGGAAGATCAAATTCCAGAAGGCCGTATCGTGTTGTTGAAGTTCTATGCCGAGGACGGTTTTACTTTCTATACCAACTACACCAGCAACAAGGCCAAGCAGCTGGAAAAACATCCGTACGCCTCGATGACTTTTCATTGGAAATCGCAGGAACGTCAGGTTAGGATCAAGGGTAGTATTTCCAAAGTGCCAGCTGAAATCTCAGATGCTTATTTCAATGAGCGACCTTATGGTAGTAGAATAGGAGCATGGGCTTCGCCACAAAGTCAGGAAATACCCAACCGTGATTTTCTGGAAGATCGAGTGGAAGAGATTCAAGATAAATTTGAAAATCAGAATGAAATACCACGTCCAGAGTTTTGGGGAGGGTATTTATTGACTCCAGTCAAAATCGAATTTTGGCAGGGAAGGCCTAGCAGATTGCACGATCGGATAGTCTATGATCTGATGGACGGACAATGGGTAACCAAAAGACTGGCGCCTTAAGTTTTGAGCAATATTTACTTAGAGCGTTATGCTTATCCGCAGACCTATATAGCACTCGAAGACTACGGAAAGCCGGATTTAATTGTAGTCTTGCCATGCCACAATGAACCGGATTTGCTTACCTCATTAGAGGCGATAGAAGCATGCGAAACACCTGAGGGGGAAGTTTCTGTGATTGTGGTGATCAATGCTTCTGCACAAGCGGATGAAGAAATCAAAAAACGCAACGAACATACACTTGGTGCTTGCCAGAAGTGGTTTGCAGTATCTAACAGAAAATACCAATATCATTTCATTTTAGAAAACGAATTACCCAAGAAACATGCCGGTGTAGGGCTTGCCCGAAAGATTGGAATGGATGAGGCTGTTCGGATGTTTGAATCCCAAGAGAAGGGCGGTGTGATTCTCTGCTTCGATGCAGATAGTACTTGTGAGCCAAATCTACTAATAGAAGTAGAAAAGGTATTTGAGGAGAACCCTAAAGTGCCTGGCTGCTCGATTCATTTCGAACATCCGCTGGAAGGTGAGCAAGCTCCAGAAGTGTATGAGGGCATTCTCAACTACGAACTGCACCTGCGATACTACGTGGATGGGTTGAAATATGCTGGGTTTCCTTATGCCTTTCAGACGATCGGGTCGAGTATGGCTGCTCGCTCTTCGGCCTATCAAAAGCAGGGAGGGATGAATCGCCGAAAAGCGGGCGAGGACTTTTATTTTCTACACAAAATCATTCCTTTGGGGAATTTCAAAGAACTCAACACGACCAAAATTATACCGTCGCCCAGACGGTCGGATCGAGTGCCCTTTGGTACCGGTCGAGCGATTGGTAGTTGGTTGGATGAAGGCAAGTCCGAATTGCTCAGTTATAATCCGCAGGTTTTTGAAGACCTGAAAGTTTTCTTTTCTGCCGTAGATGGACTGTATCAGTTGACGGACCTGGAAAAGCAATGGCAGAATTTTTCCGAATCCATTAGGCAGTTTGTCCCTTTTGAAGAGTTCAAATCTCATATCCAGGAATTTAATAGCCAAGCCAATTCTATGGTGACTTTTCAAAAGCGATTCTACCAGTGGTTTGATGGATTCAAAGCACTGAAATTTGTACACTTCGCACGGGATGAGTTTTATCCTAATGTGCCAGTGGCTGATGGAGTGGATTGGTTGTTTGGAACTTTAGGGAAGGATTCCAAGACTTGGGATTTGAAAATAAAGTTGGATGAGTTGAGAAGTGTGGATAGGAGGGTGTAGTCGTAAATTGACGAATAGAAAGTGCTGCGACTGATCTATAATGATGTCTTTTATGTTACCGTAAAGTATCTTTATATAATAAAACAGCCGAATTCAATATAGCATTATGAAACCAGAAGATATCAACAGGGCTTGGACCCATCGGCAGATTCTTGAATTGAACTTTAATAATCGACTCAATTTTTTCTTGTTGTTTCAGTCTATTCTCTTGGCTGCTACTGTCAATGGAATTGGCCAGGGCAACGACCATATTATTTTATATGCCATTTGCATTTTTGGCGGAGTCGTTACCATCATCTGGTGGTTGATCCAATCTAAAGAATATCATATGCTCCATTCAGTGAAAAATTACCTCCGTGACCACGATGAAAACTACCGGGAGCGTAGAAAGCTGTACGTCAATTATTTGTCGAAATTTTCGGTTAACCAACTGCTCAGTAAAGTGATACCGCCCATGCTGACTGTGATGTGGATTCTGCTGATCTTGTACCTCCTTTGGGTTTGACGGAAGGAAAGAGCGGCTTGCCTCACTCCTTGATTTCAACCAAAGGATCTGGATCAATGAGCTCAGGAATATCATCAGGCATAGGCGCATAACTCCCTTCTATAGATCCTATACATTCTTCTCCGGTGATTTTGTCAATGAAGTAATGTCCAAAGGCGACTTCATTGTCGATTTGGATTTTGTACATCGCTGTATCCTCTACTATACTATTGTTGAAGCCCAATCGTGGCATACCGAATGAGTTAACAACAAAATCAATTTTCTTTTGTTCGTCCTTTGTTGGGATGTAAAAGCGCTTCATTCCCCAAGTATCAAAGGGTAATATGCGCTGGTGGGTGAGATCCAATTCAAAATCAAAACTCAAATCTTCATCTTTTCTGTCTAGGGGAGTAAATCGGATGATACGCCTAAATAAGACCACTACCTTTTCGGTGTTGGCCCATGCCGTGATTTCGTAATCCTTGACATCGAAAGTGAAATCAGGGTACTTGCTAGCAAGCATTTTATATGCATGCTCGATTAACTCGTCTTTTGGGAGTTCTTTAAGGTTTGGTGTCGAGTGATCCATGATTTGAGCCCATACTAGGGTATGGTTCGTGAAGATAATGAGAAGTAGAAGAGATTTTTTCAAAGGGTGGGATGATGTGAGATGGTGAATGATAACGGTCTCGGCTATGCGTAGTGCGGGATTTCAAAGCACTTCACTTTCCTCTTACCATAAAGTTTGTTTAATGTAATTGCTTTAATATTAGCATTTTCACCCGCATTACGTATAGCCAATGTTGGCGGTATGTGCTTTCTTCAATCAATTTAATTTATTTTCCCACGCAGTTTTGTTTTCTTGGTTAGGTACTGCAATCACCAAAATTTTTCTTGGTCTTGTCATTCCTACATAGGCTATTCTCAATTCTTCACTATCTGCAATGGAAATATTGTCTCTCAAAATTGTTTTGTAAGCCTTACCAACACCTCTGGTTTTTAAAATCAAGAGTGTTGCATCAAAGGTTTCTCCCTTCACACTATGAACAGTCCCAAGACGATAATTTCTATCAAAAATTTTTTCTTTCTCATACAAGAATACTTGGTTGAAACTATAATCTTTTCCTGCATTTTTAATGCTTAATTGAAAGTTTATATTGTTTTTTGTTAATGCCTCATTAGCAGCTGTTATCCACTGTCCAAGTGCGATGTCCGTTTTGGGTAGCAAATTGATAAATTGGTAAACCAATGATTTGAACTTGACAAATCCGAGTTTGTCAATCATACTAGCAACATTCTCCTCTGAACAAAAGGAAAGATTATTTACTTGCTTTAAGATTGCTTTTTCAATTGCTTTAAATCCACTTTTAAAATCACCATTGTCGTAAAGAAATTTCCCTTTTGCAAAGTCTTTAGTGTAATTGTCCTGTGTTACCCAAGGACTTCCATTAAATGGAATTTCAGGTATTCCTGTAATATCGTTTACAAGATTTTTACTTCTATAAATTACGGCAATGGATTCTTCTGTTGGTATAATACCATTCTGTTCACATTCAGCAACGAAATCTGTAACAATTTGCGGCAGATTATTGTCATATAAAATTACTCCCGGTTGATGAGCAAAATCTTTGACATCACTTACTGCTGTTGAAATTTCAGCAAGAGAGGATATATTATAAGTATAATTGCAGATATGTTGTGAGCTTCTGCGACTTTCATTTAGAACTACTGAATTTATCCAACTATTGTACTTTTCATTTAGCAAATCAGGACGTGCATCATTCCATTCAAAAATTGCTTGGTCGGGGTCGCCAACAAGCATTACTTCATTTAATCCATTTTCAATAAGCAAATCAATAATACGCATTTGGATAGCCGACGTGTCTTGTGCTTCGTCAACGATTAAATACGGAAACCTTAACGCAACTGCTTTTGCAATGCTCGGATAGGTTTCAAGAATTTTCATTGCAAAGTAGTTGGCATCAGATTGAGTGGCATAACCTGCCTTATTCCATTTCTTCTTTGACGGAATTATATATCTGTTTTGTTCCCAATTTCTAGGCATTTTATCTTTAACCACAGCATAAATACTACCGTCAATATTGTAACTTAAATTATCAAAGAAACTGTCATTAAAATATTTTCCTGTCCAAATACCGTGAGGTTCGCCAACTAAAATTGGTCTGTTCTTGCATTTTAGTATCAAGTGACCGTAAGGGAGAAAAATATATTTATTAATAAAACTATCTATTGTTCCTAAAAAATGAGGAAATGAAATTCTGTCACCAAGTTTGAATTCATCAGAATATTTTTTTTCTATTTCCTGCCAAGCAACATTTGTAAATGAAACTGCTGCAATTCCCGCATAATCATTTTTCCAATCTAAAATTAATCTTGCAAGTCTTGCACTTACACAATATGTTTTACCACTACCGGGGCAAGCTCGAACAACGAATTTGCCAGATTTGCCAAAGACAATTTCCTTTTGTTTTTCTGATAGCGACTCAAACATTACTCTCCTTTAACTGCAAATTTTATAGCGTTTTCTATGTAGCTTGGTACTTTGAACGCATCCCTTGCTACTTCATCTGTTGACAGTTTAACGGCTAATCTGTGAGCTAATTCGGACTTTGCCTTGTTCGAAATAACTTTCTCTAAAAAATTAGCTGCGTGAGTTTTGATGTTAGCATCAGCAACAATTCTTCCAGCTGCAACAGGGTGCATTTCTTTAAATAGTTCCAGCAGAATGTCTTTATTACCTGTAATGAAAAGTTCAAATTCAAAAGTCCTTTCAGCAAGGAAAACCTTTAGGTTATTCTTTTCAAGTTCTTTCGCTGATTTTGCTCTTGAAGTAATTTCGTCTGTTTCTTCCGCTGTATCATCGTCTGTTATTAAAGAGCATTTTGTCTTTAAATTCTTGCTATCATCATCGTTATTGAAAAGGTTGGCGAAATGAGAAAATGCAACACCGTTTAAGTTCACTAATTCAACTCCTGCCTTGTCAATGTCATATTCTTCTCTTTCTCCGACAATGCGACTAAAAATAGGTAGGAGCAATGCTTCTGAAATACCTTCAACCAAAATTGCTCCATTAGAGAAAAATATCTGTGATTTTGTTACGTCCAAGAATTTATGCAAATACTTATGATTGACCTCTGTAAGTCCTGATTTTTGCAATGAGAGTGCGTTTACTTTGTTTTCTTGGTTTTGAAGAACTATTACCGACTTTAAACTTGCTTTTGCCGTTATCGTTGGCGAATGAGATGAAATGAAAATTTGAAAGCCGTGTTCGGTATCAAGTTTATTTAGGTAATTGAAGAATAAATTTTGTAATTGTGGGTGAAGATGTGATTCTGGTTCTTCTATGAGCAATGCTGCATACGTTTCCTTTTGTTTCTGTTTTCTTTGCTTTAAATCACCTAAAACTGTTGCTGTATAAATTAGATTGTTGTAGCCAAGACCATTTTGGTAAAGCTCAAAATATTTTTGTTTTGTTGGGTCGCCTTCTAATAGTTCGTCAGAGTATAATGGCATTTGAATTTTCAAATTATCTACCAATCTATTGAAGTCAAACGGCAAAAATGAAATATCAACTTGGTGTTGCTTGTTTGAAAAACTTGTTTCTTTTAAATGCTCATTGATTTTTTCTTTTCCTTTATCTACATGTCCTACCCATTCTGCATCGCTGTCAACGGCAGAGCGAACTTTTTTTGCTAATTCACTTTTCTTTTCTTGGTCTTTTTCAATGTCTGGGTCAATTTGAATATTTGTGTATAGTTGCCCTAAGCGATTTCCCCTGATTGGTCGTAAAAATTGTTCAGCATCTCTTAAAGCGTCTAAGTGAACATGATATATTAAATACAATACTTCGGGTGCAATTGCTTGTCCTTCATTTGTTCCGCCCCATACTTTGTACTTAACTCTTTCGTTATCGTCAAGGTAAAATTTAAAATGAAGTTGTAAGTCTTGCGTTCCGTCCTCTTGAACGCTTAGAAGGTCGTTGAACCAAGCTACTTCTTCGGGAACATCAATATGAAAATGTAAATGAAATTCAATGCTGTCTGCATTTTCTGATATAGCGTTTTTGTCAAGATGAAAGTCCGATTTTGTGATGTAAATGTCTCGTCTTTGATTTCCGTAACTCAAACAAATACGAAGTGCATCAATTATTGCTGATTTACCTGCATTGTTCTCACCAATAAGAACATTTAGTCCTTTGTTGAATGTCAGAGAAACGTTGTTTATTCCTCTAAAATTCTTGATTATAAACTTCTCTAAATACATCTATTGTTCTTTTTGGGATTACGTCACTTTTGCATTACCGCCAACGTCCGAATAATACACATGCGTATTATTTACTATATGTATTTGATCGTTTGATTTTGCATAAAATCATAGTTCAAATCAAATAGAGGATGGTTAAGCATTTTTTTAAACGTTTATGAAATTTCTCAGAAGTGCTGCGGTTAGGCCAGCCATTTGGCTGGCAAGGCCTTGCTGCTAGACAGGCCTATAACAAGATTACCTAAATAAAAGGAAGATCGCAAGAGGCAACTGGCCTGGGATGCTAATATTAGTACAGGGATCGTAAAAGTTTGATCCCCGCTTTTGTACCTTCGCGCTCTTCTAAAGTTAGTATCGGACATCATGAATATATACGAACAGATCGTCGCTGAAATTCGCTCAGCCAAACATATAGTGATCACTTCTCACAAGTCACCCGATGGCGATTCGATTGGGAGCTCGCTGGGCTTGTTGCGATTTATCGAGAAGCTGGGATATTCGGCTGTGGTTTGTCATCCAGATGCTGCGCCAGATTTTCTGGAGTGGGTAGGCTTGGAGCCGATATTACTTATGACTGATCAGCCAGCTGAAGTGACAGCTGCCTTCGAAAAAGCGGATTTAATTTTCTGTTTGGACTACAATGGCACGGATCGTATTGGACCCGACATGCAGGCGTTGTTGGAAGCGGCTACTTGTAAGAAAGTGATGATCGATCATCATCTGAATCCACAAGACTTTGCCACGCTGATGGTGTCTGAGACGTCGTCTTCGTCTACTGCGCAGCTTATTGTTGAGTTGATCGTACAGTCGGGGCATGAGACTTTGTTGGATGCTCATATAGGCACGCCTTTGTATCTGGGTATTCTCACAGATACTGGTAGTTTTCGATTCCCGGCCGTAGAGCCCAGGACCCATGAGTTGATCGCCAAACTGTTGGCGGCTGGCGTGGAGCATCATCTCATTCACGAAGTACTCAATGACAACAATACTGCCGATCGTCTGCGCCTGCAGGGCTACGCGATGGCGGAGAAGTTGGAGATCCTGGAAGATTACAAGTTGGCAATCATTCCGTTGACCAAGGAGGAGTTGGTCAAGTACAACTACAAAAAAGGTGATACCGATAATCTGGCTAATCTGGCGTTGTCAATCAAAGGCATGAAGGCCGCAGTGATGATGGCCGAACGCGACGGTATCGTAAAAATGTCTTTCCGATCCAAAGGAGAGGAGAATCCAGTCAATACGTTAGCGGCGGATCATTTCGATGGTGGCGGGCATGCCAATGCTGCGGGAGGAATGAGCAAGGAGTCTGTTGCAGAAGCTCTAGCACACCTGAAGGAGGTAATTCCAGACTACTTTTCGAAGTAGGCGGAGAGTCAAATGTTTTCGTGTCTGAAGTCATCTCGTAGCTTTGCGGAGAGATCTTCTTAGCAGATTGCAGCAAAGTTAATTAGCTGCTAAGAGCTAAGAAGATTCCTTTGGTCGTTCCTTCCTACGGAATGACTTGAGGAGTGGTAGTTTTTGAATGGAACTTCTCGCAATCCCATTTTTTGACTTTACACCTTTATTGGAATTATCTCTACTGCCAGCTACCGGTAGCAGCTAACTTGTTTGGCCAAAAGGCCAGCGAAAGTTGTAAATCAATTAGCTGTTACTCTTCAAATTCCGATCATACATCACAATGCTGCCGGCCACGGCTACATTAATGCTGAGTGTAGTATTGAATTTGATTAAATGATGTGATTTTTCTAGTGCTTTTTTAGGTAAGCCATGATCCTCAGCGCCGAGAAGATAGACGCAATTTTTAGGGTGTTCGAAAGTTTCAAGGGGAACGGCACGATCATCGAGTTCTATACCCACGAGCATGGCGCCTTTGGGCAGTTGTTCATAAAACTCATCAAAATCTTTGTAATGAAAGTAGGGCATGGCACCAGTGGCTTTGTGTGTATCACTGGCTTGTTTGGCGTATCGCTTACCAATGGTGAAGATATAGCTGGCGCCCATGTTTTGTGCCGATCGCCACAACACACCTAGATTCTCAGGTGTCTTGCCGTTTTGAATACCTATCCCGAAATAACCTTGTTTTAAATTATCAACGATCATGATAAGAGCAAAAGTAATGAGGATTTCAAATGAAAACGATTCGTGATTTAATCAAAAGTTTTCTCCATGATCACATAGTCAATACCTCCTTTGTTGAAAGTATTGTCCGTCAGTTTCATGCCGAATTTGGCATAATATGAAGACTTATCCATTCTAGCATTACACCATATTCTTTTGAATTGTTGTTGCTCTGCTAGGCGAAATACATGCTTCAATAATAGCGAGCCATAGCCCTGGCCTTGATGTTCGTTGAGGGTAGCAAATTTCCGAAACTGAGCCTGCTGGTTTTCTATAAACAAAGAGGTCACAGATATTAATTGGCCATTGATAAAAAGACCAAAGTGCTGGCCTTGATCGTCGTTGGGCAGCTCGACATAATCGATGGGGCGATCTGGCCACATGACTTCATGACGAATGGGTAAAGTTTTATCTGGGGTTATCTCGGTGATTTTTGGTTGCATAGGTTGGTGTAGGATTGATCTATTTTAAGTTTCCAGCAAGAATACTAAAACCATGTGATGAAGTCTACGAAAATCAGAAGAGTCATTTCTGAACGAATGATAATTATGGTGCCTAATTGCATGAATACTTTTTATTCTATCAAAATATTACCTTAATTACTTGAAATAATTCAACTGTCATTCCAATACTCTCAACTAGCTCATGGGTAATTTTCGTGTAATTATCTGGCTTGCACTGTTTTGTGTGGGCACTGCCTCTCAATTATCAGCACAATCGCTGAGCTATCAACCACCTCCCGAAAAAGTAAAAATCAAAAGTACCGGCGTCTGGTTCGGCCTTTACACCAAATACCATTTTAATGATAAGTGGGCTTACTATGGCGAATATCACATCCGTCGAAGAAACGGGTTCAAAGATATGGCGCAGCTTTATTTGAGGTTTGGGGTTACTTACACCCTGGCCAAGTATGCAGATCTGACGGTTGGAATCGTCAATCCTTACTATTGGGCCCCAGATCAGGATGATCCAGACCTTGACAACGTGGTGCCTCAGTTCCGAACCTGGGAACAGTTGGTTTTTGCGACACCTTTTGATCACATTAAATTGTATCATCAGCTAAGGTTCGAACAGCGATATAAGCGAGGTTATGAAAAAGGCTCCGATTTCAAATTGACGCATCGATTCAGATATAAAATCACTTTATATGTACCGCTGAATAAACCAGCATTTGAAAATCACACCTTGTTCTTAAGTTTTTATGAAGAGATATTTATCCAAGCGGGTGAGAGTATCGTCTACAATCATTTGGAGGACAGTAGAACCTATCTAGGTATGGGTTATAATCTTAGCGAGAAGCTACAAGTGCAGGCAGGTTATATGTACTCTTTTCGTCATTTTGGTGCTCCCCATGTTTATGAGAATAGGAGCATTTTTCGTTTGAGCTTATATCATCATTTGGACTTCCATCTCGACAACCATCGAGAGAAACGGGATATCCCGATACATTAATCGCTTATTCTACTTTCTTCTCCAACTCTCCTCGGAGGTATAAGTTGTACTCGTCGCAGGTAAGTTTTCCGGATAGTCCAGAGTAAGGGCAAGTTTGATAAACAGCGCCAAACTTGCCAGGGGTAATCAAGACGCCGGTTCCATTACAGAGCGGACAATGCATATAATCTGAAGGACAATCAAAATAGCCTTGTGTGGTCAATTGTTTTTGCGTTCTTCCAATCTCAGCTTCTCGTTGATTCTTAAATGCCTCATTCGCTAACTCCAAATATTCTCGGACCTCATCATTGAATTGGCCGGTAGTCCCTTTGAGTTCTACATACTTATTCAACCAGTTGATGGCTTGTTTGTATTTGCCTAGATGATAAGAGTTTCTGCCAAAATAGTAAGCCAGATTACTTGGTAGTTTGGTCATTTTACTCAAGGCGTCCCTAAAAAACTGATCTGCCGCTTCGTAGTACCCGGCCTCCATAGCCTCCACACCACGGTCCATACTAGTCAGTGCTTCGCGCTTGATGATGCCTTGCGCAAAAGATGCTTGTCCCAGGCAGGTGAAAAGAATGATTACGAAGAGTGTCTTAATTGAGGACATATATTTTTTTAATGTAAAAGGAAAATTGAACGCTGCGATCAAACTACTTATCTTAATGCAATGACATTAAACAAAGTTGCAAATTAGAGTAACTAATCAGTTTTTGATAGAATAATTGCAAAATATGATAGTGTTTTCTTGAATTATTGAAAATGTGCTATTTTTTTCTTGCAGATGTTTTGATATTAAAAATTTGATGAGCACATTTGAATCGTTAAATAACAAGATGAACAACACAAGAACATTTTTCTGGAACTATTATTACTTTTATTTCTATGCGATAGCAAAGGGGTTGAAAGAATAGTTCTTTAGTGTTTTTGAAGAAATATAGCAAAGCCCCGAAATTATTCGGGGCTTTTTTTTTACCAAAAATTTGAATTTTAGAATCTAATGGAAATAGGCATACAAGGAGTAGAGGGATCATTTCACAACGAAGCGGCAAGTTCGTACTTCGTGGATAAGGAAATTTCGATCCAGCCATTTCATGACTTTCGGTCATTGGCTAAATCTATTCAGGCCAAAAAGATGGACTATGGTGTGATGGCCATAGAGAACACCATCGCAGGCACCATACTTCCCAATTATGCCTTGATCAACGAATACGATTTGAAGATCACTGGAGAGATATATACGCGAATCGAAATGAACCTCATCGCCCACAAAGGTAAAAAAGCTTCAGATCTGGATCAGGTGTTTTCGCATCCTATGGCATTGCTGCAGTGCGCTGATTTTCTAGCGAACTATCCTCAGATCAAATTATCAGAATACGATGATACGGCTGATAGTGTTAGAATGATTCGGGACAAGAAGTTGGTGAATGCAGGAGCTATTGCCAGTAAATCAGCCGCGTCGATCTTTGATATGGATATCTTAGATAGCAATATCGAAACCAACAAAAAGAACTACACGAGGTTTTTGATCATGAAAAGCCGAATGAATGGACATGACCAAGTGCCTCAAAAAGCTTCTCTCAGAGTGATCACAAAACATGATCCGGGAGCTTTGGCTGATGTACTATTGATCTTCAAACTCAATGGCATCAACATGACCAAAATTCAATCTATGCCTATATTAGGTAAGCCCTACCAATATGCATTTAATATAGATGTGGTTTGGGAAGATTATGACAATTACAAAGACGCACTGCATGCGTTGAGCACAAAGGCTGAACTCGTGAAGGTGCATGGAGAATATAAAAAAGGAAATATACCAGCGGTATGATAGAAGTAGCTAACAGAATTGCGGAAGTAAAAGAATATTACTTCTCCAAGAAACTCGACGAGATCAGGGAGATGAACAGTCGAGGGTGTGATGTGCTCAATTTAGGTATTGGAAGTCCTGATTTGCCACCTGCTAAACAGGTAACGGACAAATTGGTGGACAGTGCCAGCCAAGCGAATACGCATGCCTATCAGTCTTATCGATCTATCCCTGAGTTGAGAGAGGCGATTGGCAATTTCTACAGAAGACACTACAATGTTAATCTGAACAGTACCACCGAGATCTTGCCGTTGCTAGGTTCTAAAGAAGGGGTGATGTACATCTCTATGGCGTTTTTGAATCCAGGAGATACGGTTTTGATTCCTAACCCTGGTTACCCAGCCTATAAAACAGCTGCGGATATGATGGGGGCGAATGTTGTGAACTTTGATTTGAAAGAGGACAACAACTGGTTTCCTGATTTAGAGAAATTGGACCCAGAGGTATTGGCTTCCGCCAAAATGATGTGGGTCAACTACCCAAACATGCCGACAGGACAAAAAGCTTCTAGCGTGTTGTTTGAGCAATTGGCAGCATTTGCTCAGGAGCACAATATTCTGGTGGTGAATGATAACCCATATAGCTTCATTCTTAATGAAACGCCGATGAGTCTGTTGTCTGCGCCTGCCGCGAAAGAAAACTGTCTGGAACTGAATTCCATGAGTAAAGCATTTAATATGGCAGGCTGGAGAGTAGGTATGGTTTGCGGACGCGAAGAGTATGTGAATGCCATATTAAGAGTAAAATCAAATGTGGACTCAGGCATGTTCAAACCGGTACAAGAGGCTTCTGTTGAGGCGTTGAATTTACCTGATTCGTGGTTTGAAGATATCAATATCGAATATGCTCAGAGAAGAAAATTGGCCGAACGGATTTTGGACATTTTAGGATGCACCTATGATAGTAAGCAATCGGGTATGTTTATGTGGGCGAAAGTCCCGGCAGGAAGAAAGAGCGAAGAGTTTATCGAAGAGATACTGCAAGAGCGATTTGTCTTTATCACTCCAGGAACCATATTCGGGTCGAACGGTGAAGGGTACATCAGAATCTCGCTTTGTTCGAATAAAAAAATGTTTAACACAGCCATAGAAAGGCTTGAAATGGTGAAAGCATGATCGTATCAATAATTGGTCTTGGATTGATTGGTGGGTCTGTAGCACTGAAGCTCAAGAAAAGTGGGTTTGCCCGTCAGGTGATTGGTGTGGATGTGAACGATGAGCATGCAGAAAAGGCGATCCAACTAGGTTTGGTAGATGATACTTTGGTTTTGCCAAAAGCATTAGCCATTT
Source organism: Reichenbachiella sp. (assembly GCF_033344935.1). Classification (NCBI taxonomy): domain Bacteria; kingdom Pseudomonadati; phylum Bacteroidota; class Cytophagia; order Cytophagales; family Reichenbachiellaceae; genus Reichenbachiella; species Reichenbachiella sp. Next base: position 3,105,798 of record NZ_JAWPMM010000001.1, on the reverse strand, counting down.
CAGATTTGGTGATTTTGGCTATTCCTGTGGATTCGATAAGAAAGTTATTACCAAGTGTGTTGGACCGAATAGAAGAGGGGACTACAGTCATCGACTTAGGTTCTACCAAGGCGGGTATTTGCGGTGCAGTATTAGGCCACCCCAATAGGAAGAACTTTGTAGCGGCTCACCCCATTGCAGGTACGGAGAATTCTGGGCCAGAGGCAGCATTCGATTCTTTGTTTGATGGTAAAACTGGAATCTTATGTGATCGAGAAGAGAGTCAGGAGTCTTCGTTTCTTTTAGCGAAAGCTTGTCTGGAAGCGCTAGACATGCACGTGGTAGAGATGGATAGTAAGTCACATGATTTACATATTGCTTACGTCTCACATTTGTCTCACATCAGTTCGTTTGTCTTAGGACAAACAGTATTGGAGATTGAAAAAGATGAAGCTACCATTTTCAATATGGCGGGGAGTGGATTTGAATCTACCGTTCGTTTGGCGAAAAGTTCTCCGAAAATGTGGGGGCCTATTTTCAAACAAAATCAAAAACACATATCCGACTCCCTAGGAGCTTATATAGAAAATTTGCAAGCATTTAAAAATATGATCGACGAAGGGCAAGAAGAAGCCATGATGGATTGTATGGAGAATGCCAATGAGATCCGTCGAGTATTGGATGGAATCAATGATAAATCAAAAGAAAGAGAAAAACTGAATCAAATTATTTAGAGTATACATAGACATGGACGTAAAATTAACTTTATCCCCACTGGAAAACTGGATCGAAGGACTCGACCAACCACTAGTGATATCTGGACCCTGTAGTGCAGAGAGCGAAGAGCAGGTATTGGAAACTGCCAGACAACTGAAAGAACATACCAACATCAAAGTGTTGAGAGCGGGTATTTGGAAGCCAAGAACCAGACCGGGCGCTTTCGAAGGGATCGGTGTCGTAGGTTTGAAGTGGTTGAAGAAAGCCAAAGAAGAAACCGGATTATTAACAGCTGTGGAAGTAGCTACTGCAGAGCACGTGGAATTGGCTTTGAAATTCGGTGTGGACATCCTATGGGTGGGTGCTAGAACAACGGTGAATCCTTTCGCAGTACAAGAAGTGGCTGATGCATTGAGAGGTTACGACGTACCTGTATTAGTTAAGAATCCAATCAACCCTGATTTACAATTGTGGATTGGTGCTTTGGAAAGAATCAACCAGGCGGGTATCACTAAGTTGGGTGGTATTCACAGAGGTTTCTCTCCAATGAGTGGTTCGCAGTACAGAAATGATCCGTCTTGGGAGATTCCGATCGAATTGAAAAGAATTGTGCCTGAGCTCCCAATGGTATGTGACCCAAGTCATATTGCAGGAAACAGAACGTTAATCGAGCCTATTTCTCAAAAAGCATTTGATATGCAGATGAACGGAATCATGATCGAATCGCATATCGATCCTGACAATGCATTGAGCGATGCCAAGCAGCAGATTACTCCAAAAACATTGGCTGGCATTTTGGACCGATTGATTATCAGAGAACCAGAAACTGAGAATGTTGATTTCGAGTTAAGATTGAAAGAGTTACGTTCTAAAATTGATAAGATTGACAGCGAATTGCTAGAAGTGATGGGAGCCAGAATGCAGGTGGCTGAAGAGATTGCGCTTCATAAGAAGGAGCATAACATTACGATCCTTCAGGTCAATAGATATGAAGAGATTATGAACGATCGAATCAAGAAAGGTAAGAGTGTATTGCTGAAAGAGGAGTTTGTGAAACATTTGTATGAATTGATCCATGACAATTCGATCAAACGTCAGACAGAAATAATGAATTCAGAAAAAGCAACAGGCGAAGCAGTCTAAGAATTTTCTAACTCAAATTCGAGCCGAATCACCGTTGTGTGATTCGGCTTTTTTTGTAAGTATTGAAATCAATCTTGAAATAATTCAAATATCCTACACCTCCCCTTTGAATTAAAAATCTATTACCATAGATTTGCACCTCGAAAATTAATAGCAGAACAATGGCTGTAACAAGATTAAAAAGAAAAGGAAGAAGAAATAAAGTGGTCGCTAAGACTAAAGTGGCTACAATCCAGAGATTAGGCGCTACTCCAGTGATCAAGCAAGTAGATATTGAGCAAATGAAAGAGGAGTTCAAATCTGCTGCTAAAGCACCTAAGAAAGCCGCTGCTAAAAAAGAAGAGGCACCGAAAGATGCTGTAGTAGAAGCTCCAGTAGAAAAAGCTGCTCCTAAGAAAAAGGCTGCGGCAGCCGAGGCTGCTCCTAAAAAGGAAGCTGAAGCTAAGGAAGAAAAAAAGCCTGCAGCTAAGAAAACTGCAGCTAAGAAGCCAGCTGCTAAGAAAGCTGCCCCTAAGAAGGAAGACAAAGAAGAAAAATAATAAGCATCAAGCTTACACTCAAAGAACCATTCTGATAGCTATCGGAATGGTTTTTTTATGCCCAATTTTGAATGAGTAGTGAATTGTTATCGTTCGAATAATTAATTTTCTACCTTATTATTCTAATCTGCCTAATGAACGACTCTATCTATTTTCACAACATACAGGTTTCGTCAAAAGACTGCACCAAGCATAAAACCATTAAGTTGCCCAACCTGTTGGATCATATGCAAGAAGCAGCCTGGTCCAATGCCACCAAGTTGGGATTCTCTACCATTGACCTGATGGAAAATAACATCACCTGGGTGATGAATCGTATGTGTTTAGAAATTTTACGCTTACCTGAGCATAAAGAGGAGATAAAGGTAGAAACGTGGCCGGCCGCTATGGATAAGTATTTTACAAAGCGGGATTTTAGAGTTTGGAGCAATGATGGCGAATTGCTTGTAGAAGCTACTTCCAACTGGCTGGTGATGGATATTAGGGAACGAAAGCTTATCGCTATACCAGACTATATAAAAGAGGCCAATTTCATAGTGGATCGAAATAACATTTCACCCATTTCGGAGAAAGTAAAATACATTCCAAATAATACGGAACGATCGAGAGATATTCAAGTGTCCTGGTTTGATATAGATATCAATGATCACGTAAATAATATCAAATATTATCAGTGGGTCTTGGACAGTCTGGGAGGTGAATATTTGGATAGCCATAACCTAAAAAAGATTGATATCACCTTCAAGCATGAAGGGAAATATGGCGACACTTTTATCTCCAATTCTTTTCAAAGTGAAGAGTCAAATGTCTGGATGCACTCGCTAGATCATGCCGAAACTGGTGTGTCTCATATCGTCGCAAAAAGTTGGTTTGCAGAATAGTGGAGGTACGACTCGCTCTAAAATTCAGCTTTGATTTAAGTTTCAGACTACATTTGATTGGTAGGAGTCTTTGGCAACAAGTCGTGCCTCCACTCCCGACCAAGCTTAACAAAATTTAACACCAACCATATTTCCAACTCTTGAAAAAATTGTTTCCCATTTCTATACTTGCGGACTCAGTATAAAAAATTATTAAACTCAATCTGTTTAGTACATGTCGATAGTAATTGAAAATCTGACTAAGAAGTACGGAGAACAAAAAGCGGTCAACAATATCTCGTTTGAAATCAAAACGGGAGAGGTGGTTGGTTTTCTTGGGCCAAATGGTGCAGGAAAGAGTACGACCATGAAAATGATCACCTGCTACATGTCTCCAAGTTCTGGCGATGTAAGATTGGACAACCTGTCTATTCTTGATCAACCAGAAGAAGTGAAGAAGAAAATTGGCTACCTGCCAGAAAATAATCCACTCTATACAGAAATGCCTATCGTAGAATATCTACGGTTTGCAGCTGAAATTCAAGGGGTCGAGAAAGCTAAAATCTCTTCGCGCATAGCTGAAATGATTGATATGTGTGGTTTGGGATTGGAAAAGCACAAGAAGATCAACGAACTGTCTAAAGGCTACCGACAAAGGGTGGGATTGGCCCAAGCCATGATTCATGATCCTGAAGTACTAATTCTAGATGAGCCTACCACAGGACTTGATCCTAATCAGATCATAGAGATTCGAAAGCTCATTAAAAAGCTTGGTAAAGAAAAAACGGTGATTTTGAGTTCGCACATTCTCTCAGAGGTGGAGGCTACGTGTGATCGAATCTTGATCATCAATAGAGGTAGAATTGTAGCGGATGGTTCTTCAGAAACTTTGAGAAAACAATCTCAAGGGCAAGAACTTCTAAACGTAAGTATTGAAGCAGCAGACGAAGTAGTGAAGAAGGAGTTGTTGGCATTGGCAACTGTTGAGACGGTCACAGCTGTGGATGGCAAATCAGGGTTATTTACTGTGCAAAGTAAGCCTGAACAAGAATCTCGTAAGGCGATTTTCGATTTGTGTGTCAGCAAGAAATGGTATCTCACAGAATTGAGAGGAATAGAAACTCAACTCGAGGATGTATTTAGAGATTTAACGAACTAAAAACATAAGAAATGAACAAAATTTGGATTATCACTAGAAGAGAACTAGCCTCATTTTTTGATTCGTTGATTGCCTATGTAATCATCATCATGTTTTTGGGGTTCACAGGATTTTTCACCTGGTTGGCCGGCAATAATATATTCCTTATGGGACAGGCCGATTTGCAGGTATTCTTTCAAATAGGATTCTGGACATTATTCTTTTTCATTCCAGCGTTGACAATGAAAATGCTGGCCGAAGAAACTAGGTCAGGAACGATTGAATTGCTCAGTACAAAGGCCATTTCTGATTGGGAGATAGTAACAGGCAAGTTCATGGCTTGTTTGCTGCTTGTATTGATTGCGCTCACTTGTACCATTCCTTATTATGCAACTGTGAGTCAGTTGGGATCGGTGGATCACGGAGCAGTAATAGGTGGCTATATGGGGTTATTGTTATTGTCTGCCGGTTACATCAGTATCGGACTGTTTGCGAGCTCTATTACCAACAATCAGATCGTAGCCTTTTTGATTGCCTTATTGATAGGGATATTCTTTCAGCTACTATTTGACATTATGGGCTTCACATTTAGAGGAGCTGTAGGTAATGTATTGAACTACCTGAGTATGAGAACACATTTCGATTCCTTGTCAAGAGGAGTGATAGATAGTCGTGATCTGATTTATTTCTTTTCAGTGATAGGTGTGGGGCTGACGTTTGCACAAGCGATGTTGTCCAGAAGAAACTGGCAATCATAAAACCTAAAGAAAGGAATTACCAATAAGATTAAAGAATAAGAAACATGAAGAAAAATACTGTAATAATCAGATTGATGGTGTTTGCACTCATTTTGGTAGTGGTAAACATGATTTCTTCTAAACTGTATTTCCGACTGGATTTTACAGAAGATCAAAGATATACCTTGAGTAAAGCGACCGATGATATCCTTACCAATTTGGACGATGTCATTACGGTGAAAGCTTATTTTTCGGAGGATTTGCCTACTCAGCTAATCAGCAATCGTCAGGATTTTGAGGATTTGCTTTTGGAGTACGAAAATAGAAGTGAAGGAAACATCGTCTATGAATTTATTAGTCCCAATGAAGATGAAACATTGGAAGCTGAAGCCCAGCAAAGCGGTATCCAACCGATCATTATCAATGTATCAGAGAAAGATCAGGTACAGCAGTTGAAAGCTTATATGGGTGCCGTATTGATGATGGGTGACAAGAAGGAAATCATTCCTGTGGTGCAGCCCGGTGTCGATATGGAATATGGTTTGACGACTTCCATCAAGAAGCTATCTGTAACTGATAAGCCAAAAGTTGCCTTGCTCCAAGGGCATGGAGAACCTTCTCTCCAGGAAGTAGCTCAGTTAGCACAGCAGCTTTCTGTGCTTTATGAAGTGGAGACGATTGATTTGTCTGAAAAGACTGAAGTTCCTTCCTATGTAAGAACTTTGGCAATCATTAATCCTAGTGATACCATTTCTTCAGTTGAGTTTTCGAGAATCGACGATTTTATGAGCAAGGGTGGGGCAGTCTTTGTCGCTTACTCTAATATGAACGGCGATTTGCAGCAAGGCTATCTGAGCAAAGGAGATGATATTGGTTTAGAAGGCTGGTTAAGAAATAAGAATGTGAATTTAGGTAGCCAGTTTGTTGTAGATGCGCAGAGTGGATCTGTGAGTGTACAGCAAAATAACGGCGTGTTTACTTACCGATCTCAACTGAAATTTCCTTACTTCCCGATGATTAGCGACTTTCCTGAGCACCCAACTACCAATGGATTGGAAACATTGATGCTACCCTTTGTGAGTGCGATCAATTATACAGGAAATGATACTACAGTCAATTACAGTCCGTTAATGCTAACCTCGGAAATGTCTGGGTTGGCACCGACGCCATCTGGTTTGGATATCCAAAAAAGATGGAATGAAAATGATTTCAGAGAGGGAACTCAAACGTTAGCTGTCGCATTGGAAGGTTCGCTGGTGGGAAACCAGGATTCTAAACTGGTGGTGATAGCCAACGGACAATTCATCATCAATGGCAATCCGCCTCAGCAGATCAGTGAGGATAATGTTAACTTCGCTTCGAATGCCATCGACTGGTTGTCTGATGATACCGGCTTGATCGATTTGCGAACCAAAGGCATAACGAACAGACCTTTAGAAACAGTAGAAGATGGAGCGCGTGAAATGCTAAAGTATGGAAATGTGATTGTGCCGATTCTTCTGGTTTTCATTTATGCTTTTATCAGAAGGCAACAGTACATGAGCAAGAAACAACAATGGATGGAAGGCAATTTTTAATCAGCTAAACAATGAAAAAACTATCTAACGGAAAATTATTAGGATTGCTTCTGGCGTTGTGCGTAATCTACTTTGTGGTGGACTTTACAGGTAGCAAAAGTAAAAGCAAATCTCTAAGAACAGAGCTTGTTGATATTGATACGGCTAAAGTTAGCCAGATCACAGTGGAGGCTCCAGGAAATAAAAAGGTGCAATTGGATAAGGTAAAAGGCGAGTGGGAACTCACCTTAGACAACGGTAAAAAAGTCGTGGCCAGTCCAAGTGCAGTAGACAACGCGCTTTACGCCTTGTTGAGTATTAAACCGTCCAGAATGGCCACAAAATCTGAAGCCAAATGGAAGGATTATCAAGTAGATTCAGCGGGTACCAGAGTTCGAGTGTATGAAGGAAGTAACAATACTCTAGACTTAGTTATTGGCCGCTTTGGAATGGAAGGACAACGAGCGTATCATACCTTTGTCAGACTGTTTGAAGATAAGGAAGTATATGTCGCAAAAGACTTTATGGGCTTCTCCGTTTCTTCGGATGCATCAGCCTATCGAGATCAGGTGTTGGCCAGAATTAAGAAAGATTCCGTTGCGGCAATTACATTCAACTATCCAGCAGATTCATCCTTTAGACTGGAGCGAATTGGAGGAGCTTGGCAAGCTAATGGTAGTGCGACTGATTCGACGGCTGTTGCAAAATACCTGGGAGGACTGGGCTACGTGAATGGTAAGGAATTTATGGACGATGAAAAAGAGCTAACCGTACCAGTAATGTCTGCTACTGTAGATATGAATAATGGTCAGACTATTTTATTCGATGCCTATCAGAAGGAAGGAGACTGGGTTTTCCATTCGTCTGACAATGAATTAGGATACTTCAAAGACGAGACTATTTTAGATAAGGTCTTTGTTGGCCTATCTGAATTAAGATAATTCTTAGGAATAAAAATATCTCTATTGGAAAAAAAGAGAATGTTTTCTTGAGCATATAACAGACGCATCTCATTTTTGAGCAGATGAGACTAATAATGAGGTTTTAAATCGACATTGAATAAATTTTGATAAAAAATTCAGGCCTTGAGAATCATTATTGAAATCCACTGTTTGAGCGTAGCGAGTTTGGATTTCATTTTGATAACAGACTGAATTTTAGAAATTTATTCATAGTCTTGGGTTTTTTGCTTCGTTTTTGGGCTAAGCCAAAAATGAAGGACTCTATAGTCTGAAGCAACGCTAATCCGGTAAATAGGTGGCTCTTAAATAGTCTTACTCAAGAACTGATTAAAGCGAGAGTTGGTCTAGTGCCAGTTCTCGCTTTTTATATTTTTAACGGCCCTCATAATGTCCTTTTGACTAATCTGTCCAACTAATTTTCCTGTTTCATCCAATACCGGAAAGCGTCTGATCTTCTTTTCAAGAAACATATTGGCAGCTTCGAAAATGTTTGTGCCGGGAAGAATGGTGATTACATTTTTAGCCATATGCTCACTTACTTTGCCGTCCATGATCGGATGGTTGTGGTATTTGCCTTTCACTACTTCTTTAAGGCAATCTCCTTCGGATATTACTCCGCAAAGTTCTTTTTGATCATTGACTACAGGGGCTCCTGATATCCGGTGTTTGAGTAACTCATCTACCACTTCCATCATACACTGATCCGGGTGAAACGTGATGAGTTTGGTAGACATGTAATCGCTTACTGATACTGGCTGTGCCTCTACGGAAGTGTCCTTCTCTATTTGTGCGCCTTTATAATTTTTTACCATGCTAGTTGGAGTTTTGGTGGAGTAATAAGTTAGTCAATTTCACGATGAATCGCAATAGTGAAAATTTGGAGTTGGTCAATAAAAAAGCGAAGCCACCTGATCATTAGGGAGATTTGTAAATGATCAAATGAACTTCGCCATCACCAAGATTCTAGCTGCCTGTCCGTCTGACAAGCAGCATTTCATTATTAACTAAACATTCTATTCGTCCCTCAATACCTCTGACGGATTGGATACAATCACTTTATAGAAATTGCTCAAAACGGTAATCGATGAGATTACAATAGCAAGCACGCCTGCCAATACATAGGGCAATACGCCAATATTGATTCTGTAAGCGAAATCATCTAACCATCCCTCAACAAAGTAATAGCTAAGAGGAATAGCAGAAGCAAAAGCTATTACAATTAGGATAAACTGCTCTTTGTAACCCACATAGAAAAGTTTTAAGAAGTTGGCCCCTAATACTTTTCTGATACCTATTTCCTTCATTTTTTGCTGAGCTAAGAATGAAGCCAGAGCAAACAAGCCAAGGCAAGCGATGATCACAGTCAGAACTGCAAAAGTCCCTAGTATTGACCCCATATTGTTTTCCTCTTGATAGAGTTTGCGCAATTCCTCATGTAGCATTTTGTAAGTGAATGGAACGTTGTTGACATTCTTTTTCCAGACGTCTTCTAAGTGAGCAAGCGTGGCTTGGTCGGTATTGTTGAGTCGAATGGCGATATGTCTAGTGAAGAAATTGCCATTGTTGTTTTGTCTGTTTCTTCTGACATCAAGTGCAAATGGCCCAATGGGAGAGTGTAAGGATTTATAATTGAAATCCTCAACCACGCCTACAATTTTTTCGTTCCCGTTTCTTGTAACCATCCGCTTGCCGATGGCATCCTGAGGGTTGCTGTATCCCAAAGTTTTTACCATCGATTTGTTTACGATCATAGATAGAGAATCTTCTCGTGCATATTTCACAGAATAGTCTCTACCTGCAATAATTTCCATACCTAAAGACGAAACAAATTCTTCATCCACGATTAGTGCAGGATAGTAGTTCCATTCTCCAGCGGTCATTCCTTCATGATTGAATTCATGATTGTTATTGTTTACCGCTAGGATATCACTCATCACGGTTACATTTTCAACTGCCGCATTGCTCATGAGTTGGGTTCTAAAAGCATCATAGGTTTGCCCTATTCTAGTGTTGGCTACATCCAACACCATGATCTTATCCGCATCGAAACCATAATCCTTATTGTTCATCATAGCCAATTGGTTGTAAGTCACGTAGGTGAATATGATCAATACAATGGCAATGGTAAACTGCGCGATTACAAGCACTTTCCTTAGTACCTTACCACTGCCTTGAGATATCATTTTTCCTTTGAACACAACCAGTGGGTCAAAAGATGAAATAAAGAATGCTGGGTAGACGCCAGATAAAAAGCCTATTAAAAACACTATACCAGTCATAATAGACAACATTTTCAAATTGAATAGTTCTCCAAGGCCTATTTCTAATGTAGGTTCTAAATAGGATATAGAAGCAAACGAAATGATGAGGGCAAAAAAGTAGGCAATGAATGCAATAATGATCGATTCGGCCAAAAACTGAATGATCAACTGACTTTTAGTAGCACCAGTCACTTTTCTTACGCCAATCTCTTTTCCTCGCAAGAGGGAATAGGAGGTGGATAAATTCACAAAGTTTACCATGGCTATGATCAAAAGAAAGACTGCACATGAGGCAAAAATGTAAACGTATTTAATATCGCTATTAGGCGCCATTTCAAACTCAAGATGAGATTTGAGATGCACATCTTCGATGGGAATTAAATAATGAGAAGTGCCATCTTTTGCTCTCTCGTCGTAAAACTTATCGATAAATTCAGGCAGTTTGGCTTCAAATTGCTTAGGATCTACATTCTCTCTGAGCGTGATGTAAGTCCATGCCGGATTCCAAACCCAGTTTCGCTGTAAGAACTGAAAACCATCGACCGTAGCAAAGGAATGAAGCATGCTCGTTTTAATGTGAGAGACAGAATTTTGTCTATAGACTCCAGTGATCTCAAATTGATTTTGAAAACCTACTCGGGTAATTTTTTTGCCCATGGGGTCTTCATCACCCCAGTACTTTTGGGCCAAAGATTCTGAAATCACGGTAGTGTTTGGGGCGGTAAGGGCAGTTTCTTTATTTCCCTGAATCAATTCGAAATCCATCATGTCAAAAACCGAAGAGTCCGTGAAGTACACGTACTTTTCATTGTACAATTCTTGATTTTCTAACTGTATGGTGACGATTGGATTTTGGAAATCGAAAAACCGAACCATGTATTCAATGTCGTCAGGAAACTCTTTCAACATATACTTTCCTGTATTGGGCGGGCAGCTTGATGAATTCTCAGTGAAGTTATCGCTTTTGATAACTTCAGCTACTCGATACATCCGATCCGAGTTAGGATGCCCAGTATCGTAGCTGAGTTCCTTTTTGATATACAGGGTAATGAAAATAAAGGCGGAAAGGCTTATGGCTAATCCAAGGATATTGATCGATGAAATCAGCTTGTTTTTGGCTAGGCTTCTGAGTGTTACTTTTATATAGTCTGTGAGCATAATGAGTTGAGTTTTTGATTAACAGCTATTACGGAGATGCGGTTGCGCTGTTATTAGTTTTACATGAATGGTGATTTTTGCATACCCAAAAACCATTTATCTTAGTCTAATGAACAAATCACCATTAGACCAATGGCATCAAATGCTGGATGCCATGGATATTACCCAATTAGATCAAGTGATAGATAAGCAATGCGTGTTTCATTCACCTATTGTTTTTAAACCTCAGGAAGGGAAGCGACTGACTATTATGTATTTGTCCGCAGCATTCCAGATGTTTAAGGAAGCTGACTATTTTAAATACATAAAAGAGATTGTCCAGGGTCAGCAGGCCATGCTTGAGTTCAATGCCGAAACTGATGGTATTCTGATCGATGGCGTGGATATCATCACCTGGAATGATGATGGCCTGATTACTGAATTCAAAGTAATGGTTAGACCCCTTAAAGGCATTGACTTGATAAAAGAGAAGATGCTAGCTCAGCTAAGTAATATGTCCACCTTTGACAAACTCAAGCTCAAAGGAGGAGTGCTTTTGGATAAGTTGAAGTCGTAGAATGGAGATTATTAAAATTTGATTGTCATTTCGACTTCAGGAGAAATCTTAATGCCAACTGATGGGCATACTGAGATTTCTCACTATTGTTCGAAATGACAAATAAAAAAGTGTGCGATGCTTGTTTGCGCTCACAGTAAAAATGGGATTAAGACCCCATCACATTCAAAACAGTCACATAGAAGTTTCGGTCAACTTCAATAGTGGTATCCTCGTCGGCATCCATAAACTGCCAATTGGTTTTAGTCTCTAACCATTGTTCTTTTCCGTTCATATATACTTTGAGCGGCAGGTCAAAACCTTCCACAACCCCGGACCAGCGGTAAGCCATTTTGCCATCTCGGATCACATATTCAAAAACTGGCAAACTGCTATTTCTCAAATACTGATCAAAAACGTATTGGAAGTTTCGGCCAGCTTGTTCGCTGATATATTCTTCGATTTGCTGTGTAGTGACAGTTTGGTGATAAAAGGTCTCATTCAAACCTCTTAAAATGCCACGCCATTTATCGTCATCATTAATGGCTTGCCTTATAGTATGCAATACATTGGCTCCTTTAGAATAGACATTGCCATGTTCTTCCGAGTTTACATCATAATCCCCAATCATTGGAATTACATTTTTTATACCTGCTCTTTGACCTCTGACGTATTCTGCACCAGCTTCTTTGCCAAAGAAGTATTCGGTATATAGCCCCTCTGAGTAGCACGTAAAACCTTCATGTACCCACATGTCGGCCATGTCTTTGTAAGTGATGTTGTTGGCAAACCATTCATGCCCGGTCTCATGGGTGATGATGTAATCCCATTTGAGTCCCCAGCCTGTGCCTGACAGATCTGTGCCTTTGTAGCCATATTGGTAGTCGTTACCATAGGTAACAGAACTTTGATGTTCCATGCCCAAATAAGGCGCTTCCACAAGTTTGAAGCCATCTTCGTAAAATGGATAAGGTCCAAACCAATGTTCAAATGCTTCCAGAGTTTTTGGAGCCAGTTTGAAATGCTTTTTAGCTTTTTTAAGGTTCTCTCGAAGTACGTAATAGTCCATGTCTAACTGCCCGTTTTCTCCTTCATAGACTTCACCAAAGTGAACATAGTCTCCAATGTTGATATTCACTCCATAGTTATTGATTGGATTGTTGACGAACCAATGAAAGGTTTTAGTACCGTCTTTGTTGTCATCTACGCCACGAAGTCTGCCATTCGATACATCCATCAGGTGGTCAGGCACTGTGATGCTCATCAGCATGCTATCCACTTCATCGTACATGTGATCCTTGCATGGCCACCAAACGCTGGCGCCTAGTCCCTGACAGGAGGAGCCTACGAAGTCATTGCCGTTGGAATCTTTTGTCCAAGAAATACCACCATCCCAGGGCGCACGAACCGCCTCTATGGGTTTGCCGCCATACGAGAGCATCAAACTATTCACGCTTCCAATTTCTTGTTTGTCCTTGAGCACGATGAAGTGGGCTGGCCCTTCATTAGTGAACTCCAATTTCTGACCATTTTGAGTAGCCTCATTAAGTGTAAGAGGGGCTTGAAGATCGATTTGAATGACTTGATTTTCAGTTAGTACTTTATAATCTACTCGGTTGGTGCCTTGGATGGTTTTGGCAGCCGGGTCTACACTGATAGCTAAATGATAATAAGTCAAATCCCACCAAGCACGTTCGGGTGTGATGGAACCCCTCAAACTATCCAGTCTTGTATATTTGTTGTCCGGTGATACATCTACTTTCGAAGATTGAAGAATCATGAAAGAAGATAATGTGGTAAAAAGGATAATGGCTACTCGTTTCATTCTGGGATCGTTATTTGAAATCAAAAATAGAAAGAAATCAGCCAGTACCGAATGTAAGATTCTGGAATGATTTTATCATACAGATTACCCATTTGGGTGGAACTATACATTGATAATTGGTATTAATGGAAATGAATTGCTCAATCATAAATTTTGATAACTTTGGTTAAAATAAAATCAATCATAAACCTGACTTAGGTCGCAAAGCAGCTAACAAAATGCCATCAATCAAGATTAACGGTGCAGAGATATATTATGAAATACACGGCATAGGTCCGGAGACTATAGTTTTTAGTCATGGTTTACTAATGAGCGGGAAGATGTTCAAAGCGCAAGTCGATTATTTCAAAGCTCGATACAAATGTGTGATTTATGATCATAGAGGACAGGGCAGAAGTGAGGTGACCGAAGAAGGTTATGATATGGAGAGCTTAACTTCGGATGCCATTGGATTGATCAATGAGCTGAAACTTGGACCATGTCACATGGTAGGACTTTCTATGGGAGGTTTTGTCACGATGCGATTGGCGGCACGACATAGAGAATTGTTGAAGTCCATCATGCTTGTTGAGACCTCTGCTGATGTAGAGCCTAATAAGTTTAAGTATAATCTGCTGAATACGATTGTAAAGCTATTTGGTGTCAAGGCCGTCATCAACAAAGTAATGCCCATCATGTTTGGTCAGACTTTCCTTAATGACCCTAATCGTCAGGATGAAGTGGAATATTGGAGAGGGGAAATTTTGAGTAATCAAAAGACCATCACAAAATCGGTTACTGGTGTCATTCAAAGAGACAGTGTGAGTAAAGAGTTAGGGAAGGTATCAGTGCCTACACTAGTCATTGCAGGTGATGAGGATGTAGCCACCACTTTAGAAAAGGCTCGAAATATTAAATTGAAAATCCCACAAGCACACTTAGCCGTCATCAAACGTGCCGGTCATTCATCGACCATCGAAGAGCCTCGACAAGTGATCGAGGCCATGGAGGTGTTTTTGAATGGGGTGCATTAATACCTTTCGCGGGCTTGTCCCGCGAACTGTCTGAGGATACAGCAGTTGTATGTAAGACAGATGCTGCAACAGGTGCGGCAAGGTTAATAATCCCCTCAGAGTTACTCAATAGAGAACTCTGAGGAAATAAGAGTTCTATTTCCCCGGAGGCGTTATCATAATATGAGCCGCATGCGTACCAGGAAACATCAGCCACGGCCCACCTGGCACCATCGGCTTCAGTGGTAGTCCGCTGGTTTCTTGAGTCGCCCAAGGCATGTAAACCACATATCTCAAGTTCGCATTTTCTACCAGTTTGGTTTTTGGGTTGTAAAAGGCTTCTTTGCCGTATAGCACATGAAGAGTCGCAGGTTTTTCGGGCATTTTCAAAGTACCTGCTTTGGCTTCCGCTTCTCTGATGTCCGATACTTCTTGTCTGGACTTGCCTTCGGCTTTCAATGCTCTGCCTCTAGCCATAAAGTCCGATAAACTGGAATGATAGCAGGCGGCATTGAACCCATCTTTATTTGGATTATCAGCCAGACAGACCAATTGATTGCTGCCTTTTCGCAGTTCGATGAGTTGGCCTTCTGCATTGTAGCCTAATACAGTAGCATCGGCTCGTTGTTCTTCAGGGCCGGCCTGAATAGCTGCCGCAATTTGATCTTCCGGAGAGGGTGTTTGTGCAAATGTACAAGCCGAAACAAATACGAATAGAGAGAGTAAGGATAATGTTTTCATGACGGGAATCGCTGTTTAATTAGTGGAAATGTAGATAAAAATAATTTATCATTCTTTTGTATTATCATATAACCTACATACTTTACAGTATAATTTATTCTAATATAGTACAATGAAACAAGGTAAAGTAAAATTCTTCAACGAGTCCAAAGGATATGGGTTTATCGTTGATGATGAAGATTCAAAAGAGTATTTCGTTCACATTTCTGGTCTTATCGACCAAGTGAAAGAAGGAGATGCGGTGACGTTTGATTTAAAAGAAGGTAAAAAAGGCTTGAACGCGGTAGACGTAAAACAAGCTTAAATTATATCTCATTTTTATTAAAGGTATTGATCCCGTTCTGGTTGCAGAGCGGGATTTTTTTGTCCTCTAATTCTCAAATTTAAAGGCTGACATTTTCTCTCCAAGCTTTATATATGCATCTACAGGTGTGTCCAAGAATGCTTTCTGCTTAAAATCAAAAAAATCTAACAACTGGTTATGTTTCAGAATTGCAAATGATGCCTTTTGCTGTTCTGATAGTTGGGATAATAGAATTGTTAAGAAATCTTCTTTTTTTGTTCCTCCTTTTTTATCGATATAATTTAAAATTACTACGACAAGATCAATGTATTCGATAATAGAATTTTTGAAAAAGGAGTTTTGAAGCATCAAACCCTGAATTTCACTATTTGAAAGTTGAGGTGCGTCACTGAAGGCTTTGAATACTGCGCCGTTGAATCTTGAAAATACGTCATTTCCTATTGTAGTTTGACTATTGAATGAAACTCTGATTTTATTGAAATTACTATTTAACAACTCAATATATTTAAAGATTCTATCTTCAATTTCCTTTTCTGATTTTTCGAGTTGAGAGTTGTAATAGATTAGTAAGACCATTATGAAACTAAGAAAGGAAAAAATGGAGGAGATAATACCTCCCAGGAATGAGCCGAAATTGGCCCAATCCGATGTTTGAGGGGAGACCCCACCTGAAAAATTCGTCAGGTAAGCAACGAAAGGAATTACAATGCATGCGCTGGACAAATAAATTGCTGTTTTGAATGTCATGACAGTAGTTATTTGTTCTCAGAAGTGCTGCCACAAACCAACTGCTGACTGATTTGCCATACAAGGATATTAAAAGGAGAGGAGAATGGCAATTATACCTCGTCATACCCCGATTTATTCGGGGTATCTGTTTAAGGTTACCACTAAGGCTATTCGAACGGATTCCCCGAATCATCTTGCTTGCGGCAATCTGATCGTGGAATGACGGTGGTTAAATGAATTATCCTTAGTTTAGCCATACTGAAAATTAAATGAGAATACACATCTCCATACCTTCTTCCAATCAAATGCCCTGGGTGCTTATACCGGGGTTGTAGCTTTTTTCTAGGCGTCACTTCGAAGGAAGCATGACTGAGAAGTCCCCAGCGGGCTGCCTCAGGAGAGGGATATCTCCCTTTCGGTCGATATGACGCAAAAGGCCAATCATTTTATTTCAATACAAAAAACATCAAACATGAATAACATCATCGTATTAGGCGGTGGCATGGTGGGAAGCGCCATGGCTATCGACTTAGCAAAAAACCATAAAGTCACCGTTGCTGATTTCAACCAAACAGCGCTAGATAAACTGAAAACTAAAGCCCCCAAGATCGAAGTCACCCAGCTAGACGTCACCAAAGAAACTGAATTGAAGGCTTTGATTTCTTCCTTCGACCTGGTGGTGTGTGCGGTACCGGGTTTTCTCGGTTATCAAACCCTTCAATGGATTATAGAAGCCAAGAAAGATGTGGTAGATATTTCCTTCTTTCCAGAAGATGCTTTACAGCTCAAGGAATTGGCGAAGGCCATGGAAGTCACGGCCATCGTAGATTGTGGCGTGGCACCTGGTATGAGCAATCTGGTCTTAGGCTACCACAACGAGACCATGCAAATCGAGAACTTCGAGTGCTTAGTAGGTGGCTTGCCAAAGGTGAAAAAGTGGCCATTTGCTTATAAAGCGCCTTTTTCGCCGATCGATGTGATTGAAGAATATACACGACCGGCGAGATATGTAGAGAATAGCCATATCCTGACAAAGCCAGCATTGTCCGATGTAGCACAGAAAGAATTTGAGGGAGTAGGTACCCTGGAGTCTTTCAACTCGGATGGGCTTCGTTCACTCTTGTTTACGATGGGTCATATCCCAAATATGATAGAGAAGACCTTACGCTATCCTGGTCATGTAGAATATATTCAAGTATTGAAGTCCAGTGGATTTTTCAGCGAGCAACCCATTGATGTGAAGGGCACAGCGGTAAGTCCTTTGGACTTTACCTGCAAAGTATTGTTTGACGAATGGAAACTGGGAGAGACCGAAGAGGAAATCACAGTCATGCGAATCACGGTTTCAGGAAAAAATGAGTCTGGCGATCAGGAAACGATTATCTACCATTTGCATGATGCTTATGATCCTGAGACTCAGACCTCATCGATGGCTCGAACTACGGGGTATACAGCTACAGCAGCTGTTAATCTTGTGTTAGATAACAAATTCTCTGAAAAAGGGGTATTTCCACCAGAGTTAGTGAGCAACCATGAAGGATGTTTTGACTTCATTTTACACTACTTGAGCGAACGAGGAGTGGTTTATCGTAAGGAGACGATTTTGGGGTAAACCTCATTAATTAGAGAATTTTAAGGCATTTGATTCAACTACTCCCTCAGAGTTACTCGTTAGAGAACTCTGAGAAATTCGTGCAAGTAGCTGGATGTGGAGGCTTGTTGGTGGACAACACCAACAAGGGCAATAATTCTGGGATAATTTTCCTCAAAGAGAGAATCTTATGGGCAATTGATAGCGCAGGGCTATTAATTGCCTACCTTTGCAGCTTATCATAAGATTTTCAGATTGAATACTTTTTCAGAACTCGGGCTCGAACCACGTTTGGTTGATGCGCTCACCGATTTAGGCATTGTTAAACCCACACAGATTCAGCAAGAGGCCATTCCAATATTACTTGACTCTATGCAAGATTTTATTGGCTTGGCGCAAACAGGTACGGGAAAGACCGCTGCCTTTGGATTGCCACTGCTTCAGGCAGTAAACGAAGATTCTAATACTTGTCAGGCCGTAGTGCTGGCACCTACACGTGAATTGGCTCAACAGATCGCCGAGCAATTAAAGAACTTTTCTAAAAACAAGCCTAAACTAAAGGTAGAGGTTGTTTTTGGTGGTGCAGCGATCACCAATCAAATCAAAGCGCTCAAAGCTAAACCGCAAGTGGTAGTAGCTACTCCGGGCCGATTGGTGGATTTAATCAATCGAAAGGTGATCAGTATGAAAGCCCTAGACTATGTCGTGCTCGATGAAGCGGATGAGATGCTCAACATGGGTTTCAAAGAAGAGCTGAATAAGATCTTAGCGGATACACCAGCTGGTAAGACTACCTGGTTGTTTTCTGCTACCATGCCATCGGCGATCAAAAGTATTGTGAATACCTACATGAATGATCCGAAGGAAGTTTCGGTGAAAAGTGGGGTAGAAGTCAATAAAAATATCTCTCACCAATACCTGGTGGTGAAAGTAAGCGACAAGCTTGAGGCCATCAAAAGAGTGTTGGATGTGAATCCAAACTTTTATGGTGTGATGTTTTGTCGAACTAAAATCGATACACAGAACTTGGCTGATGATATCAGTAGAGCCGGCTATCGCGCTGAGGCCCTTCATGGGGATTTGACTCAGAAGCAGCGTGATTCTGTCATGAGAAAGTTTAAGGATGGTACCTTGTCGATGTTGGTAGCTACTGATGTAGCTGCCAGAGGAATTGATGTGAATGATGTGACTCATGTGATTCACCATAGACTTCCAGACGAGTTGGAATTCTACACACACAGAAGTGGTAGAACAGCAAGAGCAGGTAAAAAAGGGATTTCAATTGCCCTAGTGAGCAAAGGGGAAGTCAGAAGAATCGGAGAGATCGAAAGACGTTTGAAGATTAAATTCGAAAAGGAATTGATCCCAACCGCTGACGAAGTGATGTCTTCTAGAATGGATAATTCTTTGAAGTTGATTGCTGACTATGAAATAAAAAAGGAATTGCCAGCGGATCTTAAACAACAGGCGCAGGAGATGTTTGCTTCTTTGTCCAAAGAGGAGCTAGTTGATAAATTGTTGGCGCTGGAGTTATCTAAAGTAAGCATTTCGAATAGTGGTGATCTGAATCAAGCAGAAGGCAGTCGTGCCAAGGAAGCCCGAGATAGAGATCGAGGCGATGGCAAGCATGCTAGATTGTTTATCAACTTAGGCAAGATCGATGACATCTCTAATGCAGAACTATTACATATGATTTGTGATATATCTGGAGCCAAGAAAGGACAAATCGGAAAAATCGAACTGCAGCAAAAAAGAGCTTATTTTGAAGTGGATAAGGACATTGCCAAAGATGTCATGGGTAAGTTCAAAGGCTACGAATTCGAGGGTCGTGAACTTCGCGTAAACCAGGATGATGAACCTCCAAGATCAGGAAGATCCAATCAAAGAGGATATCAGGATAGAAAACGCCGTAGTTCATCTGGTAGGCCTTCTGGGTCAGGCAGATCAGGAGGCCGACAAGGCCGATCTGGAGGAGGAAGGAGACGATAATCCCGTCAATTGGCTCGAAAAATAGTTATCTTGTTGCGCACAACGGTTTAATGTTGTTGTGAATTGAACAATAAGGGTATTGACTTGAAATATTTTAATATTTATTTCAATATCCCTTTGATAGGATGGGTTTTAACATGTATATTTAAAGTCCGCCTGTATTATTTTATTAAAACTTGTTGAAGACTGTCTTCCAAATTTTAAAATAATGCAACCCAAGATCCAAAAAGAGCCATCCCTCGACCATGAGGCTCAAATAAAAAGCGTGGATTCCACGCTCAAGTATGCTATGGATTCTCGCGTAAGCAACGTGAAGAATTCGATAGATTTAACCCTACAAGCGCAAGTAAAAAGTGAAGCCTTAGGCTATGAACTAGGATTAGCCAGATGCTCCTGTCAATTGGGTTTATTCTATATGATCATGGGAGATCATCTGGCAGGATTAGAACATTCTGAAGAGGCTTTGACGGCCTACAGAAAGCTGAATGATAAGCAAGGTATGGCCGATGCGCTCTACAACATCGGAAGCATTGAATACAAATCCACACAATATCATAAGGGGCTAGAGCATTTGTATGAATGCCTGCGTCTGCAAAAGGAAACGGAAGATTTTATAGGTCAGTCTAAGACACTAAAAGCCATTGGTTTTATCTATGAAGCTTTTGGTGAGTTGGATAAGGCATTGGAGACTTATGTCAAATGTCGCGAATTGAGTCATCTCAATAATGACAAAAACGGAGAGTCCAACGCATGTAATCCACTTTCTGGTTTATATCTCAAAAAAGGCGACTACAAAAATGCGTTGGAGTCAATCAATACTAGCATAAGTCTGAAGAAGGAAACTGGAGATAGACGAGGACTAGCTTTTTCCTGGTATGGCAAGGGTAAGATTCATTTGCATCTCAATGAATATAAAGAGGCAGAAGAGTTTTTTCAGACCAGTCTAAAAGTACACAGTGAGGTGGGTGAAAAAATGGGTTGTGGTATGGCGCTGACCAAACTTGGGCAAGTGAGTCTGGCAACTAATCATTATGATGAAGCCAAAAAGTACTTTCATGATGCGATAGAAGTGGGAGAGCAAATTGATAATAAGCAAATTATGTATAAGGCTTATTTTGAATTGTTCAATATCGCTATGAATGAAAACGATCAGGCTGAAGCTTTGGCTTATCATATCAAATACCATGATTATAAAGAACAGGTGATCAACTCTGAAACAAAGAGTAAAATAAAAAGCCTGGAGTCGATGTGGAAGATGGAATCCCTTGAATCTGAGGCCAGAATTCAGAGAGAGAATAACCTGGTAGTAGAAAAGAAAAACGAAGAGCTTGATAAGTTTTCTTCACGGGTGTCTCATGATTTACGAGGCCCCATTTCTTCTTTGATGGGCCTCTACGATGTGGTCAAATCCGAAATTCACGATGAACAGGCACTGAAATATTTTGATTTGTATCATCATAGAATAACGCGAATCAATCAAACTATCATTGATTTACTAGAGCTTTCAAAAGTGAGAGATTGGCAACTATCAAAGACCATTATTGACTTCGATGAGATCGTTTCAGATTGTATCGAATCTTTCAATTATTTACCGGGATTTGGCAAAATTGAATTTTCAATAGACATTGAAAAAAATATGAAGATTCAATCAGATCGTAGTTTGATGAATACCATTATTCAGAATTTGATTGAAAATAGTATAAAATACTCCAGGCAGGATATAGATGATCCATTTGTAAATATTAAGGTCATGCAAACGGCAGAGGATTATATGTGTATCGTTGTTGAAGACAATGGCATTGGCATTGACCCAAGGTATCAGGAGAAGGTGTTTGATATGTTCTATAGAGCTAATGACGATGTGCAGGGATCTGGCTTAGGAATGTTCATCCTAAAATCGGCTGTAGAGAAACTGGAAGGAGAAGTTAGTTTGGTCAGTGAGCTAAATAAAGGGACGAAATTCGTTATATTACTACCTATCATTGAAAATATGAAAAAGGAATATTTGGGTATCTAATAGCATACTAAAGATTTAAGCGTTTGGGATAAAAAGTAATTATCATGAGTAAAAAAGTAGAAAAAATAGATAATCCGCTTGAAGGTCTGGATGACAACGAAATCACCAATGTAGACCCAACCAAAATTGGGGGGTTGGATAAAAATGTGGCTGAAGAGTTTGATGAAGGAGCATTGGAATGGACAAAGAGCAGAGGGAAAAAGAAGGAAAAGAAATAAACCTTTTTCATCCACCTGTGTGCGGAATCAAATGTGAAAGTTAATGACTAAGAAGAAAAGGCCAATTAACATTGTTTTCATTCTTTTGATGTGTTGCGGCTTTGCCGTGTGTGGACAAGCATCAATGGATAGTTTGATTGGTGTTTTACAAAAAACCAATAGTCGTACAGATAAAATATTGCTCTATCTCAATCTGTCGGCAGAAGCTACAGAAGCTGAGCAATCACTGGCATATGCCAAATCTGCACTAGAGCTACTTGATAAAGATGATGAAACACTATTGAGAGGTAGGGTTTACCAAAGTTTGGGTAGAGCTTATGTTAATCATCAGATATCAGATTCTGCTATTTCATATATACATCAGTCAACAACGCTATTTGAAGGGATTGATGAAACCAGATTGAAAGCTAAATCCATCAACTATCTGGCTTTTTACATGGAGCAAACTCATCAATTTGACTCCGCAAAAAAATGTTATAACCTAGCCATCCAACTATCTGATTCTATCAATGACCGCTCGAGTTCAGCTTTATACAATTTGTATTTAGGGAACTTATTGAATATAAATGGAGACAATGTGGCAGCATTAAGACATCTGCAGTCTGCACATGACTATTACAATCAACCCGAAAGAGCAGATAGCGCTTGGATATCCTATAACAGTTTGGCCATAGTGTATGATGAAATGGGATTATACCCAGAGGCATTGGCGTATTACCTGAAGGCCTATGAAATTATCGATAAGAAGAATGATAAGGAAGCTAAACTCATTTTGGCCAATAACCTAGGAACTATTTATCATGAATTAGGGAAAGCGGATCAATCCAAGGAATACTTTGCTCAGGGTATGGAAATGGCAAGGGCTACCAATTTAAAAATGGATGAGGCCATGATCATGAACAACTTATCAATTGTCCATATGGAGGAAGGTGACACGCTTAGTGCTGCCCAATTGGTGAGGCAGGCGCATGCTATTCAATTGAATGAGGAGGCAAATTGCGATTTGGCCTATTCTTATGAAGGACTAGGGGAAATAATGGTCTGGCAGAAAAAATATGACTCAGCACAGTATTATTATGATCAGGCCATGCAGTGGGCAAATACCTGTGAAATGACTGGGTGCCAAACCAGCATCTATAGAAATATGGGCCTTCTATCGTTAAAACAAAGAAACTATAGAAAGGGAATTGAGTTATTGCAAAAGTCACTACGGCTAAGTGAAAAATCAAACTACCTGTCTGAGATGAAAGAAACAACGAAGGAGCTCTATAATCACTATCGATCCATCAATGATTATAAAAATGCACTAAAATATCAGGAGCTGTACAGTAACCTCAAGGATTCGCTGTTCAATGCGCAGTCAACTGAAAAAATTGCCAGGATGACTGCTGAATATGATTTTCGAAGAGAAATGGAATCTCTGGAATACAATAAAATGGCTGAAGAGATGCGATTGAATGAAGAGCTTCGCGAGGAACAGTCTTTTCAAAATAGCATTTTAGTGGTATTAGTGCTTACTACACTTCTTGCGGTTAGTTTGGGTAGGTCGTACTACTTGCTTCAGAACCATAATAAAAAGCTAACGGCTCTCAATGAAGAGAAAAATACATTAATGGGAGTGGTTGCTCACGACCTAAGAAGCCCACTAAACAATATCAAAGGTTTGATTTCACTGGTGAAAATGGAGAAGGCTAGTTTGACACCCGAACAAAGCCATTACTTCCATTTGGTAGATGATACGATGGAGCGTATGCGAGATATGATCGATCGGGTATTGGATGTCAGCGTTGTAGAGGACATGAAGGTAAATCTTAACCTAAAGAAGGTTGACTTAGGTCAGACCATGAATTTTGTCGCAGGCAATTTTGAACTCTTGGCTAGCAAGAAGTCGATTACCATTCATAGTAAATTGGATACAGAAAAGCATTTCATTTTTGCAGACTATAATTATTTATTGCAAGTCATCGAAAACCTACTGTCTAATGCGTTAAAGTTTTCAGAATCTGGAAAAAACATTTTTCTGAATGTCTTTCAAGAAGAGGGTAGTGAAACCATGATTATTCGAGATGAAGGTCCTGGAATTAGTGAAGAGGATCAAACTAAATTGTTCACTAAGTTTCAGAAACTAAGCGCCAAACCGACTGATAACGAACAGTCCACTGGGTTGGGGCTGTCTATAGTTAAGAAGTTTGTTGATGCCATGGAAGCAGAAATAAGCTGTGAAAGCCAAGTAGGCAAAGGGACCAGCTTCATCGTAAGATTCAAATCTGCCGTAGAGGAGGCAGTGGTTTAATTTATTCCTTAAGAAGTTTAATTTGAAACTCTAAGGCTTCCATTTTAGCATCTAGGGCTGTCGCTTCTTCATTGCCATTAAAATTGTCGTAGACGAATTTTCTAGCTTTTTTTACATCAACTAATGCTTGATCAAAGTCGTGAAGTTTGGAATAGTTTATTAAACCGCTATAGTAATAATTGTACACATGATTGTAGTCAGCAGATATCGGGGGATTTTGCTGATATAGCTTCTCCGATTGTATGAAATAGTTGATAGCCTCTTCGATGTTTCCTTGCTTGTATTGCAATAGACCCAGTAAATCATCGATTTCATAAGACTCTCCGATAAGGTTTTTAAGAATAAGTAGTTCGTCTATTACCAACACAACTAAACTGTCGGTTTTTGGATCATTCGAACCTCGATCTATTCTTAATGAATCTGCAATAGTTTTTCCAAACTGGAAAGTAACATTCAAAAGGTCGCCTTTAGTATCCGCAATAAGATCAGAACACTTACCGTCGTCAAATCGAATGGCTTGGTCAAGATCTTCAAATGCATTGACCAGGATGTTAGGGTTGTCGGAGATGAACTTTGAATTGTTGTTGCTTAGCATTACGCTAAAATATTCAGCTACTGTTTTAGCTCTGTAGTTGTAGGCACGTGGCACATCTTTGCCTTTCATCAGGTACTTGTTATCCAGCGCTTGTGTGAAACTCAATAAAGCAGTTTCATAGTCTTTCTTTTCATACGCAGCCATACCATTTTCATAGAATTGATCTTGAGCACATGCATATTGAATTGAAAAAAAATCAATAATTAAAAAAAGAAAGCAGAGTTTATGAAGAATTTTCATCCTTGAATGTACGGTTTGACTTAAGTGTATGTTGTTTTGGAATTGAGTGAACCCTTATGTTAGTTATTGGAGTCGTTGATTCGGGTCATATATGAACGAAAACGATTCTCAATCTTATTCAATCTAAGAATTTCGTTCATTTCATTGTCGTTGAGACTATTAATTAGAACGGAAGTGTAGGAGCTACCTTGTTTACAGACGTTCTGGGTTTCTTTTTTATTATTCTCAACACTAAAATAATAGTTGGCACTAATGATAAAGTTTTTCAGATGTAAAGTACTTCTAGGTTGCTCCGTCAGTTTAGAGAATTGCTCACGACCTTTTTTGAATTCAGACATGGCATTTACATCCTCCCCAATAAAGAAGTGAGCCAAACCAAGTATATCGTGAAGTTCCCAGTTATCAACTGCGATACCTTCTAATTCACCGAATTGCTGAATGGCAAACCTGGCTAAAAAATCAGTTGTCTCGTTTGCTTGATTTTCGTCGTAGGTCATCAAAGAATCTCCAATTACTTTCAACGCACGTGAGGAAATTTCAACAAGTGTTTGCTTGGAATCATCTACCATGGATTTGGTGTTGCTGTCTTGAAACTTTACTGCGCGTACCATTTCTTGAATGGTCTGTTGAATTTGACCTTGTTTGGCTATGATGTTATTGAACTGAATGTTTTGTAGATCTTTTTCAAGATAAGCTGTTCTAATAACTGCTAAATAAGCATAAGCCTGAGAAAGCTCTTTCCCAGAAATTTCGAATTTTTCATCCTCAACTACCTTAGTGAAACGCACCATGGCTTCATGGTAGCGATTGCTCTGCATGGCTTCGAGGCCTTTTTTATAGTTTTCAGTTTGTGCACATACCATAAAGGATTGTAGCACAAGAACGATAGTAAGTAAAGTAAAGGTGGCTTTTTTCATAGCTTTGTATTTTTTCGTCAGCGACTTAGTGTCGCCTTCTAGTCAATTACAAGCGCAAAACTCCCCATAATAATAACGGATAGCAATGAATACTGAGATAAAAGGCTGAAAATTACGGATTTACACGGATTGGGAATAAGAGAAATTCCTATGTTTTGAGATTAAATAGTCAAAAGTTGAGTGATTTTTTTATCTGAAGAAAAACGAAGAAGGTTTTGATGTATATATCTTTGCTCCTCGATCATATGACTCTGACCAATGAAATTTAAAGCCCAATACCTTTTTATACTGACATTCATTTTTTCGACCCAGCTAGCAAATGCACAAACTGGAGACACCTATGTAACTACTGGCGGGGAATGGATATTTTCCTTTGGTGGAACGGACAACGATGGTGCTATACGATTTAGTCCTGTGTTTAACTTTCAGATGAATGTGAATAAAGATCTTAACGAAAATTTTGGGATTTACTCCGGGGTAGCGATGCGAAATGTTGGTTTTATTTGGGACGACCCTGACAGTGCCCAGATTAGAAAGAAGTTTAGGACATACAATATTGGAATTCCTGTGGGTTTGAAGCTAGGAGATACCAATGGCATGATGTTGTTTGGTGGTTATGAATTGGAGATTCCATTCAACTATAAAGAAAAGACTTTTGTCAATGAGAAGAAGGAGGATAAATTCAGCGTTTATTTTAGCAGTAGGGTGCCATCACTATATCATGCCTTGTTTGCGGGAGTGCAATTTTATTCTGGCATAAGTTTGAAGTTTAAATACTACCTGACCAATTTTCATAATAAGTCATATAGGGAGGTGGTGAATGGAGTAGAGGTGATGCCTTATCAGAATTTGGATAGCAACGTATTTTACTTCTCTCTTAATTTTAGCCTATTCCGAAATACAGAATTTCATTACAAGAAGATAGATCGTGATGTTTCAAGGGTATCCTATTTGGATTGTCCAGGAAGTAAAAAGTGAGATGCTGATTAAAAATATTATTGGCGAGCTAGAATTTCCAGCCTACACTGCTTTTAATTACATAATCTGAAGGCGATCCTGTGGTCTCGTCATTGGAATCGTAGTTGTATGTAACATTTGCACCAATATAAAAATCAAGAGGGAGGTCATATTTGATGTCAAATGTGACATTTACTCTTTGTCTGTTTCTGTTAGCTAAAATGGTAAAGTACTGAACTTTAGTACTCAGTGTAAAGTCCTTTATTCCGAAAGCTTTATATTCAATTTCCGCAAAAGTTTCCATGCTTTCTCCAGAAGCGTCGTCTTCATGAGAATATTTTTCAGCGTTGAGCGCTAGTCCTGTCGCAGTGACTAAATACATTTTATTGTTTCTAATGATATCCCTTCCGATACCCGTCTGGACAGTAGTTCTAATGTCAAGATTCTGCTCATCACTTTTCAGGAAATCCGCCGCACCAAGGACATACCATTTTCGAGCAAAGAACACTTTTAGGCTTGCGCCATAATTGTCCCGTTCTGTTACAATTGTATCCTGTACAACATTGGATAGCGCATTGACATATAAATCTGACTGTAGGTTGGTGTCTAAGTAAGATATGCCCCCAGAAACATTTAGTTGTTTAGTATCACTGGCTTTGGTAATCGAAAGGCCGGCATCTATATTGGCAGATATTCGATCCAAGAACGCATCTTCAAGTGATTTCAGATAGACTATTTCTACAGTCTTGGCGAACATTTTCGAACCTTCCTGTGGGTATAATATCAAATAATCACTGTTGTTCGGGTCTGGAGAAATGGTTCCAGTAAATCTGTAGTTATGCGATAGCATAATAATGAAACTGGTATTTGTTTTAAGAGACTTTGCATCGTCCCAATCCACACTGAAATCATCTTCACTATATTCTGTCTCAATCTTCAACACTCCATTTTCAAGTTCTTTAATTTCTCCAATCAAAATCTGATTGTTGTGCATGTACACGGTATCCTGATTCTGACTAAAAGAAACAAATGAAGAAAGGATAAAAAGGACAAAAAGAGTGCTTCTTTTCATTAAGGATATCTATTAAGATGCAAAGGTATAAACCAAGCAAATTAGAACAAATGAAATATCACTTATAAAAGGAAAGCGTTTGATTGAGCACTCTCAATTCTATTCGGCGATTCAGACTCCTACCTTCTTCTTCATCGTCATTCGAAGCTAAAGGTTGAGACTCTCCGTAACCCACAGTAACCAGTCTGTTGGATGAAATTCCTTTTGATATAAGGAAGGCCTTTACACTTTCTGCCCGAGCCTTTGATACCTGTAAGTTGACTTCATGCGAGCCGATGTTGCAGGTGTGACCTCCGATTTCTACGACCAAATTGGGATTTTCTGTCATGACTTGATGAATTTTCTTCAGTGTAGGAATCGATTCCTGTTGAAAGGTTGTCGCGTGCAGGTCAAAATAAATATTGTTAAGAATTACTTTTTCACCTGATCGAAATTTGCTCCCGATCATCTCTAGCTTTTCATATTGTGGTTTTGAATTATTCTCCCCTTGATAGAGAGTGGCAAAGTTCGTTTCTTCATTAAAATGGTCTGGCACTTCCACATAAAAATTTTGTTCAAAAGATTTGTGGTGTTCATCGTGCTGGGTGTACACCTCGGTGGTATATAGGATCTGATTTCTGAGATAAACCTCTGCTCGAAATTTTTCTTTTTCAAAAACTTCTATTTCAAAGGTTCCAAAGTTATTGGTCTTTGCCGTGAAGGATTCATCCAAATATTTTTTCGGATGGAATACCACTTTTGCATCAGGAATAGGCTGAAGAGTGAGCTGGTTATAGACTGTTCCTGAAGCAAGTACTTTTCCCTGTTTGTGGAAATAATAAATGTCATAGCCTCCCTGGCCGTGTAATCGGTTTGAGCTTAGAAAACCTGAAATATTATCCGCGTTCAATTGGAAGTTGATTTCATCATCTATTGAATTGATGGGATACCCCAAATTGACTGGCGTACTCCAAAGGCCCGTTAGTGGATCTACTTCTGATTTGAAGATATCATATCCGCCAATCGACTCAGGTCTATCAGAGCTGAAGTAAAACGTCTTTCCGTCCTGCGACAAAAACGGATGGTCTTCATTGAAGTCAGAGTTGATGTCGCCCAATATGGGAAGGGGAGATGACCAGCTGTTGTTGGCAGGGTCGAACGTAGACTGAAAAATATCGAGATTCCCATCCTCATTGTTTGAGGCAAAATAGATGACGGTTTCATCATCATTGATAAAAAAATGTGATTCCACTAGATGATCGCGTAGCTCAGAATTGAACTCTTGTAAATTGCTCCAGCCCGATGATAGCGGCTCCGAAAAATAGAGGTCTCCTCCATTGTCTTCTTTATAAAGAAATAGCTTACCATCATTATTGACTACCTCTATTTTTGTATTGTTTTCATCTAAAGTACCTAGATTTCTCAGTACCCTAGGTGTGCTAAATTGGTTGTTTGATTTAAGGCTATAGAATAACTGAAACTGATCTACCTTCATGGCTGCTGGTCTTGACGAAACAAGAAGTAATTCATCGTGCCCAGAGTAAAAAGCTGGAGATACATCATCGTATTCGGAATTAAGCGGAGTAGCGAGAGGTTCCACTTCGAAATCGTTGACATTGGAGTAAAATGCTAGCGCTCTTTGAGTGCTTTTTAACAATTGTTCAGACTCTTTCTTTATTTCATTGGTCTTGTAGATGTCCATATCCAAGAATGCCTGAAAGTGCCTTTCGGCTAACTCAAATTCATACCTTCCATAGTGTATTCTCCCTAGCCAATAATTGTAGAATTTGTCGGTGATGCCTTCGTTTTCTTCATATTCTTTTAGTGGGGTCATGTCACTACCGCGGCCAGTGGATAGATGGTAAGCGACGAAGGAGTGGTATTGAATGTAATGGTTCTTTGGATAGTCCTCCATCAGTTGAGTATACAACTCCAAAGCTTTTCCAAAATTTTCTTTGAAGAAGTAGTAATCGGCCTTTTCAATTAATTGCTTTTTGCTCAACTTCTCCTCATTGACCTGAGCCTGAGAAATTGAGGGTAAGCAAAGCACCAATACCAATACTAAATACCTTTTCATGTTGATTTACTCAATGAATGAGTAAACAAACCTAAGAACAAAAAGAATGAAATGTTGGATGAAATGCCGTTGTTCAGCGTATTTAGGGGGATGCTATATACGATTTAGGGGATTTTCTTAGCGCATCTATATGCGATTCTATTAGAGATTTAGGAAAAATGGAAATAGATCTGTTTATCTGTCTGATTATTAGCAATTAAGGGGAGTTTGATTAAATCTCTTTCGATTAGAGGTTTAGCCAGTAAGTGAGCTTAATTACCAGTGCTCGATTCTTTTCTTGCAGATTGAATTCTTGATTGGTATCCATAGTGGCATAATTGTCGGTATAGACTATAAACAAATCCGATACTGGTTTAAATCGCCATTGCAGCCTGGTATTGATATTGAAGTTTTCTGCTTGGGTGTTGTATTGCAAGAAGGATGTGAAGAATAGTTTCTTGGTCATCGTCAAATCGATTCTTGATCCGATTAATAATAGGTCGGCATTGTTGTAAGGATCAGGCATGATTAGTTTATTGTAATTAACATTGATGTTGAATGCCGCGATGGGTTGAATCCTATAGCTCAATTCTCCCCCTAATCGATACCTGTTTCCGTTGAAATACTGACCGGCTTGTCCAACGACACTGTATGAAAATACTTTCCTTTCATCAGAATCGAATCTTGCCCAGACATAGTAGTAGTCGTAATGGCTGTCAGCTGGTAGTGGTTGGCCATCAGTATTCGTAGGGTCGAATGAATTGAACAAATAAGTAAATCTTTTACCTAATGAAATACTGAATTCAGAGGTGTTTTGAAATTGCAGGTATTCATTAATTGACATGACCTGATCAGATTTGACTGTTTGCCCAGAAGATTCTGTGTCACCCCATAAAGTCTCTAAATAGAGTTGGGTTTGATGAAAATTGACTATTCCATTTTTTGGGTAAAAATTGCGTGCGAGAATGTTTTCAATTCTGAATAGACCATTTCGCGGCACAAATCCAACTTCTGCATTGAAATTGTCACCAACGATGGTGTGAGCCCATTCTACTTCCCATTTCCGACCTTTATAGGCTATCCAAAGCGCATGAGCATATTCTTCGGAGTCCAGGGTGTCGCTATCCCAAGATTGTTGATACATGGTCTTACCAACCCATTTATTGTCTGCTGTGGCTAGGTTGTAATCAAATCCAAGAACACGATTGAAATGACTTGGGTCAAAATTTGGATTGTCATTGAGATCGTCAAAGCTCTGTTTGTTCACGAAGATGGCACCAACATTAGATCGTGCAAAAACTTTTCGTTGAATGGCAGCCACGGAGTAGTTGTATCCCGGAAGGTTGATGTCTTCTAGGGCTTCGGTTTGCATGTTCATCAAGCCAAGTCTCCAATTATTATCGAGCTTGCCACTAAGCCTGGCGCCATAAAGAATTTTGTTTGGGATCACTCTTGAATTATTGGGGTCTGAAACGGTGTCTCGTACGATACCTATGCGTCTTGAAAAGAAAGATTTTGCATAATAGGGGTGGCCGAAGTTTGAAAATAAATCTGCATTCTCTAGAAAAAATTGTCTTCTTTCAGGGAAGAATAATTCGAATCGATCCAGATTTGTGACCTGCTGATCCACGTCTACTTGAGAGAAATCAGGGTTGACTGTCAAGTCTAGATTGAGTCCTGAGCTTATGGCAATTTTAGCATCTCCACCGATATTCATTTTGGACTCGGGCCCTGATTGATTGTCGTTGACATAATCTCTACTGGTTTCACCGGCCACATAGGGGATGAGGGAAATATTAGACCCCGGTTTCTTCAGTGGCTGATCCCATTGCAATATGCCAGTAAAAGCTAACGAAGTAATGCTGAAATTTCTTGGTATTTTGTTCCAGGTAGATTGTTCACCAAACTCACTGTCCTGCCTGAAAAAGTTGATGTTCCACTGATCTTTACCTTCTTTAAATCGAAGAGACTTGAATGGAATCGCCCCCTCAGCTATCCAGTACCCAGGGTATTGCTTAGCTTCTGCATACCACTTGTTGTCCCATGACCAGGAGGTACCTCCAAATCCACCGGCCATCATTCCTTCGCGTTGAGCACCATAGGAATTAACGCCAAACTGAAAAGCATTGGTATTATCTTGAAAGGTGTCAAATATAAAAGATATTGCATCTATTTGGCTGCCATCGAAATCTCTTCGTAAGGAAGGAACTACATATTCACGATCCTCTGACTTGTTATACATTTTAGCCGAAAAATATAAGAACTGATCATCGTATGTCATTCGAATTTCAGTTTGTGATTCGGCCTCTGAGCTGTCGTTGGGGAAATATTGGAAGAAATTATGAGCTACATCGACCTGTTCCCAAATGGCTTCATCCAATACGCCGTCAATTTTTATAGGAATATTTGTTTTTTTGATTTGGTATACTAAATCCTGCCCATAACATGGCAGCATAGACATACTTATCAGAAACGTGTATAGTAATGTTTTGCTCAAGATTCGTTGTTTAATCAATAAGTCGGCAAAGAAAACTCTTCTTCTTTGCTTCAACTTATTACATTGTGCTAAACGGTTGATCTGAGTGTTGAGTCAACTAATTTGATGATAAATATTAATCAGTTGCTTGAATGCTACTCATGTATTCATCGAATGTACTCAACTTATCAACGTATCCATCAGGCTTCAATTCGATGATTCTGTCAGCTACTGTTTGAACGAATTCGTGGTCATGCGAGGTAAATAGAACAGTGCCAGGAAAGTCCTTTAAAGCATTGTTAAAAGCTTGAATAGATTCCAGATCTAAATGGTTAGTTGGCTCATCTAGTATCAAAACGTTGCCACCCGCAAGCATCATCTTAGAGAGCATACAACGTACTTTTTCTCCTCCTGAGAGAACGCTGCACATTTTGAATGTCTCTTCACCAGAAAACAACATTTTACCTAAAAAACCTCTGATATAGACTTCGTCTTTTTCCCCATCAGAGTATTGTCTTAACCAGTCGATAAGATTCAAATTCTCTTTAAAGTACTCTGCATTTTCATTTGGAAGAAATGCCTTGGTGATGGTTTGTCCAAATTTGTATTCACCGCTATCAGCTTTCATCTCCTCATTCAAGATTTTGAATAGGGCAGTAGTGGCCAATCCATCTTTAGCTAGAAATGCGATTTTATCTCCTTTGTTTACGAAGAAATCAAGGTTGCTAAATAATGGCTTCCCATCCAGTGACTTGGACAATCCCTTTACTTCCAATATTTGATCGCCGGCTTCTCTGTTTTGGTTGAAGATAATGGCTGGGTATCTACGAGAAGAAGGCTTAATTTCTTCTATGTTGATTTTGTCAAGCAACTTTTTTCTTGAAGTGGCTTGCTTTGATTTGGCAGCATTGGCACTAAATCGAGCAATAAATTCTTGTAATTCTTTTTTCTTCTCTTCAGCCTTTTTGTTGGCTGAGGTTCTTTGAGTAAGTGCCAATTGACTTGACTGATACCAGAAGCTATAATTCCCAGTAAATACGTTGATGGCGCTGAAGTCAATATCTGCTGTATGCGTACATACAGTATCCAAGAAGTGTCTGTCGTGAGATACCACAATCACTGTATTCTTAAATTCAAGCAAGAAATCTTCAAGCCATGAAATGGTATTGATATCCAGGTCGTTGGTAGGTTCATCGAGAATCAATACATCGGGATTACCAAATAGCGCTTGGGCTAAAAGTACTCTCACTTTTTGATTACCATTGAGGTCTTTCATCAAACGGTAGTGATCATCTTCTACAATCCCTAATCCACTCAACAAAGCCGCTGCATCGGGTTCTGCATTCCAGCCGTCCATTTCTGCGAATTTCTCTTCAAGTTCCGAGGTTCTGATTCCATCTGCTTCGGAAAAATCAGCCTTGGCATACAAGGCATCTTTTTCTTGCATGATTTCCCAAAGGGTTCCATGACCTTGCATTACAGTATGGATGGCCGTTTCTTCATCGAAGGCGTGGTGATTCTGAGACAATACCGCTAGTCTTTTCCCTGGATCTAAAACTACCTGACCAGAATTCGGAGAAATTTCTCCTGAAAGTATTTTCAAAAAAGTAGATTTTCCAGCTCCGTTGGCGCCAATAACGCCATAGCAATTGCCTTGAGTGAATTTGATGTTTACCTCGTCGAATAAAACTCGCTTGCCGTATTGTAAAGAAATGTTATTTACTGAAATCATATCTACTGTAATTTTGAAGGCGCAAAGTTACCTCTTTTAATGGGCAAAAGAAAAATTAGTTCTAATATTGGCTTTATTCCAAAATAGACACTCCCATATGAAAGTAGCGGTAATTGGAGGAGGAGCTGCAGGTTTTTTTGCAGCCATTTCATGTAAAGCACATCATCCTGACGCAAGCGTAACTATTATTGAAAAATCAACCAAGACACTGGCAAAAGTAAAAGTTTCTGGTGGTGGAAGGTGCAATGTGACCAATGCTTGCGAGCAACAAGCCGACTTTTTGCGCCATTACCCTAGAGGGCAAAAACAATTAAAGAAGACTTTCAATTACTTTAATAGACAAGATACTATTAACTGGTTTGAAGGGAAAGGAGTTCAGTTGAAGGCTGAAGCAGATGGGAGGATGTTTCCAATCACTGACGACTCTCAAACAATCATTGACTGCTTGCGCAAGGAGGTGGAAATATTAGGGATATCAATACTGATGAAAAGCAGCATAAGCGAATTGATGCCTCAATCTCATGGAGGCTTTAAGCTTAGTTTTGATTCTACAAGGGAAGAGCATTTTGACTTTGTGATCATTGCTACTGGAGGTAGCCCAAAATCCACTGGTTATGATTGGTTGCGTCAATTGGGACACAAGATTGTAGAACCTGTGCCATCACTGTTTACTTTTAATATTCCTGAAGAAAAGAAGCTCAAAGCTCTAATGGGTCTAGCAGTTCCTAATGTGGTTGTGAAAATTCAAGGAACTAAAATGGTTCAAGAAGGACCCGTGTTGGTAACACATTGGGGATTAAGTGGACCAGCAGTGTTGAAGTTGTCGGCTTGGGGTGCACGCCAACTTTTTGACATGAATTACAACTTTAAGGCTCAGGTCAATTGGACAAGTGGAATGAATGAAGAGGAACTCAGAAAGCAAGTATTAAGTGTATCGGAGAGAGAATCAAAAAAGAAAATACTCAATGCAAAACCAATTGATATTCCTAACCGGCTTTGGGATTATTTGTTAGAAAGGGTTGACCTGGATAAAGGTACAATTTGGGCAGAAGTGAAAAAGAAAGACAAAAACCGATTGATAAACATTCTATTGAACGACGAGTATACAGTAGAAGGAAAAACCACGTTCAAAGAAGAATTTGTGACGTGTGGTGGGGTGGACTTGTCAGAAGTTGATTTCAATACGATGCAAAGCAGAAAGCTACCAGGCTTGTTCTTTGCCGGAGAAGTATTGGATATTGATGGAATCACTGGCGGTTTCAATTTCCAAGCAGCCTGGTCCACTGGGTTTGTAGCCGGTAAATTAGGTCAGTAGGCTTTTGTCAAAACCCAAGGTATCAATCATTCTAAGAAATTCTGCGTGAGGATTGGCCTGGATGTCAATCTTTTGGTTGGTTATTGGATGAACAAAACTCAATGCTCGTGCATGCAAAAGCATGGTTCCCATATTCCATTTTTCTAGAAACAGTTTGTTCTGTTTGTTGCAGCCATGAGGTCGATCACCAATAATAGGATGGAAAATATGTGCAAAATGCTTTCTAAGTTGATGCATGCGTCCTGTTTTTGGTTTGGCTTCTACCCAGGAGTATCTGGAAGTAGGATGTTTTCCAAAGGGCATATCTATTTCAGCCCTATTAATTGTGGAGTAGGCGGTTTGCGCTTCCTGTACTTTTCCTTTGTCATTGGTAAGTGCGTAATCAATCATGCCTTCAGGTTCTGAATATCCTCTAAGAATGGCCCAATAGGTCTTATGTATCTCTTCTTTTTCAAATACTTCGCGAATGGCAGATAAGGCTGGTTTAGTTAGCGCAAAGAGTAGTACACCACTGGTTTTTCGGTCTAATCTGTGGGCAGGATGCACATGCTGATCAATTTGGTTGCGTAGTTGTTGAACAGCAAACTCATCTGTGTTGGTGGCAATTTTAGATCGATGCACCAATAGTCCATGTGGTTTGTTGATTGCCACAAAATGCTCGTCTTGAAAGAGTATCTCTAGCATGCTACTTTTCTGATGAGTGACTTTTTGATATCATACAAGTCACAAATTTAGATGTCAATCAATATTTTTAGCTATAAATGGAAAACTGATTGTTAAATCAAAAAAAGATTAACTGCATTTAATAGTAATTGATGCAACCCTTAATATTTGATTGGGTCTTTGGTTTAAAATTTTAAAACTCAAAGTACACAACTATGAAAAAAATGATCATGCTCGCAATCTTGCTCTCGGTAGCTACTCTGGGAGTTGCACAAGAAAAAGAAACTAGAAAATTGGATGATTTCAGTTCGATTGAAGTAGGAGAGGCGATTGAACTCATCATTACTCAAGGCGATAAAAATGAAGCCGTTATTGAAGTAGATGATATAGATCTGGATGATGTGATTACCGAAGTCAGAGGTTCAGAGTTGAATATTGAACGCAAGAATTCGAATCGAAATAATTCTAACAATAGAGGAGAAGTTGTTGTTCGATTGACTTATAAGGAAATTGATGAAATCTCCGTAAACTCGGCAGCATCAGTTTTCTCTAAATCAATTATTAAAGCCAAAGAATTTGAACTTAATGCCAGTAGCGCCGGGCAAATGGAATTGGAATTGGAAGTTGAAGAATTGCAAGTAGAGGTGAGCAGTGCAGGTAATGTCGAAGTTGCTGGTACCTGTAGCTCTCTCGATTTAGAAGTGAGTTCAGCAGGAAGATACGAAGGGTATGATTTAGTCTGTACTACAATCAAAGCTGAGGCAAGCTCAGGAGGCTCAGGTGAAGTGTTTGTGAAAAATAGATTGGATGCAGATGCAGGTTCGGGAGGAGCAATATATTACAAAGGGGACCCTGATAAGGTATTGGCAGATAGCAATCTGGGAGGTAGAATTCAAAAAAGATAAATACAGTTTTTCGCTAAATAAAAGAAAGGGGGTAGTTCTAAAGAATTACCCCCTTTTTATGTTATAAATCTCATGGTAGGTTAGCAGTTAATTGTTGGAATTTTGATGAAAATTGAAAACTATGAGGAGAATCATTCCACTATTCATTATTACGGTTTCTTTGTTTGGCTGTGAATCAAGTCAGCAAGTGTCTCAAGATCCACTAGAGCAAAAAATAGATTCGATCATGTCGAAAATGTCACTAACTGAAAAGATAGGGCAAACCGCACAACGAGGTACCTCAAGCCGAATAAAAGGTGCTTTATCTGAAGAGCTGAAAACGGCAGTCAGAGAAGGGAGAGTTGGGTCATTGATCAATGTGATGAATAAAGATTTCGTAGATGAACTTCAAAGAATAGCCGTGGAAGAAAGTCCAAATGGCATTCCGCTCATTTTCGCGAGAGATGTGATTCACGGATTTAAAACCATTTTCCCTATTCCATTGGGGCAGGCGGCTACCTGGAATCCGGAATTGGTAGAAGCGGGTGCGAGAGTGGCGGCTGTAGAGGCAAGTACTTATGGCGTACGATGGACTTTTGCTCCGATGTTGGATATCTCTCGAGATCCTCGATGGGGGAGAATTGCTGAGTCCCCTGGAGAAGACCCTTTTTTGGCTTCTGAATTATCAGCTGCCTATGTCAAAGGGTTTCAGGGAGATGATTTGACTGACCCTTCAAGCATGGTGGCATGCGCCAAACACTTTGTAGGATATGGTGCAGCAGAAGGAGGAAGGGATTACAATACCGCCATTATTCATGAGCCTTTACTTCGTAATGTGTATTTGCCCCCATTCAAAAAAGCAATAGACGCTGGAGTTCAAACCTTCATGTCTGGGTTCAATGAATTGAATGGCGTGCCGGTTTCTGGAAATCAATTTTTATTGGATCAGGTTTTAAGGAAGGAATGGACATTTGATGGGTTTGTTGTGAGTGACTGGAATTCGGTAACAGAAATGATTGCTCATGGTTATTGTGCTGACGAAAAGGATGCAGCATACAAAGCAGCACGTGCTGGCGTAGATATGGAAATGACCAGCCAATCTTATGATAATCACCTTCATGAACTCATTGATGAAGGCAAACTGGATGTGAATCAATTAGATCGAATGGTGCGAGCCATTTTGAGAGTGAAATTTAGAATGGGATTGTTCGAACAGCCTTATCGAATAGATAATGAAGAAGTAGTTTTATCCGAAGACCATCTGAAAAAAGCTAAAGATGCGGCATTGCAGAGTATAGTGATGCTGAAAAACGAGGAGGACATTTTACCTTTAAAGACTTCGCAAAAAGTAGCTGTGATTGGCCCTTTAGCGAACGCGCCCTTAGATCAGCTAGGTACATGGATATTTGATGGGGATCAGGATGATTCCGTGACACCTTTGACATCCTTGAAAGAAAAATTGACCGCTAATAGAGTGAAGGTTGCCGCAGGATTGGACTATAGTAGAGATCGCTCGACTGCTCAATTTTCAAGTGCCGTAAACGCTGCCAAACAAAGTGATATCGTTTTGTTTTTTGCAGGGGAAGAAGCCATTCTTTCAGGAGAGGCTCACAGTCGCGCACACATCAATTTGCCAGGTGCTCAAGAGGAGTTGATCAAGGAAATAAGGAAAAAGACAAAAAAGCCAATTGTTCTGATCATTCAAGCAGGTAGACCAATCGTATTAGAAAATATTCTGGATGATGTAGATGCCGTTTTGATGGCATGGCACCCCGGAACGATGGGAGGGCCTGCCATTGTAGATGTATTGCTGGGTGATTATAATCCTTCAGGAAGGCTTCCGGTAACCTGGCCAAAGTCGGTAGGCCAGGTGCCTATCTACTATAACTATAAAAACACTGGTCGACCGGCTCGTGAAGAATCTTTTGTTGGGATTGATGATATTCCTATCGGAGCTTGGCAGAGTTCTTTAGGTAACAACTCACACTATTTAGACGACGGGTTTAGACCGCAATATCCATTCGGCTACGGTTTGTCTTATACCAGTTTTGAGTATGACAACCTCAAGGTTTCTGAGGATAGCTTGAACTCAAATGGTGAATTGAAAGTGAGCTTTGAATTGACCAACACAGGTGTCTTACCTGGTGTAGAAACAGTGCAACTTTATATTCGTGATCATGTCGGAACTATCACTAGGCCAGTGAAGGAGTTGAAAAAGTTTCAAAGGGTTGTATTGAATCCAAAAGAAACCAAAACATTAGAGCTGACGCTCAGTTCGTCAGATTTGAAATTTTACAATACTGAAAATGAGTTTGTTCTTGAGTCAGGGCAGTTCTCAGTATTTGTTGGAGCGAATGCTCAAAATACTATGAAAAAGGATTTTTGGGTTAGATGATGATGAGGAGTGATGGATTATGCTTCCATCACTTCTTTTACAATTTCTTCTAGTTGTTCTGGTCCTTCGAATGGCTTTCTAACGTATTTTTTTACGTCGATTTTGAGCTCATCAGTCTCATATTCAAGATGAGAAGAAACGATGACAATTTTTGGTTTCTCTTCTAATGTTGAAATTGTTTCGTAACCATCAAGGTACGGCATTTCGATATCCAAAAATAATACTTGCGGTTTCAGTTTGGATACGCCTACGGCTCCATCTATTGCACTACTGAAGGTGCCCACCAAGTCTATACAATCTACTTTTTCAGCCAATTTTTTGAAAATTTCGAGATAAACCAAGTCATCATCAATTGCAACGCATCTATATTTTTCCATGAATAGTAGTGGTGGTGTAGTGTTAATTAAAAATGCAGTTCAATCTTAACCAATTTATTTAAGTAATCGAAATTTACTTTCACAAATTAGTTCTTCATCTAGAATATTTTCAATGCAATCTTGATATGTTTATTGTTTAACAATTCTAAATTATTTTATGAGTCCTTGCAATATTTCTCTAAATTGCAGTAACATTTAACAACAATAAGCCCAATTTTATAAAATATTCATAATTTAATTGGGGATGAATTCAATATTAGCAGAGGTAAAGGAAAGACTTGGAAAACCATACGAGGATTTTGAGTTTTTACTAGAGTGTTTGAAAGAGGTTTTAATAGATAATGGTGAAGAAGCCATTGCTAATGAAATTCCATTTATTAACAAGTATCCTTTTGAAAAGGGTGCTCAGATGTCTGACAAGCACATACAAATGTACTCGCTTGTTTTTCAGCTGGTGAACATGGCTGAGGTCAATGGTGCAGTACAGCATCGCCGTGCGGTGGAAAATGAAAAGGATTTCACCTCGGTAAGTGGATTGTTTGCTAACAACATCAAAAATTTATTGGATGAAGGAGTAACCGAAGAGGTTATTCTGGACAAAATGCCTCAAATGCAAATTGAGCCTGTGCTCACTGCGCACCCTACTGAGGCCAAACGAGCGACTGTTCTCGATCATCATAGAGATTTGTATTTGTTACTCGTCAGTTTAGAAAACAAAATGTTTTCTAAAAAAGAACTGATGAATATTCGTCATAATATCAAGTTGACCCTTTATAGGCTATGGAAGACCGGTGAGATCTACATGGAGAAACCTGATCTTAGTTCTGAGCTTAGAAATATCATCCATTATTTAGTAAATGTATTCCCTGAAGTGATTCCAGTATTGGATAGGCGATTGATTCAGGCTTGGAAGGCGTGTGGACTTTCAAAACAAAATTTACTAGATCATCACAGTTTCCCGAAAATTAGTTTTGGCAACTGGGTGGGCGGTGATCGTGACGGTCATCCATTGGTAACAGATTCGGTGACAGCAGAGACTTTAGAAACGCTGCGATTGAATGCATTTGTGGTAATCAGAAGAAAGTTAATTGCCCTTGTGAAACAATTAAGCTTTGCTTGTGAGTTGAATGAATGCGATCCTAAACTCAATTCACGAATTGAAGAGATGGTGGCTGAATTGGGAGAAATTGGGCAAGAGGCATTAGAACGAAACAAAGGAGAAGCATTCCGACAGTTTTCTAATTTGATTTTAGCTAAACTGCCAGTAGATACGCAGCGTGGCCATGCTACCCAACTTTCAGAGCATGCAGGTAGCTATAGATTTGCATACCAGATGCTTGAAGATCTTGATTTACTCAAAAAGAGCTTGTTGAGTTATGGAGCTAAGTCAATTGCCTACGACGACGTAAATATCACGATTCGAAACGTACAAACTTTTGGCTTTCATTTGGCCAAACTAGATATACGTCAAAATAGTGCATTCCATGATAAAGCTATTGAGCAATTGCTCGAAGCCGCACAGTTCGAAGAAACGAATTTCTCAGAATGGAGTGAAGAAAAAAGACTGGACTTTCTAAATAATGAATTAAAGTCAAATAGACCATTCACTCATCAGAGTGCTGAATTGGGAGAAAATGCACAAGCTGTATTGTCTTGCTATCGAGTAGTCGAGGCACACGTTTCTAAGTATGGAGGAGAAGGTATTGGATCATTCATTGTCAGTATGACACGTTCACTTTCTGATTTGTTGGCGGTTTATCTACTGGCAAGAGAAGCTGGCTTGACCAAGCAAATCGAAGAAGGCCTAGTTTGCGAAATCCCTGTGGTTCCATTGCTAGAAACGATAGAAGATTTAGAAAATGGTCCGGTGATCTTGGAAGGCTTCTTAAATCACGGTTTTACCAAAAGAAGTTTGGAGCATTTCAGAAAGGTTAGAAACTATAGAAACCTGCGCCAGCAAGTAATGGTGGGTTATAGCGATAGTAATAAAGATGGAGGAATCATCGCCAGCCAGTGGAACCTATATAAGGCTCAATTTAAATTGAGCGAGATAGGAGAAAATAATGGTGTTAAAATCACCTTCTTTCATGGCAAAGGAGGCTCAATCAGTAGAGGTTCTGGTCCTACACATTACTTCATAAAAGCGCTGCCATATCAAGCCATTCAGGGCAATGTGAGATTGACAGAGCAAGGAGAAACTATTGCTCAGAAGTACGAAAATAAAGTCAACGCTGAATATAACCTTGAGCTTTTGGTAGCCAACTCATTGTCCAAAACAATAATGGATGAAAAGAGTGAAAGAAAATACCATCCATTGGCGGAAGTATTGGATCATTTAGCGAAACAAAGTAAAGCGCATTATGAGGCGCTTACTCATCATGATGGGTTTATTCAGTTCTTTAGACAAGCGACACCTATTGATGCCATAGAAACTAGTAAGATAGGATCGAGGCCAGCAAAGCGTACTGGGGCAAATTCTTTAGATGATCTTAGAGCGATTCCCTGGGTGTTCTCTTGGAGCCAGTCCAGGTTTCATATGACTAGCTGGTATGGAGTAGGTACTTCGTTGAATAACCTAAAGAATTCAAATCCTGAAGATTACAAAAAATTCAAAGAGGCTACTAAGAAGGATTCATTTATAAGATATGTCCTTACTAACGTCGATACAAGTTTGGCGGCAACAGACGAAAGTGTCATTGAGGCCTATGCGGAGTTGGTGGAAGATGATAAAGTGAAAAAGGAGTTTTCAGAAATGTTTCTTTCTGAATTACAATTGACTCGTGAGTTGTTATTGGATCTATTGGGCGAGGAAATTCAGGTAAGAAGAGTAAATCATTATTTCTCAAATCATTTAAGATCCCCGTTGATGGCTCATTTGCATGACAAGCAAATTGATTTACTCAAGCAATGGAGAAAGGATAAAGCAAATGGTAAGGATGTAAGTGCTATGCAGAGAGAATTGATGTTGACAATCAATGCAATTGCCAGTGCCATGAGGAATACTGGCTAATTTAAAGGCATAAAAAAACACATTCATTGAAATGTGTCTTCTCTCTAAAGCTGATTAGGTGGAGCAGGGGAAGTCTATTCTAAGTTGAATTAACTCAAAATAGACCATTTGAAGCAAATAATAATTAAAGGGATCTTAGGATCCCTTTTTTAATGTCTTTGTTAGGAAAAATTGTTGATGTAGGTCTTGCACTGATCTTCGCCACCAATGAACATGATGCTGTGACCCTTTAAAACAAC
This sequence comes from Reichenbachiella sp., assembly GCF_033344935.1. Taxonomy (NCBI): domain Bacteria; kingdom Pseudomonadati; phylum Bacteroidota; class Cytophagia; order Cytophagales; family Reichenbachiellaceae; genus Reichenbachiella; species Reichenbachiella sp. The sequence continues at coordinate 3,062,607 of NZ_JAWPMM010000001.1, read as the reverse complement.
CCACGATTTTTCGTTTTTGTTGAATTTTAACTTGAGTGATTGGCTGGTGTCTTTAGTTCGAGAGAATAGTGCCTGTAACATGGGTAATTGGTTTAAATAATGATAACTGTGAATTATTATAATTCAAATATAAATATTCATATTAAATAAACAAAAGAAAATGTAGAAAAAGTACAATTCAAGACATAAAATAGCTGAATATTGCTTTTAGACATCGTGAAAGTACAATTGTATCAATATTTTGAGTTGAATTATTAGTCCAAATTTGTTGTGGTTAGAGTAGGTTGACAATACATGATGTAGAGTAGTTGATTTTCGTGACGGGGGAATTCAATTATCTTTGTAAATTATATGTTCAATTCAAAAGAGTACTGAGAGCGCTATGAAGGAAGGATTATTAGATGACAAGATTTGTAAGTTTACACAATGCTTGGAAGTCCTATTGATGAAAATGCAAGAGGCTGATAATACCTGTATAGAACTATCCAAGGATATCAGTAAGCGTGATTTTTCAGTTTTGACCTTTGTAGGAAAAAATCATGATGTTATCATGCGTGATATTGCCGGTTACTTAGGAATCCCTGTGAGCACAACCACCGGAGTGATTGATAAGTTGGTGGAAAAAGGGTATCTAAAGCGCTATCATTCAAAAGAAGACAGGCGTACGATAAAGATTGGTTTAAGTAAGTTTGGTCAAGACTCTTTTAACCTGCTACAAAGTACTTTACACCACATGGGCGGAGCGATGTTGGGTGGTCTATCTGAAAAGGAGCAAGGAGAATTGATTCATTTGCTAGAGCGTATTTCAGAGAATTTGGTCAACTACGTACCCACTGCAAAATAATATTTCCACGGAGAGATAATACGAAATTCGTAATATATTGAAACCATAGTATTTGGTTGTCGTAATAGTCACCCAACCAGGGCGATCTATACGATAGGTTTAGAGCGTCCGCTCATTCAATAACCAGATACTAATGACAAAAGCAATCAATGAGTTCCAGGAAAAGGGACAAAAGAAAGTGATCAGCTTCGCTAAATGGGTAATTAAGTGGAGGTGGTTAGTACTAGTAGGGAGTTTGACGCTCACTGCTATAATTGGAAGTGGAGGCCGAAACGTAGGCTTCAATAGTGATTATCATGTGTTCTTTAGTGATGATAATCCTCAGATGTTGGCGTTTGATGCGCTACAGAATAAGTACACTAAAGATGACAATGTTTTCATAGTCATAGAGCCCAAGGATGGGAAGATTTTTACAAAGGAAACATTAGCTGCCGTAGAAAAACTAACTGCAGATTCGTGGCAAACTCCATATTCAACAAGGGTAGATGCCATTACCAATTTCCAACATACCAAGGCAGTAGCCGATGATTTGTATGTCGATGATTTGATTCAGAATTCCGTCGAATATGCACCGGATGAAATCGAATCAGTCAAACAAATCGCCATAGATGAGATCTTGTTAAAGGATCGATTAATCAATGAGGACGCTAATCTCACGGCTGTGAATATTACCGTTCAGCTGCCGGGTAAGAATATGGAAGAGGGCTCAGAGATCATTGCTCATGTGCGTGATTTGACAGCTAAATTCGAGCAGGAAAACCCTAATCTGAAAACATATCTTTCGGGAATGATCATGCTTTCTGGGGCTTTTCAAGAATCAGCTTATGGAGACATGCAGTCGTTGGTGCCGTTGATGTTTTTGATAGTGATCATCACAATATTCATCACTACTCGAACCCTTTCAGGAACATTTGCCACCTTGTTGGTCATCATCATGTCTATTATGACGGGGATGGGTTTTGCCGGTTGGTTCGGCATCATGCTTACGCCTCCTTCTTCGGCGGCGACTACTATTATCATGACTTTAGCAGTAGCGGATAGTATCCATTTACTCATCACTTTTATGCAGGGTATGCGCAAAGGGCTGAGCAAACATGATGCATTAGTAGAAAGTATCAGAGTCAACTTTTTACCTGTGATGATCACCAGTCTCACTACCGTGATAGGGTTTTTATCAATGAATTTTAGCGATTCGCCTCCTTTTCATGATTTAGGAAATATTACTTCCGTCGGAATGTTGGGAGCATTTACCTATTCGATTTTCACTTTGCCTGCCTTGATGGCCATTCTACCCGTTAGAGTAAAAGTGAAGAAGACAGATGAATCTGATATCCAGATCAATTCATTCTTTGGTCGATTGGCTGAGTTTGTAATTAGAAATGACAAGAAAGTGCTTTGGGGTTCTGTGGCGGCTTCTTTATTGATTACGCTTTTGATTACCAAAAATGAATTCAACGAAGAGTTTATCAAGTACTTTGATCAAGAAGTACAGTTCAGACAGGATACAGATTTTATATCTGAAAACCTGACGGGTATTTATACTTTGGAGTTTTCGCTGGGCTCAGGCGAAGAAGGAGGTATCAATGATCCTACCTACTTGAAAAAGTTAGAAGAGTTTGAATACTGGCTAGAAGCCAAGCCCGAAGTAGTACATGTAAGTGCTTTTTCAGAAATCGCTCGTCGCATAAATAAAAGTATGCACGGAGATAGTTTGAGCTACTATAGGGTGCCGGATAGTAGGGAAGAGGCTGCACAATTTTTATTATTGTATGAAATGTCTCTACCGTTTGGTTTGGATTTGAACAATCAAATCAATGTAGACAAATCGGAAACCAGGCTAATCGCTACGACCACAAACTTGTCATCGAAGGAATTTATTGCCTTGGGGCAGGAAGCCCAGAATTGGTTGAGAGCTAATGCACCTAGTGAAATGTATTCGGATGCTACCAGTACGGCTACTATGTTCTCGCATTTGACGAAAAGACAAGTGGATAGTATGATGAATGGAAGTATTGCGGCCTTGATTTTGATATCCGTGATCTTAATGTTCGTGCTAAGAAGTTTCAGACATGGGTTGATCAGTCTGATTCCGAATCTACTACCAGTTGCAGTTGGTTTCGGTGTGTGGGGTGTGACGAACGGCATCATCAACGTTGGTATTTCTATTGTGTTTGGCATGACGCTAGGAATAATAGTAGATGATTCAGTTCATTTTCTATCCAAGTATTTGCGTGCACGCAGAGAGTTGAATAAGTCTAAAGAAGAGGCGGTTCGATTTGCCTTTGACACAGTAGGTAAGGCATTAGTGGTGACTACCATAGTTCTGGTAGCTGGATTTGCGATTCTCGCGCAGTCTAGCTTTGGGATGAATAGTGGGATGGCTAAGGTGACTGTACTGATTATCACATTCGCTTTAGCACTGGATTTCTTACTGCTACCGGCACTTCTGCTCAATATTGGCAAAAGCACAAAAACTAAAACAGGTGGCCAAACTACATCTGTGAATTCAGGACAACTAAGTCCGGCTTAATTATATCAGTTTTAATAATGGGTCGGGCTTCGGTCCGACCCAACTAATCACATAACTATGAAAAAGACAATAAAAACAATAGCCTTGCTTTTGATCGGAGGATCTATGGCCTGGGCACAAACTCCAGAACAAAAGGGACTAAAAATAGCTCAAGATGCTTCAAAGTACGATGAAGGTTTTGGGAGTTCGGAAGTTAATCTGACGATGACGCTCAAGAATAAGCATGGGCAGGAAAGTACAAGGTTTCTATCTAACCAGACGCTTGAATTAATCGAAGACGGAGATAAGTCTTTGATCGTGTTTAATAGCCCTCGTGATGTGAAAGGTACCGCTACTTTGACTTATACACACAAGGAAGGGTCGGACGACCAATGGTTGTATTTGCCATCTATAAAAAGAGTAAAAAGGATTTCTTCTGATAACAAATCAGGGCCCTTTATGGGTAGTGAGTTTGCTTACGAAGATTTGTCTTCACAGGAAGTGGAAAAATATACCTACAAATACATTAAGGAAGACAACATCAATGGTGAAGCAGCTTATGTAATCGAAAGAGATCCCGTAGATCCAAAATCTGGCTATACACGCCAGTTGGTATGGATAAATAAAGAGAACTACAGACAAGAAAAAGTTGAGTTTTACGACCGAAAGGATGAGTTGCTGAAAACGCTTACATACTCAGATTACAAAGTGTATTTGGGCAAACATTGGAGAGCAGGGGAGTTCTTAATGGTTAACCATCAAACCGGTAAAGAAACGACATTAAAGTTCGAAGACTATCAGTTTAATGTAGCACTGGCCGAAGCCGATTTTTCTCAAAATAGCCTAATAAGAGCTGGTAGATAGCCATGAAAAATACGAGTAGTTTAGATTGGTTTTTTACTATACAGCGAGCGACTTTGCTCGCTGTATTCCTTTTTCTGTCTTTGGTAGCGAAAGCCCAATCAGAAGATGTCTACACAGAGTTTTCGGGCAATGTAAGTTTTGAGTACAGGTACTTTTTGAATGAAGGATTATATCCTGGGCAAAAGGACCACTTTCCTGCCATGAGCATTCAGCCGGAATACTATATAGAGTGGCAAGGCGGTAAGTATATCTTGAATTTTACAGGTTTTGGTCGAGTGGATTTTACGGACTCCGAACGAAATCATTTAGACATTCGGGAGCTGTATTTTCAAACTGTGAATAACAATTGGGAATTCAGTTTCGGACTTAAGAAAATTTATTGGGGGGTGACAGAAGCAGCACATTTGGTGGATATTATCAATCAGACGGACAATTTGGAGACCTTTGATGGTGAACAAAAGTTGGGGCAACTCATGGCTCATTATTCCTATATCACCAACTTTGGAACCTTTGATCTTTTTGCTATGTCGCTGTTTCGAAAAAGAAGCTTCCCTGGTGTAGACGGCAGATTAAGAACACCAGATCCTATACAAACTAATGAGCTGACTTTCGAAAGTGATATGGGGAGGTCAAGACCAGAGGGTGCCATTCGCTGGTCACATTATTTTGGTCCAGTCGATATTGGTGTCTCCCATTTTTACGGTACGGGCAGAGAACCGATTGTAAGCATCCAAAACGATGGAACGCTTTTAGGGATTTATCCTGTGATTCATCAAACAGGTTTAGACCTTCAAGCGACCACAGGGCCCATACTTTGGAAATTCGAATCCATCATTAGGAAAAGTGACATTCAGGATATGAAAGCTTTGGACGTAGGAATAGAATACACATTTGGGAATATAGGAGGGAGCGGTGTTGATTTAGGGCTCTTGGGAGAATATTTATATGACGATCGTGGAGATATCGCTTTGGGCAGTTTGCAGAGTGATGTGTTCTTGGGTGGTAGATTGGCTTTCAACGATGTGCAAAGCACAGAATTCTTATTTGGAACTATACTGGATGTCAATCGAAGTACTCGTCTTATTAGTTTAGAAGGTAATCGTCGATTTGGTGATGCATTCAAAGCCAGTGTCGAGATGAGATTGTTTCAGAATGTGAGTGATGAGGAGTTTATTTATTTGTTCAGAGAAGATGATTTCCTAAAGTTTGAATTGGGCTGGTATTTTTAGAAAGTCAATCATCGGATTGCTCTTTGAGCAATCCGATGATTGAGAATTCTATTCATATTTTAAGCTATCGGCTGGGTTTGATGTAGCTGCTCGTAGAGCAAAGTATCCAGTAGACAGAATTGTTATTGCCATAGTCACAAGTAACACCCCGACAAAAATTAGATAATTGATTTCTACGCTATATTCAAAATTTTGCAACCAGTTTTGCCCAAAGTACCAAGCCACAGCAAAGGCCGGTATGGCCCCAATGTATACTAAGATCAAAAAGTCTTTGATCAGTAGCTGAATCAACCCACCAACATTAGCACCTAACACCTTGCGTATGCTTATTTCTTTAGTTCTTTGTTCGGCAGTGAAAGATGCCAATCCTAATAGACCCATACAAGAAATAACAATCGTCATTAATGAAAAACCAAGGAATAAACTGCCTCTAAGCTGATCGGTTTCATATTGCTCCTGAAAGTCTTTGTCCAAATAGGTATAGTCAAGCGGTAGATTTGGAAATACCTCAGCCCAGCTTTGTTTAATGGAAGAAACTGCTTCCTTTGGATTTCTCTCAATTTTCACCAACGCATTATTGTTGTTTAGTCTTGGGAAGAACATGATAGGTTCTATTGGATTGTACAAAGACTGTTGATGGAAGTCTTTCACAACACCAAGCACTTTGAAATAAGTAGTGGTATCTGGGCCACCCATCATCTGAAAGCGTTTGCCAATGGGATTTGACCATTTGAATCTGGTGGCCATTGCTTCATTAATGATCACTGCGGTGGCTGTGTCCGAAGGAAATTCTCTAGAGAAATTTCTTCCTTCAGTAAAATCAATATTAAGGGTAGGGAAGTAGTCATAATCTACTCCATACATGTTTACTCCTTTTTCCTCAAATCCGCCTTCTTCCATTTCTACTCTCATCAAATTTTTACTAAACCCTTGACCCGGCCTCGAATTAGAAGTTGCAGCACTTTTGATATTGGGATCTTGCATTATTTTATTTTTGAGTACGTCCCACTTGGCTCGTTGTTCACCATTAGTAAATGTGAATGTCACCACCTGATCTTTATCAAATCCAAGATTCTTATTGCTCACAAACTGCATTTGATCATAAATGATTCCAGTACCAATAAGCATGAAGATGGAAATCGAAAATTGAATGACAACTAGTGTTTTTCTAAGGAAGGCATTGCCAGAGCGCTTGCTTTTTCCTCCCTTGAGTACTTCAGCTGGAAGAAATGCTGATAAATAAAAGGCAGGATAGCTCCCGCCAAATATGCCAGCAATCAATAGAATGAGTAGCATGACACCGATCAATGTAGGCTGCGCCAGCATGGATAATTGAAGATTGATTCCTAGAGCATTGTTGATGATAGGAATACTAATGATTACCAATATAAGGCTTAAGGCAAATGAACAAATGGTAATCAGAACTGATTCGGTGAGAAACTGTCCAATGAGCAACTGACGACCTGCACCCATCACCTTTCGAATGCCTACTTCTGTGGCTCGCTTTACTGATCTAGCCGTAGCCAAATTCATATAGTTAATGCAAGCTATAAAAACCATAAATACACAGACTGCAGAGAATATATAGATATAAGTAATGTCTCCGAGAGGTTCTGGTTCGCCTTGAAAATCTGAGTAGAGGTGTATGTCTTTGATGTTAATCAATTCATAAACTATGGTGATGTTGAACTGAGCAAAAATAGGAGCCACGTGCTCCTGAATTACTTCATCAAGTTTTATCTCAAAAGCTTCTGCATCTGCAGTAGGGCTCAGTAGGATGTAGGTGAAAATGTTGAATCCACCCCAATTATTATTGGCCATGTTAGGGCGGTTATCCACTGAGATTAAAACATCAGCAATTAGGTGAGAATTTTTTGGCATGTCTTTGTACACACCCGTGACTTGAAACAAATCTCCACCATCAACTCTCAAAGATTGACCAATAGGGTTTTCTCCTTTAAATATTTTATCCGCTACCGTTTTGTTCAAAACAATGGATTTGGGTGCGCCCAAAGCTGTTTGGGGATCTCCTAGAATAAAATTGAAAGTAAAAACATCGAATAGCGTAGAATCTACATTGTATACCTTTTCTTCGAAATAGCTAATGTCGCCTATGGTTAGTTCTGTCCTTCCATTATCGGCAAACCTCACATATTGCTCTACCTCCGCAAATTCGGAAACCAATTTTTGACCCAACGGATTTTGTGTTACAGCCCAGCGGAAAGCATCATCAGTTTCTTTTATGTCTGAGCTGACCCGATAGATTCGATCTGCTTTTTCGTGATATTGATCAAAACTAAGCTCGTTGTGCAGATATAGAATGATAATAAGGCTGGAAGAAATTCCAATAGTAAGTCCAATAATATTTAGAGCTGTATATCCTTTTTGTCTCCCTAAGTACCTGAGTGCGGTTTTTAAATAGTTCTTTAACATTGGTTGAGTTTTGTAATACGTTCAGGGGACTGCCAATTAGAATGCCAGAAAGTGTAAGCTTCAGATCGCCAATGAGTTACAGTGAATGGTTTTTTGTTTGAAAAACAAAACGTCCATTATTGCTACACCAGGGTGTACGTTTATGATCACCACTTTTTTAAAGATTCGGTTTTAAACAAAAAGAGCCAATCCATCATTGGATTGACTCTTACATTTTTTAGTCCTGAGTTACTTTCCAGCTTTGCTCAAATTGACTTGAGCCAGTTCAAATCCTGGTGCTACTTTCAATGCTTCAAGGAAGAGTTCTTTTGCCTTTGGTATGTCATTTTTTCCTTGAGCAATCAAGCCTTGCAAATTGAGAACCGCCGCTCGCATAGATACTTCCTGCTGTGATTTATCTAGTTTGGAAAATCGCATTTTTAATTCATCAATATCAGTTCTTTTTAGAAGGATATCTACTGAAGTGCTAGACTCTGTATACCTCTTTAATTCGTATTGCATGAATGCAATTTGATAGAGGGTGCGGCTATCATTATTTTTCAGAAAGAGCTTTTCATAATTCTCTAATGCTTGATCCTTGGCACCGAGTTGATTGAACGCAATCGCCCCTAGCTCAAGAGCTACCTGATTATCAGGGTTGATTTTTAGATTTTCTCTAGTTACTAATGCTACAGATGGCATCTGGTTCATTTCATAATACATATAAGCCAAGGAATCCAGCACTGCAGATTGATTATTGCTAAAAAAGAGCAAATTGTAAAGCGCCATTCTTGCTACTGATGGATCATTAAACTGCATAGCCAATTGGTAAATGGCAGCGTTTTTCTGAACATCGACATCGATAAAATTGAGTGAATCAACAGATTGGGCGGTAGTGTTGTTGCTTTGAAGAATTCCTCCCCATACAACCAAAATAAATAGTATTTTCTTCATAATTCTTTTTTGAGAGTGTGCAAGCTACTGGCTTAAGGTCAATTTTCCAATCCTCTGGCTTTTGCGATTTCTTGCATTAGGCTTTCTGCTTGTTCTTTGTTGTTGTCTATTTTTCCTTCGAGTATAGCCTCCCTGATTTCATTTTTTATTTCTCCAACGATTCTTGAAGGCTGTAAATTATAACGCTTCATGATCTCTTCTCCTGAGATTGGTGGTTGGAAGTTGCGAAGCTTATCTCTTTCTTCAAGCTCCACGAGTTTTTGTTTCACCTTTTTAAAATTGGTCAGATATCGTTTTACTTTATTCGGATTTTTGGTTGTGATATCTGCGTTGCACAGCGTCATAAGATCATCAACGTCATCTCCTGCTTCAAACAATAGTCGTCTAATCGCGGAATCGGTAATTTCGTCTCTTACGAGTGCTATGGGCCTCAAATGGAGCTTAACCAACTTTTGGACATACTTCATTTTGTCGTTCATTGGTAACTTCATGCGCTTGAAAATGGTAGGCACCATGCGTGCGCCTTTGTCCTCGTGACCATGAAATGTCCAGCCAGCCTTTTTGTGAAATCTTTTGGTTGGTGGTTTGGCTATGTCGTGCAATATGGCAGCCCAACGTAAATACAAATAATTGGTATTTTCTGAGATATTGTCCAAGACTTGCAACGTATGATAGAAGTTGTCTTTATGAGATTTGCCCTCTCTTGTTTCCACTCCATGTAGGGCTATCATTTCTGGAAAAATGTAGTGAAGTAGCCCACTTTGAAATAATAATTTGAATCCATAACTCGGAGTAGGAGATAAGATGATTTTATTGAGCTCATCTATGATTCGCTCTTTTGAGACTATTTTAATCCGATCCGCTTGATTGATGATCGAATCAAAGGTATTGGCTTCAATATCAAAATTGAGTTGGCTAGCGAAACGTATTGCACGCATCATTCTCAAAGGGTCATCAGAAAAAGTAATAGAAGGATCGAGTGGCGTACGGATAATTTTCTTTTTCAAATCATTCACTCCGTCAAATGGATCAACTAATTCACCATACCCATCATCACTGAGTTTGATGGCTAATGCATTGATGGTAAAATCTCGTCGGTTTTGGTCATCTTCGAGTGTGCCATCTTCTACAATTGGTTTCCTTGAATCTCTTTGATAAGATTCCTTTCTGGCCCCTACAAATTCAAGCTCATGGGCTTTATACTTCACCATGGCCGTGCCAAAATTTTTGAAGACGGAAAGATTTTTGCAGTTCAATTCCTGAGCTACTTTTTTAGCTAGACTAATTCCACTGCCTACAGAAACAAAATCTATATCTTTGGATGGTCTATTGAGAATGATGTCACGTACGAACCCACCAATTACGTAGGCATCAAGGTTGATTTTAGTGGCGCACTTGGCTACAGCGGAGAAGACTTCTTCGGGTAAGAGGTGTGATTTTAAATTCAATGAGTAAAGCTTTGCTTCAAAATTAATTTTAATTTCTTAATAATGAGATAATACGATTTGTCATTGTTGAATTAATTTCGAGTCAGCAAAAATTAAGCGCATTTAAACTTACATAATGAGGAACTTCATTCTTTTAATCCTGCTAACCCTGCCTTTGTTTTCTGTTTCTTCTCAAAGTACTGATAAACCCAAATTGGTGGTTGGTATTGTGGTGGATCAAATGAGGTACGAGTTTCTTCATCGCTTTGATGAACACTATACGGATGGAGGCTTTAAGCGACTGACCTCGAAAGGTTTCTCATTCAGAAATGCACATTTCAATTATATCCCAACAAAGACTGGACCTGGGCATGCTTCGGTATATACAGGCACTACACCAAGAGTACATGGTGTAATAGCCAATGACTGGTATGAAAAGGTACAGAATAAAATGATTTACTGTGTTGAGGATTTGGATGCAAGTGGAGTAGGTGGTTCAGGTAAGATTGGGCAAAGGTCTCCGCGTAATTTATTGAGTAGTACCATTACAGATGAATTGAAAATTCATTATCAAAATAGATCAAAAGTAATTGGTCTTTCATTGAAAGACAGAGGTTCAATCCTTCCAGCAGGACATAATCCTGATGGTGCTTATTGGTTTGACGAGGCATCTGGAAATTTCATGACTAGCTCATTTTATACTAATGTTCTTCCAGATTGGGTAGGGAAATTTAATTCCAGAAAATTATCTACTCAATACACCAATGGAAAATGGGAAACATTGATGGATATAAACACTTATGTCGAATCAGCCCGTGACAATCGAGATTATGAGAATGCCTTTTTTATGGATTTGGAGCCCACATTCCCATATAAATTGAATTCAATAAGAAAGACTTTTGGAGTTCATAATACACTAGTTTATTCACCTTATGGAAACACCATTTTGGTTGACTTTGCTGAACTAGCAATTGAAAAAGAACAACTGGGAAAGGATGAAATCACAGACTTTTTGGCTATTAGTTTTTCTTCTACAGACAAGATTGGGCATGAGTTTGGTCCATATTCTAAAGAGATTCAAGACACATATGTACGGCTAGATCGAGATTTAGATCGGTTATTTAATTATTTGGATGAGCAAGTAGGTGAAGGTGAATGGACTGTTTTTTTGACCGCTGACCATGCAATTGCTGAACTGCCTAAATACCTAAATGAGCAAAAGCAGTCTGTAAATTATTTTGACAATAAGCAAAATCAACCATTACTTAAAAAGTCAGTAGACGAGAAATTTTCGGCAACTGGAATCATCGAAAACATTAGCAACCGTCAGGTGTTTTTGAATCATGATTTATTAAGAGATCAGAATATTGATCAGGTTGAAGTAAAAAAGTACATCGTTGATTTATTATTAGAAATGGAAGGCGTAAGTTCTGCCTATGATACTCGAGAAATTGAAAGATACCACGATACCAATCTAGATGTAGGTATGCTTTCAGCTGGTATCAATAGCAAAGCTAGTGGTGATGTGGCCTACACCTTGCTGCCAGGGTGGTTGAGCGATTACAATTTGTACCACAAAGGCACGAATCACGGTACGGGATACTCTTATGATACGCATGTGCCCATGTTATTTTATGGCTGGGGCATCAAAAAGGGAAGTACAGTCAATTATCACCCAATTACTGACATCGCACCCACGATCAGTACTTTGTTGAATATCAAGTTTCCTTCAGGTTGTACAGGTCAGCCAGCAGCTGAGCTTTTTGATTGATTTCTCATATAGAAAAATTCCATTAATTGAACATTCCATAAGATGAGGAGCATGCCATAGAATATGTCTTCGAATGGAATGGTACCTAACCTAAATCCCATATTGTGCTGATCGTTGTACCAAACTACTTCGTTGGGTATGAATGAGCCAGTCAGGATTCCATTAGTAATGGCAAATGGAATCAGCAGGACTAGGTAGCTGAAATAGAAATGGGTGAGATTTTTTTTCGAAATCCATTCCAAATAGATGAGTGTGGCTAATAGTAAGACAAATGTGCTTGTAGTATAAAATTTCCCAAAGTTGAAAGCCAATAAAACACCCAGACCAATAATGAGTCCTAGGCTAATCCATCGGCCAGTTTGATTAGGAAATGGTTGAATTTGTAGTATGTCGAAGCAGTGATAAGTAAAGACGCATGCATAGGGTATGCAAATGAAAAATAGAATCTCCTCTAAAGGAAGGTTTAGGATATAAATACCAGTTAAATACTCTGGATTAAAGCCCCATATGCCAATGGAGGTAAAATAAACGTCCCAGATTAAAAATATCATTGCGACCAATGCCATAGATGGAAAAAAAGAAGACCACTTTTTATCGAATCTTAGTTTTGGATGGAAACTAAAAAGAAAGGGGATAAGGACGGTGAAAACATCTATTAGAAGGTAAGTATAGGATTTCATCTACAGCTTACTTCTTCTGTTCATTAAAATATTTCTTTGGTACCACTAGCATACCAAAGCATTCACCATCTTCTTTAGTTAGGTGTTTGTGATGGACCTTATGGGCTTTTCTGATAGCCTTGAAATACTTGATGTTTGTATTTCTCAGCCATTTAAATCTCTGATGAATGAAAATGTCATGAACCGAAAAGTATAAAAAACCATACAAGGTAATTCCCAACCCAATCCATAGTCTGATATCTTCGAGTGGGTTGTTTTTCCCTAAATAGATTAGTGAAATTCCCGGAATAGCAAAAAGTAGAAAAAAGAAATCATTGTCTTCAAAAAAGCCCTTTGAAGTTTTGTCGTGATGATCTTTATGTAAGAACCAAAGGAAGCCATGCATCACATATTTATGTGTAAACCAGGCAACAAACTCCATAAAACAGGCAGTAAGTATTAAGATGACAATATTTTTAATCCACATTTTTCGCGTATTTGTCTATAACTTCATTCACGATTTCTTTAAACCAAACCGTATAATTTCCTGAATGCTGCTCAATGTCTTCAACTAAATCTGAAGTAGCTATGTATTTATATTCCATGGCTTCATCGGGATTAAGCTCAGGATTGGTGTCAGAGGTCCCAACAAAAACATGATCCAATTCATGTTCTATTAGTCCATTTTCGAAATCAGCCTTGTATAAAAAAGAGAATAGAAAAGTAAGGTTTGCTTCCATATTCAATTCTTCTTTTAATCTTCGGTGGGCAGCGTCCAAAGTGTCTTCATGAGGTCTAGGGTGACTGCAGCAGGCATTGGTCCATAGTCCTCCTGAATGGTATTTGTTGAGTGCCCGCCTTTGCAACAGCATTTCGCCCTTCGAATTGAATATAAAAACTGAAAAAGCTCGGTGTAACTGACCATTTTTATGAGCCGCCAATTTTTCGGAAGTTCCTACAACTTTATCAGTTTCGTCGACCAACACTACCTCTTCCATGTGTTATTTATTTTCGCTGTTTAAGTAATTGTAAATTAATTGATATGTCGATGAATCAGAGATTGAATTCAGCTTTATCGACATAAATTCTTGATCATTTTCTAGTTGATCATTATATCCTAGGAAGCTAGGTACTCGATCCTGAATGGAATGACGCAGATATCTGAGTTCGATATTTTCATTGTTCGTTTCAATTAAACTATCCAGAGTTTTCTTCCCAGTATTAAACTCAGAAAGTTTTCTATATGGGTTCAGTGCATTTTTTGCTTCTAGAAAGTGAATCATCGTGCAGTATCCCAAATGAGTAGGGTGCTTCAATTTAGTTTGTGAACAAGTTGATTTAAATGATTCGATTTTACTTTTGTCCACAGCTGCTTGTAAATACTGATTTCTTAATGAATCTGTGCCATCAGGAATAATGAAATTGAACATGAGTAGAAAAGTGAACGTTGTCAAATCAAATTGAGTTTATACCTAATTATTGAATCGAACATCAGACCAAATTTAAAATAATTTGGAATTCTAATGCGTTCCTGCATTACTTTGCTGGGACTTAATTTTGCTATTTTATTGAACAACGTGCGATAATAGATGTAAGCAAGATAAACACCTAGTTTGGCGCATTTTGGCAGGTTTTTAATCCCAACTAGTGCGTCATCAAAATCTGCTGCGATATCTTTCTCAATTTTGGCTTTATCCTCGCTGGAAAATCTAGTCAAGTCAATTTCAGGGAAATAACTTCTTCCCAAACCTTCGTAATCATCTTTCAAATCTCGTAAAAAGTTCACCTTTTGAAACGCTGAACCTAGTTTCATGGCAGACGCTTTTAAGTTTTGATATTGCTCATTATTGTTATCGGTAAATACACGCAGACACATGAGACCAACGACCTCAGCGGAGCCCAATACATAGTTGTCAAATGATTCAGGGTCATGAACTTCTTGAATCAAATCCATCTCCATACTTTTTAGAAATGTATCAATCAATTCCCATTCAATTTGATACTTGTTGACCGTCAACTGAAATGCATGAAGGACAGGATTTATACTGATGCTATTTTTGATTGCCAATTGAGTTTCGCTTCTGATTTGATCGAGCATTCCTTTTTGATCATAGCCATGAAAAGAATCAACAATCTCATCTGCTAGCCTTACAAAACCATATATGGCGTAAATGTCTTTATGGATTTTTGAATCAAGAAAGTATATACCCAGCGAAAAACTGGTACTGTACCTTCTTGTGATCAACTTGTTGGAAGCAATGGCTACCTCGTCATAAATACTTTTCATAACTGTCGTTGTTGAAATACGATAATAATTGAGCAGCAGCTACTTGACCTGATATGATTGCTGGTGGCACACCAGGACCAGGAACAGTAAGTTGACCACAATAGAATAGATTTTTTATTTTCTTGTTGCTCATTTTTGGACGCATAAAGGCTGTCTGCATTAATGTATTGGCAAGTCCGTAAGCATTGCCTTTGAAAGAATTGTAATCTTTTTTGAAGTCATTGATACAGTAGGACTTTTTTACCTTGATTCGGTTTGTTATGGATTCACCTGTCAATTCTTCCAATCTCTTCATCAACTTACCATAGTATTCCTCCCTGAGTTCTTCATTATCTTCTAATCCAGGGGCAAGTGGCATCAAGACAAATAAATTCTCATCTGATTCAGGAGCTACACTAGGGTCCGTTTTGGAAGGACAGCAGACATAGAACAGGGGCTTATTGGGCCATTGGGGATCGTTGTAAATTTCTTCTGCATGTTGGTCGAAGGACTCATCGAAAAACAAATTATGGTGAATGAGGTTATTCACCTTTCCATTTACTCCAAGATAAAAAATTAGTGCAGAAGGGGATAGGGTCTTTTTGTCCCAATATTTAGTATCATAATTTTTACTTCCATTTTGTAAGATGTGCTCTTCAAAATGATGATAGTCTCCTGATGAAATTAAGCCCTGAACAGGTTTTCCTTTGATTGAGTTGATAAGTCCCTTTGAATGATCCACTTGGTCAATAGTCTCATCGAAATGAAAATTGACACCTAATTCAGTACACAAACCATGCATGGCTTCGGATAATTTGCTAAAACCGCCCATAGGATAAAAGGTTCCTTGAGAGAAGCAGCTATAGTTCATTAGACTATATAGTGATGGTGTGGATTTGGCTGTGCCACCCAGAAAAAGAATAGGAAATTCCATCAAGGCTAATAAACGAGGATCTTTGAAATACTTTCTTATATAGGTATGAAAGGAATTGGTTACTCCCAATTGTAGCATTTTTAGAAGAAGCGGAAGTGAGAAGTATTCGAATATTGATTCCGAGGGTTTATAAACCAGTTCATTTACACCTACATCATATTTGATCTTTGAGTCAGCAAGTACTTCAGCAAGTTTTTCTCCTGCTCCAGTTTCTATCGACTCAAACAGCTCTTTTTGCTTGGAAAGATTTGCTGGTATGTCAATCGTATCGTCTTTACCAAAGAAGACTCGAAAACCAGGGTCGAGATGCTTTAATTCAAAGTAGTCGCTGGTAGAATGACCGAATCTTTTGAAAAATCTTTCCATGACATCTGGCATCCAATACCAACTTGGTCCCATGTCAAAGGCAAATCCATCTTGAGTGAATTGCCTGCATCTTCCGCCTGCTGAAGTTTGATTGTCGAATACATCAACTGAGATATTCTGGTGGGCTAAACTGGCTGCGGCAGCTAGTCCGCTTATTCCACTGCCTATGACTGAAGCTTTCTTCATTCTGTAAATCTAATTATGTTCAATAATAATAAAAAAAACTTAGACAAAAAGATTTCTACTATGACTAAAAACTGAATCAGTTTTCTTTGTATCCTCAATAGTTAATTTGTTGCTTGCTTCTCTAATGTGTTATATATTAGTGCCTTTTTCAATCCAGCTTTTTGGTAATTCGATTGTATGAAATTAATCAGATTCATTTTTGCGTTAGGTCTAACACTGATCTTTTTCTTTTATCTCAATTTTAAGCAAGACAAAATTCCTCCTTTAGGCAGCTTTCTTAGTCCATTTACAGGCTTTTGGCAAAATGGAGAATCAGAGGGGTTAAGTATTCCATCTGTATTAGAGGCAGAACAACTGAAGGCGCCAGTGAGCATTAAGTTTGACGACTACTATATTCCACACATCTTCGCTCAAAATGACTATGACCTTTACTTTGCGCAGGGTTATGTGACGGCCTTCCATCGATTATGGCAAATGGAATTTCAAGTGTTGGCAGCAGCTGGTCGAACGGCTGAAATAGTTGGAGAGAGTCAATTAAAGTTTGACAGAATTCAGAGGAGGAAGGGGCTGACTTATGGTGCAAAAAAGTCCTTGGAAGTAGCTCAAAAAGACCCTGAAATCATGAACATGATTCAAGGCTATACGGATGGTATTAACTATTTGATCGATCAATTGGATTATGAGGATTACCCAATTGAATATAAGTTATTGGATTATGCTCCTGAGCAATGGTCGAATTTGAAAGTTATGTTGTTATTGAAGAACATGGCAGATATGTTGTCGAGAGGAGAAAATGACTTAGAAAATACTAATGCCTTGCAGGTCTTTGGGTTGGAAGATTTTAATAAATTATTCCCAGAATCTTATGCTGAAATAGATCCGGTAATTCCAGCTGGTACGGAATGGGGTTTTGATTCTGCTCCTATTGAAGAGCCAGAGGTGTCATTTCCTCAGGTTTTTACTACAGAAACTATTGAGAAACCTGACCCAAGGAATGGTTCAAACAATTTTGTAGTATCTGCCGAGCGTACGGCTAATGGTAAAGTGCTTCTGGCGAATGAACCCGATTTGAGTTTAAACCTTCCATCCATTTGGTATGTAGTTCAGTTGAATGCCCCAGGCATTAACACCATGGGGGCCTCATTACCAGGAGCACCAAATGTGATCATAGGATTTAATGACTCTATTGCATGGGGGCTCACAAATGCCAAACGAGATGTAGTGGATTGGTATAACATCAAGTTCAGAAATGAAAAAAGAGAAGAATATCAATATGATGATAAGTGGCTAAAAACCGAAAAGGTGGTAGAGCGCTTTAAAGTAAGAGAAAGTGATGATTTCTATGATACCCTGGTATATACTCATTACGGGCCAGTAGCCTATGATCGTAATTTTCTTGGAGATAGCAATAAAATAAACTTGGCCATGAAGTGGACGGCTCATGACGGCTCGAGAGAATTGAAGACTTTATATGAAGTGAACAGAGCTAGGAATTATGATGAATTCTTAGAAGCCTTTAAGTATTACACAGGGCCACCACAGAATTTTGCTTTTGCCAGTACGACGGGGGATATAGCACTTACGATTCAGGGCAAATTTCCTGCGAAATGGTCAGGGCAAGGTAAATTCCTGTTAGACGGAAGAGATTCCAAGCAAGAGTGGTCATCGATTATTCCTTATGAACACAATGCCACTGTTAAAAATCCAGAAAGAGGTTTTGTAAGTTCAGCTAATCAACATCCTGTGGATTCAACGTATCCATATTATGCTTATGATTATAATTATGAGTTTTATAGGAACAGAAGAATTAATGAGCGTTTGGCGCTTTTAAATAGAGTGACCGTTAAAGAGATGATCCGTTTGCAGAATGACAATTACAATTATAGAGCGTCTGAAAGTTTACCATTAATGTTGAATTATTTAGATACTACGAATATGACGGGGGAGAAGGAGAAGATATTTCACCTGCTCAAACAATGGGATTATTTTGCCGAGCCTGAATGGATTGCCCCAACGGTTTACCAAGTTTGGTGGGACGAGTTATATGAATTGGTTTGGGATGAATTTGAGAATCAAAAAGTAGAACTAAGTAAACCTCATGTGTACAACACTATTTATCTGATGGTTAATGATTCGTCAAGTAAGTTTTTTGACATCCAGTCCACTCCAGATAAAGAAACATTGGGAGATTTGGTTAATGTATCATTCTCAACAGCTCTGGAGAAACTTGAGCAATGGAAAGATGCTAACGATAGCGAGTATGTTTGGTACCTATATAAAAACACTAGAATAAAGCATCTTTTGGGGTTAGAGCCGTTCTCCTTTGATCAAGTGAAAATTGGGGGATATAATAATATTGTGAACGCCGCGAGTGGCCGTCATGGTCCGAGTTGGCGAATGGTGGTGGAGTTGGATCCACAAGGACCTAAGGCGTGGGGGATATATCCTGGAAGTCAAAGTGGAAACCCAGGGAATCCAACCTACGGTCATATGATAGAAGACTGGGCTTCAAAAAATTACGCACCCCTCTTATTTTTAAACTCCTTGTCTCAAGAATCTGAGCAAGTGATTTTCACACAAAACCTTCAACCAGAGAACTGATGATTTTTATTTTTAGACTTATATTGATTTCAACACTAACCTATCTACTGGGATTGATTGCCCCATGGTGGCTTGCCATTATTGCAGCAGCATTAGTTGCATTCTTTATGCCTGGCAATAATTTTAATGCGTTTCTAAGTGGTTTTATGGGAGTAGGCCTAGTGTGGATGGTCATGGCCTGGAAAGTTGATGTAGAAACTAATTCGATTATGTCGAATAAAATGGTTCAAATCTTTCCAGTGGATGACGTTAGCATGCTCATAATCATCACAGCCATTATTGGTGGAATGGCAGGTGCCTTAGGCGCATTCACCGGTAACAGCTTCCGTCAAATTTTTGTTAAAAAGAAAGAAAAGAGTTTTTATAGTTAGAATTAATCAAGGCCTTTGAGGTGATGAACATGTTCATCAATGAGGTCGATTCGTTGTGTAATTACCTCTATATATTTGCCTGCTTCTTTTTCTAGAGCAGCAGTTTCCTTCTCATATTTGCTACCACCTTTTTTTCCGTAGTTTTTTTCAACATCATTGAATTGATTACATTCTTTGTGCAGGAAATCTAAGAAATTTTTGGTTGTATATTTTTCCTCGACATGTTCTATGTCACTCAGAGTTGCTTTTGCCTCAGCATCGCTATTCTCATCGAACTTTGCTTTTACGGTTTGGTATAGAACGGTGTCATAGTGATGAATCTTGTTAAGAAGTCTAACCATTTCTATTCGGTAACTTCGATTTGTACAATATTCCGCTAGTCCATCATACTTACCCATATTAGCGGCTTCTTTATCCCACTTTGCCGTGAGGTCATCAATAATCGAGGTTATGTTTTCTGATTCATTTTGAGCCTGAGAGGCAAAGTTTACTCCAATGAAGATTAGAGCAAGAATTAATAAGCGTTTCATAGTGTTTAGTTAATAATGTGTAATAAACATAATGCGAATTAATCAGTAAATCAAAAAAACTATTTGCGACCTATGTAGCAGGTAAGGAAACCGAATAAGAAATTTTATATATACCAGATTATAATTGATATTAGAATAGTGCAAGTTATTATTTCTAAGTAAATATTGGAGATATTATTGATTTCAAAATCTACGGTTTATTCATAGAAGGATTTGTTGAATTGGTCGAATATTGGTTATATATTGTCCATAATCTTTTTGAAATGTCAGTAAAAAGATCATACTTGTATAGTCAATCTAAGTTGAGCTAATATTGGAAAATTGATATTCAGGTAAGTTTTTTTATGTTCTCCAAGGTTGACTCTTGAAATAGAGTAACGAAGCAAATTGAGTTATGAGATTTACGGTGGTCATTTTTGCGATACTAATCATGTGTTGCCAACATACTGTAGTTGCACAGCAGGCAAGTTATAATGAGGCCGTTTCCCTTCTTGAAAAAACAAATTACAATAAGAAAAGAGGAAATTTAGAAGGAGCAATAGGTCATGCCCTATTAGGACTTGATCAGGCAGAGTCTTTGGGTAATCAAGAATTGATTATTCAATTTAGAGAAGTTATAGGGGAAATTTACCTTTCCAAAAAAGATTACAAAAATGCTGTTTCTTCCTTTCTGGCTATAATTCTTACAGCCGAACGTCAGGATGATCAAGCCAATCTAGGAAAAGGAAATTTGGCGCTTGCTAATACTTATTCAAGTATGGGTGCCTATGAAAAGGCAAGTGACTACTATCAAAGAGCAATCTCAAATTTTGAAAATCTAGGCAAGAAAAGGGAAAAAGCAAGCGCTATACAAGCACTTGGTTATAACTATAGTAATTCTAATCAGTTTGATAAGTCCATCGCCACCTTTGAAACACTTCATAAACTAGCTATTTCTGAAAGCTTGTACTCATATATTAGTTCAGCGCAAAAGCAACTTTTTCTAGATAATATAAAAATTAATAATGCAGAGCAATCTACCAAGTATGGATTGTCCTATTATGAAAGAATAAAAGATAAAGGGAACAATGCTAACCTTTCGAATACAACTAGAAATTTGGCCTTGCAATTTATCAAAACTGGCGACAACAAAAATGCTTTGAAGTTTGCCAATATATCAGTGAGCATTGATGGCCAAAATACCATGTCGTTAGAGACTTTGGGGAAGGCTTACGCATCCAACGAAAATTACAATAAAGCAATTGAAAGTTTTGAAATGGCCCTGGCTTCGAATGAAAAGAAAAGAAATCCAGAAGGAATGGCTCGTAACTATAATCAGATGGCGGAATTGGCTATTGATCGAGGGGATTTGAGAGTTGCGGCGAACAATTTGAACAAGGCTGAAGAAATTGGTATAGAAAGAAATACCAGGGTTACGTTGCTCGATACTTATAGAATGTTAGCCCTGATCAACCAAGAGAAAGGAAATGATGATCAGGAGGCAAAATATCGTTCTATGTACGAGGCGGTAAGGTTGCAAATTGGTGATCCAGATAAGAATTATTCAAAATTATCCAGAGCGAAGGAAAATTTAGCCGAGAGTTATGAGCAAGAAGCAAGAGCTCGAATCTCTACTAGTGAAAATAGAAAACTAGCCCAAGAAAGAGAAAAATTGCAGGCCCAGCAAAAACTTAAAGATATTGAGCTCATAGAGCAACAAGCCAAGCTGCAAGCTCAGGAATTACAGGCAAAGCGCTTGGAAGCCGAGAGAGCTAAACAGGAATTGCTCCTGACCGAAAAGACTGTTGAGGCAAGCACTCGTGAAGCTGAATTAGAGAGACTTCAATTGGATGCGGAATTACAAAAACTAAGTGAAGAGGAGAGAGAAAAGAGGCTCGAGCTAATTGAGAAAGAACGGGAAATATTAAGACAGCAAACCGAGCTTCAAGCACAAAAAATTGAGAGTGATCGTCAAGCAAGAATGTTGTATTTTATGGCTATTGGGGCCACCGTTGTCATTCTCGCTATTTTAGGCGTAGCTTTTTTCCGAACGTATAATAATAGTAAGACTATTAGAGAGCAAAATCAGAATTTAGCAGAACAACAAAAGACGATTCTAAATAGGAACATTCAGCTGAAAAAGAGTTCAGAGGCTATGTTAGCAATGAACAATAAGCTTAAAAAGGCGCACGTTAATTTGAAGGTTTTATTGAAGAAGGAACAGGCAATTAAGGAGCAGTTAGAAAAAACAAACCTGGACTTGAAAAATACTCAGGTTCACCTTGTACAAGCTGAAAAGATGTCTTCGCTAGGTCTTTTGACAGCTGGTATAGCGCATGAGATAAATAATCCAATCAACTTTGTATCTAGTGGAGTGCAATCACTTACCAAGAACTTTGGCGAGATAGAGAGCTTTATTGAAAATTACCAGAAAGTATTGGGCTTGGATTCGTTTGAAGAAATAAAAAAATACGCTGCTGTTCTAGAGGAGGATGAGGACGTTCTGGCTGAGTTAAGTGATTCAAGTAAGGAGCTCTTGGATGATGTCCGCTATGGTATCGTAAGGATCACGGAAATTGTCAATGGACTTAGAAGTTTCTCAAGACATGATGAAGCAGAAGTCAAAGAAACAGATATCAATGAGAGTTTTGATTCCGCACTTTTGATATTGAAAAACAAGTACAAAAACAAGACTGAGATTGTAAAGGAAATGGATGAGACGCTCAAGCCAATTCAGTGTTTTCCAGGTCAATTAAATCAAGTTTTTGTTAACTTAATTAATAACGCAATTGATGCCATTGACGAAGCTGGAGAAATCAAGATAAAAACAGTTAATTTGAATGATGATTCCATTGAAATTAGAATTTCGGATAATGGAACAGGGATGCCAGATGATGTTAAGGACAAGATCTTTGATCCATTCTTTACTACCAAAGAGATTGGTAAGGGTACTGGGTTAGGTTTGTCAATTTCTCATGGTATAATTGAAAAACACAGAGGAACTATTAGAGTAGAGAGTAAAATGGGTGTGGGAACCACTTTTATCATTAATCTACCTAAGAAGTTAGAAATTGATGATAAGATTTTAGAAGAAGAAGAAAACTTGAAATTAGGTTAATATGGAATTAGTATTACAACGTCCACAACGTAAGGAAAGCGTTAAAAAGTACAGTATTTTGTATGTGGACGATGAGCCGGTAAATCTTAGAATTTTTCAGCATGCATTTAAAAGAGACTACAATGTGTTTACAGCACTGAATGGTTTTGATGCCTTAGAGATATTGAATGATAAAAAAGTTGATCTAATCATTACTGATCAGCAAATGCCACGTATGTCCGGTGTGGACTTATTGGCGAAAATAGTTCCAAAACACCCAAGCATCGTTCGAATGATAATGACTGGTTTTAGTGATATTGGTGCGATTATAAGGGCAGTAAATGAATTCGGATTAGATAAATACTTGGTTAAACCATGGGATAGAGATCAGTTAAAAGTTGAATTTGATAAGGCGCTTGAGAAGAAACACTTAGAAGATAAATCGAAGTCTGGGAAAGACGGAGTGGATGCAGCCGATTTAGCCTTTTCATTCCTTCCTGATGAAGGTCGATTAAAGGAGATATTTAAGGATGGGTTTGCGATTTATGACAAGAATAAATCTAATAAACATGGCTATTGGTTCGGTAACGTGGGAGATAAGTCGATTGCTGCGTTTTATAATGGAGCTAACTCTAAAATGAATGCGATCGCTTTGAATTCATATATAAATATGAGCTTAACTGAGATCGTTTATAAGGATGGAACATTGAAAGGAACCGACATCATTAAAAATCTGGCGTCAAAAATTAAATCTCGTTTTGGTGCTTATGGAGATATAGGCTCATTTGATATTGCTGTAGTTATTGTCGATAACAAGTCAAATAAAGTTACTTATTCTGGCGCTAACCAAGATATCTATTGTTCTCAAGACGGTGGCGAGCTTAAGTCTGTAAAGGGATCTAGTGAGGCCATTGATCTCAATGATTTTGATGGCAGTATAGAACAAAAAACCTTTGATAAAGTATCTACTATTTACATGGTTTCTAAGGAAATGGTAAATCAAATAGTTCCATCTGACGATCCTAAGGTTGAAGGTAAGAACTTTTTGCAAATGCTAAAAAGTTACTCAAAGGAGCCATTGAAAAATCAAGCCACTCAAATTGACGAAATACTTAGTGGAGACAACACTAAATGTATGCTGGCGCTGAAAATTGTTTAGCCAAACACTTTGTTCAAACTTACATTCAGGTAAATTCGTTATTCCTTTGTTCTTAAGAGGAATGATTTGTTAATTTTCGAATGTGCTTTATTCAAGTTTAGTATAAGGCTATCTGAAGTTGAAAAAGTGGTGCAAACAATTTGATAGATGGGCTCAAGAACTATATGTTTTTTTATTGGATGTTGCTTTTCCTATTTTGGTGTGTTGGGTCAGCACAGATATGCCGAGGTTGGAGAGTCGATGGAAGAGTATATCAAAGATAATCACCTGGAACAGGTTGAGGAGATTGTCCATAAACTAGCTTATTCAAAACAATTTCTTAATCAGTTTTTAGAGAAGGAAAGGCATATTCATGAAGAGGCGAAGGATCTGAAGAGAAGTGACGTCAAGATTGGAGATGATGTGGATATTTATGTAAAGCATTTTACAGAGCACCAAAACTTCACTATGATTTTGGTGCCAATTAGCATCTACAGCTTGGCGGTTTACGATACGATCTTGTTTTCAGTACTAGAGGTGAGTGATATCTGGCTCGAAAGAGAATTCCCTTACGATGATTTTAAAAATGACTCAATCAAGTCAAGTCTACTTTCAATTAAAAATCATGCACTCTTAGCCGAGCATATTTATGATCAGGCATTAGATGAATCAAATACCAGCATGGGAGAAGTTCAACTGGAATTGGATGAAACATTCATTTCAACGAACACCATTCATGAAAGTGTTGGAAAAATGACTAGAAGAGAAAAAGAAGACTTTAAGAGTCATTGGGGGCTGCTCAAAAAAGCTTTTACCCATAATGTTGATCTTAATGTAGAAATGAATGTCTACGTATTTGGGTTTGATGACCTAGAAGTAAAATGTAAAAACGTGAGGGGTGTTTCTAATTTTAGGGTGACACCCGGTAATATATTTCAACGTCACCATTTTCAAGAAGAATAGTCTCCCAGTCAAGGAACTTTTTGTTAGTTGATTTGTTTTGATTTCTATGAAGAAGATTTCTAAAGTCATATTTTTCCTACTTGCTGTTACCGGATGTATTGGTACGGACGTAATAGATGATCTTGTCCCTGAAAAAATTGAAATTACAAACCCCGTAATGAGCCTCAAAGTTGGAGAGTCTTATGAGCTGATGTACCGATACCTTAATAATGTTGGTATGCCAGAAGATACTGATGTACGCTGGGAAAGCAGTGATGCCACAATTTTGGAGGTAGATGAAAATGGTGGTCTTATGGCTCTGGAAATGGGCCAGTCAGAAATTTCAGTAATCCTCATTGCTAATGATCAAGTAATGGATAAAATCACTGTAGAGGCAGCTGACGAAACTATTCTCTTGACCTCTGGAGATAAATCGGGCACAATTGCTACCACAAGTAGTTATGAACTAAGCGGGGATTTTGTTGTAAACAATACTGAAGGCGGAGTTGAAATATTGATAGCTGATAACTATGTCGCTTCTGAGGCATTACCCGGTTTGTATGTTTATCTTTCAAATAACCCCAGTACAGTTAGTGGAGCTCTAGAAATCGGAGAAGTAACTATATTCTCAGGTGCCCATAGCTACACTGTTGCTGAGGAAAATCTAACCGTCGATACCTATGCCTATCTCTTATACTTTTGCAAGCCATTCAATGTCAAAGTAGGGCATGGCGAAATTCTAGACTAATCTAAACTTATGAAATTATTAAAGTTCACACTTGTCTTATCTTCAATGCTAATTCTTTCCAATGATTTATTAGCCGGAGGTGGATGGGTTCATGCCAAGGGAAGTGGGTATTTCAAAATTGGTCAATGGTGGGTAGTGGCAGATAAGCACTATACGGATACTGGAGAGACAGATCCTAACGTAACCATGGGAACATTTAATACCAGCTTTTATGGAGAATATGGAATTACAGACCGCCTAAATGGACAAATCTATTTTCCATTCTTCAGTCGTTCGTATCACAACGAAGTGGTTTCTGGAACCACCGGAGAAGTGAATATTCCTGGAAGGGCGATTAACTCAATTGGTGATACTGATATAGGATTAAAGTATGGATTGGTAGTTAATAAACCTTTTGTTCTCAGTGCTCACCTATGGTTAGGGCTACCACTAGGAAAGAGTGAATATGACCCTAATGACCAAAATACGGTTCCATTACTTACAGGTGATGGTGAATTCAACCAAATTGTCGGACTGACTGCGAGTACCTCGAAAACAGTTGGTAGTGTGAATGCATTTGTTAGCCTGGGTGCGGAGTTCAATAATAGAACAAACGGATTCTCTGATGAAACCAGAGTGAATTTTGAATTAGGAGCTGTGATTAAAGAGAAGTTGATTTTAGTATACAAGCTGCGCTGGTTGAACTCATTGCAAAATGGTGATTCAACAGTAGAAAATGGTGCGAGTATATTTTCGAACAATGCTGAGTATGTAGGATACACCTATGAGGTGGCTTATAACATTACTAAAAATTTCGGTGCAACTTTTAACTATGGGGCAGTTTATTCAGCTAAGTTGATATTTGCCAATCCTTCTTATGATGTAGGTGTATATTTTAATTTATAAAAATGGATAAGTCAGAAGATGAGTGGAAAGAAAGTCTTTCAGAAGAAGAGTATTACGTTCTAAGACAGAAAGGAACCGAAAGACCCTTTACAGGAAAATACAATGATCATAAGGAAGAAGGAAAGTACTTGTGTGCCGGATGCCAACAAGAACTCTTCGTTTCAGATGCCAAGTTTGATTCTGGATGTGGTTGGCCAAGTTTTGATCAATCCATTGATAAGACGGCTGTGAAGGAGTCGTTTGACAAATCACATGGCATGATGCGCACTGAGATTACTTGTTCAAACTGTGGCGGCCATTTAGGTCATGTATTCAATGATGGACCAACCGAAACTGGTCAAAGGTATTGTATCAATTCCGTGGCTTTGAAATTCACCAAAAAGTAAAACCTATTAAGAATTTCGTCTTTCATTAATTATTTTCGCCACTCATTCGCGAGCATTTATGAAAGACGTCATAGTAATAGGAGGAGGGATTGTAGGATTGGCTACTGCCTGGCAGGTCAAACAACAATCACCTAATCTTTCCATAACCATATTAGAGAAGGAGTCCGGTCCTGCCCATCACCAAACGGGCAACAATAGTGGCGTTATACATTCTGGCCTCTATTATAAACCTGGAAGTCTTAAAGCAACCAATTGCATCAAAGGATATGATTTGATGTTAGATTTCTGTCGAACAGAAGGGGTTGATTTCGATCTGTGTGGGAAAGTCGTAGTGGCTACTGACAATCATGAAATACCATATTTGGAGACCTTGTTTGAAAGAGGAGAGCAAAATGGTCTAAAGAATATGCTTTGGCTCACTCCTGAAGAAATCAAAGAGCATGAACCTTACGTCACTGGCGTCAAAGGAATTTATGTGCCACAAACAGGAATCATTGATTACAAAGAGGTATGTAAAAAACTAGAGAGTAAATTGCTCGAAGCAGGTGTTGCTATCTTCTACAACGAAAAGGTCATCAAGGTCGACCATCAGGGTTCATCGAGTGAGGTGGTTACAAATAACAATGAATACCAAGCGAAGTTGATTGTGAACTGCGCTGGGCTCTATTCGGATAAAGTAGCTAAAATGACGCCACTAAAGCCGGATCTCAAGATTGTACCTTTTCGCGGCGAATACTATCAGCTTAAAGAATCAAGTAAACATTTAGTTAAGAATCTTATATATCCAGTTCCTGATCCAAACTTTCCTTTTTTGGGCGTACACTTCACTCGTATGATGAATGGAGGGGTAGAAGCAGGACCCAACGCCGTATTGGCTTTTGCTCGTGAAGGATATACTAAATTGGATATCAATGTTGCTGAATTGCTAGAAACTTTGGCTTGGCCAGGTTTTCAAAAAGTCGCTATGAAATATTGGAAAACTGGCTTTGGAGAGATGTACCGTTCATTTTCTAAAGCAGCTTTTACAAAAGCCTTGCAGAAACTTATTCCTGACATCAGAGAATCTGATTTGGAAACTGGAGGTGCTGGTGTACGCGCTCAGGCCTGTGATCGCTCTGGTGGTTTGTTGGATGATTTTCATATTTTAGAAAATGACCATTTTGTGAATGTTTGTAATGCGCCTTCACCTGCGGCAACATCCTCATTAGCTATTGGCGATGAAATTGCCAGTCGAGTCATTAAAAGATTTTGAAATTGTTAATAACTGAGAGGTTTGTTTACCAAAACGTTAAATAATTAGCGGTTGCATAATTTTTTTAATTAAAAATTATGAATTCATAAACTTATCAAAGAAACTTGCGTTGAAGAATTCAAAATTCAGACATTGAAAACAAAAAGTACCATAAACACAATTCAAAACGCGATGATGGCATGTTGTTGCTGTTGTGCACCTAATTGGTGTTTATGGGAAAGTTTATAATTTATAGAAATATCATACGATAAAAATATAAAAAGGGCCTTTCTCAAATTGAGTAAGGCCTTTTTCGTTTTAAAACCTCAATATTTACAATGGTAATCAGTCAAGAATCAGAAATTGTTGAAAGTGTTTTAGCCCTTGGTAATCACATAGGAAACACTCCCTTGTATGAGCTTCAGCACATCTCGCCTAAAAAATCCGTGCGCATTTTAGCCAAATTGGAATGGATGCAGTTCGGTGGTAGTGTGAAAGCAAGACCTGCTTACAATATCATAAAGCAGGCGGTACTCAACGGAGACTTAGGTCAAGGAAAAATACTTTTAGATGCATCAAGTGGTAACACAGCAATAGCATATGCAACTATCGGTGCCAGGCTTGGTATTCCAGTAACTATTTGTTTGCCAGAGAATGCTTCTTGGGAACGAAAAATGCTTTTGAAAGGACTGGGAGTATCGATTGTTTATACTTCTAAATTTGGCTCAACTGACGAAGCACAGGAGAAAGCACTTGAGCTTTACCAAAACGAACCAGATAAATATTTCCTGGCTGATCAATATGGAAACGAAAACAACTGGAAGGCGCACTATGATACCACAAGTGAGGAGATCATTTCAAAAGTAAATGGAAGCCTGACACACTTTGTGACAGGCTTAGGTACTACAGGTTCTTTTACGGGAATAAGTAAAAGACTGAAAGAGGTCAATGAAGGCATTACCACGATTGCTTTGCAGCCAGATGGCGCTTTGCACGGGCTAGAAGGATGGAAAGATATGGAGACGGCCAAGGTGCCTGGAATCTATGATCCATCGTTGGCAGATCGCTTCATGAATGTGGATACTTTCGACGCTTACGAAACTTTAAAATTGGCTGCGAAGAAAGAAGGGTTGATGATCAGCCCGTCAGCAGCAGCAAACCTAAAAGGTGCGTTGCAATTGGCAGAAGAAATAGATGAGGGAGTTATTGTAACCCTTTTCCCTGATAATGCAGAAAAGTATAGTGAAGTGATTAAGTCTTTGTTTTAAAATGAAGAAACAAATTCAAGTATCAGAAGAAATTCTAAAAGAAATGCATCGTCATGCGTTGTCTGATTTCCCTAATGAATGTGTAGGTTTTTTCTACGGCAAATCAGAAGGAGATATTAAAACTGTGACGGAGTATGGACCGTTAGAAAACAGCAAGGAAGGGGATCAACGAAGACGATTTGAGGTGAATCCGTTGGACTACATGAAAGCGGAGCAATATGCTTTAGCGAATCAGTTGGAACTTTTGGGAATTTATCACTCACATCCATTGCATCCAGCGATTCCTTCCGAGCATGACTTGAAGCAAGCGGTACCTTTCTTTTCGTACATCATTGCTTCGGTCAATGAAACAAAAGTTGAAAAGACAACCTCTTGGCAACTGAATGAAGAAAATCAATTTGAAGAAGAATTATTAAAGAGCAATTAATAGCATCATGGCAAATATTATTATACCAACACCCTTAAGAAAATTTACAAATAATCAGGCTTCAGTAGAGTCAAACGGATCTACTGTTCAGCAGTCTGTTGAAGATTTGGCTAAGCAGTTTCCTGATTTGAACAAACACATTTTTGATGGGGAAGGCAAGATCCGTCAATTCATCAGAATCTATGTAGGAGACGAAGATATCAATGCTTTGGAAAACGAAAATACCAAGGTAGACAGCAGTTCGGTAATTAGCATTATTCCTGCTATAGCAGGAGGAATCCAATAAATCCATAACCATGGCAGAAGTGAATTTTTCAAAAGAAGAACTCGAACGGTATAGCCGTCATTTGATTATACCGGAGTTCAATATAGAAGGGCAGAGGCGTCTCAAAGAGGCCAAAGTTCTGGTAGTGGGTACTGGAGGATTGGGAAGTCCCTTGCTCCTTTATCTAACAGCTGCAGGAGTTGGTAATATTGGTATCCTGGATTTTGATGTGGTGGACGATAGCAACTTGCAACGGCAGGTCTTGTTTACTGTTGATGATGTAGGCAAACCCAAGTCAGAGGCAGCGAAAGCTCGTTTAGAGAAGCTAAATCCGCATGTCAATTTCACTGTGCACAACACCATGCTTACTTCTGAGAATGCCTTAGATATTGTTAAGGATTACGATGTGGTGGCAGATGGTACGGATAATTTCCCAACAAGATATTTAGTGAACGATGCTTGTGTGATCTTGGATAAAGTGAATGTGTATGCTTCAATCTTCAGGTTCGAAGGTCAAGTATCTGTGTTCAATTATAAAAAAGCAGATGGTGAGTATGGTCCGCATTATAGAGACCTATTCCCAACTCCACCACCACCAGGATTAGTACCTAGTTGTGCAGAAGGTGGTGTGATAGGTGTGTTACCAGGCATTATCGGATCGTTGCAAGCGAATGAAGTACTGAAGGTAGTGAGCGGTGTTGGCGACCCATTGGCCGGTCGATTGTTTTTGTTTGATGCACTCTCGTTTGAGACACGTGTAATGAAAATTCATAAGAATAAGAACACGCCTGCAGTAACGGAATTGATTGACTATGAAATTTTCTGTGGAATAGGAGACAAAGAAGAAGAGAAAGTAGTCAAAGAAATCACGGTAGAAGAATTGAGTCAATGGAAGGCAACTAAGAAGGATTTTCAGCTCATAGATGTCCGTGAAGGCTATGAATATGACATTGCCAACCTAGAAGGCAAATTGATTCCTTTGGGTGAGATTTCAGACCACGTGAATGAAATCCGTTCTGATGTGGATGTGGTGGTTCATTGTCGTAGTGGCAAGCGAAGTGCTGATGCCATTGTTGAACTCGAGAAATTAGGGTTCAAAAACCTATACAATCTCAAAGGGGGTATTTTGGCTTGGGCCGAAGAATTGGATCCGGAGATGGCCAAGTACTAAGAAATTTTTAGTAAATATTAAACAAGGAAAACCCTGACATAGTCAGGGTTTTTTCTTTTTAGAATGATCGACACCGCTGATGGCTTTTGCTTCCAACGGATTCTCAGGCCAGGCATGTTTTGGATATCGTCTCTTCAATTCTTTACGTACCTCGAAATAGGCATCTGACCAAAAGCTCTTCAAGTCAGATGTGACTTGCACAGGTTTAAACCCAGGAGACAATAAGTGAATCAATAACGGAATAGAGCCGTTGTTCACTTTTGGTGTTTCCAAAAGTCCGAAGAGTTCTTGCAATCTGACGGCCAAAACAGGTGGGGCGCCATCAAGGAAATATTGAATTTTGATATTCGATCCACTAGGCACTTCAATTCTTTCAGGGGCCAATTGATCCAATTGACTTTGTTGGTCCATAGGTAGATGATAATGGAGTACTTCTTTAAGGTTGATTTTCTTTAAGTCTTCAGGCCTTTTGATTTTATTCAAATAGGGTTTTAGCCATTCTTCATTTGTTGAAAGTAAGTACGCTTGGCTAACATCTGGCCAATGACCTTGTGGATTCCAACGTCTAAGGCTAAGTATTCTGTTTTGCCACTGAATCACATCATCATCCCAGTTGAGCAAGTGCTGACCTTCAGACTTCACTGCATCACATATGGCTTGTTCTAAATGTTCAGTATCAGGATCCGGTAGGGGTACAGATTGAAGAACAATACTACCAATTCTCAATTCTTTATTCGCAATCAAGCCACCATCCTTAGTATCCCACTTAATGACTTCCAAGCTTTTGACCATTGGAGCCAAATCCTTAGGGTTCAGCGGGGATGCCATGAATATTTTCCCCATGCCTTCTCTGGCGTCCATGTGTGCAATGGCCAGCCAGGATTCGTGTGCGAGATCATCCCGATGTCCTGCCATGGCAATTTTGCCATTGGACAACTTGAATTGAGCATTGTTTCCAGGTCTGGCAAAGGCGATTCGCTCAGGGTAGGCTTGTGCCAATAGAAGGCCAGTTTCATAGGGATCGACTGGAGAATTATCCACTTCTTGCAGGTCAAACATTCTACGATAGGATTCGGCAATTTTTTCAATTCTACTGAACTTTCTACTCAGCCTATTTTCCGATCGAAGACGACGCAGCACGATAATTCTTTCGTTGATATCAATGCCTGCTTCAGGTCCCATGGGATCTCTTTCTTCAATGAGAGCAGCAATATCGGTAGCTAGACTTAAAAGCTCTTGTTCTTCGGCCTCGATTAGCATATGAGCTATTCTGGGATGACAGGGGAGTGCATGCATCCTTTCACCATGGGGAGTGATTCGACCATTGGTGAGCGCATGTAGTTCATGCAATGAAGCTAATGCGCGCTGCATGGTGCCTGATGGAGGTGGCGTGAGCCAAGTCAGTTGATTTGGATCCAAAATACCCCACTTGGCTAAGTCTAGAGCCAAAGACGAAAGATCCACTTCTAATATTTCAGGGGAGGCATGTAGTTCCAGTCGGTCTTGAGTTGCTTTGGACCACATTCGATAACAAGCTCCAGCACTCAAACGTCCGGCTCGGCCGGCACGCTGATCAGCTGAGTCTTTAGATATTTGAATGGTATGTAAACGAGAGAGACCTGATTTTGGGTCAAACTTTGATGTTCGTCCGAATCCCGTGTCTACTACGATTTTGATTCCTTCTATGGTTAAACTGGTTTCAGCGATTGAAGTAGCTAGGACTACTTTTCGCTTGCCATTTCTGTTTGGCATAATGGCTGCCATCTGCTTACCATGCGGCAGTTGGCCGTAGAGTGGGTGAATAGCAAAACCTTTGAGTCTACCTCTTAGTATTTCTTCACATTTTCTAATTTCTCCTTGACCAGGAAAGAAGGCTAACACGTCACCCTCATTCTCTTTGACAGCCTGAGTGATAACTCTAGCAGTTAATTCAGGAAGTAACGTCATGTCTGTGTCGCCAGTATATTTTACATCAACAGGATATTGTCGCCCTTCACTTTTTACCACTGGACATTGTAGCATACTGCTTAGTTGTGGCATGTCTAGTGTCGCAGACATGATGAGTATTTTTAAATCAGGTCTCAGTACCTGTTGAGCTTCCCGACACAATGCCAATGCAACATCGGCATGAATACTACGCTCATGAAATTCATCAAATATAACCACGCCTACTCCCTCTAAAGAGTTGTCGCTATGAATCATGCGAGTGAGAATGCCTTCTGTGAGTACTTCTATTTGCGTTTGATCAGAGACTTTGTTTTCGAATCGTATGCGATATCCGACGGTTTGTCCAATTTTCTCACCCAGCAATTCGGCCATTCGAGTAGCAACAGTTCTTGCCGCTAATCGCCTGGGTTCAAGCATCATTATTTTTTGCCCATTCAACAAAGGTTGGTCAAGAAAAGTTAGCGGTAGCAAAGTGCTCTTTCCTGCACCAGGTGGCGCATTTACTATTTGAGTATTATGTGTTGAGAAATTATTGCGAATCTCCTCTACAGATTCAACAATGGGTAAGTCTATGTTTTTAAAATCGAATGACAAGGCGAATATTTTCTTGGTCAGCTGCGAAATTAGAGTAATAAAGAGAGAGAATGGAAAGAATTTTTAAAACTTGAACCAAAGTTTCTGTGAATAAATTCCACAGATCACTTAATAAGTATTTTGGTTTTTGCTAATTTCTGCTTCAAATTAAAAATCAGCCTTTTGAGACCAGATGACCAGCTTGCAGCCTTTTACTACTTCCTTTTTCATTAGTTTTTCGACTTTTTTCGCAGTATGATTCTTTCTTTCAATTAAAGAAAAGTGAGCGGTAGCATAGATCTTATATACGACAAGACTTTGAAGGTCATCAGTGATTTACTTCATGTGAAAAATGCTGCGATCCTAAGTGTTGGAGAATCAGAACTAACAATAGAGCGTCTTTTGTCTAAGGGAAAAGTTTCCAATGAAGGTCAGTCGATATATAATGAGAAATTATACGGTGAAGTATCATCTATTACGGAACCTACGCTTAAACCCTCCAATGTCTTCCGAGATACAAGGTTGATTAATATTGTTCCTGGCACTGATTACTATGTATTTCCATGTTTGGATAGCCATTCAAAGGTGATTGCATTGATTATACTGCCTGTACTAAAATTGGAGGATTTTAGTATAGAAAACTATTCTTTGGTTCATGTGGTCGGCCAACGATTGTCGGTTGAACTCGAGAAAAGTAGAGTGATTAAAGAGCGAGAAAGTTTAAGTGAATTCAATGCATCTGTACTAGAATCATTGGATGAAGTTACGTGGGATTATTCGGTAGCTAAGAAAAGAATTTTATGGTTTGGTGCGGTTTATAAAGTATTTGGCTATCAGAAAGAAGAAATGGGGAATAGTCCAAATTTTTTTCTGGATAGAATTCACCCATCGGACAGGGTAAGTTTGGAGGATAGACTGATGATGAATAAACAACCGAATGAAAAGTTTACCATTGATTTTCAGTTTAAGAATACCAATGAAGATTATTATTGGTTGAGAATTGAAGGTGTACTTCATGCGACTGCTGATGGAATAGCGGAGAGAGTTATTGGTGTAGTAAAAAATGTGCATAAGGAGAAAATGGCAGAGCTTTTAAGAATCAGAGCTATGATTAAAGCTAAAGACAGTGAACGAAAAAGAATTGCTTCTGAAATACATGATAGTTTAGGGCAAACACTTTCAGTAGCACGTCTGGAGCTTGATACACTTTTGGAGTTAAATAAGGGCGCCGATTTTGAGGACAGAGTCAAGAGTGTTTCTGATTTGGTGGCTGGGGCTATTCAGGAGAGTAGGACTATTTCTCATGATCTCATGCCACCTGCGCTCGTCGATTACGGTTTGATTCCTGCTCTCGAAACAATGATCAGTCAGGTGGACCGGTCATCAGATGTGAAATTCATTTTTTTTCACAATGATATTGATGAACGTTTTGAAGAGGAATTCGAAACTAATATTTATAGAATTTGTCAGGAAGGCGTAAACAATATTCTAAAGCATGCTCAAGCCAAAACAGCTACTATACAGGTTATTAGACATCCTGATTATGTTTACATTAGTATAGAAGATGATGGTGTTGGTTTTAAAAAAATCAGTGATATTAAAGGAGGGGCTGGTTTAGGGCTAAAAAATATGGCCAACCGGGTGGCATACCTAGGTGGCAAAATTGACTTCGAGTCAAACAAAGGATCAATCATAACCATAGAAATTTCAATCTAACAATGAGTACTAAAATTTTATTAGTGGATGATCATAAGATCATGAGAGATGGTATCAAAGCCATAATTACAGAATCATCCGATTATCATGTAGTTTCAGAAGCATCAGACGGGGTGGAAGCTCTCAACTATTTATCAGAGCATTCAGTGGATATTGTTGTGATAGATATCAATATGCCAAATCTCGATGGAGTTGCCTGTACCAAGGCCATTAAAGAAAAAAATATTGACACCAAGGTGTTGGCCATGAGTATGTATGTCGACGAACAGCACATCGTAAATATGCTGCAGGCAGGTGCCAATGGATATATCTCTAAAGATGCAGGAAGAAAGGTGTTATTGGAAGCCCTGGATGCCATAAACAATGGGGAGGCGTATCACGGTAAAGAAATTACAAAAGTGATTATGTCTGAATTCTCTAAGACAAAAGAAGAAAAAATGAAGGAAAACCCTATCGACTTCTTAACCGCAAGAGAATTGGATGTTCTAAAATTAATTGTAGAAGAAAAATCTAATTATGAAATAGCTGATGAACTTCACATCAGCATTCGTACAGTGGATGCCCATCGTAGAAACCTACTACAAAAGACAGGAGTTAAAAATGCAGTTGGTCTAACCAAATTTGCCTTAAAACATGGAATAGAGCGCATGTAGACGGTAAATTTATAAATCTAAGTGATTTGCCTATAAGAAATTTGGGTATCAGTACCTATTGTCCTCGAACGCTTTCATCCATACTTTTGATCCTGTAATGAACGATTAAAGTTTGTTACTGAGATTGAATAATCATTAAACACGAAAAATTAATGGGTCTAGCTATGGAGGGTATAATCACAATTCCGAGAAGTGAAAATTTGAATACTACGGTAGATCAAAGAAGGTTTAGGAATTATGTGATTAAAGCTACTTCTGAGACACCTTTTGTTGCGCTCGAGATGGCCAACCGTACATTGCTTATCAAAGGGACATCGCACCCTGAGGACCCAAGAGAATTTTATGATAAAGTTGACAAACTGCTTGCCTTCTATTTGGCGGATGGAAGAAAGTCATTGACTGTCAATCTTAGTTTAGAATATTTCAATACCAGTTCTGCACGTTATCTGTATCTTCTTATGACTCAACTAAAGGAGTATCAGGAGGATGGGATGGATATAAATGTGAATTGGTATTATAAAATTGATGACGAGGATATGCTGTTGTCTGGTAAGAATTTCAGCAGCTACACCCAATTAGAATTGAAATTGGTACCGACCTCGCCTTCAAGATATTAAATGAAATTTTGATTTTAAGCCGAAACCAAGAGGAAATATTGAAAGAAAAAAACTGAAGGTAAACCGACCTAACCTAATTTCTAACCTACCTACACAGGTTTTTTCAACCACTATTTCAATAATTTCCGACTGGTTTCGACCTAAATGCAGCATTGAAAATTAATCAGTTATACCAAACATTACAGTTATGAAAAAATTAGGTTCATTATTTCTAGTAGTTATTTTCGCAGGTACTTTATTATCCTCTTGTGCTGACGCTCAGGCAGACGAAATCTATGATAATGTGGTTCCGGAGAAGACAAATCAAGGTGAAACCTCATCTGGCCACAATACTTCTGGGCCTGGGTGATAAATAAAATGTTTCAAAAATAAAATTGCTTCCTCTAAATCAATCTAACCCTACCTATCTTTGATATCAAAATGAAGATATTAAAACTACTCTTCTTGGTATTTGTACTTTTTTCTTGTGCCGATGAACTGACTATTGAGGCTACAAATGAGTACGAAAAAGCAATGTCTCTTTATAAGGATGGTGATTATAAAAAGGCTCTGACGTCATTAGAATTTGTTTTCAAAAATATTGACGGTGATGAGTCTGAATTGACTGTTAAATCGTTATACCTCCGTGGGTTTATTTATTATTTAAAGGATGATAATAAGCTAGCTTATAAGGATTACCTTTTGGCAATTGAAATAGCCAATGAATTGGGGGATTTATTAAGAGTTTCGAGGTTACATAATGAAATTGGACAGATCTTTTATGAAAGTGAATTGTATGATCAAGCACTAATTCATTTTCAGACAGCCCTTAGTTTAGGAGATTATGCAACCATTCAAGATCGAGGTCATTACAATTATGGTGTAGGGAAAACCTTGAAAATGCTAGATAGGGAGGAAGAAGGAGTTGACTTCTTGTTGAAATCTGTAGATATATATAGAGACCTAAAAGATTTTGGAGGTCTAGTGAATAGTTATTATGGAATAGCTGTTGCACAAAGAAGAGTTGGTAATTTTGATCAGGCCATTGAAATGTATAAAAAGGTTGAAGAAATATTACCTTTCACTCATGATCCCAATTTTCATTCATGGCAACTCTATAATAATTTGGGGAATGTTTATTTGAAGAAAGGTGACTTTCATACGGCAGAAGAGTTTCTTGAAAAATCGTTAGCATATAAGTCAAGTGCCAATCAACTCTGGATAACCTATAATAATTTGGGTAAAGTATACAATGAAAAAGGGGAGTATGAAAAAGCCTGGAATTGTTTTAAGCATAGCTTGGTTTATAATAGTGAAAAGGGTGAGATGAATGAATTGGCCATCACTAATCAGGCACTAAAGAAGACATTTGAAAAACTTAATCAACCAGATAGTCTCTTACATTATACCATGTTAATTAATGACATGGCCTTACCGTTGATTCAAAATCAATCTTGGCTAAAGAAAGAGGATGAGAAAATTGCCTTGCTCACAAAGTATCAGGATCATGAAAGAGAAAAAGCAGAAAAAGAGCAATACGCTAAAACTTCTTGGTTAATGGCATTTATTATGACTTTTATTTTTATGTCAGGCGTATTATCAGTCAGGCTTTGGAAGATTTACCATTACAAATCTGCGGAGAAAGGACTGGCACTGATAAAAAATTCGAATGAAATGGTCTACCTTCTCGATATGTTTAGGAAGGAAAAAGAAGAAATGAAAAAATCTATGGATCAAAAGATTCGAAATTGATCCATTTCCCTAAGCATTTTTATACTCATCAATAAGTTTGTTCTTCACTTTAATTAGTTCATTGAGTCCTTCTATGTGCTCTTTGAGTAGCTGAATTTCAATATCCTTTCCTGCGATGACATTATAGATTCCGTCCTGAGATTCTACATTTTCGATTGCCTTTCCTATTTCGTGGTAATCATCGATTAGCATTTCTCCTTTTCCTGTAACTAGCCAAATGGGATTGAGCTGCGGATATTGCTTACAAATTTCCTCTAGCACATCAGTGCTTACCGATCCATCTTCAGACACGGCGAGTTGCAGTGCGTCTTTTCCCAGACCTAAGCTGCTTTTGAGTTGGTCAGAACTGATTGACTCTTTCTGAATGAATTTTAGGATTCGATGGATAATTTTCATTTTCTCATAGGCTGTAGTTGGAGGAGTGAAATTACCAAAAAATGGGCGATACTTTAAGTTTATGTCTATTAAAAGGTTGGTTCTTTTAAGAGTTTTTAGCTCCACTAGCGACTAATAGGTATTTTACCAATTTTGATAAATAGGTTTTTCTGACATAGTTTGAAGTATATATTGATC
Source organism: Reichenbachiella sp. (assembly GCF_033344935.1). NCBI lineage: Bacteria > Pseudomonadati > Bacteroidota > Cytophagia > Cytophagales > Reichenbachiellaceae > Reichenbachiella > Reichenbachiella sp. The sequence goes on along the minus strand of NZ_JAWPMM010000001.1, from coordinate 3,023,337 downwards.
TTAACTTGCCAATATAATTAAAGACAAAAGTTATGAAAATTGAAAATCCAAATGTCTCATTGAAAGTGATCGAGGATGCTTTGATGAATGAAAATGCAAGAAAGGAAGCTACAAGAAATGTATTACAGTGGTTTAATCAGATTGATGCAGAGGAAGAGCTGATTCCAATAGATAAGCCTGCCGAATTGCTAGCACTGATGATTGATGCCAAGGGCGAATACTTGAATAAAAATGAATTATCAGTAGTAAGGGAAATGTGCGGTTGATATGATAGGAAATGGAAAATATTAAATCCTCATTGTGAATCGATGAGGATTTAAATTTTATACCTGATTTGAAATTTTACATCACTTCTAGTTTGCCCTTCAATTTCATTCAATCCTGACCCTATACTTGTCAAGTTTCGGTAGTCATACCTTCCATACCTAGCCCAAATCGTCATTTTTCTGGTAGGCTTATATTGTAGCATTACATAGCTCCGAGTTCCTTGGTTAGCATACGCGGGAATGGAAAATACATACAGTAGATCCTTTTCAAAAACATATTGTCGATTCTCGTAATCCTCAGTGTCAAATAAGGCAAATCTGGTACTTACCGTGAACTTGCTAATTTTGACATTGAAATCCTGAATAACGGCTAAGCCTTTTGTTTGGCTACCGGACAGATCATATGTACTGAATTGTACTCTCGATTTCAGCGTAAACATCTCATTGGCGGTAAAATCTAAATTGCCAGCATAATTTCGTTTTACTCCATTTTCAAGCAAGTGTAAATTTCCTCCTTCTGTAGAAACCGAAACTTCTTTGGCTTGTTCTCTGAGTTGCGCATAAAGTTTAATTTTTCTTGTAGGTTTATACTCAGCTCGAATTAAATATTCATATCCTTGAGAAGGTGAGTTAACTCCAAATCGAAGCCAGGGGAATTTGAATCTATCATAATAGGCGGAAAAGGAGGTTTGTTTACTTGGTGTTACTTTAATACCCCAGTATAAGCCTTCTTCATTGATATTCCTTGATCCCTCACCGAATGAGTTGCCATAGAAGGAATGGTAATTTTTAGCATAATTCCTGTACAAAAAGCTCATAGAAACAATGGGAGAGAGACTACCCATAAAGCCTCCTACTATAGCCATGCCGCCCGACTTGGAACGCGCCACTTCTGAAAAAAGCAGAAAGTTATGCCAGTTGTAGTTCGCGAATAGACTTGCATTATAGTTTTTATCTCCTTTGAACTCAAATTGATTGTAGTTGTTGGGAGTCTTTTGAATGGGAATAGAAAAGCTGTTGTGCAAAAAGGTAGCCCCGAATTGTAAATTGCTGTTTTTCAGATCATTGTAAGTAAGATTGATCCCAGCCGACTCTTCCTGAATACCTTTTCGTGAAGATAACTCGCTGTATGTTCTATGCATGCCAATGTCCTGAATGCCTGTAATGTATTCTTGGTAGTCTCCTCCAAAATCTTCAGATCTAATAATACCGTCTTGCTTTAATCGAGAATAGAAAGGAGTAACTTCTAGGTTTTTAAACGTATAGGTAAAGGCAGCTCCTCTCATGAAGTTAGTTTCAAGCGCTGAAGTATAAGGTCTTAGTCCTGAATTTCCTCTTTTTACAGTTGTGATGGTCTCCGCACCTTTTCCTGGGTTAAATCCTGAGCCAAGGACTAAGCCTTGCCCGAATTGCATTTGATAGTCACCTATGGCAATGCTCTTAAAGGCCCCTTTGTCGTACAAGAATAGGTGATAGGAATAATAGTCAAAACCGTATTGCTTGGTATCCTGATCTAGAATCACTTGTTCACCTGGGTCTTTTTCAAATGTAAGACCTACACTAAAGTCTTTGGAATGACTGGATCGGAATCGGCCATAGATTTTATAGGGAGAGCCTAAGTATCTGGATGAATCGGATCGTAAATAACCGGCCTGGTCTTCTAAAACTCTTTCCGTTCTAAGAATAAGGTAGTTGTTTTTTTCAGATGCAATTCGTTTAAACAGATGCCCGCGAGTAGAGTGATCTCCTGGAGATCGGACTTCTACAAAAGGTAAGAGATTGTTGATTGTAGTTCTATCGAACCCGTCTATGACTTGTAGCTCATATATGGATAATAGTGGCCCATTAACATTTAGGTAATCAATCAGATTGTTAATCTGGTTGATATTGAGCTGAAAAAGACTGTTGAGCTCATTTTTGGTAGTTTCATTCAGATTGATTGGATTTGAATACAATTGATACAGAGTCTCATACAGATCATCATAGTTGATGTCTTCATCTGGTACTTGAAACAAATCCTCAATAAACTCCTGAATATCAATATCATTCCTGTTGTACTGTTGTGCCAACACGTCAGGTACCGAAGTACAAAACAATAATGCTATGGTGATAAGCTTTTTCAATCACTGAAAATATAGCCAATTGATATCTCATGAATACCCCCCAAATCAGGATTGTTGTTATAGCTGTAATCAGCCTTCAGCTTTCCAGGATAAAAGCCTAATCCAAAACTGCTTTCAAATGGCTTAGTGTTAAATCCGGTTCTTAAACTAAGGTTATCGAGTATCTTATATTCCAAACCCAACTTCAATACTGCCTCTTGATCTATTTCTTTCTCTACTTCTGTATTGATCATAAGGTCTTGACTTGGCCTATAGCTCAGTCCAGTTTTCATAATGGTTGGTATTCTTTCATCGCTAATGGTTGAGAGTTTCGCTTGATTTAGATTGGAAACATGAGCCCCGAAAAAAAGCTGTTCTGTGAGTTGAGCTCTTCCTCCAAAATCAATCATCGCCGTTTTTCTGCTACCGGCTCCTTCAATATTTAGCTGGTAATAGCTCACATTGAGGCCAAGACTAACTATGCCGAATTGATTACTAAACCCGAGATTCAGGCGCTGTTCGTTGTACAAATCATCCCCAAACCGAAACATACCCAGGCCTGCTGTGCCGCCTAATACGGGGTAGGTACCACCTAGTGCCAAGCTGGTAAACTCTGAAATTCCATATTTGTTCTTAAAAGAAGTGAATATGGATTTTTCTTGAAAATGGGCAAGTCCACCAATGTTATTGAATAAAGCCCATTCATCTCCAAGTGTGATAGAAGAACCACCAATTGCGGCAGACCTGGCACCCATCGTATAGTTGCCATTTTGAGCTTCAACCCATGTATGAGAAGAGAGGCAAATAAGTCCAGCCAGAAAGTATTTTTTCATCAGTTGCAAACTAATAATTCTTGTTTTCAATTCATGGCATTTAACAAAATTGTAATATTGCCCACTGAAATTTACCAATGAGTATTGCATTAGATAATATCCGAACCAACAAAAAATATGTTCTCACCAATTATGGTGAAAAGTATGAATTTACGGTTGTAGAAATTAAGCCCAATGATGAGTTTGTATTGAAGGATTTAAACACATTGGAGTTTTACATGATGTCAGAATTAATAGGTCGAGGAAGAGGGAAAGACTTCAGTATTTGGGAGAAGTAAACTTTGACCCTGTTATTTGTGACAAATGCCCATCTTTGAAACAGCGAAGAATTGCCAATTTCGCTATAGAAAATTAAAATCAAGACGAATGAAAGTATTAAATGCCCTTGGCATTTTTAGTTTAGGTTGTGCATTAATTGCATGTCAGGTGAAAAGCGAATCAGTAGAGACCATAGCATCAACTAGTCCTGTTCAGGAATGGGATGCTACCTTGTATGTGGAAATGCAAAATGAGTTGGGCGAAGGTGCTATTTACAATCAAGAGACGAAGGAGTTTTGGCATATAGATATTGAAGGAAAGCAGTTCTTTACTACGGACATCAAAACCAAAGAGCAAAAAACTTTTGACGTGGGACAAAGGATAGGTACGATTGTGCCGAATGATCTGGGGCAAGCGATTGTTGCGTTGCAAAGCGGTTTATATACCTATGATTTTGAATCCAAGACTCAGAATTTAATAACTAATCCCTTAGATTCCATTGATAATATTCGCTTCAATGATGGGAAATGCGACCCTGCGGGCAGATTGTGGGTTGGGTCAATGGGGCTAGATCAAAAATCCTTTCGGGCATCTTTATATAGTTTGGAGAAAGGAGTGGCTAATCAACAGTTGGATAGTATCACTATTTCTAATGGAATAGTATGGTCGAAAGATCAAAAAACCATGTATTATATCGATACACCGGATGAAAACGTAAAAGCGTTTGATTATGATGTGGCTTCTGGAAAAATCTCCAATGGTCGGGTGGTAGTAGAGATTGGAGGAATTGGCTACCCTGATGGTATGGCCATCGATGCTGAAGACAAACTTTGGATTGCACTTTGGAATGGAAATATGGTAAGTAGATGGGATCCCAACACAGGAGAGTTGATTGGTAAAATAAACGTTCCAGCACACAACATAACCTCAGTCGCTTTTGTAGGTGAACAATTGGATTCTTTGATTATTACTTCGGCTCGAGTAGATATGAGCGATGAGGAGTTAGAAAAGTATCCTTTGGCTGGAAGCCTTTTTGTAGCTGTACCAGGAGTAAAAGGCGTAAAAAGTAATTTTTACAAAACTCAGGACAACGCTCAGTAAAAATATAATTGTATGCTAAGTGAAAGGCCTGCTCTTCGAGTGGGCCTTTTTTGTGTAGAAGTACTGGAGTAAATTCGTGCAATTCGAGTCGATCAATTACCTTTATCGCTTCAAGTTTTATCCATTAATTTCATAGCTACTCATGAAGCAATATCACGAACTCATGCAAAGGATTCTGGACGAAGGTGTTCAGAAAGGAGACCGAACAGGTACAGGAACTAAAAGTGTCTTTGGTCATCAAATGCGATTTGATTTGTCAGAAGGGTTTCCTGTAGTTACCACAAAAAAGCTACACCTGAGATCAATTATTCATGAACTCTTATGGTTTCTGAAAGGAGACAGCAACATCAAATATTTGAAGGACAATGGAGTGTCAATTTGGGACGAATGGGCAGATGAAAATGGGGAATTAGGACCGGTTTACGGTGTGCAGTGGAGAAGTTGGCCTACACAGAGCGGCGAGACTATAGATCAAATTAGTCAGTTGATACATGATATTAAAAACAATCCTAACTCCAGAAGACTAATTGTAAACGCCTGGAACGTAGCCGAAGTTCAAAATATGGCTTTGCCTCCTTGTCATGCATTCTTTCAGTTTTATGTAGCCGAAGGTAAGTTGAGTTGTCAATTGTATCAAAGGAGTGCTGACGTGTTTTTAGGTGTACCATTTAATATCGCTTCATATGCCTTGCTGACGATGATGGTTGCTCAAGTTTGTGACTTAGAACTGGGTGATTTTGTTCATACGTTGGGAGATGCTCATCTATACTCCAACCACATGGAACAAACAGAGTTGCAATTGAGTCGGGAATGCAGGCCATTACCTCAGATGAAAATTAATCCAGAAGTAAAAGATATTTTCGGATTCAAATACGAGGATTTCACCTTGGAAAATTATGATCCGCATCCACATATCAAAGGCGCTGTGGCAGTTTAACTGCTGTTATATAAGCTTTTTCAATTATTCAGCACATTAATTTTAACTTGCTGTAATAAATTTTTTATTCAGACAACTAATCACCTGATGTAACGATTATCACATGGACTCGGTCTAATGAGTGTTTGTAATAAAATCTTGTGTCAGATGATGCAACCCAAAATCTAGTGGAAAAAAGTAGTGTATTCGATATGATAGGTCCTGTGATGATAGGGCCCTCTAGTTCTCACACGGCAGGAGTCGTCAGAATTGCCAGAGTTGGTGTCAGATTACTTGGTGGTATTCCAGAGGAAGCTGAGGTGATTTTCTACAACTCATTTGCTCGTACCTATGAGGGACACGGTAGTGACAGAGCCATTATTGCTGGTTTATTGGATTTTAAAACCGATGACAAACGAATTAAAACTTCATTTGATGAAGCTAAGAAGGTCGGTTTTAAATACAGTTTTAAATCCATTGGAAATGCTTCTACCAGACACCCAAATACCATAGAGCTAAAACTAAAGAAGGGTGATAAAAAAGTCACCATGGTAGGCGAAAGTAGAGGCGGTGGTGTAGTGAAAATAGTAGAGGTCAATGGTTTTGAAGCTGGCTTTACAGCCAATTTGCATACAATTATCATTGAAGCAGATGATCGACCAGGGAGTATTACTTTCATTACGAGTGTAATCGCTCATGATGATTGCAATATTGCTACTATGACGGTATCTCGAAAAGGCAAAAATGACCTGGCCTGTCAAATTCTAGAGATGGACTCTGGTATCAACGATATTACCTTAGAGTATTTGAGAAATTTAAAGTGGATTAAAAATGTCATATACATACCTGACATTGATAAGTAAAGTATAAATGAAAAACCTAACAAGCTTGATATGGAGCGGCTTGCTTTGCCTTTTTATAGGGAACGTAAGCGCCCAAGATTACCAATATTCTTTAGACGAATGCATAAAAATCGCCTATGAAAAGAATCTCACTATTCAGCGTAGTCAATTGGATTTGAAAGTGAGTGAGGTGACAAAGAATCAGTCAAAACTCGAACGTCTACCAGACTTCAATATGGGTGCGAATTATGGCATCAACTGGGGGCGTACCATCGATCCTACAACTAATAATTTCGTGACAGAACAGCTGAACTCTTCAAATATAAATGGTCGAAGTAATCTGACAGTGTTCAACGGAATGCAGATCCATAACAGCATCAAACAAGCCAACATTAATTACGCCGCTACAGAAGCAGAATTGGCCAAAGCAAAGAATGATGTGGGTCTTAATGTCGCTACTTTATACCTTAATGTGATTTTTAATCAGGAACTTTTAGCCAATGCAGAATACCAATTGAATAGTACTAATCAGCAATTGGAAAGAACCAAAAAATTGGTGGATGCAGGAGCATTGCCTGTTACAAATCTATTGGATTTACAGGCACAGTCAGCAAGCAATGAAGTAAGTGTTATCAATGCGGAGAATAGCTATAATTTGGCCATTTTGAACTTAAAGCAGGCATTATTGATTCCGGCAGGAGATAGATTTGAAATAGAGATTCCAGCGTTGGAGTTGACCCTAGATGAAACAGCCCTAATGACTCCAGGTGAGATTTATCAAACGGCGGAAGCGGTTATGCCAGAGATCCAAAGTGCACAGCTAAGGATAGAAGAAGCTGATTTGAATTATAAAATTTCGAAGGGTGCTTACTCTCCAACATTGACTGTTTCTGCAGGTTTCAATACTAACTATTCTAGCTTTGCTGATAGAGAACGTAATATTTTCGATGGTACTGTGCCTTCAACTGTTCCCATTGGCTACGTGCCTTCTACAGGTGAAACAGTATTATCCGATGTGAATGTACCTAATGTAGTAGAAACTCAGCCTGATTTCCCACTAGGAGAACAGTTTCAAGAAAACATCAGTAAGAACATTGCTTTCAATTTGAGTATTCCGGTTTTTAATAAATTCAGGACTCGTGCTGATGTTCAGCGATCAATGCTTGGTAAGTATAGGGCTGAGGTGACTTCTCAAGAAGTACGCAATCAACTTCGACAAAATATTGAATCGGCTTACAATGATATGATGGCTGCGTCCAAAACACATACGGCTAATCAAAAACAAGTTGAAGCACTAGAAGAGGCTTTTCGGGTGACCGAAAACCAGTTCAACCTTGGGGCAGTGAATTTTGTAGACTATCAAGTAGCTACTAATAATTTGTATATGGCAAAGTCCGATCTAGTCAGGTCGAAATTCGATTTTATTTTCAAACAAAAAGTGCTGGACTTCTATCTAGGCAAACCAATTACTTTCTAAACTCATGGCTAAGAAAAAAAATAACAATAAGTTGATCTATGGTTTGATCGGCGGAGCAGTAGTGTTGATAGTTTTCCTAATGATAGGAAAAAAGAAGGGTTGGATAGGCGAACGAGAAAGAACCGAAGTAGTTTTTGGAGAAGTCAAAAAAGTGGATATTACGGAGAAGGTCAGTGCTTCTGGCATGATTCAACCCATTGTTGAAGTTAAGATAAGTCCTGAGGTCTCAGCAGAAATTATCGAGCTAAATGTAGAAGAGGGAGATTCGGTAAAAGTCGGTGACGTGCTTATTCGTTTGAAACCAGATAATCTAAAATCTGCCTTAGATCGTGCACGGGCATCACTCAATCAGCAAAGAGCCAATTTAGCAGACGCCGAAGCAAGGTTGGCTTCAGCTAAGGCTTCATTCAAGCGATCTGAATTGGAGTACAACCGGCAGAAGCAATTGCATGAATCAAAAGCAATTTCTAATGCGGATATGGAATTGGCTGAAGCTAATTTTAAGATTGCAGAGCAAGATTTGAAATCTGCAGAAAAGAATGTGGAAGCCTCCAAATATGTTGTTCAGAGTGCTCTGGCAACGGTGAAGGAAGCCAATGAAAACTTGATGTTTACTACTATCACCGCTCCAATGGGTGGAATTGTTTCCAAACTGGATGTAGAGAAAGGAGAGCGCGTGGTGGGGACCTCTCAGATGGCTGGTACGGAGATGATGCGTATCGCTGATTTGGGTAATATGGAAGTACGAGTAGATGTTAATGAAAATGACATTGTGAGAGTTGCTCAAGGCAATGAAGTGGATATTGATGTGGATGCCTATTCTTATTTGGATAAAAAGTTCAAGGGTAGAGTTACAGCTATTGCCAACACGGCCAATGCAAAAGCTTCGGCGGATGCGGTAACGGAGTTCGAAGTGAAAATCATAATATTAAACAGCTCTTATGCTGATTTGGTATCCAATAATAAAGTGCCTTTTCGTCCTGGAATGACAGCTAGTGTAGATATTATAACTAACACCAAACGTGACATTCTTTCCGTTCCTCTTGGAGCAGTAACCACTCGAATTCCCAAAAATGAGAAAGATGGAGAGGAAGAGTCTAAGAAAAGAAATCGTGACGAGGAATTAAAAGAAGTGGTTTTTGTAAATGTGGATGGCAAGGCTGAATTGAGAGTGGTGAAGACAGGAATTAGTGATTTTGATAATATCGAAATTGTAGAAGGTGTTTCTGAGGCTGATCAGGTAATTGTAGGACCTTATTTGGCGGTTTCTAAGAAACTAGAAGAGGGGGATTTGGTAAAGGCTCAGGAAAAGAAAGAGGATGAAAAAAAAGATCGCAGATAAAAGGACCAAACTTTCGAAAATGATTTTGAAAGGCGAAGAATAACTCATCGGTAGATATTGAAAATATTAAAGTTGTACACTTCGTCATGAAGGAAGGTGAGATCATTCGATTCGAATGACTCATTATTTAGTTATTGTTCGAATTATTGGTTCCATTGGTTCTCAGTCTATCGAGCATGATTTCAAAATTGTATCGTTAAATAAAAAACAACGTCTACAAAGAGTCTACAAGTACTTGATTGAGTCAATATCCTACATGAATTTAGTCAGCAATTCCTTTTTTTGAGGCTACAAAGAAAATATCACGCAGCATGAATGATTCTCTTCAAAATTCAAGGGATACTATTAGAATACAATTAAATAAATACTGCTATAGGATGGAACCATTCCATAGAAGAATTCCCTTGTCGTAGTGATATAAATATCTTATTTTTAGTAAGCCCATCTAACCATACATCATTGCCTATTCAGAGTAATTGAGACCAGCCTAATCTGTCTTTTTTTGCTATGAGTTAAGGTTTTATATAGGTTGACTTCTGTCTGTTTTTACTTGCGGGCATTTAGATGGTAATATGCTTTTTTCCAAATGACTATATCGTTGTTTGAATTGGATATGCAATCTATCGTTCATCCGTTTTATTTCTTAATTCATAAAAAATAATAATGCAGCAAAACTTAAATCATTTCAGAATTAGTACTTTCTTTTTTTTCTTAAGTTTATATCAATCCAATGCACAAGTTGCGTTAAGTCAAGCCAAGTCCACACAGCAAATTGACTCTCTAATTCTTGCCGCTTCGAGGCTTATTCAAGACAACAACAACGACAGTGTACTAGTCTTAACCAAGTATGCCTTGGAGAGGAGTATTGAGCTAGATTATGATTTTGGGCAGGCCCGATCGCTCGTAGTACAGTCCAGCTATTATTTAAACAAAGCACAGTTGGATTCATGTGAAATCCTTTTTTCTAAGGCCGAAGAGATCTATCAAAAGAACAATCTATTTGGCGATACCATTCAGTCCAAATATCATTATTTGTTTTTAACCAAGGGAGCATGGAGTATCTATAAAAGAAATTTTGACGAAGCCGAACGACTTTTGCAAAGAGGAATGAAGATGTTTGATCAAGAAGGGGATACGATGAGGTATCGTCATTGTCTAAACTCCTTAGGCCGTATTAATGGGATGAAAGGTAATTTTTCTGAGGCTTTGGACTATTTTCTAAAAGCTTATGACCTTAGTGAAAGCAAAGAGTCACTAAATGCGTCAGTTGTATTAGGAAATATTGCACTATGCTATAAACATATGGGGCATGTGGAAAAGGCTGCTCAATATTTTCGTGACGGGCTTAAGCTAGATCTAAAAAATGGATGGCGTAGTCAAATGAATAAGTATAATGGGCTGGCAACCATATATAAACAACTGAACAATCTAGATAGTGCTATCTATTTTGACAAAAAGGCCTTTGAAGCAGCACAGAAATTTGGTAACTATAGTACGGCCGTTATTTCTTTAGGAAACCTTGCCCAGTATTATGTACTAAAACGAGAGCTTGATCTTGCCAATTCAATGATGACAGAAGCTTTACAACTGGCTGATAGTGTAGGGATTAATAGTGTAGAAGAACAATTTGACATTATTAAAGCGGAAGTGTTTTTTGAAAAGCAGGAATATGACAGTACATTATTCTATTCTAGAAGAGCGTTATCATCAACTGCTCAATATTCACATAGGCAATTTTCATCGATTATTACACATTTAATGTCTAAAACCTTCGAACAACTCGGAGTGTTGGATTCATCATTATATTATCTAAAATCGCATCACGCATATGAAGATTCTTTGTTTAATAAGGAGAGTCAGAGAAAGATAACTGAGCTATATACAAAAATGGAGACATTAGAAAAAGATAAAGAAATCAAGTTGCTCCAAAAAGATAAAGAGTTGGAATCGCTTAAAAAACAACGCTTAAGTATGGTTGTGGCCTGGGTAGTAATTGTAAGTATTCTGCTAATCATAATGTTAATTTATCGTCATAAGAATCGATTGAAAAGTGAAGAGGTGAAGCAGATGAAACTAAAAAATGATCTGGAACTTGGTCAAGCAGATCTTTATAAACAGACACTCAATATGATCCATATGAATAATTTGATGGATAACCTTGAAAAACAAGTCAAGGATATCATGATAAAGAATAGAGATCCGGAATACCGCAAAATTCTTCAGACCATTAGGATGAATAAATCTTTAAAGAAGGATTGGGAGAATTTTAATAATTACTTTTCTAATTCCCATTCAAAGTTTTACGAAAAATTATCAGACCTCAATGATAAATTATCGAACCATGAAAAAAGAGTTTGTGCTCTAATCAAATTGAACCTAAGCAATAGAGAAATTGCTACAATTTTGAATATTGAAAATAGAAGCGCAGTAATGATCAAGTATAGAATCAAGAAAAAGATAGGATTACAAGAACATATTGATCTTAACAAATATGTTCAAGAGCTCTAGTTTCTGAAATTCTTGTAAGCATACTTTTGACTACAAAGGCTCGCCTTTTTTTAGAGGTTGATTGGTAGCCTTCTCCGTAATACCGACAGGTTCCAAGAATGGAGAGGCCATATATTGATCGCGGGCAATCATTGGATGTTATATTTTCTCTATCAATTCAAAAGTGCCTTTATTTTGTTTTTGGGATGTTTTGTTCCTCTTCTATATACTATTTGTAACCATCATATCCAGTCTGTATACTCCTATGAATACCATTTGTATACTGGGTGAATAAGTGATCAATAGTGGAGCAGATATAGATTTACCCAAAACTTATTAAACAAAAGAAATATGAATGAAAGAGAGTTGATGCTTGTGAAATCATGTTGGCAAACCGTAGCACCGAATGCAATTCCTTTGGCGATGAAATTTTACGATGATTTGTTTGAGGCAAAACCTGAGTATAGAAAACTATTTAGTGGTGACATGAATAAGCAAGCCGAAAAGCTGATGATGACACTGGGTTTTTTGATGGCTAATGTGGACAGGGTAGATAAAATCAAAGATGCCATACATAAACTGGGTGCATTACATGTGAAGTTTAAGGTTTTGCCAGAGTATTACCCACCTGTTCAAAAAGCCCTCGTTGGTGCCATTGCACAGTTTATGGATGATGAATGGAGTTATGAGCACGAAGCAGCTTGGAATAAACTCATTTCCGCTGTTGGAGATATGATGATTGAAGGATCGGCAAAGAAAAAGTTTTCTTGGAAATTCTGGAAATAAACCAAGAGTTGCTTTGGTTTCAAAGAAAAGATTTGAAAAATGAAAGACCTCAATATTAGAGAGCGAAAAAATATTAAAGAAACATGGAAAGTGCTTGCTCCCAATATTCATGAATTTGCTTTTTCATTTTATTCTAATCTGCATTCTTTAGATTCTTCTCTTGTGCCGTCATTCGAAAACGAATTTGAAATTATCAAACAGGGAGATAAGGCCCTATACGTATTGGGTTTTGTGGTCGCCTCTCTCGATAATTTGATTGTGGCCAGAGAAGGGATTAAAAAAGCTTTGGAGAGTATTTTTAATGATCATCAATATATCCAGAAGAGTGATGATCAAAAAGTGATGAAAGCTTGTCTACAGGCTATGAAGTCTACTTTGAGAGGTTTGTGGACAAAAGAAATTGCTATATCATGGTACAGACTTTTGACGCTTATTTTGGCTGTAACGATGGAATCAAAAATAGAATTTGAATCCCAGATAATATGAATAATAATTTTCCAAAGAATAGAAAGCCTAATGCTTTAAAGATTAAAAATTGGTGTATCGAAACCTTTTCTTCGGCCAGTTGGCTTATAATCATTTCAAGGTGCTACCCTGAATTGCTAGAGTGCGACAGAAAAGTGTCCATTGTCAATATTCATGATCGAACAGTGTTTGACGAAGATCATATTGGTGTTTTGAACAGGTGTATTATGGAACTGTATGATTGCGTAATTCCAGAAGCTATAAGTTCTTACAGCAGCGATTTTGAAGGCAAAAAGGGATTTAAGATAGAATGGCTAGATAGGGTGACGGGCAGGATGAAAATATCTTACACATTGAAACGACCACTTAATTGGTTCACTGATTTATTTAATGAATAATAAGAATATTACTGTTGCTTTTTTGTACCAACCAAACCTAAAATTAATAAAGATTGAAGATTATCAAATTAAAAAAATGGTCTCAGAAGAATTTATCCCCATTGGCTTGGCTAAGAGTAATACTTGCCATATATCCTGAGATAGAGAATTTTAGTCTAGAGGAATTAGAAAACCCCAACGCTGAGTCGCAGTTCTCTAAACAGGAGCTGAAACTTGTACATGATACAATTAAAAAAATGTATGGAGTCGGTATTCTTGAATCTACGCAAAGGTTGTCCTACTGAGATTAATGGTTATACCATTATTTAATTTGAAGATCTGTTTAAAACAAAAAATGCTATGGTAAGAAATGAAAACAGTTTTTGTGAACTTCAAAGTATAAATGAATATGAATTTGAAAGCCGAATTAGAAAGGTAAGTGGTAATACTTTGATTTGGTCAGAGACGGAGCAAACTTTTGAGAAAAAGATACCAGGACTCTATAAAAAATTCGATGAACTGGTTTCTGAATTTGACAATGTTGATATCATTTTTGATATCAAACAAATTTCAGAAATTAGGCTTAACCCTATACAAAGAATACTATGTCGAAGGTTCTTTGATATAAACCAAAATAAGTTGCGGCATGCATATATAGTAACAAAGAATCAGACTTTTTTAAGGTTAACTACAAAGCTTCTCATGAGAAATTACTTTGAGTTAATCACATTTCACAGCAGTAAAGAAGAAGTATTAGATATTATCAACCTGGCCAGAATATAAAATTTTCAGGCAATATGAGAAATGATTTTCAAAATTTGGTGCTAGACGAACTCCTGCATATTGCAAACGGAGAAAGCCGAGTTACTGAACAAATGATTGAAGCAGAGAAAGACGATAGGTACAAAGAGGTGCTTGTCGCGTTACTTGAGCTCAGTGAGGACATTAAATTTAAGAAGAAAGAATCCGAATTAATCATAGAAGAACTTAACAAGCAAAAGCGCAAAGCGGAAATGGCAACGAAAGCAAAAGCAGAGTTTCTTTCTATGATAAGTCATGAAATCAGGACTCCGTTAAATGCTATCATAGGAATAGGTCATATTTTGACGCATGAGTCACCTAGATCAGATCAAATGACTTACATCCAAAATCTTAGATGGTCAGGAGATAATTTGCTTGCAATAATAAACGACGTCTTAGACTTTAATAAAATTGAAGCTGGTAAAGTCAATTTTGAATCCACGCCATTCAATATTCGCAATTCTATCAGTGGAGTACTTGAATCCATGAGAATGAAGGCCAACGAGCAAAATTGCAAGTTGATCAAATCTATTGAAGATAATTTGCCAGATTTTTTGGTCGGTGACCCTACCAGATTTATTCAAATTCTGAATAATCTGGTTAGTAATGCTGTCAAATTCACAATGAATGGGACCGTGAGATTAGACGCTCAATATAGGTCAATTGATGAGACTATGATCGAGTTGGAAGTCAATGTTTCTGATAGTGGGATAGGAATATCGGAGGACAAATTAAAGCAAATATTTGAACACTTCAGTCAAGCAGATTCAAAAATAAATAGGAAATTTGGTGGCACTGGGCTAGGATTAACCATAACTAAGCAACTCATAGAACTGCAAGGAGGTCAAATAAGTGTCAATAGTGAATTGGGTATTGGTTCCAGTTTTAAAATTGTACTTCCCTTTAAATTACCAAATGAATTAGAGATTAGAGAAAGGCAAGGTACATCTACAAACTACCTAGATTTAAGTCTTAAAGGAGCTAGAGTGTTAATAGTGGAGGATATTGCCGTTAATCGACTAGTAGTGGAAAAATTTCTTACTGAATGGGAGGTAATTACTGACTTCGCAGAGAATGGAATGGAGGCAATTGACAGAGTAATCTCGGGAAAATTTGATTTGGTACTCATGGACCTTCAAATGCCAGTAATGGATGGATTTATTGCTACTTCTGAAATCAGAAAACTCCCTAGAAACAAATACAGACACCTGCCAATTGTTGCTTTGACTGCAGCCTCTATAAGTGAAGTATCATCGGAAGTATATGATGCAGGAATGAATGATATTGTTTCAAAACCAATTAACCCTGCTGAATTATACAAGACAATTGCCAAATACGTAAAACCAGCATCTGAAAATGGCTCAAAACAAAAAATAATAAATCAGGCAAGTGATCTAATTTTTGAACACCAAAATTCAGATTTGAAGTTCACATATATTAAAAATTTAGCTAAAGGAGATCAGTATTTCTTTAAAAAAGTACTCAAGCTTTCTATTAAAGCTTTTGAAGAATTTATATCGGAATATTCTTCGGGTCTTTTAACAGATGATTTTGAAAAGTTGAGTAATACGCGGCATAAAATTTATTCTAGCATCAACAATTTTGAAATAAAAGAGCTTATGCATTTGATGAAAGAAAGTAAACAATCCTTTGTGAAAAACAATAAAAATTATCACTCAGATGAATATAAAATTGAGCACTTGAAGAACGTCGAGAAAACCACCAATAAGATAATAAAGAAATTACAATTAGAGATATTAAGAAACGACTTGATTGAAGCTTAACTTAAGCTGATTAAGTAGAAGAGGCGAAGAAATTAATCGTCACCTTTTTTGTTTAGAAGCCACTAATGCTCTTTCTTAGAAGAGCATTAATCTACTGTTACTATCAAAAACTTCAGCATCTATCGAGCTTCTGCCGGATCAGGTAAAACTTACATTCTGACCTACAACTACATCCGTCTGGCGTTGAAATATCCTGATTATTTCAAGACGGTACTTGCCGTTACATTTACCAATAAGGCGACAGAAGAGATGAAGTCACGAATCTTGGAAACATTGGAGCAACTCTCCAAGGGGGAGCATACGATGTCTTCAGATTTACAGAAGGAATTGAATATTACAGAGGGACAGCTTGCTGAAAGGGCTGATGCCTTACTTCGAAGCATTCTTCATAATTATTCCTTTTTTGCAGTTACTACCATTGATGCTTTCTTTCAGAAAATTGTCAGGTCTTTCGCTCGAGAGATAGGTATTCAGACTGGTTTTAAGATTGAGTTGGATCAATCTAAAGTTATTTCAGAAGTCATAGATAAAATGCTTTTGGAAATGGTTGATGATCCGCAACTGATTCGCTGGCTGACAGATTTTGCCATCTATCAAATCAATCAAGGTAAATCTTGGGATACAAGGAGTGATATCAAGAGTCTGTCAAATGAGCTCTTCAATGAGTTTTTAGTGCAAAACAAGCACGAAGTGTTTGCTCAATTGAGTCAAGAGAATTTTATCGGAGGTTTTATAAAAAGCCTAAATAATAAAAGCAAAGAGTTAGTATCAGGCCTAAAGGAAATAGGTCAGAAAATTAAATTGAATCTGGAAGGACATGGGTTGACTCGAGATGATTTCACCTACAAGGCAGCAGGAGTGGGCGGTTATTTGGATAAGGTGGTTAATGGAGAATTTGCTGAACCGGGTAAGCGTGTCTACGACGCATTGGAGCAGGGCAAATGGTATAGCAAGGGTTCTGATACTGGAGTTGCCGTAGATAATGCTATTGCTGATGGCTTGGCAGATCTGTTATCCACGGCAATTGATTATTATTTTAAGCATAACAAGGAATACCAATCGCTTGAACAAGTCATTAAGTATATCTATACTTTCGGTTTGTTATCTAGAATTTCCGAAGAGATCAACAACTACCGGAAAGACAACGACTTATTGCTTATTTCCGATTTCCCAGTTTTTCTTAATGAAATCATCAATGATAGTGATGCACCCTACATCTATGAGAAAGTAGGCACGAGATACAAACATTATTTGATTGATGAATTCCAGGATACGAGTGGTTTGCAATGGAACAATTTCAAACCACTCATTCAGGATACCCTGAGTGCTGGCAATTTCTCTATGGTGGTAGGTGATATCAAACAATCTATTTACCGCTGGCGTGGGGGCAATTGGAAGATCCTTCTGGATCAGATAAGAAAAGATATAGGTGAAAGCCAAATAAAAGATGAAGGGTTGAGCACGAACCGTCGTAGTAAGCAGAATATTGTGGAATTCAACAATGACTTGTTCAATCAAGCACCAGAAATGCTAGAGAGTCATTTAGGGGCAAATCACGCGGAAGCGATACAGGCTAATTTGAACATGAAGGCAGCTTATCACAGCAGTGCTCAACAATTGTTCGATGAATCTGGAGAAGGTTTAATTAATCTACAATTCTATGAGAAGAATAATGAAATAGAAGATGCTGATGAATTTGTAATTGAGGAATTGGTAAAGCAAATAAAGCGACTGCAGGACGCGAATTATCAATTGAATGACATAGCTATTCTGGTTAGAACCAATCCTCAGGGACGAAAAATTACAGAAGGATTGATGGAATATCATTTGAAGGTAGGGAATGATGGATACAAGTATGATGTCATTTCTAATGAATCTCTATTCATTAAAAACAACCCGGCCGTCCACCTTGTTTTGCAGAGTTTGACCTGGATTGCAAATACAGAACAGCCACTAGCCATATCACAACTAAAATATGCTTGTCAACAATATGCAGAAAGGATAGGTGATCATATAAATGTGGAGGAGTTGATTGTTAGAGCTGACGAACTTACAAGAATGAATTTGTCTCAGATGGTGGAAACACTAATCGGCCATTTTAACCTTTTTAGCAAGCCCCAGGACCATGCTTATATTCTTTGTTTTCAAGATCTTGTAATAGATTACCTGAAGTATGAACGAGACAGTCTCAATGACTTTCTTGTGTGGTGGGCTGATCATGATACCCGATCTATACAGGTGTCAGAGGATCAGGAAGCCATGCGTTTGATGACCGTTCATAAGTCCAAAGGCCTTCAGTTCAAGGTGGTAATCGTACCCTATTGTCAATGGAAACTTGATCACTCAGGCACCAACGAACAGTTGCTTTGGTGTGAAACCAACGGTTCACCAGTTTTAGAACAGATTCCCTTTGTACCCGTCAGGTATAAGAGCGATCTGTCGAATACGGTATTTGCACAAGACTATTTTTTAGAAAAGTCCGATATCTATTTAGATAATCTGAACCTGCTTTATGTAGCCCTTACAAGGGCAGAGGAGGCGCTTTTTATTCTTTCTCAAGTCAATGCCAATTCAAGAGGAATTAGCCATGTTGGAGATATCTTATTCAATTATGCTAAGGAAAAAGCATTAATTCAGGAAGGTTTGGAGTCTATAGAAATTGGGAGACTTCCAGCTTATAGTAGTTATGTAGAAGAACTATTGAATCGAGAGTCATTATTGCCCGTTAGCTTTTCGGTTCCAGTAGACAGGGTCAAGTTGAGGCATAAAGCTCGAATTCTTGAAGAATCTGTTATTGAATCCATCAATTATGGCCAGGTTATTCATTGGATATTCTCCTTGATTCAATCTAAAAAGGATTTCACGATGGCCTTAGATAAAGCTCAAATCAAATTTGGGTTATCCAATGAGGAAATGGTGGACATAAAAATTAAGCTGAGAGAAATATGGGAGATCCCACAGATATCAGGCTGGTTCGAGTCTAGTTGGCAAGTGAAGAACGAATCGTCCATATTACTGACTGATGGTAAATTGAAAAGACCTGACCGGGTAATTGTAAGAAGTAATAAGGCCATTGTTATCGATTATAAAACAGGTGCCAGGTCTGAAAGTCATCTTCGTCAGGTAAGTGAGTATAAAAGCATACTTGGACAAATGGGGTATGACCAGGTTGATGGTTATTTGATTTATTTGTCAGAGCCGGGTGTACTGGCCGTTAATTAAAAAATATAGATATGAAAGCAGTGTTGTGCGAGTCTTATGGGCCACCAGAGAATTTGGTCGTTAAAGAAGTCGAGTCTTTAATTCCAGGAATAGGAGAAGTAGTGATAGAGGTGAAGGCGAGTGGGTTAAACTTTCCAGACACCCTCATCATTGAAGGTAAATATCAGTTTCAGCCAGAAATGCCATTTTCTCCAGGCGGAGAAGTAGCAGGTATAGTAAAAACTGTAGGTGAAGGTGTTAGCCACTTAAAGGTCGGAGACAGAGTAATGGCGGGTACAGGTTGGGGCGGATTTGCGGAAGAGGTAATTGGGAAGGCCAGTAACGTATTTCCTTTGCCTGATGGTATTAGTTTCGAACAGGCAGCATCAACTATGATGACTTTTGGTACTTCTTACCACGCATTGGTCAATCGCGCTAAGTTGAAGGCTGGGGAAACTTTACTTGTGTTGGGTGCTGCTGGCGGAGTAGGTACCGCAGCCATTCAGATTGGTAAAGCATTAGGAGCTAAAGTAATAGCTGCTGCTAGTTCAGATGAAAAACTAAACTACTGTAAATCCATTGGGGCTGACATGACTATCAATTACAGCCAAGAGGATTTAAAAACACAAGCAAAGGCGCTAACGAATGGCAATGGTGTAGATGTGATTTATGATCCTGTGGGAGATCGCTTCACAGAACCAGCTTTGAGAGCCATCGCTTGGAAAGGTAGGTATTTGGTCGTGGGTTTTGCAGCTGGAGAAATCCCAAAGATTCCTCTCAATTTGCCATTACTTAAGGGGTGTTCTATAGTTGGCGTGTTTTGGGGAGGCTTCTTTAGAAACGAACCTCATGTGAATGCTGAGAATTTCCAAACCATCGTTAAGTGGTTGGTCGAGGGAAAGGTTCAAGCGCAGATTCATAAAAAATACAATTTGGAACAAGTCGCAGAAGCAATGACTGAATTAACAAGTAAAAAAGTAAAAGGGAAAATTATTTTTGTTACTTGATCGTGTGAGAAAAATATAAAAAGTAAAGAGCCACTCATTGAGTGGCTCTTTTTTCTTTTTCTACTTTTTGAAACTGATGTTCCAAAGCTCATTTTCATCACTTCCTCAAGTAGAACGGAATTTGAAAAATGGATTAAGATCTTAGTTAGGTTCTAATTCTTCTAACTAAAATACAGAATTAGATAAGCAATGACAAAAAGTCTAAATAAAAAACATACAAAACAAACATGGAAATATCCTAAATATTCAGTTTTGGAAGGATGTATTCTCTTTGATTAATACAAGTGTAATGATTCATTTATAGGATATAAGGGCTTATTCATCGAAAAAATTCAATTACCAGATATTTAAAAATAATTAATATAAGTTCTTAAATAGACGTAGGGTAATATTGCGTTTGACCTTTTTAATACTATGAGAAAGAATCTTATTTGGGTACTAACCTTGCCCTGCCTTTTGGCTACTTCCTGTAATATTGAGGACCTCGGGAAGATAAAACCAGGTACTGTATCCCCGCATATTGCTATCAACTTAGGCTATTCAGAATATACAGTTCAGGAACTGTTGGAGGACTTGGAAGATGAGTCCGTTGAAATCACGACTAATGCAGACCAAACTATCGCGCTATACTTTAGTGAATCGACGGTGTATGATGGCAATGATGATTTAATAGCAATTAATTCCGTAAGTAATGAAGAGGAATTCGCTCCTGCTGAAAACGTTCCAGCGACTCCTATCGGATATGAAATTGAGATTGACGAAGTCTTCACTTTTTCATTTCCAGCCAATAATGGGGAGGAAATAGATTCTTTAATTTATAGTGCTGGAACACTCGATTTTGAGATGCTCTCAACTTTTAAAGGTGATATAGACTATACCTGGACGATTGAAGGAACGAAGCTCGTTACTACCAATGTAGATCTTACGAACTCAGAAGAGTTGGTATATACAGGTGCTGATGTCACAGATAGCTACTCAAGGCCTTTAGAAGGTCTTAAATCAAAATTTTATAAAAATGCATTTAACGAAAATGAATTTCAAGTGCATGTTGTAGGGACTATTACCTTCGAAGCTGGTACTGAAATTTTACCAGAGCAGCGAATGACATTTGATTTGGCTTTTAATAACCCCGGCTTCACACATATTTATGGGAAGTTTGGAAGTGATCCTATTGATTTACAAAATCAGTCAATAGATATGACTGCTTTTAATGATTTTTCCGGTGACGGACTAAAACTTGAAGACCCTCGAGTTTATCTGATAACAACTAATTCTTACGGTATGGATATCGAGTTATCTTTTGATGAACTCAAAGCTATAGATGCTGATGGGAATCAAGTTCTTCTGCAGGAAATCACTCCCCCTGGAATAGATGGCTTTGTTTCTTCACCTGAGATAGAAGGAGAGGTGAAAATTGATACGATTGAATTAAACAATCAAAATAGCAACATTGATGATTTGTTGAATTCGACGCCAGTCTTGATGGAATTTGAGATATCAGGAATTCCCAATCCAGCTTCCAGTAGTAGGTTAAATAACTTTTTATTAGAGGATAGTCGAGTAGAGATCGAAAGTTTAATTGCTATTCCAATGCAATTTCAGATGGACGGTTTTTCTGTAGATTTTGATTTTGAATTAAACGATTTGGATATTGAAAGTGCAGAAAGCATCATTTTCAATATTATCGCAACAAACGAGATTCCCTTTTCAGGCGCAATTGACTTGAGCTTTATAGACGATCAAGGAAACTTGCTATTCAGTCTTCCAAACGCGGCAAATATCGAATCACCAATCGTTGGTAGTGATGGGAAAACAACCGCGCCACATGTATCAAATTCTGGAATAGACTTGTCATCGGAAGGTATAGATGCCTTGATTAATGCTCATAAAATTTTAGCTACGGCTAACATTTCAACTTTCGAGCATGAGAAGAATCGTTATGTGACCCTCTACTCAGATTATAAACTAAACATCGAATTGTCACTTGCAGGTGAGGTAACTATTCAGCTATGATCAAGAATTTCAAAACTGTCATAATGAGTCTGATTGTTGGACTCATGGGACTAAAAACAATGGTACAAGCGCAAAGTGACTTGTCATTTTATCACTTGGGAGAATTGACGCCTCAGAATAATATTTTTAATCCAGTGTTTTTCCCTGATGCGGATTTTTATGTTTCACTTCCTGTTATTTCAGGCATAAGTACGAATGTCAATAATAGCTTTACCTACAATGATATGTTTGTTGCCATTGCCGGAACGGATTCCGTACAATTTGATCCGGATAACTTTCTGTCAAATGTGAGCGACGGAGATAGGCTGTCTTTTGATGGATCTATTTCTCTTTTACAAGTAGGTTTTCATATTGGAAAGATGGGGGCTGTTCAAATTTTTGCCAATGAAAGAGTAAAGACCAG
Source organism: Reichenbachiella sp. (assembly GCF_033344935.1). Lineage (NCBI taxonomy): Bacteria > Pseudomonadati > Bacteroidota > Cytophagia > Cytophagales > Reichenbachiellaceae > Reichenbachiella > Reichenbachiella sp. The sequence goes on along the minus strand of NZ_JAWPMM010000001.1, from coordinate 3,000,876 downwards.
ATTGTATTATCCTAAAACACTAATGCAATATTTGTTGGCTGGAAATGGAGATTACTTAGGGGAAGAGGTGTCTGAAGGCAATCTTCGTGGACAAGGTTCTTACTACAGAGAATATGGCGCAGGCTATTCACATGAGCTCTCTATTATGGGAAGTAAGAGGCTTCGAGTAGGTTTAAAATTCAAATATTTACAAGGTTTTGTCCAGGCCGGAGTAGATGAAAATGCATCAGTGAATATTCTAACCGAACAAGACACTTATTCTGTACGAGTGTCTACAAATCAATCCGTCCTAAGAACCGCAGGGTTTAATTCCATGGAAAATGCAGATTATCTAATGTCCAATGGAAACAATGGGTATGGATTTGATATCGGAGCTGATTTGCAAATAAATCCGAAGTTGAATGTTTCACTTGCGGTCAATGATATTGGAAGTATCAATTGGACAGAGGATGTAAAAAACTATGAACTCATTGAATCGGAAGCAACTTTCGGGGGAATGGATTTAAGAGATTTGGATAATGCAGGAGATGTTCTCAAGGATACTTTAAATCAGCTATTCGACTATCAAGTAATTGAGGACGGGGAGTTCAAAACAAAACTAAATACAAGAGTATTTGTTTCGGGGTCTTACAAGGTAATTCCAAAAGGGACTGTAACGGCCACTGTTATGACTAGAAATGATTTAGGAGATATTAGCTTGACTTATGGGGTAGGTTATACCCATTATGTCGGGAAAATGTTGACTGTTTCTGCTACAGTATCTAGAAAACCAAAACAAGGAATAGCATTCGGTGGTGGTTTTGGTGCGAGATTGGGAATTATCCAACTATACACTTCGGTGGATAATACCATTGGATTTACTGACATTAGAAATATGCAAAACTTGAATGTTCGTTTCGGTGTTAACTTTTTATTCGGGCATCGTTCTGTCAAAAAGGAGAAAAAACAAGAAGCCGTAGATTCTGGCGTGACAACGAAGGAAAAAAACAAAAAGGAAAAGATTGGGCCATTTCCAGATGAGTATGAATTACATCACTTACATGATATAGATAATTAATTTTGTTCTTTTCGATGTAAAGTAGAGAAGCCTGAAATCGTTACGTTCATTGAGTTAGAAAAGAATCCTATTGTTTTTAATTTAGACAATTCAATTAATATTTCTCTTTGATCGGACCTGACTTGCAATATGGCATCAGGTTCTAAACCATTCATTTTTTCTGCTAGAAACTTCTTGATCTGGTTAGTTTTTAACGATTCGTTTCTTAGGTCGATCTGATGCATGACTCTTGTTTGAATCGGATGAAATTCGTGCTGATGTGCTTTTTTGGAAATATTAAAGGTATGATAACCTTTCACCTCGTGCATTTCATCAAACATGGTTCTTTCGGTCGAACCACTAAACAGAATCGGAATGTTTTTTCCATTGGAACCAGGTGCTACAAGAGTTTGGTGTTTGTGAATATGTCCTGAAAGGATCAAATCAAAGTTGCCAGGAAGGTCATTTATATTTAAAGTGTCTTTTCTGTTTCGGAATTCAAAGAAATTATAGCCAGCTTTTACCCCATCTATTGCATGATGCAAACAAAGGATATTGAAATTAGTTACATCGAGATTGCTTTCTAATTGCTGGCGTATTTTTGAAAACTGACTTCTGATATCTCCTTTGAAGTACGGAAAACCAGATATAGAAATCTGAGGGAATGAATAAGTACGAGCGGTGTCAAATACATGAATATTTGGATGATTTAAAAAAAGAGAGGTGGGAAGAGCGGATCTCTCGTGATTGCCAGGTACTATGAAAAGATGAATTCCTGTGTTAGCCAGTCGTAAAAACTCAGCATAAGTCTGGTCTATTAAAAATGAGGGTACCGAGTCTTTTTCAAAAACATCGCCACAATGAACAACATAATCGACTTGTAGTTCCAGCGCTTTATCTATCACCAGCTTAAAGTTGTTAAAGAAGTCAAAACCTCTTCTTCTAGCTTTGCTTGGTTTATTATTAGAGGGATGGTCAAACCCAATGTGGGTGTCAGAAAAGAGTAAAATGCTGATGTTTTCAGCTGCCACGTTTATTGTTTTTGTTGAAGATCCACGTAAGTTGTTCGACCTTTGATAAAGTATTGATACGGCAAAAGAAACGGTGAGTTTCTGATAGCTTTTCTCCTAAGGGCTCGGACCTGTTTTCTTTTAGTGAAGTTCTTAGGAAGAAGAAGCAAGAAGTCGAAATGCGCTCGAAGAACAGCCCAGCCATGCCCCCAAGATTGTCCCAAGCCAAGCTTTAATGCCGCTGCCATATCTAGCATGCATTTAAATGGAAATTTCCAAATCAGGTTTAACGCATTTTCATTTTTGAATAATAGGGAAAGATTATTTCGAAAATTGAGATAGGTTTTTCTTGGGTTCAGCTTGTTGAGTGTACCACCACCTACATGATAAACTTTGCTTTCAGGGATACAGAAAAGCGATTTACCCATGAGTCGAAGGCGCCAGCATAAGTCTATTTCTTCCATGTGTGCAAAGAAGTCAATGTCAAAACCACCGGCTTTCTTGAAATCAGTAGTCCTTACAAACATACAGGCCCCAGTAGCCCAATCCAATTGTTCAATTGTATCGTGCTGGCCTTGATCTTCTTCTAACGTATCAAAGACCCTTCCTCGACAATAGGGGAATCCCATAAAATCCAAAAAACCGCCTGCTGCTCCGGCATATTCGAATTTTAATTTATCATTGAAGTCAAGAATTTTAGGCTGGCAGGCACCCACTTCTGGATGGCTATCCATGTAGTCTATTACAGGCTTTACCCAATTAGGAGTGACTTCAATATCAGAATTGAGTAGGACACAATATTCATGATCGAGTTCATCTAATGCAGCATTATATCCACCAGTGAACCCGAGGTTTTTCTCAAACTGAATGATTCTAAGATCTGGATAGTTGGACTTTAGAAAGGCGATTGAATCATCAGTAGACGCGTTGTCCGCAACAATAACTTCGGCGTCAGTGCTGTGTTGTGTTACTGACGGCAAAAATTGCTCAAGGTAATGAGCACCATTATAATTTAATATGACAACGGCTGTTTTAGCCATTAAACATATTGCCTAAATCGAATCCTGGAATATTGGGCAAGATGCCTTCGGTTTGCTTTTGCATATGCTCTTTGGCAAGTACGTCGGCTTCATCCATCGCTTTGTTGATTGCAGCGACAATTAGATCTTGTACAATATCCTTGTCTGCGGTATTGACTAACGAATCATCAATTTCTACTTTAATGACTCTTTTTTGGCCATTGACCGTCGCTTTGACTAGGCCAGCGCCAGATTCTCCTTCTACTTCTATTAGGGATAGGGCAGCCTGAGCTTCTTTCATTTTCTCCTGAACCTCTTTCACCTTGCCCATCATTTTCATCATATCAAACATATCGCTATCCTTTTCTCATGAGTAACATAGACCCAGACTGATCGTATTTTCTGCCTTCGGCATCTTCATAATATATTTTGTAAATGTAGGTGCCTTCAGGGGCCTCATTGTCATTTATTTTCCCATCCCAGCCATTGAAATTGTCGGTAGTTGAGAAAATCAAAACACCCCATCGACTATATACTTCCATTTCAAAATTAAATACTTTAGGCCCTTTGGCAACGAATCTATCGTTTAAGCCATCGTCATCTGGTGTAAACACATTGGGCAAGAACATAGTCGTACTCAGTTCTGTCAATACAATATTGGAATAGGTGAACAGGGGAGTAGCATCTAGAGATTCTGCTCGTACTCGAATCAATTTATTCTCCGAGTCATTTGGTGAAAAGGTAATTGCCTTTTCTCGTCCGCTGAGTACATCAAACTCTTCAATGATAGATCCGTTCTCGTCAATTCTCTCAATAGTATAGTTACGAATGCCATTTGCCCAAGTCTCATATTTACTCCAATTGAACTTCACCTCTTTTCCTCTTACATCACCTTGTTCTATAATCATAGGAACGGTCTCAGGAGAAGGAGTCGCAAGATTTCCACAATCATCATCATATCGGATTCTATAGGCATGCTTGCCTATAAAGTTGGCTTCGGTGTCAACGTATGTAGTGTCATCTGAGGCATCGTAATACTTCCAGGCTCGATCTCTTATGTTACGTTCTATAATATATCGCCTGAATGGAATTTCCCCAGTATCGGGTGGCCCCCAACTCAGCTCCACATCATTGTCAATATTCACTGTAGAAGCTGGATTTCCGACGGCTGGTAATTCGGCGGATTTACTCGCGATTACAGCTGTGTCTACAGAAACCGATGATCCAGTTTGAAAAATGGGCTGAACATTGTAAACATATTCCTTATTGCAGATGACTTCACTATCGTCATAAGTAACTATAGAGGAGTTGGTGATATTAGTAAGTAAATCCCCATCTCGAATGATATTGTAAGAGAGTGCTTCTACGGTATCCGTTTGCCAGGTAATCGTATTGGCGCTTTCAGTACCAGCTACATCAAAATAGACCGAACAAATAATCTCAGAGAGTAAATTCACCTCATTACAAGCGTCATATGTGTTGATACGATAGCAATGAAATTCGCTCATGGTATTCAGATTTGCATCTACTTCAGTTGCACCTGTGACGATTGACGCCAATTCAAAATTTTCAGTGCCATTGGTGGAGCGTTCCAGGTTGTATATAATATCATCGCCAAGCGTGAAACCTAATTGAATTTCTCCATTGACAGCTTCATCAGTGGTTTCTACTGAAGTAAGTACTGGACTGATAATGGAATTGATACTATTGAAGGCTTTGTTGTCTGTGCCACAACTTGAATTATTACCGCCATTGAATCGTCCAGAAACATCTATTCTGTAATTCCCTTGTGTTCCATAATTATAGGCTGTAGTGAAGGAAAGAGGCCCAATTTCTTCATTGTCAGTACCTGTGAATTCAACGAAGTAGCTGTCATAATAGTCATCTTCTACTTCTACCCGAACATTGTGCGAGGCGCAGTTATGAATAGTGAATTCGGGCAACTGAGCTTCTAAGACTTCTACACGAATAGAATCTTTCTTTTCTCCTCCAGTATCTGCGTCTCCATTGGAAACAAGCATAGTGACATAATATTCTCCCGGAGTGGTGTAGGTGTAATTACCAGTGACATCTCCTGCAATATTAATATCAAAGCCTTCATACCAGAATTGAGCATCCGTCCACGCAGGCACATTGGCATTGACCGATACATTTATCGTCATTCCTGTGCAGCCTTTTATGTAATCAATATCAAACCTTCCCAGCAAACTGGTGTGCTGAGCATTGACCATTAGAGAGCCAAGGCACAATAAAATTAGAAGGCTATATTGATAATGTTTCAAGAGTGGTTTACCAGATCTGTTTGACAGTAAATTCAAGTGATCAATCTAGTGACTATTCTTGATTTTAGAAATAAGATCATCGATTTTGTAAGCGGCTTGCTCACCTTCGACCATATTTTTCAAGGTATAGTTTCCAGATGCTATTTCATCTTCACCTATCATCACAACGAATGGAATGTTGAGATTATTAGCATATGTCATCTGTTTCTTCATTTTTGCTGTGTCAGGGTACATTTCAGCCCGAATTCCCTCATTACGCAAACGCTGAAGTAGAGCTATACCTTGAGCGGTCATTTCTTCACCAAAGTTCACAATCATCACCTGAACTTGAGTCGCTGTAGATTCTGGGTATAAGTTCAGTTCCTCGAGTACATCATATATTCGATCCACTCCAAATGAAATACCTACTCCGGATACATCTTTAAGTCCAAATACGCCAGTAAGGTTGTCATATCTACCTCCACCTGTGATGCTTCCAATTTTTACTCCGTTGGCTTTTACTTCGAAAATGGTACCGGTATAATAGGAGAGTCCACGTGCCAGTGTAAGATCGAGTTCGAGGTGATTTTTTTCCAACTGATAAGATTGCAAGTAGGTCATAATCTCTTCGGTTTCACTCACGCCTTTCAGGCCAGTTTCGCTTGAGCTGAAGTAGTCTTTTAAGAAAACCAGTTTTTCCTCTAAACTTCCTTCAAATTCGAATATTGGCTTCAGCAAGTTGATGTTTTCTTCTGTAAAACCCTTTTGGATCAATTCTTCATTGACTTTATCAAGCCCTATTTTATCCAACTTGTCAATGGCCACACAGAAGTCGGCTTCTTTGCCTTCAGCACCAATGGCTTCTGTAATACCGACAAGTATTTTTCTATTGTTGAGTTTTATGGTGAAGTCTGGAAGTTTCAAGCCAGTGAATACTTCGTTGATCATGGCTATGATTTCCGCCTCGCACAGTAGGGAGTCAGTGCCTACCACATCAGCATCACACTGATAGAACTCTCTGTATCTGCCCTTTTGTGGTCGGTCGGCACGCCATACGGGCTGTATTTGATATCTTTTAAATGGAAATGAAATTTCATTTCTGTGCATTACAACATATCTAGCAAAAGGAACGGTGAGGTCGTATCGAAGTCCTTTTTCCGATATTTTAGGCAACATGGTTTTGCTGCCAGCTGAGAAATCTTCTGCTTGTGTTTTTGAAAGAAAATCTCCAGAATTCAATACTTTAAAAAGTAATTGATCACCTTCGTCTCCATACTTACCAGTCAATACGGATAAATTTTCCATGGTTGGAGTCTCCAGTTGAGCAAAGCCATAACGCTCATATACTCCTCGTATGGTATTGAAAATATAGTTTCTTTTGGCCATCTGTAGTGGGCCGAAATCTCGTGTTCCTCTTGGTATAGAAGGCTTCTGCATTTGATTTTCTTTGTTCGCAGCAAAACTAAGAATCGACTCTCTTCAAAGCAATTCGATTCCTCTATTTATTATTTTCACCTAATGGGCAATAGATAAATTTTGTAGATTAGTGTCTCATTAAATTCTGTACAATAATGATAAAACGCATACTCATTTTCATTTCAGCATTATGGTTTGGAGTTGCTTGTGAGCAAGGAGATAGTAGCCCTGATTTAGAAAGAGCCATTGCTATAAGAGATAGTTTGAAGACGCAATATGTACTTGATAGTAGAGTGGCCTTGTTTAACATTGATGTGAGTAGTGACGGCGGTCTGTTGAAAGTGTCTGGAGATACAGATCAAACGTATGTGTTAGCCACTTTTATGAATAAATTATTGGCTGAGGGTATTCGAATAAAAGATGATGTTAAACTTCTTCCTGATTCTTCGACTTTAAAATATAGGTATGCATTGGTCAACAATTCCGTTGCAAACCTCAGAACCAAACCAAAGCACTCGGCTGAATTGGCGACACAAGCAATTCTCGGTACAGTATTGAAAGTGCTGAAGATTACAGAAGAGTGGTATTTAGTTCAAACACCTGATGATTACATTGCTTGGGTGGATCACGGTGGAGTAGTTTTGAAAACTAGATTTCAAATTGAAAACTGGCAAAAAGCAAAGAAAGTAATCGTTACGAAAACAAATGGTCAAGTTTTTAAGAATGAGAAGTTGACTGCTGTAGTTTCTGATGTGGTTCTTGGTAATGTACTAGAATGGGTGGCCACAGATAATGAAGTGACTCGCGTAGAATTTCCGGATGGCAGAAGGGGTTATATCGCTACAGCAGATATAAGTGACTTCCAAGCGTGGTTGGACAGCATGAAACCTTCAGAATTGCTGGTTGAATACTATTCCAGATCTCTTATGGGCGCACCTTACCTCTGGGGAGGGACTTCGGTCAAAGGAATGGACTGTAGTGGTTTTACTAAGACGGTTTATTTCATGAATGGACTGATTATTCCTAGAGATGCTTCGCAGCAAATAAATGCCGGTGTCGTAGTAGATGAAAATAATTCTTTCGAAGGTTTGAAAAAGGGAGACCTACTTTTCTTTGGTAAACCGGCTACTGATTCTACAAGGCAGAAGACTACCCATGTTGGTATTTGGTTAGGGAATAATGAGTTTATTCACGCATCCAAACAAGTAAGGATTAGTTCTATTGATCCAAATCGTCCAAATTATGATGAGTTTAATAAAAATAGGTATTTGGGTAGTAGAAGATATTTGAGAAACCTAGAAGGTAATATTGAAGAAGTAAAGTCTGCTTTTACTGTTCGGTAGGCACTTGGTCGTTAGACCCCGCTTGGTAAGGGTAAGTTTCAAATATTCGGTTGATTGATTGGAGTAGAGTTAGCTTGGCCTCGCCTCGCATATTGTATTTGAGATCTAAACTAGCCTGCCAAACGAGTTTTTTCTCTTTGCGGTCCCGAAGTTCAATAAGTACAATTCCCTCAGTAAATTTCTTGGTTGTAGGAGGGATGTAGTAGTTGTATCCATAAGGATCGTAGTTTTGATTGCGTGTTTCTGTTGCAGTAGTCGAAACTATTTCATATCTGGCAATAAGATCTGGGCGATCGGCAGGCTCATAGCCTTTGGCTCTCATGTTTTGTTTTATGCCATTTTCAATTTCATTATAAAAGGCCATGCCATCAGCGGCATAGGACTTGTCATCGCTTTTGTAGTTAATAAGTCTGTAGGTATGGTATTTACTGTAATCCAGTTCACTATTCAGAAACTTGATCACCTTAGGAGGAGCACAGGATTGGATAAGAATGAAAATGATAAACCAGAGTGTTAATCTCATGTTTGTAGATTTTGTGGGATCAGGCTTTTGGCTAATACGTTTAGGATAAACTCCTGAATAGTTCTTTATATACGTTCTTGCTCACTTCTGCATCAGTGAATACTTCTAGTATTTTGCGTTTTCCTGTTTTCACGAAAGGGATGAGGTTTTGTTCCAATTCCTTTAATGAAGTGCATGGATAATATTCGAACCCAAATTCTTTGGCTACATGGCTGGCATCCTTTTGTTGATGAGTTTCAAAAAACTCTTCGAGCTCAGGTTGGCCAGATGGACCTTCAATCATTCTGAATATACCTCCACCATGATTGTTGAACACCACAATACTTAGATTTTCAGGAACGTGATTGTGCCAAAAACCATTTCTGTCATAAAGAAATGCCATATCTCCAGTGAGTAGAAACGTAGGTCTTTGGGAGACTATGGCTGTTCCTACAGCTGTGCTATTAGAACCATCAATCCCGCTGGTTCCTCTATTGCAATAGACCTCAATATCCTTGTCATTGCTCAAGCCAATTACGTTGGCGTATCTCACGGCCATGCTGTTGGCCAGATGTAAGTCCGAGCCTGAGGGAAGCGCATGAAGGACTTTTTTGTAACAATCAAAGTCAGAGATATCATCAGACCCGAAATGTTCTATATGCTTTTTGGTTTTGGAATCAATATTTGACCATTCGCCTTGGAAAGTTCTTTGGCTGTCGCTGGCGACAAATATTTGTTCAAGTTCTTTCAAGAAATCAATTTCAGACACAGCGAAATGCTTGGCTAATGAGAGATAGGTGTCTGGTGCCTTAGTTTCCTGACGAACATGCCAATGGGCTTTAGGTCTCAAATCACGAAGAAAGAGCTTTAAGTTTTTGCTAATTACGGACATGCCAATAGTGATCAATAAATCTGGTTGCAGGTTTGTGTCCTTTGAACCTTTCAGAAATACATCCTGACTACTGATGACATCTTCCACTTGATGGGCATTGGATATAACATCCGCCACAATTGGGATTTTACTTTCAATTGAAAGGGAAGTGAGGAGTTTGATCGTTGATGGATCTTTCGTTGATTGCCCAACGATTATTAGTACTCGAGAGAAATTAGAAAGATCTTTTAGTTCTGACTTCCAGTTATTTAAAGGAGCGTTGTCTGAAATAAAAACCGGTAGACTTTTCGAAAAATTATGACCTTGTTCGGTTGTAGGATAAAAAGGTTCTCTGAAAGGAATATTGATGTGAACGGGTCCCATTTCAGCTTCCAAACAGCAATTGATTGCTTGGTTGATTGTTTCGTGGCCGAGTGCTGTACCTTCTTCAGTTTCTTCTAATGAAGGAAAAACCAAGGATTTTTTGACGTGATTGCCAAAGAGTTGCTCTTGATAGATCGTTTGACCGTCTCGTTGTCCGATCCATTCAGGAGGGCGATCGGCAGAAAGAATGAGCAAAGGCACTTGATTGAAATAGGCTTCCGCCACCGCTGGAGCATAGTTCAAAGCTGCCGATCCAGAGGTGCAAATGAGCACTGTCGGTAATTTTGTTTTAAGACTTATGCCTAGCGCAATGAAGGCGGCCGATCGTTCATCAGGTACGCTATAGCATTCAATTTCAGGATGCCTAGAAAAGGCAATGGTTAAAGCAGCATTTCTTGAACCTGGGGAAATTACGGCATGTTTGACACCTTTCAAATGACAAATTTGTACTAAATCAAATACAGATTGAAGGTTCATGCGTTAGGCTTGAATGACATTGAGCAAGGTTTGAAATTTAATTTCAGTTTCAGTCCATTCTTTTTCTGGATCACTATCTTCCGTTACACCTGCTCCGGCAAACAAAATAAGGTCGTTCTTATAAACCTGGGCACACCTGAGATTCACATATAATGCTGTTTTCCCATCATAGTTCACGGGGCCCAGGTAACCACTATAATAGGCACGGTCATAGGCCTCATTTTCTTGAAGAAACTTGGCAGCTGGAATCATTGGCATGCCACAAACTGCAGAAGTGGGATGTAACAAATCGAGCATAACACTACCCAATTGAGGGAAGTTAACCTCCTTCATGTTTACTTTAAAAGTAGTCTTGAGATGTATGAGGTTTCCTGCCTTGACCGTTTTTGGACCGTATTCATCAAACTCACGCAGTCTAATTTTTTTAAAACAATTGATTATATATCGACTGACGAGTGCTTGCTCCTCAATTTCTTTTTGTGTCCAGCTCACTTGTGCAAGTTCAAAGCCTGGTCTTATTTCTTGTGTGCCTGCTAAGGATATAGTTTCAAAATTCTGTTCTTCATCTACCGAAATAAGAAGCTCAGGAGTTGCTCCCAACCATAACCCTTGATTTGGTAAATAGACTAGTGACACGAATGCATTTTCATAGGCTTCACATAGTTTGGCCAGTTCTTTTACCGGATGGAAACTTTTCTCAGTTCTGAATTTTTCTCTTCTGGAGGGAACGATTTTTTGATAGTAACCTTCGTTGATAGACTCTTTACATTTTTGTACCAATTGGAGAAAAGAATCCTTTGATGTTTTGAATGGAGCTGGAGCCTCCAGAAAATCACGATAGTCAAAAGATTGGTCTTCATGAATTTGAGAGAGTTGCTGAACGAATTTTTCAAATTTTCCCTCTTTGTCTTTAAACCCTGGACTTAAAAGAATTTCATTGAGGTCACTGTCAAGTAGTACGTCCGACTTTATAAACTGTGTATCATGATTTTCAGAAGATTCAAAAGGACTTACAAGAAAGCCTGTTGGGGAATTTTCTATTTCCTCTGGAACATCGTTGTCCTGATCGAGTTGAAGCGTGGATTGAATAATAGATTCACGTGGGTTGCGCCATATGGCAAAAGGCAAATCCATTTTTATGCCTGCACTGAAAAAACTTTCTAGTTTTTCGTAAAATGCAGTGGTAGGTGTGGTTTGAGTAGATTGTTTGCTTGCTTCCATTACTTTTTATCAATCACGGCCATAGTTATTCTACTTACACATACGAGTTGATGGTCCTCATTGGTGATTTTTATTTCCCAAACCTGAGTTTTTTTTCCAACGTGAAGTGGACGAGCAGTACCCTCTACGAATCCACTTTTTACTGATTTAATATGGTTAGCGTTGATATCGAGTCCTACGCAGTACTTGTCATTTGGGTCAACAGTCATTGTTGCGGCTATGCTTCCTAGCGTCTCTGCTAAAACCACTGAAGCCCCTCCATGCAGCATTCGAAAGGGTTGTACCGTTCGGCTATCTACCGGCATGGTGGCTTTTACGTAATCCTCTCCAATTTCAGTGAATTCTATACCAATGTGATCTGTCATTGTGTTTTTTGAGAAGGCATTGATACCTTCGAGGGTAAACGTGGGGAGGAACATTCTTTCTTTCAATTAGTGGGTTATATTCGCCTGATACAAACAAAAAGACAATTCACTTGAAAACCAAAAATATATACATCATCCGACATGGTCAGACTGATTTCAATCTTGAAAATAAGGTACAAGGACGGGGGATAGATTCATCTATTAATGCCACGGGTCGTAAGCAAGCTGAAGATTTTTTTGAATATTATAAAGAGGTACCTTTTGATAAAGTTTATGTTTCGGGATTGAAACGTACGAAGGAGTCCGTACAGCAATTTATCGATCTGGGAATTCCTTACGAATCTCATGACGGATTGGATGAAATCAGTTGGGGCAAACATGAAGGACAACCTTATGATCCAGTCATGCATCAAATTTATCTAGACACTATTGCAGGTTGGGCTGAAGGTAAATTAGATCTGGCGGTGGGGGAAGGTGAGTCTCCCTTAGAAGTGGTTGAAAGACAAAAAACTGCCATGGATTGTATTATGGCCAATAAATCCGAAGAAAATGTATTGATCGCTACTCATGGACGTGCCATGCGTATGTTGGTGTGTTGGCTGCTAAACTATCCGCTTGAGAAAATGGATTCATTTCAACATTCGAACCTTTGTTTGTACCAATTGCAATATGGTGAAGGACAATACCGAGTGATCGAGCACGGAAGTACAAAACATTTGGGTAGCTAGCTCAAATATTTTCACAAACAGATTGCTCTTGATCTCAAGAATGATTAACTTAAATATCCGAAGCCGTCCTTGAACGGTTGGCACGGTTAGCCGGCGAGATTTAATCCATCTTTAAAAATGCTTGCTTAGCCCAAAACCCGGTGAAGCCGGGTTTTGGTTTATTTGACCACCCCCTGTATTCCATCAATTGTATTGATCTAAACCCATTCGAAATTTTTGATATTATAGATTTAGGAGAGCGTTATTAAGTTTAAGCTCCTTTTCAACATTTTACCCAAATTTTACAATCATAAAAAAACCAAACTCAAAGCAACAAACTGTAGATGGATATAACGAGCAATTGACCTATAGATCCGCCTTGGATGCTATGTCAGATGCTATTTATTTGACCAATGACAAAGGTTTAGTGACTTATGCCAATAGGGCCATGCTTGACCTTTTCGAAATAGAAGAATCTATTTTGCTTAAAAATAAACTGGCTAATATCGATTCTGAATATAAAGATTTTGAATTGCTTGGATTGGAGGATCAGAAAGTATTGGCCTCCAAACAACCACAAGAGAATTTTTATGATTTTAGAAGTAAGTCATCTTACAAAATTGATCAAGCAAGAACTTCAAAATCTCCCATTTTTGATGATAAAGGGAATGTAATTGGTATAAGTGCTCATATTACTCCCATCGGTGAGAATTATATAAGTAGCAATCTGTTGGCTCGAGGTGTAAAACATTACCAAAACATACAACAGCTGACACTCTCCATTTCCAAATTAAATAGCGAGCAAGCTATCTTATGGGAACTTGCCCAAGAATGTGCCAGGTTGCTATCTCTGAGCGATTGTGTGATTTATATCTATAATGAAAATGATCAACAATTGGCTCAAAAAGCCGCTTATGGGGCTAAAGGAAAAGGAAGAGTCGTTTTGTCACCTATTAGCCTGAAAGTAGGTGAGGGTATCGTAGGTAAATGTGCTCAACTGAAGAAAACAATTTTGGTAGACGACCTCACAAAAGACAAGGATTATGTAGAGGATGCCTATGTTGCCTTGAGTGAAATTAGCGTACCTATCCTGTTTCAAGACAAAGTGATTGGAGTGATTGATAGTGAGTCTCCTGAATTTGGCTTTTACAATATCAAACACAAGGATTTTCTAGAGGCAATCGCTGCTATTGCTGCGTTGAAAATTTCTGAGTTAAGAAATCTAAAGGACGTAAGTGAAAAGGAACAATACCTAAAACAAATTCTTGAAAGTCCGAAAGATCTAATGGCCTACTCCATAGATAATGAGTTTTGCTATAGGTCATTCAATAAAAATCATGCAAGAATTATCAAAGATGATTTTAACGTGGACATTGAAATCGGGATGAACGTGCTTGATTTTGTAGACGATGAAGCCGAGAGGGAAGAATATCGAATGAGTTTTGAAATGGCATTGAAAGGCTCTGATTTTGCTGTTTTGGAAAAATATAGAAACAAGAAAGATGGCTCAATCAGCTATCTGGATAAGTTCTATTCTCCGTTGTATTCCATTGATGGTGAGATAATAGGTGTAACAGCATTTATTCGTGATATCACCGATGAAAAAATGGTTTCATTGAAGTTGGAAGAGCGGGAAAGGCTAATTCAGACCATCAATGAAAACATTAAAGATGGCATCTTTAGGTACAGTGTGAGTCGAGGTTTTTTGTATTCGAATAGTGCTTTGCTCGATTTGTTTGGTGTTGAACCACCTGGAGAGAAAGTGGTGGACCTGCAAAATTTTCATGTGTTCAAGCACATGCACCTCAAGATTTATAATGAAATTCTGCAAAATGGTTCCGTGGAAAATAAGGAGGTACACTTTAAGAAAACAGACGGAACTACATTTTGGGGTCTTTTAGATTGCACTTTGACTGTAGATGGGGAAGAGCAATTGATAGACGGGGTTATTACGAATATTACCATTCTTAAAGAGATGAGTCAAAATCTCATCAAGACGAATTCTGAGATGGATCAGCTGGTGTATAGAACTTCACATGATCTTCGCGCACCAATTGCCTCGTTGTTAGGTTTGGAAAGTTTATTGGATGTCAGAGTAAAAGACGAAGAACAACGCGAACTTTTGGGCATCATGAAGGGCCAACTCAAGCAATTGGATAGCATCATTCTGGACATCATTACCTACAGGAAGGTAGCCAAATTAGGACTCACAAAAGATGTGATTTCAATAGAAGAAATGATCAATAATATTCTGAAAGGCATGCAATTCATGGAAAATTATGATCATGTAGAAAAGACTATTAAGATAGATGCTACTTCTGAATTCGTCAATGATAAACACAACCTGCAAGTCATTTTCAATAACCTACTTTCTAACGCCATCAAATATTCCAAAAAGGAAGAAAATGGTTTTATAAATATAGTAGTCGATATCGATGAAGAGAAATTAGTGATAGTGATAGAAGACAATGGAATTGGTATCGAAAAAGGCTACCTGAGTAGAGTCTTCAATATGTTCTACCGTGCGACCAACTATGCGACCGGGACAGGTTTGGGTTTATTTATTGTAAAAGAAGCAGTGACCAAACTGGAAGGAAATATAAAGGTGGACTCAAAGGAAGGAGAGGGAAGTACCTTTGTGGTTTCAATACCTAACCTTATTCAAGTCGATTAAACAATCAACAATCCCGTTTTTCGTAAGGTCTGCCAGCCTTGAGATTTTGTCAGCTTATCAAAACTTTCTGAATTGTTGGATTCGTAAGCCTCGCGAAATTTGCCTAGTGTGATTGAAACTTCATTGTTGAGTGTTAGGCTTGGAAAAAGTTTGTTCAATACTTCACCTTGTGATTTACTAAAAATGGCTGTTTCAGAAGCTTGATTGGTGTGAATTAGAAACTTACACTTTTCTGATGTTTTTCCTTTTTGCTTTTTGGTGTAAAATGAAGCTGCCGGAATTGGGAGAGTCCAAAGTAGTTTGTTGTTGTCGCTGGCTTGAGTGCCTGGATTATTCTGAATGGCCATTTCAATCTGATAAGGAGAAATGGTGGTTTCCGGAATTTCAAAATCAAACCATTCTTGTAGTGGAAAATCAAAACATGCACCATGCATGTAGTTGAACAATGATTTTCTTAGGCCTTCACTAAAAATCGCATGATCCGTACCCTGCGTATCCTCATGCGGGATATCGTTGTGTGCAAAACTTCCAGTTTCCGCTAAAAGTGATTTTGCACCAAAAGCCTCGGGGTTCATGCCAACTGGACTATGGGCAGTCATAGCAAACTGATGCCAAAAACCGGACTGGATAACGCCCAGTTCAAACAACTGGCGAACCATTTCAAGAGAATCTACGGTTTCTTGTTCTGTTTGAGTAGGAAATCCATACATCAAATAAGCATGTACCATAATGCCACTTGCCGTGAAGTTATCAGTTACTTGTGCCACTTGCGCTACAGTTACACCTTTTTGAATTTGTTCAAGTAATCGATCTGAGGCCACCTCAAGACCCCCTGATACAGCAATACAACCTGAAGCTTTTAATAGCCGACATAAATCTGGCGTAAATCTCTTTTCAAACCTGATGTTAGTCCACCAGGTGACCTTCATTTTTCTTCGTAGGATTTCAATAGCAACTTCTCTCATGAGTGCGGGAGGAGCCGCCTCATCTACAAAGTGAAAACCGGTTTCACCGGTCTGATTGATCTGGTCTTCCATTCTGTCACAGATGATCGATGCGCTGATGGGCTCATAGTTTTTTATGTAGTCGAGTGAAATATCGCAAAACGTGCATTTTTTCCAGTAGCATCCATGTGCCATGGTCAATTTGTTCCATCGACCGTCGCTCCACAAGCGGTGCATAGGGTTTGTAATTTCGATTACCGAAAGGTACTTGTCAAGTTCTAACCCTTCGTAACTGGGTGTACCCGTTTGGCTAAATGGTACATCGGGAAGCTTAGCTCCATTGAGGTATTCTATTTTTCCATTTTGTTCAGTAAGTGTTCTTTTTAGATGTTCAAGGGAAATCTTACCTTCTAGATGCTCTAATAGCAATTGCGCAGGTCTTTCGCCATCATCCAAAGTAATGAAATCAATAAATTCAAAAAGACGGACGTCTTTCAAATTTCTCAGTTCAGTATTTGGGTAGCCTCCACCCATAGCCACTTTGGTGTCTGGGTAATGCTCTTTTATGAACTGCCCGCAACGCAGTGCTCCATATAGATTTCCAGGAAAGGGTACGGATAGACAGACTAAGGTAGGTTTGTGTTGCTCTAGTTTTTGTTTCAAACAATCAAATAGTATGTCATCTGTAAATGAGGGTTCTTGATTGAGTGATTCGTAGAGTGGGTCAAACGATTCTGCTGAAAGACTCAAACGCTCCGCATATCGACTAAATCCAAAAAAAGGATCAATGGTATTTTTAATCAAATCAGCTAGGTCCTCCAAATACAAAGTAGCCAGATGCCTGGCCTTATCCTGAATGCCCAGATTGCCAAAAGCCCAATCCAAATCATCTAATTGCCTGAACCTTGAAGCTTCGGGCAGATAGTCTCTTTCAGCAATGGAGTAGGCAAGTGTTGGGTTTTTGTTTTGCAGAAAAGATATTACAGGTTCGATGGTAGCCAAATATTCTTCCATTAAAGAGACTATTCTCTGCTCATTAGATTCAAGCGCTATTTCAACATTAGCAATGGTTTGAAACAATCGAGATAGACCGTCTTTTGTAAACAGAGACAGAATAACTTCAATTCCCAAATCAACTTGTACTGATGTAGCATTAATCGTATTTAGATAGCCTTTGAGATACGCAGTTGCGGGGTAAGGGGTGTTGAGTTGGGTGAAAGGGGGAGTAACAAGTAGTGTATGAATTTTGGATGCCATCTTGGACGTAAAGTTCGCTATTGTCTTTGAAATACCAGCATCATAAAACAAAAAGAGGGCAACTCAATGAGTGACCCTCTTTATTACCTGTTTAATATCTTAATTCTTATTTCATGCTGAAAGCTGGTTCGCAATTGATTTTCGCAATGCTTACTGCCTCAGGTGTTTCCACCATAATTTCTAAATTGTTTTTTACCACTACAATTTTGTCAAATTTTTCATTGACGTACGGAGAGTGAAGATCAACATAGTGATATTCTGCGTCAGATTTTTTAGGAACTTTAAAATCATGAATTTCTACTACGCCTACCTGTCGATCATTTTTGTCTACTAGATACAAAGTCAGATCTACTTTGAATAAGTCAAACTCTGTATTGTTTTTCAATCGATAGGTAACTTCAAAATTGTCCCAGCCGTATTTTTCTACACGATTAATCTTTTTGACATCTATACTGACACCCTGATTGATTTTGTGCTGGGTATAGGAATTAATTTCCTGGGCGGTCGCTGTAGCTCCTAGAGCACCAACCAATAGCACGGTTAATAGTTTTTTCATCTGCTTAACATTTTTTATTTCAAAGGCCGACCCACCGATCGACACAAACTGTTGGTCTCCGATGAGACCTATTCATAACACATTTTTAAAACTCAATAATGATACCATTATTATGTCGTGAGCAAGATATTTTATAAACAACGATTGGGAGGGTTACCCTCATTTGTTTTGATAATTATTGAATATGAAGTTGATTCTTTTGCTAAGTGAATGATTTATTGGCTATATATCAATATTTTTCGATCAATGCCGCAATTATTCTTATGATTAGTATGTCTTTTAATTCGGTCTATCTGATAATATTCCTTTTAATTTGCGACTATGGATTTTGTGAGTGGTAAGAAAATATTGGTGACTGGTGGTGCCGGTTTTATTGGTTCCAACCTTTGTGAAAAACTCTTGGACTTAGATAATCAGGTGGTTTGTCTCGATAATTTTTCTACTGGAAAAAGGGAGAATATAGAGCCATTTATCAAAGATGCTGGATTTACTCTGATCGAAGGGGATATCAGGGATTTGGCTGTTTGCCATGCGGCAGTTATGGATGTAGATTTTGTTTTGCATCAAGCGGCGCTGGGTTCAGTACCTAGGTCTATCAATGACCCTATTATTACTAACGAAGTCAATGTCTCTGGTTTTTTGAATATGTTGGTAGCTGCGAAAGAGTCAAAAGTTCAACGCTTCATATATGCGGCCAGCTCTTCTACTTATGGAGATTCGGAGAAGCTGCCCAAAGTTGAACCAAACATTGGGAAGCCTTTGTCACCTTATGCCATAACTAAGTATGTCAATGAGCTTTATGCGGAAATTTTTCACAAAACCTATGGATTGAATTCAATTGGTTTACGATACTTCAACGTTTTCGGAAAAAAACAAGATCCGGATGGTGCATATGCAGCTGTAATACCAAAGTTCATTAAAACTCTCATGAAGCATGAATCGCCGATAATCAACGGAGATGGCGCATATTCTAGAGACTTCACATACATTGACAACGTGATTCAAATGAATCTTTTGGCGCTAGGCACGACTAATGAAGCGGCATTGAATCAAGTCTACAACACGGCATATGGGGAACGAAACACCCTCAATGACTTGACCAATTGGTTACAGAAATATCTTAGTGAGTATGACCCTGCTATCAATAATATTGAAATTATTCATGGGCCCGAAAGACAAGGAGATATTCCCCATTCATTAGCCAGCGTTGATAAGGCGAAAAATCTTTTGGGCTATGATCCCAAATTTAATTTTCAGTCGGGATTAAGAGAAACTGTCAAATGGTACTTTGAGAGCCATTAAAAGGAAGCATTTTGATAAATTATAACCACATGAAATTATGCCTGTAGATTCATTAATTATTAATGACTTTATAAAAAAAAATCAACTGTTTCCAACCCTTGAGGATAATGAACTAAATGAATTCATTGAGATCATGTCTGTGGAAGAATACAAAAAAGGTGAGGTCATTTTTACTATGAATGATATACCTAAATATATGTTTATCATTATGAATGGTCTGGTGAAACTCACGATCAATGGGAGTGAATTTAAATCTTTGATGCCAGGAGAAATATTTGGTGAAATTGGTATTATCAATCAAGCTATTCGCTCTGGTGAAACTCAAGCTGCCAAGGACTCTATTATCATTAGAATTGAAGGAGAGAAACTATTCAATTCTGAGTTTCTTAACTCATCTATAGCATTGAAAGTAGTGCGTCAGTTGAGTGCAAATATTTCAAGCTATTTGATCACTCGCGAGCAGGCTACCACCCAAGAAATCATAAGACGTGGCGAAGGTGATTTCATTGAATTCAAATCTACTCTAAGAATAAATTTAAGGACAGGACAGAAAGATACTGCAATTGAAAAGGCTAGTTTGAAAACTATTGCGGCTTTTCTGAATTCCAAGGGAGGAACATTATTGATAGGTGTTGAAGATGATGGTAACGTGCTTGGTACAGAAACAGACCGTTTTCCAAATTCAGATAAGTTGCTTCTTCATTTAACGAACTTGATAAAAGATAAATTAGGCAGTATCCACTTGAAGTTTGTTGATATGCATCTTGTAAATATTGATGAGAAAAGTGTTTTAAGAGTAGATTGTCATTCAACAGCTTCACCCGCCTATTTAAACTTTGATGGCAAGGAAGAGTTTTTTATTCGGACAGGACCTTCTACTACAAGTATGAGACTTAGTAAAATTTATGCATACATTTCAGATCGTTTTTATTGATAGACAGTCGAATGTCCAAAGGGCGCCATTTCTTTTAGGGGATTGCTGATTTTCTAAATGTCATTATAGTAATTTAGCTTTTCATGTACCCAAAAATAAATATGAAAAAACTAGCTTTCTTTTTACTGGTAGCCACAGTTGGCTGCAGTAATAAAACCGAAAACAGTGTCTCAGAAGTAGACCGATTTCTTACTTCCTATACAGATCAATTTTTAAAACTGTATGCTGAATATAGTGAAGCAGAATGGGAGGCCAATACCAAAATTGTAGATGGAGATACCTTGGCTGCTTACAATGTATCTCAAGCGGGAGGAGCTTATGCTACCTTCACTGGGAGTGCTGAAAATATTGAAAAGGCAACCAAATTTCTACAGAATAAAGAATCACTAACAGACCTTCAAGTCAAACAGTTGGAGGCTATACTCTATGCGGCGGCATCTAATCCTGGAACAGTTTCTGACCTGGTGGAAGAAAAGATTAAGGCGGATGCCGCTCAGAATGCAGCACTGTTTGGGTTTGACTTCCAAATCGATGGAAAATCTGTAACTACCAACGAACTTGATGAAATATTGAAGTCTAGCAATGATCTAGAAGAACGATTAGCCGCATGGCAAACCAGTAAGGAAGTAGGTGTGGGGCTAAAGGATGGGCTTTCCAATTTGGTGAGATTGAGAAATCAAACGGTGCAAGCGCTGAATTACCAAGACTATTTTACTTATCAGGTGTCAGACTATGGAATGAGCAGAGAAGAGATGCTCATGTTGTGCGAAAAATTGATTCAGGATATTTGGCCATTATATAGAGAGTTACATACCTATGCTCGATATGAGTTGGCGTCTAAGTATGGACAAGAAGTTCCTGAAATGCTGCCTGCACATTGGCTGCCAAATCGATGGGGACAGAGCTGGTCTTCGATGGTCGAAGTAGAAGGGATTGACTTGGATGCCATTTTGGAAGAAAAAGGATCAGAATGGCTCGTCAAACAAGCTGAGCAATTTTATGTGAGTATGGGATTTGAGCCATTACCTCAAAGCTTTTATGATAAGTCAAGTTTGTATCCGCTTCCTGAAGGTGCTGATTATAAAAAGAACAATCATGCCTCTGCCTGGCACATGGATTTGCAAAATGATGTAAGAAGTTTAATGAGTGTGACTCCAAATTCAAGATGGTATGAAACTACTCACCATGAATTGGGGCATATTTACTACTACATGGAATACACGAATCCGAATGTGCCACCTTTACTCAGAGGCGGAGCTAATAGAGCTTTTCATGAAGGTGTAGGTTCGCAAATGGGACTTGCAGCTATGCAAAAGCCATTCTTAGAAGGACTTGGTTTGATTGAAGAAGGAGTGGACACTGATGAAATGCAAACTTTGCTTAAGGAAGCATTGGACATGGTAGTGGTGATGCCGTGGGGTTCTGGTGTGATGACTCAATTTGAAAATAGTCTCTATGCCGAGTCTTTGCCTGTTGATCAATACAATCAAAAATGGTGGGAGTTGAAGAAGAAGTATCAAGGTATCGTTCCTCCATCGGAAAGAGGAGAAGAGTATTGCGATGCGGCATCAAAAACTCATATCAACAATGACCCCGCACAGTACTATGACTATAGCTTGTCTACGGTTATCTTGTTTCAATTGCATAATTATATAGCGGAGAATATCTTGAAACAAGATCCTCGTGCTACGAACTACTATGGTTCCAAAGAAGCAGGTGCGTTCTTGCAAAATATCTTATCTAAGGGAGCTACCGAAGACTGGAGAAAGCTAATGAAAGAAAACACGGGGGAAGAAATCAGTGCCAAAGCCATGCTTAAATATTTCGAGCCGTTGATGGCTTATTTACAAGAAGTAAATGAAGGACGAGCCCATACATTAGGCGACTCACCAATGTAAGCTTCTGCATAAGGGAAAATGAACAAAGGCTACGAATTTCGTAGCCTTTGTTGTTTTATGGAATTCTAAGTTACACGAACTAAAAATCCTTTCTTATGGAACTCGGATTGCTATGGCTAATCAAGCTACTTTTGTAATTCACTCGAGCACATGGAAGAAGAAAACAATAGCCAGGCAGATTCAAATCAACATACTGCATGGTCTGAAGAACAAATCAATCAATGTATTGCGGTATTAGAATCACTTACCGTTGATACGAATCAGATCTTTGAGATCCCCAAGGCGCAGCGTTTGGCTTTATTGATGGCTGCTGGAAAACTGTCGAGACCGGATAAGGAAGAACTCCTGAAACGGAAAAAAGGAGCAAGGAAATCAATCAAAAAGAAGCAACAAGAAAAGGACAAACAGGCCCGTAAGAATACTGGAATAAGGAGTGCAAGAGAAGCGTCAATATTTGTGGCACCCAAAATGATTGCGCTAACTGGAGAAAATGAACAAGAAACGGTTTTGGAATCTCCTAGAGAATGTTATGTCTGTAAAAACAGTTACCATACACTGCATCACTTCTATGACACCATGTGCAAGTCTTGTGGTGATTTTAATTATGCCAAGCGTTTTCAATCTGCTGATATGACGGAGCAGGTGGCTTTGGTTACTGGGTCGCGACTCAAGATCGGCTATCATATTTCTTTGATGATGCTTAGGGCAGGAGCAACCGTAATAGCCACTACAAGATTCCCTAAAGATTCGGCTCTGAGATATGCCAAAGAACCAGATTTTAAGGATTGGAGTCATCGGCTCAAAATTCATGGACTAGACCTTAGGCACATTCCTAGTGTTGAAATATTTTGTAATTTCATTGAACAGCAATATGATCGATTGGATGTATTGATCAACAACGCAGCGCAAACGGTTCGGAGACCCGCCGGTTTCTATTCACATCTCATGCCTACTGAGCAGCAAGCATTTGAGGAGCTTCCTATTCACGCACAAACTTTGCTTTCTGATCATGAGCAGTGTGTGCAGGAACTAAAAGAATTGAGTGCTGATTTCAAGCAAGGTCAAAGTAGGAACATACCCGTTTCCTGGCATGGCAAACAGCTTGGGATTGGCTTAAGTGCTTCTGCACAATTGTCTCAGATTCCCTATAGCATTGACAATTCGCTCACGGTCGAAGAAGTATTCCCAGAAGGCAAACTGGATGCTGATCTGCAGCAAATAGACCTAAGGAAAACCAATAGTTGGCGTCTAAAGCTCGGTGAAGTAGATACTATCGAAATGCTTGAAGTGCAATTGGTGAACTCCGTAGCTCCCTTCGTTCTCAACAACCGACTGGTGAATTTGATGAAGAAAGAGAATACCGGAATGAAGCACATTATCAACGTATCTGCCATGGAAGGAAAATTTCATCAATTCCATAAAGAGTCACGCCACCCTCATACCAATATGGCTAAAGCGGCATTAAATATGATGACTTTGACTTCTGCGGCCGAATTGCACAAGCATGGAATTTATACCAATGCCGTTGATACCGGTTGGGTTACGGATGAAGATCCTGTAGAATTGGCCAAACGCAAAGAGGAACTACACGATTTTCAGCCGCCATTGGATATAGTAGATGGAGCTGCCAGAGTCCTTGATCCTCTATTTGAGGGTATTAATACAGGCAAGCACTGGAATGGTAAATTTTTGAAGGATTATAAACCGACTTCGTGGTAATAAAAAAGCCCCGCAAACGCGAGGCTTTCTTTGTGGAGTCGGAGGGAATCGAACCCTCGTCCAGATAAGGTCATATTGGACCGTCTACATGCATAGTTGAAACTTAGGATCTCGTAGGAGAGCTGGCGTTCAACAACCCACTTTTCCTACCAGTTACTTTAGCTTCGCTATCGGTTAGCAACTTCGCCTCAAGCTAGTCTTACTAGGTGACACCCCTTGATCCTGCTCATAAGACAAAAGCCTGGAGGGATGTGTCTGTCTTGACTCTTAGCCAAGATTAATAATTTTCGCTATCGCAAAAAATTAAGCAGCCATGGCGTAATTAGATTCGCCAAATAGAATATGAGTAAATTGATCACGTGTGCTTACTCAACACCCGACATGCAAGTACAATATCCACACTTACTGTCAAAACCGGTCGACCCCATAAATCAATGAACAACAATTAGCCATCGGCTTTTTGCGGTTGCAAACTTAGTGGATTATACGAGAATATATGATTAGGAGATGCTAGATTTTATAAATTCAAGTACTTAATAAAATCTCATGAATTGAACCTTTCAGCAAAGAATACGACTACTTATTGATGATGCGCGAAAAATCAAACCTGCTAGACGAATGGCTGGTGCTAAATGCACAGCAGGGTGATGAGATAGCTTTTCGCCACTTGGTCACCAAATGGCATAAAAAGCTGCTATATCAATCCTACATCAGAACGAACGATTGGGAACAGTCTGAAGATATTGTGCAGGATGTTTGGCAATGGTTGATAGGCAATCTGCATAAACTCAAAGATGTAAGTAAGTTCAGCGCATGGATTCGGACCATAGTAGATCGACGATCAATTGATTGGGTACGAAAGCATCAAAGAGAAAGAGCGAATCAAAAGCAATATGTAAATGGAGCTGATCAAATTGATAACATTAGTATTACAGATTTTGCAGATAGTACTTCAGCATCTAGTGAGGGCCTGATCAAAGCGATGGAAAATACCTTGGAGCAATTGAATCCGGATAGTA
The DNA here is from genome assembly GCF_033344935.1 of Reichenbachiella sp. Taxonomy (NCBI): domain Bacteria; kingdom Pseudomonadati; phylum Bacteroidota; class Cytophagia; order Cytophagales; family Reichenbachiellaceae; genus Reichenbachiella; species Reichenbachiella sp. The sequence continues at coordinate 2,975,961 of NZ_JAWPMM010000001.1, read as the reverse complement.
AACTGATTTTGGTGCTTTATTATTTAGAATCTAACTCCATCGAGTCTATTGCTGGCATCTTAAGTATACCAAAAGGAACCGTCAAATCAAGACTGTTTCATGCTCGTGAAAAATTAAAGAAATTATTAAAACCACAGAATCATGAAAAACCAGAATGAAGAGATCGATGAAATGATCAAAACGGCGCTTTCTAATGAAGAAGCTGCCTATTATGAAAATCTAAAAGAACAATCGCCATTTGAAATGATTGGCGGACTGCTCGAAGGAAAAATGAAATGGTGGACCATCGGAGGTGGTATTATCTCTCTTGGCTTTGTAGTATTATCTGTATTTTGTTTATTAAAGGTACTTGAGATCGAGGAGACCAATTCTCTTATTCGATGGAGTTTAGCTTTAATAGGGGCTATGACTGTCCCTACGATGCTGAAGTTGTGGAATTGGCATCAAATGCAGCGCAACGCTATCCTTCGCGAAATCAAAAGATTACAGCTGCTGTTGGCGCATAAAGACTAAAATGTTAGTGCACTACTTGAACGAAAGCGATATTCGTTCAAGTAGTCATTTCACTAGTATCAAATCGGGTTTTCTATTGACGGACTTTGCGGAGTAAAGGCCTCGTAGCCATTTTCGGTGATATAGAAACAATCTTCGAGTCTTACTCCAAGTTCACCATAAAGATAAATTCCCGGCTCATTCGAGAAGCACATACCTGGTTGCATAGGAGTAGTGTTGCCTTTGACAAGGTATTCCCACTCATGAAAGTCCATTCCTATGCCGTGACCAACCCTATGAAAGAAATTTTCATACCCATTGCCAAAACCATATTTATCTACAACCGCCCGTGCCGTAGCATCCAAGAGTTCGCATGGCACGCCCGCTTTGGCTTTTTCGTAAACTGCCGTTTGCGCTTCTTTCACAATATTCCAAATGTCTTGTTGGCGTTGGGTTGGTTTTCCGAAGGTTGTAGTTCTGGTAATGTCTGCCTGGTAGCCACCCAGCTTACATCCACCATCTATTAGAACCATGTCTCCCTCTTTCAATTGTTGCACCGTTTTGCTTCCATGTGGAAATGCGGTGTATTCACCAAACATAGCACCTGCCCAACCTGCTTCCGTAGCACCTAGAGCTGTACTAGCCTCTGCTACAATAGCACTCAAATCATATTGTGACATGCCTTCTTTGAGTTTTGAAAAACCAATTCTATAAGCTTCAAGTGTGATTTCATTGGCCTTTTTCATCAATGCTAACTCCTTAGTTGTTTTAATAGCTCGACATCCTGCTGTGATTGGCTTGGCGTTGATGAGAGTGGCTTGCCCTAAATAAGAGGAAATGCCATCCGATTGAAAAAATCTAACATTCTCTTCAATTCCTAAGGTGGCTGTAGCACCGCTTTTGGCCTTGAATAGTTGAGCAACTAACTCAAACGGATTTTCATGTTCTTCCCAACTGGAGACATCTCCTTCGAGCGTGATCATTTCTTCTAATCGTTCTTTTTCGAAAGCAGGCCCTATATATTGAAGTGTTCCATCAGAAAAAATGAGAACTCCTGTTAGCCGCTCACTTGGCCACCATTTAATTCCAGTAAAATACTCTAGTGAAGTACCTGATTCGATGAATATGCAATGAATTTGATGTTGCTGCATAAGTTGTGCAGCCTTTTCAATTCGTTGAATTCTATCTTCAGTATTGATATAGTCTACTCCTTCAACGATAGATTGAATTTTTACTTTTTTGTCAGTATGATCCGAAGTGGTGCATGAGGTTGAACCAATTAGCGCAAGACCCGACCCAGCCATCGCACTATTTTCTATAAATTTTCTTCTATTCACGTTTGGTATTTTCTTTAATGGAAAACCAATTTAGTGAAAATCCTAAATTTGAAGGTGAAGAGTTGATGAACGGTCAAAAAAAAATCCCGCTACGAGCGGGATCAGTATTTTTAGAAGTATACAGGACACAGTCCATCTTTCTTGCTGAACTTCAATGGTATTCTATAATTTAAGAATATTTCATGTGAACCAGCTGTGTAAGTTCCCAAGCTCCCAAATGGTATATCGTAGGCATAACCAATTCTAAAGTTTTCATTCAGCACCAATTGAGTCATTAACGAAAACGAATCTTGATAGCGATAGGAAACACCTGCATAAACAATTTCGTTGATGATGAAATTTAAGTTAACATCAAACGCGACTGGAGAGTCATCTTGCAAACGAAGCAAAACTGAAGGGCTAATCTTTAGATTACGACTTATATCTTTAACGAAACCAGCATTGATATAGTAGTATCTTGAAGCCTTGCCTTCCGATGGGATAGCGCTGTCTCCGCCACCATCAATCACGTCAGGGGTAAGAAAGTAGGGAATAGAAGCTCCTATGAAATAATCTCTATTCGCAAAGTAAATCCCCATGCCAAAGTTAGGATTAAAACTTTTTGTAAAGACTGATAAGGGATCGTCTTGTTCAAACCAGTTTATTTGATCCAAGTTCGACGTCCGCTGGTCAAAGCCTCCTTGAAGCCCCATGGCAAGGATACCTTTGCTCATTCGAATTTTGTAAGCAAAACTGCCGTAAACACTATATTGCTCATGTACACCAACTACATCTCTAACCACATTCAAGCCGACCCCAACATTCTTCTCACGGAGTGTTGTATGAGCAGTAAGTGATTGATAAACCGGTGCTCCATCAATATTAACCCATTGATTTCTGTTGGTCAATATAGCAGAGAACAAGTTTAGGCTACCTGCATACGCAGGGTTTAAAGCCAGACCATTATATGGATACGTAGAAAATACAGGTCTCTGCTGAGCCATAGTTAGCTGGCATACACAAACCAATACACCTATTAGAAGTCCCTTTACAATTTTCATTTATTACTATTTGACCAATTCTAAATATCCTTGGTATACATCTCCATCGTTGCCTTCACCTTTGTCAAAAATATAGAAATAAGTTCCAGAAGGCAAGCCATCACTTCCACCACCTACTCCAGTATTTCGTTTACCGGTGAATACATTTCCACTAACATCGTCTTCATATCCTGATGTCTTGTAAACCAAAGTACCTGATCTCGTATAGATTTTTATATTATTATTAGGGAATCTATCCGCACAGGAGATTCTAAAGTAATCATTCTTGCCATCTCCATTGTCAGATACCCCGTTAAATATTTCAATATCTGTTTCTATTGTGAAATTGGCTTGATAAGAACAATCTTGATCATCTATCACCAATACTTTGTAATCTCCCGGATTCAATCCACTCATCAATTCGTTAGTACTAATGATACTTTCAGTATCCGTTGGATCAATTGGTGTAGTGTCATCTGTTCCACTTGCTTCTGCCCAATATTGATTTTCAATACCTGAAGTAACGAACGAGGCGAATGTAAGTGATGCTTCACCATTACCTGCGTAATCGTCAGTGCCAAATTCTAATTCAGAACACGTAGACTCAGTGGTTTCAACTGTGAACTCTGGATCTACTCTTGCATCTACAATTTCGATGGATGCGGCATCTGATACACATTCTGAAACTAAGTCAGTGGCTCTTACAGTGTAAGTGCCCAAGTCTAAACCAGCTGCACCGAATGTAGAACTAATGGTCGCACCGCTATTATCCGTCCACTCAAATGTGTAGCCAGATACAGTTCCTGATGAATCAATGGCTGCAGTTACTGCTCCATTTGGAGTAATACAGTTGGTCACATCGCTGATAAGATCAACAAGCGGTGTTGGTACAAGCTCGATGTCTGAGTTAATAGTAATGGACTCAGAAATTGAACAACCTGTGATTCTATCAATCATTTCCACTGTATAAGTTTGTCCTAACAATTCGTGTAGTGTAAGCGTAGAGTCCATTACTGCATCAGACAAGCTGGCACCGTCGTGCCAGTATATAGTATATCTGGAGGCACTTTCTGGACCAGGAGTCACAGTAGCTTGTCCATCTGCTCTTACATTTTGAAAATCACATTTAGTCAATGGATGGTCTTCAACAATGGTCATTTGCATGTCATCTTTATCGGATCCGATAGTAATAAAGGTTGGTTCTGAGAAACAGCCTCCATCAGTATCCTCAACCATCACTGTATAGTCACCATCTACAATGTCATCAGCAAAGTTTCCAGCCATCTGATCGGTTGGATCAAATGGGAGAGGAGAAGAGTCGCTTCCATCGATTAGATAGTATTCAAATACGGCCGTAGGGTTCAATGAATTTAGAACATTAATAGCCAGTGCTCCATTTGGATCTATACAATTTTCATTTGGAATAGTGGTGATACTTAGAACCAATGGGTTATTAGTGTCATTGATCATTCCATAAGTCTCAGACGTAGTACAAAGTGTTGTCAAATCTTGTACTTCAACCGTGTAGGAACCAGCATCTAAATCTGTGTATAGTGGATTGGTACCAGGTCCAGGTATGCCAGAAGCACTTGTCCAATCGAAGCTATAATCACCCAAGTTAGTAGACCCATCTGCCGTAACAGAAAGGAAACCATTACCATTGCCTGGAGTTAAATCGCAATTGTTTTGTAATTCGAAGTCAACCAGTGCAACTACTGGATTCACACTTTCATCTTCAACGATAAACTCAAAGACTTTCGAAGTACAACCAGAATTTCCATTGGTGGCTTCAACATAATAGGTGTCAGCTGCAAGTCCAGTTTCATTGGCAGTGGCTCCGCCTGTCCAAGCAGTGTGGCCAGTAGCATCATAAGAACCCTGATACCAAGTATAGGTATAGTCTCCAGGTGTGTCAGGTGAAATATTAGTGATATTTATTGCACCATTCACATTAGCTCCACACATGGTGGTTGGTGTGACAATCACATCAGCATTAACATCAATTATTATATCCACTGGATCGAATGGTAATACATAACTATCTGTAACCGAACAGCCTGTAAGGCCATCAGTAACTGTGACAGTGTAGGTGCTTGTTGTTCCTTGATCAAGGTTCGATATCGTTTGAGTGATTTCACCTCCTGGTGCCCAAGAATAAGTAGCTCCATTAGCTAAGGTGGTCGCATCAGGTACTACCGTAATCTGCCCGTTTCCTCCGACACAATATTCATCTGAGCTATCCAGAGTAAATGAAACTGTGGGTTGTACCGTATCATCTTCAATTACAAAGTCGACTATATTACCCTCACATTGAGTGGCTGTATTGACGAAGTATACTTCATAACTGCCAGGATCCAATTGATCCACATGCCAATTAGCAACATTGTTGAAAACATAACCAGGATCATTATTCTTGGCAAATGTATAAGTGAAGTCAGCAAGTGCTCCACCGCTTATTGTTGTTATTTCGAATTCCCCATTATAGCCACCTCCAACACAGTTTGTGTTCGGATCAATGTTGAATGCTGTAACTTCATAGGTAGGGATTGTCTCAGAAAGAGTAATAGTTTGATCCACGAAACAAGTATTGTTAGGATTTGTACCATCGGTTACTCTTAAAGTATAAGTTCCACCATCTAATCCAGAAATTGTACCACTGTAGCCCGCACCTATAGTTCCAGATATTCCGACAATACCAGCTCCGGTCACCTCATTAGTACCTGGAATGGCTGTAGCACCCACATACCATTGGTAATCGTAGCTACCAGCCGGGGCGACACCACCGACTGTATTTTGAATGACCCAGTCAATAGCTCCATTACCTTCATTGACATCAGGGTCACAACTTGAATCTGTTATGTTCTCAGACAAGCTAAGGCCAGGTGCTTCTGACTGATCTTCAATTTCAAAGGCAATTTGACCTGTATTACATCCGGAAGCGATATGAGTTGCCTTGATGTAATAAGTTCCAGGAGCTAATGTGTTGATCATTGTCGTATTGGATGGTACTCCCATATCAGTTAAAGGACCATCCGAGTACCACGTGAAATTGTAATCATCAACATCACCTGAAGTGACATCAGCATCGGCGATAGTAATGGTGCCGTCGGCTCCTCCACAATCAGTAACATGTACTATGGATGCATCTATGTTAGCTTCATTTAGTGTGTGCGTGGCCGGCACATTAGTGATAGTGAAAGTAGTGGTAGAGAAACATCCGTCATTATCATCGTCAGCATCATTGTCAGTAACTAGTACGGTGTACTGTCCAGGAGAGAGGTCAGAGATTGTTTGATCGTTACCACCAGTGATCACCGCAGATCCTTGGTCAGTATTAGTAAATGCAACGGCAGTGATTTCGGTATCGGTGTCAGTTACATCAGTACCTCTGAACCATCTGAAGGAGTAGTTAGCTACGCTAGCCCCACCGACGATCTGTACAGTCAGATCACCATTACCGATGTTGGTACCTGGAGATACACAATTAGTATCAGGGTTTTTGTCAAACAACTCAGCGATAGGATCGACAGAGATGTCATCGATGGTGAAGTCAGTTAATCCGCTAGAACATCCCGTAGCATCGATAATTTGGACTTGGTAGTCACCAGGTTCCAGATCAGTAACTAAAGGATTAGAACCTACCTGTGTACCGCCATGGGCAGCGCCACCTGCTTTAGTGAAAGTGAAATCGAACCCAGTAGTATTGCCTTGAGGCACACCATTGATAGCCACATCAAAGATTTGGAATTGACCATTATATCCACCACCAGAACAGTTGTCGTTAGGTGTGTTGGTAAAATCAGCTCCATCGGTAGCGATAGAGATGGTCGGTTGCTCTTCGATGAGTTCGAAGGTCGCATCGACAAAACAATTGTCGCTAGTATTTTGTTCATCAATGACTCTCAAGGTGTAGAATCCACCATCAACGCCACTCAAAGTACCCGAAGATACAGCGGCAGCAGCCCCCACGGCTCCGTTTATAGAAGCTCCGTTGACTAGAGCCGTACCACCGGCTACAGAAGTACCTGCATACCATTGGTAAGAGTAGTTACCACCATCATCGTTAGTTATAGACCAGTTAATCTCTCCATTTCCTTCGTTTGGATCTGTATCACAGCTGGTATCAATGGTGTTAAGAGTTAAACTAAGCGTTGGTACCACCGTTTGATCTTCGATCTCGAATTCGAACAGAGAAGTCATACAACCATCGTTCGGTGTACTAGCTGTATACTCGGCTTCTACGAAGTAAGTACCAGCAGCCAGGCCAAGGAGTTCATAGTCATTGGCAGCAGTAGCGATAGGAGTAACTGCGTCATCTTCATACCAAGTGAAATCATAATCATCTCTATCTCCAGAAGTAACATGGGCATCTTGAATAGTTGCAGAACCAGTTCCTCCACAGTCTTCTACATGAGCTAAAGTGATGTCAGTAATTTCATGCACATCTGGCACATTAGTGATAGTGAAAGTAGTGGTAGAGAAACATCCGTCATTATCATCGTCAGCATCATTGTCAGTAACTAGTACGGTGTACTGTCCAGGAGAGAGGTCAGAGATTGTTTGATCGTTACCACCAGTGATCACCGCAGATCCTTGGTCAGTATTAGTAAATGCAACGGCAGTGATTTCGGTATCGGTGTCAGTTACATCAGTACCTCTGAACCATCTGAAGGAGTAGTTAGCTACGCTAGCCCCACCGACGATCTGTACAGTCAGATCACCATTACCGATGTTGGTACCTGGAGATACACAATTAGTATCAGGGTTTTTGTCAAACAACTCAGCGATAGGATCGACAGAGATGTCATCGATGGTGAAGTCAGTTAATCCGCTAGAACATCCCGTAGCATCGATAATTTGGACTTGGTAGTCACCAGGTTCCAGATCAGTAACTAAAGGATTAGAACCTACCTGTGTACCGCCATGGGCAGCGCCACCTGCTTTAGTGAAAGTGAAATCGAACCCAGTAGTATTGCCTTGAGGCACACCATTGATAGCCACATCAAAGATTTGGAATTGACCATTATATCCACCACCAGAACAGTTGTCGTTAGGTGTGTTGGTAAAATCAGCTCCATCGGTAGCGATAGAGATGGTCGGTTGCTCTTCGATGAGTTCGAAGGTCGCATCGACAAAACAATTGTCGCTAGTATTTTGTTCATCAATGACTCTCAAGGTGTAGAATCCACCATCAACGCCACTCAAAGTACCCGAAGATACAGCGGCAGCAGCCCCCACGGCTCCGTTTATAGAAGCTCCGTTGACTAGAGCCGTACCACCGGCTACAGAAGTACCTGCATACCATTGGTAAGAGTAGTTACCACCATCATCGTTAGTTATAGACCAGTTAATCTCTCCATTTCCTTCGTTTGGATCTGTATCACAGCTGGTATCAATGGTGTTAAGAGTTAAACTAAGCGTTGGTACCACCGTTTGATCTTCGATCTCGAATTCGAACAGAGAAGTCATACAACCATCGTTCGGTGTACTAGCTGTATACTCGGCTTCTACGAAGTAAGTACCAGCAGCCAGGCCAAGGAGTTCATAGTCATTGGCAGCAGTAGCGATAGGAGTAACTGCGTCATCTTCATACCAAGTGAAATCATAATCATCTCTATCTCCAGAAGTAACATGGGCATCTTGAATAGTTGCAGAACCAGTTCCTCCACAGTCTTCTACATGAGCTAAAGTGATGTCAGTAATTTCATGCACATCTGGCACATTAGTGATAGTGAAAGTAGTGGTAGAGAAACATCCGTCATTATCATCGTCAGCATCATTGTCAGTAACTAGTACGGTGTACTGTCCAGGAGAGAGGTCAGAGATTGTTTGATCGTTACCACCAGTGATCACCGCAGATCCTTGGTCAGTATTAGTAAATGCAACGGCAGTGATTTCGGTATCGGTGTCAGTTACATCAGTACCTCTGAACCATCTGAAGGAGTAGTTAGCTACGCTAGCCCCACCGACGATCTGTACAGTCAGATCACCATTACCGATGTTGGTACCTGGAGATACACAATTAGTATCAGGGTTTTTGTCAAACAACTCAGCGATAGGATCGACAGAGATGTCATCGATGGTGAAGTCAGTTAATCCGCTAGAACATCCCGTAGCATCGATAATTTGGACTTGGTAGTCACCAGGTTCCAGATCAGTAACTAAAGGATTAGAACCTACCTGTGTACCGCCATGGGCAGCGCCACCTGCTTTAGTGAAAGTGAAATCGAACCCAGTAGTATTGCCTTGAGGCACACCATTGATAGCCACATCAAAGATTTGGAATTGACCATTATATCCACCACCAGAACAGTTGTCGTTAGGTGTGTTGGTAAAATCAGCTCCATCGGTAGCGATAGAGATGGTCGGTTGCTCTTCGATGAGTTCGAAGGTCGCATCGACAAAACAATTGTCGCTAGTATTTTGTTCATCAATGACTCTCAAGGTGTAGAATCCACCATCAACGCCACTCAAAGTACCCGAAGATACAGCGGCAGCAGCCCCCACGGCTCCGTTTATAGAAGCTCCGTTGACTAGAGCCGTACCACCGGCTACAGAAGTACCTGCATACCATTGGTAAGAGTAGTTACCACCATCATCGTTAGTTATAGACCAGTTAATCTCTCCATTTCCTTCGTTTGGATCTGTATCACAGCTGGTATCAATGGTGTTAAGAGTTAAACTAAGCGTTGGTACCACCGTTTGATCTTCGATCTCGAATTCGAACAGAGAAGTCATACAACCATCGTTCGGTGTACTAGCTGTATACTCGGCTTCTACGAAGTAAGTACCAGCAGCCAGGCCAAGGAGTTCATAGTCATTGGCAGCAGTAGCGATAGGAGTAACTGCGTCATCTTCATACCAAGTGAAATCATAATCATCTCTATCTCCAGAAGTAACATGGGCATCTTGAATAGTTGCAGAACCAGTTCCTCCACAGTCTTCTACATGAGCTAAAGTGATGTCAGTAATTTCATGCACATCTGGCACATTAGTGATAGTGAAAGTAGTGGTAGAGAAACATCCGTCATTATCATCGTCAGCATCATTGTCAGTAACTAGTACGGTGTACTGTCCAGGAGAGAGGTCAGAGATTGTTTGATCGTTACCACCAGTGATCACCGCAGATCCTTGGTCAGTATTAGTAAATGCAACGGCAGTGATTTCGGTATCGGTGTCAGTTACATCAGTACCTCTGAACCATCTGAAGGAGTAGTTAGCTACGCTAGCCCCACCGACGATCTGTACAGTCAGATCACCATTACCGATGTTGGTACCTGGAGATACACAATTAGTATCAGGGTTTTTGTCAAACAACTCAGCGATAGGATCGACAGAGATGTCATCGATGGTGAAGTCAGTTAATCCGCTAGAACATCCCGTAGCATCGATAATTTGGACTTGGTAGTCACCAGGTTCCAGATCAGTAACTAAAGGATTAGAACCTACCTGTGTACCGCCATGGGCAGCGCCACCTGCTTTAGTGAAAGTGAAATCGAACCCAGTAGTATTGCCTTGAGGCACACCATTGATAGCCACATCAAAGATTTGGAATTGACCATTATATCCACCACCAGAACAGTTGTCGTTAGGTGTGTTGGTAAAATCAGCTCCATCGGTAGCGATAGAGATGGTCGGTTGCTCTTCGATGAGTTCGAAGGTCGCATCGACAAAACAATTGTCGCTAGTATTTTGTTCATCAATGACTCTCAAGGTGTAGAATCCACCATCAACGCCACTCAAAGTACCCGAAGATACAGCGGCAGCAGCCCCCACGGCTCCGTTTATAGAAGCTCCGTTGACTAGAGCCGTACCACCGGCTACAGAAGTACCTGCATACCATTGGTAAGAGTAGTTACCACCATCATCGTTAGTTATAGACCAGTTAATCTCTCCATTTCCTTCGTTTGGATCTGTATCACAGCTGGTATCAATGGTGTTAAGAGTTAAACTAAGCGTTGGTACCACCGTTTGATCTTCGATCTCGAATTCGAACAGAGAAGTCATACAACCATCGTTCGGTGTACTAGCTGTATACTCGGCTTCTACGAAGTAAGTACCAGCAGCCAGGCCAAGGAGTTCATAGTCATTGGCAGCAGTAGCGATAGGAGTAACTGCGTCATCTTCATACCAAGTGAAATCATAATCATCTCTATCTCCAGAAGTAACATGGGCATCTTGAATAGTTGCAGAACCAGTTCCTCCACAGTCTTCTACATGAGCTAAAGTGATGTCAGTAATTTCATGCACATCTGGCACATTAGTGATAGTGAAAGTAGTGGTAGAGAAACATCCGTCATTATCATCGTCAGCATCATTGTCAGTAACTAGTACGGTGTACTGTCCAGGAGAGAGGTCAGAGATTGTTTGATCGTTACCACCAGTGATCACCGCAGATCCTTGGTCAGTATTAGTAAATGCAACGGCAGTGATTTCGGTATCGGTGTCAGTTACATCAGTACCTCTGAACCATCTGAAGGAGTAGTTAGCTACGCTAGCCCCACCGACGATCTGTACAGTCAGATCACCATTACCGATGTTGGTACCTGGAGATACACAATTAGTATCAGGGTTTTTGTCAAACAACTCAGCGATAGGATCGACAGAGATGTCATCGATGGTGAAGTCGGTAGTAGTACTAGAACATCCCGTAGCATCAGTAATAATGACTTCATAATCACCAGGTTCTAAGTCAGTGATGAGTGGATTAGTACCTACCTGCGTACCTCCATGAGCGCCACCTGCTTTAGTGAAAGCGAAATCAAACCCAGTAGTATTGCCTTGAGCCACGCCATTAACAGCCACATTAGTGATTTGGAATTGACCATTATATCCACCACCAGAACAGTTGTCGTTAGGGGTGTTACTCGATCCGGCTGCGGCAATTGTGATAGTTGGAATATCTTCATCTAATTCGAAAGTAGCATCGACAAAACAATTGTCGCTAGTATTTTGTTCGTCAATGACTCTCAAGGTGTAGAATCCACCGTCAACACCACTCAAAGTACCCGAAGATACAGCGGCAGCAGCCCCCACGGCTCCGTTTATAGAAGCTCCGTTGACTAGAGCCGTACCACCGGCTACAGAAGTACCTGCATACCATTGGTAAGAGTAGTTACCACCATCATCGTTAGTGATAGACCAGTTAATTGCTCCATTTCCTTCGTTTGGATCTGTATCACAGCTTGTATCAATGGCATTAAGGGTGAGGCTAAGCGTTGGTACCACCGTTTGATCTTCGATCTCGAATTCAATCATTGGGGTGTTACAGCCAAACAATACGTGCTCAGCTTCTACAAAGTAAGTACCAGCAGCCAGACCAAGGAGTTCATAGTCATTGGCAGCTGTTGCTATAGGAGTAACCGCATCATCTTCATACCAAGTAAAGTCATAATCATCTCTATCTCCAGAAGTAACATCAGCATCTTCCACAGTAGCTGAGCCAGTTGCACCACAGTCTTCAATATGAGCAATGGAGGTCAGCGCATCAATGGTATGTTCTTGAGGGTCTGTGTTGATGGTGTAAGTTCCTTCAACGGAGCAGCCTGAATATACATAAGATGCCGGACCTGCTCCTCCAACGATTCTATAAATTTTTACGATGTAGTCTTCTGGGCCCAGATTGGATAGAGTAGAAGTGGTCTCATGCTGCTCAACCAATAATTCATCTCCAGGATAGGTTTCTGCACCTACTACAAACCATCTAAATTCAAAGTCCTCGGGACGGTCGAATGGACCATATGTGTCTTCAGCATCTTTTTTCGCGACTACAGTGATTTCACCATCTCCAGGGTCTCCATCACATACTGTGTTGTCTGTAATTGTAAAACCATCAATGAATGGTGTATAGGCACGTTGCTCAATAGTTTCCACTGCGCTTGCAGAAAAACATCTGTCAGTATTGGCAGGAGCAAAAGCAGGATTATTAATCTGTCTGGCAACTGCGGTATAATCCCCTGCTGGCAACCCTGTGAACTGAACCACATCTCCTGGATCATTATCTGCCGCGGCTCTACCTGATGATAAATTGATTAACGGATAGGTAATGCCATTAACAGTATAGTTTGCTAATGGATCTGCTGGTACACCATCCCCAGCATAGAGATAGATGTCATATTCAGATATATCATCGAAGTTGCCATCTGAATATCCTGGAGTAAGTATATCTATATCTGCAGTAGCCCCACTAAGTTGACCGGTAATACCATCTGCATCTGTAAATGAAGCAGGAGAAGAAGTGGTAGAAATTCTCATTGAGACTCCATCTGTATTATTACTCACAGTACCCGTTGCTCCACTTGGTAATGCAGCCACAGTTTCACCATCATCAAAGCTGAAACCATTTGTCGCCGTATAGGTTATGAAAATACTTTCAGAAATACCGACTTCAGCACTTCCATCGTCTGGACACTCTTCCACATGTTCAACCGCAATTGTAGTTGTAGCTTGCTGCCCAACAAATGGTAGGTCATAAACAATCTGATATCTACACTGTGTAGACCCTGTATAATCAACAATTAATGAGTACAATCCGGATTCAAGGCCAGTTAAAGTAGTAGTACCTGTATTACCGTCTGTGTTATATCCCGCAGGATTGATTGGGGATATGCCATCGATGCCATTTTGGACTTCGTCAGTATAGTCATCGGAACCTTCCCACCATTCAAAAGTAATATTCGCATCAGCTCCTAATGTGGCATCAATGGTTCCTGTAGCAGATGCACAGTCTGTAGGTAATATGCCATAGGCAATATTTACAGCTGGGGCAGCTGGAGTCAAATCATCTATAAATTGAGTAAATGGGTCACTTTTACAACCGGAATTAGTTTCAGTGGCAATAACTGTGTAATATCCAGATACTTGCCCTGTTAAAACTGGGTTTACACTATTGGCTTGTAGTACTGTACCAAACTCATCTTGTCCTTCATAGAATTCATAAGTGTAGGAAGGTGTAAAGTTAATTGGCGCTCCACCTCCATCGGAATAAGTAAGTCCTATGGCTGTTACTTCAACTTCACCGTCAGGTGTACAGTCGGTTTGATCCTGATTGACATCATAAGTCAAACTCATTATTGGTGTTGCTCTTCTAATTACGACTTGCTCCGTAGTAAAACATCCCAAGTTGTCGTGTGTTACTTTAACCGTATATGTACCATCAGGTAAGTTACTTATGATATGATCATTAGTATTTGGGCCTGCGTCTTGAGTTGCCACCGACCCTGCAATGGCCCCTGGAAGTAAATTGGCAGGCAATGTATTAGTTCCAGTAAACCATTCAATGGTAAAGCCAGTATTATCTGTTACTGGGGAACCATCATAGGTGGTGATATTCGCTGTAACCTGTCCGGTCGGAGTTGCTAAATCACAACTAAAGTCATCTTGAGTTACAGATACGGTCGGAACTATGGCAATCAAATTCTCAGTCAACTCGATAGTGACAGGAGCAGAGGTACATCCAGTAGTATTGTTGATGGCTTCTACGGTATAGAATCCGGCACTTAGGTTGGAGATGATGCTCGTAGTAGATCCAGTTACATCAATGGTAGAGACTGGAGTTTCTCCTTTCTGTGTATAGATATCGTCTGCATCGTCGATCACGTTGGCTGGATCGTTAGAAGCTCCGAAGTACCAAGTGTAGGTAAAGTCAGCGACTGGGTCATTATCAGCACCGGCTACCACATCAAGTAATTGGATGACTCCATTAGGGTCAGTAGGTCCGCCACTACAAGAAGATACTTCAGTAAGCAATACATCTGTACCAGCAGGGCCAGTGTCTGCATCGGTAATTACCGGAGTAGTAATTACTTCACCGATGATGAATTCATAAGTTTGGCTACAACCGGTTACCAGACTGGTAGCTTCGGCTGTATAAGTACCTTTGGGTAGGTTATCAATATTGGCTGTAGTTGTACCAGCATCGTTAGTCACAAGTACTTGGTCGTAATCCGCTTCGAGGTTACGAGGATTGATATCAATTTGGTTGGCCACATCAGTATTAGCTCCTACATAGAAAGTAAAGTTGAAAGTATCTCCACCGCTAGCTGCTGTGATATCAATGTTACCATTGAAGTTGTCATCACAATTGGTCTGATTGGTATTGTTGGCCTCACCCATGAGGATGGTAGCCAGACTTTCAGTCAATTCGATAGTTACCGGATCAGACACACAACCCGTGGTAGTGTTGGTCGCTTCTACGGTGTAGAAGCCTGCACTTAGGTTTTGAATGTGATTAGAAGCAGACCCTACGATATCGATGGTAGAAACCGGAGTTTCCCCTTTTTGCGTATAGATATCATCATTGTCATCGAGGACATTGGCCGGATCGTTAGAAGAGCCAAAGTACCAGGTGTAGGTAAATTGAGTGGCAGGATTACTTTCTGCTCCGGCTACTACGTCTAGCAATTGAATTGCTCCATTAGGATCAGCTGGTCCACCGCTACAAGAAGAAACCTCTGTAAGCAACACATCAGTGCCTGCCGGTCCAGTGTCAGCATCCGTGATTACAGTAGTGGTGAGTAATTCACCAATAACGAACTGATAAGTTTCACTACATCCAGTGACATTACTTACCGCCATAGCTGTATAAGTACCTTTTGGCAGGTTATCAATATTAGCAGTAGTCGTACCTGCATCATTGGTAACCACTACCTGATCGTAATTAGCTTCCAGGTTACGAGGATTGATATCAATTTGATTAGATACATCTGTATTAGCTCCTACATAGAAGAAGAAGTCGAAAGTATCTCCACCGCTAGCTGCTGTAATATCGATACTACCATTGTAGTTGGTATTACAGTTCGACTGATCAGTGTTGTTGGCTTCACCCATGAGGATGGTCGCTAGATTCTCAGTCAACTCGATAGTGACAGGAGCAGAGGTACATCCAGTAGTATTGTTGATGGCTTCTACGGTATAGAATCCGGCACTTAGGTTGGAGATGATGCTCGTAGTAGATCCAGTTACATCAATGGTAGAGACTGGAGTTTCTCCTTTCTGTGTATAGATATCGTCTGCATCGTCGATCACGTTGGCTGGATCGTTAGAAGCTCCGAAGTACCAAGTGTAGGTAAAGTCAGCGACTGGGTCATTATCAGCACCGGCTACCACATCAAGTAATTGGATGACTCCATTAGGGTCAGTAGGTCCGCCACTACAAGAAGATACTTCAGTAAGGAGTACATCGGTACCAGCAGGTCCGGTATCAGCATCAGTGATTACCGGAGTAGTGATTACTTCACCGATGATGAATTCATAAGTTTGGCTACAACCGGTTACCAGACTGGTAGCTTCGGCTGTATAAGTACCTTTGGGTAGGTTATCAATATTGGCTGTAGTTGTACCAGCATCGTTAGTCACAAGTACTTGGTCGTAATCCGCTTCGAGGTTACGAGGATTGATATCAATTTGGTTGGCCACATCAGTATTAGCTCCTACATAGAAAGTAAAGTTGAAAGTATCTCCACCGCTAGCTGCTGTGATATCAATGTTACCATTGAAGTTGTCATCACAATTGGTCTGATTGGTATTGTTGGCCTCACCCATGAGGATGGTAGCCAGACTTTCAGTCAATTCGATAGTTACCGGATCAGACACACAACCCGTGGTAGTGTTGGTCGCTTCTACGGTGTAGAAGCCTGCACTTAGGTTTTGAATGTGATTAGAAGCAGACCCTACGATATCGATGGTAGAAACCGGAGTTTCCCCTTTTTGCGTATAGATATCATCATTGTCATCGAGGACATTGGCCGGATCGTTAGAAGAGCCAAAGTACCAGGTGTAGGTAAATTGAGTGGCAGGATTACTTTCTGCTCCGGCTACTACGTCTAGCAATTGAATTGCTCCATTAGGATCAGCTGGTCCACCGCTACAAGAAGAAACCTCTGTAAGCAACACATCAGTGCCTGCCGGTCCAGTGTCAGCATCCGTGATTACAGTAGTGGTGAGTAATTCACCAATAACGAACTGATAAGTTTCACTACATCCAGTGACATTACTTACCGCCATAGCTGTATAAGTACCTTTTGGCAGGTTATCAATATTAGCAGTAGTCGTACCTGCATCATTGGTAACCACTACCTGATCGTAATTAGCTTCCAGGTTACGAGGATTGATATCAATTTGATTAGATACATCTGTATTAGCTCCTACATAGAAGAAGAAGTCGAAAGTATCTCCACCGCTAGCTGCTGTAATATCGATACTACCATTGTAGTTGGTATTACAGTTCGATTGATCGGTATTGTTGGCTTCACCCATGGTGATGGTAGCCAGATTCTCAGTCAATTCGATAGTAACAGGAGCAGAGGTACATCCGGTCGTATTGTTGATAGCTTCTACGGTATAGAATCCAGCACTTAAGTTAGAGATGGTACTGGTAGTAGATCCAGTTACATCAATGGTAGATACTGGTGTTTCCCCTTTCTGAGTATAAATATCATCTGCATCATCGATCACATTGGCCGGATCATTAGAAGCTCCGAAGTACCAGGTGTAGTTAAAGTCAGCGACTGGGTCATTATCAGCACCGGCTACCACATCAAGTAATTGGATGACTCCATTAGGGTCAGTAGGTCCGCCACTACAAGAAGATACTTCAGTAAGGAGTACATCGGTACCAGCAGGTCCGGTATCAGCATCAGTGATTACCGGAGTAGTGATTACTTCACCGATGATGAATTCATAAGTTTGGCTACAACCGGTTACCAGACTGGTAGCTTCGGCTGTATAAGTACCTTTGGGTAGGTTATCAATATTGGCTGTAGTTGTACCAGCATCGTTAGTCACAAGTACTTGGTCGTAATCCGCTTCGAGGTTACGAGGATTGATATCAATTTGGTTGGCCACATCAGTATTAGCTCCTACATAGAAAGTAAAGTTGAAAGTATCTCCACCGCTAGCTGCTGTGATATCAATGTTACCATTGAAGTTGTCATCACAATTGGTCTGATTGGTATTGTTGGCCTCACCCATGAGGATGGTAGCCAGACTTTCAGTCAATTCGATAGTTACCGGATCAGACACACAACCCGTGGTAGTGTTGGTCGCTTCTACGGTGTAGAAGCCTGCACTTAGGTTTTGAATGTGATTAGAAGCAGACCCTACGATATCGATGGTAGAAACCGGAGTTTCCCCTTTTTGCGTATAGATATCATCATTGTCATCGAGGACATTGGCCGGATCGTTAGAAGAGCCAAAGTACCAGGTGTAGGTAAATTGAGTGGCAGGATTACTTTCTGCTCCGGCTACTACGTCTAGCAATTGAATTGCTCCATTAGGATCAGCTGGTCCACCGCTACAAGAAGAAACCTCTGTAAGCAACACATCAGTGCCTGCCGGTCCAGTGTCAGCATCCGTGATTACAGTAGTGGTGAGTAATTCACCAATAACGAACTGATAAGTTTCACTACATCCAGTGACATTACTTACCGCCATAGCTGTATAAGTACCTTTTGGCAGGTTATCAATATTAGCAGTAGTCGTACCTGCATCATTGGTAACCACTACCTGATCGTAATTAGCTTCCAGGTTACGAGGATTGATATCAATTTGATTAGATACATCTGTATTAGCTCCTACATAGAAGAAGAAGTCGAAAGTATCTCCACCGCTAGCTGCTGTAATATCGATACTACCATTGTAGTTGGTATTACAGTTCGATTGATCGGTATTGTTGGCTTCACCCATGGTGATGGTAGCCAGATTCTCAGTCAATTCGATAGTAACAGGAGCAGAGGTACATCCGGTCGTATTGTTGATAGCTTCTACGGTATAGAATCCAGCACTTAAGTTAGAGATGGTACTGGTAGTAGATCCAGTTACATCAATGGTAGATACTGGTGTTTCCCCTTTCTGAGTATAAATATCATCTGCATCATCGATCACATTGGCCGGATCATTAGAAGCTCCGAAGTACCAGGTGTAGTTAAAGTCAGCGACCGGATCATTATCCGCACCGGCTACCACATCAAGTAATTGGATGACTCCATTAGGGTCTGTTGGTCCACCGCTACAAGAAGTGACTTCAGTAAGGAGTACATCGGTACCAGCAGGTCCGGTATCAGCATCAGTGATTACCGGAGTAGTGATTACTTCACCGATGATGAATTCATAAGTTTCGCTACAACCAGTGGTGTTGCTCACCGCTTCGGCGGTATAAGTACCTTTCGGTAGGTCTTCGATAGTCGCCAGATTGGTGTTTACATCACCAGAGATGGTCACTTGATCGTAATCCGCTTCAGCATTGCGAGGAGCGATATCGATTTGGTTGGCCGCATCGGTATTAGCTCCAACAAAGAAGGTGTAGACGAACGTTTCTCCTGCACCAGTGGCAGAGATTTCGATACTACCATTGAAGTTGTCATCACAATTGGTTTGGTTGGTATTGTTAGCCTCACCCATAGTGATGGTGGCTAAGCTTTCAGTCAATTCGATGGTTACCGGATCAGACACACAACCCGTGGTAGTGTTGGTCGCCTCTACGGTGTAGAAGCCAGCACTTAGATTTTGGATTGTACTAGAAGTAGAACCGACTATATCAATAGTAGATACAGGTGTTTCTCCTTTTTGCGTATAGATATCATCATTGTCATCGAGGACATTGGCCGGGTCATTAGAAGAGCCAAAGTACCAAGTGTAGGTAAATTGAGTAGCAGGATTGTTTTCTGCACCGGCTACCACATCAAGTAGTTGGATAGCACCATTAGGATCAGCTGGTCCACCGCTACAAGAAGACACTTCAGTAAGTAATACATCAGTACCAGCAGGTCCGGTATCGGCATCAGTAATTACTGTAGTAGTAAATGTTTCCCCAATAACGAACTGATAAGTATCACTACATCCAGTCGTGTTACTTACTGCCATGGCCGTATAAGTACCTTTAGGTAGGTTATCGATATTGGCAGTATTGGTACCCACATCGTTAGTTACGCTTACCTGATCGTAATTCGCTTCTGCGTTACGAGGTGCCACATCGATTTGATTAGACACATCCGTATTGGCACCCACATAGAAAGTAAAGTCGAAGGTTTCACCAGCACTGTTGGCATCAATATCAATGCTACCGTTGTAGTTTGTATTACAGTTCGATTGATCGGTATTGTTGGCTTCACCCATGGTGATGGTAGCCAGATTCTCAGTCAATTCGATAGTAACAGGAGCAGAGGTACATCCGGTCGTATTGTTGATAGCTTCTACGGTATAGAATCCAGCACTTAAGTTAGAGATGGTACTGGTAGTAGATCCAGTTACATCAATGGTAGATACTGGTGTTTCCCCTTTCTGAGTATAAATATCATCTGCATCATCGATCACATTGGCCGGATCATTAGAAGCTCCGAAGTACCAGGTGTAGTTAAAGTCAGCGACCGGATCATTATCCGCACCGGCTACCACATCAAGTAATTGGATGACTCCATTAGGGTCTGTTGGTCCACCGCTACAAGAAGTGACTTCAGTAAGGAGTACATCGGTACCAGCAGGTCCGGTATCAGCATCAGTGATTACCGGAGTAGTGATTACTTCACCGATGATGAATTCATAAGTTTCGCTACAACCAGTGGTGTTGCTCACCGCTTCGGCGGTATAAGTACCTTTCGGTAGGTCTTCGATAGTCGCCAGATTGGTGTTTACATCACCAGAGATGGTCACTTGATCGTAATCCGCTTCAGCATTGCGAGGAGCGATATCGATTTGGTTGGCCGCATCGGTATTAGCTCCAACAAAGAAGGTGTAGACGAACGTTTCTCCTGCACCAGTGGCAGAGATTTCGATACTACCATTGAAGTTGTCATCACAATTGGTTTGGTTGGTATTGTTAGCCTCACCCATAGTGATGGTGGCTAAGCTTTCAGTCAATTCGATGGTTACCGGATCAGACACACAACCCGTGGTAGTGTTGGTCGCCTCTACGGTGTAGAAGCCTGTGTTCAGGCCAACAATATGGTTGGTAGCTGGAGCACCTGTGAATGAAACATTAACCGCAGTTGCAGCTTCTCCTTTCAGTGTGCCAATATTATCGCCATCGTTAATCACATTAGATGGATCGTTTGAAGAACCAAAGTACCAAACATACGAGAAGTCGTCAGATGCATTGGTAAATCCTGTATCTGTTACATCAGTTAACTCAATTTGCCCTTCAGGGTAGTTGACTCCCCCCGGACATGATTCAACTTCTGTTATAACAACATCTCCTGGATCTGTACTATCAATAACTGGAGTTGTTGGATTATTACCCAAAGTAATAGTAGCAGTATTTGCACAACCATCAGCATTTGTTATTCTAACTGTGTACTCGTTGTCGCTTACAGGAGCATTTAACCCATCTACAATATGATCAGCACCTCCGGAGAACACAGGTAAAGAGTTGTTGCCAGGATCAACACCATCGACTAATTGTGTACCCAAGTCATCGGGCCCTAAAAACCACTCCACAGTGTATCCAATAGGGTCTATTGCACCTGCTCCTTCATTGACCAAAGCTTTTATGGATCCATTACCTACACCACTACAAACAGTATTTTCTGTTTCTTCAGATAAAATGATGGTAGGGAAGTTGCCTGACGGATCGTCGATGACATCACTACTCTGAAACCCAGTCGTACATCCGGTCACCTTGTGAGTGGCTGATACTTTGAAAGTTCCAGCCGATAAGTTATCCAGGAGATTGGCGGTTCCATCAACTGCTCCATCAATATTGGTTTTTATTGGATTGTCTGCGTTATCAGTCCATGACCAGTAAAAATCTTCTTTAGACTCTCCAAATACATTGGCAATAATCTGTCCATTGGCGCCACCAGAACAAGATGTATTGTTATTTACAATGAAGTTAGAGAAAGAAGGTACTTCTGAGTCATCCAATATGGTTATATCCGTAAAACCACGACATTCATTGTCTCTACTTACAACAACCACACGGTAAGTGTCGTCCTCCAGATTTGTAAAAGTGTAATCTCCATCAGGATCAACAAATGGTCCTGAATAAGGTGCCACTGTGGTATCTGTCCCTGCGTAAATCTCATATCGGTATCCATTAGTTGGATCACCACTTTCTGTAGAGGCCGTGATTCTCTGAGTTCCATTTCCATCAACACAATACTCATCCCCAGTTTTTAGCTGTCTAACTAATAATGGCTCTTGCTCATTAAAGTTGATGATGATTGGAATATCATCTGTAGGACAACCTGTGATATTGTTTACAATAGATAAGGTATATGTTCCTTCGTCAAGGTTTTCAAAAAGACCAGTGGTGTTTTCTGCTAGAGGACTTCCCGATGAGTTGCTACCTGCATATAGCTGAAAATAATAAGGTGCGACTTCAAAAACAATTCCATCTAAGAAGTTACCAACAGTGGCTCCACCCGCAGCACTAATGGCTTCGAAAGAGAATCTAGTAATGGTTTGACCATCAGGGATGGTATATTCTCCAGAATATACTTGCCAAGCCGTATTATCTGTAGATGCTGTTTCAATTGTTGTAGGAGTACCAGCTGCAGGATCATCTATTTTAAGCGCTACAACGTCAGTACCGTTTCTACCTCTATGGGCAAAAGACCAAACCATTCTCACACCTGGTTTGGTTACAACGTCGAAATAAAAGGCTCCGAAGCCATCAGAGTTAATTTCCGCAAATTGTTCTCCTTCATATGCTGGAACACCCTGAAACCCATCATCCCAGTATTCAAGATTTCCAGAAGGGTTGGTCGTAGACCATCCCAAGGCAGCTGATTGATCTAACAAAGTCCAGCTTCCTGGTTTGTTGTAGGGAGCTACAGAAATGTTTGGTACCTCAAAACTACCGTTAACAACCGCTTCAAACTCATCAGTATCTACTGCAGCCATATTGACTCCTGAAGCATCAACTGAACCATCTCCTTGTCCAAGACCGTTACAAGACGTGACATCCAAAACAGCTATTTCATTAAAAGGAGGAGTGGAAGGATTCGTGATATTATCTACAATGGTAAAATATGCACGTCCAACACAACCTGTTGATATTTCTTCGGCAGTTACTAAATAATTTCCAGCTGACAACAACTGAGCAACTTCTCCTTGTGTACCACTGGTTGTTGAAACTTGATTAGCTGGTATAGAATTTGAGCCTTCATAATAGGTAAAGGTGTAATCGGTTAATATACCTCCATTGATCTCAGCAGTAGCTAATCCATTTCCATTATCTGTACATGATGAGTTTGCTCCAAGTGTCATAACAATATCTGGAGACGCCGAGTTATCTTCTACCTGAATTGTAATTGAACCAGAGAAACATTTAGATGAGTTTTCTTGAACTTCAACCGTATAAAATCCCGCTTCCAGGTTGTCGTAGGTGGCTCCAGAAGTTCCAGAATCAGTATAATCTGGTGTGGCTTTTACCTCAGATCCGTTGTACCAGTTAAATGTATAGTCTGAAGCCGGACCATCCGAACTCACCGTGATAGAACCACTTTCGAAATCAATACAGTCAGTGACATGGGATACATTGTCCTGGAAAATACCAGGTGTAGTCTGATTGGTGTCGACGGTTTCAGAAAGGGTTGATTCGCAACCAGAGGCCTCATTTGTAACTACAACTGAATAAGTTCTGGCTTCCAGGTTGATGGCAGTAGGACCAACAGCAACCACTGTAGTAAAGTCGTTACCAATATACCACGCAAAATCGTATCCAGAGGTGACTTGAAGCCCATTTTCAATAGCATAAGCATCCAAAATTCCATTAGGTGTGGCACAATCTGTAAGATCTTGTGTTTTTGTAATGCCAACAACGGGCAATTCTTCCACTCTATTGATTGTAATGTCTTCTACATTGGAAGTACATGAATTGCTTTGAGAACTTCCCACCACTTGATAGTTACCTTCTGGAAGGGCTGTATATCTGTTTCCAGTAAAAATGGTATCATTAAAGTTGTTGTTTTGGAACCAATGAAAATCAAATCCTGCAGTGATTTCGCCACTTTGTGCATCTTTTACTCCTTCAATGGTAGCATTATCGATGTAATAGAATTCGTCATTGGAGTTGTTCTGAACTCTCGCAACAAATCTGATTTGATTCCCTGTGATTCCACTAGCAGTAGCTGTATAGGTTCCAAAATTTCCTTTGAATTTGGTAGAGTTCATTTGCTGCAGACTGCCTCCGTCTACCTGATAGTATAATTTCAGATAATCATTGCTTTTATCACATTTTGCGCTAGATCGTATATCGACAGAGACATTGGCTGACTCATAAGTCGAAAAAGTAACATATTCCGATATCCATTCTGCTTCACCATCTACATCGGCAAAGAAAAGCTCGTTTGTTGAGCCTGTAAATGACACATCAAGATTGTCTGCATCAGAGGGAGTAGGCTGAGTAAATGACCAAGCAGTGGAACCATTGTCTTCGTCCGTTCCAACAGCCAAGTCTTGAAAATCCTCTTTCCAAAGTTCGTCTACTGTTTCGGAGATTGTACCAAAATAGAAAACCCTAGCATCGCCATTGTCAGGTTTAGTAGGATCACATTTTACATTATGACTTACAATTTCATGTTGAAGGTCAAATGGATCTGCCACCACTCCAGTGAATGTTAAATTATTTGAGTCATCACATTCTGGTACTGGTCGGATGAAATTCGTAACAGGAGGATTTTGAGATCCATCATCATTCACAGAAACATAAAGGTCAAAGTCGCCTCCGCTGCCTTCAACGAAGGTATTGATATCCATACTTTCATTCACAGCCAGATCTTGCAAGGTGGCTGAAACTGTATTTAGTTTGGTTGAAGTGGCCTCATCTGGAGATCCATTATAAAAGGTAACCGGAACTGAACCCGTGAGTTCTATATCACCAGTATTTTCAATGGTTACAGTAATGTCGAAGCTTCCTTCAGGACATTGTGCGGCTCCAACACCACTAACCTGAACTAATTCTATATCTGGTGAAACATAAGAAGGGCACCCTGTTTCGTTCAAATAAGGTGCCTGATTAAGAAATGCATTTAATGGTCTGTTCGGTCCGGTCGTACAGACGTTGGTTGAAAATATTTTCCCAGGATCCTGCATGTTGGTCGGAATGGTAAGGTCATCATTTACGTTGACATTAAAATATCCATGCTGATTCCAAATGGGTCTTGATGGCTGCCAGTTTTCACCGCCATCGGCTTCAAAAACTCTAATTTGGGCATAACGACCATTACTATAAGGTGTAAATGGGGTGTTGTCGTCAGTAGAACAAGACACACATATTTCACTTGCTCCATCACCGTC
This sequence comes from Reichenbachiella sp., assembly GCF_033344935.1. Lineage (NCBI taxonomy): Bacteria > Pseudomonadati > Bacteroidota > Cytophagia > Cytophagales > Reichenbachiellaceae > Reichenbachiella > Reichenbachiella sp. The sequence goes on along the minus strand of NZ_JAWPMM010000001.1, from coordinate 2,950,880 downwards.
AACATCGGCTACTACGGGGTATTCTTCAAAAGTCCTGGACGTACACTTAATTTGTTTAAGGGATGTACCGGTCGTACCATCAATAATATGTACATATTTTTCCCCTCGATAAATGATCTCAGCAGCTTTGTCGTCATTAAAGTCAAAAACGGTACATCCGGTAAATCCTGAGGAACCCTCATTAATGTCTTTGTATCCTGTACCGCTACCTTCAAACCAAGTGGATAGGGGAGTTAGGTTCTCATCAAGTGCATATAATCTTTGTTTCGAAACAAAAGTACAATTCATCTTACCATCACCATCAATATCTGCAATATTGATTCTGCCTGTACCTGCAGAGTGGTTTTGAGGAACCACATAACTGGTAGCACTAAAGTTTTCGACATCCCAGAAAAAAACTGCTGTCTTAATGGAACCACTTACATATTGTCCACCGCTTAGTAGTACATCGATGGTTCCGTCTTGATTATAGTCGGCCACACTGGCTGTATTGAAATTCCAGCCCCATCCGTTTTTGATGGCAAATTCTGAACCGGCAGGAAGAATATCGTTGATATCTCTTTCAACCGTTCTGGTTTGTGTCGCGATGTCAACTGAATAAATTTTTCCAGCAGCTACAATTTCCAGTCCCTCACAATTCGCACAATCACCATCATCCAATATGTCAATAGCGACGGTTCCGTGAAGTTCGTCATCTTGAAAGTCACCCAAACCGGCGATAATGACAGAGCCGTCATGTGCATTTCTTATTTCATTACCGTGTAAAAGTTCTACTACACCATCTCCATTGAAATCGGCAAGAGAGATAAGGCTTACTTTAGCCCCTGTATTTGTATTAACTGACCAAATTTCATTGAGTTCACAATCGTACATTCTGAGATTGTTATTCTTGAAACCTCTTACAAAAATTTCGGCACAATCATCATCATCCAAATTTGCTATAGCTACGGTTTTGGCGATATCGAATCCTACATTCAAGGGGCCATGTTCTGTGTTGCCAGTAGCACCATCTAGAATAGTTACAGTGTTGTCCTGTCTGTTGGTAGATACAACTTCCGGAATTCCATCTCCATCAATATCTCCAATGGCTGGAGTTACTGAGTTGAACGCTGTTCTGTCTGCAGACGCCCATTGAAGTTTGATTTGGAAGACGGGGTTTTGTGTGGCGGGGTCGTCACAGACTACTGAGTTACCAAAGTAGAAGTCAGAACAAGCGGCATCACCTGAACATGCACTGTCATAACAATCCACAAACCCGTTGTTATCGTTATCGATGCCATCGTCGCAAATCTCTTGAGCAAGAAGGAGATTGGGTACAATACACAGGATAAGGATAAAAATCTTTCTATAGCTATTCATACGATTGAAAAAAAGTTCTACTTTTTAATGCCCTTGTTGAGGTAAAAGTAACCAATAGACATTTATGCTGTTTTGGTTTCATTTTCGGGTTCAACATGGCCAATTTTGCTTTAAAGGTATATTAAATAAAATATCGTGTACTATTTTTATAAAAAATGTCACTTAAAGAAGGTGGTTTTTCGATGAATTTACGGATATCCCCTATGGATTAGGTAAAAAAAACGCCCATTATCTGGCCATAAATATCGATCCGTTACTTTCATTTCCACTATCCGAGCAGCTAATGAAATAATAATACATACCATCAGGTAGGGCAGAACCATTAGATTTAGTGCCATCCCAAACACAATCATCGGCTCCTCCGTCAGGACTAAACGAAAGTTCTCTGATTCGTCTTCCTTTGCTATCAAAAATCACAACCTGGCAATCGGTACCACCAATATTTGATACTTCCCAACAATCACCGATACCATCTCCATTGGGTGTGAAGCTTTTTGCGGCGTTTACACCTGGAAAAACTAAAGTGACCGAATCTTTTTCTTGGCAACCTAGGTTGTCAATTCCATAAACTGATATAAGCTGTTTGTTTGAAACTGAAACGACAACTGAGAGGGCAGTAGTATCGTCGATGTACAAAGCTGGTTCCCATGCCGGTTCTGTAGCATTATTTACAGAAATTGTAATGCTAGACTGGCCCTCATCCATATTAATTATTCTGCCCAAATCTTGATCATCCTCTACGGTTTTGGAATCGGCCGAAATCGTAATTCCTCCTGTTGTATAATTGGATACTGTTACAGCGTCTGTACTATATATACATTTGATACTATCAGATAAAGTAACAAAAACATCCGCTTCAACAGTAACTTCTGCTATCGAAATTTGACTGATAGTATCCGTGCCAATTCGCCAAGCATAGGTTTCATATATATCCTCAAGTCTCAACGTGAGCGCGGTATCACTACATTTTTCAAAATTATTTGAATCACTATTATCAGATATAATCAGATCAACATCTGTAGGAGGTGCGACTACCGTCAAAGTGGAGTCCACGGGTGCATACGTACAGTCAGCATCGGCTATGCCATCATACTTGGCTGTAAGGGTTACAGCGTAAGTGCCCGCGGTTGCAAAAGCATGTGTAAGAGCATCGCCTGTTTCAGTACTACTCCCGTCCTTGAAATCCCAATGGTTAACAATACTTAGTTCACTTGCTCCAGTTGAGGTTGCGTTGAATGTGACTTCCACCTCTTCACAAATGGTAGTGTCAGAAGGAGTGAAAGCTGAAGTGGGAGAGGCTACCGTGGTTAATGTTCTGGTTGCACTCGTATAAGAACACCCGGACCCCGTAATAGTGACGCTGTAATCACCAGCAGCATTTGCTGTGTATCCACTGGGATCAGTTTCTCCAGTACTCACATTATTTAGTTTCCAATCATAGGTATAATCTACCCCGAAATCATTCGTGGTTAATTCCAATGAACTAGAGCTACAGAAAAAGTCAGGTTTTATATTGTTGACAGCAACAACGGGGATTGACGTTACTGTTACAACTAAAACATTGGATTTAAATTGGCATCCTGCTGTGCTTGATGTAGCAGTTACATAATATTCGCCCGAACCAGCAGAGGTGACTTCTGCCAAAGTTGGGTTTTGGTTTGTACTTGTAAATCCGTTAGGTCCGCTCCATAAATAGGCACTAGTAGCACCACCCGGAGTGGTTGTGAAAGTTATATCGTCTCCTCCACAGGGTGTAGAATCATCTACAATTATAGCTGGTTGTGTATAGCCATCGGTTGGGGTAGAAACAGTAATTGCAGCAGACTCTACTTGACATCCGGCGTTGTCTAAAATAGTTACTGTGTAATTGCCAGCGGTATTGATACCGACAAGAGAATTGGTAGCACCACCAGTAGTAGAACCATTTAATTCCCAAGCATAAGAATATCCACTTGTTGGTGCAATTAGATCTACAGTTTGACCAGTACAAAGAATAGTTGAACCTGATGGTCTGATTACCGGCTCAAAACATATTTCGTTCAGTCGCGTACCTAAATTACCATTGGCCGTAGATTTTGAGTTATTAGTATATGCGAAATCAGGGCGACCATCATTATCAAAATCTGCTACTTTTATGTTTCTAGCGTTATTTAGATTGGACTCTGCGACTAGGCCGACACTATAACTTGATGCAGCAATAGACGAAGGGTTTGTGTTCATTACGGTGTAAAATCCATTTTCAATTTCTGATCCTACTATAATATCTAAATCACCATCTCCATCAATGTCACCTAAGTCTACTCCCCAGCTTTGTCTAATCCCTAAGATGGATATAGGTGCTTTCATGCTGATGTCGCTGCCCGCAGAAGATGTGCTATTCTCTGAAATTTCAATAACGTTACTACTACTAATATCCGAATTGGTTAGAACTACATCAGCAAAACCATCATTGTTTAGATCTCCGGTTATTAAGGTTCTAATACTGCTATTTGTATTAACAAACAATGGATCTCTGAATGTTATAGTATTTGGCTGGCTGTTGTTTTGAAATACATAGTATCCCAATTCGGTAAAATTGGATGTGATAATTTCTGGTAGACCATCATTGTTGAGATCGGCAACATCAAGACCGCCAAGTCCAGCGGTACCTGAGTTTTCAGTTGCGGATAGTGCTACCGGTGTACTATTAAAGTCGATGTCTACGGCGGTACTAGTATTTTCGAAATAATAGACCTTATTGTCATCTTCGGTAGCGACTATGATTTCCGGAAGACCGTCCAAATCCAAATCGGCGATAGCGATACGCCCAGGCTTTCTGAATAAACCGCCGTTAGTTGGGAGTGTCCACTCTTCGCCAATGTCAAAATTACCCGCTCCATCATTAAGATAAGTAAAGAGGCTTCCTTCATTTCCTAGCTCATTGCCCAGTAAATCGGAAAAACCATCTCCATTTAAATCATCACAGACCACATTGGTCATGGTAAAGCGACTTTCTATCACAACCGCTGCATCAAAATTAGCATCTCCCACGGTAGAAGAATTCTTGAACCAAATCAATCCATCTGTACTTCCTGCATTGGTAATTGCTATGTCAAGAAGATTATCTCCGTCCAAATCACAAGTACACAAGTCTTGTGTTTGAGTTCTTGATGTCGTAAAAATTTCTTGATCTCCCATGTTTCCCAAAACCGTTGAACCATCTGTTACAGATTTGCCATCAAAAGTCGGAGTAAATTTTTCCATGGAATATCCGATGCCATTGGTAGTACGCACAGAAATTTGATCAAAAGTTGCTCCGAAAGGTACTGTAGCAGTAACTAGGCCAGCTCCTGCATTACTCAAGTCTACTGTTCCAGATTCAACGCCACCGAAAAATACCGTAGCTCCAGTAAGATTGCTTCCTGTAATGTTCACAACTTGTCCAACTCCTGCAGACGTAGGGCTGATGCTATTGATGTATGGTGCCTGAGCAATTGCATTTACTGATGCAGCTAAGGCTATAGCAAGGGCTATTATATATTTAGTCATTTGATTAGTCTTTCTCATTTCTGATTATTCCACCACATTTAAAATGTACACATGATTCAGGTTTTTCCGCTTACTCCACCTTTCTTGCTCTTCCTTGGCAATACCCATCGTAGCTCCTTTATGTACAACCACTACATATTTTTTGTCTTCAAGAGATTCTAAGTGACCTACTAGTGATCCATGGAATCCCATTTCAAAGATTTTATCACTATAGTCTTCCGCCTCTTCATAAGATTCAAATTCTCCAGCTATTACATGGTGACCAGCGGGTAATTCCAAAATGTTTCCTGGTACTCGACGATGTGTGTTCGGAGGCAATTCAGCATGATCTGGGGTATCGGTTAAGGCATCGTGCCATTTGAGTTCCTTAGTTTTGGTGCTGTCAGCTCGTGTCTGAATGTAGGTAGCACCAATCTCCCAAATGCCTTTATCAGTCGTTCGGTGCTGAAGTGGCGTATCATGATCGATGGTCTCACTCACTACTGCAGCTTGTGATTCACCAGCTCCGGCGGAAACATCCGCTGTAGTTTGTTCTGTAGGGTCTGGCGTAGTTTCTGTTGCTTGTTGTGTGGTTTGAGCTGCTGCAGCTGTGGCGGCGGCAGTAGCAGCGGCCGCTTGTTGCGCTCTTCTCTGCTCTGCTGCTTTAGCCCTTTGTTGAGCCAAGTATTGACTTCGTGATGAGCTTTTTGATTTTTCGTGTTTTGACTTTTTGAAGTTGTGTATAAAAGACACTGCCTGACGTTGATTTTTCTTTTTGTCACCAATTTGTAATCCTATACTTACTTCAAAAGTGCCCGAAGTTGCACCATCTAATTCAGACTTTCCATATTCATAGGCAAAACCAATGGCGCCTTTTTCTTGTATTTTAATTCCAAAAAGGGCTCCGGCTCCGTAATCCTGTCTATAATTCAAACCTGCCCAGATAACATGGCCGATATGTGCGATAACGGCCGCTTCGTATTGAGATAGGTTTTCAGCAGAGAACCTATAGATGAGGTGTGGCTCTATGGAAAAGTCTTTGTTTACTAAATGACGATAATTGGCTTGAAGTGTGAGGTCTTTATATGGCTCTACCTGTATCTCACTAAAACCATTGGAATCTACAACATCACGTCCGATCAGATTAGGAATAGAAAGCGCGACATTAAAATTCTCATAATAATAGGACACTCCTAAATCAGCCATAATAAAAGAAGTGTTGGACAAGGCAAGTAGGGTAGGATCTACACCTGCATCTACGTCGTAAGAAGTATAGCCACCCCCAATAGACATGCCGAATCGGATGAATTGTTTTCGGTCCAACTCTAATAAGTAGCCTCCAGTCACTTTTGCACCTGAAGTGACAATAGCATTTTCATTATTGTTAAAAGCCATAGCGCCAAAAGAAATATTGTTTTCTAATGGTGTGCTAAAACTAATATGTGAATAAGCTGGCGCCCCTTCTAATCCCAGCCATTGTTGCCGGTGTACACCAAATACTGTAGTATAACCAGTAGACCCAGCGTAGGCTGGGTTGATGACATAAGGGTTCATGAAAAATTGACTGTAAATTTTTTGGTCTTGTGCTAAAAGACCCTGACCTGCAAAGTATGCTGACAGCAGGAATACTAATATAATTTTTTTCATAGGTTATACCTGATAGCTAAAGTAAAAGACTATTTATTTAGTTCTTTTATTTTGACATTTGTACGATTCAAATCTAATTGAAAATTAACAAACTATAGAAATTAGATTACACTCAATACAATAATTGAAAAAAAACGATATTATTATCAAAACATGAATAATTTTTGTGCAATCGACTGCATGACTAATGATATTGATATAAATATTGTATTTTGCAAATCTTGATACAAACAGGTGATCACTTAAGATAGAAATGAAAAGATTATTGTTATTAGTGTTAATGTTGGTTTCGTTTTCCAGTCAGGCTCAATTTTGGTTTGGACCTAAAATTGGAGGACAAATTATTGTGCCGCAATATCAAGCTGAATCAAGAAGAGATTCTTTCAAAATTTCCAACAAAGTGAATTGGCATGCAGGAATTGGCATGGATTATTCTACTGAAGGGCATTTTGAAGTGCATACCGAGCTGATGTATATGCGGGTAAATAATAGAACACAAGCAAAGGATATCTTTCAGGATCAAACCCTCGATAGTAAAACGGTGAATCACTTTCTTACGGCTCCCCTCATGGCTCGTGTGGTGTTTATGAAAAACAGCCGATTCAAGGTGTTTGTTGAAGCTGGGCCGAGATTAAGTTGGTGGCTTGGGGGAAAGGGGACTATTATTTCTGATGAAACAGAGGAAAATGCATCTGAACCAGGAACTCCTGTAAAATTCAATGTGCAATTTGTGAAAGAGGAACTTGATGAAATTAATGTTGGTGATTACAACGATAAGCTTATAGTAACTAAACCAAACCGGCTGCAATATGCGCTTGACTTTGGCGTGGGTTGGTTGTTTGATATTACGCCATCACAACGAGCTATAGTAGACGCCAAAATAAGCTGGGCTCATTCAAATATGGCCTTCAATGATGGGACGACTTTCTCAAATATTAATAACTATGAAGAAGACCTAGAGTATCGATCTCATATGTTTGTTGTTTCCGTAGCCTATATGTTCGGATATAATCCAGCTTTGACCACAAAAGGAAAAAGTACCTCAAATGTGGGCGGGAAGAAAGCTAAAAAATACAAGAGGTAATAAATAAAGGCTTATTTCTTTTTGCGAGGCATCAAGTGCTCGTCCACAATACTTCTCAAGAATGTTTTACTCGTATTGATCGTAGGGTCACTATATACGTAAGCTGACAAGTCTGCAATTACTCCAGGTTTGTAGCCTAATTTAAGCGCGATTTTTTCGCAAAAGTCAATTTCGGATTGGAATACCTTGCCATCTACCTTCATGAGCTGTACAATATTGAATAGGTACTCAAACTTAGTGTCTGGGTGCAAATCATGCAATTCAGGAATAGGCATTGGGTTATCAATAATAGTCTCAATGTCATCTTCAGTAAGTCCGTGCAAATTGCCTAGATAGTGAATCATTTTTGATTCAGGTTCTGCAATAAAATTATCAACCTTTGACAGGTGGACAAGCAAACTCAACTGCTGCTTTACATCTAACTCTGATGACATATATATATTGATTTAGGCTGTGTTTCTATCTTTAAAGAAAGTACAAGTTCAGTAATTTGTTTCTAATTTTCAAATTAAATCAATTTTTGAAATATATAACTATTAATCTCGCTTGAGGGAAAATTATTTTTCAAAAACTTGAATATAATTTTGCTTCTGGTGAAATCCTGAAATATAATTGCAACAATGAAAATGATAAACAACAATACGAACTGGTGGTGGAGCATTTTGCAAGCGAAATGTGATCGGACCTAGTATGTATTGAAAAACATAAATAACAAAGCCCCGATCATCGGGGCTTTTTTTTTGCCAAAATTTGACATGAAACAATTTAAAATCTATTCGAAGACACGTGAAATACTTGGAGATATATTGACTCCGGTAAGTATTTACTTAAAAATAAGGGACCAATTCCCAAATTCTTTCTTGCTGGAAAGTTCAGATTACCATGCGAAAGAGAATAGTATTTCTTATATCGCATTTTCCCCTCTGGCCGAATTTAAAGTGGAAAAGGGGCATGTGATCCAGCAGTTACCTGGCGAATCGGCCGAATTCTCAAACCTGATAGATATAAATGCATTAGATGCATTTCAGCAATTCTTAGGGAGCTTCCAAACGAAGAAGGATGAGAATGTTCGGTATACCAAAGCTGGTTTGTTTGGCTTTACAGCGTATGAGGGAGTTCAGCTATTTGAGAATATTACATTCGATTCTCAAAAGATCAAGGACTTTGAGATTCCATTGATGCAATACTTTTTCTTTGAATACGTCATTGCCTTTGATCATTTCTCTAACAAGATATTTATTACGCACAATGCCCTTGAAGACGAAAGTCAGGGTTTTAAATTGGATGAAATAGAAATGCTCATCTCATCCAATAATACTCCCGAGTACTCCTTTCAGTCAAATGGGGTGGTGGAATCCAACATGACGGATGCAGAATACAGAGCCAGTGTACTGAAGGCCATAGAGCACTGCCAAAGGGGAGACACATTTCAAATGGTTTTGTCTCGAAGTTTTAGTACCCAGTTCAGAGGAGATGAATTTTTGCTTTATCGAGCATTACGGAGTATAAACCCTTCCCCTTATTTATTCTATTTTGATTATGGATCGTTCAAAATTTTTGGTTCATCGCCAGAGGCTCAGTTGGAAGTGAACGATGGGCAGGCAGCAATTTTCCCAATAGCCGGAACCTACAAGCGAACAGGAGATGATGAACAAGATGCTGTGGCGGCAAAGGCGTTGTCCGAGGACGAAAAAGAGACTTCAGAGCACGTAATGCTGGTAGACCTAGCAAGAAATGATTTGAGTAAATCTGGAGATCGAGTAACCGTAGAGAAATTTAAGGAGATTCAGTTCTTTTCACATGTCATCCATTTGGTGTCAAAAGTGTCTACTTATCTAAAAAAAGGAAAAACGGCTGTTGATTTGGCTACGGATACTTTTCCTGCGGGGACACTTTCTGGAGCTCCCAAACATAGAGCGATGCAATTGATTGATGAATATGAAAGCTCTCAAAGAGGTTATTATGGAGGAATGATTGGTTTGATGGATTTCCATGGCAATTTCAATCACGCCATTTTGATTCGCTCATTCTTGAGCCAGAATAACAAATTACATTTTAGAGCTGGCGCAGGAGTGGTAGCGAAATCGGACCCTGATAGCGAGGTTCAAGAGGTTTATAACAAAGTAGGTGCATTGGAATCAGCTATTAGAAAGGCGGATAGCATCAATAAAAAATTAGAAGCACAGCAATAATGAAGACATTAGTTTTAGATAATTACGATTCGTTCACCTACAACCTGGTGCACATTCTTAGGGAGTTAGAAGGAGACGAAAGCATGGATGTTTTTCGCAACGATGAGATCTCTCTTGAGGCAGTTGGCAAATATGACCGGATCTTGCTTTCGCCTGGTCCTGGTTTGCCAGCAGAAAGTGGGATTTTGCTAGATGTGATCAAAAAGTACGCGAAGGATAAATCCATTTTTGGAGTGTGTTTAGGTCATCAGGCGATAGGCGAAGTGTTTGGTGCCAAGCTTTACAATTTACCTACCGTATTGCATGGTATAGCTACGAATGTGAAGGTTCAGGCAAAAGATCCTTTGTTTCAAGATATTCCAGAAAATTTCAAGGTATGTCGTTATCACAGTTGGGCGATAGACCCAAAGCAAGCTGGAGATTTGAATGTGACGGCTGTTGATGATAATGGTGAAATCATGGCCGTAGCGCATAAAGAATATGCGGTAAGAGGAGTGCAGTTTCACCCTGAATCTATTCTTACCGAACACGGGATTAAACTCATGGAAAACTGGATTAATGCTTAATCAGATGAAAGAGATTTTACAAAAACTTACGAATAACTATATCTTGACTCAGCAGGAAGCCAAGGATACTTTGATTGAACTCGCCAATGGGGCGTACAATGAAAGTCAGATGGCTGCTTTCATGACCGTTTATCTTATGAGAAGTATTCGTACGCACGAATTAGCGGGATTCAAAGAAGCTATGCTAGACCTGTGTAAACCTATCAATTTGAAAGGTTATGATGCCATGGATATGTGCGGAACAGGTGGTGATGGAAAAGACACTTTCAATATATCCACTACTTCATGTTTTGTCGTGGCTGGTGCAGGACAAAATGTGGCCAAACATGGGAATAATGGAGTTTCTTCTATGTGCGGGTCTTCGAATTTATTGGTACACCTTGGGTATGAATTCAAAGCGGAAGAAGAAGAATTAAGGAAAAGTTTGGATGAAGCCGGTATCTGTTTTCTTCATGCACCATTGTTTCATCCAGCCATGAAAAATGTAGCTCCAGTACGTAGGGATTTAAGTTTAAAGACATTTTTCAATATGCTCGGGCCGCAGGTTAACCCAAGTCGACCAGAAAAACAGCTGATTGGTGTTTACAATCTTGAATTAGCTCGATTGTACCAATACCTTCATCAAAATGAGAAGCGTGATTGTGCTATTGTACACGCCTTAGATGGATATGACGAGATTTCACTTACGGGCGCTTTCAAAGTAATTACCAATCAAACCGAAACAGTATACAATCCAAATGATCTTGGGTTGAGCCAAACGAGTCAATCATCAATTAATGGAGGAGAGACCATTGAGGATTCGGCCAATATTTTTCTGAATGTTTTGAAGGGAGAAGCTACACAGTCGCAGACTGAGGTGGTTTTGGCTAATGCAGGATTGGCGCTAACGATAGGTAAAGGGCTCTCTGATATCAAAGAAGGTGTAGCGCTGGCTAAGGAGTCGATAGATTCAGGAGCAGCCTACGAATGCTTCAAAACATTTTTAAACCCAAGCAAAACTCAAATGCCAGTAACATAACCATGAATGTATTAGATAAAATAGTTCAAACCAAGAAGGAAGAGTTGGCTTACCAGAAGTCGGTGATTTCCATTGATGACTTGATCAAATCGAGTTATTTCGATAGAGATTGCCACTCTACGGTAAAAAACTTAGAAGAAGCCGCTCCTTATGGAATTATATCAGAATTCAAAAGGCAGTCACCTTCCAAAGGAATAATCAATAATAAGGCGGATGTAGCAGAAGTAGCTAAAGGCTATTGCCAGGCCGGAGCATCGGCAATATCCATTCTTACTGATCAGGATTATTTTGGAGGAAGTATTGAGGATCTTCAACGGGCTCGAAAACATATGTCTTGTCCAGTGCTTAGAAAAGATTTTATCATTGATGAATATCAGGTGTATAAAACGAAAGCTATAGGGGCAGATTTAATGCTTTTGATAGCAGCTATTCTGACCAAGGAAGAAATAGTAAGGTTTACTGACCTGGCTCATCAATTGGGGTTAGAGGTATTGTTTGAAATTCACAATGAAGAAGAATTTCACGAAGGATATTATGATGCAGTAGATATTTTAGGTGTAAATAATAGGGATTTGAAGCGATTCAAAACCACAATTCAGAATTCCATTGATTTGGCCAAAATCTTACCGAAAGAGCAGTTGAAAATATCAGAAAGCGGTATATCCTCCACAAAGGAGATGGATATTCTGGCTGCTGAAGGCTATAAGGGATTTCTAATCGGAGAGCAGTTTATGAAACATGAAGATCCTGCCAATGAGCTTAGAAAGTTTATGTCTACTCAAATGGCAAAGGGATGAAAATCAAAGTTTGCGGCATCAGAAATCAAGATAATCTGACATTTCTCAATGCTTCAGAAGTGGATTTTATTGGATTCATTTTTTATAATAAATCCAAAAGAAATTTTGATGACGGAGATTTGAATCAGACTATCAAATCCGACAAACTCAAGGTGGGGGTATTTGTTAATGAGCGTATCGAAAAAGTAGAAATTATTGCCCAAACTCATCATCTAGACTATTTGCAGCTTCATGGTGATGAGAGTCCAGCCTATTGCCAAGCGCTGAAGGAAAAGGGATTTAGGCTTTTTAAAGCATTTTCGATCCATGATGTATTGCCTACCGATTTAAAATCCTATGAGGATGTGGTGGACTACTTTCTATTTGATACCAAAGGGGCTGCTTATGGTGGGAACGGTACTCAATTTGATTGGAGTGTTTTGAAGCAATACAAATTGAGCAGGCCTTTTATTTTAAGTGGGGGTATTGGTCTGGAAGATGTAGCCGTAATTAAGAAGCTGGATCATCCAAAACTGTTTGCAGTGGATGTGAATAGCCGATTTGAAGTGAGTCCTGGTCAAAAGGATGAGAAAGCATTAAAAGAATTTATAGAAGAATTAAAGCAATAATTGATAGATGGAAACCAAGTTGAAACCTGATGAAAGGGGCTATTTTGGAAGTTTTGGAGGCGCATTCATTCCAGAAATGATGCAGGCCAATGTGACTGAATTAAGAGAGAATTACGAGCAGATCATGTCCAGTGAGGAGTTTAAGCAGGAGTTTGAAAAACTGCTTTCAGACTATGTAGGGCGTCCTTCTCCTCTCTATTTAGCCACTAGGCTTTCAGGAAAGTATGGTGTCAATATTTATCTCAAAAGAGAAGATCTTAACCATACGGGATCGCACAAAATCAACAATGCGTTAGGGCAAATCATTCTGGCTAAAAAACTAGGCAAGAAAAAGATTATAGCTGAGACAGGAGCTGGACAGCATGGGGTGGCTACAGCTACCGCCTGCGCGCTCATGGGTATAGAATGTGTTGTGTTTATGGGAGAGGTGGATGTAGCCAGACAAGCACCTAACGTAGGAAGAATGAAGATGCTTGGCGCGACTGTGGTGCCTGTGTCATCAGGTAGTAAAACGCTTAAGGACGCTACTAATGAAGCCATGCGCTATTGGATTAGTAATCCATTCGATACGCACTACATCATTGGTTCTGTGGTAGGCCCACACCCATATCCTGATATGGTGGCGAGATTCCAGTCGGTAATTAGCGAGGAGATTAAAAAGCAGCTTAAAACTGCCATAGGAACTGAATTTCCAGATCGAGTGATTGCTTGCGTTGGTGGTGGTAGTAATGCTTCAGGAGCCTTTTTCCATTTTATCGAAGACGATCAAGTGGAGCTCATTGCTGCTGAAGCAGCAGGGAAAGGTCTAGAGTCTGGGTTTACTGCAGCAGCTACTTTCAAAGGTAAGAGCGGGATACTGCACGGTAGCAAAACCTTGTTTATGCAAACAGACGATGGGCAGGTGGTAGAACCTCATTCAATCTCGGCGGGTCTGGATTACCCAGGCATAGGACCTGCTTTGGCTCATTGGTTTGAGTCTGGTAGAGTGAAGTATGAAGCGGTGACAGATGACGATGCATTGAAGGCCGGAAAGGAATTGTGTTTGTTGGAAGGAATTATACCAGCAGTGGAATCGGCTCATGCTTTAGCCACATTAGATAAAATTAAGATTGTTCCTGGAGAAACAATTGTTGTGAATCTATCAGGAAGAGGGGATAAGGATCTTGAAACTTATCTGAATAGCATTTAACAATTTATCTCAAAATAGAATAAAGTTCTGTAATGGAAAATAGAATAAATAACTTAATTAATACAAAGAATAATATCCTGTCAATCTACTTTACCGCAGGTTATCCCGAGCTCAATGATACGGTGGATGTTATCAATGAGTTGGTAGAGAACGGCGCAGATTTGCTAGAGATAGGAGTACCCTTTTCCGATCCCGTCGCTGATGGTCCTACTATCCAGCAAAGCAACACGAAGGCCATTGAAAATGGCATGACTGTGAAGTTACTTTTTGATCAATTGAAGGACATTAGAAAGTCGGTTTCCGTGCCACTCATTATGATGAGTTCTCTGAACCCCATCATGCAATATGGCTTTGAAAATTTTTGCAAGAAATGTAAAGAGATTGATGTTGACGGCTTGATCATTCCGGATCTTCCAGTAGAAGAATATATCTCAAATTACAAGTCAACGGTAGAAGCAAATGGCTTGCGTAATATCATACTTGTGACGCCGGCATCTACTGATGAAAGAATCAGATTGGTAGATGAGAATACTGATGGATTTATCTACATGGTTTCATCTTCAAGCACGACAGGTGAGAACAAAAATTTCACCTCAGATTTTGAGAGTTTTGCAGGAAGACTAAAGGCTATGAATTTGAAGAATGCTTTGATTACTGGGTTTGGAATTAAAGATAAAAAGTCATTTGAACAGGTGTGCCAATTCTCAAAAGGAGGTATTATCGGGAGTGCTTTTGTGAAAGCAATAGGGGAGTCTTCAGATGTTCGTGAGAATATAAGAAAATTCATGTCCCAGTTCGAATAAAAGTAGTGTTTAGAGTTTTAGCCTCGTCTAAAAAATATCACTTAACTACCTATTTATCAGTATATTTATAATGTTAAATCTAACTAAAAGGTTTGCTAAATATTGAGCGATAGCTTAGTGTAGCATATTCAGGCTAATTAAGTGTTTTCGGTAATGGAAATTACCGATTTAAATAGTTTTTTCTAGAGGTTTTTCAACGAATTAATGCCGAGGCGAAGGTGTTTCTTGCCGATATATGTTCTGATACTTTCTTGACCAACGTATGCAATTAAACTGACCATTCATTTGATTTAAAATTATTCTTTTTATTTTGGCGATTCGATCTATATCAAACAACATCCAAAATTGAGTAACCTTATCAGATTCAATCCAATTAAAATTTGCTTTCTAAGGCGAGCTGTGTCATGGCAAACCCTGGTTTAGCAAGTAGAAGATTAGTCTGTTATTGAAGTAAGGAGAGTTGAGAATTTAAGTTGTTGGTAGAGGCGTTTTTGAATTAGAATTCTTTAAATCAATATGGAAGACAGGCAAGAAATTTTTGGACACCCTAAGGGACTTTACATTTGTTTTCTCACTGAAATGTGGGAGCGATTTTCATTCTATGGAATGAAATTTTTACTGCTCCTGTATCTGACAAAATATCACTTATTTACTGACGGTGCCGGCTACGATGTCTTAGGTGCCTACGCCGGATTGGTGTATGCCTTGCCTGTAGTGGGTGGTATACTTGCTGACCGGTATCTAGGTATGAGAAAGGCTGTGATTTTTGGAGGAATCATGTTGTGTTTTGGTCACTTGGGATTAGCCTTCGAGGGTAATCAGGCAACCCTGATTGATGGAGTAGCGGTACAAGATGAATTTGCTTTAAAAATATTCTATTTTTCACTGGCATTAATCATAGTTGGAGTCGGTTTTCTGAAACCGAATATTTCAACTATTGTGGGTAAACTCTATGAAGTAGGAGATAAACGAAGAGACTCAGGTTTTACCATTTTCTATATGGGTATTAATCTGGGTTCGTTCACAGCCACTTTGCTTTGCGGATACTTGGGAGAAAATTTCGGATGGGGGTACGGATTCGGTGCAGCTGGTATCGGTATGTTGCTAGGCTTAGTTGTTTTTCTATGGGGCCAAAAATTCCTACATGGACATGCAGAACCGGACAATCCTGAAGTACTCAAAGAGAAAGTGTTTTTGGGATTAAATAAAGAGTTGACCATCTATCTGGGGTCATTGATTAGTGTGCCATTTATCTGGTTTTTAGTGCAGTCCAACAGTATCGTTCATGACTCATTAAATTTTATGGCTTTCGCAGTCTTGGTATGGCTTGTATGGTTTTTGTTCAAAGAATGTAATGCACAAGAAAGAGGTCGTATGACGGTTTTGGCCTCACTTACTCTTTTCACCGTTGTGTTTTGGGCCTTGTTTGAGCAGTCCGCCGGCTCTATGACCTTATATGCCGACAGGGTCATTGATCGAGTATTAATCGACTTACATTTCATGCCCAATGAAACGAGTAGTCTTTACATATTAGGAGTAATATTATTCATTCTACCAATAGCGGTAGGGTATATAGGCAAGGATAAGTTCATGGCAATGAACGATTCCGAGAAGAAAATCACAGGTTCAGTTTTTGCACTATTAGGAGCTACATTGGTTTATTATGGCATAGGTAACTTTCTGTTTGCCTCGGAGGTAGCTAGTTCTACTAATGGTTTACCCATGCGTTGGGAGGTAACTGCTGTACAAACTGGTTCTTTGAATGCGATGTTTATCTTTTTACTAGCTCCGGGTTTTGCTTGGTTGTGGACATTCTTAAGTAAGCACAATATGGAACCAGGAACACCAATGAAATTCGGTCTGGGTATTTTACAAGCCGGACTCGGTTTTGGTGCTTTGGTTTTAGGTGCCACGATGCCTGATGCTTCAGGAAAGGTAGCATACATCTGGATTGTATTGGCTTATTTGCTCCACACCACTGGAGAATTGTGTTTGTCACCAGTAGGGCTTTCTGCAGTTACAAAACTATCCGTACCTAAAGTGGTCGGTTTTATGATGGGTGTTTGGTTCTTGGCTACAGCATACTCCGAGCTGGTTGCTGCGCAAATTGGAAAATTTGCGGCCATGGATACTGCTGGAGGTGTAGTCACAGATGTAGGAGCGGCTGGTGCCGTATATGCAGATTTCTTTTCTTCTTTGATGTGGGTAGGTGTAGCTATCAGTGTGGTGCTGTTTGTCCTTACTCCATTGATGAAAAAAGGAATGCATGGTGTGAAATAAGAAATGCAATAAAATATGAGAACCATCTCGATCTGTCGGGATGGTTTTTTTGTGCAAAAATTACCCCATTCAACTGGTATTTAAGCCGTCAGTCTTCAGACGACAAGTCAAATAGTTCATTCTTATTATATTCGTCAAATTTTTAAGATTGAATATATGAATGCAAAACAACAACCCGAACTATTCGGGCACCCAAAAGGACTTTTCTATTTATTCTTTGCTGAACTGTGGGAACGCTTTAGTTTCTATGGGATGCGTGCTCTCCTTACCTTATATATGGTTAATGAGATGTTTAGCGCATCCTCAGAGCGAGATAGTATAGCTTTTGGAATCTATGCCGCTTATGGTATGTTGGTGTATGCCACACCGGCATTGGGAGGAGTTGTAGCTGACAAGCTATTGGGATTCAGACGAGCAGTCATGTTAGGTGCTGTGTTTTTTACGGCAGGCCATTTCATATTGGCTATCGAGCATCCGATTGCTTTTTATACTGCATTAGGGTTGTTGATCGTAGGTAATGGTTTTTTCAAACCTAATATTTCTTCATTTGTAGGGACACTCTATGAAAAAGGAGATGTTCGTAGAGATTCCGGATTCACTATTTTTTACATGGGGATCAACGTGGGTGCTGCTGCTGCGCCGATTCTTTGTGGATGGCTTGGAGCTACATATGGTTGGCATTATGGTTTTGGAGCAGCTGGTATCGGTATGCTTACTGGATTGATCGTGTTTTGGAAAGGAACACAAAACGGAGTGTTTGGTGACCATGGATTGCCAGCATCAGAAGAGGCCCTTCACGAAAAAGTATTTGGCTTAAAGAAAAAAGATTGGGTGCCTTTGGTTGCTGTGTTACTGGTTCCTGTTATAGCTTATCTAATTCAATTTGGAGACTTCGCGCTTCAGGCGTTTGGAAGTATTCTGTTTGAAGGTACCATCGTTTCATTTATTTTCAATATTCTCGTATTGGGTGTCCTGGGTTATTTGATTTTTACTTTTACTAAAGTATCTGGCAAGGAGAGGGGGCAACTCTTTATGGTTTTATATATGACTGTTCTAATGACTGTTTTCTGGGCATTTTATGAACTGACAGGCAGTTTGCTAACACTTTTCGCTGATAGAAATGTGGAATTGGTAGGGTTTACAGCTGCTGGTACTAATGGTATTACGGCCATTTTTGTAGTGTTGTTGGCCATTCCATTCTCTGCGATGTGGATTGCAATGAAAAAGAAAAATTTGAATCCGAGAACCCCGTATAAGTTTGCTTTTGGCTTATTGCTAATTGGTATTGGTTTTTATGTCATGGCATTTAGCGGTGGATTTGCCAATGCTGAAGGGAAGGTGCCTATGATATTTTTGGTGGTGGCTTATTTCTTATTAGTCGTAGGTGAATTGAACATGTCTCCGGTTGGGTTGTCAAAAATCACAGAGTTGACACCTAAGAAGTTAGTGGGTTTTATGATGGGCATATGGTTTATGGCAGTAGCTTATGCCTTCAATATAGGCGGATGGATAGGTAGAAGTATGGCTATCAATTCAGATGACATAGAATCTGCCTCAGGTATGGAATCGCTTGCTGTCTATGTGGATGGGTTCGAACAGATTGGAACTTTTGGATTAGGCTTAGGATTGGTGGCTTTGATACTTGCACCATTTTTAAAGAAACTGATGCACGAAGTGCATTAACAGAATCAATTCATTGGAAATTATTGAATATTTGCCTGAGTAAGTTTTATTTGATTATTTTTAATTAAAACTAAATCAATAAAATATTGCAATAATCAATGAAGCTGTTGTTTTTTGCTGCTTTGAATTCTCAACCTTAAAATTATTTAAATATGAAAAAATTATTAGTTCTATCTGCAATCTTTATAGCCTCTTTTACCACAGTCAATGCGCAAGAATTGGGTATTAGGTTTGGTGATGTATTAGGAAATGATGTCGCTATTGATGGGGTGTTTTCTTTAGGGGAATTCAGTAGAATACATGCTGATGTTAGTTTTGGTGACAATGTTGGGGTTGAGGTGCTCTACGACTTTTTCTACAAACCACTAGGTGATGTACAAGGGCTTGACTGGTATATTGGTGTGGGGCCTTCTTTATATTTCTCTGATCCTTTCTTTCTAGGGGCTAGTGGCGAAATAGGTTTAGAATATCACTTTGACTTTCCGCTGGCACTGGGCTTTGACTGGAGACCTACTTTCTGGATCATTGAAGAAACAGATTTTAGAGCAGATAGCTTTGGTTTCAACGCTCGATATGTATTTGGTAAATAAGTAGTGCAATACACTAAAAAAATAACAAAAAAGGCTGATTCGATTGAATCAGCCTTTTTTGTTGCAATTATAATCTTAAGAAAAATCAACTTTACCAGAATCCAAATTGTAATAAGCGGTTACAATTTTCACACCATCTGAAGCTACCGCATTAGAAATGATATCCGATTGGGAAGTTAAGGTACTTGCTGAAACATTGGCGTTTTCTTTAATGATATCAACCATATCCGCATCCTTTCCTAATTTTTCAACAGCCGGTTGGATATAACTAACAAGTTTATTTAAGTTCGGTCCATTATCACCACCAGCTACAGCAGCTCCAACCGCTCCACAGCTTTGGTGTCCCATTACTACAATTAATTTCGTGCCCAAATGAGCTACGGCATATTCAATACTAGCGATAGTAGAAGTATTAGCCACGTTACCTGCTACACGCAACACGAATACTTCACCAATTCCAGTATCAAAAGCCAATTCAGGAGCCACTCGGCTATCTGCACAAGAAAGTATAATCGCATATGGCGATTGTCCGTCTGTGTGACGTTTTATTTCAGCGGCATCAGAGACTGCAGTGTCTCTTTTTGCGCTGGTAAATCTTCCATTACCATCTTTTAGTCTTTGAAGTGCGTCTTTCCAGTTCATATCTAAAGTTTATTATTTAATTCAAAATAGTGTTAGACAAATATGCATCATTATCTATGAACTAAACAATCCGTATTTTCTGCAATTTGTTTGTTTAGTGATTATGCACATAAGGAGTTTTTGATTTGAGTTTTCTTATTGCAACTTGCAGTATCATTTGTAAGACAAAAGTGATTTTGAAAATAATTGCAAGAAACTCATGAACTATGTATACAGCTTCGCTCAGTGAATTGAAGAAAGAACTCAAGCAATTGTCAGAGGAAGACTTATTGGCCGTTTGTCTACGACTAGCCAGATATAAAAAGGATAATAAAGAATTGCTTCATTACCTTCTTCTGGAGTCAGCCAATGAACCTTTTTACATAGAGCAAGTCAAGGATGATATCGCGGAAGCTTTTTCAACCATCAACCCATCTAGTCTTTACTTAGCGAAGAAAACGATAAGAAAAGCATTGCGACTGGCTACAAAACAGATTCGATTTTCTGGAAATAAACAGACTGAAG
Organism: Reichenbachiella sp.; assembly: GCF_033344935.1. Taxonomy (NCBI): domain Bacteria; kingdom Pseudomonadati; phylum Bacteroidota; class Cytophagia; order Cytophagales; family Reichenbachiellaceae; genus Reichenbachiella; species Reichenbachiella sp. Next base: position 2,930,411 of record NZ_JAWPMM010000001.1, on the reverse strand, counting down.
TTGAGATTTTGCTTTTCTTCTGTCAGAAAATGACTGAATTGAATATTGGATGGAGGGATAGTAAGGTATTAGTGAATATGTTGCTCAATCAAGTAAAGAAGATTGATAAGGTACTGGCTTCATTACATGAGGATTTGCAGTATGATTATCAGGAGCACTTGGAAAGAATAAGAACGGTATGTTCATAAAAAAAAGACAGCCTAAGCGAGACTGTCTTTTCACTCAACAAAACATAATGATATTTTAATTGGCAGTATAGGCCTCGTCGTTAACGCTCAAATTGAGCATCACACCTTTACTGGCTCTTAGTGATTTTCCTTTCAATATTACTGCTTTGGCGTTTGGAGCTGCGTCTTCTGCAACTGAAACAACCATCACTCTGTTGACCATAGGATCCAGACCATTTTCGAATGTTACGGTAACTCCTTCAGGAAGAGTTGAATCAATCAACAAGTCAATCTCCGTCTTTTTATAAGATTTAGAGCGGTTAAGCGTCACAAAATACTTTTTAGTTTCACCTGGTTGCAATGCAATGCTTTTGTCAGATACCGAAATGGTAAATTCCTTTTTAGGAATGTCTTGAGCGATAGTAGCCAATGATGATAGCACAGCTACAGTAAGGATTAGTGCAAATTTTTTCATGATTTAGATATTTAGAACAAATTGGTTAAACGTTCGAATTTCAATCAAAATAAAATCCCTTTCGGGAGTTATTTGCAAAGTTAAACGATGATTCGAACAAAAGGTTTGTTTGTTCGAAAAATATTTTAGTTTTTTCTTATTCCATCTAGGATTAACCCAATCGCATAAAGTATCTGTTCACGGATGTGAGTCCAATCTTCCTCAGTTGGATAACTGTGTAAGAACATGCTCAATTGATCGTATTGGATAGAAAATTTAATTAGGAAGAGCGCCTCTGCTACTTTTTCTACTTCACAATCCTTAAAATCTCCATTGGCAATCCCTTCATTGATTGCACTCACATAAAAGCTAATACCCCCTCTGTTGATTTTATTGACAAATGAACGGTAAAGATTCCTGGTTTCGATTAGCGCCTTGACGGGAATCTTATGTTCGATTACTACTTTTTCATAGTAGTTGAGAGATTGCGTAATGTAGGTGAGAATTTTGTCCGTGGCATTACTCTCTTTGTTGGCTTCGGTTTCAAACATTTTGAATTTCTCTTCCCAATCATTTCTGAATGAACACATGAAGAGATCTTCTTTATTCTTAAAGTAATAGTAAAGGGAGGATTTACGCATGCCTACTGCCTGTGAAATGTCATCTACACTCGTTTTAGCATAACCTTGCCTGTTGAAAAGCAACTTGGCTGCGTCTAATATTTGATCCTTTTTTGCCATCTATTAATAATACTATTTTTCTCAGTTAAATAAAAAGGGAATGATTCAATTGAATCATTCCCTTTATTAATTTTTTACTTAGCTAGGAAAGCATATTTCTTTCCATAATCAAGCATTTGCTGGGTAAAATCCATCGGGTAGTTCACTGAAATATCAGTGATATTTCCTGCTTCATCCATTACTGGTACAAGCTCAGGATTGATGAACCCTCCATAAGGAGCGCCTTTCAATTTAGAGGCTCTATCCAATACTTCCTGATGTAATTCAGCTTCTACTTTTACGCCATAACCTTCTACTAGGGCCTTGGCTGCCTCGTAATCACCTTCAGATTTAATCCGTTGGGTCTCTCGTAGTAATCGGCCAAATATTTCTCTGAGCTTTACATAATCATTCACTACAAAGTAGGTTTTACCATCCTTTTGCTTTCTCTCGATTACATTATCCGCTTGGCCTTGCTCAAATGACCAGGCTGATACCCATGCTCTGTTTCTCATATGTGCTTCTTCGATGTCTTCTCCGAGCTGAAGTCTTCTTAGCTGCGTCATCATGCCATTTCTTATATAGCCGTCATATTCCTCTTTGCCAACTTCCAAGCTTTCAATTAGACCAAGTTCCACCAACTTTGGATCCATCAAATAGTATAGTCCTACTAAATCCGCTCGTCCTTCTTCGATTGTAGAAGCATAGTTTTTAAGTGTTTCCTTGGGTGTGCCTACGCTAGGGTTCAATCTACCGGAAGCATGGCCAATGACTTCATGTAAGGCAGTATGCATTTTATCTCCGATTTCGCCGTGCTTTCGGGCTCTATCCATTTCAGCTTCGTCAAAGGCAAATTCTGCTAAGAACCCTGAGGTTCCCGCTTTGTCATAAGCATCTATGATGTTGCCCAAGCTCACTGATTTAGAACCATGCTTTGCTCTGATCCAGTTGGCGTTTGGCAAGTTTACACCAATAGGTGTAGAAGGAGAGGCGTCACCAGATTCACCAGCCACGTTCACTACTTTGTAGCTTACACCCACAACATTTTCCTTTTTGTGTTCATCCATGATTGGAGAGTTGTCTTCAAACCATTGGGCGTTTTCTGACAATACTTTCATTCTTTCTGAAGCTTCGAAGTCATTGATTTGAATGATCGCTTCGTAAGATCCTCTGTAGCCTTTAGGATCGTTATACACTTCGATAAAACCTAAAATGTAATCGATGTCACCTTTGGTAGCTGCCGCCCAAACTACATTGTATTCGTCCCATGTTTTAAGTGACCCGGTTTTGAAATACTCGATCAATAATTCGAATCCTCTTTTTTGCTCTGGGTTTTCCGCAACTGTTGTCGCTTTTTCTAACCAGCCAATCATTTCATCAATGGCCGAGCCATACATGCCGCCAGATTTCCAAACTTCCTCTTTCAGTTGTCCATTTTCATCTCTTATCAGTTTAGAATTTAACCCATACGAGATAGGCTCTTCTGCATTTCTGTCAGTGATCTGAGTATAAAATTCGTCTACCTCTTCAGCGGTAATATCAGGGTCGTAGAAATTGGTGGCAGAACCTACCATTAGTCCTTTTTCAGGGTCCAGGTTGACTTTTTTCGCATCTGTAGAAAGATCGAAAATTGTATTTAGTGCCTCTTCAGCTAATGTAGTATTGGTCGCATCTAGCAAACCTTGGAAATACTCTTGATTGAATCCAGGCTCAATTTTGGCCATAGAATAGTGATGGTGAATACCATTAGAGAACCAAACTCTTTTGGTGTAGGTCATGAAGGCCTTCCATTCTTCACTCGATTGATCACCATCATAGTTGTTGATGATATTTTCAAGTGCCGAGCGAATGGCCAAATTATGACGGTAATTCTGGTCCCAAATAATGTCTCTACCTGCTAGACCTGCTTGTGTCAAATAATAGGCAAGCTTCTTTTGATCCAAGGTGAGTTTTTCAAATCCAGGGATCTGATATCTGATTATTTTTAAATCAGCAAACTGTTCAGTTTTCCAAACGAATTCCTCTTCGGCAGCTGGCTGTTGTACCTCTGTGGTAGAGGGAGTACAGGCCCATGCCAATGGTATTAATAACAAAAGTGTTAACTGTTTTCTCATATTATAATAGTGTGTGTTGTTTAAAGAATCTCGCAATTTAACACGCTTGGGTTAAATGTCAATAACAATGTGATAAGAGGGATAAATGTAGGGTGACTAGCTAAATAGTCCATGCAATTCTACATCGATCTTCGAAACGATGGTAGAGAAGTCATCCAGGTTCTTTACAAAGTCAATATCATTGACATCTATAATCAAGAGTTTTCCCTCTTTATAATTGGCTATCCAATCATTGTAATGGGAATTAAGACCCTGGAGATAGTCTATTCGAATCGCACTTTCATAGTCTCGTCCTCTGGTTTCGATATTGCGAACCAATTTATCGATGTCGGACTTAAGGTAAATAAGCAAGTCAGGTGCTTCAACAAATTTGATCATGGAATCAAACAGTGTTAGATAGTTTTTATAATCTCTATCGTTGAAATATCCTTGATGGTGTAAGCTTTTGGCAAAGATGTAAGCATCCTCGTAGATCGTACGATCCTGGATGACTGTCTTTTTTCCATTTCGAACCTTGTTGACTTGCTCAAAGCGGCTGTTGAGAAAGTAAACCTGTAAATGAAAAGACCATTTACTCATGTCTCCATAAAAATCCGCCAAATAGGGGTTGTCGTCTACGTCTTCAAATTCCGCTTGCCACCCATAGTGCTTGGCCAACATGGCTGTGAGCGTAGTTTTGCCAGCACCGATATTACCTGAAACTGCTATGTGTTTTGGATGAATGCCCATAGGGACAAAGGTAAGCGCTCAGTGGTTTTTTCAAAGGATGAAATTTAGATTGTGGATAAATTCTTTGGGTCTACCAGATGTATCATTTTTGTATATATTTTTGAATCAAATTCTACAAAGCAGTTTACCATTGGATTTTATAAAGAAGGACATTCAGGACTACTCAGCCAAACATACCACGGCAGCTAGTTCACTATTGGAGAAAATAGATCGAGAGACGAATCTGAATGTGCTAAGGCCTCGAATGTTGTCTGGCCATGTACAGGGGCGTATTCTGTCGATGATTGCCCATATGATTAAACCGCAACATGTTTTAGAGATTGGAACTTATACCGGCTATTCCGCACTTTGCATGGCCGAAGGACTTCCTGAAGATGGTAAGTTGTATACTATCGATATCAACGAAGAGTTGGAGCCCATTGTGCAGCAATATTTTAATGAGTCGGATTATACAGATCAGTTACAGTACCTGATTGGGAATGCCATGGATTTGATCCCGACGATAGACGAGCAATTTGACCTAGTCTTTATCGATGCGGATAAGGTGAATTATCTGAATTACTACGAACAAGTAATAGGAAAAATGAACGCTGGCGGCTTTATCATCGCAGACAATATCTTGTGGAGCGGCAAGGTGACGGCTAGCCCAAAGCCTAATGACAAAGACACCAAAGCACTAATCGAATTCAATCAAAAGGTCCACGATGATCCTAGAGTAGAGAATGTCTTATTGCCTGTAAGGGATGGCCTAATGATATTGCGAGTAATATGAGAAGTCTCTTAGTTTTCTTTATTTGCTTGTGCTCAATGGTGGCTACTGCTGACGATAATGTAGGCAGGGTGCGAGTGCCTTCAGAAATCACGTTGGGGGATATGAAACTCAAAATTTCTGATGCCTGTCGAAGAAACATTCAAAAGGATGTGGATGCTTTGACTAAGAGCCCAAAGTTCATGGAGATCAAAGCGGATCGGGCACGCATTTACTTTCCGATTATAGAAAAGATTTTCAAAGAAGAGGGAGTTCCAGAAGACTTTAAGTTTTTGGCCCTACAGGAGAGCGCTCTAATCTCCGATGCGGTTTCGTCGGCTAATGCCGTTGGGTTTTGGCAGTTCAAGGACTTCACTGGGCGAGAGGTAGGCTTGAGAATTGACCGGAGCGTAGATGAAAGGTTGAATATCGTGGCGTCTACCCACGGAGCTGCCAAATACTTCAAACGGCATAATTTCTATTTCGACAATTGGGTCTACACCATATTGGCTCACATGACAGGTAGAGGTGGAGCTGGTAAATATGTAGAGACGAGCAATTTTGGAAAGAAGCGAATGACCTTAGATGGAAAAACGCATTGGTATGTCGTGCGTTTTTTGGCACATAAGATCGCTTATGAGGGAATTACTGGTGGTCCTAATAGTGAAGGTTTAAGACTGGTGGAGTACAAAAAAGGCAAAGGCAAGACTTTGTCAGCTATTGCTAAAGAGACCAAAGTAAACGAAGAGGAACTAAAAAAATATAACAAGTGGCTGAAGGCCAATAAAGTACCTGGAGAGAAAACCTATTCAGTCATGTTGCCCGTGAGAGGAAAGGCGCCTAAAATAAAAGAAAACGATACGCCAGATAAGAACAAAACTGATGATGAAGGAGTGGATGACGGTTTGATCTCTGTGAAGGTATACCCTACAATTGACAAAGACCTCAATGTATCAGGTACCATCTATATCAAAATCAATGGGATTCCTTCTATACTCGCTAAACGCGGAGATGGTATTAATGTATTGGCTAAAAAGGCCAATCTGACACCAGAAAAGTTTGCGAAATACAATGATCTCAAAATGACCAGTATCATCAAAGAAGGAGAGATCTATTATATGAAGCCTAAAAGGAATAGAGGAAAAATCTATTTCTATACTGTACAACCGAATGAAACCCTTTGGGATGTCTCGCAGAAGTTTGGAGTCAAGTTGGTGAAACTAGCTAAACTTAATCGCATGGCGACGATTGATGAAATCAAACCGGGACGAGTGCTTTGGTTGCATAAAAAACGCCCGGCAAATATGCCGATTGAATATCGAGAGCTTCCAAGGATGCCTGTGGATGAAGTGATACCGCTTAAAGTAGTGCCAAAACCAGTTATAGTAGAAAGTGAAACAGAAGAGGAAATACAGGAGGAACTATTAGAAGAAGAAGTTGAAGAAGCGGCTGTTGCCAATAATGAGGTGACTGAGGAGATTTCTGAATTGGACGAACCGATTGCTATTACTACTCACAAAGTGATCAAAGGAGAAACGCTATATGGAATTGCTCAAGCTACGGGAGTTTCGGTTTCGGACCTGATAGAGTGGAATGATTTGTATGATACCTCCCTTAAAGTAGGTCAAAGTTTAATTATCCATGGTTCTGTCGAAGAAAACTTAGAAACTCCTGAAACCAATGAGGTCAACTTCCACGTGGTAGAGCCAGGAGATACGATGTATGGGATCTCTAAGAAGTATGGTTTAGAAGTAGAAGAGATCTTAAAACTTAATCAAAAGGAGAACTTCAATTTAGATGTTGGGGAGCGGTTGCGGGTGAAGTAAAACTATGTTATTGACTGTATTGTTAAAGTTGCCTCAAGTAGTCTGTCCATAACAAAAAGTTATCTGTCTGATTTTTCTTTAATATCCATGGTCGCGTTTTTTTTCATTTATTTAAAAAATCAAATTTGCAGGGATTAACAGCTAGTCAAATTTATCAGTCATTGAATTTTATATAGTTTTTATGAAGTTAGGATTCTTTCGTCTTTTAACGTTTGTGATATTAATTCCACTTTTAAACTGCCAGCAAGACAATACCTCTAATATCTCTAACAGAATTGTTATAACTGGACAGATGGAGGGAGCTAATATTGATACTTATCCTGTAATAGCTTTCGATAAGATTTTTTCAGGGTACGAGGAGGCTACACCTATTTTTTTTGAAAAGGGTAATTTTAGATTTGATTTAGAATCAGATGTTCCTTTTGACTTGTTGTTTATTTATGAGTCAGCCACGCGCATTTTAATCTACCCAGGTGATAGTATAAACATTTTAATTCATTCTGATAAGACGCTTACATTTAGTGGAGACAGGACTGAGGAGAATCAAAATATCCAAGCTTTCCTTGAGCTATTTGAGCCAATAGATCAGAACTACTCTGAGCTCAGAAAAATAGGTTTCAAACAATCTCAAGAAGACTTTCTCAATACAGTGGATTCTTTGAAAAGTCAGTCTAATAAACTTTTAGATCTATTCATCGATACACATGAGATAGACAATGTTGATATAACCACATGGTTGAATAATCACATTCTAACCTCATATTATAGTTTTTTAATAGGCTATATCAATGCAAATTCATCTAGCAAATTAGAAAAGGTAAAAGAGGCATTAGATACAAAATTTCCAATAGATAAAGAAGGTTTTATTAACAATCATGCCCTAAATAGATTTAAGTATGAATACCTCTATGAGAAAATATTGGAAGAAATTATAGATGAGGTAAACGAAGATAATTATCACGCCCAGTTACTCAATGCCATCTGTAATTTCAAAAATGATGATCTCATGCGTCAATTGTTTTTCATAGAAATTGTGAGCCCTCAATTGGGAGCGAACAATGTGGCTCTACTAGAAGAATTTATGGAAGCCAAAGACTCGATTATTACTGATCCTTACCTGAATTCCAAACTGGAATCAATGTATAAGGAAGTTAAATCTAGGATAGTAATAGCTCAAACCAGGGAAGGTGTGTTTATCAGCGATTCTCTTAAGAGCACAAAATCATTGATAGATTCAATTTTGATCCAAAATAGAGGGAAAGTAATTTATCTCGATTTGTGGGCCACGTGGTGTCGTCCATGTCAGCAAGAATTTAAAAATCAAGAATCATTTAAAAAGGCACTTGAAGGAAAGAATGTTCAATTCATCTACATCTGTGCCTCTTCTTCTGATATAAGCGCTTGGAAGGCAACGGTCGATCAATACGATCTAGATGGAATTAACATCTATTTCAATGAAGCACAATTCGAAGAATTTAAAGAAAATTATAATTTCTCTGGTTTTCCAACCTACTTGCTTTTTGATAAATACGGTAATCTTGATACCGAAAATTTTCATTGGAGACCCTCGTTGCCAAAGACCTTAGAAAAGCTTAATTCTATGCTGTGATTTTTTTGGTTTGAGTTTCCGCGAATCTTACAGCCAAAAATCCAAGCCCATAGTATTGTTCGTATATTGATTATATTTATCCATAGGCTATTAAATGCCTAGCGTAGATAATCACAACCAGCGAATGATACCTCCAGAATTACCTAAGGACGAAGCTTTACGACAGAAAGCTGTCGAAAAATACCAGCTCCTCGATACGATCCCTGAAGAAAGCTATGATAATATCACGGCGATGATGGCGTACATCTGTGATGTACCCATTTCTCTAATTACTTTATTAGACCAGGATCGTAACTTTTTGAAATCTCATCATGGCGTAGATATCAGTGAGTCTCCAAGGGAGATCTCCTTTTGCGGTCATGCCATCAATGCAGAAGAGGATATCACAGTAATCGAAGATGCAAGAGAAGATGAGCGTTTTCAAGGTAATCCTTTGGTGACGGACTTTCAAGCTATTTTTTATGCGGGAGTGCCCTTGGTTGATCCTTCTGGTTTCAAGCTCGGAACTATTTGCGTCTATGATCATAAACCCAGAAAACTCAATCAGGAGCAGATAAGGGCGCTTAAGGCCATGTCGAAACAAGTCGTCAATCTATTTGATCAGCGATACAAAAACTTCCAACTCATGAGTTTGCAAGAGCAGTTGATGGGTAGGAATGAAGAGTTAAAAAAATTTGCCGCTACGGTTTCCCATGACCTCAAATCTCCACTGGCTAACATCAGTGCACTGACCGATATGATCGAAAATGAGAGTCAGGGCAAGTTGTCGGAAGAGGCACATTTGTATTTGACGCATCTTAGATCATCTTCCAATCAGTTGAGAAGATACATCGATGGCATGTTGGAATTCTACAAAAGTGATGAATTGGTTGGGCGAAAGGTTGAAAAGGTGGTGGTGGAAGATCTCATGCGTGAATTGGAAGAGATGGGTTTTAATGAGCCAAATGCCTTACTGAAGTTTGAAAGTAATAAGAAACAGGTTCGCCTGAATAAGGCGGCCATTATGCAAATTCTGCTGAATTTGGTAGTCAATGGCCTGAAATACAACTCGAAACGAGATCGCTTAATCACCATTAAAATCAATGCCAATAAAACAATGAATCATTTCGAAGTGAGTGACAATGGTGACGGAATGCCTGAACAGTTTATGAAAAAAGCATTTGATTTATTCTCCATAGAAGGAAGAAAGGATAGAAAAGGGGAGTTGGGTACAGGAATTGGCCTGGCAACGGTCAAGAAATTGGTGGAAAGCCTAGGCGGCACCATCTCCGTCGAATCCAAACCTAACGTAGGAACGACCTTTACCTTCGATACTTTTAATGCTTGAAGTCGAATATTTTTGATCGTCTTTCTTAAAGCATTATCTATACGTGCCGTTTAATAGTTATCCTTAATTCTTGAGCTCTTTCAATTCCTTCTTTTAGACAATTTTCGCGTTGGCTCGTGAGGACACGAGCCTGGGCATGAAAGTACGCCTTTGCTCGTGTCTCCACGAGCCTGAGCATGTAGGCCTTGGTTCGTGTCTTCACGAGCCCTCCTAAAACTCATTCCCTAAGTGCTTTAAAAACCCAAAATCAGAGCTTTGGTTTTCGTAGAACGATCCTGATGAATATTTATAATCAACCCAGTCATTTACCAATTTCCATTTGCCTGAAACCGGATTACGATGGATATAATCTAATTTCTGATAAGCAACGGCCGGTGTCCAAAGTTCTATCGCTCTTGAATTTTCTTGCCAAAATTTATGTTTCTTGTTTGGTGCATCAATTTGGTAGGAGTAAAGCTCTTCTTTGGGTAGCATTTTCTTGAACTCATGTGCTGTGAATTTCAATAGAGATGCACTGGGGAGCTCCTTGCCATTCAAATTGTTTAACCGCCAAATTAAATGTATATGGTTTGGCATGACCACAAATCCAAATATATCAATAAGATCTTTTTTGGAAAGATGAAGTAAAGAGTCGGTAATGATTTGTTTGTGTGCACTTTTTTCGAGTAGTGTTTGCCATTTGTTTATAGTAGCTGTCCAAAAGTAGATTTTACCTACTTCAAGATTTGATTTGCGAAGGTTAGTGGTTTGCATGATAGAAAATTAATCAATTCCATTCATTGGGTCGCTCGTGAGCACACGAGCATGGGCATGAAAGTACGCCTTTGCTCTTGTCTCCACGAGCCTGAGCATGTAGGCCCTGGTTCGTGTCCTCACGAACCTGAGACTTGAATCAATGATCCGTATCCAGTCCAAACTCATCCGCTAGCTTCAATAAAGCTGGGTTTTTCTTCGCCATGGCTTTGAACTTCTCTTCGGCGGTATATGGGCGTCGTTCTTCAGTATCTTCAGAGATTTGATAATTAAAAGCAATCGAAGTATTTCTAAGCTCACTGCGCAGGAAACCTAACAATTCTACTTCGACATTTTCAATCATCGCAATCTCTACCGAGTTGGTAATAGTCAGTTGGATTTGGCTATCCACTACCTTAATTGGTTTGGATAGGATGATTTTGACAGTATTAGATACCTTCTTCTCTGAAATGTATTGGTCTAATTTTGTTCTTACACCTTCTGATGTAATCGGAGTAAGTAGCTCTTCAGTATTGGTTTCTTTTACCTCTTCTGTAGTTTCTTTTGGTTCTTCTTTCTTGTTGAATATGCTCTTGAGGCTTGGCGTTTTTTGAACCGGAGCAGAAACAGATTTTAGCGGTACAGGCTTTGGTTTATCCTGAGCGGAAGATGAAGTGGTTGGGGTAGTAGTATCAGAACTAGAAGAGCTGCTAACTGCTACGCCGTCACTTTTTTTTTTAGATCAGCTGGTGCACCGGCTGACAATTTAAAGGCTTGGTCCAAGTAGCCAAGTTTCATTAAGGCTAGCTCCACATGAAGCCGCTGATTTTTGCTGGATTTGAAATTCAAGTCCGCCAAATTCAAAATATTCAATCCTGACATTAAGAAAGAAAGCGAAATGGCTTTTGCCTGAGTCAGATACTTTTCCTGAATGTTTTTAGAAACATTGAGGAGTTTGACGGTTTCCGGGTCTTTACATACCATCAAGTTTCTAAAATGCTCAGACATGCCTATCAAGAAGTTATGTCCATCGAATCCATTTTTCAAAATCTCATCGTAGGTCAATAAGGCTTCAGAGACATTGCCTTGATCCAACATATCTGTCAACTTGAAAAAGTAATCGTAGTCAAGGATGTGAAGGTTTTTGATCGTATCCTGATAGGTCACCTTATCTCCCGAAGAAAAAGTAACAATCAAGTCAAAAATAGATAGTGCATCTCTGAGTGCTCCATCAGCCTTTTGTGCAATCAAGTGAAGTGCTTCCTCTTCACAGTCAATGTTTTCTTTTTCAGCAATTTTCTTTAGCTGATAAGTGATGTCATCAATTTCAATTCTATTGAAATCAAAGATCTGACATCTGGAAAGAATGGTAGGAATGACCTTGTGCTTCTCTGTAGTAGCCAGAATAAAAATGGCATAAGCAGGAGGTTCCTCTAAAGTCTTCAAAAAAGCATTGAAGGCCTGATTCGAGAGCATGTGAACCTCATCTATAATATAGACTTTATGAGTGCCTTGTTGAGGTGGGTAGCGAACCTGATCAATCAGATTTCTGATATCCTCAACAGAGTTGTTGGAAGCAGCATCAAGCTCATAGATATTCAAGGCATTGGCGGATTCGGCATTGCCCTGATCATCAAACTTATTGACCATTCTGGCCAGAATCCTCGCACAGGTGGTTTTTCCAACTCCACGTGGCCCACAAAACAGCAAGGCTTGCGCCAAGTGGTTGTTGTCGATGGCATTCTTCAATGTGGTTGTAATATGGCTTTGACCTACTACTTCGGCAAAGCCGAGCGGTCTGTACTTACGTGCCGATACTACAAAATTTTCCATGGGCGCAAGATAGCAATCAGTGAATAATTTCCTCACAAATTGCCGAGCAATAATTTAAAAATTTCAATCTTCATTAAAATTATAATCCATGATTCATGGGTTATAATTTTTCGTAAGGTATGTTTAGATTTGATGTGACAAAATCAATTTGCTATGAAGACAATAAAATTACTATTAATGGTATTGGCGCTCGCCTTATTTGCTTCTCACCAAGGAGTGGCACAAAAGAGTAAAAAGCCCAAGTATACCAAAGAATCAAAAAAGCCTAAGGCGTATCATGTGCATCAGCATGTCATGGTAACCATGAAAGATGGTTCGCAAGTAGAGGCAGTGGTACATGGACATATTTCTAAGAAAAAGTACTGGGTGCGTCAGTGGCACAGTGGGAGAGAAGGTCAGGTTCATGAAAAGTACATCAGAGCACTTTCTGAAAATGAAGTCACAGAATTGAAGAAGACAAAGAAAAAATAAATGGAAGCGACAAAGGCCGCTTTTTTTATGCTTTAATCTCAAGTGCTACATCCCAATCCTTCCATACCGGCTCGTAACCATTAGCCTGTAGCATCTCCATGATTTGTTTAGGTGAACGTTCGTCTGAAATTTCGAATTGCTCAAGTGATTGTGGCTCTACTTCATATCCTCCAGGGTTTGTCTTGGATCCTGCGCTCATGGTTGTGATGCCCAATTTGATCACATGATTTCTGAAAGTGTGGGTTTCCCGTGTAGATAGCGACAACTCAACCTCTTGATTAAACAATCGATAAGCACAAATCAATTGGACCAATTCACGATCGTTCATGGCTACTTTTGGCTCTAAGCCTCCGGAAAAGGGACGTAGCCTCGGGAAGGAGAGTGAATACTTCGTTTGCCAATAGGTTCGCTCCAAGTAGTCCAGGTGAAGGGCTGTGAAAAAGCTATCCACTCGCCAGTCTTCCAAACCGATCAAGGTGCCTAACCCCATTTTGTGAATACCGGCTTTTCCCAATCTGTCTGGAGTATCCAATCGATATTGAAAATTAGATTTCTTGCCTTTTGGGTGATGCTTTTTGTAATCAGCTTCGTGATAAGTTTCTTGATAAACTAAAACTGCATGTAAACCAGAAGGGATCAATCGCTCGTAATCAGCCTGATCCAAGGGTTGAACTTCCATACTCACATTAGCAAAATGTGGTCGGATTTTTCTAATGGCGTGTTCAAGGTATTCGACACCCACCGTTTGATTGGCTTCGCCAGTGACTAATAACACATGGTCAAACCCCAACTTTTTGATGGCTTGTACCTCACGAGCTATTTCAATATCGTTGAGTGTTTTTCGTTTGATTTTATTATCCAGACTAAAACCACAGTAGGTGCAAATGTTTTGGCATTCGTTGGACAGATACATGGGAGCAAAGAGCTGCATGGTATTGCCAAATCGCTGCAAAGTCAACTCATGACTTTTTTGAGCCATTTGCTCTAGATACTGAGCAGCGGCAGGGGAGATCAAGGCCTTGAAATCTTCCAATGAACGGTCTGGATTGTTTAATGCTACCTCTACATCTACTGCAGTTTTTGCATAGATAGAAGCCTTTACTTCATCCCAACTGTATTGCTCAAAAAGATCTTTGAAGTTAGGCATCAAGGAAAGCGGTTAAAGGGCTGCTGGCCACAGCATTTTTCACCGGCTTGGCTAGTTTGGCTTCAAAAGCCATGCGTCCGGCTTCGATGGCGATTTTAAAAGCAATGGCCATTTGAGTAGGGTTTGGTGATACTGCAATGGCCGTATTGACCAAACAAGCATCAGCACCGAGTTCCATGGCTTTGGCTGCATCGGACGGTGCACCTATGCCAGCATCCACCACAACAGGAACTTTAGCTTGCTCTATGATAATTTCCAGAAAATCAATGGTTTTCAATCCTTTGTTGCTTCCAATAGGAGACCCTAATGGCATGACGGCAGACGTGCCAGCGTCTTCGAGTCTCTTGCAAAGTACAGGGTCGGCATGGATATAAGGCATCACCACAAATCCTTTTTTTGCCAATTCCTCCGTAGCCTTCAATGTTTCGATGGGATCGGGCATGAGGTACTTTGGGTCTGGGTGGATTTCTAATTTGACCCAGTTGGTTTCCAAAGCTTCTCTGGCCAGTTCGGCCGCAAACACTGCTTCCTTGGCATTTCGAACACCAGACGTATTTGGCAAAAGGTTAATACGTTCATGAGATAAGTGTTTGATGATCTGATCGTTTTGGTCTTTCACATCCACTCGTTTGAGTGCGACTGTGACCAATTCAGACTCGGAAGCCTCCAGAGCTTCTTTCATATCTACATTGCTCTTGAATTTGCCCGTACCTGTAAACAAGCGTGACTTAAAAGTCTTCCCCGCTATCGTCAAATGTTCCATCTGGAAGGAGTAATTTAATTTCTTCTATTGTTTCTTTTTTGTCGAAAGAATTGTTGATCAATGAGGCTACCGCAATGCCGTGGCAGCCAGTCATTTGTAGATCAAAGATATCTTCCATTTCTATACCACCAATGGCGATAATGGGCACGTCAATTTCCTGAATGATCATGTTGTTCAGGATGTTGGAATACCCTCTGATGCCCAATTCTGGGCTGAGGTTTTCTTTGGTAGTCGTGAATTTGAATGGGCCTAGGCCTATATAGTCCACTACTTTGGATTCGTAGAGCAATTCCACTTGCTCCCAGGTATTAGCCGTGCCTCCTATATAGGGTTTGTCACCCAATATGGCTCTGGCTTCCACTGGATCCATATCGTGTTGTCCGAGATGTACGCCGTTGGCTCTTACTGCTTTTGCTATTTCTACATGATCATTCAAAATCAATTTGGCGCCATATTTTTTACAAATGGTTTTGGCCTCAAAGGCCATTTCTTCAATTTCATCCAGTTCGCGATCCTTCACTCTCAGTTGAACCCAGTCAATGCCTGCCTGGCAGGCTTCTTTGATATTTTCGATGTGACTTTTGTCGTCGGTCTCCTGTGAAATGTAGTGCAGTCTACTTATCATATCTCAATATTATAATGTGCTCCTAATTGGTTGACGCCACTTTTTAAGTAGCCTTCAACGTACCTTTTTGCAAAGGTACAAGCAGTTTTTAATTTCATCCCCTTCGCTAGGCCTGCAGCAATGGCTGAAGATAAGACGCAGCCTGTGCCGTGTTTGGTTTTACCTTTCACGCGCTGACCTGCAATGATGGTTTCATTTCCCTCTTGGTCTATCAATTTGTCTGACGTATCGTCTCCCTCGGCATGCCCACCTTTGAGCAGTATATTGGTACTGAAGGCTTGGTCACCCAAAGCAGACTTTAATAATTCGTACTCAGGTAGGTTAGGGGTAATCAATGACACTTGTTTGAGCACCTCAGCTAATTCATTAGGATTTAATCCTCTTAAAAAATCAAACCCAGATGAGGATCTTAAAATTGGATCCCAAATGATTGAGATCGTCGGGTTATGAGCCCGAAGGTGTGCTATAATAGAACACAAATTCTCCAGGTTTTCAATGATACCAATCTTGGCCACATCAAAGCTGTACTTAGCAAAAAGTGTGTCCAATTGAATCCGAATATCCTCCCAGCTATGCCAATGTACTTTTGTTACTTCGTCTTCATTTTGAGCGGTTAGTGCAGTTTGCACAGCCATCCCTTGCACCTTGCATTGTTGTAAGGTTTGAATGTCGGCAAGAATGCCGGCACCACCGCATGGGTCGAACCCGGCTATGCTCAATACGATGGATGGATTGTCAGGCATTGATTATATCTATTGCTTTATCAATTCTCCTTTGGACTGAATTTTCCATCCAAATGGTTCCCAAAAGTGCCACTCCTTCAAAGTTCATTTCCTGAATCTGTTTCATCTTCTTGATGTCAATTCCGCCTAAAGCGTAGATAGGGAATTTTTTGAAAGTAGATAGAGCTTCATTCAATCGATTGTGATTGAAATTGGCCTTGTATTGTGACTTTGAAATACTCTCGAAAATGGGACTCAAAAAACCATAGGAAAGCGAAGCTTTCTCCATCTCAATTTCATCCCAATGATGAAAGGATTTAGACTGACTTTGAGCGCCATTGGCTTGATAGTCACTTCTGTAATGCTTGCCACCTAATCCAAATTCATCTACTAATTCATGATGACTATGTAGACTTATTTTATGATAGTAGTTAGAATCCAAGGATTCAATATAAGCCCTGATTTGATCTTTTGTTGCAGCAGGTTTTCTTACATGAAAACGTTCTATGTCACTTTGCAACAAGAGGTTACAGGTTTCAAGCTCGCCTTCTACTTTGACTTCCGGTGTAATGACAATTGTTTTCAAAATCTTACTGCTCTAAGTACAACTCGCTACCTTTTTCAGCAAATTCTTTGGCTTTTTCTTCCATGCCTTTTGATAGTGCGTCTGATTCAGCTACTTCTTTCTCAGCAGCATACTCTCTCACGTCTTGCGTGATTTTCATGGAGCAGAAGTTCGGTCCACACATCGAACAAAAATGGGCTACTTTGGCACCTTCAGCGGGTAGGGTTTCGTCATGAAATTCCTTGGCTGTATCCGGATCAAGCGATAGGTTGAACTGATCTTCCCATCTGAATTCGAAACGAGCTTTTGACAAGGCATTGTCTCTGTACTGAGCGCCAGGATGTCCTTTAGCTAAGTCTGCGGCATGTGCTGCAATTTTGTATGTGATCACACCATCCTTCACATCTTTCTTGTTAGGTAGACCTAAATGCTCTTTAGGTGTCACATAGCATAGCATGGCGCAACCATACCAGCCAATCATGGCTGCACCAATTCCTGAAGTGATGTGGTCGTATCCTGGTGCAATGTCTGTCGTCAATGGCCCGAGGGTGTAGAAAGGAGCTTCGTGACATTCTTCCAATTGCTTTTCCATATTTTCTTTGATCATGTGCATCGGTACGTGACCTGGGCCTTCGATCATTACTTGGACGTCGTGCTTCCAAGCGATCTTAGTTAATTCACCAAGTGTTTCTAGTTCAGCGAATTGTGCTTCGTCATTGGCGTCAGCCAAAGAGCCTGGTCTTAAACCATCGCCTAAAGAGAAGGCCACGTCGTAAGCTTTCATGATCTCGCAGATTTCTTCAAAGTGCGTGTACAAGAAACTTTCCTTATGATGTGCGAGACACCACTTGGCCATGATCGAACCACCACGAGAAACGATACCGGTTACACGCTTAGCGGTCATTGGGATATATCTCAAAAGAACACCCGCATGAATCGTGAAGTAATCCACGCCTTGTTCGGCTTGCTCGATGAGTGTATCTCTGAAAATCTCCCAGGTCAGATCCTCAGCTTTACCATTTACTTTTTCGAGTGCCTGATAAATTGGTACGGTACCTATTGGCACAGGAGAGTTTCTAAGGATCCACTCGCGAGTCTCATGGATGTTTTTACCTGTAGACAAGTCCATAATGGTATCTGCACCCCAGTGACATGCCCATACCGCTTTTTCCACTTCTTCTTCGATCGATGAGGTTACCGCAGAGTTGCCAATATTGGCATTGATCTTTACCAAGAAGTTTCGCCCGATGATCATTGGCTCGGATTCCGGGTGGTTGATATTGTTCGGTATGATGGCTCTACCAGCCGCTATTTCATCTCTTACGAACTCAGGGGTGATTTTACCTTTAGGCGTGTTGGCACCAAAGCTGTCTCCTGCATGCTGGTTGTTGAGATGTCCCCATTCCTCAATCTTTTGATTTTCGCGGATGGCGATATACTCCATCTCAGCTGTTACAATACCTTTCTTGGCGTAATGGAGCTGTGTGACGTTTTCTCCTTTTTTGGCTTTTTTAGGATTAGCCAAATATTCAAATCTCAAATCATCGAGTGAATTATCGTTCAAGCGTTCGATGCCGTATTCAGAAGATATGCCTTCCATTTCTTCAACATCGTTTCTATCTATGATCCATTGCTCTCGTAACTTTGGAAGCCCTTTTCGTACATCAATATCAACGTTAGGATCCGTATATGGACCGCTTGTGTCGTAAACGGTTACTGGAGGGTTACATTCCTTAGGCGCTGAAGGATTGAATTTTAAAACCGTATCATTCAATCTAATCTCACGCATCGCTACTTCGATGTTGTGAATTTCACCTTTTACATATACTTTTTTCGAGGCCGGAAACGGGTCTCTAGTGATTTTTTCTTCTGAAGGTATTTGGTCTGATTTAGCCATGGTTTTTTATTATCCGCCCTGAGTGGCGGTGATTATTAGAATATTGTCGTTGTCTTGTACTTCGTATTGTTCCCAGGTTTGCCTGGGTATGATTTCTTCATTGATAGCCACGGCTATTCCACTTTCGTGGAACAGATTATTGGCTTTCATTAGAGTGATGAGGTGGCTTTTTTCTTTATCCACTTCGTAAGTCACGTCATTTAACTTGATGGTCATAGTTTGATATTCAACCCGATCATGAAATTGGTACCAGCTTGTGGGTAGTAAAAATTTTCTCTGATTTCTTCACCACCGCCTCGGTAACCCCAAGTATATCCATTGGCAGAATACATTTTATTGAAGATGTTGTAAACCGCGAATTTTAGACTGATCGCTTTAAAACTATTTCCAGTGAAAGTATAGGTACCTATGGCATCACTGATGTAATAGGCATCCAACTTACGTGTGTCGCTTGAGGTGTTGTCTAAGAATTGCTCACCTACATACTTGTGTACCCATCTCAAATTCAAGCCTTTTACCGGCGAGTAGTCAATATTTCCACCCGCTACAACATTTGGAGAAAAGGCGATGTCTGTTTCTCCATAAGAGATTACATCTGCATTGTATTCGTCCCAACCTAAGCCATAATTGTATATCGTCTCATCATAGCTTTCAATCTTGTTTTTACTGAAAGTGGCATTAGCGTTAATTTTCAATTCTTCAGTCAGTTGATAACCGACCTGCATTTCGATTCCAGCTCTATAGCTTTTGTCTACATTGGCTCGAAGAGATGACCCTACATCATTCAACTCACCAGTTAAAACCAATTGATCCGTGTAATCCATCCAATAGAAGTTGGCTTGGAATGAGTAGTTGCTGGTAGTTCGGCTATATCCAACCTCTATATCGGTTAATTTTTCTGCTTCTGGAATGGTACCAGCTACATTGTCAGTGAAGTCTGATCTCACTGGCTCTTTGCTACCCATAGCCACAGAAGCGTAGGCACTTGACTGGTCGTTGAGTTGGAATTTGACTCCAAATTTAGGATTGAAGAAATTGTAATTATGAGACTGGTCAATGGTCTGACCATCATTGTCATCACCTTCCATGGTGTAATCGACAGTTCGATATTGTAGATCACCGAAAAGAGACAACTGATCTGATAGGTCGTAAATCGCCTTTCCAAAAATATTGAAATCTCTTTTCAGACTGTTGTTGAAATAATAGGGGTGACGTATAGCGCCATTGCTAGCATACTCAGCCCATATTACCTGTCCGTAGTGATCACCATCGTATTCGTTCCAGGCACCACCCAATGTGAATTTGAAACTATTGCTTGGCTGATAATCAAGTGAGAATGTAGTCCCATAAAAGTTGTTGTTCAACCAACGACGTTGGATCAAGTCAGTACTCGTTATGATTTCAGAGCCAATGGTAATGTCATTTAATCCATAGTCAGCCAAATCCCTATCTGCTTTGTATTGCTCAAAATAACCTTCTCCATGAATTAAAAAAAGTGCCACATTCAATGTCAACGATTCAGCTAAGTCAAAAGCAGATATCAATTGATAATGTGTTTGTTCATAGTCATCTACCTCATTGTCATAGGTGTATTGATTGTAGGTTCTACCAGAGTTGAGCAAGTTGGCTCGATCTGCATCACTCAGTCCGTTACGATCGGCATATGCATTCATTCCATCTACATCATCATTTATTCTAGATTCGGGTACGCCGTACCATGCTTGATAGGTTGTTTCATGACCAGAGAAAATGTTGAATTTGACTAAGGATTTCTTGCCATAATATCCTCCTGAAAAGAAGTAGGATTTCAAATCAGAGGTGGCTCTGTCGACATAACCGTCAGAGGTGATTTGCGACAAACGCCCGTCAAAAGCAAACTTGTTGGCAATCAGTCCTGTCCCAATCATTGCTGTATGTTTCCGAGTATTGAAAGAGCCATAAGCATTGTCTAAAGTAACATATGGGTCTTTATTCAACCCATTGGTTTCGATGTTGACAGATGCACCAAATGCCCCAGCACCGTTGGTAGAGGTACCTAATCCTCGCTGCACTTGGATGGAAGACACCGAAGAAGCAAAGTCTGGAAGGTTCACCCAAAATACGCCTTGAGATTCTGGATCATTATAGGGGATGCCATTGAGCGTTACATTTACTCTGGCTGCATCGCTACCACGAATTCTGATTCCTGTATAACCTACACCAGCTCCTGCATCTGACGTAGTAACTGCCGAAGGTGTGTTTTCTAAAAGATAGGGAAGGTCTTTTCCCGTGTTGTTTTCTTCAATTTCTTCCTTTTTGATTTCGTTGAAAGTCATTGGTGTTTTACTCGTCGCCCTGGTAGATGACACCACAATTTCTTTCAAATCAACGGTCTTGATAGAATCTTGGACAGCATTGGATTGTGCAGATACAGTGAAGCTCCATAGCATCGCTGCGGATAATAATATATTTTTCATCTCAAAATGATTCTTAGTTAATACTTGACAAAAGCTAAGGGCACTTTTGTCTTTAGCGTACCACTTTTTTCCCTTCGACCGCATTATCGGCATCAGGTTCTATGGGTGTAATCTCAGCCTGTAGGTTTCATCCATTTAGGCACCCCTTATGAGAACAAAGGTAGGAGAATAGTTTTGTAAAACGCAAGAAGTAAGCTGCGTAATTGGTAGACTTTACTTGTGGAGATGGTTGTTGATGGCTTTAATCGCTCGACGTGTCCGTAGCAATCCTAATCCTGAGATGACTTCATAGGGCTTTTTGAGCCCTTCTATTTCATTTTTATAAATGTCAAAAATCACGTTCCTGTCATGAGGATTTTCTCTCAATGGATCGTGTTCCCAAGCCATATCAGGAGAAAGCAATAAATACAAATCTGCCTTTCTGGTTTTGAAGTTGTCCAATATGTACGGATCGCAGGTATTGTATTTCCACTCTGACCATACTTTTAATACTTCCATACTGGTGTCTAAGAAAACTGTCGAGTTTCCATTAGATAGGAGTTGATCTTCTTTTTTGATTTGCCCTTTGGCGATTTCTAATAAATCACCGTCTTTGTAAGGACGGTTCAGTTCAGTGAGGTATGTCCTGGCATATTCGGGTAACCAAGGTTGTTCGAAGTATTCACTTAGCTGTCTGGAGAGCGTGGATTTTCCAGTGCACTCCGGACCAGTAATGATTACCTTAAATGTAGGTTTGGTGATTTTTTCCATGCTAGGTAGCCCGACACTGCCATGACAATGTACACGCCGTATAAAAATGAATAAAAGTAAATGCCTTTGTAAAAGTATATACCACAGGCCAGAACATCTACAGCAAACCAATAATACCAATTCTCAATTTTCTTTTTTGTCATGAGCCATATACCCGTAACACTAAGAATAGAGGTGGTTGCGTCCCAGTAGGGCAATGCTGCTGGTTCCATATGGCTCCAGATGAAATGAATGTTAGCCAGGAAATAGCCGAAAAAAATAATTCCAATAGTAGATAGTAAAAGAAGACTGAAATTCTGCTTCGAACTATAGTTTGTAATAGGAAGTTCCTTTTCGTCCTTCTTTTTTCCATGAATCCAAAAATACCAGCCATAGATGTTAAGTATAAGAAAGGTTACATGTAACAATAGGTCCCCATAGAGTCGAATTTCCCAGAAAACCACAAACGATACCAGAACATAGAGTATGCCGGCCGGCCAGGTCAATACGCTCTCTTTGATTAGATACCAAACGGCAAGAAGACCGAATACTAATCCTGCTAACTCATAAAGGTCTATGCTCAGTGCATAGTTTATTATATCGTTGAAAAATTGATTCATTGCATGGCCGTCTAAAAATTGGCATGCAATGATAACAGGATTATATGAAATGTGAATTTGGTAGAACTAAGCTATAGCTAAATGTTGTCCTTCAGAGTCGAATTTAATCAGAAAGTCTACCAGATTGTCTTCAGTTGCCAGACCGAATTTTTTCCTTATTCTATATCGGGCTGTTTTCACACTATCTGATGAAATGCCCAATATCCTAGACGATTCTTTAAGGTTCATGTTTAATCTCAACAAAGCACAAAGCTTGAGTTCAGCATTGCCCAAATCAGGAAACCGATCCTTTAGCCTCACAAAAAAGTCTCCATGAAGTTCTTCGAACATTAATTTGAAATTATCCCAATCGTGATCTATTCTAAAGCTGTTA
Organism: Reichenbachiella sp.; assembly: GCF_033344935.1. Lineage (NCBI taxonomy): Bacteria > Pseudomonadati > Bacteroidota > Cytophagia > Cytophagales > Reichenbachiellaceae > Reichenbachiella > Reichenbachiella sp. The sequence goes on along the minus strand of NZ_JAWPMM010000001.1, from coordinate 2,907,785 downwards.
TTGATGATCCCATTCATCTGGTTGAGTTCTTTGATAGAACGAGTATCTGACTGCTTTTTGAGTTCAGCTATTTTCTCAGTGAGTTCATTGAGTAATTCATTCTTCTGAATGAAATTGAGCGCATAGGAGGTAAGTTCTTTGTTTTTTTGTTCAACCTGTGACTGAAGTTCTTTCTCAGTCATTCTGGCATTTTTGACTCTCAATCGTAAAGTGTAAATCATTAGACTAGCTAGAAGCAATACTGCCGTGGAGATGATGAACAAAAGCCAATAATCGAATCGGTCTTGAATTTGCTGATTTTCGAGTTGAGCCAACTGATTTGCTTTTTTTTCGTCCTCGTATTTCAGCTGTAAAATTTCAGTTTCTTTTTGCACTTCTGCACTACTGATAGAGTCCTTTATCTGAATGTGTTTATGATAGAAGTCTAATGACGCTTTGTGGTCCTCAATTCGCGAATAATAGTCAGAAAGTCCTAGTAATATTTCTTGTTCAATTCGTTTTGCATTGATATCTGCTGCAATCTCTTGAGCAGAATCAAGGTAAGCCTTGTCCTTTTCTAATTGGCCCAATTCTGCATAGTTGGACGCGAAATTCGTATAAACTTCTGCCAGCCTTTTTTTGCTTTCTTTAAGCCTCAGCTGTTCGCGAGCTAATGCCAGGTGTTTGATGGCTTCATTGTATTCTCCTCTGCTATTATAGGCTACTGCAATATTGTTATTGACCAAAGCCAGACCCACAGTATCCATGAGTGCTTGTATATAGGGGAGGTCTTTTTTAAGATAGATTAATGCCGAATCGAAATCTCCAAGCTTCCTATATTCAGTTCCGATATTATTATAAGTCCAAGCCAGCAGTTGACTGTCTTGTTCGATTTCAGCTAATTCAATAACTGATTTTAGCTTATCGATGGCTTTATCGTGTTGGTTGAGGTTGCCATATATGTTAGCTGAATTCATGATGATTATCCTCAGCCATCGATCTTCACCAAGTCTTTCATATATTTCTTGAGCTGCAAGATTCTCTTTGAGCCCCTTTTCTAATAGCCCTTGAGTCCAATAGGCGATCCCCAAAATGTGATGTGAACGTGCAATACCAAATTCATAGTTGTTTTCGCTGGCAAGATTCAATGCTAGCAATCCCATTTTTTCTGTAAGATTCGGATCTATGGTGTAATAATCGTAGGCAATGCCAACCATCCAGTCTACTTTTTTCTCCATAGTGGGAATAGTATCTGAGATTGCGATAAGTGAATCTAATTGTGCTCTTATAGAAAAGGAAAAAGTCAGAAACAGGGTAATAGCAATTATGGACTTTTTCATTCTCGATCAGTTTAAGTGAAGAGCCGAGGAATCGCCGGTTTAGGTTTAGCTTGGTGTAGCTGTTGTGGAATCTTTATTTGCATTTTGTGAAGATTCACCCAATTCAGTATAACCAGCCGAAACAATCTCTCTCTGTATCATATAAGAATTGTCCTGGTGACAAATATGTGAACAACCAATGGACAAGGCCTGACCTGGTTGTAATTGATACATACGGATCATTTCATTGATATTATTACCTGGAAGTTTGAATTTTGCTTTGATTACAGCAGAGATGGCTTTTTCAGGGTTTTTATTTTCCATTACAAGAGAAATTCCGCATTCATCTTTTCCACAACCACCATTAGCATATATACTAAGGTCTTCAGTAGCATCGTTGCCAAAAGAATCACCATGAAAATCCATACCACCACCGTTTTCCGACGCCAGTGCCAAATTATAAATGTCCATATAAGTCAATTCACTGGTATGCTTATCTTCTGGGAGTGCAGATGGGTCTGAAGTTCTCTTACTACAGGCGTAGATACTTATGGAAATGATCAAGAAAAGAACAGACGTTTTTGACATAATTAATGTTGAGTTGTGCTTGTTGCAATAATAACTAAAGTTAACACGAAATTTAATGACCAACGGCATGGATAAACAAGCTTAAACTAATTTTTATCACAAAATATGGATTCTATAGAAGCCTGTGCCCTACATATTGGCTTACGGAGTCAGAATTGTATAACTTGCACCCATGAATATTGTAAGGAGTTGGCGAGAACAAAAAATCATTCTAAAAACATGGTTTCCTATTTTGAGAGATGAAGATTTTTTGTTTGAACCAGGGGAGAGAGAAAATATGCTAGATCGGTTGGCTGCTAAATTGAGTAAAACTCGTACTGAGCTAGAATTTGTATTTTCGGAATTACAACGATATTGAATGCCCAATGGGATAAACCCATTCACTTCTTTTTGATAGCAATCTTATTCACCATCACCTGACTATAGCAGCATATTCTCAATAAGACTTGAGAATTTTTAACTTATTAACTAATTAAAAAATCAATTTGGCATGGAAAATCATGTATTAGACAATCTTAAATATTCATATCTCTGGAATAAGTACCGTCCAATGGTACTGAAGTTGATGAAGGATGCGGCGGACAAACCACAGCAATATAAGTTTCAGAAGCACGAATTTCATGATATCAACCCAAAAGAGAAAGGTGGGCACTCTTTTACCATGGAATTGTCTAACGGCCGTCCGAGCAAAGAGGTGAAAACTTCGATGGTAGCCAAAAGTTTGTTTGCCGTATTGGATCAGTCCATGACCGCTTCGGACTTGTCACAAGGGGCTACTTATGAATTCTCAATGGATAAGCAATACAATTTGGAAATTACTCTAAAAGAAGCTAAAGAGGAGATAGTCGAGGCTGTTTCAGAAGAAACAGACGAAGTTCCAAAAGAAGCTTAATAAAAAAGTGATAATAAGCCGACAGGCTTATTATCACTTTTTATGCAAATTATCACAGTTAAGACACCCCAAGTTTAGTCTTATCGTATCTTTAGTATTTCATTGACAGACTAAAGTGCGAAATATAAACAGAACGAAAGCCTATTTTGAGAGATTGCCAATTTCCTTGGCAACACTTATGATGCTGGTGGCTTTTGTTACAGTTTTCCAACTCTTTCAACAATATGCCTATCATCTGACCAGTGGATTCGACTTTGAATTTAGCTGGTTGGCCATCACTACAAAGCTTTTAATTCGTAACATCATATGGGCTATCTTGAGTCCATGGCTGTTGCTATTGGGAAGTGAAATTTCTTCTTCTCAACAAGTACTTCGATTGAGCACACTTATTTATGTGTTTTTGCTGATTGGAATCACAGTCATACAAAATGCCTTGTCTCTGTGGCTTTACAACCTTAGTTACTACATGCAGGTGGGTTACATGCGTGATTTTTTTGGTGGTAATAATCGCTCAGATCTTGTGTCTGGTTCGTTCACCAGTTTGATTGAGGGTGTGGTCATGATTGGATTGTTTATGGCGCTTGATTATCAAAAGAAGCTGGCTAATAAGGAACGAGATTTAGCAAAAGCTCAACTTAATGCTTTGAAAATGCAATTGCATCCACATTTTATTTTTAATACGCTCCATTCTATTTCTTCGATGATTGATATTGACGTGAAAAAGGCGCAACGAATGATTACTAAAGTGGGAGACTTACTCAGAAGTATGCTGGCACACGATGAAGTCGAATTGGTCACCTTGAAACAAGAAATTGACTTTATCCGAAACTACCTTGAACTTGAACAAATCAGATTTCAGGATAGAATGAAGGTCGATTTTGATATAAGTGAAAATTTGACTGAATGTAAAGTCCCTAATTTGATTCTACAGCCGCTCATAGAAAACTGTATCAAACATGGTGTATCCAAAAGTGCCGGAAGGAGCAATATTATAATTTCTGCAATGCCGTATCAAAATGGTTCACCTGAATCATGGCTCAAGTTGGAAGTCAATAATTTTGATGAGAAGGGCTTTAACTCAAAAAGTCAAACCGGTTTTGGTATTGGACTTCAAAACGTTAAGAAGAGGTTGGAACAAAACTATATGAATCAATACTTTTGCGATTTTAAAAAAATTGACAACCAACATTTTAGATCTGAAATTAGAATTCCTTTGAGTGTATGATTAGGTGTGTAATTGTTGATGATGAGTTTTTAGCTCGAGAACGATTAAAAAAACTACTAGCGGAGCATTCTGACTTTGAGGTAGTTGCGGAAGCCAAAAATGGCGAACTGGGAGTTGAAGTTATTAAGATTAAAGCACCTGATGTGGTGTTTTTGGATATTCAAATGCCGGACCTTGACGGTTTTGGTGTAATTAACAATTTGGACAAAGTCCCTCATATAGTGTTCACAACGGCCTATGATCATTATGCGCTGAAGGCTTTCGATGTGCATGCTTTGGACTATTTGCTCAAACCATTTGACGAGGATAGACTTAGTGATACATTAGAATTGGTTCGGGATCGAATAGCTTCAGACCAATCCAGTCTACTAGCCAGTCAAATGAAATCTTTACTTAAGACTTTTGATGAGTCTAAAGGCAAGTTTAGGAGATCATTTTTGATTAAAGAAAAGGGTTTTGAAAATGAGGTGATGGTAGAAGAGGTTATCTATATGGAGGCGCAAGGTAATTACGTGAAGTTAGTAACTGAGAAAAAGGATTACTTGTATAGAATAGGGATGAATGTTTTGGAATCAGAGCTGGATCCTATGCATTTTATGCGTATTCACCGAACCTACATCCTTAGTAAACAATGGATTGAAAAGCAGAGTTATCAAGGCAACAATGAATTTAAATTTACCTTGCGAAATGGCGCTGTGTTAAACTCCTCCAGATCTTTCAAAAAGCACATTGCAGAGCATTCCACTGATCACTAATTGAACGATTCAAACCACTAGATTTCGGTAGGTTCATATCAACCTGTACCTTAGGTAGGTACATTTCAAGTTCAAGTTGGCCTTCTCAGTAGATTGAGAGGGCTTTTTAGTTATATCAGTTCGATACTATCAGGATGAAGTTTGACTAACTTCTGCTTATATAGAATACCTAGGGAACGTTTGAAGTTCTTTTTGCTCATTTGGAGCATCATTTGTATTTCTTCCGGAGCACTTTTGTCATGAATATTGAGCTTGCCATTGTTGAGCTTTAATCGTTCTATTATTTTGGAAGCGCCGTCTTCAAGTTGGTCCATGCCGGTTTTCCTGAGACTGATATCAATTTTGCCATCTTCTCTGACTTCCTTTACAAATCCTTTCATTTTATCGCCTTTCAGCAATTCTTGAAAAACTTCGTTTTCGTAGATAAGGCCTTGGTATTTATTGTTAACTATTACTGCGGTTCCTAGCGGTGTAGTTTCACCAATAATGAGATCTACCTCTTCATTAGTTTCTAATTCGACATTTTCAGATTCTATGTAGTAGTGAATTTTAGCACTTCCAGCTAACCTCTTGGTGATCTGATCGAGATAGACATAAACCATGTGCCATTGGCCTGGTCGCATGTTCTTTTGTTGCTCGCTAAATGGGACAAGCAAATCTTTTTCAAGCCCCATATCCATGAATGCACCAATGTTGTTCACATCTTTTACTTCCAGGCAAGCAAATTCATTGCGCATAACTTTAGGCGTAAGGGTGGTAGCAACTATTCGGTCTTCAGAATCGGTATAGACGAAGACTTCCAACTCATCTTCTTCTTTGGCATTCTCTGGAACGTATTTGTTGGGAAGTAGCACTTCATTTTCCTCTTCGTCTATCAGAATGGCTCCTGGAGGGACAAGCCTGGCGATGCTGAGTGAATTGTATTTACCGATTTCTATCATGCTGCAAAGCTAGGTCTTTTCAATAGAAAACCTCCAAGGATTAATAACCCTGAAGGTTAAAACTATATTAACCTCTGCTGACTAAATAGGCCAGGTAACAGAAATAAGTAAGAACGAATACTGTTCCCATCGTTCGCCCTATCACAGCTTTTCTGCCAATGACGATTGCTAAGATCAATAGGGTGCCAGATCCTATTACCATCAATATGTCAGAATTAGAAACAACATCAAATGGGAGTGGTCTAATCAAAGAACTAATACCTAAAATCCAAAGTAAATTAAAGATATTAGAGCCTACTACATTACCAACCGCCATATCTGCCTGACCTTTCCGAGCCGCAATCACAGATGTAACAAGCTCAGGAAGTGAAGTGCCAATGGCAACAACAGTTAATCCAATAAATGTTTCACTTAGACCAAATAAAAGAGCGATTTCGAAAGCACCATCAACTACCCATTTACCACCGATGAAAAGTCCAATGGATCCAGCAACGACATAGACTATGGATTTGGTATTTGATAAAAATGTTGAATCATCGTTTACGGAATTTGGTTCTTCCTGTTTGGTATTGGAAACCACATAAATGTAGGTCATGAATAAACCAAAAAAGAATAAAAGTATCGCTCCATCATATCTACTCAGGGTTAGCCCTTTTACATCTACAAACAAATCTGCATTGGCCAAAAAACCAACCATAAAGGTGGCCAGAAGAGAGATGGGGATTTCAGTAAAATAAATGCTCTTCTTTATACGAAGTGGACTAAAAATAGCTGCAACTCCAAGTATCAAAAGTACATTGGCAATATTGCTGCCCAAAATATTGCCAATGGCGAGCTCAGAACTTCCATCAAAACTCGCTAATAAGTTTACTATGAGTTCTGGCATACTTGTGCCAAATGAAACTATCGTAAGACCTATTACCAATTCCGAAATATTGTTTTTTTTAGCAATTGAAGATGCGCCATCAACCAGTATATCTGCCCCTTTAATAAGTAGCAAAAAACCCAAAACAAACAATATGTAAATCATGATAGATTAGTTTAGAAATTATAGCCTTATAAAAGAATGTAACATCAACGTTGTTGCTAATTTCATGTTTGTTAAACAAATGACTTCTATTACTGTAATAGTTTAATTTTAAATCTTAACTCTTGACTTAATACCAAAAAAGCCACCATAAGTAACCTTTACTTCTGGTGGCTTTTTGATTTATCATTCGAACCTACTCAAAAATCAATTCTTTTGATTTACCCAATGCTTTTACCGCATTAACCATGGCTTGATCTAAAGTGTTTTCTGATGCTTCAGCGGGTTTATGGTCGGCAATGTATTGTTTTCGTTTGGCGCTCAGTTTTTGAATTTCCTTTTTGATAGACTCTCTCTCATTGGTAATTTGTTTGACATACGATTTTCTCTCTTCGGTATCCATTTCTTTCATGGGTTCCGGAAGGTATTCTTCTTCTACAGATTCTAGCACTTCTTCATTGTCTTCATAGGCATCTACCAAATCCCAGCTTGAATTTTTATACGCATGAGAGCTTTTTGAAATGGCGCGCTTTACTTTATTTGCCTGACTATAAGATTCCGCATTTTGATCTTGTCTCATCTGCATTTCCTTTTTGCTTTTACCTTGAGAACCATAGTAAATGTATGTTTTATTAAGATCGTTATTCAATTGATCAATTTTATCATCATAGGGCGTTTGTACATAAACAGTTTTTTGATTTTGTTCGATACTCATGTATGACCCACCCGTGAGCGTTGCACCATGTCTCCATGAGGTACGAATGCCTTCATTGTAATCTCCACAGAAAATGGTATTCACCACGATGTTTTTTTCTTTGGCCAACTGGCAAGCCGATTCATACGTAATGTTGCCTTGGCTAAAGGGTTCATTACCCGCAATGAATATCATCTTTAAATCAGCCTTAGATTCTGACCAGTTCAGTTTTTTGATTGATTTATTGATGGCATACCCGCAGTACTCGTCTCCACCATTAGTGGAAAGGCCGAACAATCGCTCTGATATTTCGTCCAAATCCGTTGTGAGATCTGTAACCATTCGCATATAACCTTCCGCTTGAGGCAGATCGTCATTTCCGTATTCGAAGAGTGCAATTTGTATCTCTGGTCTCGAGCCATTGCCACATTTGGCGGCGGCCAATTCGTTTACTATCGTCCATAGTTGGGATTTGGCCTGATCAATTAACCCATCCATGCTGTTGCTGGTATCGAGTAAAAGAGCCAGCATGATTTTTTGCTTTTCCGGTTCTGGTTTGGCTTGAGTAGTAGGAGTGAAACAGCCTGCTGTGAAAATTATAATAAGAAAGAAAGCGATAGTTTTAACTGATACTGAGGTTGAATTATTCATGACTTTTTTGTTTAAATGATAATTCAAAAGTCCACGGAATCAATGAAATAAAATAGCTGCGATGAGGGAAGGGTAGTTTTGAATGAGTAAACGATTGGATTCATTTAGTTGGAATGTATATTTCAATTATCAGCATCCAAAACCCATTTTTTATTCCTTGCTTTTGTGTGCAAATTTGTTGGCGTTCGAAATAAAAATCTGAATTATGCAAGCTCCGCGAATTGTTGAATCGTTGCCCAAGACACTTGTAGGTATGTCTATGGATATGACCTATGCAACCAATAGTCTTACAGGGAAACTATGGGGTACATTTATGCCAAGAAGGCAGGAGGTGATGGGAGCTGTTTCATCTGATAAATATTCATTGCAAAAATTCAAGGAAGGATTTGATTGGAGCAGTTCGAGTGCGGATACAGCATTTGTCAAATGGGCGGCCATGGAAGTGGATAATAGAGACAAAGTGCCAGAGGGCATGGAACTGCTGGACTTAGCGGGAGGTTTGTATGCTGTTTTTATACATAAAGGTTTGAGTAGCCAATTTCCAAGAACTTTGCAATACATTTTGGGAGAATGGATGCCCAGCTCTGAGTATGAACCTGATAGTTCGCGTCCGCAGTATGAGCTACTAGGAGAAAAGTATATCAATAATCACCCTGATTCCGAGGAAGAGGTTTGGTTTCCTATTAAGAAACGGGAAGGTTGAAGACTTATAGAAACATATTGACAATTGCTATTTGCCTTTTGGTCATAGGTATAGGAAATGCTCAAGAAAAGAGTAAGAAAGCCTCAAGGTATAAGAGCTTATCTGAGCGTAATATTTCGGTTGATCAAAGTGTACCTAGCTTACTGGAAGAGGCGGAAGCAATAATCGAAACGAACCCTTCTAGAGCATTGGACCTTGTAGAGCAAGCATTGGCTACTAGTATTACCCAGAAAAGTCTTTTCAATGAGGCCAAATGTTATATCGTTCTAGGAAAAATAAATGAGAATCAAAATGAGCTCAAATTGGCTAATCAAAATTATTTGTCTGCTTATCAAAGACTAGCCAAATCATACGCAAATACAGAGGAGTATAGAACCACATTGGAAGGACTCGGTAGAGTGAATTACGAACTAGGAAATTTTGAAAACTCAAAGCAATTCTATGAACAACTGAGTCAAACGGAAATTGATGAAAACAAACGGTTGGAGGTTGAACTGAAACTGGCCGAAAATGAAGTAGAGCTAGGCGAAACACCTCAGGCATTAGAACGGGTGAGTCAACTGGAACCTTCTTCAACTTACAATCAATCCAGGCGACTACAATCTAAAGGCCGGGCAGTGAAAGCACGGGCTTATGCCAAAGAGGATAATTTCGCTGCTGCGGAAGAATCCTTGGCGCCAGAACCCTCAGTGGCAGGAGCAAGTGATGCAGATGATCTGGACTATGAATTGTCTGAAGTGGTTTTGGAGGATGTGGAAGCAGATGAATTGCTTAATATCTATCAAGAACAAGATAAAAAAGAAGAGGAGATTGCGCTTCGAGAGAAAATTGCGGTGAGCAAAACAGCAGCCAATAAACCCTTGCAAGCAACCAAGCAGCGTCAAGCCATCGGTAAAGTATTGATTGAACAAGGTAAGACATCTGAAGCTATTGAGCAGCTGAAGCAAGCAACTGTGTTGGCTGACTCCACAGGTAGCGCTGAAGAAAGTGCGAGCGCTTATTTGGCATTGGCACAAGCCTATGATCGGTCTGGTGAAAAGAGTTCAGCTCTAAAAGCTTATAAAGCGCATAGTGAAGCGTTACAGCGTTTTATTGAGGAGAAACAAAATCAAACTAGTCTGAGGGAATTTCTGCTGAGAAAGCAACAAGGCATTCAAAATTTGACCAAAGATCTTGCATTGGACGAGTCGAGTTATCTTCTGGATGAAACTACGATGGAGCTTCAGGATCAACAACTCAAAAGTCAACGACTATTGATTTATGGTTTATTGGCTCTATTGTTATTGGTGATTGTCGGTGCCTACTTTATTCATCGAAAGGCACAGCAAACCAAACGGGTAGGGCAGTTACTGGCTTTGAAATCTCTACGTTCGCAGATGAATCCGCACTTTATTTTCAATGCATTAAATTCTGTTAATCAGTTTGTAGCTCTAAATGATGAAAGAGCGGCAAATAAGTTTCTAGCTGACTTTTCTAAACTAATGCGCATGGTTTTAGACAATTCTCAGAAGGAGTTTATTACCATGAGAGAGGAGCGAGAAATGATTGCCTTGTATTTGAAACTAGAACACTACCGTTTTAGAGATCAGTTTGAGTATTCATTTGAGATTGACTCAACTCTTGACTTAGATGAAATCGAAATTCCGCCGATGCTTATTCAGCCTTACATTGAAAATGCCATCTGGCATGGTCTGCGATATAAGGAAGAAAAGGGTCGACTTAGCGTGCGTATCTTCCAAAATGGAGAAGGGGTGAAAATTAGCATAGAAGATGATGGTATTGGTCGGTTTGCTTCTAAGCAATTGAAAACTGACAATCAAAAAAAGAAAAATTCTGTAGGGTTGAAAAACACATTGGAACGAGTCTCTATTATTAATCAGGTTTACAAAACGAATTATTCGATCTCTATATCTGATTTAAATACAGATCGTTCAGGTACCAAAGTAGAAATTCTAACGCCATCAAATCATGGATAAACTCAAGGCAATTTTAGTAGATGACGAACAGGATAGTAGACAAATTCTGTCCAATTATTTATCGAAATATTGCCCTCAGGTAGATCTCAAAGCTGAATGTAAAAATATTCAGGAGGGTTTGGCTTCCATTAAAGCCTATCAACCTGATTTAGTTTTCTTGGATATTGAAATGCCTTTTGGTACCGGTTTTGATTTGCTTGAGCAATTGGATGAGGTTAATTTTGAGACTGTTTTTGTGACTGCCTATGACAATTATGCCATTCAAGCATTGAATATGAGTGCGGCCTATTATCTGCTAAAACCGCTGGATATAGATGAACTGGTAACAGCCGTTGAAAAGATTCATGAAGAGCGGAAGCAAAGCAAAAATTCCTTTCATGTGCAAGTACTGCTGGACAATATCAAACACGAAAATGAAAGGCCCAAGAAGATTATGTTGCCTACTTTTGAAGGATTTGAAATCGTACCTATAGACCAAATCATCTATTGTGAGGCCGATGATAATTTTACTAAGTTTCATTTGAAAGATGTGACCAAACCACTACTAATTTCCAAGACGTTGAAGCATTTCGAGAATATGTTGCCAGCCAACAAGTTTGTTCGAATACATCGGTCCAGCCTAATCAATACGGACTATGTGATTAGATACACCAAAGGAAAGGGTGGTTATGTCACGATGGAAAATCAGGTGGAACTTGAGGTCTCTCCAAAGAAAAAGCCTCAATTTCTTGAGGCTTTCAAATTATCTTAAAATATGGGTTCACCATCATTGAGCTCTACCAATTCTACTCTACCTTTTCCAAGAAAGGGGAGCTTGGTTTGGATAAGCAACGGATATTGATTTTTGTCAGAACTAATATAAATCTCCACCGGTCTATCTTTCTTCAATTTGTCATTTTCTGGAAGTAAGAGGTGCAGGCAATATACTCCAACAAATCGCTCGTTAAACTCGATAATTTGCTGTCCCATGTATCGAACACCCACCTTGTAAAGTTTCTTTTCGTAGTGAGTGGTTAGCATCACAGAATCTCCTACATTCAAACCAATCCAATTGTAATGTTTGAAAAATAAGAAAGTACCTAGAATGTCTTGTGTATCTTCCTCTAGTTTGACTTTCCAAGCGCGATTTGGGTCATCTCTTTTATAATCTAAGACTTTAACATCCACTGTCATGGAGTCGAAGTTATAATTAGTCCACTGCTCCCAAGTAGCATTTCCACTCACTACATTTTTTTCGTTGTATATGGGCTTCTGAGTCTTTTTGTCAATTATTGAGGTATAATGATCGTCTAGGCTTCCCAGCCAGTTTCCCAACCCAAGGGTCTCTGCATAGACACCTACTTTGTAGCAGGGAAACCCTCGCCAATAGGAGTCATTATCAATGGTGACTTCACCACTTCCAATACTAAACCAGCCCAATTTTAGTTTGTACTTGAGATTTTCAACCTTAGGAGACGGATTATCTACTCCATTCGATTGTGCGAATAAGGTATGACTAACAAAAAGCGTCAGGAAAAAAATGAACTTGTCAAACTTAAAATTCATAACTCAGGATTTAGTTTCAACAATAATACTTCCATGATGCTTTAAATAGTATTTTTGGATTGATCAGTTGTAGCAAACAATAAATTTAAAACATCAATTTCGAGTTCTTGCAAAATTCAAACCAAAACTTATGTTTAATGCCCTGGCTCCATCTACACGTCGATACGGATGGGTTAGTCAAAGCTTGTTGTAATGCCAACATTGTCTTGGGAGATATCAACTTACAATCTATACAAGAAATTTGGCAAGACGAACCAATCAGAAAGTTTAGAAAGTTCTTGATAGAAGGGGGAAAGGACAAAAGATGTAGCTCATGTTTTAGCAAAGAGGAAGCAGGAAAGAGCAGCATGAGGACAGAAACCCTTCAAAAATTCGAACACCGAATGCATTGGGTGGATGAAACTGATATTGATGGAAAATCAGTGAACGCCAAACCGGTTTATTTGGATATTCGATTCAATAATTTGTGCAATCTGCGGTGTAGAACCTGCTGGCATGGTGCCAGTTCTAGTTGGTTTGAAGAAGCCAAATTGCTGAAACAAAATTTTGGAAATAAACCCATAATCGAAGCGAGTAAGGATAGTTCAGGGTTTGTGAAGGAGCTTTTAGATCAGGGGGTGGAAGTTGAAGAAATTTACTTTGCAGGTGGGGAGCCACTGATGATGAAGGAACACTATGATTGGTTAGAGGGATTGATTCAACAAGGCCAGACCAAAGTTCACCTGAGATATAATAGCAACTTAAGTGTGCTTAAACTCAAAGGTAGAAGTGTCTTGGATTTGTGGATGCATTTTGAGCGAGTAACGGTATCTGCCAGTATTGATCACATGGGAGCAGCAGGAGAATATATCAGAAAGGGTGTGTCCTGGAAAGGTTTTGTGGATAATATGAGAACAATCAAAACTAAAGCTCCTCATGTCATGCTTGAAATTGCCCCGACAGTGAGCGTGTTCAATGTTTCTTCTCTACCTGATATTCACCGATATTTTGCAGAAGAAAAGCTGATAGACATTGATTCGGTTTATTTAAATCTTCTTTCCAGACCGGATTATTACAATATAAAAGTATTACCAGAAAAGCTTAAGCGACAAGTTGGTCAGTCTATTGATAAGCAGATAGAATGGCTTGTGGCTCAAGGTGCCAAAAAGTCTCTGATCAATGAGTATAAGGCACTGATTCAATTTATGAATAAGGCCGATTGGAGCAGTAAGGTGCCAAAACTCAAAAAACAACTCGAAGTTCTTGATGGATTAAGAGGGGAGAGCTTTCATCAAGTTTTTCCGGAACTTAGCCAGGTGCTTGATCCCTCTTAAATACTAAATGATTTTCAGATGACATTTGAGGATCGAAGTAATAACCTTCATAGTCAAATGCCTTAAGTAGTTCAGGGTCATTGATTCTGTTTTTAAGAATATACCTGGCCATCATGCCTCTGGCTTTTTTAGCAAAAAAAGATATCACCTTGTATTTATCATTCTTTAAATCGAGAAACTCTACATCGATTACTTGAGCCTTGAGTGTTTTTCTTTGAATAGCTTTGAAGTACTCATTGGAAGCCAGGTTGATGATTACTTGATCTCCTTGTTCTTTTAAATCCTTATGAACCAATTTCACTATTTGGTCATTCCAGTACTTATATAGTGTAGAATGTTCACCTACTTGAAGACTAGTACCCATTTCTAAGCGGTAGGGCTGAATAATATCTTTGGGACGAAGCAGACCATATAGGCCGGATAAAATTCGGAGATGCTTTTGCGCAAATTCAATATCTGAAGCGTCAAGCTGATCTACGTCTAATCCAATATATACATCACCTTTAAATGCATGAATACTCTGTTTTGAGTTGTCCAGCGTATGTTCTCTTCTGTAATCCTTATATCGCTTCACATTGAGTTGAGCAATGTTTTCACTCACACCCATAAGCTGCTGAATGTCAGCTGCTTTTTTTAATCTCAATTCCCGGATCAGGCGATTGGTTTGTGTAGAAAATCTTGGGGTAGTGAATGATTCTTGTTCTACGTTGTTTTCAAAATTCAGCGTTTTAGCCGGGGAAATCACTGCGATCATAAGGTAATTTTTACGTATGTGGACAAAACTAAATGAACCTTCAGAATTATTGGACTTTCGGTAAATCTTTATCGGATTTACCCCTAAATTGAAAGCGATGAACTTACTTAGTTCGAATAGAAAAATGGCAAAGTGGAAACTAAATATGTGTTTGTTAACTGGGTACATGACTTTATCATATACCAGTATGGGACAAACAACAGCACCATTGCCAGAGCCATCATTTGATACCTGGACTTCATTGTTTCTTTTTGTCTCGTTGCAAGCCCTGTTTGTGTTTGTTGCGCTTTTCAATTTGAAGGGGACACAATCGCAGGCTAACAAAATTCTGGCCTTTTTGTTACTTACTTTTTCTGTTATTCTCTTCAGTTATGTGTTGTATTGGACAAACTACAATCGCGAGTTTCCTTACCTCAATGGATGGTACCATCCGCTATTGCTTGTCTCTGGTGTACTGTTTTATCTTTATGTACGAAATATCACTACTGGTCAAAAGCTTAGCAAGAGTGATTGGTTTCATTTCATTATTCCTATCGGGATTGCTATTTGTTTAGCGCCGCTATACATAGACAATTTTCAAGGGGAGAGGAAACTAATGCTAAATCAAACCCTTAGACCTTTCATTATTGTTGGGCTCAATGCGTATTTGAAAGTGGTGTTTTTGGGTGGTTATTTGTTCTTCTGTTTTAGACTTTATTATCAAGCCAATCTCAAGGATTCTTATCTCAAACCATGGTTCAACTATTTATTAATTAGCTACGCGGGGTACTATCTGACCGTTGTGCTCTATTATGCTTTGGTTAACTTCAGTTTTTTTAATGTGACGTGGGATTACATGATCTCATTTGCTATGTCATTCTTTATTTTTTGTGTGAGTTTCTTGGGATACATCTATCCCCAGGTTTTAGCGGGGAAGCCAGTTTCCAACATATTACTTAGACATAAATATCAGAATTCCGGATTAACAGAACGCGGAGAACTGGAGTTGAAGGATAAGTTACTGAGTTTGATGACCGAGGATGAGCTTTTTTTGAATAACGATCTTAATCTTAACGAATTGGCTTTGAAAGCCAACACCACTAGACACAATGTATCGTTAGTTATCAATAAGTATTTCAATCAGAACTTTTTTGATTTCATCAATGAGTATAGGATTAAATACGTGAAGGAGTTGTTCTTAAAACCTGAATGTCAGGGAGAGCATGTCATTCAATTGGCCTATCGCGCAGGCTTCAATAATAAAGTTTCCTTTAATAAAGCATTTAAAAAATTCACAGGTCAAACTCCATTGTCCTATCGCTCGGAGAAAGCAGAAGGGTAGATTGCCCAGGAAGTTGATATTAGCTAGTCTATCGAGCTGAGTCAGAAGTGAATCATTGTGTTTTCCACAATTATTTATTGATCTGTGCAACTATTTCACGAGTGTATCAATCTCTAGATAAACTCAACTCAACACAATCATGCTTAAGAACTTTCTAAAAATAACTCTCAGGAACTTATTCAAGAATAAACTTTACTCAGCGATTAACATTATGGGACTGTCCATTGGTATCGTCTGTAGTATACTTATTTGGCTTTGGGTTTCAGATGAATTGTCCTTTGATAAGTTTATTCCAAAATACAAGAACCTGCACCAGGTGTGGGTGCATGCCACATTTGACAATAAAATAAATACCTGGCAATCTATTCCGTTGCCTACCTATGAGGCCATGAAGACGGCTCACAGTAGTGTGGTAAATTCTGTAGTGACGGGGTGGGGCGGTGATCGTTTGCTTACTGTAGATGACACACGATTGCTTAAGCGAGGATATTATGCAAGTGAGGAATTTTTGGAAATGTTTGAGTATCCACTGTTGTCGGGCGATCCAGCAATTGTTTTAGATGACCCGCATTCTATTGTCATTAGTGAATCATTAGCTCAAACACTTTTTAAGAATGAAGACCCATTAGGTCAAGTGATCAGATTTGAGGATCAGGTCAACCTTAATGTTACAGGTATTTTAAAGGATGTACCAGCTAATTCATCTTTTGAATTTGAGTTCCTGGTTCCCTGGAAACAGAGAGAGATGCTGAGCGAATGGGTAGTTAGAAACAAGACCAATTGGGGTAATTACTCTTTTCAAGTTTTTGTGGAACTGAATGATGAAAAAGCTCAGGGTGCAGTAGATGAAGCAATTGCCACCATGCTTGCGGATAATGGTGAAGATGATATGCCGAGAACACTCTTTTTGCACCCCTTAGAAAAATGGCGGCTGCACTCCAATTTTATCAATGGAGAAATTAAAGAGGGCAGGAATGATCACGTAAAACTCTTTTCAGTAATTGCCATATTTATTTTGATCATTGCTTGCATCAATTTTATGAATTTAGCCACTGCTCGTTCAGAAAGACGCGCTAGAGAAGTAGGTATTAGAAAGAGTCTAGGATCGACCAGAAAATATCTGATTCTACAATTCATAGGAGAGTCATTAATCATCTCTTTAATCTCTTTTGTATTGGCTGTTTTATTAGCAGAGCTTGTACTTCCTGCTTATAACAATCTGGTGGACAAGTCATTGTTTATCAATTACAAATCATTAGAATTTTGGCAAATAGGGTTAGGTATTGTTTTTATCACGGGTGTATTATCAGGAAGTTATCCAGCGTTTTACTTATCCTCCTTTCGACCAGTAGAAACGCTCAAGGGTACCATCAAAATTGGGAAAGGCGCAACTTCCCCGCGTAAAGTGCTTGTAGTGATGCAGTTTGGTTTTTCTATTTTGTTACTCGTGAGCACAGTTGTGATTTTCAGACAGATTGAGTTGGTGAAAGATAGAGATTTGGGTTACGACCAATCCAATCTAATTTCAGTCGATTATAGTGATGAGTTGGCTGAAAATTATGATGTTTTGAAAAATCAATTGTTACAGTCTGGTGCCGTCGATGCGGTCACTCGTTCCAACAGTAGAATCACTTCAATCAATTCAAATAATTTCTTAAGCTGGCCAGGCAAACCTGAAAATCTAAAGGTCATATTTACTACAATTTCTACCGAATATGACTACACCAAAACTATGGGTATAGACGTACTTCATGGTCGTGATTTCTCTAAAGAATTTGTAACTGATACTTCGGCTATTGTGATTAATAAGGCTGCACTTGATTTGATGGGATTAGAAGACCCTATTGGTACTACGCTTGACTTATGGGGCGATAAGCGACAGCTGATAGGAGTAGTTGACAATGTGATTATGGGCTCTCCTTATAAAGAGGTTAAGCCAATGTTTATGATCGTGAATCCCGATTGGATAAATGCTATTACAGTTAGGCTCAAAAACAATAATAATCTGAATGAGAATTTAAAAACTGTGGAAGCGATATTTGATCGATATAATCCAGCATACCCATTTGATTATCAGTTTGCCGATGTTGAATTCCAGCGAAAGTTTGACACAATCAATATGACTCAAAGGCTAGCCACTATATTTTCACTACTTGCCATTTTTATTACAGGTCTGGGCTTGTTTGGTTTGGCATCTTTTACCGCAGAGCAAAGGACCAAAGAAATCGGAATTCGAAAAGTATTAGGTGCTAGTATAACTGGTCTTATTGCACTCATGTCGAAGGACTTTTCCAAGTTGGTTTTGATCGGGTTTGCATTATCCGCTCCGATTACCTGGTATTTGCTTGATCAATATCTCGATCGGTATCCTATACGTGTGGATGTCCAATGGTGGATATTTCCAGTGATAGGTTTCATAGCATTAATTTTTTCTTTGCTGATCGTTGGCAATCAGGCACTTCGAGTAGCACGATCAAATCCTGCAACGTCCTTAAGAGATGAATGAATTTGTTTGAGTTTTGTTCAAATTAATTGTTCTATCAGAATAGCAAAAAAATAGAATATCATTAACTTGCGGGTCTATTATAGTTGACCTATTTTAGACCCTCCCTGATATCCTATAATCCATTAGCGAAGGCTAGGAATATGCATTTTGGTGAATGAAAAATTAATGGTTAGGACAAAAGCAAAACACAAAACTTTATTACAGCTTTCTAGATCGGACTACTTGCACAATGGTAGGTTCAAAGATCTTGTGCATGAAGTTTTGGTCGCACTTACTTTTGAATTAGACGTAGAACGTGCGGGTTTTTGGGTCTTAAATCAAGAAACAGGAGCACTCAAAAACCTTTTCTTATATCAAAAGGAAGAAGATGAATTTGTAAAAGGCCACACTTTCGAAAGAAGCACCAGTCCAAATTTCTTTGAGGCCATTAAAACGAAATTAATTATCAAAATTGATGACGCGGTTGAAGGAAAGCTTACTGATGAAATAAAAACTTCCTACATCAGACCAAACGATATCAAGTCAATGCTTGGCATTCAAGTTTGGTATAAAGAGGTCATTCTGGGTGTAGTTTTCGTGGAAAAGACCAACAATATGCATCGGTGGACTACTCATGATAAAATTTATCTCACTACAGCTGCATCATATATATCGCAATCCTATAGTTCACAACTTCGAATCAAAGAAAAGGGATTGCGCCAACTCACAGAGGCGAGTTACCACTCAGTGTTTAAAGATAGCCCTGTTCCGATGCTGATATACGATCCCGACTCATTTACGGTACTAGATGCTAATAATGGTGCAATATCATTGTATGGCTATGATTTAGACGAATTCAGACAATTGACTTTGATGGATTTAAGAGCTGATGCTGGCAATACCTCTAAATCTTCAGATTTGGATTATGAACAGAAGTTGGGTACTAAGTGGGAGAAATCAGAATGGCAGCATAGAAAAAAAGATCAGTCACAATTCACTGTTGAGATATCTGGGCATTCGACTACCTATAGAGAAAGCCGTGCGCGTATAGCTGTGGCTATAGACATTACCAGAGATAAAAAACAAAGAGAAGAGAAGGAGGCAGTCATTGCAAAACTTGAAGACTACGCTTTTTATGCTTCGCACAACATAAGAAGACCGATATCATCTATTTTGGGTATTTTAGATTTGGTTAAAATGTCCTGGGATGATAGAGAGAGTTACGAAGAACTAATGGCCAACCTACAGATAGCAACGATGGATTTAGATGAGGTGATAAGAGTAATGAATGCTAAATTAGACCTCGATTAACAAGAATTTTAAAGAACCGTAAGGCAAGCGATGAAGAATAAAGTAAGAGATACCATATTGAAGAGAAGTAGTTTTATCATTTTGATGCTACTCATACTAAGTGCTTTTGCTTTGCTTAGAATGCTGGCTACGCATCAGGATATAGATGATGTAGCTCGAATTGATTTGCCTTTAGTCGAAATTTTGACGCAGATAGAAACCAACCAGTTGGAGCAATCTATCAACTTTGAAAGAGCCATTCGATATGCAGAAGAATTTGACAAGAATCAGTTTGCAGAAGAACATTTTGTTCGTGCAGATAGTACGTTCCGATACTTGGCGGCCCTGGTAGATCAGGATTTGCTTGATGCAGATGAGCAGGTACAGCAAGCATTGAAAAATACTACCAGCAGCAGCCAGCTGTCTAAACTGAAAACACTGGAAGTGGCTTTGAAGAAATTGGAATCTGAGCATACTAGTTATGAAAAGCATGCCATTGAGGTGCTCGAACTATTGGAACAAAGAGATTTAGAGACTGCCATGCTAAAATCTGAAAAAGTGGAATCTGAAGAAAATGAATTCAATGGACAAATAGAAGGTGTATTGATGCGTTTGGAGATGTTTACAGAAGCTCAGGTAGAGTCGGTTGAACAAGAAGAAGAAATGTCAATGCAGTGGATAGTGGTGCTCACGATATTTTTTACAACTCTTTCATTGGTAGCTGTTTATACTTTTAGTTATAAGATTTGGGTACCGCTAGAGCAAATCAGAAAAGGAGCTGAAAGACTTGGGGCAGGCAATCTTGATACTCGTATTCAATTGAAACCGGAAAGTATCACTGAGGATTTGGTTGATGCATTCAATAATATGGCTGACCGCCTGCAAGACGCACAAGAAGAGATAGAGCGCTTTACGCATTTTTCATACAGTACAGCACATGATTTAAAGGCGCCAGTTAATAATATGAAGTCATTGATTGAAATGCTGGAGAATACCAAAATGGGAGACAATAGTTATGACACAGTCTTGAAGAATGTGAAGCGTAGTGCGGAGCAATTGTCCATGACCGTAAATGCGCTTAATGATGTGAATCACCTCAGAGCTTCATTAAATCAGGATCCTCAGTTAGTCTCTTTTGATAAGGTTTTGGCTGAGGTGGCTCAAGGCATGCTTCAGGATATTAAGGATTCAAATGCGACCTTTAAGAAAGATTTTTCTGCGTGTAAACAGATTAATTATCCTCCATTACACTTGAAGAGCATCATGCAGAATCTGCTGACTAATGCAGTGAAGTATAAAAATCCAGAGAAGCCTCTGGTTATCGAACTAAAAACTGAGGTGAACAAAGGAAGGGTATCACTAATAGTGAAAGACAGCGGATTAGGCTTTGATGCAGTAAAATATCAAAAGGAGATTATGAAACCATTCGTTAGGTTGCATTCACATGTCAATGGGAGTGGTCTTGGAATGTACATCATTAGTACGATCTTGAGCTACCATCATGGCGAACTATTGGTGGATAGCCGTCCAAAGCAAGGGGCTAAATTTACAGTTCATCTCAACGAAATGGACTAGAAGCCGGAAGCATCTTCCTTTTCTTTCTTCTTAGCAGGTTTGAGTGCTTTTGGATCGAGTTCCTTAAGGTGATGAATGTGTTCATCTACTAGATCTACCCTTTCTGTGACTGCATCTATATATTCGATGAGCTCTTCTTCCAAAGCAGAAATATCTTTGTCAAAACCGCCACTATCTTTTTTAGCCATATTCTTTTCTATGTGAATCACTTTTTCACATTCCTTTTTTAGAAAGGCTACGAAATTTGGGTTCGTATAGACGGTTTCTAAGGTCATAATGTCGGCCAAGGTTTCTTTAGCTTCTGGATCTGAACTCACATCATATTTGTCACTTACGGTATAGTACAGCGTTGTATCATAGTGATGGATTTGATCTAATAGATCGAGTATTTTGTTTCTGTATGGTTTGGAATGGCAATATTCTCGCATGCCATCATATTTCTCCATTTTCAATGCTTCAATATCCCATGTGGTTCGTAGCTCATCTACTATGAAAATTATATCATTGACCTTTTTCTGAGCTGTTAGTGAAAGCGTAGACAAGGAGAAAAGTAGAAAGGTAAGTGTGAGCTTTTTCATATTGATTATTAAAAATGTAAAATGAAGTTAAACAAATCTAAGAGATATACTTAAAAAAGGCTCAAGATGATGATGGCTTTGACTGCTGCTGTCATTAATTGCTCTTATTGAGTTGGCTTCTAAACATTGGTAATATCTAGTTTTCATAAAGATTCCTTATTTTGCGTATACATCAACCAATTATCATAATGAGAATATTTAGTATAGTTTTTCTAACATTTGCACTTGCTACTAACCTTCATGCACAAAACTTTGCGGACGCTTTTAAAGACGGAGGGAGGTATTTTAAGCATTCCCGATATGATGAGGCAATCGAAAAATTCAATGAAGCCTTAAAGTACAACAGTAGGTCTGATAAGGCTTGGTTTTACCTGGCTATGTCCTTTAAAAGAAATAATCAAGCGGAGCAAGCATCTATTGCATTTGAAAAACTAAGAGCTGTGAATCCAGATTACAACCCAGTTCAATATTTCGAGGGTGGTGAGGTCTTTATTGAATTGAATAGGCTGTCAAGAGCTGAAAGATACTATGAAAAGTTTTTGGACATGTATCCTGATATTCCAAAAAATCAGCTCAAAAGACACGAGGCTAAAAATAGGTTGATTTATGCTCAAACGAGTAGATCAGTAAGGGAACAACCGAATACAACATCAGATCCAGTTTTGGTATCTCAACTAAATAGCTCGTACAACGATTACGCTCCACAAGTTAATCCTATGGGTACAAGGCTCTATTTTACGAGCGTCCGACCTGGTGGATTTGATAATGTACAGGATAGTTCTCGAACCAATCACTATGGCGAGGATATTTATGTGTCTAATATTGTAAACGATTCTTGGAGTAAACCGATGATGCTCCCAGAACCAATCAATTCTATTAATGATGATTTTGGATCAGCATTCACAGGAGATGGACAAACGATGGTGTATGTACGATGTGGAGGAGATGAAAGTGTAGGGAATTGTGATTTATACATTACCACATTAGATGGAACCAAATGGTCTGAACCAGTAAATATGGGGAATGTGGTAAACAGTGAAGATTGGGAGTCGCAACCAACAATTAGCTCGGATGGAACCAGAATTATTTTCACCTCATCTAGAGATGGTGGTTATGGAGGGGCGGACCTTTATATGACAGAAATTAATCATTTAGGTGATTGGGGGATACCTCAGAACTTAGGAAGTACAATCAATACGCCTTTAAGTGATAATAGTCCATTTTTGGCTGCGGACGGAAAGACTTTATACTACGCTACCAGTGGACATCCTGGTTATGGCGGAGTTGACATATTTTACAGCGTTTTTGAGAATGGTAAATGGGCGAAGCCCATCAATCTAGGTGCTCCAATCAACTCATCGGGTGAAGATAAGAATTTTAGTATTTCGGGTTCTGGAAAAGCATACTTTTCTTCTTCCAGAGATAGCGATAGCTACAATATTTATGAAACCGAGTTGCCGGATTATTTGAAACCAAAGCCAACTGCAGTTATACAAGGTTTAGTGGCTAATGCTAATACGAATGAACCCTTGGGTGCTTTGGTGATGATTGAAGACATTGATACCGGTGAATTGATCGCTATCAACAAGAGTAATTCCGAAAGCGGAGAGTATTTGGTGGTTTTGCCAGCTGGTAGGAATTATAGTGTATCTGCCAGTAAAGATGGCTATTTCTTTTATTCTCAGAGCTTTGACTTGCCGAAAGACACTACTTATCAAGAAATCACTAAGGATATTGGGCTCGAGCCAATTGAAAAAGGCACTAAAGTGGTGCTCAATAATATATTCTTCGAATCAGGTAGAGCAGAGCTGAAGCCAATCAGTTATGTAGAGCTTAATAAAGCTGCTGAACTTCTTCAGCAAAACGGAACTATGGTGATTGAGGTAGGTGGCCACACGGATAACTTGGGTTCTGAAGATTCAAACCTTAGACTATCACAGGCGAGGGCGAATGCCGTGGTAGATTATTTGAAATTAGCAGGAATAGAAGAAGCCCGACTTCAGGCCAAAGGATATGGAGAATCAGTACCACTAGAAGACAATAGTACTGCTGAAGGACGGAAGGCCAACCGACGAACAGAATTTGTTATTGTTGAATTCTAATTATCAGAAAATGTTTTGTCCAACTAAAAATGTTGATGCTTTCAATTCAATAGTTTTTGATTTATCTTTTGTTGAAGGAACCTGACATTTTTAGTTGGTCATAAAAAACATGCATGAAAGGACATCTTGCTTTTGTATTATTTAGCTTCTTTATAGTCAAGGTTGCATGTGGACAAGAAGCTGGTTTTGACCCCAAAGATCCCATCCGAAACATAAGTCTGGCACAATGGACTGCTGAAGACGGCCTTTCTTCCAACAATCTCACACACGTATTTCAAGACTCCAAAGGACTTTTATGGATCACTTCATTCAATGGAGTGATGATGTATGATGGTGAGCGTGTCGAGATTTATGATATCAACAATTTGGACCTGCTTGAAACAGATGGTTTTTATACGGTTACAGAGGATGATAACGGAGTGATCTATTTAGGCTCACAAGGGAGTGGCCTGATTAAATACTTCAATGGTATTTTTTCTAAGGTAGAAAGCCGGTCTGGCCATTTACCTAAATCTATTCCTTCACTTTTAGTCAGTCAAACCGGAGCGCTTTATATCGGAAGCAATAATCAAGGGTTGTATAAACTAACAGACAATGACGTTGAATGGATTGATATTCCATCTTTGAATAAAAGTACCATTAGTAGTGTTAAAGAAGACTCCGAAGGGCGAATCTGGGTGGCTACTGAAGGCCAAGGCCTTTTTTGTTTGCGAAATGACAAACTGGAAAAACACTTATCGACTAACGAAGGATTACACGATAATTACATTGAAAGCCTGGCATGCACTAGTGATGGCTTATTGATGATAGCATCAACAAAGGGGCTACAGTATATTGATAGAAATGGCTTGTTAATCTCAATTGACGAGTTGTCCGATGTCTATATCAATTACTTGTTTGTAGATGAGTGGAATTCAGTGTGGGCCGGGACTGAAAATGGCCTTGCTCGTTGGTCTGGAGAGCTAAATAAAGTCGATTGGGTCTATGGCAAAAAAGGCCTTGACTTGGTTCGGTTAAGCTCCATCATGATAGATCGAGAGAATAGTCTATGGTTGACTTCAAGTAGGATAGGCTTGGTGAGATTAAAAGAGAGCAGACTCACAAACTTAATGGAACCCGATATCTCAAGTAATCGAATTAATATTCTGCATGAGTCGTGGGATGGAAATTTGTATATAGGTACTGATCAGAATCAGCTGGATATATATAGAGATGGCAATTATGATAGGATTAAGATTACAACTGACTTGGCAGGTAATGGGGTGAGAGATATTTACCATGATAAAGATGGCACGTTTTGGTTGGCCACGTATGTAGGTGTAATTCACAAAGATGGAGAAAAGGAAACGTTGTATTCCACAGCTAATGGAATGCCGGCTAATAATTTCCGATTAGTGCTGAAGGATAAGAAGGGATTCTTTTGGTTTGGTTCAAGGTCTGGTGGTTTAGTGAAGTTCAAGGATGGTGTGGTCCATGAAATCTTTGACAATGAAAACAAATTGGAATCAAATTTTATACTCAGCATTGCAGAATCTTCAAATGGGAATTTATTGATTGGCACTCATAGTGGTGGCATTTCTGTTTTAGATTCATCAGGAGAAGTTTCAACTTATCACCTCAAAGAAGATGATGCTGGTGTTCTGTTATTCAATATTGACTTGATGTCTGATAGTACAGCATTGGTGACTGCCAATGTGGGACTACTTTTTTTTGATGGTTTCCATTTAGTACCAGTTAAATTAACTTCTGATCGGAGAAGTAAAACATTTTTTGATCTGGTAGATGATGGTAAGAATAATTTTTGGGTCACCACCAACTTAGGGATTCTTCAAATTGATAAATCAGACTGGGATAGTTATATGAGTAATAAAATTGAGGAGCTTCCTTATATTGTTTTGGATGAAAATAGTGGGATGAACAACAAAGAATGTACAGGAGCCACGCGATCATTATTGACCACCGAAGGTAAGGTAATGGTTCCTACGTTAGGAGGTGTTTGTGAAATTAGCCCAAATAATCTACGTGTGGACAATTCTCCTCCAGATGTATTGATTAGATCTGTACTAGTTGATGACGAAGAATTGCCTATCCAAAATGAGTTCACGGTAATTGAGCCAGGAGCGCTAAGGTATATTTTTGAATTTGCTGTTATTAGTTACACAGCTCCGGAGCGGAATCAATTTAGATACAAGCTCGAAGGTTTTGAAAAGGAGTGGAGTAGTTCAGACTACTCTGGCCGAGTGGAATACACAAATTTACCGCCAGGGAAATACACTTTTAAAGTAGTAGGTGCTAACGAGTCTAATATATGGAATACGAATCCTACAACCTTTTCATTTAGAGTTAAGCCCTTTTTCTATCAAACGATATGGTTCTACCTTTTGATATTGGCACTAATGATTGGTATTTTTTTAATTATTTATAAATGGAGAATTTCATTTATCAACAGGCAAAATGTAGAGTTGAAAAAGGTGAATGCCGAATTAGACCGCTTCGTATACAGTGCTTCTCATGAGATTCGATCTCCTCTATCTTCGATTTTAGGTTTGATTAATCTGGCAAGATTGGGGGAGCCTAATAAACAGGCGGAGTACTTTGACCATATAGAAAAGAGCGTCAATAGACTGGATGATTTTATCCATGATATTGTAGACTACTCCCGAAATGCTCGATTGGGAATTGAAATTGAAGAAGTGGATTTTGAAACTATGATTTCTAATATCCTTGAGGATATCAGCCATACTGAGAATTTTGAAAGAATCCATCATGAGGTGAGTTATTCTCTGGAGAATACGTTTTATAGTGATCCGAAAAGACTAAAAATTGTTTTAAGTAATATTATTACAAATGCATTTAAGCATCATCAGCCAGAAAGGGTGGACCATCCTTCCGTCTCAATTGAAGTTTCAGGAAATAAACAGGAAGCTCAAATTGTAGTGCAGGATAACGGCCCGGGCATTGAAAAAAACCACGTGCCTAAGGTGTTTAAAATGTTCTATCGTGCAACCACTAGAAGTGAGGGGTCAGGGTTAGGTCTGTATATAGTCGAGGAGACATTAGCCAAATTACAGGGTTCGATAGATGTTAAGTCAAAATTAGGAGAAGGTAGTACCTTTAAAATATCAGTAAGAAACCTGAAAACATTATTTGAGAAATAGATTATCTTATGTTTGGTTTTGTAAACTGTCTTTAGACTGATTAATCCAAAGTCATGAACAAAGTAATTTTTACAGCAGACGATTATGGGGCGATCCCAGCTATAGATCAGGGAATAATTAAAGCTGTAAATGCCGGGAAGATCAATTCAGTAGCTGCTTTTTCAAACCACCATCAATTTGAATCTAAACTTAAGACATTGCTTGATGAGTGTGATGCTCGAAAATTTGAAATAGGATGTCATCTCACGATATCTTCCGGTAAACCAGTGTCGGGAAGAAAAATAGGCCTACTGACTCGAAGAGGGACGCTAAGTTTACGCAAAGGAAAATACTTTAAGAAGTACACACAAATGCGCCGTACCAGGCATGTCAACAGAGAACTAAATGACTTACACTACGAACTCAGCAAACAAGTTGAACAGTTTGATAGGATCAATGTTCCAATCTCTCATTTAAGTTGTCACCACAATACTTTATTTTTCTTTAAGGACTATCATGAAGTTTTTTTCCAGGTGGCTAAGGAAAATGGCCTTGCCGTTCGTTCTCCTTTGAATATTCCTAAGGCCATGAATGACTTATATATGTCTATGGTGGTACTCAGAATGTTTGACAATATGAGCAAAGAAAATAGACATCGTATCCTTACACACACAAGAAGCATGCGAGCGTTTCTAGCTCATTATAATGATTTGCCAAAAATGCCGATTGCGCTCAATACGGTGCATTATGGACCTTTGGCACTCCCAACAAACAATTTGACGGATCAGGAAATTGATTCTTTTGCAGACGAAAAAAATCTTGCGTTACGTGAAGACCTTAGTATGGATGCACCAGAAGAGGAAGTAATGGAATATGTATTTCATCTGATAGATGATGACTATGCCAAGCTGGATGAGTTTTGTAAGCAAACGAAATTTTCAAATTCCAAATATACCGGTATTGATTCGGGTTACTTCGATAGTCGAATGGCTGAACAGCGAGCATTACTCAATTTTGATTTGTCTACGCTAGTCTCATTTCAATCTTGGACGAACTTATAGTGAGTGCAGAACTAGACCCTCTTGAACAGACGAAATTCTTTGTTGTTATAATCTCTTTTTTTTATTCTTGACAACCAACTTTGTTGACGTCTAGGTGATTCAGCCTAGATTGAATAGGTGGTATAACTTATTTATTGTTCAATAAAAATTTAAACCATTGAATATAAAATAATAACTGGATAAATTAAAAAAGGAGATGTGAGAAACCTCCATATATAGAAGCAAAAACACCTTTAACGGCAGTAGAGATTAATTGATTAGGATGATTGGAATGATGTACCCTAAACCTAGTCGAAATGAAAAGGATTGTTTTATGCTGCGCCTTACTTATTTTCTTATTTTCAATTTCTAATGCTCAGACCACCGTCTATTTAGCTGACTTTGAGGCTGACGCCAACGGCTGGTCTACAGCCAATTGGACACGTGATGGAGACGGAGCTCTTGGTACCTCCGATGGGAACTATCTTCATCCAACTAGTTTTGATAACTATGGTCTAAGTGTTGATGTCACGTCTACAAGCTCCAGTATAGATCTAACTGGTCATTATAATTTAATATTTCAAATTGACATAAGTTATAATACTGATGATACAGGAAATGGAGTTACCAATAGTCAAGATGGTTTCAATATTGAATATTCTTCGAATGGTGGCGTAGGCTGGAATTTACTGGGGGCTGTCGATGAGGGAGTCAATTGGTACAATGACAATGATGTGCAAGCATTAAACGAGGAAGGATGGGATGGAGACAATGGTGGCTGGAATACGGCTCAAATTTTATTACCCTCGGAGTTAGAAAATAATTCGCAAGTTCAATTTCGTGTGAATTTTGAATCTGGAGGCACGCCCATTACTGAAGTAGTAGATGTAGGAATTGGTTTTGATAATGTAACCATACTTAGTTATAGCGATTCTGATGGCTCACCTGGTAATGTAGCTACTAATTTAAGCCTATGGTTGAAAGCAGACTCAAGAGCACTTTTGGATGGTGCAGAACTTTTAGCCTGGGCTGATGAAAGTGGAAATGATAATCATGCGTATGAAGAGACCAGCGCAGATAGACCAGGGTCAAATGGCCAAATGATCAATAATAATCCAGTGATAGATTTTGATAACAGCCACATCGAAGGAGCTGCTGGTATTTACACTAACGAAATTTTTGTAGTAGTAGACCCAGATTTCATAAGCAGTTCATCAGCAGAAACGGGTGACATCTTGGGTTATCAACCAGGAGATGTGGGGAGTCTGGAACTGGGTTCTGCTACCGTTGATTTTGCTGACGAACTTATTACGCATACAGAATCGCCTAGTGGGGGGTATCGATCAGCTTATCAGGACTTAACTGGAGAGGTGGTGTTAGCCAATCCAATGATTATCAATGATAGACTGAATGTGACCAGTGATGGACAGGATTTGTTTGTGAATGGTCAGCTGGTCAGCAATATCGAATCAGGTACCTGGTCTGGGTTTAGTAATCAGCCATATATTCTAGGCTATGGATTTGATATATCCGACGATTTCCAGGGAAGTATAGGTGAGGTAATTAGCTATTCTGGGCGGTTGAGTGATAGCGATCAGCAAGACGTTTTTACTTATTTGGCAATTAAATATGGGCTCACATTGGATGAAGATCCCAGTAGCGGAACAGTTAATTTTGATTATCAGATTAATGGAAGTACGCTCATCTGGCCTGGTACTACAAATGCAGGTTATCAAACCTATCATCATGACGTCGCAGGTATAGGTAAGGACGAGTCTGCTCAGGAACTAAATCAAACGAGCAGTCAAAGTGTGAATGATGCGACCATCGTCAATATGGAAAATGCGAGTGATTTGGATGATGGGGAGTATCTGGTTTGGGGAAATGACGATAACCCAAATGCTTTCACAACAGATGATGTCATTTCGGGGATTTCCGAAAGGTTGGAGCGAATATGGAAAGTAAAAGAAACTGGAGATGTAGGTACGGTTACTTTGAATTTTGATATTACCAACCTGGCTGTGGATAAAGATAATACCACATTGAATCTTTTAATTGCCCCAAATACTGCAACCATGCCGACTGATTTGTCTAATGATGCCGTGACTACTCTGGTAATTGGTGGAAATGTGACTGATTTGGGTGGTAGAGATATTCTTACCTTCACTTCTGTTGACTTTTCAGATGGAGATTTTTTTACATTGGGCGGTGATGTACAAACTATTGCACCTGGTGGGGTGTCTTCAGGCTTAACCTTATGGCTTCGTCCAGATGAGGGGTTAGAAACGAGCGGTAGTCTGGTGACGTCTTGGAAAGATGTAAGTGGGAGTGGCAATGACGCAGATCAAGGGGATAGTAATGAGAAACCCTCCTTGGTAAACAAAGAAATAAATGACAACGATGCTATTGATTTTTCGGATGATTTCCTTGATGGCATTGCTGGATTTAATACACAAGAATATTTCATTATTTTAAAGCCAGATGCTGCTATTGCAGGAGGAGCTTCAAATGGCTACGTGCTAGGTTTGCAAAATGGTGCCTATGGTGGGATGTATTTGGGTGTCCAAGGTACGGACACCTTAGTTGGACATGCGATAAATGATTATCGTTCTGCTTATGTTGATGGGGTAGCAAGTATCACAAGTCCGGTTGTTATGATCAACTCCAGGAATAATTTTGGAGCCACCGGGCAGGACCTTTTCGTGGATGGTATAGAAGTGGATAATGGAGACGGGGGCACTTTTGCCAATAGAACAAATTCATATTTCAGACTAGGAAATAATTTTCTTGGTACAGATGGTTTTGATGGCAAAATTTCTGAGGTAATTAGCTTTAATACCCGACTGTCAGACGCTGATCACAGAGATGTAGAAACCTATTTAGCTATTAAGTATGGTGTCTCATTAGATATTTCGGGTGAAGGTTATACCGTAGGAGGCGTGACGATTTATAACAACACAGCTTATGATAGTGAGATTGCAGGTATTGGCTATAACCTGGACCATGGGCTGTTTCAAGTGACCTCGCAAAGTACAGAATCAGGTTCAGCCGTTAAGGTCTCTGGTGGAAGTGATCTGGATTCAGGTGATTATTTGATTTGGGGTAATGATGGAACAGCTAAGTCTCTTACCCAGTCTACAGAACTTCCTTCGAATTATGGTAATCGTTTATCTACGGAGTGGCAAGTGGATGTGACTGGGTCCCCTGGTACCGTCACAGTAAAAGCTAATCTTGCTGGCGTTACAGATTTCTCGTTATTAAATAAGGCTCCTTCACTATACGCTTTATTAATCAATACAAACAATAATTTTTCAACGGTTGTTACTGAGATTCAAGGGAGTAGTTTCTCAGGAGATACGATCATCTTTGAAAATGTAACCTTCTCTAATGATGACTATTTTACTTTAGCTCTGCCTCCTTTGCCTTCAGGTGCAATAGGAAAGAGTAACGGAACATTATGGTTGACATCTGATGCTGGTGTCTCTACTAGCGGCAGTGATGTTACTCAGTGGGATAACCAGGTTTCTGCCGCTGGATTGAGTGCTCTTGAGGATATTGATGGTTCACCACCACAGACTGCTACAGTTAATGGTTATGATTACATTTCGTTTGATGGCTCGACCTATTTAGAATCAAATGGAACAATAGCTGGGTCGACGGTTTTTGGTTCGACAGATAATACATTTGTTGCTTTGGTGAAACCGGATGCTGGGACTCATCTGGCGTTTTGGGAATCTGCTGCTGGAAATACAGCGGCATTCGGCTTGAATGGAAATAATGCCTCAATGACTTTTGTTGACGCTGGTTCAAGTGAACAGGCAAACGGTGCAACAAACGTGGTATCTCCAGGAACATTTCAAATTATTTCTTATCAATCCACCTCAGCCACAAGTAATAATGTTTTTATCAATGGAGGTTCAAGTGATGGCACTTCATCAGCAGGAACTTTAGCAGCCGGTAACGCTGGACTTGGAATTGGAGCTACTCCTGCTGGCGCATCGGGGTTTGATGGTGATTTGGCTGAAATTGGTTTTTGGAGTACTGCGTTATCTAGTAATGATCGAAGAGATGTAGAGAGTTACTATGCTTTGAAATATGGTATAGATTTAGATATTTCTGCCGGAGATTATACTTATAATAGTGGAAGCTCCTTATATAACAGAACAGGTTATGGAAACCGCATACGTGGTGTAGCTGCCAATAATGACCAGGGGCTTTTTATCAATGCAAGCCAAAGCATAAACGGAAGTGACATAGTTGAGTTTAATAGCCCATCTTCACTGAATCATCTCGATTACCTGATTTTTGGAGATGATAACGCTGGGTTAACCTATATATCATTAGGCCTTCCTCCATCAGTGACCGAACGTGTTACTCGAAAATGGGGAGTAGATGAGGTGAATGATGTCGGTACTGTTACGGTCTCTATCGATGTTTCATCCGAGGACAATACTGGATATGTTGTCGGTAATTTTGCACTTATTTTGGATACGAATGATGATTTTACCGATGGAATTTTAGACTTAATTGCAGCTACTTCATTTACCTCAGAAGTAGTTACTATAGAAAATGTTGATTTTAGCGGAGCCTCTTACTTCGGCTTGGCTACAGGTATTGATTTGGCGACCGATACGGATTCCGACGGTATACCCGATTATTTTGAAGTTGCCTATGGTTCGGATTACACTGATGGTGATAGCCCGGTAGCTGGAGGTGCAGGTTCTCCTCCAACAGATGCGGATGATGCCAACGGCCCTTTGGAGACTACTTCAACTCTTAATACTGGGAGAATTAGCGGAGCACTTGAGCAAATTTTGATAGATCAAGGAGCTGTTGCGCCAATTACCAGGAATACAGACACCGATGGGGATGGAGTTTCTGACTGGCGTGAGGTTCGCGATGGGACTAGTCCTTTTGATGCTGATACACCGACAGCTAACGGGAATGATGACTCTGATGGTGATGGATTGAGTGATGGTGTTGAGGCATTGATCCTCTCTGAAGGTGGACCAGCTGATTCGAACCCTGCCACGGATACTGACAATGATGGTATTCCTGACTATTATGAAGTATTCAATGGCTATGACCCTAGCGATGCAGATGACCCATTAGCAGGAGGTGGTGCATTGTCAGACACCAACGATGGTACAGGATCTCAAGAGGGCTCTGCGCCAGTTATAAGTGATGCACTTGAAAGTCTTTTGATTGAATCGGGAGCTAGTTCGCCGATTGAACTAGATACGGATACCGATCTAGATGGTATTCCTGATTATATCGAGGTGGTGAGTGTTACTGACCCATTCAACGAAAACAGTCCAAGTGTTCCTTCTAGCATCACGACTATTCGTGCTTTACAAGCAGACTATGAGTCTACTAACCCAAACTGTGAAAACTTAAATGGTTATCAATGGGTACATGTGACGGACAACTTGGGTAATCTTGTTTTTTCAATAAATCCAGTTGGAAATAACTTAGGAGAAACTTGCTGGGCTGTCCGCGTGCTCGATGGAGAACCAAATGTTAGAGACCGAACAATAAATTCAATAGATGAGTATGTTATGAATAGAAATTGGTGGATTAATCCAACAAGTCAGCCGGCAGGGGATTACCCGGTTTATCTGCGTTTCTATTCTTTAGCTTCTGAACCGACCGATTTGAGAACAAGAGTTGTCAACGACGGATATGACCCAGATGTGCTTGCCGATTTTGTGCAGGACAGTATCAATTTTACCAAGCATGGAGGAATCAATGATTTAGATCCATTCGAAGAAGGCTCAAGCAAGCAGCTGATTCATAGTCGTGGCGAATCGTTTAGGAGTACAAATTATCAATTTACCTTGGGTGTAGAGAGTTTTTCTTCTTTCGTTGCATTCTACAACCCAGGACATCCTAGCTACGCGTTGCCTGTTGAATTGGCTTACTTCAAAGGTGAGGCAGATGATCATCGCATTGATTTACAATGGCGAACTTATAGTGAATTAAATAGCGATCATTTTGTTTTAGAAAAGAAGGTAGGTAAGGATACATTCATTGCGCTAAATAAAGTAGATGCTACGGGAAGCACAGATCAAACAACAGATTATTTTTATAGTGATAAGTCGCCTAGCCACGGAAAAAATTTCTATAGGTTAAAACAGGTGGACATAGATGGGTCTTCGATTTATTCTGAGGTTATTATGGTGGAGTCTTATAGTGAACTAAATCACTGGGTCGTTTATCCAAATCCGACAAGGGAATCACTTCAAGTCTTTTTAGGAGAGTCAGAGGTAACGAACGAGGAGCTAATGATTAATCTGTTCGATGTTTCAGGTCAGCAGTATAATCCTTCTTATCAGATAGAACCAGATCGTTTAATAATTAATACAGACCTTGTTAATAGTGGGTATTATATTTTGAAGATTGCTGTGAGGGGCCGGGTGCAGTCATTTTCTGTTCTTTTAGAAAAATAGGACTTAATATTTATTAAATGAATTGTTGATACTAAATATAAATTAAAGGACTACCTTTGCATTCGGAATCCATAAGATCCATCCCGCATTTGTCCTTTCTACAAAATATTAGGCTTATCCGTTTTGATTTTATTTCTTCCTTAAATGGGTAAAGTGCTCATTTATTTAAATGTGAATATACGATATGTCAAAATCCCAGAATAGCTTCATCAAAAATCAGAAGGCCAAGAAGAAAATGCTTAAGAAGAAAGAAAAAGAGGAGCGACGAAAGGAAAGACAAGAAAATAACAATAAAGGAGGTGATTTGTCAGATATGATGGCATATGTAGATGAGTTTGGAAATATTCTCTCTGAGCCTCCTGAACCAAAGATTGAAAAGAAAGAAGATAAAAAGGACTAACTAGTAGAATTATCTATAACTTAAGCAAAGAATTTTTTTAATAATTTAATAAACAATGCAAGGAACAGTAAAATTTTTCAATGACGCCAAAGGATTTGGTTTCATTAAGCCATCAGATGGAGGAGACGACATTTTTGTACACACTTCAGGTCTAGTGGATGAAATCAGAGAGAATGACGAAGTTGAATTTGACACCGAAAGAGGTAAAAAAGGAATCAACGCGGTAAACGTAAAAGTTTTGGGTTAATCCTTTCTTTTGATATCATACAAAAAAGACAAGCGAGTTCTAATGAACTCGCTTTTTTTATGCTATCATATTAGGCCCTCTTACCGAAGAGCCAAGTTCTTTATTTAATTGTTCGATGAAATGGGCTGATAACAATGGAGATTCTTCCTCCAAATTTTGATGTACAAAGAAATACAATTCTTTCAAACCTTGTGCTTTCCACTGCTTGACTCTATTCACCCAATCATTTAATCTTTTATAATCCGAGGGGTGATTAGCTCCCACATATCTGACAAATGCAAAAGGACTTGTCAATCGCATATGTAGTAAATCTCTTCGACCAGCGGTATCCGTGATGATGTTGGCTATTTTGTTCGCCTCAAGTAACTCATATAGTTTTGAACTATTCTCCTTATTGTTGTACCAATCCGTATGTCTTAACTCTACGGCTAGCGGGATACCGGTGGGCCAGCTTAAGATAAATTGTTCAAAAGTATCCCAGTTTTTGGGAGCAAAGTTGTCAGGCATTTGAAGAAATGGCATGCCCAATTTGTTGCCAAACCCTGCAATACTATCGCAGTATTCAGCAACAAGTGTCTCGCAGTTGCTTAGTCGCTGAAAGTGACTAATTGATTGAGGAACCTTAGGGAAAAATTTAAAATCTTCTGGCGTTTTTTGTGACCACTTAACGGATTGTTCGTTTGGAAAAACTCGATAGAAAGTTGCATTCAGTTCAATACTATTAAATTGAGTCGCATAATAGGCCAATTCATCTTTGGTGCCACGTGGGTAAAACCCTTTTAAGTCCTGCCGATTCCATTTGGCGCAGCCCACGTAGATTTTACTCAATCCATCTTTATTCGTAGATAAAATTCTTTTGTTTTTTGGATCATCAGCCGGCAAGTTGAAGTCCACAAGATCTGGGTTTTCTACACTTCCAAATTTCATAGCTTAAATGTAGTATCAATTGAACCAACTAATAACCTGAATATATAGGAATATTTTTTTTGAAGAAATGTCATTAGGCAACATCTAAGTGTGATGGCAATTGAAATGTTCCAGTTTTAAAAAGTGAGGGTTTAGATTTGGATAAAACCAAAACCTATCTTATGCCTATCAGAACATGAATTTCACTGGAACTTTTCTGTTTCCAGACTTTCAATATTTTTTAAAACCATAAACTATTTAACCATGAAAACTATTTCTACCATTTTGTTGGTGGCTGTTTCCTATTTTGGGTATGCCCAGCATATGCGGCATCCCGGCGGCCTCAATTACACAGTTTCTACTTTTTTAAACTCGCCTGATGCGGATGTAGACGATGCACTTGCTTTTGATTCAGAAGGCAATTTATACGGCTCTAACTTTGCCGGAAATTCTGTTTACAAAATCACTCCATCTGGAGAAGTAAGCACTTTTGTAACTGGCTTGAGCAATCCCAATGGTCTTGCTTTTGATAGTCACGATAACCTTTATGTAGCTGAGTACAGTGGTTCGGCTATACATAAGTACGATATTGAGGGTAATCTTCTCCAGACCTATCCAATTGATGGGTTTCCTTCAGGAATGATTAGTGCCTATCATAGTGATAATGTTATTTTCACGACCGCAGATTTCAACGATGAGGCTAATAATATGATTGCCGAATTGTCTCCTGATGGGAATATAAATGTTTTACATCAAGGAGCACCAATTAACCTTGGAGTTGGGTTAGCCTATGGACCTGGTGGCACACTTTATATAGGAGATTATTTGGATCGAGAAATTTATAGATTGACAAGAAATGGTGATTTGGAATATGTGGCTACAGTTCCAGCACCTGATAATTTTGTCCCATATTTGGCATTTATCGCATACGCCCAAGGTTATTTGTATGGCACGGTATACGGGGAGAATAAGATTTATAGAATAAACCCTCGCAAGGTGGATGATGTTGAGATATTTGCCGGTAGTACTTATGGAGATACAGATGGCCCCTTGTCTGAGGCTACTTTTGGCTTTCCTGCTGGGATAATAGCAAATAGATCTGGAAATACTCTGTACGTTTCAGAGTTTAGCGGAGTAGGAAATATCAGAAAAATAAAGAGAGGTGGAGGTAGACCATGTTATACAAGGATAAAGCTCAATGCCTATCCAAATCCAGCCTCTGGTCAATTAAATATTCGTGTGGAGTCATCTGATGCTGATGTGCAGTTGATTGTATATGATAAAATGGGTCAGAAAGTGTACGAGGAAACGTATGAAACTTCTGATAACCTGTTGATCAGTAATATTGATTTGACCGGATGGGATTCTGGTTTGTATGAACTTAAGGTTACTAGCGGTGACAATCAGACGTCAAGACGGATTGTTGTGAGGTGACATTATTGCTAAAGAGATAGGAGGCTATGACCACTATCTCTTTAGTTCTATTTTTATGGTAAACTTGCCTGAAACTCAGCGTAAGTCATGCCAGTTTCAACAACGGCGTCTTTACTGCAGCCTAAATCATTCGCCTTAGCATTTATATCTTCTACTCTTGAATCTGGGGCAGGGTGAGTGCTGAGCCATTCCGGACCGCTGCTTTGACCAGATTCAGTCAATTTTTCAAAGAAGGTGGCAGCTCCATTGCATGCATAGTCCGTATCTTGCAAATAAATGACGGAGTGTTCGTCAGATTCCGCCTCGTCTTCTCTACTAAACTTTAATGAAAAGAAACCAGCAGCCATTTGAGCTAATTGGGTATCGCTTGCCTGACCAAAAATAATTTGAGAGAGTAGTTGCAATCCCAATTGCTGTTTCATCTGATCACTAGAGTGCCTTTCGGAAGCATGAGCTATTTCATGACCCATAACACCTGCCAGGTCATCTGCTTTATCCAGATATTTAATCAGTCCGGTATAGACATAGATGTAACCTCCTGGAGTGGCAAATGCATTAAGTACATCTTGATCAATTATTTTCACTTCATCATAGTGGAACAAATCCTTGTACTTCACGTCATCGCTAGCCACAATAGCGGCTGTCATATCACGGATATAATTGTAGGCCTCAGGATACTCCGAGTCTGACAGGACTGGATAATCAGTAGGGTTGGCAGCAATTTGTGCTACCACGGATTGACCCAAATTCACATCATTAGCAGGGGTAAGGCCCGTCAATTGGTCCAACACTGAACCGTCTTCTTCATTACAAGAAAGGAATGTACTACCAACGATAGGTGAACTAAGTAAATATTTCAATGCTCTCATTTATTATGGATTTGAACTGCAGAATGATATTAATTTCAATACAAAGTTAAACAAAAGGTAAGAATGATAATCTCCTTCAAAAGCGTCTTTTGAGTCCTTAATATTATATCTAGCTTTGTGCAAAATTTACATACATGCAGACTTTCGATTCACTTCAACTCAAAAACCCACTTAAAAATGTCATCGCCGACTTTGGGTTCGAACAGCCTACTCCCATTCAGGTTCAGGCGTATCCAGTGATATTGTCTGGTAAGGACGTTGTTGGGGTTTCTCAAACGGGAACAGGAAAGACCTTTGCATACATGTTGCCATTACTCCAAGAGTTAAAGTTCTCTAAGCAACAGCATCCGAGAATATTGATTTTGGTACCTACTCGAGAATTAGTTACTCAAGTGGTAGAGCAGATCGAATCATTAGCTAAATACATTAATATTCGTGTGTTGGGTGTTTTTGGAGAGTCGAATATCCGTGTTCAGAAAGAAGCTTTGGCTGAAGGACAGGATATCATAGTAGCTACTCCTGGGCGCTTGTATGATCTAATCATCAATCGGGCCTTGCAGCCTCGTGATATTGCTAAGTTAGTGATTGATGAAGTCGATGTTATGCTTGATTTGGGTTTCAGAGTACAGTTGACTAATCTTTTTGAATTGCTTCCATCGAAAAGGCAGAACATCATGTTTTCCGCAACCATGACCGAAGAGGTGGATACGTTGATAGAGGACTTTTTTGATGCGCCTGCTAAAATTTCCATTGCCGTTAGTGGTACTCCTCTGGACAATATCCAGCAGTCTTGTTACGAAGTAAAGAACTTTCATACAAAGACCAGATTGTTGAATCACTTACTTGAAGACCGGAATGAATTTCACAAGGTGGTAGTTTTTATATCCAACAAAAAATTGGCAGATCGTTTATTTGAAGCTGTGGAAGAATTATTTGGAGCTCAGGTGTGCATCATTCACTCCAATAAATCACAAAACTATCGTCTACGTTCAGTTGAAGAGTTTGATGAAGGGAGTAAGCGTATTTTGATTGCAACTGATGTAATTGCCAGGGGATTGGATTTAGACAAGGTATCACATGTCATCAACTTTGATGTGCCCAATTATGCGGAGAATTATATGCACCGTATCGGACGGACGGGCAGGGCAGAGGAATTAGGTAAATCAATCTTATTTTTTACCGAAAAAGAAAAAGAGCAAAAAGAGGCTATTGAGTCATTAATGGATTACCAGATACCATCCGTTGAATTTCCCGAAGAGGTAGAAATAACTAATGAACTGATTCCGGAAGAAAGGCCAAAAATTGCGGAAAGTAATTACAATAGAAATACAAAACCTAAGAAAATTATCACCCCAGATGCCGAGAAAAAGGAGAAAAACAAGAAAGTAAATCTCGGCGGTTCCTACAAAAGAAAACTGGCCTCTAAGCACAAGAAGCCTAAAACCAGAGGAGATAAAAACCAAAGCAAAAAAAGAAAAAAGTAGATGTACTTAGTTCAATAAAACGAAGGCACCCCAATAGTAAGGCTCTGGGAAGTCTTGTCTGAGCCTTTTTTGAGCAGAAATGAATGCATCATTCTTACTCTTCCCATTCATCCATTCGCCATAGAAGTAGGTCATTAGGTTTTTAGTAGCCTCATCGCTTACTTTCCATAGACTCATGATCACAGATTCCGCGCCTGCTACCTGAAAAGCACGCTGAAGGCCATATACACCTTCCCCTGATTTTATTTCTCCTAAGCCTGTTTCACAGGCACTGAGCACTACTAAGTCAGTGTCTTTCAAATCTAAAGTGAGCACTTCATAAGCCGTCAGAATACCATTATCAGTTTTACTGGTTTCGTTGCTGTGTTCATAATCAGAAGATTGCATGGCATTTTCTGCATTAGCCAACATCAACCCAGATCTAAGTAATGGGTTGGCTTTGGCTTGGCTCACTTCTATGCCAAGGACCTTTTCACTAGAAGTGTTATCCTCTGGTAAAAAGAATCCATGTGTAGCCACGTGCAGTAATGATGGGGAACTGATTTTTTTGAAATTATCTTCTGAGGCGTTCCCCTGCATATATGTGCCTACCTGATATCCCTTCGACCTTGTGATTTGACTGATGGTTTCAATTTCAGCTTTGGTGCCCGGTAACGACACTAATAAACCTTGGTTGCCGTAAGTAGGGTAGCCGAAAAAATCTGCTTTTTTATTCTTCGAACTCGAGGACTGATTGAGTAAATCACGGGTACTTGAATAAAGATGAAAGTCCATTCCATCAGATACAAAAGATTGATCAGGTTTCCTTAATGCGCTGATGTTCACTTGAAAATAAATTCCATCTAAAGAGAGATGCACGTTTTTAACTCCTCCTAATTTCTTATCTACCACTTGCCAGTATTTTTCGTAAAGAATCGGATTATCAATTTTTAAGCGCACCATATTTTGATAGCCTTTGGCATATTTTCCATCTAGTTCATTTCCGTTGTTGATTAAGGCTAGGCTAGGGTGTTGGGCATTCGGGTCAGCGATAAGAAAGGCATACGTTTTATCACTGGTAAAACTATTCTTGAAAGTTGGAAAGCCAATGACTTCAATAGCCACATCTGTTGGTGAGAGACTGGATTTGATGTCCTGTAGCGAGGCACTTGGGAGTTTGTTGGCTGAAGCAAAATCAGAAGATACTTTGCTTAATTCTTTCTCCAACTGATTGGCCTTTTGCTCAGCTGATGGAAGATCAATTTTCATCTCTTCCAATTGAGTTTTAGAATAGGTATAATATAATAGCAAATCTTCCTTGGCCCGTTGCCAGTTTAAATATAGTGTCTTTAAACCTTCATTGTCACTACTTAATATCTCTTCTCTCATTTTGGTAGAAGCACTAAATAATATTCCTTTTGTTTTCAATTGGATGTTATACATTTCGGTGAGAAGTGCTGGTTCTTCCGTGCCTCTCTCGCATGCATAATTGTAGAACTTAAGGATAGAGGGTCTGATTTGTGCCCAGTATTGTCCTTTTTCATATTCACTCATGGCTGCAAAGTTTTCCTCTACCAGGTCCAGATTGGAGGAGATCACTTGTTTAAATCTCTCATTGGCTGAGCTATAATTTCCTTGTTTCCAGTCTATTACTGCCAAGTCTTCAAGTGACCTCAAGTAGTCCGGATGATTGGTTCCGAAATATTGGTCGTACGCCTCGTTGACTTCTGTCAGAATATTTTGAGCCTCTGTATAGTTGCCTTGATATAAGTGAAATTTACCCAGATTGTGGTTGGTTTTAATATAGGCTGGATGTTGCGTGTTGTATTTCTGCGCAAATATTTTGAGTGCATCTTCAAGCAGTGATTGTACCTGATCCAGTTTGCCAGACTCCATGAGTACACTGGCTAGATAATTTTCCACATTGGCATAGTCGGTCTGATTTCTTGCCATTCGCTTTCTCTTCAATTCGAGCACTTCGTTGAAGATGTTTTCAGCTTCATTGTATTTGCCAGAGCTATAATAAATTAGCCCTTGATTGATTTTAAAACTTACATTATCACGCCCCTTGGCTCTTAGCTCGTCACCAGCCATAGTCATGGCTTTTGCAATGGAACTTTCAGCTTCCTCAGCTTGGCCTATTTCGTTGTAATACAATGCCAAATTGCTTGTCATGATAGCGTGGGATAACGAGTTTTCTTTATCATGCTTTTCAAGCAAATTGGCCGCTTTATTAAAATACTCT
The DNA here is from genome assembly GCF_033344935.1 of Reichenbachiella sp. Lineage (NCBI taxonomy): Bacteria > Pseudomonadati > Bacteroidota > Cytophagia > Cytophagales > Reichenbachiellaceae > Reichenbachiella > Reichenbachiella sp. Next base: position 2,865,882 of record NZ_JAWPMM010000001.1, on the reverse strand, counting down.
TCAGCCGATGTGTATTTACCTTGTGACTGGAGAATCACAGCATAGTTATTGTAAAGAGAGGCAAGGCCAATGCATTCATTTCCAATTTCTTCTTTGAAATAATTGATTGTGTTTTTCATCAGCCCTTCTGAAAGGTTGTATTTACCCTCGGCATGGATGGTAATTGCTAGATTGGCCATGGTTTTCCCAATGGCATACTTTTCTTCAATAGAGACCGTGTCCATAGTCAGCATTTGACGTATATCAAAAACTGAATCAAGAGAGATTTGGCTGAAACTTTCAGCATTCGTGAATAAATCAATGGCTTCCAGGAATTTATAGGTGGCTATTTCTGGGTGGATGTAAATAGAGAATTCGGCGGTGCGGTTCAGCTCAAAAATCTTTTCGTAAACCTCCGGTTCTACTGTTTCTCCGTCTGTAGTATAGTCTGATCCTAAAGTATAGAGCAAGCTTTCTTGACTGTCGCGATTAGCGAAAAATGACGCTCTGTTGCCCTGCGAGAATATGTAATTGTAGAATGAAGTATCCTTTTTAAGCTGCTCGGCTTTTAGTTTTGCTACTTCACTGTCGGTATCAAACAGCGTGTTTACCGCTTCTAGATTCTCTTTTTTTACTAGGTCGTCCAATTTCAACTTCCCAATTTTGAATTGGGCAGCAAGTGGCTGTGCTAAAAGTAATAGAAAAAGGATGGGTAATGTCAGGTGCTTCATTTCAGTAAATTTTGGTATTCGAAGTTATAAATTATTCTGAAACACTCACTTGCAATCGTTAATCTTCTTAGCCTTTAGAACTTCGGCTTTTAGTGAGTTTACTTTCATACTGGCTATTGGATAGCACCTGATTCATCATCTTAATTACATCGTCAATTTCCAAAGAAGTATCGTTGATGTGTTTCAACATTTCTGGAAGTTCTTCTTGATCAAAAGCATTGTTATTGAGAAGTAAGCTGGTAAGTCCTAAAAGTCTGGACAATGGGCCTCTTAATTCATGTGAAGTTTGGAAAGCATACTCTTCAAGATGGTTTAATAAAATCTTTCTCTCCTGATCCTGCTTGCTTTTTTCGGTAATATCCAATTTGTTGAGCCATAGCCACTGCACTTTATTGTCTTCAATATGTGAGGTGATGTGACTGATAAACCAGCGATTGGTGTCATGTATAGACTCTTCGAGTGTAATTCCTTCAAGTCTATATCTCTGGTCTACATAGGCCTCCATGAGGTTGGTCATAGACTCATTGTGATCCATAATGAATGCCAAATTTTCCCCGACTAGTTTTTGAGTATCATTCTCCAGATACAATTGTGCAAATACATCATTGCATTCAACTAATTTGAGATGCTGGATGAGGTGTTCTACCTGTTCGTTTTTTGGAAGGCTGATATCTAATGGGGGATCCAGTTCCAGCTGAGCTATTCCTTCGAAACTATTGGTAAATAGTTTTCTGTACTTTTCCTGACTTTCCTCCAATTGATTGGCGATCGCTATTAACTCCCTTTGTTTGTTTTGTAAATCTTCCGTTCTTTCAGCTACAACTTCTTCCAGGTTGGAAGTTAATCTGTCCAGCTTTTTGTTGTTTTCAACTAAATGAATATTCGCCTTCTCGTAGATATATAGCAGATAACCGATAATTAAGTTGAAAATGGCCCAATAGTAGATAGAGGTTTGATAGGTGTAAACATTATCAATTAATATTTCAGCTGTCTGTTCATTACTGTCAAAATAGAGCAGATAAGATTGCTGGAAGAATATACAAACCAGACTGAAAAGCATAGCGGCAGTGAATGCTATAGGCTCTCTTTTATATGAAACTAAAATTTGGGTGACAAGAGATAAGCCTATGATACTTAAGTCAAAATGAAAGTAATAGTCAGATGAAGTACCCTGAACGACCGGATCCAAAACAAGCCAAAAGGCAATCCAAGAAGCCAAATAAATCCATCGACTGAAATCAAACAGACCTTTCCGGTTGAGGAAATAACAGACCAATGAAGCCATGCCGAACATCAACCTGGTAAATTGATCGAAGTTTAATTGTTCAGTAGGAACCAAGAACTCCTTGATGTCAAGAAGATAGGAAATGAAAATAACTACTGGAACAGCCAGAAATATTACATTGGCCAGAATAATTCTTTCCCGCGTGGTGTCTGATCTGGACGTAGCTCCAACCAGAAAATATTGATCAATGAATTTTCTTATTATCACTGTCGAAGTTTAGTTAGGTAATCGAAATATTGGGTGCAGCTGTGTACTTCAATTTAAAACATAAAGTATTGAACACAAAATTAACTAAGAGGAGTTAACTTCATGACATTCAGATCAAAACAAATGGAAAAGAATAAAGATAAATTTATGCGTGAAGCCATTAGGCTTTCCGTTGACAATGTAAAGTCCAACACCGGAGGACCTTTTGGTGCAGTGATCGTAAAGGATGGCAAAATAATAGCTAAAGGCACTAATCAGGTCACTGCAAAGAACGACCCAACGGCTCATGCCGAAGTTGTAGCCATCAGAGCTGCTTGCCAAATTTTAGATACATTTCAATTGGATGGATGCGAAATTTATACAAGTTGTGAACCATGTCCCATGTGCTTAGGGGCTATTTATTGGGCCAGACCTGATAAAGTTTACTTTGCGAACTCTAAATCTGATGCTGCTAACATTCAATTTGATGACCAATTCATCTATGAAGAAATTGCAAAACCAATTGCTGAAAGAAAACTTTTCACCCAACAAATGCTCAGGGAGGAAGCCTTAGAGGCCTTTAAAATTTGGAGTAATAGTGAATTGAAGAAAGAATATTGACTGGCTTAAAAATGAGAGACTAGAATATCTTCCACTTTTTCAACCGAAATGGGCTTGCTCACAAACTCTTGAATCTCACTACAAATTTCAGCTCTTTTTCTGTCCTTGGGATCCATAGAAGTGCTCAACATGACAATAACAATATTCTCTTTCTGTTCGAGTGGCAGGGATCTAAATTGATCAATAAAATCCCAGCCAGATAGGGCTGGCATATTAATATCAAGGAAAATAAGGTTGGGTCGACTAACCTGAAGATAATCTAGTGCTTCCGTTGCACTCAATACCGAACCAATCTGTTTGAATCGATTAGTTTTCTTCAGAATGACTTCGTGGATGAAGTTAGTCGGGACGTCATCGTCAACCAATAAAACATGGTCAATTTGATTCATTTATTTTGGTATGGTAAAGTGAAACCTGGCGCCATATTTTGAATTTTGGTCAAGCCATATTTTACCTCCAAAGGTATCTAAAATTTTCTTGCAATGCGCTAATCCAATTCCATTGCCACCGTAGGTAGTTTTGTTATGCAGCTGCTGATAGATGATGAATATTTTTTCCTCAAACTGTGGATCAATTCCAATTCCATTATCAGAAACTGTAAACTGAAAATATCGATTTTTGTCTGAGTGGGTAACTTCAATCTTACAAGGAATGTCTGGTTTGCTGAATTTCAATGCATTTTCAATGAGGTTTTGAAATAGCATACGGATTTCAACTGAACTGGCTACTACTTCGGGAAGATCGCCGAGTTGAATAGTGGCATTTTTCTCTTGAATCAATCCTTGTAGATCTTTCAAAATATCTTCACAAATTACCTGACAATCAATGGTTTCTAATTGAATATCCTGACCAATCCTCGAATATTCAAGAAGCCCAGTGATCAACTCCTTCATACGAGTAGAAGCGTCCTTTATAAAATCAAAATACAATTGACCTTCGTTACTCAGTTCTTTTTTGTTTTCCGATTGAAATAAGTCAATGTAATTGATGATGGTATGCAGTGGACTTTGAAGATCGTGTGAGGCTATAAAAGCGAATTGCTCAAGTTCTTTGTTCTTCAATTCCAGATCTCGGTTCTTTTGTTTTAAGTCTTCAAATATTTTCTTTCGCTCTGTGATGTCGGAATAGGTCCCGAGTATTCCTATCACTTCTCCGTCATCATTTTTGAGTGGTATTTTATTGGTTTCTAACCAGGATTCCTTTCCATCGGCATGCTTTTGAGGTTCGATGATACCTAGTTCTGACTCCCCACGGTCCATTACTTTTTGGTCGGTTTTAATAAAAAACTCTGCTTCGGACTGTTTCCAGGCTAAATCAAAATCTGTTTTACCTAAAATATTAGGAGCCGCGTCCACACCGGCGTCTTTTGCGAATAGGTGATTAGAGCCTAGATAGATGGAGTCCCTATTTTTCCAAAATATGCGCGTTGGGATGTTGTCTAGAATCAATTGAAACATTTTATCCCTGGATATAGGGAAAATGTCTGATTCTGAGACGTTTTTTGAGGTTTCTTTTTTAGCCATGTTTAGGTGTTAGTAAGTCTAAGATACCAAATCTGAATCGCTTAGAAAAGTGATTAGTAGTTCTGAATCATTTAGTCTCCATTTGTGAAACAAATAATAATTCACTACGTTTGGTCTTCAAATAAGAAACAAATAGATATGAAAGGTTCAAACTTAGGAGAGTTTCAAGAGATTGTCTTATTGTCTATTCTAATCCTCGATGATGAGGCTTATGGTCTGAAGATCCAGCAAGAGCTAAGTACAAGACTCAAACGCACAATGAGTAGGGGGGCTCTTCATACAGCACTGACCAGATTAGAAGAAAAAGGATTTATCTCCTCGCATACAGGTGGAGCTACGGCTGAAAGAGGTGGAAGGAGAAAGCGATTCTACACCTTAACAAATGCTGGTAAAGAATCTCTCAAGCAAGCACGAGAACTACGAGAAGAGATGTGGAGTTTGGTTCCAAAACTTGGCCTGTCATGATAGACTATCAACTTCCCAAATTGTATCTCAAGCTATTTGAATGGTTCTGTAGAACTGAGCTATTCGAAGAACTTCAGGGCGATTTAGAAGAAGCTTTCGAAGAAAACATAAAACTATATGGCGCCAGAAAGGCGCGTAATATCTATCGATTAGAAGTTCTGAAAATGATCAGACCTTCAGTTGTTGGATTCGGTCAATTTTACTCAAAATTTAACCATTTAATCATGTTCAAAAATTATTTCAAAACTTCCATGAGAAGTATGATGAGGAGCCCACTCAGCTCTTTCATTAATGTATTTGGTCTATCGGTGGCGATAGGCATTTGCTTAATTGTCTACGCATTTATTGATCAGGACATCAGTGTAGATCAGTTTCACAAGAATAAGCACGAGGTGCATGTGGTCACTGCTTTTTCTAATGAGGACGGAGAATTGCTTCAATACGGTCAGACTCCATTACCCTTGGCACAGATGCTTGAGAAGGATTTTCCTCAGATAGATCAGGTCTGTAGGATCGAGGACTTGGGAATCGTATTGAAGTATGGAGATAAAGTATTTCATGAACGAGTGAGAATGGTGGATCCCACATTCTTAGAAATGTTCACCTTTCCGATGCAATGGGGCGATACCAGAAGTTTAAAGGACCCGAACAGTATTATTCTCAGTGATGAAATGTCGGTGAAGTACTTTGGAGACTTAAACCCAGTAGGAAAAGATTTGCTCATGAAATTTGAGGATGAATACATCAAATCCTTCACAATTAGTGGTGTTGCAGCGCCTTTTCCAAAAAGTCATGCCATTGATTTCGACTTTCTTGTCAACTTTGAGAATATCAGACAAGCAGAAACGGCATACGATCCGGCCAATTGGAATCGATCTATAAATGCTACTTTAATTTCAATCAGAAATCCTTCAAACATTGATGTGATATCGGATGGAATGGACGCCTATAAATTGCTGCAAAACGAATCTAACCCTAACCGGCCAATAGAATCATTTGCACTTGTGTCCATTGCGAATTTACATGCAGCTTCTAATGATATCATCAATGGTATTTCTTATGGCATGCGAAAAGAAGGCTGGGTGATTTTATCTATCATGGCTGGATTTATACTCTTGCTTGCCTGTATGAATTATATCAATATTGGAATCGTATCAGCGGCCAAACGACTGAAAGAGATTGGCGTGAGAAAAGTGATCGGAGCGAACCGAGGTCTGGTGATTATCCAGTTTTTGGCAGAGAATGTTCTGCTGACCTTTTTCGCCTTGTTGTTTGGGTTGTTTCTAGCCTATAGTACTTTCATCCCATGGTTCAATGGACTCTTTGGGAGAGGACTTGAGTTGGTCCTGATGGATATAGATTTGTGGATTTTCTTATTTGGGATGCTGCTGCTCACCGGCCTAGCCTCAGGTATTTATCCAGCATTGTACATATCCAAGTTTCAGGTTGTGGGCATTTTTAGAGGTTCAGTTCGGTTGGGTAAGAAAAATCCCTTGACAAAAATATTCCTCACTTTTCAATTGATTTTGGCATTTATTGCCATCTCAGGAGGCGTTTGGTTTACCCAGAATAATGCTTACCAGTCTACCAGGAGCTGGGGCTATGAACCATCTGAAGCGCTGTATGTGGATGTGCCTGATCAATCTGCTTTTGATCAATTGTACGCGTCTATGTCGCAGAATCCCAATGTATTATCTATTTCAGGGTCTAGTCAACATTTGGGGCATGGCATGCCAAAAGTTACTTTGGATTTGCCCGATCGAAAGTATGAGGTTGGACAGTTTGCAGTAGATGCTTATTATTTCGAAACTATGGGATTGGATATCTTGGAAGGAAGAGCTTTTAAACCTAATCTGGAAAGCGACAAGAGAGCTATTGTAGTCAATGAGCAGTTTGTACATAACCTGGCACTTCAGCAACCGATTGGCGAGATAGTGAAAATGGACAGCTCAAGGTTTGAAATAGTAGGTGTGGTAAAGGACTTTCACAATTGGGATTTTGATACAAAAATCCAACCCATGATTTTTAAGGTAGCAGCTACAAAGGATTTCCGATATTTATCGATGAAAGTAAGGTCAGGCAAACAAAGCGACGTCTATCAAGGCTTAAGAGAAGAGTGGATGGGTCATTTCCCAAATACCCCATTTCAAGGTGGTTATCAAGAAGGTGTATTTAGTGGATATTTTGATTACTTAGATAGCAGTGCGGAATTCATGCGGGCATTAGCCATTGTAGCAATTATTTTGGCCAGTTTAGGGCTTTATGGACTGATCACTCTAAACGTATCAGGAAGAGTTCGCGAGTTTAGTATTCGCAAAGTATTAGGCGCCAGTGTACAGAGTGTCGCCACGATGATAACCAAACAGTATGTATTGCTATTTGTGCTTTCGATGCTAATTGGCGCACCTGCAGGTTATTTCTTGATCGAGACCCTTTTTGATACGGTATTTGCCTATCACATGCCGATGAATTATTCCGGTCTTATTATATCTGCTTGCTTTTTAGTTTCAGTTCTGCTATCCACGATTTTTACTCAGGTCAGGAAGATCTCCAGATCTAATCCCGTAGATGGCTTGAAAGTAGAGTAGGCTTCGAAACCTATAAGATTTTTAAAACCTTATAGGTTTAAGTTTCCCAATGATCTAATAGTTCTGCTGTATTTTCAACATGAAATTTCACATATTCATTTATACCTCCGAACCATTCCAGAACCTCAGTTCTTGTCAATAGTGTTGGTTTATTTGAGAGAAGAGAATGATAGGAGCTGTGTGGCCAATCGTTCAGATTTTGAGTAAATCCATGCTTGATCAGGTTTTGATGAATGTAATTAATGACGATTGTGAGATGTTGGTCTGTTTCTATTTTAAAACGTTTGGTATAATCAATCCAAAGAGCCCCTTTTCGGTCATATTTTTTGTTGTAGGCCTTGGTATAAGCATTCAATAGATTGCTTATTTGTTGCATGATCAGTTTGTGAAAATCGCCCTTAAACTTTTGATGCTTTTGGAGCAGTTCCTCACTATGCGTTCTGATAAGGATGTGAATGTGATTGGGCATTAGGCAGTAGCAAACCGTGTCACAAACTGAAGTAATATAGTAGGCGTACTTACTGAGAAAGTAGTGATAATTCTCGTCTGTTCGGAAGAGATTCTCATCACCTACAGCGTGATTGACAAGGTGATAGAAGGTGTCCGGTTGGAATTTTTCTAGGCCTTTCATTTGTTGATTTACAAACCTATAAGGTTTCAAAAACCTTATAGGTTTAATAATGACTAATATAAGAAATCTATGAGCTTCTTTTCCTCTTTATCAACCAAACAAAAAACAGTATGATCACCACCAACCAGCATACCGTCGTCACTCCACTTTTCAATTGAGTAAACAGATTGGCCGTTTGAATGACACTTGCTGATATTTGGGATGTATTGGTAATCATTAGGGCAATGGAAACATTCTCTGCATAGTCCAATGCCATAGCCAGGAAGGGCAACAAGTAGAGATGAGAGAAGAGAGGATGAGGTTTCATTTTTATCAAACCAGACAATCGAATAATCAAAGTACTCAGTAGCAGTGCCAGCAAGAAAGGGTAGAGGACATCCAGTAGAAATAGCTGAGGAAATAGATAGAGATCAATGGTCTCTTGATTAAGGTTTTGAAGCATCACTGTAGCTTCTTCTACTGAATAACCAGTGGCTCTCAAATCGAAGGCTTCGGTACCAAATTGGGCATTGATGCTGGGAAAAGTGAATAGCATCATTACGAGCAGTACGAGATGAGCCACAACGAATAAGACAAGGATTGCTCGTTTGGTAGTTAGTCGCTCAAGAATGGAGTAGAGTTTTGTAAGGGGCATGAATTTTATTGAGAGATTAAAGGACAGTCAGCTAATATGCGTACGATGGACTTTTTCAAAGTAATATAAATGTATCGGATCACACCAGTCTTTGCAAATAACTGAGTAAGCTTCTGGGTGATTGTATCTCTGTGCTATAGCTTTTTACCTTACTAGCGTAATCAGCTGCTGATGGTAAGCATCGATTCTTGCATGCGCATTGCCATCAACTAAAAGTATGACAATCATCATGACGATTGTAGTAATTCCAATCGCTCGCCAATTGGGTGTGTTGACGAAAACAATCAATAAGGCGGCTATGACGATAATTACAGGAACAACTTTAAAAAACACTTTGTATTGTTTTAATGTACTTTCTACACGAGCTATTTCCGAGTCTGCAAAAGCAGTGGCATCCTGATGGTATGCTTTTTCAAATTGGTTGATTCTTGACTTGTTGGTGAAAAACAGTCCAACACCAATAGTCATCAGTAAACTGCCTGCTACCAGCATGGGGATGACGTATGCCTTGGCCAATTCGGTTTTGCCGAGTTGCCAAAACCCTGCACTTGCGGCTAAAAACAAAATAGCGAATAGGATAAAGAATCGTGTGGAGAATACCTCCGCTTTGGCCCACTCTTGGGCAACTTTTAAAAGTTCCATTGATTATTGTTTTTCATTTCTGTCTTGTTTCAATTTATGTGAAACAAAGATCAAGAGAAAGTAGACTATTGACTTTACTCAAAAGTCGTTTATACTTTGTTTGAAAGTTGGGTGTTGTTGTTTTTTGTAAACAGTTATTTTTTATAGCTTTCTTGGACTGCCGAATTTTCAATCAGTGATTTATAGTACTCCATTAGAGGAATTACGTTATTGTATACTATTTCAAAATCTTCATAAACTATGTCTCTATAAGTCCCATGTGCTATATCATTTCGAGTATCTACTAATTTTTTATCAATGAAATTTTCTTTGGATTCAAAATGTGAAAGCTCTAAACCAAGAGAGATTAGAATATCCTTCAACACATGGAACTTCAAATTTGATTTGGTATCAATAATGTCCTTATCATGTATTTTGCAAGCCTTTTGATTGCTTTTAATAATATCCTCAATTAGTAGTATGCACTCTTCAATGCCATTTCCTTTATTTAACCGTTTTTGGTAAGACAAAGCTATAAAATTAAGCTTCATTTGATCGAGAGGAATTTTTTTGGTTGAAATGTAGCTGACAAAGATTGAAGAAGACATTTTAACAAAACCTTCCCAATGCGCATAGCTTAGTGCTATTCCTCCTCTGACCAAAGGAATTATAAGTGTTGAACGTTTATTTCTTTCAATGATGAGTTTGTAATCAATGATTTCCTTTTTTCGCCATTGAATTTCGTTATCGAGTTTATCCTGTAATTCATTAATTGTTCTAACTTTCATTGAAATACCTCTTGACCAACAGAAATGGTTTTTGGTAGTCTACCTGCAGCACTGTAGCCTTTCCATGTTATATTATCGTCCGAAATCTTTTGCCAGCACTCAACAATCTTTTCCCTTATTTCCGTTCTGTGTACTTCCCAATGTTCAATATTATTGGCTATTCCAAGAGCGACCATTTCAAATGCTGATACAATAAATCCACCATAGAATACATTAGAAGTTAGATTATAACGTTTGAATGCATCGTCACCAACAGTTTCATCTATTAGTCGGAAAGTCCGTCTAAAGAGATCTTCTGTGGCTGTCCAACTATTATTATGTTTTTGAAAATAGTCAACGAGCATATCATCAAGATAAATTCCTAAATCTTTGACTGAACTTAACGCTGCCGGGTCTACATCCTTTAGAACAAGGAATCTAGATGTCAATTCCTTGTCATATTGCTCATCTAAATTTTTGTCTGATATATTTATTGTGTTCAAAAATGGATCGTATTCAGAAAGATCTTTCAATTTTTCAAAATACTCCTCGTTATTCATTATTAGAAGACAGTTTCTTACTTCTTGAGGTGTCAATGAACTCCCACCAGTATTTAATCGCTGAAATAGTTCGTACTTACTACTAGAATCACTCTCTTTTTGAATTATCACAAAGTTTAATCGGCTCCTCTTAAAATATCTCTGTTGAGCATCTGTAAAAGAGTGTTCATCTTCTGAATCCCATTTCTTCTTTTCTAGAGATGGTAGTAAGGTGGTTTCAGTTAACTCTAATGGATCAATCAATTCGTTATTATTGTTTCTAAGGACTCCAATAAATTCAAGAATTGTAGATAATCTTTGGAGTCCATCAACGACATCCCAAATTCCATCTGCTCTTTGTGCAACGAAAATTGAAGGAATTGGAATGTTAAGCAATATTGATTCAATAAGCTTGGATTTTTGCGCGTCACTCCATCTATAAAATCTCTGAAATTCAGGATGAATGTCTAAGTCTTCATCAGAATACATGCTGATAATTTCGCCAATAGACATGCTTAAGTTTTCTGTATGAATCTCCTTTGATTTTAACTCAATTTCGTCTTGTAGTGCCATACTCTAATTGTTTTCAATATTTGGATAAAGTTACTATACACTTTACACCCCGAATATGGTGGATTTAATCACATATCCCAAATAGTTGCCTTAGCATAATAGATAAAAATTGAAATTATTTTCCCTGAAATGAAACCTTATTTACATTTGAGGTGTATTAGCATGATAGTACACTAATTTACTTCAAGAAAAGTATGGTACATATTGAAAATGTTTCTTTTGGATATCCTTCCAAACCTCAGCTCTTTGAGGACTTGAGTGTGTCTCTGCCTTTGGGAAATATCTATGGGCTCCTGGGCAAGAACGGGGCAGGGAAGTCCAGTTTGCTCAAACTCATTGCTGGCTTATTGTTTCCTAAAGCTGGAAGTTTGCATGTCGGTGGATGTCTACCAAAAGATCGGAGACCCGAGTTTCTCAGCGAAATCTATTTGGTGACTGAGGAGTTTGAAGTGCCAGCCCTGGGTATGAAACGATTTGTGGATTTGTACAGTCCGTTTTACCCCAGATTCAATCAAGCGTTATTTCAAGCGTATTTGAACGAATTCAGCTTGCCGAATGATGAAAAGCTGACTGCTTTGTCGTACGGACAAAAGAAGAAGTTTCTGCTGTCATTCGGTTTGGCTACCGATTGCCAGCTTTTGATTCTCGATGAGCCTACGAATGGATTGGACATCCCATCCAAAAGTCAGTTTCGCAAGGTAGTGGCCAGTGCCATACACGAGGAACGAAGCTTTATCATTTCTACGCATCAAGCACGAGACATGGAGAATTTGATCGACCCGATCATCATTCTGGATGAAGGCCAGATCGTATTCTTTGAAGACTACGAACAAATATCAAAGAAGCTAACTGTAAGCAAAGTCAAGACCCTTCCACAGAGCGATCAGGTGGTTTACTCCGAGTCCAACTTTAGTGGCTACACGGTGGTGGAAGAAAACAGGAGCAATGTGGAGTCCAATATGAATCTGGAAATCCTATTCAATGCCGTGGTAAACAACACGAAGCGAGTGCAAGAAATATTCAAAAATCAAACGGTAGAAGGATGAGTCAATATTTTAATATCCATCGGTTTTTGAGGCTGCTCAAGCTAGAGTTGTTCAGGAGCTTTAGAGGCATATTCATGACCTTTGAGATCACTTTCGGCATGCTCTTTTTTGTCGGGTTGCTCATGTCCATTATTGTAGAGGACAGCATGGTCTTCTTTGAGCATACGGGTGGCTATGCTTTTACTTTGATTATTGGCGGATTTGTGCTTAGCTCATTGGCTTTCAACGATTTAAGTAACTCACTTAAAAGCTGTAATTACCTCATATTACCTGCTTCTACTTTTGAGAAATTTCTATCCATGTGGTTGTTGACTTCCGTGGGATGGATAGCCTTTTTCAGCTTCACTTACTATTTGTATACCGTATTTGTCGCCAATCCTATCGGAACTATGATCGACAGTAACATGCGATTTGAGGATTTTGATCCACTGAGTCCGTTTGCAGTTTCGGTGATGAAATACTACTTCGTATTGCAAGGTCTGTTTCTACTAGGTGCCGCACACTTCAAAGGCTACGTGTTTCCGAAAACTATTTTCACCGTGATCTTGATGGCTATTGTAGTTGGTATGCTATTCTATCTGATCATGGGTGATTTGATGCAGGATGATCAGGAGTGCTTATCTGACAATAATCCGTATGTGGGCAAGCCGATTTACAAGATTTGGCTATTGGCGCAGTGGGCATTTTGGTGGTTGTTGGCTCCATTTTGCTGGGTGGTGACTTATTTGGGATTGAAAGACAGGGAGGTGTAAGATGGAGTTTAGAGACGACCAAGCCATATATCTCCAAATTGCCGATCATTTCTGTGAAAACATCCTGTTGGAAAAATGGAAGCCGGGAGATCGGATTCCATCGGTCCGAGAAATGGCGGTAAGCATAGAAGTAAATCCCAATACGGTGATGCGAACATTCACCTACCTGCAGGAGAAGGGCATTATCTACAACAAACGAGGTATTGGTTACTTCGTGTCGGAAGACGGTAAAATCAAGACCAGTGCACTGAGAAAGGAAGATTTTGTTACCAGCGAATTACCACGATTGTTTAAAGCCATGGACTTGCTTCATTTATCCTTAGAAGACATTTCGAAGTATTACCAGCAGCATTTGAAAGAAACTCAAAAGAACTAACCAAAAAACTTAAGACGATATAAACCATGCAAACCAGTAAGAAAATATTAATCACGACCGCAGGGATTCTCCTGGCACTATTTATAAGTAGTCTGATGGTGATGCGCAGTGATGTGCAAGCCATCTATGCGAGTCAGGCCGCCGATGTGCAACTGACCGCTGTACCTGTAGAAGCATTTAGCGTGTTGCACTTTGCGGGCCATTGGAAGGTACAGGTCCGGCAGGGTAGAACGTACCAAGTAGAAGTGGCTTTCGATCCTAAGAACCAATACTTGCCTCAATTAGAAAACAGAAACGACACGCTACATTTCTTCATCAAAGGGGATAGTTCCATAGCGGTGAGGGCCAAAGTGATCACGCCGGTATTGCGCGGGGTCAAGGCCGAAAATGCCTATGTCACACTTAAAAACTTTCAATTGGACTCCATGACCATTAAACTAGACGCAAGTCATTTGATTGGAGAAGAAAACAAATTCATTTATACCACTTACGAAACCATCGGAAACTCCAAAATAGAATTTTTGGACGATCCTTTTAAATAACAGATTAACAACAGAAAATATATAACCATGAAAGATAAATTCAAATCATCAAGCTCAAGAGGCAGTTGCTTTTACTTCTTAGGATTCTTTGGCGCTGCTTATTATTTCATTTCTACAGCCGCTGGATTTTGGCTGGGTGTAGGAGGCTTCTTCAAGGCCATCGTTTGGCCGGTATTCTTTGTATATGAAGCCTTTCGCTTTTTAGAAGTCTGATACTATGGAAGTACTAGTATTTAGAACAGATATCAAATCTCGCAAGCGAATGGATCAATTCGCCTGGGTATTCAACCAACATCCTTATATCAAGGAATGGAATGTAGACCTTCAGGATATTGATAAAGTATTGAGGGTGGAAGCTTCTGATCGACTATCTGAAGCGGATGTGATAGACCTGGCTCAGACCTTTGGTTTTAATTGTGAAGCATTAACAGACTAAAAATGAGAACAGTAAAAATAGATCGTTATGGAGGTCCAGATGAGATCTATGTAACCGAGGTGGATAAGCCAACTCCAGCGGATCATGAAGTGCTGGTCAAAGTCAAAGCAGCAGCTGTCAATCCTTTGGATTGGCATGTGATGCGCGGCACACCCTATTTTATGCGCGCTCTGACTGGTATTTTAAAACCTAAGCAGCAATTCCAAACATTGGGAGCGGATGTGGCCGGAGTGGTAGAAGAGTTAGGGGGTGACGTCTCTAATCTAAAAGTAGGAGATGCCGTCTTTGGTGATATTTTCAACTACGGATATGGCGCTTTGGCAGAATACGTCTGTGTGCCAGAAGAAGCTTTGGTATTGAAACCTGAGAACATCAATTTTGAAGAAGCCGCCGGTGTGCCTGTGGCTGCGCTTACGGCCTATCACGGGCTAAACAAATTTGGTAAAATCAAACCGGGATCAGAGGTATTGATCAACGGTGCTTCCGGAGGTGTAGGGACTTTTGCAGTGCAATTGGCCAAATACTACGGTGCGAATGTTACAGGAGTCTGTAGTACCAGAAATATCGATTTAGTAAAAGACTGTGGTGCTGAAGATGTGCTTGACTATACTGAACAAGATATTAGGAGTCAGAATAGAAAATATGATCTGATTTTCGATGCTGTGGGTAACCTCTCCTTATCGGACTACAAAAGCTTATTGACTGAAAATGGAAACTGTGCGGTAGTCGGGTTTGGTGGTATGTCTCATTTGATTGGTGCAGGCTTACTCGGAGGCAAACGAATCAAAATGGTGGACTTTAAAGCCAACCAAAAGGATTTGCAAGTTATGGCGGATTTACTGGAGAGTCATGATATATCTACTGTAATCGATCGAACGTATTCGTTGGATGAGACTGTTGAAGCCATTCGATATTTGGAATCCTCCAGAGCCAGGGGCAAGGTGATTATTCTCCTTTGAGAAAAAGTTAACAGAAGTTAAAAATTGTGAAAACACGGCTTTTGTTTGAAACAAAATATCCAGCTTTTTTCGTATTTGTGACTGATTGAATAATTTCGATCAGTCGCGACTCGCTCGGTTTGTAGCGTTAAGTTTTGATGGTCCGAAAAGTAATTTTCGGATTACGGTTTAACCGATTTTTTGTTGAATTGTTTAACTATTAAAATTTGAAAAAATGAACTTAGTGAAAAGAAGCAATTATGTTCCCACATCATCTTCATTCTTTGATGATTTTTTAACTAAAGATCTTTTTGACTGGTCTGGATGGACTGACCAAGGTGGTTCTGTTCCGAGAGTGAATATTGTAGAAACGAATGAGGATTTCCGAGTAGAGATGGCTGTCCCGGGTATGAAAAAGGAGGACTTTCATCTTGAATTGGACAACGACATGCTAACTATCCAGTCCGAGGCCGGTGTAGATGATGCTCAGATGAATGGCAATTTGAAATTCACCAGAAAGGAGTTTGATTATGGATCCTTCAAGCGGTCCTTCTATCTCCCGAATACGGTAGAAATGGATAGCATTGAAGCCAAATATCAAGACGGAATTTTAAGGCTCCTCATACCGAAAAAAGAGGAAGCCAGAAAAAAACCTATCAAAACAATAGCAATTACTTAATACCTGATTCAATAATTTGCTTGGATTCGTGTAGCTAGAGGCGGACGCCTCTAGCTCTCCGAGCAAAGTGGTTTTCTATCATACATTTCAAAAAGAAAGGAGGATCATGTATCAATCACAATGGTTGAGATTCCTGAGTTCAGGATATGTGTTGATTGCCCTATTACTCACCTTAGTAAGCTGCATCAAGCAAGAATCTGTAGAGAATACTCAGGATCAAAAAATGGAAACAGCGGAAACAAAGATTGATTCCGTTGCTTCGAAACCGGATTCTACATCCGTTGCAAAGTAGTTTAATCAATCACATTATAAAAAGGTCCAATAATGTTCATGTATTTGATGATGGTGTCTGAGATGTCCTTGATAAGGAGTCCACCGGAAGTTTGCGGCTTGTTATATTTTGAATATCTGTGTCAACAAACCCTAACTCAATAATAAAATGAAAACTTCTTTTTTAGATTATTATAAACTCATTCTAGAGAAAGTTAGTTTTGATAGCGGCCTTTTGGCAAAAGAATATCAGAAGGCGGTAAAAGCATTGCAGCCTGATGAAGTTGAAGAGTTTCAGCAATGGCTAGAAAACAGCAACTTACAATTGAAGCTTATGCCAAACAGATCTAATAAAAGGTAATATCACAATCAGGTCTATCAGCTTTAAAGGCATCTACCTTAGCTTGGCTGAGTCTGGTGTTATTGCATATGAGCGTTTGGATTCTTCTCATGCTCGCCAATCGATCAAGTCGCCAAATACGAGTATTGCTAATATCTATGTTTTCCATGTTAACCAGTTTGTCTACTCCTTTTAGGTTTTTAATTCCTGTTCTTGAGCAGTTCAGGTTTTCTAGTGAACTGAGATAGTATAAGTCTTTTAAATCCTCAATAGCTGTGTTGGAAATATTTAATGATTTCAATTGAGCCAGTTGGTCAATACCTGCTAGTGTTTGAAGTGGTCCATTGGTATAGCTAAGTGCTTCTAAACTGCTAATTACATACAATTCACTCAGATGAGTAAGTTTCAATCGATCCATACTCACTGATTTCAAATTGATGAAGGCTTGTAGGGGTGCCAGTGATTGTACGGGTTTGTTGGAGATGTCAATTTCTTGTTTCTCAATCAACTGGTGCAAGTGATAAGCATCTGAAGCAGGAAGGTTGAATACAGTTTGCCAGACCGGAGAAATATTATTCCACCAGGCGAGGAGAGAATCTGATTGGTAGATGATGACCGTGTTAGGATTAGTGTTGAGGTGTTCGATCACTTGTGGTTCTTCCACAAAAGTACCTTCCACATCCACATGCTCAAGGCTATGTAGCTGCTCTAGCGTCTTCATATTTTTTAATTTAGTCTGACTTAGGTTGAGGTGCTTGAGCTTCTTGTTTGATGACAGATCATCGGTTGATTCTATAGGTAAATTAATGCCAATCAGATATTCCAACTCAGGCATTTCTTTAGCGAAGTCTAAAGTGACAAAATCGTTGTGACTGACATCCAAATACTTCAGGCGTTTGAATTTAACCAATGGGGTTTCCATATAGAGTTTCCTGTTAGCCACATTCAAAGAATCAATAATCAAGAGTTTGGCCAGATCTTCTTTAGTTGGCTCACTATGACCGATTAGCTCCGCGAAAACATTTTTCCAATTGGCTGGTAATTCAATCCACCATTTCATTACCTGCTCGCTGTTGGTCACCACTACAATTTGAGGGTGTTGTGTCATAAAGTCGGAGGCGACTTGCTCACTCACACCAGATAGGTCAGCATATATCTTCTTTAATCGAGGATTGTCTCCAACTGGCGCTAGCACTTTTACCGCCGTCTGGTTGATATACAGTTCTTGAAGGGAGGGATGTTTTTCCAAGCCATTAAGGTTGGCGATTTTGGATTCAGATAAATCTAAAAACTCCACTTGAGCCAGACTTTGAAAAACAAATAAGTGGTCGACTTGGGTGCGAGATAAGTTCGCTTTTTTCAACTCTTTACTTGATGCTAATAGCGTAGGGTCATCAAAGTTCGTATTCGAAAGGTCTACGACCTTTAGAACCTTGAGCGTTTTGATTGGACTGAAATCTGCAATAGTTGTTGCAGAGAGGTTAAGTTGTTCTAAATGATTTAATCGACCTATTTCGGTAATGTCTTGTATTGGGGTTTGAGCAAGATTTATTGATTTCAATTTCGGAAAATATTGCACCACAGATAGATCAGTCACTTTGGTGTTAGAAGCGTTAAGCGTCTTCAAATTCCTAGCATAGCGGAGTGGGTTTAAGTCCGCAACTTTTGTATTACTGATATCTAGATATTTCAAGTCTTTCAAAGCTGAAAGTGCTTCCAGGTCTTGTATGAAGACATTGTCAGAAACATCCAGGCTATCAATGGCGGCTATTCTTTCCAGAGCGGCGCCGGAAATAGAATCAAATGCTACTTGCTGATTGAATATCGTAATCCATTCAAAAGGAAGACTTTCCCACCAGAGCTGTAATTCCTTTTCGCGACTGACTTTCGTACTATATACGCTTACTATTTTCAGGTCACTGGCTTGTTCATCCAGGTTGAGTTCAATAAACCTTTTCTGAGACTGGTTCTGTGTTTGTCCATCGTAAGTGATGCCGGTAATCGTGCTTTCGAAGCTGGCTAAGAAGTAATAAGAACCATCTTCAAGATTTACTTTTTCGATAGAAACATCCTGAAAATCAAACTGGATATTTTCAAAAAAGAAATCTACATCACGAAGGTAGGCGGATACATCTTTGTTGGTAATGACCTTTCTATCCAATGCTAAGTCATCTTCGATTTGAACAAACTGATCTTTGAATACCTTTTTATAGCTCTCCGCAATAATTACCTCTTTGTCTCGAGTAGAATTCTTGCTGGAACCTACCGTATTGAGCATATACTTATAGAAGTTGACCAAACTTCGTACTTCGTCATATCTGGCAGAATCCTCAGCCACTTGGCCATTAGACGTGATAAACGCTAAAGAAAGTAAAAAAGAAAAAAGGTATTTCATAGTTAGTCCTTTCGGTAGATGTAATCTTTCATTTGCTGTTTTTGGTCCTCATTCGCTAAGGGAACCAAACTCGAAATTAACCACCCTGAATTGTATCCAGGTCTATTGAAATTGGAGATAGAAAAATAATAACCGTCAATAGCAAAAAAATGAAAGGCGGTGTTTTTGGCAGACACAAAGGTTAAATTTCCTTGATTGAGCTCATATAGGAAGATGCTCAAGTAATCCGGCGTATAGGTATCTGATGTATATTGTTCCGCATGTTTTTGTTTGTCAAGCGCCTTGCGCAAAGTCATAAAATCTAACTCGTGACTCATCGGATGAAGAAATTGTTTGTCAGACCCTGAGGCCTTATCAAACCACTTACTGAATTGACTGAAAGCGACATCCTGAATAATCCACTCATAGCCTTGCCCTTGAGGTTGCAGCTTCATGTAAAGGGTACCAGAGATAGATCTTCCTTTATATTTAAATGTGGCACTTACCTCAGCAAACCAGTCATCGGTATGGAAGTCAAGAAACGCTGGGGACTTTTTGTCAGTTATGATTTTGACAAACTCCTTGGCTGTTGTGCCATCTATCTGACTGGTTTGGGTGTCGAAAAGTACCGGTACATACTTTCTCCTCAATGAGGCATCACGGTATCTTTTGTCCGTAGGGTAATAGCGTTTGCCATTTTCATCTTCCTCACCATTAAACCTTCTAAAGAATTGATTGATTTGTTTGGTAGAGGCACGTAGTTGATCTTCGGTATCCTTCATGTCATCGGTGAGTCCCTGACTCACCGATATATGAAATGATAATATGGTTAAAAGCGCGAATAGGAGGGTTCTCATGCAGAGGTTTCGGTTACTCGGATGTCACCTAGCATCACGTCCCAGAATTCTATAATACGTCCTGCGATTTGCGTTTCTTTTCGTTTCACAAAAATGGTAATATCCTTTTTTGTGGTGTCCTTATATTCCATGGTTCCATCTTTGGATGACCCTTCGAATCTTTGATAAACAGTAATTACCCCAACAAAAGTGCCATCGGGTTGTTGCTCTAAGTCGCTTACATAATGGATGTCATACCACTGGATTTTTACTTTGTCATAGTTCAACGCCATTAATCTTTCGAAGTACTCTCTCACTTTGTAATAGTTGACTTCTTCTCTTTCCAAAGAAGAGACGCCCATTTCGCTATCTTCAGCAAACAACTCCTCAGCCCGGTCCATTACCCGTTGAGCTTCAGAGAATTGTGTCTCCTTGTTTCCAACAATACTAATGTACTTACTGAGATCTTTTACCTTTTCCAAGGCCAAGGAGTCAATGGCTTGTTTCCTTCTAGGATCAATATTTTTTTGTGCAAATGCACTGGTGCTCAGCAACACAGCTAAGAACAGCGCGGTATATTTTATCAATTGCATGTCTTTATATTCTGTTTAAGATTATTTTTTTAGAACTAACTCCTTAATTCGACCCTGTGAGTCATAAACCACTTCTTCCACAGTAGCAGCTTTAGTTTTGGTGTCTTTGAGATAGTTCAAATACTTTGAAATGGTAGTCGGCTCATCGTAGTCAGGATTAGCTCCGTCGTTATAAATAACGATAAGCACTGGAGCGTCTGGATTGCTGAACATACCCAAGGCTTGATCAATGTTGTTGTTGGCTACGCTCGTAGATGAAGCTCCAGAAACGGCGCTAAAATAGTTGTTCAGTTTTTGTTCCTTAGATAGGATTTTCTCAGGCACTCTTTCTTCGACCACTTCCTCTGTCACCTCTTCGAGTTCTTCTACTACTTCATCTTCTACTGGTTCTACCTCTTCAACAGGGGTGACCTGCGCCAAGTTCTTTTTTGTCTTACAGGATGATGTTCCTATCATCAGTGCCACTACAAGTGCCACAGGTATAATATTTAAAGTGTTTTTTGTCATGGTTGAAATAATTTGAATGTGTTTTTAATATTCATTTGTTCAAACGTCAGGCACTATTACAAATAGCGTTCCAGTTCTGATTAACGAGATGAAAATAGTTTTATTTAATGAAATAATTGAATTATGCGAAAGTAAATCCACAGGTGCTAGGCGATGACTGCCTCAAGTTGCTTAGGAATTGAAACAATAAAGGTGGTGCCTTTGCCTATTTCACTTTCCACTTTGATTTTGCCACCCAGTTGTTGGCAAAGGCTTTTGATTATAGACAATCCAAGGCCATTGGAAGGTTCTCCGCCAGTTGGTGTTGCAGATAGCCTGGTAAATGGTTTGAACATTTTTTGTTGGTCTTGCTCACTAATGCCCGGGCCTTCATCGGTGATTTTAATAACCAGCTGTTCATCCTCTTCATTTATGTCAATGAAGATCGTCGTGCCTTTTTCTGAAAATTTGATGGCGTTGGACATCAAATTGTCCATGATTCTTGAAAGCAACCCTTGATCTGTTTGAAGTTCAAGGCTTTGGTAGTCTCCGGCAAGTTCTAATTTCTGCTTTTTTGATGATAATGATTTTTCGAAGTTAGCTTGCCAGCTGTTTACGAATTCACCCAATTGCAACGTTGAAATCTTAAGCTCAGGTTTTTGATTTTTGGCTTGATTGATATCCAGAAGATCACGAATCATCTCATTGCCATGTCGAACTACGGACCGGATTTTGTCAATATAATCCTTCTGATCATCGTTCAGGTTTCCATCCATAGAAACCAATTGTATGAGCCCTTCTATATTATTTAAAGGTGTTCTCAGATCGTGTGCGACTATACTGATAATTCCGTCTTTTTCTCGATTAAGATCTGATAGTTTGGAGAAGGAGTTTGTCAAATGTTCAAAGGCTTCTTCAATGGCAATGTTTTTCACCTTGATCTCTTCGTACGCCTTTTTGAGCTTTTCGGATTGTTCTTCTAACTCTTCTTTCTGTTTGGATATTTCAGAAGTACGTTTTTCAACTTTTCGTTGTAATACTTTTCGTTGAATTTTAGTTCGACGAGTATAGAGTCTGAAGAGAAGGTAAGCACCTATAATTACCACAACAGCAAACAGTAGAATCAGCCAATTGCTGATACTACCGGAATCTGACAACAAACTAGTTGCCTGCAATGCCGCTATTCTTTTCCCAAACATGCTTCCTTCTTTATTATCTGAAAGATAAAGGTTCTACTTATAAACTGCCATTTTAATTTAAAATTTGAAATCCTAGAAAAATGAAAGTAGAATCTGTCGTAGATTAAACCAGGAAAGAATAAAGTTAAGAATGATCGGAGTTTACCTGTTTGCTAAATGATGAATCCATTTTTGAACTAAACTCAAAATAAATTAAGATGAAAAAAATTATCATAATCTGTTTATTGCTCTCGTTGGTCGGCTCTTTTCATTTTATTCATGGACAGTCTGATTCTTCTCAAATAGTTCAAGAAGCATTTCAAAAAATAAATGGTGGCCAAGTGGATGAGGCTATAGAAGATTTGAAAGATGTATTGAACCAAAGACCAGAACATGATGGTGCTTTGGGAATGCTCGGATTGGCCTACAGAAGAAAGGAGGATTACACTACCTCACTGGAGTTTTACAAAAAGGCTTTTGAAGCACAGTCTGAAAATGCTCGCTATCAATTCAATCTGGGAGTAGCCTATGCATTGGCGTCAAATCTAGATCTGGCATTTTCTACACTTGTCGATTTAAAAGAAAAGAACACTTTCAACATCACCAATATAGGCTTGAGTCCGGCCGCAGTAATACTCAAAGAAGATCAAAGGTACAAAACCCTTTTTCCATTAGAAGAAGCTTATGCTAATCCTTTTGAAGAGAAGAATGTCAAGATTATTCATGATTGGAAGGGTGAGAATCAAAACGATCAATTTGGTTGGATTGCAAGAAACATTGGCGATGTTGACCTTGATGGGATTATGGATTTAACTGCTTCAGCTCCTACAAATAGCGAGGCGTCTAATAATGGGGGTAAAATTTATGTCTATTCGGGTAAGACCGGCGAGCAAATCTGGTCTTATAGCTCAAAAGATGCCAATGGTCAATTGGGAATGAGCATAGAAGCTGCAGGTGATGTAAACAAGGATGGTATACCAGATGTGGTAGCAGGAGCTCCTTATGTGAACAAGACGCTGGTTTTTTCGGGAAAAGATGGTTCGCTGATTTATGAATGGCAAGGAGAAGATGAACGAGGCGCCTTTGGGCGTGCTGTAAAAGGTGTTGGTGATGTCAATGGAGATGGGTATGGAGACGTTCTGATCGGGGAGCCTTATCAGATTTGGGGAGGACCTATCAATAGTGATCAAATCGAAGAGGCTGGAAATGCCTATTTGTATTCGGGAAAAGACGGATCTATTCTTCAAAAATGGAGTGGAGATGAAATAGGAGATGGATTTGGAACCGCATTGGCAGGAAAGACTATAGATGAGTCAGCCATATTAATGATAGGCGCGCCTGGTGTGGCTAATGGCGGTAAGGTTTATGTATATGATGGGTCAAAGAATAAAGCTTCATTTACGATTGATCCCGATGAAACAAGCCAGAGACTAGGAGGTATGTTCATGTCGGTAGTAGGCGATGTTGATAATGATGGCATTCAAGATGTATATGCTTCAGATTTTGCCAATGCCGCATTAGGCAATTCCACTGGAAGGGCTTACGTCCATTCAGGTAAGAACGGAAAAGAATTATACGTTTTTACGGGAGAAGGTCCAGGAGAGGGTTTTGGTATTGGCGTAGCTGATGCTGGCGATACCAACAGAGATGGGTATGACGATTTAGTGATTGGGGCTTGGCAGCATGCTAGTGCCGCGCCGTCTGGAGGCAAAGTATACGTGTACTCTGGAAAGGATGGAAGAGAGCTACGGACACTTACGGGCCAAGTGGCAGGAGAAACCTTGGGCTTCGATGCCACAGGTATTGGGGATGTAAATGGCGATGGGAAGGTAGACCTTTTATTAACTTCGGCATGGAGTGCCATTAACGGACCCAGATCTGGGAGAATAATGATCATTGCTGGAAAATGACTGCTTTTGGTTATTGATTTATATCTAAAGTCAGATTCAAAACATTTGTGTCTGACTTTTTTCTTTTCATATTTTCAACTCTTTACATTCGTTTTTTTGGGCAAGTAGCTCTACTTTTGATTCATCCACCTGCCTGCGTTTGGTACTAGAGAAGGAAAAGGTTAGTAATGGCAAGAAAAGGGTTTACCTATAAATTAAAGGATTTCTATTCTTTAGGTTGTTCAGATTCGTTGAACATATATGAGGTTTGCAAATTGGGAATTATCAATCGACTGACCTTGATATGCATTCTTCTGGCTCTATTATTAATTACAGTTAATCTTAGCATCGGAAATTATCAGGGAATCCTGATTGACATACTTGCGATTCTTACTGTTTTAATTCCGGTACTCACCCTCAATTACTTTCATAAATACAGAGCTGCTGAATATGTTTTCCTGTGGGGAATTCATTTGGCTGTAGTTGCTGGAGCTATTCATGCAGCCTTCGAAAACAGACCCAATGAAATCGAATTATTGTTGATCCCAAGTGCAATTGCAGTGGTTATTCTCATTGACGGGTTTGGCCAATGGTTGTTGTTTATTAGTAATCTAATGGCATTTTTGATTTTGAAATATTTTATAGCTGGATTGGATAATTTGGGGTATATCAAGTTGGTGGCTATTGTTGCCATTGCATATACTGGTATTTACTATTTCGTTATTCAATTTAAAACTCAACTCATTCGAGCTTTACACAAAACAGAAAGGTTGAATGAAGAATTGATTGAAAAGGAAAAGGCACTGACCGAATCCAACTTATCAAAAGATAAGTTGTTTTCTATTGTAGCGCATGACCTAAGGTCGCCTTTGGGCTTGATTCAAAGCTTGCTTGACCCTTCTCTGATCAATAGCTTAGACCGTCAGAAATTTATGGATTATCAAGCGACTATTCGGTCTAGGTTCAAAGTGTTGCAAGAGAATATGAATAACCTATTGGCATGGGCTCAATCTCAATTGGGTAATTCTAAACGAATCGTTTCTCATTTTGATCTCGTGACCGAAGTCGTTAAGATCATTGACCTTTTTGAAGAGATGACAGCTTCCAAACAAATAAAAATGATAAGAATAGGAAAGGAAGAAAGGATGGTGAATTTGGATAAAAACCATCTGAATATCATTTTAAGAAATTTGGTTCACAATGCTATTAAATTTACTCCTGAGAATGGCGCTATCGATATCAATATAGAAGAGCACGCTGGCGCCACGTTAATTCAAATCATCGATTCTGGGAAGGGAGTAAATGATGAGATGAAAACAAAAATATTAAATTCAAAATTGATGGAATCGGGGATTGGTACACAAGGAGAAAGAGGGTCAGGAGTAGGACTTAGTTTCTGTCAGGAATTGATCAAGAAGAATAAGGGAGAATTAAGGATAATAGATAATTCTTCCGGAGGTGCAATATTCGAAGTACGTTTTCCTACCATTTGATCCTTTTAAATAGTCAATCGAGTTAAAAAAGGAATGAAGCAAACCAGCGTTAATCTATTTCATATTCCAGTTGTGGATCTTCTCCATCAGATTCAAGAACGATATCAATATACTTACGATTTTCAGAAGCACGTCATACTATTAGAGAATGAATCTAGGGAGGTATTAGGGCAAATCAGGTTGCCCTTGCACTTGATAATAAATGATCAACTCGAAATAGTGAATGAGTGTGCTCAGGTACTGTATTTAAGTGTTGAATCGGGTAATGCGGCAATATGTGTCATGGAAGGGAAAACTAATATATATCACACTACATTCTCGGCTTATATGACACGAAAGAAACAAGGTGTCAGTCAAATCAAATACCTGAATAAAAAAGGAAAATCAAGAGCAGGTTCAAGAGTTCGGTTGGCCAAAACGATTGAGTTTTTCGAAAACATCAATTCAACCTTGACTGAATTACTTGTAAACCACGTAATAGATAGAATTGCACTC
The DNA here is from genome assembly GCF_033344935.1 of Reichenbachiella sp. NCBI lineage: Bacteria > Pseudomonadati > Bacteroidota > Cytophagia > Cytophagales > Reichenbachiellaceae > Reichenbachiella > Reichenbachiella sp. Next base: position 2,840,016 of record NZ_JAWPMM010000001.1, on the reverse strand, counting down.
AACTGTAGTACTACATTAATACCATATCTACATCAATCCAAAGTGCCGTGTCCATTTGAGAAGAAAGATGATCGTTTGTACAAAATACCGCTTCATATCTCTCAATCAAATTTCACCAATCTAGATAAGGCGATCAAAAAACTCATGGCACCCATGCTGCTTTATGATATTCGGTTTAAGGAGCGATTTGAAGGATTTGAAAATTGTTAATCTCTTGTTAATGATGAGAGAAATTAGAAGCTAAAATTGAAAATAACTGATCTTACAGAAATTCAAATAAACTCAAAATCATGCGCTATTTCGGATTTCTAATTTTAATACTCGTTTTATCGTCTCCGCTGATTGGGCAAGAATCTATTCAGATGGGACAAACTCATACCATTTCTTCGAAATTTCTAAATGAAGAAAGAGGCGTTCAAGTGTACCTACCAAAAGGTTATAAAGTCACTGATAAGCAATATCCTACTCTTTATATATTAGATGGCCAATGGTATTTCTTCAATGGTGTAGCCATTCAAGAATCTATGAGGGGCGAGTACTTGCTTCCAGAGATGATTGTTGTTGGAGTACTGATGGACAGACCAGGCAGAAATGAGACCCTCAATAAGCAATGGGATGAATTCAAAAGCTTTATTCAATTGGAGTTAGTGCCATTTGTTGATAAAAACTTTAGAACTACTCAAGAAAACATTCTGTTTGGTTGGGAAAACGCCGGTTTCATGGCGTGTGAATTGATCTTAGATAAAGAAAGTGTATTTGATGGAGCTATAGCTTCTAATGGTGCTTACATTGATGATAATATGCTCCAACCGTTTGACTCTTTAAACGAAGAGAGATATCTGTTTCTGGCTAATTCCACCAAAGATATTTATACTGTTTCTTACTCCGATCAAGCAGCTCAATTTCTTGAGAATGCTAAATCTGATAATCTAATTTGGGAGTATCGACAATTTAATGATGAAACTCATGAGGCTTTGACAAATGTCTCTCTCTACCAGGGACTTAAGTTCTATTACCGCAATTTCGCTTCATTGACATTCAGTAGTATTGATGAATTCAATGCTGTAGGTGGAATTCCTTATGTAGAGTCTTATTTTAAATCAAGAGGAGAGCGTTTCCATTTACCAACAGAAGTTGATGAGGGCACTAAAAATACACTGATATGGATGGCTTGGAAACAGGACCAATTTGAAGCATTTGACCTGCTAATGAAGGAGTTTTCTGATGTACTTGAAACAAAGCGCTATGCATCAGCCTATTGGCAAAATCGATTAGCACAATTCTATCTAAAGAACCACGCTTTTGAGGATGCTATTAAGTATTTCGAACAGGGGATTACAAATTATCCGGAAGAAAAATATTTAGCTAAAATGTATCGTGGGCTTGGTCAAGCCTATTTGGGCCTAGGACAAAAGAAATTAGCTAGATCTAAGTATAAACAGGCCATAAAAAAAGCTCAAGAAAACGATGATCCTGACTTAGAAAAGTATCAATCAGAACTAAAAAGTCTAGGGTGAAAAACTGAAGGTGCGGGGTTTATCTAGTTTTGTCAGCTACTTTTGTAGGGAATCAAAATTGAACAATGGATATTTCAGTGCTAGTAGAACAATTATCTGGAGAATTAGATGACCAGGCTTTCAAAGCCTCAGACCTCTTGGCCCAGAAAAATTCAACCGAAGTAGTTAGTGAAATGGTTAAGCTGCTCGAGCATTCGAATGATGAATCTAAAATACTAGCGGCTCGGACCTTGGGCTTGATTGAAAGTAATAGTGAAGCACTAGACGCATTACTTGAAGCCATTGATAAGAACCCAAAAATTGCAGGAGAATTGCTCGTTCATCTCGACGGTTTTGATCTTAGCGAAAAGTATGTGGCTCTTTTTAAGCTATCACTGTTCGGTAGTTTTAAAGTGTCCTCGGTAGCGCAGGATCTATTGGATCACAAGGAGTTTAACATTACACCGAGAGTCCTAAAAAAAGCAAAAAAAGCCTGGCATCATTATGAAAATAATGTAAAACATGATGAACTATTTGATCTAAAGAAGATGGAAGTGGAAGAACTTCTAGCTGACCTGCAAAGCTTTATAGATAGTGAGTAGCATGGCGATATTAAAAAACTCCTACTGGGACTCCCTTTCTGACAAATTTTATAGCGATCAATCGCCAACTCCGGTTGAGAATCCTGAGACCATTTGTTTCAATCCAGAATTAGCTGAGACATTGGAACTACCCAAAGAGTTGTCTAATCCAGAATTGGCTCTTGAATACCTTTCTGGCAAAGAAGTGCTAAAAGGAACCCATCCTATAGCACAAGCTTATGCAGGTCATCAATTTGGACAATTTACTATGCTTGGAGATGGACGTGCCATTTTGCTGGGAGAACAAGTGGTTGACGGCCATCTTTTTGACATCCAACTTAAAGGGGCGGGCGTTACCAAGTACTCGAGAAGAGGGGATGGTCGAGCCACTTTGTCCTCCATGTTGCGCGAATATTTGATGAGTGAAGCCATGTTTCACTTGGGTATAAATACCACAAGGAGTTTGGCGGTTATGAAAACCGGAGAGCCAGTCTATAGAGAACAGGTGAATGATGGTGCTGTACTTACCCGAATAGCGAAAAGTCATATTCGAGTAGGATCTTTTGAGTATGCAAGATACTACAGTGATGAACTGGAGGCTTTTACAAAATATGTGATTGAAAGACACGATGCAGACCTGTTGGGTCATGAAAACTATGTCATAGAGTTCTTGAAAAGTGTAATGAATAGGCAGGTTGAATTGATCGTGGACTGGATGCGAGTTGGTTTTATTCATGGGGTGATGAACACAGATAACATGTCGATAGCTGGAGAAACTATCGATTATGGTCCTTGTGCATTCATGAATGCCTATCACCCAAAAACTGTTTTTAGCTCAATCGATCGTCAAGGACGCTATGCTTTTGGTAATCAGCCACATATAGCGCATTGGAATTTGGCCATTTTAGCTAATTCACTATTGCCTTTGATTCATGCGAATGAGAAAATAGCCGTTGCTCAGGCTGAAGAAGTGATTCAGTCATTTCCTCAGAAGTACACTGAAAAATACCAACGTATGATGCGTCAAAAGCTTGGACTTGTAAAGGTTGAGCATTCAGATCAACAATTGGTGCAAGATTTACTGAATCTGTTAGAAAAGCATCAGGTGGATTACACTAATTTCTTTACTTCCTTAAGGTTTCATTCTATAGAAGAAAAACTGCAATCGGACGCAGAATTCAAAGCTTGGCATTCTCGTTGGCAAGAGGCTTTTAATCGGACTAATAATCAAAGTGAAGGTTCTGTGTTAATGGAACAAAGTAATCCTGTAATTATACCACGAAATCATTTAGTAGAGGATGTTTTGAAAAGAGCCACAGAAGGAGATATGAGTCCTTTTAATGCATTGATGATTAAGTTTTCGAACCCATATAAGCCTCAAGAATCTCAGCTTGTGCCATCTGAATTTGACGGCTCCTATCAGACTTTCTGCGGTACTTAAATCAGAACCATTTCTAATAGCTATTTGAGAGCTTAAGAATTAGATTATCTTTGATTAGATACAACGACCTATGAAAAAGATAATATACACATTCCTTGCCTTTGGCACTTTAGTTTCTTGTTCCAACGAGAATCAGTCTGATGAATTAAGCACACGCCAATATGTTGATGTAGCTGGATTAGATCCGAATACCAAACCAGGTGATAATTTTTTCAATCATGTCAATGGACTTTGGCATGATACCGCCAGAATAGCTGATGATCAATCTGGGGTTGGGTCTTATCGCTTTTTGAATATTCCACAGAAAATGCTCTTGCAAGATATTTTAGAAGAGCTGTCTACAGGTGAGTTTTCCAAAGGAAGTAATGAGCAACTGGTCGGAGATTTTTACGCTTCAGGCATGGATATCTCGCGAATTAATCAGTTGGGTTTCGAGCCAATCAAACCGCATTTAGAAAAAATAGAAAAGATAGAGGATGTATCAGGACTCATGTCATTTGTTGCTAGTGAATTAAAGGCAAGTGTATATTCCATTATTAGTCTGGGGATATATCCCGATCAAGCCAATAGCAAAATCAACATTGCCCATTTTGGTCAAACTGGTTTGGGCCTGCCAGACCGAGATTATTATTTTAAGACAGATTCTTCTTCGGTCGCTATTCAGCAGGCCTATCAAAAATATGTTCAAACGTTATTTGAATTGGTAGGATCTGAAAATGCACAGTCACAGGCAAAAACTGTATATGAAATTCAGAAACAGTTGGCAGCATCTCATAAAACAAGGATTGAAAGGAGGGATGTAAAGGCCAATTACAACAAATTATCACTAGCAAGCCTAGAAGAAAGACAACCGAATATCGGGTGGACGTCTCTATTCAATACGCTTGGGCTTGCAGCCGACTCCATTGACATGAGACAACCGGCTTATTATGACGAACTCAATGTCATGCTGAAATCTGTGCCGCTAGAGGACTGGAAAACATATTTACGAGCTGATATTTTAGTTAGCAATGCCAGTGTATTAAGTGAAGATTTTGAGAAGGCAGAATTTGAGTATACCAAAGTCTTGTCAGGCCAATCTAAACAAAAATCCAGGGCCGAAAGAATGGTTCAAATGGTTGATTGGCGATTGGGTTATGCGCTGGGGCAAGTTTATGTAAATCGTCATTTCAATGAAGAAGCGAAGAAACGAGCATTAGAATTGGTCAATAATCTTCAAAAAGCTTTCGAGATTAGAATTGATCAGTTGGATTGGATGAGTGACAGTACCAAACTAAAAGCCAAGGAAAAACTATATGCGATCACCAAGAAAATTGGTTATCCTGATGTTTGGAGAGAATACAAGGGTATTGATATCGATAAATCTAAATTTTTCGAAAATGTGGTTGAACTCAGGAAAGAACAATTCAGATTTGAATTGGCCAAACTAAATCAAGCGCCAAATAAAGAGGAATGGAGAACTACGCCGAGTACAGTTACGGCATACTATAGCCCTCCAGTGAATGAAATTGTTTTTCCTGCAGGCATCTTACAATATCCATATTTTGATCTCCATGCTGATGATGCCATTAATTATGGCGGAATAGGCATGGTGATTGGCCATGAACTGACCCATGCCTTTGATGACCAGGGAGCCCAATATGACAAAGACGGAAATGTAAAAAACTGGTGGACGGAAGAGGATTACAAAAGATTTAGAGAAAGGACTCAGAAAATGATTGATCTCTACAGTACATTTAAAGTACTAGATACGGTAGCGATAAAAGGAGCCCTAACCGTGGGTGAAAATACAGCGGACAATGGCGGAATAGCCATAGCCTATGATGCTTTTAAAATGACTGCCCAAGGCCAGGATACTACTCGAATCGATGGGTTTACGCCAGACCAACGCTTTTTCCTATCTGTGGCAAGAATCTGGAGAGTAAAAATGAGAGATGAATTTTTGAGAAACTATGTAGCGGTGGACCCTCATTCACCAGCGATGTGGAGAGTAAATGGCCCATTGATGAATGCCGATGCTTTTTATGAAGCATTTGATGTTCAACCAGAAGATAAAAACTACAAATCAAAATCTGAAAGAGTAGTAATTTGGTGATTCATGAAAAAGTATGAGAATTCTAGACTCATAGCACAATGACTTTTCTGATCCATTAGTCTCTAAATTTCGAATATTCGTCGAATTATATATTTATTGTGCTCACTACTTGTTTATTTTGAAATTGGTAGTAGCTCATAATATCAAATTGACTTGAAAAGGTTTTGAAATTATTGGCCAATCCACGACCACCATCCTTATTATCCCTATGAGAGAAAGGCCGCAAATGATGCGGCAATGAAAAAGTGATGACTATATTTAGTCAATTGTTGTAACTGGCAATATTTCAACCATGGTAAGAAAAATAATAGGTGCGTTAGCTATTCTTTTAGTAGCCTCCACAGCTCAGGCTCAAAATTCAATCGGGGTCAATACGGACACTCCCAACCCAAATGCAGCGATGGACATAAAACCCGTCGCGGGTCAGGCACAAGGGGTACTCATACCTAGACTGTCCACTGCAGAAAGAACAGGGATGTCTCTCGGAGCCGCAGACAACGGTCTAATGGTTTACGATGAAACTTTAGGCAGTTTATTCATTTGGAATGGGGTATGGAATCCTGTGGCCATTGAAGGGTCTACAGTAGTAACTGTTGATGGGTTCACAATCAACGGAGATGGAGGAATAACACCGTTGAGTGTGAATGTTGGAACGGGACCAGATCAGCTGATACAATTGGATGCGTCATCAAGACTTCCTGCAGTGGATGGCTCACAACTTACTGGGATTACACCCACCCTTAATCCTGGAGATGTTACCACAACAGAAATATTGGATGGTACAATCACAGGGACAGATATAGCGGGTGGAACCATTACAGATGGTAATATCAGCGATGTTGATTTTGGAAAAGTCACTAATATTCCTGTCAATTTGGATATTGATGCGACAGACGATCTTACTATCGCTGATCTAGGGAATGCGGCCGGTAATGTGGTACAACTGGATGGGTCTGCAAGACTTCCAGCGGTAGATGGCTCTCAATTGACTGGTGTGACGGCCACTATTGCTGCTGGGTCGGTGACTACAACCGAAATCGCTGATGCTACTATTACGGATGCGGATATCAATGATGTTGATTTTGTGAAAATCACCAACGTTCCGGTCAATCTTGATGTTGATGATACTGATGATCTTACTACTGCCAATTTAGGGGTTGCTGCGGGTAATGTAGTGCAGCTGGACGGTTCTGCAAGGCTTCCTGCAGTAGATGGATCTCAACTAACTAATCTTCCCCCTGCGGCAGTCAATGCGGATGGAACTACAGTCCTTGGAGACGGCGATGCAACGGCCCTGAATGTAAATGTGGGTATTGGTCCAAATCAGATCGTTCAATTGGATGCTTCTTCGAGACTACCTATTGTAGACGGTTCACAACTAACCAATCTACCAACAACTCCGGTTAATTCCGATGGAACTACTGTCCTTGGAGATGGTGATGCTACAGCCCTGAACGTAAATGTGGGTATTGGTCCAAATCAGATCGTTCAATTGGATGCTTCTTCGAGACTACCTATTGTAGACGGTTCACAACTTACCAATCTACCAACAACTCCAGTCAACTCCGATGGAACTACGGTTCTCGGAGATGGTGATGCCACTGCACTAAATGTAAATGTAGGTTTAGGCCCGAATCAGATTGTTCAATTGGATGCATCTTCTAGACTACCTAATGTAGATGGTTCGCAACTTACCAATCTACCAACAACTCCGGTTAATTCTGACGGAACTACCGTTCTGGGTGATGGTGATGCTACAGCGCTAAATGTAAATGTGGGTATTGGCCCCAATCAAATTGTTCAATTAGACGGAACGTCTAGATTACCTAATGTAGATGGTTCACAACTTACCAATCTACCAACAACTCCAGTCAACTCCGATGGAACTACGGTTCTAGGAGATGGCGATGCTACAGCACTAAATGTAAATGTAGGTGTAGGCCCGAATCAGATTGTTCAATTGGATGCATCTTCTAGATTACCTAATGTAGATGGTTCGCAGTTAACTAATTTACCAATCACTCCAGTCAACTCCGATGGAACCACAGTGCTAGGAGATGGCGATGCTACGGCATTAAATGTAAATGTAGGCGTAGGCCCCAATCAAATTGTTCAGTTAGATGGTACGTCAAGACTGCCAGTTGTTGATGGCTCTCAGTTAACAAATGTTGTGGCCACTAATGTGACTAATGTGTCAAGTGAAACGGCTGCGGACGTGGCTGCTGCCACAGCTGAAAGTAAGGATATTGGATTAGTTTCGCACCCACTGATAACTGACAATCAACCACATTTATCTGCCACGTTACAAGTAGGGTCTGAAGTGAATAATTTGAATGTTTTGAATGGATTGTCAGCCGGTACAACAGACTTGGGCACATTCACTAATGGAATTATTACACCTAGTACTAATATCAAAACAGCCTTGCAGGATCTTGAAAACGCGGTGGATGGCGCTACTTTATCTAGTGGAAACGGCGTGACAGTTTCTGGGTCAAATATTGATTTAGGCGGAGTACTTTCAGCTTCTACCAATGTTACTACAGGTGCAGGTACAGACTTAATTGTAGATGGAGCAGGTCAGCTGGATGTAGACGCCATTGCTGACTTTAGTGCACAATCTAACTTTTCTAATATTAATGTGACCGGAGGTGCCATTACTGGATCTAGCTTAACGCAGGTTGATAATGTTTTTGCCTTGGAGGATGAAGGAACCGGCAATACTGCTGCTTTCGAATTAAGTGCATTGACAGCAGCTCAACTGTACTCTTTGCCTGATGCAAGTGGACAAATTGCTTTGACAAGTGATATTGCAGGAGCTAGCTTATGGGCGGATAATGCTGGTGACATCAATTATGCAGCTGGGAATGTTGGTATCGGGACAGTGATTCCTAAGTCTTCCCTCCAAGTGGACCAATCCATAGGGCTATCTCATTTTGAGAATGCCACAGCAACTGTCAATGGTGATTTTATTGGTTCTGATCTTTATGCCGATAAGACAAATGTTACTGATAATGACCTGTTAAGAAATTCAGGTGCTCAGGGTAGTTTCATTTTCTTCGAAAATGGACAAATTTCCTTCCATCATACCCCTTCAGGACCTGCTGATGGAGTATTGGACCTTGCTAATGATATTCAATCATCTTTGACACTTTACAATGATGGCTCTGCTGAATTTGATGAAATGGTTGCATTCAATTCTAATGAAGCTATTGTACTACCAGCAGGTTCTAGTATTGAAAGAGATGCCATTGCATCTCCAGTTTCGGGTATGCTGAGGTTTAATTTTGATGATTCTCAATTTGAAGGTTATAACGGTAGTGTATGGACTGGCCTAGGCTCATCTTCGTTTTCAAATATTAATACCCCTATCACTTTTGACGGAGATGCATCGGGTGTTATACAAGTATTACCACCTTCTAGTGGGCAGGGCGGAGTTCTTCATCTGCAATCAGGAGATGCTGCAGGTGGTAGTGGAGCAGATGGGGGCAATGTGGTCTTGCAACCAGGTTTTGGAGATGGGATTGGCTTTGATGGGTTAATAGATTTACAGGGTGATGCATATATGCATGCTGGGACCATTTATTCTTCAGGTGTTGACCATGACATATTTGTCGAAGGAGCTTCCGGAACTGTAGGAAATAATCTATCGGTTAGAGCAGGAGATGGAGATTCTGGTTTTAATGGAGGTAATTTGATTTTAGCACCTGGTACAGGTATAGGCAATCCAGGTCATATTCAAATGGATGCCAATACTGCTTTGGTATTACCACGAGGAAATGATATAGAACGAAGCGGAATCATTGCTCCGATGGACGGTATGATTAGATACAGTACTGAAGGTGGGTCTGAAGGTTTTGAAGGAAGGGTATTAGGTGCCTGGCAGCCGCTTGGTGGTGGTGGAAGCATTACTGGAGCGGCAAATGGATTAAATGTAAATGGTAGCAATATAGAATTGGGTGGCTCACTTACCACATCCACTGAAATTTCTGTAAATGGAAATGAATTTTCGATCAGAAGGGGATCTCCAACTAATGCACCCACCATGCACGTGTATAATGATAATGGGTCGAATGGTACTGGAGGTAATATTGTTTTTGATGGAGCGAATAGTTCAGCTGTTCAGACAGAGATAGGTAAAATAGAAACAAGATTTACCAATAATACAGTTGGAGTAGAAGCTTCAGAATTGGTAATGAGTGTGAAAATGAGTGGGTCATTGATTGAAGGATTGCGAATTGATGATGTAGGAGAAGTAAATGCTAATGCCTATAAGTACAATAGTCCAGTCACTAAATACTATGGGATTCCCCCAATTGCATTTAATTTGACTAGGCAAAGTGGGACTGGAGATAACGTCCTCGAGTCAAATGCAGGTAGCTCAATTTTTGTAAAATCTGCTGCATCAGAATTGGGTGCAGAAATTTCGGCACCTGTAAATTTACCTGATGGAGCTGTTATTCAAGCGGTTGAAATCTTTGGTCGAAATCAAGCTGGACATGATGCTACAGCTCATTTTGTTGCGAAATCGTATTCAACGGCGGTTACTTTTGATGATACCGTAATTATCCCTGATGGGACAACTGGTATTGCAGGTTTTAATATAGGTGCCTCTGTAGGAAAGGTAATCGACAATAGTTCGAACAACTACTTTATTTATATCGAAATACCAACAAGTGTAGGGCCTACTGCCGATTTCTCTGGAGCACGTATTACTTACACTATGGACTACGTAGATTAAAAATATGAAATACTTTTTCATCTACATATTAATCTTTCTTCCAGGATTTGGTTTTGCCCAAACCACACTGCTTGGCTCATCTACTACATTGAATGTTGAAGGTAATTCGACTTTTTACATCGGAGGTAGCGCTACATTGAATGGTACAGTTACGAATGAAGGAAATGCCATCATTCAAGAAGATGCTCAGATCGTTGGTCCAGTAGATAATAGTGGAAATTTTGTTGTGAGAGGTGATGCTGCCTTTGGTGCAGCCTCAGTTGTAAATAGTGCTACAGAATCAACACTCGGAGTAAGAGGTAATGCTTCATTGGCCGGAACGATTACGAATGATGGTGATTTTTTTATAACAGGAGGAGAGACTTCGGTGCTCAACGGAACAATTGATAATAACAGCAGCTTTAACCTGGAATCCAATCTTCAAATTAATGGATTATTGGATAATACTGGAGGAGTTTTAGGCGTGCTGGGTGATGTGACACTCGACGGCACGCTGCTCAATCCTGATGGATCCGAAACCGTAATTGATGGAAATTTTAATTCATCGGTTATTCTAACTAACGGTGGCAAGTTCGCCATTACGGGCACAGCTATTTTGGAAAATGATTTCAACACTACCAATGAATCCTTGTTTGGAGGAGAAACCACATTTGAGGGTATTATTATCAATGATCAAACGATGGCCTTTGCCTCTGATGCCACTTTCAATGGAACTTTAACTAACAATGGAACCATTGCTTCAGTAGAAAGTGGGGAATTAAATTTTGTTAACAACAAGCACTTGGGTGACTTAAGTTTTCTCGACGTAGAAGATAGAAATGTTATTGATGAAGTGACTCTGGTGAGTAGTGCAGATTCTATATTCATTAATGAACTGAGTTTAAATACGGTAGGCAAAATAACATTGCCTCCAAATTTCATTTTGGTGCAATCTGGATTAAATATTGAGAAAGGAATATTGAACGCAACCAATCAGGAGACCTTTCTTGTTCAAGGAAAAATCAGTGTTAAACCATCTAATGAAGTGTCAACTCCATCTTACGTGGAAGGCAAAATGCTCGCAGTTACTAGTGATACGGAAGCTACTGTGTTTCCAATGGGGATTAATGGTAGTCCTAATTACGTAGCGGTCAATAGTAGCACACCTGGTGTAACACTGAAGGTAGAGTGTAGACAGCCCAACCCAGATAGTTTACAAACAGATGAGCATACGATGGGCCTAGCTCCTCAAGTAGAATGGTCTATTCAGTCTTTGACAGATAGTGCGGAGTTAACAGTTTCAGTTAGTTATTCAGGAGTTGACTTTACTAATTCTCCCAATTTCATCAATGCCCGAGAATACGATGCTACCTTACAAAAATTTGCAAAAGGAGATTCTGTGTTTAGTGCACTTCGAACAGTGGCTTCAACCAATAACAATATCGGAACCGCTGTTCCAGAAGAAGGTACTATTCAAACCGCTAATAAGATTTGGATTACTTCTTCGCCCACAAGGTTTGCACTTGGTTTGTCTCCTGTGCTCACCGAACCCGAAGTGTATCTTCCTAATGTATTTTCACCTGGTGCCTTTCTCAGTGACAATACCATATTTAGACCTTTTGTAGGTGGAGTAGTAGTCAGCTCCATTTCTTTTCTGATTTTTGATTCATTCAACCGAGAAGTGTATACGGCAACGCTTACTGGCGAAGACCTTAATCTAGATGATTTGGGTTGGGATGGAAATCTGAAAAGTGGTCAACAAGCTCCTGAAGGTGTATACTATTATAATGTAAGTATCACTTATGATATCAGTGAGGATGTGAGTGATAAGTATTTTGTTAACGGTGAAAGAGAACAGACACAGCATTTTAGTAAACTTGGATCTGTGTTATTAGTCAAATGACAATGAAGAAAGCGCTACTTCTCATATCCTTTATTTATTCCTTTGCTGCCTTCGGTCAGGAAGGTCAGTTTTCTCAATATTTTGCGAGCGGGGCACTTATGAACCCTGCGTTTCCCGGTACAATCACTACGATCAATTTTAATTCTAATTATAAGCGAGCTGGCAATCCAGATACGGAAAGTTATGTCGAGCTTATGCAAGGGTCTTTCAGTTACCCACTGAGAAGAGTTACCACGAGGGAAGAGTACTTTGGTAGCGTTGGTGTTACCTTCTTCAGGGAGAGTAGAGGTTATCAAGGAGCTTATAGAAATCAAAAAGTTATTGGCAACTTTTCGTATGTGGTGAATTTATCTGAATTGAGAAATCAGCTATTGGTATTTGGGGTACAAGCCGGATATGCCCAACAAAACATTTCTGGTGATGGTTATCGATGGGGCTCACAGTTCAATCAGTATTTGGATGGTGGCTATGATGGTAGCCTGGCAGGTGAGGGCATCGTATTTGACCCAGTGTGGTATCCTGTAATCAATTTTGGTGCGCTATACACCACTTATGATAATGACGATTACAAAATCAGGGACTATGCGTTTTCTGCGGGTATCAGTGCTGATAATTTGAACCGACCAAAGATTGGTTCCATTGAAGATTTTGATGCCAGAAAGGCCATGCTTTACAAAGCTTTTGCGGTATTTCAGTTTCCCCTGGGAGCGAGGTTCTACGGGCACCCATCAGCCTATGTGCTCAATTCGAATGGTAGCACCCAGATGAATCTAGGTATGTATATTTCTACATTTGTTAGCTCATCGAAATCTAATCTGGGTGTAGAACTGCAGACAGGGGGATGGTACCGTGTAAACGATTCTTTTATCGTTTTAATAGGCCTAAAGGTTGAACAGATCAAAGTTGGCTTTAGTGTGGATATGAATGCCACGAATCAGGGACTTAATGAACAAATAAATGGCAACGTATCTGCCTACGAGATATCTTTAGGGTATAGTTTTGAATTACATAAATCGTATAGGAGACTGTCCAATCCCATGTTCTAAATGAAAATTATACATTCAGTAGCGCTCTTTCTTATATTCTCAATGAATGCATTGGCCCAATCTGTGCCAAAATACATTGAGCTGGGTGATGAGCAGTTTGATAAAAACAGATTTTTAGAAGCCATTCCTTATTACGATAAAGCATATGCTATAAGTAAAAAGAATTACTACGCTGGATATCAATTGGCCGTTTGCTACGAACAAACGCTACAGTACGAAAAGGCGATGAAAGGCTTTAAGAAGTTAAGCGAGCAAACTGGCCATGATTACCAAACGAAATCTATTTATAAGTATGCGACGCTCAACAAACTAGAGAGTAAGTTTGATCTGGCAGATTCTATTTATCAGGAGCTGGCCAAAATTACAGACATAGATCCTGAATTGTTGGAGTTAGCCAATAGGCAAAGAGAGGGATGTTTGATCGCGAAAAGAGAACAACAACAGGACAGGCATTATCAAGTCGAGTATATCAAAAAGTTGAATAGTAATTTTCATGACTATGGCGCTACCGAAAATCCGGCAGATGGACATTTGGTTTTCGCTACATCAAGAAACCTTTCAGGTGAACAATATCAGGGGAGTCAGTACAGTGGACTTTTGCCTGACATGATGATGTATGAAGTTCGTGAAAATGGCAGCTACCATAACATCAGTAACAAGCACAGGTTTGACAAATTGAATACCAAATGGTCTGAAGGATCAGGCACATTTAATGCTTCTGGAGACAAGTTCTATTACACTTCTTGTGAAAATGAAAAGAATGCTGGTTGCAAGATCAAATTCAGCGCCTTGGTTGATGAAAAATGGTCTGATCCCGTTGAACTCAATGAATTCATCAACGAACCAAACTCAGAAAATAAACATCCTTCATTGTCTATAACTGGGGATACGCTTTTCTTTTCTTCAGACCGGCCTGGTGGTCAAGGGGGTAGTGATATTTGGATGAGCCTGCGAGGCGATGACGGAGAGTCGTGGTTACCTGCGATCAATATGGGTAAGGTGATCAACACTCGTGAGAATGAAATTACACCATACTATTCTTCTGCTCATGAAAGTTTGCTCTTTAGTAGTAACGGACATGTAGGCTATGGGGGGTATGATATTTTTGGCGCCAAGGGGCATTCGTTTTTTAGTCCTGACTTGTTCAATATTGGGTTTCCTTTCAATTCTACCTGGGACGATACTTATTTCTTTATTGGTGATTCAACAGGGTATCTATCTTCCAATAGAGAAACCAAAGAGGTGTTGGATTTGTATAAGTTTTCTGTACCCAATGAGAGGTTATTCCTATCGCTGTTATTTGCTGGAGAGTTGATGGTGGATGCTCAAATAGTATCGAGGTATAGGGATGTTGGCGCCATTGACCTGGTCACCTTTAGAGCGGAAGATTATGAAGGATATGCTTTGTTTCAACCGGTGATAACCAAGAAAAAAGATTTAAGAAAACTGTTCAATTCTAGCGCGGTGGAAGGAGGATCTGTGGCCTCGAACTTAGAATCTGCGAGATCCAATCGTGCGGAGAGAACTAAAAGTAGAAATACTGTAGTGGCTCAAGCGAAACCAGCCAAAATATATGAATCAGTCGACAATGTAGAGCATTTGTATTTTGATTATGGAGATTATACGCTGCGATTGCAGTCGAAGCAAGCACTCAATGATTTCTATGCAGCGGTCAAAGATGAACCATATAAGAAAATCAATCTATTGTCGTATTCTGATCACCATGGTTCTGAAAAAGGTAATGTGGCACTTTGCCAGAAAAGAGGAAATGCAGCCAAAGCTTATTTAATTGATTTGGGTGTACCAGAAGAAAAAATACAAGTAATGGCTAGAGGGGAAATGCGGTCTGAAAAAGAAAAAGACCATTGGTTTAGGCGGGTACTTGATAGAAGGGTAGAGGTGCACGTAGAGAGCCATGAACCACTTTCGCTACCAGCGGCTAGGAATGTAGTCTTGAGGAAACCTTTGACGCTGGATAATATTGCTGAAAAAATGAATCTTGATCCGAAGGATGTTCACCGTTGGAATGGAACTACCAAAAAGGTCATTACGCCAGGACATTCGGTTAGGCTGTATATTCCTAATTCAACTATAGTTGATCCAAAATTCTTTATAACAGAAGAAAATATTTGGGAGGTTTTTGATTAATTAAAGAACAATCAGCCTTTCGTTACCAATATATAGGCACCCCAGTTGTAGGGATTTTCATCTTCCTGTCTGTATAAGGCCCGAGCATTAAAAAACGCCTGTTGAGGGTCTTCGGTGTCGCGTAATTGCTCGTATAGCAAATTCATAAAACGTCTGGCCGCTTGGTCATTGATCTTCACTAAACTGATTAACACATTATCTGCACCAGCTACGAGAAAGGCTCGTTGCAAGCCAAAAACTCCTTCGCCATTTTTTACCGTTCCCAGACCCGTTTCACAAGCGGCTAGCACTACCAGGCTAGTTTGATCCAACTGTAAATTCATGGCCTCATAAGCCGTAAGAATACCATCGCTGGAGCTGCCTTCTTGTTTACTCAAAAATATACCCGAACTGTGCAGCGGGTCTACGTTGTCTGGATCATCTTTAAAAAAGCCATGCGTAGCAATATGAATAACACCAGGGTTTTGAAAGGTCTTGATTTGATCTTCGGTGGCTTCTGCAAAATAGAATGACTCAGTGTTCCATTTTCTTACATCAAGTATTCTAGTGATATCTTTGGCTTCTTCTTCAGCACCAGCCAATTGCTTCAATTGCATATACTCGGTTTGTACATTGGAGAAGTCAGGATTTCCCACAATTTTAGCTTCTCTAATCAGCTGCTTATCCTCGGCGTAAATTAGGTCTTTACCACTCGTGATGTTTGTGATGTCAATTTCATCTGCAACATATTTCTGTCTTTCAATATCAAATAGAATAGCAGGATTTAGTTTATGATAGATCCCATCAGGAGAGAAGTACACACGGTTTATATCATTTAGATGCGCTTGAATAGGAGCCCAAAAGATCTTGTGAGTGAGTTTGTCTTTTATGCCAAATTTAATAGCGTTGTTATAGAGTTTGAGACCCTTTTCAAAATCTATATCTCTATCCCAGGTCACCGCTTCAATGACACTATCTTGTTTGATTATGAACGCAACATAATGAGCCTGATCTTCAAATCCCTGATCTAGTTCCTGATCAACAATTTTCGCGTGATAATTTCGAAACTGAATCATATCAATCATGGCGGTGCTATCACCTAAAACATTGCTGATTTCTTCCCAAGTATGATAAGCACTTCGTTCTTCTTCAAGGAAAACATGAAAGGTTTGCGCGAGTTCCTTTTCTAAATCGATACAATAGGTTTCCATTTCCTGAATATCCAAACCTTGGCGTTCCCTTTCGTCCTGAGTTAAAAGATAAGCTTGGGCCAAAAGGTATTTTTCCTCACGCCAGGTATTGTAAGTATTGATGATCTTTTCGTCACCACTGCCTAAAATGACCCTTCTCATCTTTTCCGATGCATAAAAGAGCATTCCTTTTGTATTGATAAAATGATTAACGGCATGCACCGCATAAGGTGTATGGACGAAACTAGGTTGAAAAGCTAAGGCGCAATAGCGCTCAATGTTACTTCTGGTTTCATTAAAATAGAGCTTCCGCTGTTTGTCAGTAAGCACAGGAAAGATATCATGCATATGGTGAATTTCTGCATCGAGTGCATGATCAAAAGCATCCATGGCCGCTACCGTATCCTTTTCGATTAGATGATAGATAGCCAGGTCATTCACCGTTTTGATATATAAAGGGTGATAACCACCCAATGAATTGAAGCGTATTTCTTTGGCTTGGTTGAGTAATCGTTTGGCCATACCCATACTTCCAAATTGCATGTAGAGTAAACCCACATTACTGAGCGATGTAGCATAAGTAGGGTGCTTGGTGCCATAGATGGCACGATCCATATCCAATACTTTTGAATACGTGTCAAGTGCTCGTTTAAGCTCTCCTCGGAGCTTATATATACCCGCCAGGTTACTCAAACTGGTGGCATAATCAGGATTGATGCTTCCGTATATTTCCTGGAACGCTTTAGCACTTTCGTTGAAGTATTTTTCAGCTTCCTCCAGGTTGCCTTCTTTCATGTAAATCGTCCCTAAATTGTTGAGTAACTTCGGCTTCACTGTTCTGATATTCTGATTTTCATCCAGGCCTCTGGCAATGTACTTTTCAGCGGACGCCAGGTCGTTGAGGCGATAATACAAGATGCTCAGGTTGTTGTAAGTCTCCAGTTTAAGCAGGGGAGCGTCACTATACAAGCTGTCTTTGCGTTGAAGGTTCTCCAAGAGGTAAGTTTCCGAATCAGAGAAATCTCCCAATTCAATCATCAGAGCGGACAATCGATCAATGGCCTTGAGCAAGAGCCTCTCTTGATTTCCTTCAGCGGCCTCGATAGCTTCAATCAAAATGAGCTCACTTTTGGCCATGTCTCCAGAATTTATGTAGGTAGTTCCTAATTCAATTTGCAAGGCAATTTGAGTAGAATCAGCAGCTAGATTAATCTTACTTATGGCTGTTTCTAAGGCCTCTATACTTTTTTGAAAGTCTCCCTTTTCTCGGTAATAAACGCCCTTATTGAATAGGAACCCAACTTGTTTTTCCTTGTCGTTGGCAAAGTGTCTGTTGATTACACTTTCGGCTTTGTTGAGATAGCTCTCAGCCTCAACAAAATTGGCTGATTCACGGTAGAAGGTTGTTAGATTGTAATACAGCCCCAACAGGTCAGGGTGAGTTTCAGGCTTTGTCTTCAGTTCTTCATTGAGTCCACGTTTTAGCGCATCGAGTCCTTTTTTCTTCTCGTTGATCTCCCAAAGAGACAGCCCAATATTATTGTATAGCGCAGCAATCCCCAATTCTGTGACACATCTTCCTGAGTCCAAATCTTCAAGCAATGCACTGGCATAAAATCTGGCTTTTTCGGGAGACTCATACTTGTAGAGATAAACACTGTCTAGTTTTTGCAAACAGGTTTGTGCGAAACCATTGAAAGTAAATACAACGATTAGTATACCCGTTAATGCATTGACAATGTGTCGCTTATGTGTTTTCACTGAATGTATGTTTTTAATCTTTCAATCAAATGGTTTAATGGAATATCACCATTTGCTAAATATAGTGAATCAAAATTTTGGATGGGTGGATTATCTTGCGGATTCGCTATTCAAAGGTAAGTTTTAAATCATTTGGTTCAAACAATTAGTCTGATCTATCTTGCCAGCCAATCACAAAATGGACAAGTACAAGTATTATGTTTGATGGTTCAAATTATCCCAAATCACTAGAAGAAGAACAATTTGAGAATTGGTTGGAGAGGGGAAGGGAAAGCAAGATTGGGTATGCCTTCTTACTCATTGTTTGGGATGCTTTGGATGAAAAGTATCTGCCTGTGTACATCGAAGATCGTCAATCCATAGCCTCTTATGAATTATATCCTTATGCAACAGGTCAAGAAGCTTTGGTAGCGGTTTATGACTTGTATTCCGAGGCAAGAATTTCTCTTCCGGTGCTGTAGCTTGTTTCCTGTCAAATTTATCCTATAGTTCCCTGCATAGTAGTTATTGTGCCCGACCCAATTCTGGATTGGATATCACAATTGAACTCTACCTGATTGGCTCTGTATTCCATGCTATCTAGGCCTTTTCCTTTTGTTATTTCATCGCAGTCAAAACCTTTGCCATTATCCTCAATAGTAAGTTGTAGTTTTGATTTGGAATAAGCCAAAACCACCTCAATTCTGGAACATTCGGCATATTTCACGCTGTTGTTGATACACTCTTTAGCGACTAAGAAAATGTTACGTTTGATTTTCTTAGGAATGGGCTTTTCTGAGGTGGCGTTTACAGTACCTACAAACTCGATGTCATGGGCCATGCAGATAGGTGAGGCGAACTTCTTGATTCTCTCCATGATTTCATATACAGAATCTTGTTCATCCTCCAAGACCCATATCATATCGCGCAGACCAACAGTGGCCTCGGAAATAGATTCTTCTATTTGTTCGATATGGCTTTTGTTGTTCTTATCACTTTGAGCCAAGTGGGCAAATATTTTTAATGAGTTCAATGTGCTGCCTATATCATCATGAAGGTCATTGGCAATCTCTTTTCGGATGGTTTGCTGTTTTTTAATCTGGACCATACGGTAACGTTGTACCCAATACACCAAGCCAGCTACCAACAGCAATAGCAATACCTTAAACCAGGTGGTCTGATACCACTTAGGCAGGAAATCTAGCGTCATTTTAAGGGGCTCACTGTCTGTTCCTTCAGAATTGGTCGCTATCACTTCAAAGTGATATTTTCCAGGGTTTACACCGATCAAGTCAACAAAATTTTGATTACCAAGCTCCACCCATTCCTCACTCAGCTCGTCAATTTTATAGCGATACTTCATGCGATCTGGGTTTTTATAATCTGGCGATACAAACTTAAGGGTGGTTTTAAAGGCATCGTTGGGTATCGTAAACGAAGACATTTCCAAATGGGTACTGTCAATCTTACCATCGGGTGTATTGATGGTGATACCCGTAGGATAGAGGATTGGAGCTACACTTGAATCGGGAAGGAGGTCAGTATTTACGATCGTAAACCCTCCTGGGCCACCTACATAGATCTTGTTGTCTTTTTGATAGCCACAGAGTTGTTCAAATCCATTGCCATGCAAACCATCGCCTTCATAATAAGTTTTAATTTTTTTTGATTTTAAATCCAGGATTGATAATCCATTGTTTGTGGTCATCAATAGTTTTTTATTTTCGATGTTAAAGATGCGATAAACGCAATTATTGCTTAGGCCATCTTTGGTAGTATGAATTCTCTTGATGTTAAACTCTCTGTCAGTTTCGATTAGCCCATCGCCATAACTTCCTATAAAGTAACTGCTCCCTACTTCAGTTATATCCATAAAGTTGGTGAGCGTTTCGTTATTCTTGGAGTTGTGTATAACATAGGTTCGATTGGTTTGGTTTAAGGGGTTAAATTGCACAATAGAATTGTCTGTTAGGATAAGTACATTTTTATCTCGGTTCTTGAATAAATTATTTATTTTTCGCAATCCATTTACCTCAGATCCAATGGAATCCTGATGATATGTCGTAAAGCTATTGCATCTAGTATTCCATACGGTTAGTCCCTTTTGAAGTACGCTGGATAGTATAAGTATAGAATCATTGTAGTTTATTGCTGAGTTAAAAAAATCATCTTTTAGACCGTGGTTGTACGGATGTTCTTCTATCAAATACTTGTTTGGAGTTGCATTAGCTCTTTTTAGCCTTGAAATTTGATTTGAATTGGAAATTACAATATCTTCTGAGTTGTCTCTGAAAAGAAGAAGATTTGTATTTGTTGTATCCAAAACATCTATGTTTTGAGTAATAAGATCAACAGAGAAAAGGCTGTTGTTACTACCAACCAACACTTCTCGTTTTGATGTGGGTAGAAGTGAATATAGAGTACTTAATTTTAAGTTTTTTATGTACAACAGGGGGTAAGGCGAGAATGTTTTGTCCGTTAAAGCAAAGGAGCTTAATCCAGATTGAGTTCCAACCCAAATTAGATTGTCTAAAGGATTTGAAGAAATTTCAAATATACCGGAGATAGAATTGCCTTTAACTTTCTCATCAATCAACTGGGTGACTTTTTTTGTAATTAGATGATAAATGAATATTGCTTGAGATGTAGAAATGAGCAATTGGTTATTGGATATAGGTTCTATCGCACGTACCTCAATGTCACTTAAAACATCGGGGCTATCTATAATTTTGATTGTAGAGCTAGATGATTCACCAATATTGAGGTGTATTAATCCAATGGTTGAAGCAACGAATATGTTGTTTTTCACTATGATAGCATCACGAAATAGGACATTTTGCTTTTCTTTTAATTTTTGAATATTGATTGGAATTATCGTTTCTCTTGAATCGTTAATCAACTGAATTCCATTACCCTCATTAAATAGCCAAACTCTATTATAATCATCATGTAATATTTTAGAAATATTGTACTTAGTTGTTTCTAGTTGTTTTTCAATTTTTTCAATTCTTAGAAATGAGTCTGTAGGGATATGATAAGCAGAAAGTGCATCGAGTCCACCAATCCACAAAACATCTCCCTGAACATCAATACACCTTACCCACTGTTCTGCGAATGATTTTTGCTTATGATCCAATATTATTGACTTGGAAATAGTTCGACTTGTTATGTCAATGGCACTGATGCTGGCATAAGCCGTCTGAACCCAGATTAATGACCTGACGGTATCCATAACCAGATCTTGAACCAGACTTCCCTGAATATTGTGTTTTGATTGGGACTGATTAGAAAAGGTCCGAAACTCTTTTCCATCGAATAGATTAAGTCCTTCTTGTGTTCCGACCCATATATGATCATATCTATCTGTTACAATTTTGGTGATATGATTACTTGCAAGGCCATGGTTTAGATTAAATTCGTTAAGTTTAACAAACTTCACATTTTGGCTATAAGCAGTATTGAGAATGCACGCTATAAGCACAAACGAGTAGCAATATTTGATTAGAAGATTCAACAGGCTTAAAATAAACAAATAGCACATGTCAATTAAAAAGGAATGGACAATTTTCTTTTTGGTTAAGTCAATTCCTTCTAAGGACCTTAGAAGGTTATTCAATTTACTTAGACCCATTGAATCCATAGACTTTGCCCCATACATCAACGTACTCTTTGCTATAAATTTTGACAGAACTTATCTGGACGCTCTATTGGAATTTGACGAAAGTGATTTGGACTTACCAGCAAAAAATAAAAATACCACGGCATTTTTTAAATTGGAGATGGATCAATCGTTGAGGAAAAATAGACTTAAAGTGGTTGCAGAAAATAACAAATTTGATATTTCTCACCCTGATCACGTCAAGTCTTACTTTAAAAAGGAAGTATTAAATAAAAACTATGCAAAAAAATATCTGTTGTTTACGTGGGATCACGGTGATGGATTTGGAATTTTTGAAAGTATAGGCAAAGTTCCAGGTTATGATGGAGATCAGAGCACAAAACAGATCCTTAGCATGAAGGAGTTAAGACAAGCTATTGAAGGGGCTTTAGGAGGTGTGAAAGTCGATTTATTGGTTATGATGAATTGTTACATGCAAAATATTGATACAGCCTATTCATTAAGAAATTGTGTTGAATATTTAGTGGCACCACAGACAGAACTTGGTTTTGATGAATACCGCTATGGTGAATTTTTTTCGGTTCTTGCTAATCATCCTGAGATGGATGCCAAACTCTTGAGCAGGATAATTATAGAAAAATTTCATAGAACCAAGGATGAGATTGATGATGATGTTTCAATTTCGGTGTGTCACCTTTCCATGGTCGAGTCTATTTCTGGCCTACTAGAGTTACTTGCAGATGAACTTGAAAAAAGAATAGAACTTGAGGGGACTGATTTATTGAATACCATTTTCGAAGAAGCTCAATCAGTCCATGAATCGAAAGGATTTATTGACTTCTTCTCTTTACTAAATCAAATTTACCAATTCGGAAATGAAAATGAAAGATCAATATTAGATGAACTAATACCAAAATTTTATGGAATGATAATAGATTCATTTGTGAAATTGGATGATGCCGTTCATTGCAAGTATAAATCTCACTATGGTATGAGTACTTACACACCATTTTCTGTTAAGTTGACTTGGGATCCACTCTTCTTCTTTAAAAAGAAGAGAATGGATCGTTTTATGAATTCAACTGAATTTGCTTTAGAGAATCGCTGGGGACAATTAATGAATAAAATAGAGCAATCTCCCAACTAATTTTATACAATCAACCTCCGCTATACGGAATTTTTGGATCTAAAAGTAACTTCAATAGAAGTTCCGAACTTCCCTCGTTTTTACTTGGGTCTTTTTTTCTTAACTCAAGTAGCCCGTTATCATGTCCTTTATTTCCAATGAGGTTTGAATCAAACTCTATATCTCTGAAATTATTCTCTATTAATGAATCCAAAGAAGCATTTCCTGTTTCTGGTGCTGCATCCATAAAGTCAATGGTAAGGTTTATTGTGAGATTGAGTTTTTTTGGATCATCGTGTCTGGTTATTTTGACATAATTGTTTTGTTCATCTTTGACGAACAACGGATCATTTAGTTTTAAACGTGCATCCAATTCCATAATATATTATTTAAGTTATAAATTAAATAGTTACTAATTCTCTTCTGATGGCTTCCATGGCCATGCCTACGCGGCTTTGTACTTTGAATTTTTGAAATACAGATTCCCGATAGCCGTCTACGGTTCGTACGGCCTTGTTCATTTCGCTCGCGATCTGCTTATAAGTTAAGTCACTGCAGGCATATTGCAAAAAAGCCAATTCCATATCTGAGAGCTCAACAGTAAGTGACTGATCGTTGGTGAGCATTCTACGGTACCTGATATTATCCGTGTCTGCATTGTAGAAACCTTTCTCGTGAATCTCTTTCAGTGCCATTTCCAGTTCTGCTGGATGAATGTCTTTAAGTAAATAGGCACAGCAGCCGGCTTTGAGCATACTGATGATGGTGGCATCATCGTCCTTCATAGAAAGGGCGACCAGTTTCAGATCAGGGTAGGCTTTGGCTAAAGATTGCGCTGTAGCAATACCGCCCATCACAGGCATGTTTACATCTAATAACACTATATCTGGTAGTTTGGGGAGGCGTTGTAGTTTGTCCCAAAGATCTTTGCCATGCATGCCTTCAACGATTACCTCACAATGTTTGAATTGATTGATCAGTGTGCCCAATGATTTGAGAAAAAGCTGCTGGTCGTCTGCTATACCGATATTTATATTCATGGACTTCAACTAGTAATTGGGCTATTTGGTTTTCATTTCAAACACTTAAAGCAAGACTAATTCTTTCTACTCCTTAATGTAAGGGGAAATTTCCCGTATTGCGATTTTTTTGATACAATTTCTTGAAATACGGGAATTTTCCCGTATCCAATACGTGTTTTTTCACCTTGATCAGGCCTCTGGCTATCATCATGTTTGTGTTGAATTATTTTAATACAAATCGATATGAAAGAAAGTCTTAGAATAAAATTGCCAGGTGCCTTATTGAAACTACCTCATGTGGAAATAAAGCCTTTGCGATTAGGCTTTAAACAAGATGTCCACCATTTCCTTCAAAAGGTTATCGTCATTCTACCACCAGAGGTGATTATGACCTTTTTTGGCATTCAGGTAATGACAAGCACCATAGGTACTCCCCCCCTGTGGCTACCCTATGCTAGCATGATCATGGTTCTTTTGTTGCGTATGTTCAGCAATTCCTTTCAATCTGACGAAAGACCATTTAACATTAGTGGATTTATGGTGGTTATTTCAGTAGTGGCTTATGCTATCTGGAACTCAGCCATTGCCGTCTTTTTCTTTTTGTGTACGCTTTTATTGATGACGTTCTAAAATATTCAGTAAAAAAATGTTTAAACCTATAAAATTTTATAACCATGAGACCAATTTGTAACCTATCATTCGGAGGTATTATCCTTTTATCTTTTATTCTGATTCCGTCCTGCGCTCCGCTGCTGAAAGTACATCAAGGGGCCGAAAAAACTAAAGGAATACCATTTTATACTCAAACTGAGGTTTTAAAGAAGCAAACCCAGTATTTGTACAAATGGAATGCAGTCACTTTTGTAAAAGAAGAAGGAGACAAAAAAACTGTTTTGATAAGCCGTGAGGTGCCGATTAATGACGAAGGACTGGACTCGGCCATTGAACTGATGGATAGACTAAATTCCTTAAGTTCGTCTTATAAAATGGCACAACGTCAGTTGGTTTATGAGATTAACAGTATTAGACAAACTCTTCCAGGTAAGAAAAGTACTAGAAGTTCAAAGGAGGATAAAATTAAGCAGTTATTTGAACAATCCGCTCGAAATCAAGTTAATCAAGAAATTGAAATCAACGATTTGGTTGCAAAAATAATAGACACTATACGCTCGATCAACCAAAGGACTAATCACCCTCAAGAAGACACATCGAGTCTACAAGAACTAATCGTTTCCAACTCCATTACTTCCAGTCTTGAGATTGATTATAACACAACTTATTACCTGAATGCTAATATGCCTTATTTTGGTTCGGCATCATTGAGTCAAAAGCTTACCGAAAAAGGTATTTTGACTGAAGCTACAGCTACAGCGGATAATCAAATTGACGAACTCGTGAGTTCGCTAGGGGCCATTGCTACAGGGTTGGCAGCTCCTCTGGCCAGTGTGAAAGTAGCCGAAATAGAGGCTGATAAGGATGAGCTTCAAGATGCAGAAGCATTTGGTGCTCCAGTAACACTACCGGAAACAAAGCCAGTCGTGTACAACTTAATCATTCAAGAAAAAGGGTATTTATATACGTTTACAAAAACATTATGCAGCAGTCCATGTTATAGCCCCAAAGATGGTACAGCCATCCCTTTTGACCCTGTTAATAGTTTTTATTCAAGAGTTAATTGGCCCGCAACTTCTTCTGAACCTAAAAAGGAAGAATCTAAGAATCCAACTATTGGAATATCCGGATCCATCATATTACCGAAAGATGAAAATAAATAACCTTACAAAATCCAAATAACCATGAAAACCATAATTTCAACCTATATCCTGATGTTTGCATTTACTGCTTGTACTTCTCAAGTAGTAAATGATCAAACGCTAGTTCCAGCAGCAAAGGCCAAACGATTGTTTGATATTGCTGAAAACAAAACTGTGATCTCATCCCTAGAGAGTTATTCCACTGGGGATAATTTTGGCTCTAATGTTGAAAATGCCTCAAATTTTATGACGTTCGTTAACAAAGATGCTGAAAGCTATAGGGGAGCGACTCTGAAATCACTCATAACTACTAATCCTGCTGAAGTTGAAGATTTGTCTATAAAATCTTTGCTGGAAGTATATGATACTGTAATGGTGGATAAAGTCATGTATTTTGTGGCCGAGGGTGACTTACTCTTTGATTATGATGAAATGATACAATATGTGTCATCCGTCAATTTTTACAATAAGGACACCCTATTTCAGCAAGAAAAACTGGTAGGAGTAGTCATTGGCGGACAGTTTTCGAAAATCCATAATCCAGAGAACATCAGTTATTCGATTATCAAGCAGACCTTTTCTGAAGCGGAATACAATAATCTTATAGCCTATATGTCAGAGGCCACCGAGGACTGGTCAAGAATATGCAACGTTGCCTTTACGCATCGATCAGACTTGGATGATCAACTGAATGCATCTGACAATCCCCAAGAGTTAACCTTTGTTATCAAGAAGGTAAATTCAGGGACTTTTATAGCCAAGGCTTTCTTTCCATATTATCCCAAATACCGAAGAAAGATACTTATTGATTTTACATTTTTCACTTCTGATTTCAGTAAACCGGGCGTACTCAGACATGAGCTGGGACACGTGTTAGGTTTTCGACATGAACATATACGATCTGGTGCTCCAGCAATCTGTCCGAGTGAAAATATGAATAATACCATTGAATTGTCAGATTATGATCCGAAATCAGTAATGCATTACTTCTGTGGAGGAGTGGGCAGCAAGGACCTGAAAATCACGAAGAAGGATAGCATCGGTGCATCTATATTTTATCCGTTTAATTGACCTTTACAATTTTGTTATGGGGTAAGACTTCTTCTTCTTTCCCATAACAAAATTAGATATACTTTTGCTCATCGTTAGGGATGCTTTTGAATGAGCAATACCTGCCGGTCTATATAGAAGATAGAAATTTTATCAATACTTATGAGGTACACCCCTTTGCGAGTGGTTCTGAGGAATTGATTACTGCATATGATTCTATTCTTAAGTAAAAATTGTTCTACCTAATTAGATTCTCTACTTATGTAATTTTTTGGAAGATGTCTTTTCAGCTCCTTCAAAAATTTGAAATAGTCTACGGTAATGGTATGTCTGGCAGATTTGACCTGTTTGATGTGAGGATGAGTCACTTCTCGTTGGCAAAGGGCTTCTATATTTTTAGGACGTTTCCATTGACCAGCTATAGCCCGAGCGGCTATTTTGCTTTGCAATTCACTTCCTGGCCAAATGCACCCCAGCGGCTGAAACATACCAATGAAGTATAGGTTAGGATACTTATTGTGAATCATTTTCAGGTATAGAGGTACTTCACCTTCGCTATAGTCTATAAAACTCTTATCGAAGAAAGGATGAGCCAACACGAAACCAGTGCAGGCAATTACAGTATCAAATTCTTCCTTTGAGCCATCTTTGAAATGCACGTTTTTACCATCAAAATGATCAATATCTACTTTAGGAAATACTTTACCGTGTCTGAGCTTGTATAAAAGTTCATCGTTTACTGTTGGGTGAGTGGCAGCTACGGCGTGTGTTGGTTTTTGTAGTCCGTAGGATTCGTTAGAACCCGTCAGTAATCTGACAGTCAATCCAGAAAGAAAATACTTCAGTTTCGGCGGTAACCATCTCATCCTGGCAGCTACAACATCTGTTGGCTCGCCAAACAAGAACTTAGGCACTATGCGATAACCTCTTCGCCAACTGATGCTTGTTTTTTTACTTACTCTGCTGGTTTCTACTGCTACATCGCAAGCCGAGTTGCCACCACCTATAACCAGGACTTTTTTTCCTGTAAAAGGGGCTGCTTTTTTGAATTGATGAGAATGTAAATATTCACCAGTAAACTTCCCAGGGTAAGAAGGGTAGCGCGGCTGCCAATGATGACCGTTGGAAACAATAAGGTCTGTAAAAGTCTGTGTCTGTGTTTCTCCGTTTTGTTCTATGGTTACTTCCCATGTATGGTCATCGATCCATTGGCAGTGCTTAACTAAAGTGTTGAACTGTATGGTTTTATAGAGATCAAATTTTTCAGCATAGGCCTGAAAGTAACGCCTTAATTGGTCATGAGAAGGATAGTCCGGTATATTGGGTTCAAATTCATCAAATGTAAAATCTTCATATTGAGAATGTATTTTAGAACTGATGATATGTGTGGTCTCAAATACACTGCTATGACTTTCCTTTTCACTGTAGATCCAATTGCCTCCGACGTCCTCGTTATAGTCGTAAGCCGTGACATTGAGTCCTTCATCCAGTAAATTTTTGATTGCTGTAATGCCGGATGGCCCTGCTCCAATCACGCATACTTTTTTCATATTCATTGTCTTTCAAACTTGAATATAAGTATTTATCGTCAGCGATCGATACGCCACTAATGATTGGGTAGAAATTCGGTACTAAACGGGCGGTTAGTATATGACTATAACTGAATGGCTAATTTTCGTCTAAGGTTTTCTGTACCAGACTGTACGTTTAGTATATAGATTCCTGGTACTAAAACAGTACCTAGGTTGTCCAATGTCTTAAGTTGAGTAGCAGGAGGGAGTATCTCGTGATAAACCACTTTGCCCAGGTGATCAACAATGGTCAGAGATGATTCGTTTTGATTATTGAATCCATCTAATCGAATATGCAAGTTGCCTTTGGTTGGATTAGGATATATCGTAAGTTCAGCTTGTTGCAGTGCTGATGTGCTGATGGCAATCGGATTAAAAACTTCAGATTTGCCATCGAAATCAACTTGTTTCAAACGGTAATAGTTTATGCCTTGGACATAACCGCTATCATCAAATGTATATTCACTCAATTCATTGGTAGTTCCATGACCAGATATGGTGGCTATCTTATTAAAAATCGATCCATCTACCGAATGTTCCAACTCAAAATAATCATTATTTAATTCTGAAGCTGTTGACCAGCCTAATATCACTTGTTCATTAGTAAAGCTCCCGTGGAAAGAAAGTAGGTCTACGGGGAGAGGCGTATTATCTATGTCAGTAGATGTGATTCTCCAGTCTCCATCTAGCTGAGCAGAAGTAACAGCAGTTCTATTTCCTGTAGGAGCCTCGGCTGTACCAGTCGCCGCAGCATGAGTACCTACTGCATTCACTGAAGTGGCACCTGCATTTTTTGCCAGACGAATGTCAGAAATATTGCCACTTGCGCCATAATCTGTCATTGAAACACTGACATCATATGTGCCACCAGTAGCCGTATTAGTCACAATGAATGAAGAATTATCTTTTACTTCAATATCGGTGCCATTATCATCATAATATGGACTCAATTCAGTGACTGATTCGCGATGTGTATGTGTCACATTAATGACTCCTGCACCTGTTTGCGCTACAGTACTATTAAACTCCATGGGACGATAATCCGTATCTGAGCCTATCGGAAATAAACCATAATGACTTCCTGAGTTACTTGTTATCGCAGTAGATGCTGGCCAATACCTTTCAAATGAACCATTGTGGAACCAATTGGTGATAGAACTTGCAGTTCTAAATAGCGCCGAAGTACCGCCAGAGCCTAAGGTGAAAGTGTTTCCATCCAAATCAACAACTCCAGCATTCATCAGAAGAGATTGAGTGACTGTTATATTTCCTGCAGCCGTCAAAGGATTATCCACGGCTGTATTATTGAGTGTTAGATTGTAATAGGTAAAATCAGCAATGGTTTGTGAATCACTACCGTTGTATTCTATGGTGCCCGTACTAGCTGTTAATTCCCCATCATTAGCACTTACAAATTCACCTGCAACTTGTAATAGCCCTGCACCGGAAAAATTAATATAGGCAGAAGTTCTATCTCCAAGAAAGTCGGGGCCTCTATTGACCATGTCTCCACTTATAGTAGCTGTACCAGTGGAAATAGATAATTGAGATACCGGGGTTCCACCATCATCAGGACTAAATACTAATTCTGCGCTGTTCAATGTCCCTGCTGATACATTCATTATATTGGTATCACCATCTAGTGAAGGGATGTTTACTGCATCTGACACGGTTAGTGTAGCGCCATTGTTAATTGTAACTGTATTCGTATTGCCAACTCCCGTTTCATATTCCACAAAAGCACAGTTAGCATCTGCTGCAACAGTAATAGTGTAATTGCCTCCAATCATGGCTATATCTCCTGTTACAGGGTAGGTGGCAGTATTTGTGCCATCGCCGTAATCTACCGTTGACCAGCTTGTTGCTGTATTCCAATTGCCATTTGCTGCCGCATAATAGATAGTATTGGTGACTGTAATGATCCCAGTCGAAGAAAAATAGGTATCATTCTGATTAGTTGCAGCAGAACTGGTACTTCCCCATGTTCCGGGAATTTGTCCACCCCCGTCAAATGCTAATGTCTTAGCTGAATGTGTGAGAATACCAAATAAATCAGCGGTTGCCGAAGCATTAATGTTAAGTGTGGCACTGATATCTGTCGAGTAACCAAATGTGACAGAGTTTGTTCCGCTCAAGCTTAAATTATGAAAGTTAGTGGCTTGAGAGCCAAGAATGAACTGAGCGACAGTTCCGTCAAACTCGATAGTACTCCCTGTATTGGAGAACGTGGCTCCATTATTTATCCAATTACCAGCAATGGTGTGTGTGAATGATTCAGCAACAAAAGTAATTCCTGAAGATAAGGTAAGATTTCCATTGATATCTAAAGCCCCAGCAACTGTTTTGTTGCCACTACCAGAAAGAATCAAATTGTTGTAAGTGAAATTGCTAATTTCCTGATCAACAGTGCCATTGTATTCTATCGTTCCATTGCCATTTGTCGTAAGTGTAACCACATCAGCTTCAAGAAAGGCTCCTCCCAAAATCAACTCACCAGCACCACCTGTAAATTCTATAACAGGGAAGTTTAAGAAAACATCAGATGTTACGTCGCCAGTTACGGTGAACGTACCTGCTCCTATGTTAATACGGTAATCTCCAAATAATTCACCTCCAGTAAAAGAAAAGCTCCCGGCGTTTAATATACCATCACCTACTGTCAGAGTGTTTCCTGCAAGATTGAAAAAACTAGACCCACCCCTTGGCATAGTGATTTCACCTACCACATCCAGAGTGATCCCAGATGCTATGGTGAGCACAGGTTCGCTGGCACTGCCCTCCAGAAAAATAATATCAAGGCATTCTGCTCCTGCATCTACTGTAATTGTATAATCTCCACCACCGATATACACTATGTCACCCGTGGAAGGTATGCTACTTGCTGCAGCTCCATTGTAATCCTCGTTTGACCAAGTAGTGGTTGCACTCCAATTGCCTGTGGTTCTCGTATAATAAAACGTAGGGCCATCAATAGCGGCCTCTATACCTCCCGTAGTCGCTGCAAAATAAACATCATTAAAATTGGTAGCTGAAGAAGAGGATGAACTGCCCCAAATTCCACTGACTTGGCCAATGTTGTCAAAAGATATTGAATTAGTTGTATGATCGAATGTTCCCAAGTCCGCTACGACGCCATTGGCAATATTGAAAATACCTGAAATTGTCGTTGTAATGTCAAACGACTTTGTGCCAGATCCATCAAAATAAAGATCATCAAAGGTCGTGCTGGAGGTGCCACCAATCGCTTGAGCCCCCGTGCCATCAAGTGTTACTTTGCTTCCTGTGAAATCCAATGTATTGGGGTTATTATTAGTGAAATCGCCTGAAATACTAAGATCCCCTTCAACGAACGCATCTCCACTTCCATTAAAACTCAGATTGTTGTAATCGTAGGCACCAACTAATTGATTACTACCATTGTAATTGACGGTTCCTGTACCTGCATTTAGCACACCGCCAGTGAAATCGCCACCAACATTGATGGTACCATTTCCATCGAAAGTAATATCGTTGATAGGTGTACCAAAAAGTACAAACCCATCACCCATCGTAATGTCTCCTGTAACATTAATTGTACCTGTTGACACTGACAATTCAGCTCCTCTATTGAACCCTGCCGCAGCCGCGATTACTATTGATTCACAAGAAAGTGTGCCATCCGCCACATTTAAATGTTTCAAATCACCATTTCCAGTTCCACTTTCAATCGAAACATTGTTTGTCACTGTCAAGCTATTAGATCCTGAAATAGTTACGGTATTATTAGTGCCTCCGCCTGCTATGGTAAATGATAAGCAAACTGCCGCCGTATTGACAGTTACATTAAAACCATTTGGGATCACTACATCATGAGCTGCGGTTGGTACCAAGTTCAATGACCAGTTGGCAGCTGTGTTCCAGTTATTGCTACTGGAGCCATCCCATGTATTAGTTTGAGCTGCCGTTTCTAGGTAGAAGAGTAAGCAAAAGGTTGTACAGAAAACTAGAAATTTTTGTTTCCAGATCAGGGCGCTGGTTGATCGGAGAGATTCAAAAAAATCACACATAAAATTCACTTGAGCAACTAATTAATTTGGAATTACATATTCCAAGAAATTCAAATTTAAAATAAATGATTCTATTTATAACAACAATAAGGCTTGAGTTATCATTTCTTAGTTCTTGATTTGCTGATTAATTATATACCTGTCCCTTTCTTATGAAATTGGCAAAAAAAGACCCGGATGAATGAACAACCGGGCCTCTTTTGTAAAGGTAATGTCTCAAGTCTTCTTATTCGGTAACCAAGTAACCTATAGGTTCGAGAATTACTTCCATGGTAGCTATGTTCAATCCTTCACCCTCAGGGCTAGCTGCTAGCTCATTGATGTCAACGCCTTCAGTTCCTTTTGGCAAATCGTAACTTTCACCTTTGACAGCGGTGCCATAGCCCAAGTCACGCAATGATCCGGCAGTGATTCTACTCAATGGATTCTCTCCTAGATTCAAATAACCTGTCATTAGCTCATTGTCAAGTACCGATTCTCTCCAATGCGACAATCTAGTGCCAGGACCTCCCATATTTTCAATGGGAAGTTCACCAGTACCACCTTCAGCATTCCAGTGTACATTGGCCATATGCCCATTAAAGTATGGGTTGGTATCTGGGCCTTCTCTCAAATCTCTTGGGAAGCCATATTGTGAAACATTCCATAGTGTACCAACACCTAGAACATGGCCCATTTCATGAACAATTACTTCTTCGAATAAGTCTAGCTCATCTAGATAATCCATATCAGCTACATCAAAATACATGACTCCGCTAAGAGATAAAAAATCATCTGTGCGTACATAACGTGGGCCTGCTTGGCCTAAAATATTACCTGGACCGTCTATTGGGGCAATTACTACCTCAATTACGATGTCATCAACAGACTCTATTGGAGGCACTCCTTGAAAAGCTGAAGGAATAGGTCCAGTTACCGAAGGGACATCCTTAATGATGATCCGTTCCCATCGAGCTACTGCAGCTTCGAATACCTCTAATTGCCTATCGGTGAGTGGGACAAGATATCTCAGAGTAATATCAAAACGCCCCCGATTTCCGGCTGTTCTGGCTCCTGAATTTGTATCTTCAATGGTTCCTTTGATTTCTGTCATAGCATCACCTGTAGGCACAAGCTCAAAAGGTGATTCAAGCCTAACGGCAGCAGAATTAGTGTCGCCAAGGTCATCCACACAAGAAGTAAATGATAAAGCAAGACACAAACTACTCAGAGTCAGTGATTGCTTAATAAGTTTAAGGTTAATCATGGGTTTTATCATAATGTATAATGGTTTAATAATGCCACATCAGTGCGGCAAGGTGGAAAAAAATAATACACAATATAATATAATTATGACACATAACGGAATTAGTAGTTGATGCTTCTAGACCTAGTTGATAACTAATATTTTTGATTGTTCTCAGCCGCTATAATGATAATTTCATATAATTTACATGGTAATTAAAGTAGGAGGATTTAATTAAGGTTTAATGTTTAAATAAGCATCTAATGAATAAATTATTCCTAATACTCCTTGTCCCATTTAGTCTGAGTCATTCGCATGCCCAGAATGTGCTGGTGAGTACAGTGACCGAATTCAACACAGCGGTAGTAAATGCTCAGGCAGGCGATACCATTTTCTTGAAAAATGGCACTTGGGAAGACGCCCAACTCGACTTTTTCACCAGTGGTACATCAGACAAACCTGTAGTACTCAAAGCACAAACTCCAGGAGAGGTGATTCTGTCAGGTGCTGCCAGACTCCGCATATATGGAGAACATTTGGTGGTCAGTGATCTTGATTTTCAGAATGGAAGCTCATCAGGAGATGATATCATACAATTTAAGAAAAGCAGCAATGAGCTAGCGAAAAACTGCCGATTGACCAATACTCGTATTTTAAATTTTAATCCAGCTTCAGATGATATTGCCTACAAATGGGTATCTATTTATGGAGACAATAATAGAGTCGATCATTGCCATTTCGACGGAAAGAACAATGAAGGTGCACTGCTTGTGGTTTGGTTGACCGGAGAGGCTAGCCATCACCAAATAGATCATAATTACTTTGCCAATATACCTGAATTGGGAAGAAATGGAGGAGAAACGATTCGTATTGGGACGAGTACCAACAGCTTGACAGAATCAAGGACTATTGTAGAATACAACTTATTTGAATCCTGCGATGGTGAAATAGAAATCATCTCAAATAAGTCAGGTTTTAATATTTATCGCTACAATACCTTTCGAAATAATGAGGGCATGTTGACACTTCGTCATGGAGACGACTGTGAGGTATATGGTAATTTTTTCTTTGGTGGAGAAGGGAAGTCCTCGGGAGGTGTTAGGATCATAGGCGAGCGACATAAAGTGTACAACAATTACTTTCAGGATTTGGAGGGCGATGGCCTCAGAGCTGCCATCAGTATGATGAATGGTGTACCGGATTCACCACTTAACAGATACTTTCAAGTTAAAAATGCCGAGGTGGTTAACAATACGATTGTGTCTTGTAAAGAACCATTTGCCATAGGTGAGGGTAATGATAGTGAGAGAACATTGCCGCCACTGGATTGCACCATTGCCAATAATATTGCCATAAGCACCACTGGCAGTAAGTCTATTACATATACCGACACACCCATTAATATGACTTACGAATCCAATTACATTACCGGATCTACCGATGTCAGTGACGAAGGAATTATCAATCAAGACCCAGGGTTGGAATTGATTGATGGGTTATGGGTAGCTTCAAGTGAAAGTGAAGTAGTTGATGTTGAATCATTGACTGTCAGCTATTTAGAGTTTGATATTGATGGTCAGCTCCGTGATGATTCTCCGGACATTGGTTGTGATGAATTGGCTTCAACTGCCAAAATAAATCAACCTTTGACTCAAGACGATGTAGGGTATGACTGGACTGATACAGGAGGAAGTATACCCATCTTGTCTGTATACGAAACTGATGCCAGCATTCAACTGAAATTCACCAGAACGGGTTTTGAGATTAGCGGAATAAAAGAAGAAGATTTACCGGCACAAGTAATCATTCATGATCTACAAGGTAAGAAACTAGTCAACGACAGGGTTTCAAGTCCTACATTTAGTTTACCCATTTCCCTTAAAGGGGTTTACGTTGTGTCATTGATTACTCAGGAGGGTAGTATTCGCTACAAAGCCAAAGTGCAATTTTCCGAAAGGAAGTAGACAAGAGAAAAGCTACGGAATTACTGTTTTACTTTTCTGGCTTCTTTGATTGCTTTTCCCAATTGAAACACTGCCAATGCATAGAGTGGGCTGTGATTGTAGCGAGTGATCACATAGAAGTTCTTGAAGGTAAACCAGTATTCTTTACTGCCATCTTCCATTTCCATGGTTTGAAGAGAAGCAAGTGTATTAGGGTCTATTGATTCCATGAGCTTGTATCCTTTCTGAGTATAATAGGAAATGGTTTTAGAAGGCTTTACGCTTTGTTTTGATAATGCCTCTGCATTTTCACTTTGGTTAGCTTGAATGGCGATCAAGCCACCTTGATCCCATCTGTGAACTTTTAGATAGTTAGCCACACTGGCGATCCCATCATTGACTTCATTCATCAAATCCGCTCCGGTATCACTATCATAACTTTTGGCATAAGCCAGGTAGCTGCTGGGCATGAATTGTCCGTACCCCATAGCGCCTGCATAAGAACCTTTGATAGCTAAGGGGTCTAACCCTTCTTTAGCACAGAGTTCAAGAAACTTAGACAGTTCGGCCTTAAAGAAAGAGGATCTTCTAGGATAGCCAAAGGCCAGGGTGTACAAAGCATCTAGCACTAAATAATTACCCATACGCTCACCGAAGTAAGTTTCTACACCAATAATCCCAATGATGGCTTCTAGACTTACACCGGTTTGGACACTTATCTCATTGAGCACCATTTCATTTTTTGTCCAAAAGTCAATACCTGCATCAATACGTTCTGGCTTCATGAAAATGTTTCGGTAGCGCTCCCATGTCATGGTTTTCTCAGCTGGCCGATTCATTTTGTCTATGATGTCCGATTGAAAAGCAGCCTGATTAACGATGGATTCAACATCTTTCAAGGGCTTTTTTTGTTGGTAGGCTACATTTCGGATAAAATCATTCACTGCAGTTTGGTCGACCTGAGCATGACTTACGAAATAGGAAAAGCATGTAAAAAGAATAAAAACAATTACACGAAATTGATTGAATTTGACCGTATGAAAGAGTGTCATGAATACTAGGAATCTAAATACTTGATTTCATTTTGGAACGAAGATAAATTCATTTTGAATAGGCACACGTCTTATGACGAAATACTACTCGAAAGATTACATTTTATGAACCTGTACTAACCGTTTTTCGATAGGCAGAAGGTGTTAATCCGGTTTCCTTTCTAAACAACGTATTAAAGCTGGTTTTTGAGCTAAATCCAGCTTCAAAAGCTATACCAACAATAGTGATATGTGATTTTGATGGGTCAATGAGTAAGTGCCTGACTTCTTTTAAACGAAAGCCATTTACAAACTCGTAGAAATTCTTGTTCAAATGTTTGTTGATCACTTCTGTTAGATGATGCCGGGATATACTCAATGACTTGGCCAAATCCTCAATGGTCAAGTTAGAGTCCAAATACGGTTTATCTTCCTCCATGAAGGAAAGTAGTCGATGGATATGATCTTGAGCTACACTGTCTTTTAGACTTGAGTTTCTATACGATTTGGCCTCAGGTTTTTCGACTTGTCTCAGCTCTTTAAAAATTTCAGGCTGAGTAAGCGCCTTATAACTAATGATATAGATAAGTATGGGAAACCCTAAGGTCATGATATGTTCTGACCATTGAAGGTCCAATTGAAAATAATCGAAGCTGGTATCTATCAAATGAACCAGGAGTAATCCGCTGAAAATAGCCAATAAGTTTCTGAGCCAATCTAAGTTGGCAGATTCCAAATTTGAAAAAAGGTCCAACGCTCGACGGTCGAACATCAATACTTTTTTGAAGCTGAAAAGCATATATCCAATGGTGACAATAATCAGCACAATTTCCAATAGATACAATCGATCAAACGCATCAATAGGTGGGGGCTGATCTGCATAGTCTAATGCATACAATACGGTGTTGGGAAATACGAACTCAATGAGTATGCCCAAAGGAATGGCCAGAAAATGTGTGAAAATCGATCTGTCCATGGTTCTCCTCTCTGCGGTCAAATAGCTCGTGTACAAATACAACAGCGGACCACTAACATACAACAGAAGAAAAGTAGCATAACGAATCAATTGCTTGGAAAGAAAAGCATCTTGATCCTTGAATTGGAATAAAAAAAGTACCACTGAAGTAACTAACGTGTGGCCTGCAATGAACAAATTGGGCTTGTGATTTTTTCGTTTGTGATAAAGAAAAAAAGTCACCAATAA
The DNA here is from genome assembly GCF_033344935.1 of Reichenbachiella sp. NCBI lineage: Bacteria > Pseudomonadati > Bacteroidota > Cytophagia > Cytophagales > Reichenbachiellaceae > Reichenbachiella > Reichenbachiella sp. Next base: position 2,802,089 of record NZ_JAWPMM010000001.1, on the reverse strand, counting down.
GCCTTGGATTGCAGCCAGGTTAAGTATGATAACAACGAAATCCATGCTAAACTAAATTAAAATCGTCTTCTGGTTCTTCTGTAAACAAAGCTTAATGACCATCATTGTTTTGGGCTGTGATCCAGTTAATTGCGCCAGCAAAGCTAAAGAAGAAACGAACGGTTTGGTATCCCATAAGATTCAAAAATCGAATATGATTTTTCTTTTCGGACCAATCTGGCAGCAATACTACCACTAATCGAATGGCAGACTTTCGTTGCCCAATATTTCTCAATGGCATGAGCCTTCCGGTTAATTCGAAAGGATGGTTCAAATCCAGCAGGGTACAGGCTATTTTATTGTTTTTGCCAAAACTAAAGATTTGCCTAAGTAGGTGTTTTAGCAGCTTGGTGTCAATTTGACCGATGAGTTTAACCTTAACCACCTTTGTGTTTTGAATATAAGATACTTCATATCCGATACCCTTGGCAACCTCAAACTCCTCCAGCTCATGAGTTGGCAAGTCGAGGAGATCATACAAGTATTTTTTTATTTTCATAAATGAGAGATTTAAAGAGACCGTAGGTAATTATCTACAGCCTCTTATTCTTCTGATTTAACTATTCCGCAGAAGTGATTTTTGTCGCACCGATAGAAACCTGAGTAGCTAAAAAATAACCCAAAGCATAATTGTCTGGCTCAGCAGTGTTGATCACATTTCCCTTAATCGCTACGGGAGGTGTTTCTCCAACTATGAAAGAAGGTTCATCCACTGATTTTTCGTAAAAGAGCTTGTAAAATTCGAAAGCCTTTTGATCCAAACTTCTCATTTTGATGCGCCCCATATCGTCTGGTAAAAAACTAAATTCATCTCCAGGGACATAGGCCTCGATGAACTGACCATTGAAGAACTCGTCTTTGACTACGAGCTGAAATTGATTGCCACCCGACGGAGTGAGGAGTAGCGTATCATTGCGGTATTGTTCGAAATGATAATAGTTCTCTTCATCAACTGGATCCTGAAAGTCAAGCGCTAGCTTGATTCCTGCATCATCGAAGAAAGTAGCTTCTTGTGAAATTTGATATACTTCCTGAAGCGCGGGAACGCCCTGTAGCGTAGATTCTGCTTCATAAGCGACTCCATTCCAATTGACCACCAATCTGTAGGTCTCATCGACTAGGGCTGTGATATCATCACTAGAATAAATGCCTTTTGTAGTCTCAGTTAAGAGATACTCCTGATCACTTTCGTCATAAATAGCCACTCTATCTGCTGTCAATGCTGGATTGGCTGTGTCGTCAAAGTAAGCCGTGGTTGTTGAGAGTTTTACTTCTACTATAGTTTCACTGGTTTCTTTATTCACCTCAATACCTCCATCTATAACGAGACGCTCTTTACCAAGTGGTATATCCAAAGTGATTTCTTCTGTACAAGAGAGGAATAGTCCACAGGCCATTCCAATTATGATTCTTATTATATTATTTTTCATAATTCAATAGTTTATTACTTGATCTACCGATTAAAATTTGAAGTTGTAAGTGATGTTTGGAAACATGCCTATGTAGCTTTTGGTAGCAGTTGTCTCGTTTTTACGGGACAAGAAGTTCGCATAGTTCTCATTGCTATACTGAGCGAAGTTGATGTCGTAAGCATTCTTTCGGTTATAGACATTGTAAATGCTAAAAACCCATTCGCCTTTCCATTTCCTCTTGGATGGTTTTGGTTTTAGGGTAACAGAAAGATCTAAGCGATGGACATTTGGCATCCGGTTTTGATTTCTTCCTTCGTATTGAGCGGCGATTAGTCCACCATACTCATATCGACTGGCAGGGTAGGTGATCGGCATGCCTGTTTTGAACGTGAAATTGGCGCCTAATACAATTCTGCTAGAAAGCTCATACATCCCAACCAAGTTCAGGTCATGGGTTTTGTCAAATAGGCTAGGATAGTATTCTCCTTTATTGACACCAGGGTCTGAAGACGTCAAACCCTTGACTACACGCTCGCTACGTGACCAGGTATAAGAAAGCCAGCCGTTAAATTTTCCGGCGTTTTTTTTGATCAATACTTCTAATCCATAAGACCTACCTTCTCCCGTCAGCAACTCAGTCTCCAGATTGTTGTTAAACTTCAAATCAGCACCATCTACAAAGTCAGGGAGGTTTTGCATGTCTTTGTAAAAAGTCTCTATGGAAAATTCGTACTGCTGGTTGTGTGTCACACCGAAATAGCCAAGAGAGACTTGGTCGGCAATCTCGGGTTCTAAATAGGGGCCAGTAGGCGTCCAAATATCCAGGGCATTGGGTGAATTCGTATTTGAAATCAAATGAATGTATTGGCGCATTCGGTTGTAGCTTGCCTTGATGGAGTTTCTGTCATTCAAGGCATACTTGGCTGATAGCCTAGGTTCTAATCCATAATCGCTTGAGATAACTTCTCCGCTGCTGTATGCAGTCTCACCAACGACTACACCATTTTCATAGGTTTGATTTTCGGGGTTGTAGACCACCGGTTGATTGTTTTCATATTGCAGAATGGTTTCACTGCCCACTCTAAAATAGGAAGAGAATCGAAGTCCATATTTCAGCGAAAAGCGATCAGATAGTTTTTGTTCTAAGCTCACATATGCTGCTGGCTCCCAAGCTTGTTTTTCATCCAGGTCTCTAGGTGTGACACTGGAGCCGGAAATGGGCCTGATCTCTCCCGGTTGGAACTTATATTGATTGATATTGACACCATAGTCAAGGGTGTGGTCACTATTGATAAACCAGGTGAAGTCTGATTTGAGATTGAAATTGTTGATATTAGAATCCCAACTGTATTCCGATCCTTTACCCAAATACTCTAACCCGTAATAATAGTTGCTGTACACCGCAGTGAAGTTGGAGAAGAGGTTGGGACCAAAGAGGTGATTCCATCTGGCCGTAAATGCCATGTTACCCCAGGAATTATCTACCACACTAGCCACTTTAAATTTGTCCCGTCCGAAATATCCTGAAACAAACAGTCTGTTCTTTTCATTGAGATTATAGTTGGCTTTTAAGTTGAAATCGTAGAAATATACAGTTGGCGCATCGCTGGACACTGCGGGTAGGAATACATCTGCATAAGATCGCCTTCCTGAAAGTAGGATAGAACCCTTCTCCGGAACCAATGGTCCTTCAATCGTCAATCTACTGGACATGAGCCCTAGACCACCACTGGTACTCCAGTTTTTTGCATTGCCATCTCGTTGTCTTACATCTAGTACCGAAGACAAGCGACCACCATAGCTGGCAGGAATACCTCCTTTGTAGAGCTTTACGTCTTTGATAGCATCGGGATTGAAAACCGAAATAAAGCCGAACAAATGAGAGCTGTTGTATATGGTAGATTCATCCAGTAGCATCAAATTCTGATCCGATGAACCACCTCTTACATTAAACCCGCTGGAAGTTTCCCCACTGCTGGTAACACCAGGTAAGAGCTGGAGGGATTTTAATACATCTACTTCTCCAAATAGGGTAGGGAGTTGTTTCATCGTCTGCACCTCCAACTTCTGTGTACCCATTTCCAGATTCTGTACTTCGGCGGCCGGATTTTCAGCTATTATTTCTACTTCCTCCAGCTTTTCTGCTGATGGTTTCATTTCCACGGTGAGCATTTCGTCTTTTTGTAGACTTATTACTCTGTTGATTGGCTCATAACCGAGATAATTGACCAAGAGGGTATAATCACCCTTTGGCAAGGAAACTGAAAAGAAACCATAGACATTAGAGACAGCCCCGGTTTCCATTTCCTTTACATAGACCGTCGCACCAATGAGATCTTCTCCATTGTCACCATCTTTGAGATATCCACTAAGCGTGACTTTTTGTTCTTGCGCCATGGTATTTAGGGACCAAGACATCAGCCACATCAGTAGCCACAAATAATTGTTTCGTTTCATGATTATATAAGATTTAAACATCATGAAGCAAAAGTGTGAGGAGATACTAGTGCGTGTGTTCGATCCGCACGAGGCGAACATCTTTTTAAGAATATTCGAAAGAGGATTATTCAGAAGTTGAGAATCATTTTTTGTACTTTACGCATCTAATGAAGGCAATTAAAGGACTACTCATAGATGTAGACGGTGTTTTAATAGAAAACGAGCATGCTTTAAAAGGTGCAGTGGATAGACTAAATGCGATCAGGAATAATTACAGTATCCGGCTATTAACTAACACTACCACAAAACAGAAAGTTGAGATTTATCAAATGTTGACGCGCTTGGGTTTCATTATCCAGCAGGATGAAATTATTACAGCACCCTTGGCTGCGCAAATATTATTAAAGGATAAAGGATGTTCCAGGATTTATCCGGTTGTTAATCAAAATATCTTATCTGAATTTGAATCTTTCGAAATTGATAAAAATAAACCGGAGGCCGTTGTTATTGGTGACATCGGTACGACATGGAGTTACGAATTATTGAATCGAATTTTTAAATACTTAATGAACGGGGCTGAATTGATCGCTTTGCATAAAGGAAAGTTTTGGAAAAGCGAAGGGACGCTGCAATTGGACATTGGAATGTTCATAGATGGTTTGGAATATGCTACTGGTAAAATGGCTACTGTGATTGGCAAACCCAGTAAATCATTTTTCAATGCCGCGCTTACAAGTATTGGTTTGCCTAAAGAAGCCGTGCTGATGATCGGTGATGATATCGATGGAGATATCTACGGTGCGCAAAACGTTGGTATAAAGGCCTATTTGGTTAAAACAGGGAAGTACAATGTGCAGTTTGTTTCCCAATCTAGTGTGAGGCCAGATAAAACCATAAACAGCTTTGCTGAGCTCAAATGGTAAATTCATTTTGATTCTGAGAACCTTATCCTAAGTTACCTAGAAAGCACTGTGTTGTTATTGCAAATTAGTCCAGCAATAAGTTTTAGCTGATTTTCTACTAATACGATGTCCTAAAAAGAGTCAAGGATTACATTTACAAAAATGTTCATTTTTAAACTGTCCGATTTTTAAGTAAGGCTACCCATGGTACTTAGTGATCAAGACATCAGCCACATCAGGAGCAACAAATAAAAAGACCAATTAAGCCAAGTTAATTTTAATAGTTGAACAAACTGAAAGCGGACCATTAATAGTTTAGGACATTATTTGTATTAATCGATGAAATGATTTAATGTATGCAAATACCTAGAAAGGTCAATATCTGAAGTTAGCTGTAATCGTTTTTTTAATCGATACTTTGAAGTTTGAACAGTTCGCTTGGAGTGGTGTAAGAGTTGGCATATTTGATCCGTGCTCAGATTAAGTACAAGTAGAGCGGCAAATCTTAATTCATTTTCGGTAAGATCTGGAGTTTGCTCGAGCAATTTTTTGAAAAATTTAGGATTGGTTTTCTCAAAACGAATCTTAAACGTTTTCCAATCTTCTTCCAGTCGCATTTTAGATTTGATTTCAGATAGCAGTTCTTTGCTTATTGGGTTGGGAAGGGTTTGCATATGATGATATACTTTATCTAGTACTTCCTTCTTAGAGGCCGTGATGATGGACAGGTTGTAGAGTTCGTTGTTCTTGAGTTGCATTTCGCTCTCATATTTTTCCTTCTCCAATTCCTGAATGGCCAACAGATGTTCTTTCTCTTTTTCCCTTTCTCTAAGTTCAAAAATGGCCTTCACCGCTTTCTTTTTGTTTTGATTCATTTTGCGAGTTAAACCCAATTGAAAACACCCTAATTCTAACCCATAGCCTACCAGGGTATAGTGATAGGATTCTGTCAGGAACGAGAAATGAAGCGACAGACTAGTAAGTACTGCGCCTAGAATGCCAAACATCAAACCCGCTATAACAAAATATTTGTTCCTTTGACTTGATAGCAGAACTGTAAACATAAAAGGAATGGATACGAGAGCTATTGACGTATTGGTTCGAGGCAAAAAATGATAGTATAATTCAATAGAGAACGAAAAAAGAATCATCATCCCAAGTGAAATAAAAGCTGCATAGCCAATAAATAATTTAGCGATCAACCAAGACTTTGTGTTTGTTGATTGATAATCCAGATAATTGCTGGCAAAAAGCGCATATAGCATCCAGTTGACTGGAAACAATATACTTGTATCAAAATTGAATTGAGGCGCAATAAACCAGGTAAATTTGAAATAGCCGCAGAGATATAGGCTCAGTGATATCACAAAAAACAGGTAGAACAAGTTGCTTTTTTCTTTGAAAATTAGCCCCAGAGATGAATTGGTTAGCAGTAACACAATCACCATTCCGACGAAAATGCCTATGGCTAACAAGTCGTTGATAGCTACCTCTCGAAACACATCTTCACGCTGAATAAAAAAGTTGTCCGCTACCTTAAAGGGCATGTCCCAAACTTTGCCTTCTACTTTTACGTAAATCTGTTTTGTCTCATTTGATCTAAGTGCTACTCTAATCTTTGTCTCATTGTTTTGACCCGAATAAAAGTCATCGTGGACTTTGGAAATCCATACACCTTTTTTTTTATGATAGATTAATTCATCGTCTGTGAATTCCCAATATTCAATTTTCCATTCATTGCTGAAAAGAAGAAAGGACAATGGAGCTGAGCTGGTATTCGTTAAATCTATGCGATACCAATAATTGTAATGAGGTAAATAAGTTGTCGGCATATCGATGTATAGAAAACCGTTATTGTTGATTACCTCATTTACATTCAGCGTGCCGGTAGTGTCCACCAATAGGCCCACCTGATGTTTCGGTAGTTTTGACATGGATAAAAAATCAGATGCCGTCAAGAGAATGGGTTGAACGTAAGCATAACCTAAGTGGCTAGCCAGCCACAGAGCGAGAAAGCAAAAACAAAAATGTTTTTTCATTAGGTGATGACGTTGGCATGAAACTAAGCGAATATATAACGATTAACCCCTTGGTGCACGGTCGTGATTTTAAAATTTTCCATGTAGTAGCTATGTAGTAGGTCAATAGCTAGTTTTTTTTAGCCTTTGAACTACTATTGGATTTCAATCAAAACAATTGAAGTAGCTATGAGATCTTTTCAAAACCCTCCGAATCCAGATTTTTATGTAATTGCCATCACGTGGCTTATTATTTTTTTAGGCTTTGACTCAAATAGGAGTTATGCACAGTTCACTAAAAATGATGAGGCTTCTACAGTCATTCAAGATATGGCTGGTACTAAAGCGGATTGGGGGGACTTTGACAATGATGGAGATTTGGACCTAGCAGTAGTGGGATCTCATGGCGGAAAGTTTGCTAAAATCTACAGAAACAACAACGGCACTCTAGAAGATATAGAAGCTGAACTGCAAGGTATTTCGGGTTATGGTAATGCTATGTGGGGAGACTTTGATGGGGATCTGGATTTGGATTTGGTGATCACCGGGAGTACATCTGTCGGTGTATTCCCAGACCAGCAGGATATCAATATTGCATACGTATATCGAAATGATAATGGTGTATTTGTTAATCAAGAGGCCAACCTAACAGGTGTGGCTGGATGGGCGCAGTGGAATGACTATGATGGCGATGGCGATCTTGATCTTGCCGTAGTAGGGACACCTACCGATGTGGCTGCGGATGGCACAGATATCCTAGATATATATAACAACGATGATGGCACTTTCACTTCTATTGATGTGCCAAATCTTTTCGTACGAAAATGGACTGGTGCATCCATCGATTGGGGAGACTACGACAATGACGGGGACAACGACCTGTTTGTGTCCGTAACAGGTGAGGTCAATAAAGATCCTCTACAATGGAAGTCTGTTGTATTGAGCAACAATGAAGGTTCCTTTACTGCGGTAGACCTATTCATTCCTGGGGTATTTAGTGGACACGTGAAATGGGCAGATTACGATGTAGATGGCGATCTCGATCTAGCGATGATGGGGATCAACTATCAGGACGAAGATTTTACTACCGTTTTTAATAACAACGACGGCATATTTACAGATATCGGCTTTGATTTTGGAAATAACTCCCCAGACACTAAGTGTGCCTGGGGTTTTTTGGACTGGGAAGATTACGATACCGACGGATATCCAGATTTGCTAGTATCAGGCAAGCAGCATACTGGCACGTTTATTACTAAAGTATTACGAAACGAAGAAGGTGTTTTCAGTGACATGCACATGCCATTACCAGGCACGCTCGGATATGCAATTTGGGGTGATTATGATGATGATTTCGATTTGGATGTATTAGTTGGAGGAGTACAGAAAGTAGGAGATCGGTATTATAATCTGACGGAACTTTACACCAATGAGATCCGAACTGCTCATACCATATTATTCGAAACCATTGGAGAAAAAACATACGGAGACGCTAAGTTCGACTTGTCGGCTGAGTCAAGCGCAGCACAGGAAGTGAAATTTAATGTTATAAGTGGTCCGGTCACTTTAGAAAACAAATCCATTAGTATCCATGGTACAGGAGAAGTAGTTGTACGTGCCTATCATGCCGGAAACGAAACTTATAACCCGAGCTATGCGGAGTGGATGTTTTTAGTGAAAAAGGCAATTTTAACTGCAACAGCAAACAATGAGTCCATCATTTTTGGAGATGCCATACCTGAGCTTGGCATCTCCTATGGTGGATTTGTAAATGGTGATGATGTCACCGATTTACTAGAAGCACCCGAATTGAGTACTACAGCATCCGCAGAAAGTCCTGTAGGAACATATACTATTAACATCTCTGGCGGTCAGTCAAAAAACTATGAGTTGATACTTGTTGATGGTGAATTGACTATTACAACATCGATTTTGGACGTTGATGCACATCAAAAGAAAGTGATGGCCTATCCCAATCCAGTTCACCAAGTGTTAACCATTCCTGAAGCTGATGGCCTTCAGTTAAAATTTTATAACCTAAGTGGAGAACAGCTATACATCAAAGCTCAAAATAACCAACTGGATCTTTCTGGTCTAAATGCGGGTACATATGTTCTTCACTTAAGTGATCCCAATGGTAAGCCTTTGTATAAACAGAAAATTTTAAAGATTAAATAAGTCCAGTCTGTACCAGATAACCAAAAACATTAATTCTGCTTTAAAGACTCGATAAAAAAGATAATTATAACACATAAAATTAATGTGGACTGTTGCTTAATGAGAAAAATAACTCCTCTTAGTACCCAAGCTATACTTGGGAGGGAAGTTTTAGGCTTTATATCAATATCTTTCTATTTTTATTTCAATGAAAGATCAGGCCTCAGCATCTTCTTATGATTTAATTTTTCAGAATGTAGGTCGCTTTATCGACCTTACGGATGAAGAAAAAGACCTATTCAAATCACTTTTAAAAAGTGGGAGTGCCAAGCGCAAAGAGTTTGTCATGCGTCCTGGCAAGATGGCAAAGTATGAATATTTTGTAACCAAAGGCTGCTTAAAAGTTTATTCCCTTGATAGAAATGGGGTAGAGCATGTTTCCATGTTCGCCATTGAAGATTTCTGGACAGGGGATATGGCCAGTTTCATGTTGGAGCAACCTGCATCCTATTTCATCAAAGCGCTAGAAGATTCAGAATTTCTAATGATATCAAAAGAAAGCTTTGAAGGCCTTTTTCAGAAGATACCAAAGTTCGAACGTTTTTACAGAAACTTGTATCAACGGTCATTGGTGAGTTACATAGAAAGAACCAATCAAGGTATTTCATTGACTGCAGAAGAACGTTATGAAATTTTCTTAACAAAATACCCGCATATAGCCCATCGCATCACTCAAAAGGATTTGGCTGCTTATCTGGGCATCACTCCGGAGTTTTTAAGTATGATTCGTAGCAAGATGAGCAAACGGTAGTTTTTCTTAAACTAGTTTATTTTTCCTGGATACAGAAGGGGTCTCTTTTGTATCATGAAAAAGAGAAACACACTTTTAGCCTTTGTTTTTATGGTCATAACCCATGGAAGCATGGCGCAGATTACGCAGCTAGAGCTAGCTTCTGGCCTTCAAAAAACAGACTTTACGTCTTTCTCATTAAGACCAATCACAGCACATGCTAAGTTTTCTATTGGCACGTTGGCCTTCTTTCAAAAATATCATCAGGAAGAAAGCGTCCTATTTGATGAAGCTGGCGTTCATGCGACCATCTATTGGAACATCAATAAAGCTATTTCGATTGGGCCTGGATTGTATTACAACAGCATAGCAGGCTACGCTCAAAGGCTATCCATTTTATATGCGATCAAATCCCAACATTTTATACTGACCGCCATTCCTACCATAGCCCACAATGAACAAACCGGATTGATCAATGGCGAGATGTTTTTGCAGATGCAGTGGACACTCCCAATAAAAAACGATTGGCAGCTCCTGCTCAGCGCACAAATACTCACCAACTGGGAAAAGTTCTCCCAGCACACCAGAAGCTTCCAGCAAATAAGGGTAGGGGTAGATAAAAATAGAACACAGTTTGGACTGGCTGTGGACTTTGATCAGTATGGTGATACTCCGCTGACCAGAACATCACCAGGTCTATTCGTTCGAAAAATTTTTCTAAACAATAAATAAACAATGATATGATGATGAACAAAATTCTAATCACAGAAAGTAATTGGGGAGTGCTAGCCGCTCGCTTGACACTCGGAATCGTTCTATTTCCTCACGGGGCTCAAAAAATGTTGGGTCTATTCGGAGGCTATGGATTTACAGGCACCATGGATGCTTTTACAAATCAAATGCATCTTCCCTGGATTGTGGCTTTGGCAGTAATCATGATAGAGTTCTTCGGATCAATTTCATTGCTCCTTGGATTCGCAAGCAGATTGTGGTCTCTGGCTATCGCAGGCCTTTTTATAGGCATCATTTTTACCACTCATTTAGAACATGGCTTCTTCATGAACTGGTTCGGCAATCAAGCCGGTGAAGGATATGAATATGCGCTATTGGTAATAGGCATTGCAGTAGCAGTCTTGATCAATGGCAGCGGAAAATATGCGATTGACACTCAATTAGTAAAACTTTTAAATAAATAAGCAATGAAAAAGATAATCGCACTCGGGGCAAGTAGTAGTAAGAATTCTATCAACAAAACACTCGCTATTCATGTGGCCAGTAAAGTTGCAGACGCCTCCATTACAGTACTAGATCTCAACGACTATAAGTTACCATTATATAATGTTGATGCAGAAGAAGAGTCAGGGATACCTGAAGCCGCACATCAATTCAATAACATCATTCAATCAGCTGATGGATTGGTGATTTCGCTAGCGGAACACAATGGCACCTACACCGCCGTATTTAAAAACCTGTTCGATTGGCTTTCCAGAATCGACATTAAGGTATGGAAAGACATACCTATGTTTCTCCTGGCTACTTCACCTGGTGGGCAAGGAGGTGGGACTGTACTTGCTGCGGCAAAATCAGGTTTCCCATATATGGGCGGAAATATCATTGTAGATTTTTCCCTGCCATCATTTTATGAAAACTTCTCAAATGCCGGAATTACTAATTCAGAATTATCATCGATCCTGAATGAAAAAATAGGCTTATTCGAGCATTCATTAGAGCAAGAAGAAGCTGACATCCATCAAAAACTTTAACACTATGAAAAGAGCCATTAAATATAGAACCAAAGGCCAGGGACATCACGGCATGATAACGAACCTTATCAGTCCTTCAGGTTTAGGAAATGACATGAAGCCGTTTGTATTCCTGGATTATATACATGGTGTACCACCCCAGGGCACAGGTTTTGGGTGGCACCCACACTCAGGCATAGCCACTTTTACCTATTACCTCGCAGGAGGCAGCGATCTGGAGGAAAGCACTGGCCATCAGGTATCATTTAGGGCGGGGGACATTGAGTATTTACAAGCTGGTACCGGAGCTTGGCACAAGGGAATGCTACTTAAAGACCAACCTACACTAGGGTTTCAGCTTTGGATTTCTCTTCCTCCAAAGCTCGAGACCGCTGATGCAAAAAGTGTTTATGTTGTTCCAGATGAAATATTTGGAAATGATCGGTTCAAAGTACTTTTGGGGGAGTATGAAGGAATCAAAAGCAAAATTGATCCTCCAAATGATATGAACTATCTGGATGTAAGCCTTAAGACTCATGAGAAATGGACCTACGTACCACCAGCCACACATGATATCATGTGGATGATCGTGTACGAAGGACAATTGAGCGGCGAGCGAGCTGCGTCTGTTGGTGAATTGATTGTGTTTGAAGAAGGAAGCCAACCTGTTGAATTTTCAACTGATCATAGTGCCAGCTTTTTGTTGGGCTCAGCAAAGAAGTTTGAACATGATTTGATTTTAGGTAGAGGCTCAGTACATACCTCTAAAGCCAATTTGGAGGCTAGTCAAAATAAGATCAACAAGATCTACGGCGACCTCGTTATAAAAGGTGCCTTTGATTCGCTTTTATAATAAGGGTCACTTGAAAACTCTTATATAAATCAAGTCTTCAGAGTTATCTTTAAGCCGTATTCTTGGGAAGAACAATTAGATAACTTTAGTTGACATAACACATGAAAAACAAGCTGCAACTCATCGGACTCGGAACAGCTGCCCTAGGACGACCTCAGTATATCAATCTACGCCAAGAAGAAGAGAAGGCATTTGAATTGGAGATATTTAAGGCGCATGGCACGTCCATTTTAGAAGAAGCATATGCGCAGGGCATACGTTATTTTGATACGGCACCTAGCTATGGCATGGCCGAGCAACTGCTCTTAGATTGGGTCACGGAAAAGAGGTATCAAGATGTCGAAATCGCCACGAAATGGGGCTACACCTATGTCGCCAACTTCGATCCTGAGGCGACGGTACATGAGGTCAAAGAACATAGTCTAGACAAGCTCAACGAGCAATGGCAGCAATCACAGAAACTACACCCATTTCTGTCGGGATATCAGATTCATTCTGCCACTTTTGAGTCTGGCATATTTGAGCATGTGGATGCCTTGGATAGGCTTTGGGAATTGAAAAACAAGAATGGCTTGCTGATAGGACTGACATCCAGCGGTGCTAATCAAAAGGAGATTATCGAAAAAGCAATTGAATTTGAACGAGACGGCAGGCCACTCTTTGACCTGTTTCAAGTCACCTACAATGTATTGGATCAAAGTCTATTTGATATAATTAGAGCGCTCACAGGATTGAACAAAAGAGTCGTTGTGAAAGAGGCTTTGGCTAACGGGAGGATATTCCCAAACCTTAATTTGCCACACTACGCTGATCTGTACCGTGAGTTGTCACACCTAGCCGAAAAGTACAAGGTGGGGATAGATGCTATTGCCTTACGATTCTGCATGGATAGCATCACACCTTTCGTGGTTTTGAGTGGGGCTTCTGATAAAATGCACATCTCGGACAATCTAAAAGCGAACGATTTCACCTTGAGTGAGAAAGAGGTCGCACTTTTAAAAACCTTCAACATTCCTCCTAAACAGTACTGGCAAGAAAGGTCACAATTGGCGTGGAACTGACCTAATACAGCCGAATGTGTATTTTCATTTGGTCATTTATCCATACGCTGGTCAATTTTAGTATACTACTTCTGATACTCAATTTTAAGAATCTCCCATACAAAATCACCCATTTTGGTTTTAACCACAGCCTCATCTCCAACAGTTTTATCCAGAAGGGCTTTGGCCATAGGAGAGTCCATGGAGATATAATCTTTATTAGTTTTCAACTCTTCGTAACCAACAATACGAAAACGTCTTTGAAAACCTTTCGCTTCGTTTTTAACTTCAATCCAAGCACCAAAATTCACTTTTCCTTCTTGATTGGGGTGGTATTCGATCACCTTGAAGTCATCGATGCACTTACGCAAATATCGAAGGCGACTATCAATTTCTCGAAGACGTTTTTTATTGTAGTGATAGTCTGCATTCTCCGAACGATCTCCCAAGCTTGCCGCCCAGGATACTTTGTTGGTAACATCTGGCCGCTCTACGCGCCACAAGTGATCATGTTCTTCCTTCAATTTTTGTAAACCTTCTGAAGTAATCATTGGCGACCGATTGAGTTTCGGTAGCGTCGATTCTGGGATTTTACGCCTCATATAAGTGATCTGCTATTGAAAACTTTTGCAAGATAATATAATGGTGGATGTATTGTTTGTGCGGGTTGGCCTACTTCATTGAAAAAAGCGATTAAATCAATTCCTAACCGTCACAAAGCACTCCTTTACCTCTCCTCCGAACTAGGCATCACCATATATGTTATACGCCTTTCAATCACCGCATTTTGTGTTAACGGCTATTCCCACCATCGCTCACGCGGACGATACAGGGTTTATCAATGGCGAGGTTTTCTTGGTGATACAAATAACTCGACCATTAGAAAATAATTGGAAACTGCTATTCAGCGCACAAATGCTCACTAGCTGGGATAAATTCTCCCATCCCACCAGAAGCTTTCAGCAATTAAGAGCTGGATTCGACATACAAACCACACAGTTTGGACTGGCTGTGGACTTTGATCAGTATGGTGATACTCCGCTGACCAGAACATCACCAGGTCTATTCGTTCGAAAAATTTTTCTAAACAATAAATAAACAATGATATGATGATGAACAAAATTCTAATCACAGAAAGTAATTGGGGAGCGCTAGCCGCTCGCTTGACACTCGGAATAGTTCTATTTCCTCACGGGGCTCAAAAAATGTTGGGTCTATTTGGAGGCTATGGATTTACAGGCACCATGGATGCTTTTACAAATCAAATGCATCTTCCGTGGATTGTTGCTTTGGCAGTAATCATGATAGAGTTCTTCGGATCAATTTCCTTGCTCATTGGATTCGCAAGCAGATTGTGGTCTCTGGCTGTCGCAGGCCTTTTTATAGGCATCATTTTTACCACTCATTTAGAACATGGCTTCTTCATGAACTGGTTCGGCAATCAAGCCGGTGAAGGATATGAATATGCGCTACTGGTAATAGGCATTGCAGTAGCAGTCTTGATCAATGGCAGCGGAAAATATGCGATTGACACTCAATTAGTAAAACTTTTAAATAAATAAGAAATGAAAAAGATAATAGCACTCGGGGCAAGTAGTAGTAGTAAATCTATCAATAAAGCACTGGCCATTCATGCTGCTAGTAAAGTAGCTGATGCTTCCATTAATGTCATTGACCTATACCACTATATGCTGCCCTTATATAGTATTGATTCAGAAGAGGAATTTGGAATACCAGAGGGAGCACATAAATTCAACAATCTCATCGAATCAGCAGATGGATTGGTGATTTCTCTAGCAGAACACAACGGCACATATACTGCAGTCTTTAAAAATCTAATCGACTGGCTTTCCAGAATTGATATGAAAATATGGAAAGGAAAGCCCATCCTGTTGATGGCGACTTCCCCAGGTGAACGTGGGGGTGTGAGCGTGCTTTCTGCCGCTAAATCTTCTTTCCCATTCATGGAAGGTGATATTGTGGCTGAATTCTCATTGCCCTCATTTTATGACAACTTCTCAAACGCCGGGATTACCAATACTGAATTAGCGTCAAAGCTAGATCACCAGGTAATGCTTTTTGAGCAAGCCTTAGAAAAAGTTGAAACTGTCTAACCTTAAGATTAAAAGAAAATGAAAAGAGCAACTAAACCGAACCATAACCATTACTGGTAGTAACTAGGACTCTTTCAGCTTTTCCTGAGCTGGCAAAAGGGGAGTGGAAAAATGAAAGTGTGCGGTCAAATGGTTGTTTATAACTTATGATAGTAATTGTATATGTAGTCAATATGAATTAATATTACACCAATAGTATGATTATCTGCTTAATATTATAGTTATGGCAACTGTTAGAAAAACAATAACATTTACTGATCAACAGGATAAATGGATTAAGGCACAAATAACTTCTGGTGAATTTACAAATGATAGTGAGTATCTGCGTCACCTTGTTCGTCAAGATCAATCTAAAAACACAAAATTTTCTAATTTGAAATCGGCTATTGCAAAAGGTCTTGAAAGCGGTATTAGCGAAAGTACAATTCCTGATATCATGAAGAAGGTTGAAGCTAAAATGAAAGTGGATGGGCGCCTATAAGCTTTCTATCGAGTGTGAGGCGGATATTTCAGAAATATATGAATATGGAATTGAGAAATTCGGATTGATACAATCACAAGAATATATGATTGGGTTACATGATCTATTTAATACATTAGCAGAAAATACTAATATCGGTAGAGATGCTTCTGAATTTTACCCATCACTTAAGCGATTTGTATACAAGTCACATATGATTTTTTATCTACAATCGGAATCTGGGATTTTCGTTGTGAGAACTTTAAGTCAAAGCATGGATTATCAACGACACTTGGATTTGTAATTTCCTTTGATCATTTAAGCGTTTTATATTGACAATATATCTCATATCAAAACCGTTCAAGCATATTTAAAATAACGCGAATTATGTAACTGGTAGTAACCTGTTACATAATTTATATTATGTTAAATTGAATTTAGGGAGAATGACCCCTGTTACTGTTTTATACTATTTATTCATTTAGAATTGAATTCGAATTACAACAACACCCTTGGGCCACCTTTGAGTAAATCCTGAAATTCTGATGGCCCTACCAGCTCGTCTTTGAGTTTGTTGAAGCCGTCTATCGTTTCAGCGGATAACAATCCCACCACAGCATCCAGCGCTTCCCCGCTGATCATGTATGGACATTCACCCATCACCAATTGATCGCCTAAGCATTGCGCATAGATCTGGCATTCACCAATAGATTTGATATGCTTGTCCGTAGCCACGCAATACTCCAGCCACAGATTCAAATCATCAAACAATTCATTGGCCACCAGGTACTGCCTACGGCTGAGATCTATTTGTTCCTGAAAATACTTATTGATATTCGCCATAGACGATGCGGAGATTTTACTCTTGTGTTGCTGCATACAGCGCACACACATGGCATATTCAAAAATGGTTGCATACACCTCATAGCCCAGCTGCGGTTTGATGGCTTTTTCTATAAAATATGGCATGTCATTATGGAGCAAATCCTGTTCACACGATATACAATTACTCATCATAGCTCCTGTGAGATCATCATAAAATAATTTGGGTATGGGCCTGTGATTGTTTGGTCGCTCTGCTTGCTCTTCCATATGCTATTTTGCTCCTTGATGCAATTGCTTGCCTATTCGTATTATTTCTTGTTGCAGTGACTGCGAAGTTGAATATATCACTCCATGATTGTTCATATAAACCTCCTTCTGGTTTAATGGCAGATCCATTCCTGATGCAGTACTCACAGGCAAACCCAACACTTCAAATATAAGCCTTGTCGCGGCATAGTCCCAGATACACCCGCCACCCCGGTCAGTTTTCGGCCATTTAACATAACATCCTGATCCTTCAGTCAGTAAGCTCATAACGTTCATTACAGCGCCTTTGCCTGTGCTTATTGCCATTTCTTCATATCCTTGTGATCGACAGAGTGATTGTAAGGCATCAACAGTGGGCTCATAACTTGCTGATGTTAAAAAGCTTCTGTCCAACTGACAAACCAGTGTTTTAGTCTTTTGCTCAAACTCATAGGGCTCGTCATTTTTTAAAACCCCACTCCCTTTGATTCCTAACCAATACTCCTTCTGATACGGATCTGCTATGGCGCCTATAATTGGATCGCCAGCCTGATTTATTAATGCGATAGATACCGCATAGCCAGGTTCCTGTTCTGTAAAAGGCAAAGTACCATCCAATGGATCGATACACCAGAAATAATCTTTACCTAATCGCGAACCATCGTCTGGAAGCTCCTCGGTGAGTAAACCTAAATCATAGGTTGTTAGGCTTGGCTTCAACTCCTCCAGGATCAGCCTTTGACTTTCCAGGTCAATCGCCGTGACCACCTGAGTGGCCAGGTTTTTTATCCCATCTTTTAGCTCAATATGATGTGTCTCTTTTACTTGCGACTGAATATATGCTGCTGCTATATGTGTCGCTTTTTGCGCCACTTGAGCCAGTGATTGGATATCGTTTGTACTCAATTTCAAGACAGCTGTTTCAGTACTTTGTTTTTAATGTTTTCACTGTAATCGTGCATCTTCCAATGTCCAGGACTCCAGCCATCGAGGAAGCGATAAAAGTCGGTCCAGGCATAGTCGTAAAGCTTGCTCCACTCCTGCTGAATTTCCTCAAAATCAACCAGTTGATCATATAGTACTAAAGCCTTTTTTAAAGTTTCAAAATAGAATCTTAAAAGCTCTGTCTCACAGACACTTAAGTTCTCTTCATGCAAGCAACTGCTTAAGAAGTAAGCGACGTCTTTCATCCCGGATCCTTGGCCAATATATTGGAAGTCTACAGCCGCTACTTTTTGACCTTTTTCTGAAAAACAAAAGTTGGCCAATTTCGCATCACCATGTACTAAAGTTTGGTATTTGGCACCGGTCAAAGTCTTGTCAATTTCACGTGCTGCAGCCTTTAGTTTTTTGTTCTGCATGGCTTCCAATTCATCGGGCCTGGTATCAAGATGCCAATAGGTTCCCACTGGCCAGAGCCCATCTCCCTTCACTCCCATGAATTTGGCATGGAAATGCGCTAACCAACTCAGACAGGCTTTGATCTCAGGTATCGATACCTCTGATTTTCTGATAGGAAATCCCGCTGCATTCAAGTCTTCCATGATCATCAGCATTTCACCCTGACGGTCCTGAAGGTGAATGGTATCTGGAACTCGACAGTAATCATCACAGCGATGCGCCAAATCATTGTACCAATTGATTTCTACCTGATAGGATTTCAGTTTTCGCTCATGCGAAAGGTTCGTATTCCAACCTCTGGGATGATGACTCTGATTGGGTGGCTGTACATGTTTTACAATAACCGACGGGCTTAAACCTTCTTCCAGTTCGCACCGCAAGATCTGACCATAGCCACTCCAAAGTTCCTGAATGAGACTGGTATTGATAATGGACTTGGCCTGAGTAGCCTTGAGAATGATTTCAGCTAATTGTTCGGTCATAGATAGAATACAATGCTAATGGTTTCAATGAGTGTATCAAAATTCCTCTATAGCAAAAATGCTTACTGGTCATGGGTATTGGCGGTGTTCATCGAATGAAATGGCATTTTAAAAAGGAAAAACTTAAATTATTAAAAGACGTTTAGGTTGGACTGCCAGGGAAGATAGGCCATTGATAACATGAAATTTTCGCCTTTGGTATGCTTTATGATACATACTCGAATAAATTAATCACAAATGGAAACGCGTGCATTGTATGGTTTTGAAGATCCGATTGACTCGTGGAGTCATTTGATTGGCGCTATAGCGGTGTGTATACTACTGTATTACCTTTTCAAAAAAGATGGTATTGGCAGGAAACGTCCCTGGCCCGTAATCATTTACGGCTTCTCTAGTTTGTTTTTATTGTCGATGAGTGGTGTTTATCATTTGGTCTCCAGAGATTTAGATGCCAGATATATCTTAAGAATCATTGATCATGCTGGCATTTTTTTAATGATTGCCGGAAGTTTGATTTCTATTCACATGATTTTATTCAAAGGCATGCTCAAATGGATTATTATTATCCTGGCTTCTGTTATTGCGCTATTGGGCATTACTTTTGGCTCCATCTATTTCAACGAGTTACCTGATTTCCTAACCCACATAGTTTTCATTTCATTTGGCTGTTTAGGGCTCATTTCGGTGATTGGTATATTGAAAATGAGAGGATTGCTATCCATTAAATATGTGGTTTATGGCGGTTTGGCTTATATCATTGGTGCTGTCATCGATATGTTCAAATACCCTTCCATCGTACCCGGTTATTTTGGTCCTCATGAATTATTCCACATCGCTGTACTAATGGGCGTTGCTTATCATTGGGCCTTTCTACTCCAGTCTATCCGACAGCAAGAACAAGCGCATTAAAGAACAATATGCTTCACTTTTATAGGGGCATGTGATTTTTTTATTACTGGCATTTATTCATTTTAGATTTTTTCAACATGAAATCAGATAAAATCAAAAGGACTGTTTGAGTCCTAGAATGAATAAAAATATTTACGATCACTAGAATGGACGAGTTTCTTTTTGATTCTGATTTCATGTTGAAAAAGGCGTTAAGAAATGAATAACAGCCTTGAATTCTTTGATTACTTTCTTTTTCAAGAAAGAAAGTAAGGCCTAGCCGGCGAGGCGAAAACATCGTTGAGAAACATTAGTTTTAACCTCTGTTCACAGGTCACATTCAATCAAGTCAAGATGCATTTTTGATTATATTAAATTTCCCTACCAACTTTACAGAATGCCCCCTTTTATTCTTAATTCAGATTAAAATTTTGAGGCTTTTTTGGTTTCAATGTTTTGGATGCCAATATCAAGGCTTGGGCAAAGATACCCATGCAGATGAGGATAATGATTTCTATCCTGGAAATAGAATGACTGGTTTTGATAACATCATTCGATTGATTGATGAGCCTTTCTCCTTCTTCCATTTGGATATTGGATAAGCCCTCAAGCAAGGTAATAAGTTGAAGGTGCTTCTTTTCAATTTCACCTCGTAGTGTTATCGAATTACTATCCTTTTGAAATTGACTCTCCAATTCGCGAACATCAAGGAGTTTAGTTTTGAACTCTTGAAACAGCCGGGTTTCTTTTGCCGTGTATTTGGTTTTTTCGTATTCAACGAGCAGCGCATCTATCTTCTGGTTAATCTTTAGTTGATCGTTCGAACTCATTATATTTTCTTCACTGGAGTGCAAAAGCATATGTTTCTGATGGACAAGTCCAGAAAGTTTGAAAATATAATTCTCTACCAGCAGACGATCCTTATAAACAGATGAAAAGGACTCCTGCAACTCAGAAAAATGATTTCTATCTAACAAATTGGTAGCCAGGACCAGTAGGAAAACAATGGCCAGGGAAGAGGCCGCTTTTACCTTTTGTTCAATCGAATAAGTCCATTTCATATGCTAAGTTTTTTGTACATCAAAGTCACCTGTGTCATTCTGCACAAATGTCTTAATGGTTAATACTCGGTTAAAGTAAAGAATGTTGGGGGAAAAATAGAATCGGAAGTCAGCAGACCTGATTATTATAATCTCTTTTTAATCAATGAGACCTCATCAGTATCAAATCCACTTTCCATCAAGTGCATAAATCTTCTCACAATTTCCTGAGTAATCATTACAGGTTTATGAGCTCTATAAATTAATTCTCTAACAAGCTTTCAGCTGAAAAATGAAAATTCAAAATTCTGTATTGTAGCCTGACAGCCCCATTCATTAAAGGGAAATAGGCCAAAAGATAATATCTACTCTCCTGTTCATCTGCCGCCCTTGAGAAGTGCTGTTGTCATAGATTGGATTGAATTGTCCAAAATCTTTTTGTTCTATAGATTCTATTCGAATGCCATTGTTGTCAACAAGCTCGTGGACGGTAGTAGCACTTCTCATTTCAGAGAGCCACTGATTGTATGCAGCTCCGCCAATATTATCTGTATGGCTATGAATGGTAATATTAAAATGATTGAGATCTGGAATCGAGTCTAAAAAGTGGCGGAGTTCTTGAATCTGGTAGGGTGTAATATAGTATTGGCCACCAGGAAAGTAAATACTCTTTCTAATGTGTTCGGTCTGAGCAAAACTCTGTAACGAGATTAACGTCAGGGAAAGGACATAAAAAAACCGAGAAACCATTTCCAAACATACGAAATATGCTTGTTCTGGTTACTCGGCTTTGAAGTCAAAGACTTCGATTGTCTTTTATTGACCTGCTTCCAAGGCGTCTACTTTATCCAAAATAGCCTCAGCCTTATCCATCATTTTCAATTGTGTATACATTTGCTGAAGCGCCTTCAAACCTGCAATATCATCAGGCTGAATAGTTGTCGCTTTTTCCATGTATGGTAGACCTTCCTTCAAAATTTTGTCAGCTTTAGCCAATTTAGCAGGACCATATTTATCGTAATCCTTCAAGTTCATATCACGAACTTCGTCGTAGTATTCTTTGGCCAGATTCACATAGATTACACCTGTGTTAAAATTAGCTACATAGTTATCACCATCAACTTTAATCGCATTTAGGTATGCTTCCTTAGCCTTGTTATAGTTTTCTCTAGCTACTTCCTTTTCACCTGCTTCTAATTTTGCGCTACCCAGGTTATCATAAAGTACACCAAGGTTCAAGTGTAAATTAACGTTAGTAGGATCTTCTTCTATAGCAGCCTCAAGTTTAGTTCTAGCTTCGTCTACCTTATCCATAGTCAAAAGCAAGCTGATTTCTTCCTGACCAAATTTTGATTCAGTAGGATAAAGTTCTTTTGCTTTTCTTACCAAGTCCAACGCTTTTTCGTTGTCTTCTTTGTAAGTTCTTTCTAGATAAATCAAAGTAGATATTACATCGCCATTGGCAATATTAGCATCTACCATTTGATAATAGTAATCCAAAGTCTTGTCATTGTCTCCAGACTGCTGTGCAGCAACTCCCGCGTACAATAAAGTCACTGAATCTGTTGGCTTAACTTTTAGTGCCTTTTCGAAAGCAGCCAGTGCTTCTCCATACTTTTCTTCTCCATACACAGTACCACCGATATTGATGTAGTTACCCCACATCGCATCAAGGTTCGTATTTGAGATCAGGTTATTAGGACTTGTCTCTTTGTCCATTTCCAATACCTTGTTGTAAGCTTCAACTGACTTATCTAAAGCATCTGCATCAAGAGAAGATACCGCTTCATCAGTACTAGTTGCTATGGCTTGATAGATTTTACCTCTCACAAACCAAGTTTTAGATTTTAGGGCATTTTTTTCAATAGTAATAGCCACATCTATCTCGGCTTTCGCGTTTTCAAACTCATTTTTAGCTAAATACGCATCGGCCTTCGTTACAGACCCTTTCTGAGCGAAAGATGCTACACTCATTAATAGGGCAAGCGTCAACACGAATAGTTTACTTGTATTCATAATTTTAATGTTTAACTAGGGCTTTCATAACCCTACTATCTGGTTTAATTTACTCTTTGTCTTTATTATCTTCTGTCGGAGTCTCTCCTTCTTGGTTATCCACCTCAGGTTCGTCACCTTCTATCTTTTCAATTTTCTCGACAGATGAAATCTCATCTTTATCTCCCAATTTAATGAGTCTAACACCCTGAGTGGCTCTTCCCATTACTCGAAGATCTGCCACAGCCAATCGAATAGTAATACCGGATTTATTGATGATCATCAGGTCATCGGTATCAACCACTTCCTTGATTGCAACAAGCGCGCCAGTTTTTTCAGTGATGTTCATGGCCTTCACTCCCTTACCACCACGCTTAGTGATTCGATAGGCGTCGATCTCAGATCGTTTGCCATATCCTTTCTCAGTCACCACTAGAAGATTAGCTTCTTCTCGAGCCACGCAAACCATGCCAATCACATGATCATCGTCTCCTTCTAATCTGACTGCTCTAACACCAGCTGCTGTTCTTCCCATTGGACGAACATCTTGCTCGTTGAAATGAATCGCTTTACCTGACTTTTTAGCAATGATGATATGATTGCTTCCATTAGTCAGATTCACATTTAGTAATTCGTCTCCTTCGTGAATGGTAATCGCATTGATACCATTTTGACGAGGTCTTGAATAGGCTTCAAGTGAAGTCTTCTTAATTACTCCTTGTTTCGTACACATCACGATGAAGTTATTATTGATATAGTCTTCATCTGATAGCGTATCCACGTTGATTACCGCTCTGATTGAATCTTCACTTTCAATATTGATCAAATTCTGGATCGCACGTCCTTTAGTTGCTTTCTGTCCTTCAGGAATCTCCCAAACCTTTTTCCAGAAGACTTTACCTAACTCAGTGAAAATCAATAAGTAATTGTGCGTAGAAGCGACAAACAAGTGCTCAGTAAAATCATCAGTTTTGGTGGAAGCACCCCGTGATCCTACTCCACCTCTACCCTGCGTTCTGTACTCAGTTAGAGGTGTTCTTTTAATATACCCTTCATGAGAAATGGTAATGACCATTTCTTCATCCGGAATCATATCTTCTGCAGTGAAATCATCGGCCGCATGCTCAATTTCCGAACGACGTTCATCACCGTACTTTTCTCTTAGTTCAGTAAGTTCTTCTTTGATGATATCCATACGCATCTCTTCACTTTCAAGAATGGCCTTCAAGTGATCGATCAACTTCATGATCTCATCGTATTCCTTCTGGATTTTTTCTCTTTCAAGACCTGTAAGTCTCTGAAGCCTCATTTCAAGAATTGCCTTGGCTTGAATCTCGCTCAAACCAAACTTCTCCATCAAACCAGCTTTAGCGATTTCAGGATCTCTGGATGCTCTAATAAGATTGATCACCTCATCAAGATTATCCAGGGCAATCAAATAGCCTTCTAGAATATGGGCTCTTTTCTCCGCTTCAGTCAACTCATATTGAGTTCTTCTGATCACTACTTCGTGTCTGTGTTCTACGAAGTACTTGATCAAATCTTTGAGGTTCAAAGTTTGTGGTCGACCTTTCACCAGCGCCACATTATTTACCCCGAAAGAAGATTGAAGTTGGGTGTATTTATAAAGGTTGTTTAGAACGATGTTTGGTATCGCATCTTTTTTGATGTCATACACAATACGCATTCCGTCTCTATCCGACTCATCTCTGATGTCTGATATACCTTCTAATTTCTTATCGTTAATCAAAGCAGCCGTCTTTTCGATCATGCTGGCTTTGTTTACCTGATATGGAATTTCAGATATAATGATCTGCTCTTTACCAGATTTTAGCGTTTCAAATTCGGCCTTTGCTCTTAGCACTACTCGACCTCTACCTGTCTCATAAGCTGAACGAACGCCCTGATAGCCGTAAATTGTAGCTCCAGTCGGGAAATCAGGAGCCGTAATGTGCTGCATCAACTCCGGAATCTCGATATCATTGTTGTCGATGTAGGCGATGGTTCCGTTGACCACTTCTGTCAAGTTGTGCGGAGCCATATTGGTCGCCATACCAACGGCGATACCAGACGTACCATTGACCAATAGGTTAGGGAACTTACCAGGCAACACCTGAGGTTCTTTCAGGGAGTCATCAAAGTTGGGCTGAAAATCAACGGTCTCCTTGTTAATGTCGTGCAGAAGCTCTTCTGCCATTCTTTTCAACCTGGCCTCCGTATAACGCATGGCTGCTGGTGAATCACCATCAACAGAACCAAAGTTACCTTGACCATCCACCAATGGATATCGCAAGGACCATTCCTGAGCCATACGCACCATGGTGTCATAAACTGAAGAGTCACCATGTGGGTGATACTTACCGAGCACTTCCCCGACAATTCTTGCAGACTTCTTATAAGCTCTGTTGTGTAAAACACCTAAATCCAGCATACCATAAAGCACTCTTCTGTGCACAGGTTTTAATCCGTCTCGTACGTCTGGTAATGCTCTCGAAATGATGACTGACATTGAATAATCAATGTATGCGCCACGCATTTCATCTTCAATATTGATAGGTATTATATTCTGATCGCCTAAAGGTAGGTTTTCGTTGTCTTCAGCCATAAAATTTTAAATAATGACAAGCAAAATTAAGTGCGCAATTTAACTAAAATATTACCTAAAATTCACTATCTGAACCAACAATATCAGCGAAAGAATTAAACTATTTTTTAGGTCAAAAAGAGAGGAAAAAATCCATGACTAAACCATCGATCAATACGGGTTTAATTTCTTCCTATTTTTGAATCTATACCGCCATAGTTTCCGATGATTTTCTCCAACTTTTGGGTTTTGCTTTTTCCAAATAGGCTGTCCCCTCACCTCTTCTACACGTCCAGTTTGAGGGTCTGTATACAAGTGTTTGAGCTGGACATGATCACTTTTCATCGGAGACCTTCTGATCTCAGGAATAGTGATACTCACACCAAAATTAACTTTGAATGTAGGGTTTTTATGCTGTACACTCAATCCAGTTTCAGGCACGCTCATGGTGTAATTTTTAAAGTCATAAGATGGCTTAATGACGACCCTGAAGTATTCTGATAAATTTTTCTCTATGGAAACGCCTAAGTTGAAAAACACCCCTTGATTCATTAAACCTTTATTGAACTTCTTACCCATGTTCTGCTTTCCTATTTCAATTTCACCCGCAAATGACCAATCCCAGAAATCATAGAATCTATAACCAAGGTTTAAGTAATAACTGAAAAACACCGCCTTCTTAAAATCGGGCTCGTAATTTCTGATGTTTAAACCATCAACGGTTGGACTCAAAGATTTGACCGTGTGAAACTCTAAACCTAACCCAAGTCCTACTCTAAACTCCTTGTAATTGTACCTTACACCAAGATTGATTGGAATACCCCAACTTTTACCTTCAAACCCCAAACCCAGCGAATCTGCATTGTAGGCTTGTAAATCCCTAAGTAGCAACGGATTGTTGACCGGATTGGCAATAGGTGGATAAGGCACGTCAAAAGTATCAATAAGCACCACAGCCTGCGATAATGCCGGGTTATTAAACCAATTGTTGTAGACGTCGAACTCTGTTCCCAAAGGCTCGCCAGTGTTGGGTGAAATAAACTGCTCTGTTGCCGATTGTAAATACCAAAAACCACTTAGATCATGGCTGTACTTGGTAGAGT
This sequence comes from Reichenbachiella sp., assembly GCF_033344935.1. Classification (NCBI taxonomy): domain Bacteria; kingdom Pseudomonadati; phylum Bacteroidota; class Cytophagia; order Cytophagales; family Reichenbachiellaceae; genus Reichenbachiella; species Reichenbachiella sp. Next base: position 2,775,559 of record NZ_JAWPMM010000001.1, on the reverse strand, counting down.
TATATCCTGTGGTGACCGTTATAGAAAATTGATTGAGAACGGCTCTAACGGGTGACCTATAAATATCATCAGGATCTATTGGATACTCCTGCGCCTGTACGGTGACAGAACATATTACCAGATATAATAGCAGTCTAAATTTCAATTACCTGTTGATCGTTTGTTAAGGATTATTTAATAGGCTGGTTTCAAATAACACAATTTCATATGGTGCTACTTTAGCAGCATACAAAGGAATAATTTCTAAGTCTACAAAATCTTGTTTTCTATACGAAGGGACCACAAAAACACTCTCTCCGTATGCCTTGTGCGAAGGTAAGATAATTAGTGCGCTTTCTCCCCTTTCCATTTCAGATATGCCTTCGTCCAGCCCCGCAATGATCGTGTTGGTTCCAAATGTATAAGTCAGTGGCGCAGCATTTGATCTTCGATCGAATTCCTCTCCAGCCAAAGTTCTTCCGACATAACTGATGGTTGAAATATCGTTGTTTCTCAACGTATCGTTTTCTGTTCCTTGAGACAACCGCTTATAATAAATCTGCTGAGCAGCGAGATATTCAACAGAATCCTTAGGATGAGCAATGGTATCGTTTAAGTTCTCACTAATAATGTATGCATCGATAGCTGCCAGTTCCGCTGCAATAATATCTCCTTCATTTTGAACTGCCGCTACCTCTATTTCGATTTCTAAAATGGAATTTTCTGGAATTAAAGAACTAAAAGAATAGTCCTGATAGCCTAAAGTGGATGGTATATAAAAACGGAAGGTTTCACCTTCTCTCATTAGACCTAGTCCAATATCTAATCCAACTGGGAACACTGCGTCTACTCCTTGTTTAAGCTTCACAGAATCATCGCCATCTGATCGGCTATTAATATCATAAGCATTGCCATTCATTACTTTGGCAGAATAATAGACACTCAAAATCGCCCCATTTGCTGCTGCACCCGTTGGAACTGTATCCAATATAGAATAGTATATTCCTGATTCATGAGCTACAGCGTTAGAATCATTGTCGGCTATGTACGCTTCGATCGCAGCTTGGTCTAAGGCAGCCTGACCCAAATCAGTAGAATCTGAACTATCACCACATTGCGAGAGTGAATAAAGAGCGACCAGCCCCAATAAAATTTGAGGGAATTTTAATTTAAAAATCAAGATTTAGAAATTTTACACAAATTGATGAAATAACGACGAGAAAGGAAATAAATTTTGGTAATATCTTCCTTTCATTTATTTCACAATAAACGTACTACAGAAGTAATGAAACAGAGGAATTTTATGCAAGCCCAATTTCTCTCCAATAGACTGTACTCGACCGAAATCAACTTTAGAAATTTTTCTCGGGCTGATGATGTCTTCATCATCGTCCAGAAAAAATGAGGAAAGAAACCGAATAAAAATATACGGTGCTTTCAAGACTTCATCTCTGTACTCTGATTCAGTTACCGTTTTGTTAGAATCAAAATCTTTCTCCAGGTTACTGACATCAAACGCTTGTTCCATGGTGAGCCTAATGATTTTAAGAAACTCACCTTCCCAGTTGTCGTATTGCTTAATCAAATACTTGAGTCCAAAAACAACCGGGTCCTTTTTCATAAAATAACCTCCTTTTGATAGCTTTCTTGCCTTTTTATTGAGAGCCATTTCTTCCCACAAACTAACGCTGCCATTGGCCAGGGCCACTCCCACTGTAGGAGCCATGACAATTAGAGAGAAAAAATCTTGATCGGTGATTTCGAGATAAGGTGCTTCATTTTTAATAAACTCTTTCTTTAGCTCAAACGTGGCCTTTTGGATGACCTCGTTTTCTATAAGAGTCTCAATTTCATATTCAGTAAACATTCCCAAGCATTTTGTTACTCTAGAAATTTACCACGTATTGTCGAATTAGAAAAACTCCTAAACAAAAAAGGCGAACTCAATGAGCTCGCCTCTTATATAGAATATATATATTTTTATTCTTCTCCTTCTGTTTCCTCAGATTCGGTAGTTAATGATGCTACAATTTCATCATATTGAGATTTTACAGCTGCATCAGCCTTCAATGCTTTCTTAACTTTGTTGTACGTGCCTGCGCCGATTTCATCTTTCACCACCGCAGTATATTGCGTTTTGAATTCTGCTTTAAATGCAGTGATATCCTCTTGAATTTGAGCATAAGCAGCTAATTGTTCTTCTGATGCACCAATTTCAGCCAATTTAGCTTCATCACCTTTAGCTTTGTTGAGCTGGTTATATAACTTACCGCCTTCCATCAATTCGTTGCTTTTTACAGCCTCGCTAATTTTGGCTTTCATGTCTCCTTTTAAGGAATCAATTTTCGCCGTTACTTGCGCGTATTGAGTTAATTCTTCATTTGTTACTTCTGTATCCTGCGCCATTGTCTTAGGACAAACCACTAAACAGGCGATTAACAAACCAAATACCAATAGGCTATTTTTCAACTTCACACTTTTCATTTTTATCTAATAATTAATAGTTAACAGTTAAACTAACCACGAATAAATACCCATTGGCTCAATATGTCAAGTAAAACAAGGATTAATCCAGTGGATTGTCAATTGTAATTATCTTAGCATCAAAAATATATTGTCTAATACATGAGAAAAATATACTATTTGGCTACCTGCAGCACCTGCATCAGAATTATTAAGGAACTTGACATCACACCATCCAATTTTGAAATGCAGGATATCAAAACACAAGCCATGACTGCTGATCAAGTAGATGAAATGAAAGCGTTAAGTGGTAGCTATGAATCCTTATTTAGTCGCAGAGCGATGAAATACAAATCAATGGGTTTAGCTAACCAAAACTTGACTGAGGCCGATTACAAACGCCTAATCATCGAAGAATACACTTTCCTCAAGCGACCAGTTTTTATTATTAACGATGAAATATTTATCGGAAACTCAAAGAAAATAGTTGAAGCCGTAAAGCAGAAAATTAGTTAATACTGATTCAGGCGCCTTTGAGGAACGCTCTCTAATGAATAGAAAGAATGGAAAATAGTTTGGCCATTCTGAATGTGAAAGGTGAACTCATGCGATTGAGCTATTTCTCTTCCGCTGTTTACATTCAGTGTGGCTTGGCTCACTCCTACAGGCAAATGTGCTCGAGTATAGTAAATCGTATGAGGAATGGTTTGCCAGTTTCGAGTATCTGCTTTTTCCGTATAGGCATTGAAAGCGCCTAATACGGCACCCCAGCCTTCGCTTTCTTCTCTCAATTCTTTTTCGGCAAGCTTTTTCAACGCCAGTCGTAGCAAGGATTTACTCAACTCTAGCCCCATTCTTTGGTCTAGTGAATAAAAAGCAATCTTGTTGATATCCTCTGCTGCTTCAAGACTGTAAGTTCTTCCATCAACAGTTAAAGTACCTTGTTTGAAAATTGGAGGTCTCTCATTGTACTTAGGAATGGCTACCCGATAAAACTCCAAATCAGATAGATCTGCCCCTTCTTCATCGTCCTCTTTTTGCTCAATTGGGAATGAAAAGTTATAACCTCGTTCTTCATTTACAAATGTGATCATCCCCGCTTCACCATGTACCACCGTAAAGTTGATTGAAAACTCATCTTTAACCGGTCCGAGTCCATTGTTCCAGAGAAATATCAAATCTCCCCCTTCTTGATTGTCAGGTTCGTACCTGGTTTGGAATTCCCTTTCGTATTGCGCTAACTCTGTCTGGAATCCCATTAAATAAGCGGTTCGCATGAGGTCTTGCTTCAACTGACTGGGCGGTTGAACACCGAACATTCTTATGTAATCTTCTTTGTAAATGTTATAGGAATTTCTGTATGCAATGAAGGCATTGTTATAATCCCGATCCGCATCATAAATCAGCCCCATTAGGTTATGAATGAAAGCATCACGCTTATATTTCGAATCGCTTTTGTACTTGTCATTCAGCTTTAGTAGGCGATTATTTAATCTTCGACATTCCACCAAGGCAGACTCCCGATCTCCCAGTTTGATATAATTAAGCGCTTTGTAATACAACAACAACAAATGCTCATGGTCTTCGCCTTTGTATTCTATAACTGTCGGGTTGATAACGTAGGCGCCAGCTTCATTGAAATAATTGGTACGATAATCTTCGCCATAAATAAATGCTTTTTCAAAGTAGATGTTACTCTCTTCTGGCTTATTCAGCATGGCTGCTATCGTACCTCTATTTAGAAAATAAAGAAACTTCTCCTTACTGCTTGCCGCCTTAGGGTTTGCCTCTAGCGTTTTTTCCGCTGCCTCCATATCACCACTTTCAAATTCTTGATTAAAAACCAAGTTCATTTGATAGTAGGTCGCGCAGCTCAGCAAAAAGCAAAGCGGTAGTACTTGATAAAATCGCCTCATTATCAACTTTAGAGAAGTTTAAGGAATGTTGGACTTAGTTCTTGATGAATTTCTTAATCTCCTTATCTCCAATCCAAACTTTTTCGCTAGACTCGATGCTGGCCAATTCAAGGTTTACTTTGTAGTTTACCACTTTTTCCTTTTTATAAGCATCTGTTACAGAGGTGATTACCCCAAACATCATAAAGTCTGCACCAAGTTCTTTACCCCATTTGGCTTGCGTTTCTACAGAAGCAAAGTCTCCTTGTTGTGCTCTTTCCTCTCTCAGTTTTTCTCTAAACACAGAGTTTTGCACCACTCTTACCGTGCCGGAGTTGATAAACTCTCTTTCCACATCTTTAATGAATGTTTCTGCCTCAATATGCTCTGAGCTCTTGTTGGCTATCATACCGACAATAACAACCGGTCGATCATCATTTTTGCTTTTAAAATCAGAAATCCATGCCCTACTTAGAACATCTCTAATCATTTCTTCAGCTACCAACTTAGAATCCGTATCATTCCATCTACCACTAAGGTCAATTTGTTGATCTGGACTCACTCGTGTTACAGTTCTTGAACATGAGGTCATTAATACTACAGCAGTTAAAATTAGAGTCAGTCTTTTCATCTTGTTATGATTTGTTTTTTAGAAAATGCACCAATGAATTTGCCACACGAAAATATCCCATGAAATTATTCAGATATTTCCTATTCACCAATGGTTTTCTAAATGGTTTGAAAATTTAAAATTTAGCTATGACCCGGACATTCAAAAATCTTGCCGATAATGCATTGGGTACGGCAAACTGATTTCCAACGACGTCCTGAATCCATGTGTAAGATATTGTATTTTCTGCTCCCAAGGCATTTAACACCTCTAAGCCTATCCATAAGGAGTTCGGGCTCAAGGTTTTATCATTTTCAAATTCAAAACTTTTTGAAAAACCCAGATCTAACCTGTAATACTCGTCGCCACTAAAACTATTTCTGTAAGTATCATTTCTAGGTGGGCCAAATGGCAGTCCACTTCCAAAAAGCATGTTAACACTTACTTTCATACTTGGATCATTGGGTAAATGATCCTGAAAGAAAATTCCCAAATTGACCAATTGATCACTCGGACGTCTAATATAACCTCCCCCTTCTTGTAAATCCTCCATGGTTTTAAGCAGTCCCAAACTAAACCATGACTCTGTTCCTTCGATAAACTCTCCGTTGACTCTGAAGTCGGCCCCATAGGCATAGGCAGTGGCCTGATTGGTTGCAAAGTATCTAATTTTAATATTGTCTACATCATACGGATTCACATCCCACAAATACTTGTAGTACAAATCCGTAGTAAACTTAAACGGCCTGCCCCAGGCCAGGAAATGGTGATCCATGCCTCCTACAATATGTAGAGATGATTGCGCTTTTACATTAGGATTAATATCTCCTTCACGATTTCTCAATTCTCTGTAAAAGGGATGTTGCTGGTAAAGCCCTGTAGAAAGTCTCAACGTGGACCTTTGATGAGCGCCCAACTTGTAAGCATATTGCAATCTGGGGCTGACTAATAGCTGCTCGCTATAGGTCCAGTAGTTAATCCGAGTTCCAAAATTCAACGTGTGAACTGCATTTGCGGAGTTTAGTGTGTACTGAGCGAACCCAGCGATTTTATGAGACTGGAGATCAATGGAATTATTCGCTGAGTAGGTGACATTAGCAAAATCGGCCGAATCGGTAAATGCAAATTCCTGCAGCTTATCATCTAAGTTTTCATAATCCCAGGACATGCCGAAGGCCAGCACATCATTATCTAAATAGATTTCATTCTTTTGATCGACGGTCAGAATTTTGGCTTCCAATTTATTCCTACCGTATGAATAATTGCTTCCTATTCCTCTGATTGAGATACATTCATTAAATCTATTAGAACCGGGCTCTCTGTTAACATCACAAAGAAGATAAGCGCCTTCAACTTCATAATTTTCTCTTTCGCTAGAATGCACTCCAGACACTGTTAATCGAGAAATAATATCTTCTGTAAAAGCATGTGATAAAACTATTCCCACCTGATTTGTATGATAATCCAACTGTTCGCGTCCTTCGAAGGCGGTTGACATTCTGAAAGAAGCCTGTATGGTCCCAAATTCCGTTTCTTGTGATTCTGGAAGGGTCAAATAGTTATTATGAGCAGAAGAAACCAAAAGACCAAGTTTTGTCTTTGATCCAAATTGCTTATTAATAAACCCCTGAAAATCAGTGAATTTAGGTAAGTAGTTGCCATTAGTCTCCAGCGTTCCTAAGAGATACTTACTATTCTTGTGCCTCACTCCAAAGGAGTAATTCAAATCTCCTTTTTTATTGATGCCGCCATAGTGTAAACTGCCTCCTAGCAGACTTAAATTGATTGTGGCTTCATTAGTTTTAGGTTCTTCGTATTGAACGTTGAGCACAGAAGACAGTTTATCTCCATATTTTGATTGCCACCCCCCAGCAGAAAACTGTACGATACCAACCATATCCGTATTGATAAAACCAAGTCCTTCCTGTCTACCCGCACTCACTAAAAATGGGCGATAGATCTTAATACCATTTACATAGATTAAATTCTCATCATAATTCCCACCTCTAACTGAATATACCGAAGCCAATTCGTTATTACTAGTTACGCCAGGCAAAGTGGCCAATATCTTGCTGAAGTCACCTGTTGCTGAAGGTAATGTGTATGCATTTTTGGCACTAATCTCTATATTTCCAATTTCTTGAGCTTCATCAAACCTTCTATCGCTGATATCTACGCCAGACAGCAACTGAGTATTTTCTGTCATCTTGACCTTTAAAAACTTCTCATTGGCTAGCGCTATAATCTTAGTCTGATATTGTAGATGAGAAAGAACAAGTTGGGCTGAGTCTGCACCAGAATACTTCACTTTGAACTCTCCTTTTGCATTTGTAAGAGAGGATGTGGAATCTGGAAGTAATAAGATAAAAACGTCACTGATCGGTTGATCAAGCGAGTCTGCTACTTGCCCTTGAATAAATGTGGTTTTTTGAGCAAATAATCCTTCACAGTTTAAGATTGAAATAACTAAAAATGGTAAGAAGATATGTTTCAAATAGTTGGCCATGTATGGTTTGCTGCAAATTGGATGCAATATATACATCGCCCTAAGAATCAGTAGCGCAATATTTTAACATTTTTGAAATAGGACTCACTTTCTATTTGAAGAAAATAAATGCCTTGCCCACTTTGATTAAAATTCAATTCTGTGATCTGTCCTTTTCTCGTTCTTTTTATGGTTTTCTCATTTAGCAACTTTCCAGATTGGGAATAAAGCTTAAGCTTCAAAGGCATAGGGACACTACCCTTTTCAATTCTTATATTGATATGATCTCCTGTAGCAGGGTTAGGATAAACGGTCAACGCGTCCTCACTATACTTTGTGACAGCAAGGGGCTCTTCTCCTATCGCACTATTATAATTAGGTAAACCATATCCCACTTTGTTATCAGGCGAAGCAAAATTATCTGAAGCGGTTAAGATCAAATCTCTTAATTCCAAATTAGTCAATGTTGGGAATTTCTGCCATAACCCCGCAGCAAAACCAGCAATCAGCGGAGCTGCAAAGCTTGTCCCATTCTTCTTCACCATAGTATTGCCCCCACCAAGAACGGTCGTTTGGTATCCCATCGCCACTACTTCTGGTTTAATTCGATTATCAGCCGTTGGCCCAACTGAACTAAACGAAACGAGATTATACTCTTCATCCAGCGCACCTACAGAGATGATATTTTCAACATCTGCTGGCATTGAAATATAAGGCCATGTAGAACTGTTGCCAGAATTTCCTGCACTAGTCACTACTAATATACCACGCTCGATGGCCATTGCAGCTGCCTTGGAAATGACTGATGTATTACCATCTAAATCCTCAACCGTATAGTCCATCGAGGCGTCATCAAAATCACTATATCCTAAGGAAGAGGTAATGATATCAACCCCTGCGCTATCTGCTCTTTCTGCTGCAAACAACCAGTTGTACTCTTCTATCCTATACTCAGAACTAACATCTTCTGTAATATATAAACTGATGTTTGCATCGTATCCAGTTCCTACAAATGTGGAACTCCAGCTTGCACCTAGACAACTCCAGGTCCCCGTACCATGATCATCGTATTGAAAGACATCCTGACCTCCTGTAGTGAAATCAAAAACATCATTCAACTTTTGATTCTCAAACGTATGAGCAAATACACTTGATTTATTGGCATCCAAGAATCCATCATCGAAAACTGCAATCCAAACATCCTTTCCAGTCATGCCATCATCATGCATCAGGTTAGCTCCCAACATGGATATTTGTTTGTCTGAATTTATGTTGGCTACATTTGATGGTTCCTCATCTAATCTGATGTTATTCACAGGATCTGGCGTGCCATTTAATTTCTGACCCGGCGCTGCATATTCTGTTTTAAGCACCTGATCTAGTGCCTCTATGGCTTCTATTTCTTCTGTAGTGGCCTCAACCAGCACCGCATTCATCCATCTCGAGGTGAAATAAGTTTCTGCTCCTGTATTTTTAACGGCATTTATATAACTGCTATTTACAGGCAAGTCCTCAGAACTGATAGCTATGGATTGATCCTCTCTTCTTTCAATTGCCTTTGCAGACAAATAGGCCGCTGGGTTATCAATGCTATAGCTGGAATTCGCTTTGTCCGTAAAATAAACGACGTATCTATCAGACTGAGCTACAGCCATTTGTGTTGAAACACAAAGCACTAAATAAATTAAAAATACTTTATTCTTTCCCATACGATTTCAGTGTCATTGTCAGCGCTCTTCCTGACTGAATTTCTTTCTCTGTACTGCACTCTACCTGACAATATTTAAGAATAACGCTTTCTTTGATAATCAACCCTACATTTGGTGCAAAAATTTCAGAACGATTCTCTAATCCTAAAAAATCTTCTCCTCTATCATTTTGAACCACTTGCACAATGTCTTGATACAAAGAATCTAACAATGTAGTATCTGGCAATTGAGTATTGTACCAATAGGTCTCATCAGTCAAGCTATTCAAACTGTTACCATTCCATTCAATCTGATGTTCGATCGGAAAACTCATTTTCACAAAAGGTACATTGTTTTCAGTAAGTACTGCAATACTGGTGGACTTTTGAGCTGTCCAAATAGAATCTAATTGCCATTGTTCTGCATCATTTAATCTCGTAGAACGATGAATGATGTATTGCAAATTATTGCTAGCATTTAAACCAGAGTCGGCCACATATTCTTTGAGTTCATAGTTTTCCGTTGTAACTCCCAAGACAGAGTAAATACTCTCTTCTACATCATAAATTCTGTAATCTCCAACTTCTAAGGGAAAATAATGCAACCCCAGTCTATCGGTATCCCATGCCACCTCAGACTCGGAGCAGCTGATTAAAAACGATGCAAAAAAAAGAAACAAACTATACCGCACGCTGATTGATTTGGTTAAAGCTCTTGCTGATCCATCCGCCGCCAATTACATCGTTTCCTTCATAGAAAACAGCCGCCTGGCCTGGGGCAATAGCAGAAACTCCATTTCCAAAAAACACTTTCATAGTATCTCCCACTTGCTCTATAACGGCTGGATTGCCGGAATCATTATATCGAACTTTGGTAACGGTGTCCATACGCTCGTCCAGACTACTGTATTTACCAAGGATCAATTGATTCACATACATACCATCTCTTGACAATTCATCAAAAGTCCCCAGAACTACCTGATTCTTTTCTTTATTAATTTCTACCACATAGGCTGGAAAACCTAAAGCTATACCCAAGCCTTTTCGTTGGCCTACAGTATAAAATGGATAGCCTTCGTGTGTCCCAACAACTGTCCCATCTTCTAGTACAAATTCACCACCAGCTACTTTTTCTTCTAACCCTTCTACCCTTCTTTTCAAGAAACCTCTGTAATCATTATCAGGAACAAAGCAGATTTCATAAGATTCCGATTTGTTTAGAAGATCCGTAAATCCTCGCTCTCGAGCCATCTCACGGATTTCTGATTTTTTCAAGTGTCCCAAAGGCAAAAGTGTTCGGCTCAAGCTTTGTTGAGAAACTCCCCAAAGGGCATAGGACTGATCTTTCATTTCGTCCACCCCTTTACTAATCACGTACCGTCCATTTTCTTCACGGACGTTGGCATAGTGTCCAGTTGCTATAAAGTCGCAACCGAGTTTATCAGCCCTTCTTAGCAGCGCATCCCATTTGATATGGGTATTACACAAAACGCATGGATTGGGTGTTCGTCCGGCTAAATATTCATCAGTGAAATGGTTAATCACATAATCACCAAATTCCTCTCTAATATCTAATATGTAATGGGGGAATCCTAGATTGACAGCAATGTTCCTCGCGTCATTGATGGAGTCCAGACTGCAACAGCCCGTTTCTTTTTTACTACTACCTGAAGAGTTGTAATCCCAGGTTTTCATTGTCATTCCGATAACTTCATATCCTTGTTCATATAGCATCACTGCAGCTACAGAGCTATCTATTCCTCCGCTCATCGCTACAAGCACTCGTCCTTTTGTACTCATTGTTATGTTTTATTGCCAGGTTCACAGCCTGGTGTTGACATTTATTATAAGCGCAAAATTACGTGAAATAGTTTGATATGTAAGAAAATATTAAATGCCTCTTTTTGGCACAAAAAAAATGGTCACATCAAATATTATGACTCAATTATATTTTCTTATACAAATTAAGGCACTTAAGTAATTCATCTTTCTTGGGTGTAGTGATGGGAACATCTACTTTGCCTATTTTTAGATAGTTGCCTCCTATAGCATCTATACAATCCATATTTATCAAATAGGATCGATGAGCCTGAAAAAAAGTATTTTTCGGTAATACATCTATGAACGAAGCCAAAGTTCCTTTAATCAAATGTTTTTTTTCTTTGGTATGAACCTCGATATAGTTTCCGTTCGCTTTAGCCAAATAAATATCCTCAAATCTTACTTTTACCAAAAGGTATTCATCTTTAATAAACAGAGAATCTTTTAGAATAATTTCTTCAAAATCATTAGAAGTCTTAGCGTTATTTATTTCAGCAAACTTCTTCACTGCCACTTCTATAGATGCATATAGGTGATGCTTATCAATAGGTTTGAGGAGATAGCCATAGGGGTTGCTTTCGGTAGCTTGTTCGACCGTAGCTTTATCGCCATAAGCAGTAAGGAAAACATAAGGTATATTATGAAGTTCCTTTAATTGGTTAGCGAGCCAGATACCCGTTTTGTCTCCTTTGAGGTTGACATCGAGCAAAGCAAAATCTGGCTCTTCACTGAGTATAGCATCAAGCGCTGTTTCGGCTCGCATACAAATGCCTACTACCTCGTAGCCCAATTCTTCTAGCATGTCTTTGATCGACTCTGCTGTGATCATTTCGTCTTCGACGATCATTATTTTCAGTGGTGTCATGCTGCAAAAGTTAATTGAAATCGGGTGCCATTCTTATTTTCAAAACTAAAATCTCCTTCTAGTTGTTGACTCAACATTCTGACCAACCTCAGTCCTAAAGACTTGGTTTTTTTGATATCGATCTCTTCGGGTAGTCCCAGACCATTGTCATTTACATTTAAATGGTAGGCTCCTCTCTCTTCTGTCAATGAAATGCTAAATGACCCATTGCTGGTAGTACCGAAAGCGTATTTAAAAGCATTGGTCGCTAATTCATTCACGATTAGACCTAGAGGAACAGCAGTATCTACATCGAAATAAATATTGTGTGCATTGATATTCAACGTTACATTGCTCATCCCAAATGAGGATCGAATTTCTCCAACCAACTCGGTCAGGTACTCATCAAAAGGAATACTTTTCAAATCATCATTTTCATAAAGTTTCTGATGAATAAGCGCCATGGACCTGACCCTACCTTGTCCTTCTTCAAGCACCCGCTTGAAGTCCTCATTCTCGAATTTACCTGATTGCAAATACAGCAAGCTTGCGATGATCTGCAAATTATTTTTTACTCGATGATGAATTTCTTTGAGCAAGGACTCCTTTTCGACCAGTGATTTTGCGATTATATCTTTTTGCTCTTCGATTTCTATCACTCTTTCTTTAATGGTTTCTTCGAGTTCAAGGTTCTTGCGTATCAGTCTACCGGCATTCAATTTCACAATGATATAAATGATGAAAACTAGAATTAATAAGTACGACATAAACGCCCACCACGCCAAATAGGAAGGTGGTTTTATTTCAAACTCAAACGTGGTGACCGAACTAGTTTCGCCAAATACATTACGAGCCTGAACAGAAAATGAGTATTCTCCGAATGGTATGTTGGTAATGTCTTGCTCCGTTTTCTCTGTCCATTCCGACCAATTATCATCAAAACCCGCCAGTTTAGTCCGATACATGACCTTGGAAATCCCTTTGAAAAAGGGAGCCGCATATTCAAAGTTTAGAGAGTTGTATTCATGATCCAAACTATAGGGAATTTTCGAATTCTTTGATCCATGATATATCACTGTGTCGTTTTTCAAGATAGAAACTGATCGGATGATGGGCTCAAAATTGAAATGATGAGAATCGGTTTTGTTGGTTTGTACAACATAGAAGCCATCCAAAGAACCAATGGCCAAGGTACTATCATTTAAGAGTTCGAAATAGTGCGTGAGTGAACCTGGATTCAAAGTTGCAAAAAATGTAGTGTCAGTGACTATTTCATTGGTTTGAGTATTTAGAGAAAGATGACCTATTTCCTGACTGGTAGTCAAATACCAATAGCTATGATCATTTTCCTTAGCCAAAGAATATATGCCTCTCTTATCAAAATACTCGCCAAATCTGGTGTCCTTCTTTAGCATTTGATCATCTGCAGCATAGTACATTGGTCCGTTAGAAGTGGCGATATACACACGGTTTTCGAATAAAAATACTTTGTTTTGAGAACCCGAAGGCAATCCATGGTCATCATTCAAAATAAGGATTTCCGATATGGCATCGAATGAATTGTTCAGTTTAAATTTTAGTACTGTGCTATAAGTCGATGCAGCCCAGTAGCATTTGTGTTTTTCGTCATAAACTATGGTGTGAATGATATCTTTTGGCAGTCGGTCGTCTACAATGGACTTATGATGTTTCCACTTACCATTTTGCATTTTCAGTACCTCTAGTTCATTGCCATTTTCCTTTGTGGTAATAATTATTTGGTCATCTTTAGAATATACCGCTGAGGCATGATAGGTATTATTATTTTCCAGGATCGAAATAAACTGATGATCACTAATCACTCCCTTCTTTCTGGTATGAGCAGAAAAGAGCCAGTCTTCTGAGCTAATTAGAGACAATCCCCCAATTTCAGAATTTTCGACTTTTTTGAAGAAACGTTCTTGAGGATCCAAAATATTTATTTGGTTAGGTAATCCTCTGTAAAAAGTGCCGGCATAGCTTATCACATATTGTTCTTGGTGATGAATGATGGTTTGATTGACAGAACCTTCGAGCCCGTTGGGTTCACTCACCTTACTGATCGGAGAAGTCACATTCAAGTAAATCAGGCCATCATTGGTAGATATCCATAAGTTGTTTTCTTTGTCTTGATACACGCTGTGTACTTGATTGTTGATTCCCGTAGCTTTATCCAAAAGCAATAGAGGATTCATCTGAGCATCAGTAAGCACGAATCCTCCAGTCAGAAAGCAAAATCCATAATAACCGTTGCTAAATCTGGCGGCTCCGAAGAGCTGATTGTTTAGATAGTAAGGGTTGTTGAAAAGATTGGATGGTTGAGGCATTTGATTCGAATAAACATGTGCACCGAACTTGGATGATAAGGTTAGAAATTTATTTTCCTCTAATGGCACTATGTTGTCAATAGTCATGTCTGCCCAGTAGGCTCCCCCAGGTATCATGATCAAACTATCTTCTTTTACTTCGAATAGCCCTTTCTGATCTACCATGATGAGCAGCCTGTCGTCAAATACAAAACTGGGATACATTTGATTTTCAGATGAAATGGTGGCAAACGAATCGTTCTCGGCGTCATAAATATAGACGTACTCATGGGCGATGAAGAAAACCTGATGCTCTATCACATGAATGTCTCGAATCAAAACCACATCAACTTCTTCAGCTAATTTTTCAAGCAATGAAATGTACTTCACTGCGCCATCACTTGCTTCTTCTAAGTACCCCATACACTCATAGCCTGCGGCATAGATCCTACCCTTGCCATCATCTTTGAAACTTTGGATTAATGATGGATCAATCACTTTCCATGTTTCACCATCAAATTCTAATATCCCTCCAAATGATGCTACATATATTAAGCCTTGATTGCTTTGAATGACGTTCCAGATTTGTGAATTACCTCCAAAATCGTCGGCACCATATTTTTTCATTGGCGGGTTTGCACCTGCTATGGTCGACAACTGTTGGGCGTGAATACGATTGGATGCAATGAGCAGTACAAAAAAGAGGATGAGATATCCGTTGAGTCTAGGCATTGAAGTAAACCATGATTTAAAAGAGTGCAAACTAAACCTTAATAGACAAAGAAAAAACCAGTCATCCTAAGATGACCGGTTTAACCAGCTATGGGAAAAAATCATCAATGTAAGTCAACCCAAGCTCCACCTGCTCTTCCCTGAAATTTACTTGTTGTTGTGTTGTATATCATGAGTCCATCTGCAGGAGAAGATATTTCATCTCTTTCTGTTGTGGTCATTCTCGGCATGAGAAGTCCGCCAGTCGTAGAGTTTACTTCCAATGCGGCACTGGCATCTGGAGTATCTGTCCAAACTCCAACAGAATTTTCATTTGCTAAAATTGCAGTTTGAGGTGTTATTCTATCTAGCATGTAAGTTGTCAATTCATTCATATCCCATGTTCCACCTCCATTAGAAGAGCCCCAGTAGGCCGTACCGTCTCTATATGGGTTTCCATTGGTTAATATCCCTTGTATTGAATTTCCCTCAACTGCCACAGTATAGGATTGGCCAGCCACAAGGTCTATATCCGAAGAAAATGAAATATCAACGGTTTGAACGGAAGTGCCCCCTGGAGTAAATGGAACACGTGCCAACTCACTTCCTCCAAAACCAGCCCCATTATACAAAACAAACTCATTTCCTGAAGTGCTCGAAAACACAACTTTAAAAACTACTCTCGTTATTTTGCCCGAAGTTGCAGGCTTAAATGACTGTCCGACTCTGGATTCGGCACCCGACCCACTTACGCTTGCAAATGCAAAATCTATATCTGTGGTTTCTCCTTGGACAAGGACTTCTAAATCTATATTTCCTACAGCATCGAATGTATTTATACCATCAATTGAGCTATCAACATACAACTTAGTGGCTGCATGTTCATCTACGGTTGGCTCGTCGATTGATAAATTGCCATTAATGATTGCGTCACCCGTTTTATAAACAATCATCGCATCAGAAGCTGTACTTGATGAGCCATTACCAATGACGAACAATCGATCTGCTGCATTGAAGTTTTGTGAGTTTACTACCGTATAGGTGGTATTATATGATCCTATCGCAGTTTCAGCATACGAGCCTGCATTTGTTCCTATGCCAGCGGCAAATGAATTTCGTCCAGCAGCCACACTGAGTCTACCTACAGCAGTAGCAGCCAAATCTGTAGCTGATGTAGAGTGACCCATGGCCACAGAACCAATCCCCGACGCTGTCGTCTTGTATCCAGAGGCAAAAGACCATTGCGGAACAGAACCTTCTATCCACTCGTCGGCTGTAGTAACACCAGCACGAAATGCCCCGCCACTTTTGTCAAAGAACATGCGAGTCCCATCGGTGTATAAGTCGCTTGCTCCAAATACGAAATCGTCGTCTGCGTCTCCTGCTGAAATTACATTTGAGGTGTTGGTGAAGGCTCCTACCTCATCATTATCATCCACATATTTCTTAGTCGCAGCGTGTTCATCTGTTGTTGGATCGTTTAGGGATAAATTACCATCCAGCAAGGCATTTCCATTTTTGTAAACTGTGAATGCATCTGATTCTGACCCGTCGCTGGTTCCATTGCCAATCACAAAGGCACGGTCAGTGTCGTCTCCAACAGGCGTGTAGTCTGTATTATAGCTACCAATGGCCAATTCGGATTCTCCCCGTGCTACTGTGTGGTTGCCCATGGTGGTAGCATTCGAACCGGATGCAGTAGTGTTGATACCTAGAGCTGTTGAGTTGAGGCCATTGGCCAAATTGTATTGACCAATAGCGATTGCATACTCTTGAGAAGCAGTTGCATCCGTACCAATGGCAATGGCTCCACTTGCCGTTGCAGAATTATTGGTTCCGATTGCTACAGCACCATATCCACTGGCTTCATCACCAGTGCCCATTGCTATTGAATAATTACCTACATTATCGTCATCCCACTGACCTGCATTTGTTTCACCTGCTCGAAAAGCGCCTTTACTTTTATCAAAAAACATTCTTGCGTTATCATCATTGGTTGCTTTATCATTAACCAATTGACTTGATCCAAATACAAAATCATCATCCTCATCTCCTGAATGTATAATATTATTAGATGTCTTAAAAACTGAAGCATCACTTAAATTGACCGTACTACCGGAACTGATAGACAGACTGCTTCCCTCCAAAGAAATATCCTGTATTTCATTAGAAGCATCGGCGTCGGCATCTTCACCATAAAGGGCATAAGGAACAGCAAGTAATTGGTTAGTTCCGAAGTCATCAAAACCACTACCAAGGTCTACTTCTGTCTTTAAGAAAAATGAGCCCAATGCCCAATTCACTTTAGAAAAAAGCCCTGTGACAGCTTCACCATTGCCTATGGTTACCGAAATTAACCCAAATTCGTTGGTCTTTACTGTATGAGTTTCGGCATAAGATGTAGTACCGGATGCACTTCCTTGAAGGATAGTAAACCGAAGTGTAAGGCTTTCATCCGTTACTGTATTTCCGTCATTGTCCCTGATTATTGCTTGGTATTGAAAACCACCCGGCAGAGGGCTTTCGGCCTGGGCAAAACAGGTCTGAGCTATGACAAGTATGATTAGAAATGATGCTATTCTTTTCATGATTTTATCTTTATTATTCAATTATGATATCTTATTGTTTGATTATTTTAAGTTGCTGAATCGGCTGATGGTCTATACTGATTCTGAGCAAATACATTCCTTCTGGCAAATGACCCATTTCGATGGTTCGCTCCATAGCAAAGTTTACCTCACGCTCGTCCATTACTAAATGGCCCTGTGGCGCAATGAGCTGATAGCTACCCTGATATGAACCAGATGGAGGCTGGATGGATAATAAATCACTAGTAGGATTGGGATAGATTCGCACCTGAAGACCTAAGGGCGAATGGCTGGCGACTACAGATACAATTTCCCCTCCGTGATGAAACCCAGAGGTGATAAGATTCGAATTGGTAGAAGAGCTACCGCTCACGACTTGCCCGAGGGTCCAGGAAATTTGTGCATGGTCCGAAGCTGAATGACTGCCCGCGCTGGCAATCACATGTTGTTGACCAAGCACTTCGCAGATACTAGCACTTAACAGCAAGCAACACAATATTAAGAGTTTGTTCATAGGTAAGTATTTTTTTTACGAACCTACGCTCACGACTATGAACAGTAAAATAAAAGTGACGAATCGCTCAAAGTGCAGTTTGAATCGAGGAAAAGTGTGGACAAAAAAAGAGACCCGTTAGAGCCTCTTTTTTAATTTGTATTACACAGCTTGGTGAAATTATTTTTAGTCAACTTTGAGAACTGTAATTCCCCACATTTCTTGATTGCTCGGAGGATCATCATTCCATCGTCGATAGGAATGCGAACCATCGGTTTCGTAGTATACCCGATAAGTCCCTTTTTCTAGCATCACTGTTTCATTAAATTCTCTGTTTTTTCTTGCACCACCGCCATGCTCAGAATTTCGGTAGTCCATTTCCCAAACGATTTTTCCGGTATCCATATTTTTGATAAAACCGTAGTCGTACATTTCTCCACCACTACCTTCGCCTAAGCCAAGTACTCTTACTCTGGTGTCTTCATTAACAGAAAAGGTTTTTTTTACTAATGCCCGATCTCCTACCATGTTGATGACTACTAATTCATTCTTATTTCTATATTCCTCTGGGTGAAACGGGGTTACATTTTTCATATCAGCTTCATTGGTAGCCCAAATGGTGATTCCCCACATTTCTGGCTCGTATGGTTGACTAGAATTCCAATCTCCATAGGCATGTGAATCATCTGTTGCATAGTAAACAATATAATCGCCTGGTTCAAGTGTGATGACCTCTTCTACATATCTATTCTTATCAGCACCGCCGCCATGCCTTGCCTTGTAGGGCTTCATTCTCCAAACTCGCTCTCTTGTTGTAGCATCTACTATCCAACCAAAATCTGCCATATCATCACCGCCAGTAATCTCCCCGAGACAGTAGATTCTTACGTCCATGGCTTTTTTAATACTAATGCCCTTGGCTATCATTTCATCATCTCTAGCCTTCGTTAATGAAACGAGCGGCTTTACCGTTTTAGGTTCTTGGTAGGCTACCACATTATTTTTGTCGCTACCTTCTGCCCAAACTGTTATCCCCCAGAACTGAATATCATCTGGAGGAAGGGCATTCCATCTTTCAAACGAATGGGAATCGTCCGTAGAATAATTAACCAAGTAACTTCCTTTGGGCAGCGTGATTTTTTCATTGACTTGCAAATTCTTCCTTGCTCCACCCGCATATTTAGCATCTCGGTAATCCATTTCGAATACTCTTTCACGAGTATTGGCATTGGTAATCCATGCATAATCAAACATTTCACCATCGCTACCTTCTCCAATAGCATACACCTTTAATTCCGTGGATCCTGTCAAGGTAAATCCTTCGCTAAATCTTTCGTCATTTCTGGATTTGGTAATTGAAACAACAGCATCTCCTGTTTTCTTATCCAAGAAACTTCTCGCGTCAGCTGCCTTTACACCCGGTCCATCTACTTTGATAAATAAATCATCTTGTGCACTTCTTCGGTAACTCTCTCTTCTTCTTGAACCGAACAACCAATCCATGGTGTCGCCAAATCCATCAAAATACCAATCTTTATCTCTTCCTCTATTCCAATTTCTATTAGAATACATTCCAGCAAAGTAGAGCTCATAATTTCCTTTCTTTAATGAAACCTTGTCGTTGAATTTGAATGGTCCGTCTTCACCATCGATATCCTCATCCTTCATAAAATCGAATAAATGCCATACAACTTCACGAGAGTCAGCATCTATAATCCATCCATAGTATATCAGTAGTTTCCAGTCGTCTTCAAATACTGCACCTAACCCTTCAATATTTACATCTCCATTTTGAGAAGTGCTGAAGCCTTGTATTTTCACTTCTTTTGGATATACATCTCCAAGTCTTACCGATTGCGCCATGCTTGTGGAACACATGAGTATAG
Organism: Reichenbachiella sp.; assembly: GCF_033344935.1. Taxonomy (NCBI): domain Bacteria; kingdom Pseudomonadati; phylum Bacteroidota; class Cytophagia; order Cytophagales; family Reichenbachiellaceae; genus Reichenbachiella; species Reichenbachiella sp. The sequence goes on along the minus strand of NZ_JAWPMM010000001.1, from coordinate 2,755,773 downwards.
CCAGCGCCAGAATATTAATTACTTTCATAGTCATAATGAGTTTTTTCTTTCACAACTAAGATGTAAATGATTGTGAAAAAGTTTTAATCATAAAAGAAATAATTAATAATTGACTCTCTACTAGTCTAAACAGCCTTTTTAAGAGACTTAAAATCATTTTTTTTCTTTCTTCAATTATCTTGGCAATAAATTTGTTAACACTCAGAAGAAAACGACTAATTTTAAGATAAACTCAAATACAGTCCCTATGCGTCACCTTTCCCAACTATTGTTCTTCCTTCTTATTATAAATACCTCCGGCTGTGCCACCGCTAGAATTCCTAGTTGGATTAAAAAAAGACCAATATCTGACACCCACTATATTGGAATAGCCAGAGTTTCAGTAGCAGAAAGAGATTTTAATCAAGTAGCTAAGAATAAAGCGCTAGCCGATATCATTTCTGAAATTTCTGTAGAGCTGAGTTCTACTTCAGTCTTTCATCAGTTGGAAGAGAATGATATACTCAAAGACACTTATGAATCGTGGACAAAAACTAAAATTGAAGACGATTTAGAAGGCTACGAATTAGTCGACACGTATACCAAGAAAGGCGAATATTGGGTGTATTATCAATTGAACATCGCGGATTATAAACGAATTAAAAAGGAGAAATTGGATAAGGCTAAAAAGCTTTCGATCTCTTTATTAGAAAAAGCGCATGAGGAAAGAAAAAAAGGTGAAATAGGCACTGCGCTACAACTTTATCGACAATCATTTGACGCGATCACTCCGCACTTGAATGAGGACTTATCAGCATTTATCCACGAGCATGGCAGAATTGATCTAGCGAATCACAATTACCATTCAATTGCCGAAACATTTGCTAATTTATCTTTCCGGGCTTCGAATGATCCTATCATTTTCATGCCTTTAGGAAATGGTGAGTTACCTACTTTCACCGCTAGATACAAAGACATTCCAGCCAAAGATTTACCATTGCTTATTGGGAAATATGGAGAATCGCTGGAGACCTTCCAATCTGCCAAGAGTAATGATGCAGGCATGGTACAATTACCTATAGTCAATGTGCCCACAAATAGCACACAGTCGATCGAAATTGAATTAGATCTAGGTAAGATATTTGGAAAGAAAAGTACTGAAAACATTATTGGCGCCATGTTTTCACAAAAGCAAGACGCTCCTACCGACCGAATCAATGTAAAGATTGAGCCACAAACTGCAGTGTTTAGAACAAATACAGGTGGCAAAGATCAGGATTTGATTATTAAATCAGCTCAGTCAATACTCACAAGCTATTTAGTGAACAAAGTCTCTGAGGAATCCAAAGCGGCATTCGCTATAGAAATTGATGGTCGCTGGCTAGAGAGTACAAATGATCCTCGATACAACTTGTATCGCGAGACACTCAACTTTTCTATAAAAGTCATACAGCTCTCTTCAGAAAAAGTAGTTTATCAAACAACTAGATCAGACCTTAAAGGGGTAAAGTCTGGGTCGCAAATGAAAGCTAAGGAAGAAGCACTGTCCTTGATGGAAACAGCACTCAGATACGAAATTTTACCAGAAATAAACAGAATAAAAATAGACTAATTAAAACAAATAACTATGAAAATCAATTACATCAACACCCTAGCAATCATCGGAACCATAGGTTTGATGATAGGATGTAAAGGCAGTCCGAAGCCTACTCAGTCCAAAGGAGAAAGTGAAATTGTTCTACATTGCTCAGGCCCAGACTACCGAAGTGATAAAAAGAATTTTAGAGCTTATGCCACAGGTGAAAGCAGTGATCTGGAGATCGCCCGAAAGAAGGCTTCAAGTAATGCTAAAGCTGCATTAGCCAGCCAGGTACAAACGACCGTTAAGAGCACTACAGATAACTATGCAAATTCTAGAGAATTCAACAACGTTGAGGAAATTGAAGAGCGATTTGAATCACTCAATAGAGAAGTAGTAGATCAGCAGTTGAATGATGTCAAGGTAATCTGTGAGAAGCTTACTGAAAACAGTAAAACTGGAAAGTACAAGTGCTATATGGCTGTTGAAATGAAAGCTGATGCTGTACAGGAGGCCATCGAGCAACGAATCAAGAATGATGATCGATTAAAGATTGATTATGATTACGAAAAATTCAAAGAGACTTTCGAGAAAGAGATGGAGAAAATGAGCAATAACTAGAGCTCAGTCCTCACAAAAGCAGAAGCCTGTTTGATAAATATCAAACAGGCTTTTTTTATTCCTTCCAATTCTATTTTGGTAACTGATCCATCGATATATAATAGATGTCATCAAATCCATTACGCGGAAGACTCATAAGTTCTCGCAACTCTGAAACGGTTTTGGCTTTCATATTTTCTTTTCTACTACTAGTAAAATAGAAGGTCTTGCCATCCCGTGAAACAAAAGGGCAATAATCGAGTTTTGAAGAATTGATCTTGTCTCCAAGATTAATAGCAGGCTGCCACTTTCCTTCCTTTTGGTAAGAGATATACAAGTCTCCACCCCCAAATCCATCTGAACGCTTGTACGAGCTAAAAATCAAGTACTTTTCCTCTGGATTGATGAAAGAATTAAATTCATAGGTCATCGAATTAATCGCTGAGTCCAGGCTGACTGGCTTCGTATATTTACCGTTTGTCAATTTGCTATAATAAATATCCTCTTTACCCTTGGTATCTGATCTGGTGGCCGTGAAATAAAGAGTTCCTGCATTAGAAACTGATGGAAAAAACTCCTCTCCCTCAGTGTTGATCATTGTATCTAATGCCATTGGCTCCCCCCATCCTTGTTTCATCTTATCGACATACCATATATTATAGTCCTTACTCTCGTCGCCTTCACGCATCGGACGATCTGAAGCAAAGTATAAACGTGTACCATCAGGAGAAAACATAGGCTCGATATCTTTATAGTTTCCGGAAAAAGACACCACAGTTGGTTCGCTCCAGCTTGCCTCATTCTGCTTCATCTCCACAATCATACGAGCGTCATCATTGTAGCTATGGATGGAATAAAGTAAATGATTTCCGTCTACAGAAATAGTCATATCTCTTTCTTTGTATGGGGTCGACACTTTACCTTCCATAAATAGCTCTTGAGCCGTTGAAGATGAAAAAGGCTGAAGCCAGACTAGCAGTATCGCTAGCCCAGTCTTCAACCATTTAACCGAAGAGTCTTTGTTAATCATATCTATCTTTTGAGTGTTTCGAGTCATCGCCTTGAAATAATATTGAGTTTTTTTATTTTGATACAAGAAACACAGCTAAAGTGAATTGACCTTAACTTTTTAAGTAATACTCGTCAAACTGGTAGAAGCACTCGATGTACTGTTAAATATTTCCGTGAACGAGATCAGAAATTTGATCCTTATAGGTTCGACCGGACTTCACGACTTGCTCATTGGTGAGGTGAAAATGGTATTCCGAATTGGTATGAGGACGGATTTCAACAATCTGGTTACAATTGATAATGTAGGATTTATGAATTCGTCTAAACACTTTAGGGTTAAGCTTTTTTTCTATTTCAGATATTGACTTGTAGAGCAAAAACTTGCCTTGATCATCAATGATCTCAATGTAATCTCCAGCGGCCTCGATACATCGGATCTCGTCGGTAAGAATATGCTTTATTTTTTTTGAGTCCCTAACTACCAGTTTGGATGGATACTCTGATTCGTGGTTTTGAATCAAGGCATTCTGATAATCTAAATTGATTTTCGCCCACTGTTCTTGATAATTTTTAAGTTCCGATAGCTTAATTTTTTCTAATGCCTTATTCATTGATGCATGAAATCTGCCCCTATCAAATGGTTTCATCAAGTAATCAATAGCATTAAGTTCAAAAGCTTTAATCGCAAACTGATTGTAAGCCGTGGTAAAAATGACTGCTGGTTCGTGCAGCAAGTGTTCACTATCCAGAACAGCAATACCATTCATTTTTGGCATTTCAATATCTAAAAACAACAAGTCTGGCTGCAGTTTGTTTATTTGCGTTACTGCCTCTAAGCCATCGGATGCTTCATATACAGTCTCTACTTCCTCAAAGTCCTTGAGATACGAACTAATGATTTCTCTAGCCAGTGGCTCATCGTCTGCTATGAGTACTTTCAATTTCATTCTTCAGTAGTTAGTGCTGGGAAAGTGATGCTTGTCTTGGAAGATTTACAATCAAAATTCAAATGAAAATTCTTCTCGAATAAGGATGAAAGTCTCTTCCGAGTATTTGAGAGTCCCAAACCTTCTTTCAAACTTGACTTTGATTCCACATTCGATAACCCCGTATCCTGTACAGTTATTTGAACTTTTTCCTGTTCCTTGCTGATATGGATAGTTATAGTTCCTTGGTTACCATTTGGCACTATTCCGTGAATCAGTGCGTTCTCAACGATTGGCTGCAACAAGGCCGGTGGTATAAGTAGATTTTTCGTTTCATCCGCTATCTCCCATTCACACTTTAAGTCTTCCCCAAACCTAATCATGTAAATTTCTAAGTACCTTTTAGTATAACTAACCTCATCATTGATAGTAATCCATTTTTTACTATCCAAGTCCATGCTTTCTCGAAGGAGATCACTGAGTTTGGCTATAACCGTAATAGCTAAGTCATTTTCTTTTTTTAAGACTAATCCAGAAATCGCATGAAGTGAATTAAATAAAAAATGAGGTTTGATCTGAGCTTTTAATACCCCAAGTTGTGCCGCCATTAAACTTTGATTTAGATCTGCTTGTTTACGAGATAGAATCTGAGACTCTGAGTAACTCAGATAAGCCACGCAAGAAGCTACGAACCCAAGTCCCAACACAAGGTTAGAATGCAGTCTAAAGGTAATGAGCTGAATAAATATGTTAGCATAGCTCTTTTGTTCTTCTACATTAGAATCACTCACGTAATGAATCACTGATTCCAAACTTAAGATGATACCAATGGCCAAAAGGCATAATCCAAACATTTGTAAGGTGTACAAAAACCAATTTTTCTTTCGAACATACAATTTGCGAATGAACTTGAATAATACTGGTGATAATGGAATCCAAAAAAGAATGAATAGGTCATTAATTACTATTCGCTTATATGGTGCTGGTTCATTGTGAAGCTGGTAATAAAACAAGCTTTCCGATACTGTCAGTGCAAACACTACAAACCAAACCACTGCACTTATAATCGTAAATCGCCACATGTGTTTAGTTGTAAATCTCTTGATAAACATCACCTGAAATAAATTTGAAAACGAAATATACTATAAACCTTCGTTCCCCGCATCAAACACAAACTTCCAGGATTGGTCTGACTGTCTCTTCCATATACTCACATATGTTCCTGCTCCTAATGAATCTCCAGCTAGAGACGAAACAAGATAAGTTCCATAAGTATATCCCAAATCTCCAGAATGAGCAATGTCAGCATACATAGGCTCCCAAGTAAGACGAAAGGCAGAATCAGGTCTGCTAAAATGACCACCAATAACAGCATCTTTTCCTACGATAGGCAATGAGTTATTTCTTAAAACCGCACCATTCTCTGCTATGTAAGTTTCGAAGGCGTAGTTCATCCCTTTTTCAAAGGAAAGTTGTGAAAACGCTCTGTCTACCTCTTTGAGTATTTCAGCGTCAGGCTTTTCAATATTTCGCTCAGTTTTGTCTTGGCTAGATTGACAAGAGCAAAACAATGAGAAAACAATAATTGGATTTAATAGATATCTGATCATAGTATAAAGTTTGGTCATCTAACAGCCAGAGGTTGTACTCCACTTATTTAAATGCTACCGCTCATGTAAAAGGCGATTGAACCTCATTTCCTACTCACCCATGGATTATCTCTAACATAAAACCGCCAAGGAAGCAACGCATCCTCTTCAGCATATTCTACTCCTACTCTGGTAGTTTCTATGATCAATTCATTTGCAATTGTCTCTGCATCTTCAATCCAAATCGGTATCTGGTCAAGAGTCAAACCGGTATGTACAGTTTTGATCCCCAAAGATTTGGCTAATATCCCCGGTCCATTTGTAAGTTTTTTGTTGCTAGAATTGAGTCTGTTTTTCATTACTTCCATTCCTTCTAATGGCTCTAAAGCTCTAATTAAAACAGCATCAGCCTTGTCGGCAACATTGGTTACTACATTAAACAAATGATGAATGCCATAACACAGATATACATAAGCACAGCCTCCTTCTGCATACATCACTTCAGTCCTTGCGGTGCGTCTACCATTGTTTGCGTGGCAAGCCTTGTCATTAGTTCCGCTATAGGCTTCTACTTCTATTATTTTTCCTTTGCATAACTGACCATCAATTTCTGTACAGAGCACTTTGCCCAGCAAATCTTTGGCAACTTCCAGGACATTTGACCTTCGGTAAAAGCCGTTCGGCAAAATATTTAAACTATCTTTCTTCATTCGCAAACCTGAAAACAGGATGAACGTATAACACCCCGTAATTTTAACAATCAAAATGAACTTAATTATGTACAAAACCAAACTGTTCACACTCAGTTTCGTAGCGGCACTTTTTGCCATCTCTTTCAACGGAACTGCTCAAATTAATACACCTGCTCCGAGTCCTGCAGGTTCGGTATCGGCTACCGTAGGTCTTACCGAGATTGAAATCAACTACTCTCGACCACAGATGAAAGGTAGAAAAATCTTCGGTGACGGAGATGTCCTTGTTCCAAATGGCCAACTATGGAGAGCTGGTGCTAATGCTGGAACTACCGTAAAATTCAGTGATGATGTGAAAATTGCTGGCCAAGATTTAGCGGCTGGAGAATATTTATTCTTAGCCACTCCAGGTGCTTCTGAATGGGAAGTGGTATTTTATTCTGACATCTCGTTGGGAGGAAATGTAGCTGCCTATGACGACAGCAAAGCGGCATTGAAAGCTAAAGTAAAATCTTCTAAGCTTACTGAAACTGTGGGTACTCTGACATTCAACATTTCTGACATAAGCGAAAACAGTGAAAATGCTAACATTCAGTTGGCATGGGAAAACACTGCAGTAAATGTGCCAGTACAAGTGTCTTTCGATGAAGCTGTAATGAAAGCTATTGCAGAAAATACAGTGGTAAATCCAAGAAATTTAATGACTGCAGCTAGATACTACTATACTGCTGACAAAGATTTGGATCAAGCGTTGAAGTGGGTAAATACTTATTTGGCGACTGGAGACAACAGCACGCAATTTTGGAATGTTCACTTGAAAGCACAAATTCTTGCTAAGCAAGGTAACAAGAAAGAAGCGATCAAAGTAGCGAAAGAGTCTATGGCAGCAGCCAAAGCTTTTGAAGCTGGTGACTTTGGATACATCAAAAGAAATGAGGATCTTATTGCTTCATTGAAGTAAGAAGAAATTCCAAGGAATTAAAAGCCAACCTGATATAATCGGATTGGCTTTTTTATTAAACTTTTCAGTACTTGCTTTTCAACAACGCTAGATTCTCCTTGGCTAATTGATTAGTAGAGTCTAATTCAAGGCTTCTTTTGATAAGTGAATCGGCTAATGTGTAATTACCCAGATGAATTTGTATCAAGCCTTTATTATTCAGAAAATAAGGTTGATCAGCGACGAGTCCCATGGCTATATCAATAGTTGAATCTGCTCTGTCAAGTTTTCCTTGCTCCAAATACACTAACGACAGCGGGTTTAATACCTCAGGCGCATTCCCGCGAATCTTTAGCGCTGAATCGAATGCTTCTTCTGCGGACGAATAAGATTTGAGATGATAGTTCATCACACCAAGATTAGTCCAAGAGTCAAATTGATTGGCATCTTTTTCTATCGCCATTTCAAAACTTGCCTTAGCGCTTTCATAGTCTTCCTGTTGGCCATATACATATCCTTCTATTTGATATACCAATGCCGTATCAGGGTACAACTTCTTTAATACATTTAGATCTTCTAACGCCGTGCTATATCGCTCCATAGCTAGATACGTATACGCCCTATTGAACAACACATCGTTGAAATCAGGCCGAGTTTGCCGCACCACATTGTAGTCTGCAAGCGCCAAAGCATAATGCCCCGTTTCGTAATAAGCCACTCCTCTATTTAAATGTGCATCAATTACTTCATGATCCATTTCAAGCACTTTGGAATATAAGGCAATCGCATCCTCATAATAAGCGTCATTCAATTTTTGAGTAGCTGCTTCAAAAGTCTTCTTAATCCTGTTCTTCTTGTTGATTGGGCTACAGGCAACGAAAACAACACCAATAGAAATGATAATAATTTGAAAAATACGCATAGAGTCACTGTCAAAGTTCGAATAGCAAAACTAAAACTTCCAACCTAACATCAATAAGCTATTGAGGTTCAATTATGAAATAACCTGTAGAAACAAAAAAGGCCTCGAATTGATCCGAAGCCATAGATTAAATATCTTGATTCTTTAGCTAGATATGGATGTTCTAACCTTTTCAGTGTAAGCTCTTAGTGCTTTGGGAAATGGGATATCATCTTTATCCATTTTCTCTATAATCCACCCTGCAGCTATCAAATGTGTGAGTACCTCGCCATCATCTTTTCCTTCTACTTCAAATGGTAATTCTTTCTCTTCCATGAGGCAATATTCCGCCGCTTCTAGCTCCTCAACCGAGTGATTTTCCACCAGCTTTTTTATCACAGGTATTTGCATACTAGTTTAGTTTATTTAATAATTCTACAACTGCTTCTTCTTTGCTACTAGCAATGGTGTCAACTAATTCACCGCCCTTAAAAATAGCAAAAAATGGAAGGTTAGTAACACCAGCTGCTTTTCTTGCCAACTCATTCTCTTCAGCATTTACATTCAAAAATGTTACACCTTCAAATCTATCGTCTTTAGCCAACCTTTTGTACTTTGGGTTGAACAGCCTACAAGAACCACACCAGTCAGCATAGTACTTTACAATTGCCTTATCTGTACCTGAAATCTCTTGCTCAAAGTGGCTATCTATAGTTTCTTTTACTTCCATTATTTTATCATTGATTATCAACGCAATTTTACTGAAGTTTGTGGAGGAAGAATTTTTTCTGATATAAAATAATTTGATCGGGCCATTGCCTCAGTTGATATGAATCTAAGAACGTTTGTGAAGGTCGGAAGTATTACCAATTTAAGTGATGCTCGTTTTTGTGCAGGTTTTGGTGTGGACCTATTAGGATTTGATCTTAATCCCAATTCCGAAAACTACATATCAATAGAACAAGCCAATGAAATCATGGGTTGGGTCGCTGGACCTGCGTTTGTGGCTGAATTTGGTAATATGCCAGTCGATCAGATCGTACAGCTTCAAGAAGAAAACAAGTTTCCCTTCGTGCAGGTAAACAATATAGATCATGCAAATGAATTGAAACAGGAAGGTTTTCAAATCATCCTTGCTATTCAAATAGCTTCTGAAAGTGACATTAAAGTATTAGCCCAGGCAATCGGAAATGAATATTCACACATCATTGTTTCTTGCGATGCACCACAGCTTATTCCGGCAATCGAAGAAACATTGGCCACAGGTAGTGAAACTACATTAATTAAAGGGTATGATGTTGAGTTATCACAGTTGGACCATATCATTCAGGTCCAGCCATTTGCTGGAATTGAACTGAAAGGCTCTCAAGAAGAGAAACCTGGGTTCAAAGAGTATGATGATTTGGCTGATATATTAGAAGCTTTGGAAGTGGAAGATTAAGCAGAAGGTAATGAGATAGTAATATCTGTTCCTTTTTCAGGAATACTTTTGATTTCCATAGTGCCACTATTCAGTTTTAGTATATCAAGACAAAAATTTAATCCGAGCCCCGTACCCTTTTCTCCTTCGGTCCCCAATCTGGTTGATGCTTTGTTCTTATTGATTCCTTCCAGAACTGAAGTAATCGTATCCTGACACATACCAATTCCGGTATCGATTACAGATAAACTGACGTTATCGTATTCTCTTGTACTTTTCAATATGATCTTACCATTAACTGGGGTAAACTTAATGGCATTGCTTACTAAGTTTCTAATCACAATAGCCAAATGATCAGGATCAATAAAAACTTCAATTTCTTTGGAGATATCGTTTTCTACAGCAATTGATTTTCCTTTCACTGATTCATTGTACAGCTTAATTACATTGGCGGCCACTTTGTCCAAATTAACTTTTTGAGGATTTGCCATGAATGCTCCTAATTGGGATTTAACCCATGTAAGTACATTATCCAACGTAAAACTGATAGAATCTACCTGCTGTTTTACAGTGCCCATGAGTTCCTTGAATTTTTTAGGTTCAATATCATCGGCGTACACCAACAACCCCCCTAATGATATGAGTGGAGATCGCAAGTCATGAGATAATATACTTAGAACCTTATCTTTTGAAGCATTCGCATCCATAAGTTGGTTTTCAGTTTCTTTTACATCACTGATATCGGCCACATAAGTCAATATCCTAGACACATTTCCAAATTGGTTTTTCAAGGGAATGTATTTACCATAAGCATGAATGCTTTCTCCGTTCATAAAAGTAACGGGGCTATCTACAATTGACTCATACCCTTCCAAGCATCTGTTGAACAACGGAGTGGCCATTTTAGAAATTTCAGGGCCTAAAATTTCGGTGTAGTGCTTGCCTTCAATTGTGCTCACATCTTTAAGGATTACATCTTGAAACCTATTGTTGACAATCATGTAATGGCCGGTCTTATCTACTAGCGCAATAAATATCGGGAGATTGTCGATTGTCGTTCGCAATAAATGCTTGTTATACAATAAGTTGTCTCTCTCGAATTGAACAAGTGAGTTTTGCTTTTCAATTTTTTTGCTAAACATTCGGATTCTCTGCTCACTTCTTTGCAAATCCAATTTGAATACATTGGTAAATAGATAGACACAAGCAAACGCCACAGTTAAATTCGTCAGTGCAAGAAAGTGGTCGGATAAGAGTACACCGTCATGGCTCTGAGATATCCTCAAATATTTCATCACTAAAGCTGACAAAACCGCACAAAAAAACAAAGAGCGCTTTGCCATACCATCAAATAGCGCAACAATAATTGCAGAAAAACCAATGAAGAAAAATTCATTGTCGCGATTTTGGTTGTTAAATATGGTTATGTATCCAATAACATTTGCAAATGTCCAATTAGCAATCACCAAATAATACTTGGCGATAATGTTGTGCTTACCACCATTTAGAAAATAGACGGGGATAGTTAATAAAGCCAAACCTGAAAAAATACTAATGGCATGAACATAAGAACCAACAATCAGATTGATCGTTCCAAAAAGAACGATGATAAAACCCCCAATCGTGTTGAAAATATTGACCAGTCGAGTCCTACGGCGCTCGATAATTTCTGGATGACCATAGACTCCAGCGTTGAGAAGGAGCCGCATTAATTTTCTCAGTACTACCATTCAATTCTTACTGCTGCTTTATTTCAGTCTATTAGGTAGGTATAGTCTCAACTAAGATAAGATAATGAATTAATTACAAAAAACACTTAGGAAAAAAATGGATAACAAAAAAGTCGAAATAAAACTACTTCGACTTTGAGTTTTAGCTACCTCATTATGTATAGCTCATTCATCTCTCAGTGACAACACAGGATTAGCCCTAGCGGCTAATATAGCTTTGTAACCTGCAGTAATAACAGCTATGCCAAAACTGATCAATAAGGCTAAAAGAAATATGAAAAAAGACAATTCAATCTTGTAGGCAAAGTTGTCCAGCCAATCGCTCATCACCACATAGCTAATGGGTCCGGCAATGAGAAAGGAAATGAAAACCAGAAGTATCATTTCTCTAGAGAATATATTGAGTACATTCAATGTGCTTGCTCCAAGAACTTTCCGGACTCCAATTTCTTTGGTCTTTTTATTTGCTATATATGAAATAAGACCATACAATCCCAAGCATCCTATAAAAATGACGATGATCGAAAAGAGTTTGAACATACTTCCCATATTCTTTTCTTCTTCGTACCAGTCAGCGACCTGCTCATCAAAAAAAGTAAAATCATAGATATCCTTGCTATAGACACTCTCCCATTCTTTTTGTATGATAGATAAGGTGGGGTTGACTTCATCTATGGTTTGACCTGCAGAGGTAATCTTCACAGCCATTTCATAAAACATGCGTGGATTATTCATAAAAATGCAATAGACAAAGTCTGACTGCAAAGAATGAGTATGAAAATTCTCTACAACACCGACTACCTGCATGTCACGATACCACCCACTGATCTTCTCACCGATTACTTCTTCCGGATTATCGAAGCCTAATGCTTCAGCCAATTTTCTATTTACCAATATTCGGCTGGTATCTGCTTTATCCACCCACTCCCCAGCAATAAGTTTTAACCCATAAACATCAAGAAAATCTTTGTCTCCAAATTTGAAATTGACGCGCACATTCTCTCCTTCTGGAATACTATGGTGATTGATATGAGAGTTTGAATTTGACGTACCCATAGGTGCGCTGAGCGTAAACGTTACCCCTTTTATCTCAGGGTGGCTTAGTAGGTTAGTTTTCAATCGATTAAGATCCTCTTCATTTTGACCGGGAAGATCAGACAGAACAATATTGTCTTTTTCAAAACCCAAGTCTTTGCTTAAAAAGAAGTCCATTTGATGTTGCACCACCAAAGTCCCAATAATAAGAACCTGGGTAATGATAAATTGCACAATGACTAAAACTCTTCTGAACGATAAAAAGCCACTGCCCTCTTTGAGGTTGAATTTGGTTCGCAACGCTGCAATCGGATTGAGCTTAGACATAGACAATGCTGGGTAGATTCCCGCCAACAAACCAATAATTAGAATATTGATGGTAAGAAAAAGTAAAGTGGTTGGCTCTTCGAATAGGTTGATCCAAAGTTTATACCCAAGAATGTCTTCCAAATAAATCAATAGTACTTCGGCGAAAATCAGACCTATAAACGAAGACACTATTGTGATTAACAATGTCTCAGACAAGAACTGAATGGCTAGCTGATAAGACTTTCCTCCCAGCGTTTTTCTTATGCCAATTTCCTTAGACCGTTTAATTGATTGTGCAGTTGTCAGGTTAATAAAATTGATTGCTGCAGTTAGGATCAGAAATATTCCAATAACACCAAGTGCTTGAATGAATTCCATCGAAATGGTTCGCTCATTATAGTTATCATATTTATCACTAAAGTGAATATCACTCATGGGCTGCATATTGTATTTCAAATCGACAGAAGCCCCTTCCCCATGGTATTTCTCAACAAAGCCATGCAGACTTTCTTCAAAATTCTCTACGTTAAAATTGTCAGGGACCATGATGTAACAATTTGTAGCTGAACTATTACTGTTCCAATTACCTTTTCGATAGTATGGATTTAACCCATCTAAGTTTTCGTAGTGAATCAAGACATTGAAGGGAATATTGGTAGTTTCTTTGTAGTCCTCAACAAGCCCCTTAACAATCAGGTCTTGTGTGTTTGACAGCAAGACTTGTTTCCCTATAGCCTGATTAATGTTATCATCATTCAAACCAAAGAATTTTTTCGCTTGAGACCTGGATATCACCATCGAATTAGGTTCATCTAAGCAATTAAGAGGATTGCCTTCGATAAACTCAAAATCAAAAATTTGAAATACCGAAGATTCAGCAAAGACTAATCCCTCATCATCAAGATATCGATCGTATTCCCCGTTTTCTCTTTTAATGGCCACTTGATGATAGGGTTCGTAGTGCGTCCTTGCAATCACCAAATCCGGATAATCCGCTCTAAGTCCTTCTCCGACTGGATGCGGAACACCCTCATTATATCGAATTCCACTACTGATTCTTGTTTCTCGCACTGCACGATAGATATTATCGTAATTGGAATGATGCTTATCAAAACTTAGTTCGTAGGAAATGATTTTGAAGATGACAAGAATACAGCCTAGACCCAAACCGAGTCCTGACAGGTTAAGTAAGGTGAAGAGTTTTTCTCTCTTTATGTTTCTGTAAATGGTTTTGAAGTAATTTTTAAACATGGTTATTGGTATTTAGAGTTGTCCTTCCAATTACAACCTGGATGCCATATTTTATAACTCGCTGATTTACTGATAAGTACATTTTTTACTCATGTCAAAAAGAGACTCAACTGTTTGAAATCAAACAGTATATTGTTTGATTCCGAACCTTTATCCCTAGTTTTGAAAACATGGAATCATTGCCCACTTTCCAAGATGGAAATATACTTATTGTAGACGACGATGCCGGGATTTTAACCTCTGCACAGCTTTTTTTAAAGCAATACTACAAGAAGGTCTACGTCGAGCTTAATCCAGACAAAATTCAGAGTCAGTTTAAAAAACATGAAATCAGTATTGTGCTTTTAGATATGAATTTTCAAAAAGGGAAAAATGATGGTGAAGATGGATTTAAGTATTTGCAGCAGATATTAGATACTCAACCCCAGACGCAAGTGATTTTTATGACTGCCTATGGAGATATAGACATGGCAGTAAAGGCACTAAAAAATGGTGCCATAGATTTCGTAACCAAACCATGGAAAAACGAAAAATTTCTTACCACTGTAGAAACAGCAAACAAATTAGCTCAAAATCTCAGGCAACTTGAGGAATTAAAAAACTCAAGACAATATCAATCAGAAGAACAGGCTAGAGAAATTGAAGGCTTTATTGGCGGTGCGCCTTCGTTTTTGAAAGCCAAAGCAACCATGGAAAAAGTAGCTACCTCAGAAGCCAATGTACTCTTGCTGGGGGAAAATGGCACGGGTAAAGGGTTGGCTGCGAAGTTTATTCATCAGAATTCGGGTCGAAATGAACGGCCGATGATCACCATTGACATGGGTGCACTAAGCGAAACATTGATAGAGTCGGAACTATTTGGTCATGAAAAAGGGGCATTTACCGACGCTTCACAACAAAAAAAAGGTCGCTTGGAGATGGCACATCGCGGTACACTTTTCCTTGATGAAATCGGCAACCTATCACTACCAGCTCAGGCCAAACTATTGTCTGTTTTGCAAAATAAAAGGTTTAGCCGCCTGGGCTCGAACCAAGAAATTGATATTGATGTAAGGTTGATATGCGCTACGAACATGCCACTGTATGAAATGGTCGGACAAGGTAGTTTCCGTCAGGATCTTTTATATCGTATCAATACAGTAGAAGTGATGATGCCCAACTTGACAGACAGACTTTCAGATATACCTTTACTTGTCACCTACTATTTATCCTCCTTTAAAAGCAAGTATGCCAAACACAACCTTTCGATATCCGAAGAAGAGTTTGAAAAACTAAAAAGGATGAATTGGCCGGGAAACATTAGAGAACTTCAGCATGCCACCGAAAGGGCAGTGATACTTGCGGAAACAGATCAACTGCTGGCTTCTGATTTTCAAAATATACGTACTGGTGAAAAACAACTGTCCGAATCGACCTCTCTGAATCTAAAACAAATGGAAATCTCCTACATACAAAAGGCCATGGCACTTCACAATGGAAATGTAACCCATGCGGCAAAAGAACTGGGCATCGATAGATTAGCCTTGCACAGAAGACTAGAAAAGTATGGCTTACAATAGGTTTTCAGTATTTATCATTATCAGGATTATTCTGATTCTGATTAATCTCATTGGGATTGTTTACCTACACAATCGTGGAGACCTGATCTATACAATCATTTTTCTCTGCGTTCTTGTACTTTTTCAAACTATCGATTTGGTCCGCTTTGTAAACAAAACAAATAATGAATTAGCCAAGTTTATTCTAGCACTAAGAGACACAGACTATACCGCCAAATTCCCGAAGGCAGATAATGAATCTTTTGGATTACTCTACGAAAGATTTCAAAGCACACTGGATCTTTATAAAAAGAAGGAAACCAAATACGAAGCTCAATATTTATTTATTCAGGAGTTAATAGACAATATAGAAACAGGTCTAATGTCTTTTGATGAAAACAGAAAGGTTACCCTAATTAATAAGGTGGCTCGAAAAATGAGGTCGGATTACAAATTCGAAAACAATCAAGGCTTGGTTTCAATCTTGGGTGATATCGACGATTCGCAAATCATTGAGGGACGAAATGATGAGGGCCAGAAAGTAGAATTGCTGGTTAATAAATCTGTTTTTAAGCTTCTGGACAAGCCACAAACTATTTTCACTTTTAAGGACATCTCCAGTTCGTTGGAAAGTAAAGAAATTGAATCCTGGCAGAAGTTGATAAGAATCTTAGCCCACGAAATCATCAATTCTCTCACTCCTATTACATCGCTATCGGAAACTACATTACTCATCCTAAATAAAACAAAACAGTCAGGTTTGGAAGATATCGAATTGAGTCTTAAAACCATAAAAGATAGATCAGAAGGACTCTTAAATTTCATGGAAGATTATAGAAAGTTGGTTAAAATTCCAGAGCCTAAATTAGAAACATTCAAAATCAAAGAGACGATTGCAGGCATCCTTCATCTGTTTCAAAACCAGCTCGAAGAAACAAAAGTAACCGAGTCCTATGAAAGTTCAGAGATTGTTGCTGATCCAATTTTGCTAGAGCAAATATTGGTTAACCTATTGACAAACAGCATACAATCCATGCAAGATTCAAAAATAAAAAGCCTGACTATCACCTACTCCACAGATAGAACATGGATGAGATTGGGGCTTAAAGATACCGGCTGTGGCATGGACAAAGAAACGCTGGCCAAATCTATGATCCCGTTTTTTACTACCAAAAATAGTGGCTCAGGAATTGGTTTAAGCCTCGTGCAACAAATTCTCAATTTGCATCGTGGAAGAATCGAAATTGATTCCAAACCGGGTGAGTATACACAAATTGTCTTGCTCTTTCCGGTAAGCTACAAATTTTGATTATGGATCTTCAAAAAGAAATAGCCAAAGCACATAGCAAAGCGAACGCTCAGTCGATCGCTGGGTATATTGGCAAAGACACTCAACGGTTCGAGAAGTTAATGGAGTTGTTTTTTCATAAGGAGTATAAAGTATCCCAAAGAGCTGCACATGCAGTAAGTCATTGTGTAGACAGACATCCAAAACTGCTTGAACCATATATCAATCAAATGATTGAAAATCTTAGAGAAGACCCTAAAGTCGCGATCAAAAGGAATACCGTTAGACTTTTGCAAAAGCAGGAAATTCCAGAAGAATCTCAAGGCCTCTTACTGGATAAGTGCTTCGAATATTTGACCTCTGCTAAAGAAACTACAGCCGTTAAGGCATTTTCCATGACCATTGCTCATAATCTTACCAAAATCTACCCAGAGCTTAAAATTGAGCTTAAAATCGTTATTGAAGACTTGATTCAATATGCAACTCCAGGCGTAGTAAATAGAGGCAAAAAAATTCTAGTTGAATTGGGTTAACTAATTAGATGAAATATTGAGAATCTAAATCGAAAATATCCATACATATTTTCATTAAAAATGATAAATTACTGTTCTAGCCTATTCACTAATTTCTCAAAACAATAAAGCCAAATGCTCAATCAAGGCAGGACTGAACTGTTGAATGAAGTAGAAAAGCTCAAGGGTGAGTTGAAAGAGTTGCACAATAAGTACGACCTTTTACTTGAGTCTTCCGCTAGTTATTTTGTCATTTTTGAAGAAGGAAATGTTATTGAATTCAGTCCTAAGGCTGAAGAGAAATTTGTATTTGCTAGTGATTTTTCTGACAAAACGATTGATGAGCTTATGCCCATTTTTCAGGTAAGTGGAGAAAAAAGCAGTAAAACCTGGGAAGATAATTTCAAAAGCGCTCGAAGAGGAAAATCAGATACATTCGAATTTGAATTTTTAGATAGAAATGGTCAGTCTTTTGCCACTATCGCATCTATTAGTAAGGTAAAAGACGAAAGGTTTCTGGTGCATTTTGACCTAGCAGAAAACACAGAGAACCTGGTATCTTCTACCAATACGATTACCGACAGTGCTCCTGTTTTTATCAAAATTACCGATGAGAAGAATCGTGTCACCTATTTTAGCAAAGGCTGGTTTGATCTACTCGGTAGCAAAGATGAAAAGTCCTATAGTACTTGGAATGAGAAAATCCATCCCGATGACTTAGCTGCCTATAGTTCTACAGTAGATTTTTCGGTTTCAAAGAAAAAAAATTACGAGTATTCTTTTAGAATAAAAGATGCTCGTGGGGAATACAGATGGTTGCTAGAATCTGGTACCCCACGATATTCTAAAAACAAGAAGTTTATTGGCTATGCGGCTGCAGCCATAGACACTACCGAACGAAAGACACTAGAGCTTGAAGCCACCAGAGAAAGAGCCATTTCTGAATCCGAATTAAAAATCCAGGAGTCACTCGATGAATCTGAGGTAGTGGCCATGACGACAAATACAGAAGGAAGTATCACCTTTTGCAACAACAAATTGCTCGATACCATTGGACTGAAAAAATCTGATATCGTTGGGGCCAATTTATTCGACATCTTCATTCCTGATGCTTCAACCAAGATCAATCAGAAAAAATATGGT
The DNA here is from genome assembly GCF_033344935.1 of Reichenbachiella sp. Lineage (NCBI taxonomy): Bacteria > Pseudomonadati > Bacteroidota > Cytophagia > Cytophagales > Reichenbachiellaceae > Reichenbachiella > Reichenbachiella sp. The sequence goes on along the minus strand of NZ_JAWPMM010000001.1, from coordinate 2,737,330 downwards.
CAAATAGCAACAGATGGCAAGTACAATGGAACTCTTGCTGGCAAATTCTTCACGAAAGAGAAACAGGATATTTATGTTAGGTTTAATGTCATCCTTCTCAAAGACAGCTTCAATGAAGTATCAGGGATCAATCTGATCGGCGAAAATGTCACCGCTCAAAACAGAGTAAAGAAACAACTTGAAAAAAGTAACGATCAACTCAAAGAGCTTTTTGATAACTCTTATGATTTGATTCAGACTTTTGATCACGAGGGAGTCTTCCAATTTGTGAATCAGGCCTGGGTTGAAAAATTAGGCTATCGAGATAAACTTCAAAGTATAAGGTTCAAAGATCTTGTACACCCTAAAAACTGGCAACAGACGGTCGAAAACTTAGATAAAATCATCAAAGGAGAAGCCATCGACAGGTTCGAAACGGTGTTCGTATCGGATATGGGTAAAAACATCTTCGTTTCCGGTCGGGTAAACTGTTCATTCGACATTAATGGGAATGCTCAGTTTCGGGGGATATTCTATGATATTACTGAAAGAATTCGAGCCGAAAAAGCTCAGAGTCTATATTATAAAATAGCAGACTTCAATATTGAAGGACCGCAACTGGAAATACTATATTCCAAACTATTTGATGAGCTGCAAGGTTTATTAAATATTAAAAACCTTTCGATTGAACTGAATCTGACTGACAAGTCCAATGCCTCATCTCCTTATGTTCGTTCTGAGTTCAAGGACTCTATGGAGCTTCAAAATCAAAAAACAATCAATGATTTGATCGCCGAACAGATGATTGGCAATTCCAGGCAGCTCATCATTTATGAAGAGCAAATTCAGGAACAGGTAAAAGAAAATAAAAAGTCATTCAAAGGGGTATATCCAAAAGTATGGCTCGGTGTGCAAATTACTGTTGGCAACTCCCCTGTTGGACTGCTTAGTACACATTCATATGATGATCGTTCTGATTTTGGTGCGAAAGATTTAGAACTGCTTTATTTTATTGCCAGTCAAATTTCGCTCGCGATAGAGAGAAAAATCAATGAAGAAAAAATAGTTGATCAGGCAGCCAGGCTAAAAGCCATTTTTGAAAGCAGTAGTCATCAGATTTGGTCGGTCGATGATGACTACAACCTCACATCATTCAACAGCAATTATTCAGATTGGATGAAAGAAAGTTGTGATGTAACTACAGTCATAGGAAAAGAGTTTTCAAAGGAAAGAAAAAAGCTGTCCGATTCAGTCAACAAATTTTGGGAGTCGAAATACAATCAGGCATTTAAGGGAACTGCACTGAACTTTCAAAATGAAGTTAAACTTGGAAAGAACCAAACGCATTGGTCTGAAGTTTTCATTAACCCTATTGTGAAAGAGGATGGATCTATTGAAGAAGTATCTGTCATTTCACATGATATTACCGAAAAGAAAAGTTCTGAACTCGCTCTTTCTGAAAGTGAAGCGAAATTTAGAGAAATATTTGAGTCCATTCAGGATATTTATTTCAGATGTGATCTCAATGGCAAATTATTGATGATAAGCCCATCCGCTACGGAATCTCTCGGGCTTCACCCCGAGGAGGTATTGGGTAAAACCATCACTCACTTCTTTACTTCTGAGGAATCAGCCGACTCGATTCTAAAGACCTTACTCAAAGAACATAAATCACAAAACATAGAAGCTTCTTTTCATACAGAAGAAGGAGAAAAAATCGACTTCTTATGCAACGTGAGGGTTCTATTTAGAAATAAGCAAGCCGTAGGCTTTGAAGGTGTTGCTCGTGATATTTCTGAAATCAAGCGGGCCTACGAAGAACTATCAAAAGCGAAAGAATTTGCTGAAAAATCCTTAGCAATCAAAGAAAGATTCCTGGCCAATATGAGTCACGAAATTAGAACCCCGATGAATGGAATCATAGGTATGATTGATCTCATTGGTAGTACTAATTTAGATACGGAGCAAACAGACTACGTCAAGACCATTAAAAAGTCCTCTGAGACATTAATGGATATTCTAAATGACATCCTAGACCTATCAAAAATTGAGGCAGGGAAAATGGAACTCAAACAGCGCCCGCTAAAGCTAATTGGTACGTTCCAACGATTATATGACTTATTTTCTAAAGAAGCCTATGCCAACAATATCTATCTGAATTATAATCTAGATAGCAAGGTTCCTCCGGTCATCCTGCTTGATGAAACTAGACTACTTCAAGTACTTTCCAACCTCATTAGCAATGCCATTAAGTTTTCTGATGGCAAAGGAATCATTGATATCAGCTTAGTGCTCAAGAAAAAAGAAAACAACAAATGCACATTTAAAGTACAAGTCAAAGATGAAGGAATTGGCATACCTAAAGAACAGATTAAGAACCTGTTCATCAACTTCAATCAACTCGATAATTCAAGTACTAAGGTTTATGGAGGTACTGGTCTAGGTCTTGCCATTTCAAAGGAACTCGTAAGATCGATGGGTGGAGACATTGGCGTAGTGTCTACCCCTGGTTTAGGAAGTACGTTTTGGTTTACCTTCGATGGAGAAATTCCTGAGGGAGAAGAACCTGATAACTCTTCTGATGCAGATGAACCGATGGAAATCACCAAAGAGTTCACAACAGTTGTTCCAAGAATTTTAGTAGTAGATGATAATAAAGTAAATCGTACAGTGGCTAGTCAAATTCTTGAAAAATCCGGCTGTCACGTACATTTAGCTTCTAGTGGACTTGAGGCCATTGAGGTTGTTAAAAACAACGAATTGGATTTGGTCTTTATGGATATTCAAATGCCTAAAATGGATGGTGTGCAGACAACTCAAAACATCAAAGCATTGGGAATAAAGAACCTACCTCCTATTGTCGCTATGACGGCTTATTCCATGGAGGATGATCGCAACAAGTTTATGTCACAAGGTCTGGATGATTATGTGGCTAAACCCATACGGGCAGTAACTATCATTGAAAAGGTAAAAGAGTACATTCAGTACGATACATCTAATGTAGCTGTCGAAGAACAAAAAGATGAAGGCACTGATTTGCTGATCAACAAAGAAACATTAGAGCAACTATCCAAATTTGGTGGATCTGAACTTTTGGAATCTGTGCTATCTGATTTCGAATCAGAAGCAAATGAATTGATTAAGAATTGCATGATTCATTTTGCTGACGATCAGATAGAGGAAATCAGAAAGGAACTGCATACCTTAAAAGGTAGTGCTGGTACACTTGGTATTGAAAAATTGGCCAATCATGTTATTAAGTTGGAATTGCAACTTAAAACAGCTGATACCACCAATTTAAAACCGCAACTGGACACGATTCAGGAATGTTTTATTGAGTTTAAAGAAAATTACAAAAATATACTTCAAATGTGATTGATTTGTTTTTAACTTGACGCCTTGTTTTAGTGCTTGAGGAAGCAAGTCATTTAATAATCCTTCTATGAAAAAAATAATTATTGCAGAGGACAGTTCGGTCATTCAAAACTTAACCAAAAAAATACTAGAGATTCAAAACTTCAGTATTACTTCTGTAAAAAATGGTCAGGAAGTTTTAGATAAGCTGGATGTAGAAGATTATGACTTGATCTTAATGGATATTAATATGCCTAAAATGGATGGTATGGAATGTGCCAAGGCCATAAGAAAAATGGCAGATCCTATTAAATCTAAAATTCCAATATTGGCCATTACTGGTAATGCCAAAAATTACTCTATCAACGACTTCAAAGAAGTCGGAATCAACGAGTACATCCCAAAGCCTCTGAACTTCGATATCTTGGTTGACAAGGTTAAAGCTTACATTTCGTCTGATGATTAAATACTCGAAGCACTTTCTGAACAAGCTGGAAGATCTTTTTTCAGAATCGGACTATGTGCTTCGCTATGAAAAAGGAAACTTTCAGTCTGGTTATTGTGTATTGAAAGACACGAAAGTCGCTATCGTTAACAAATTTTACACCTTGGATGGAAAGATTAATTGTTTGCTGGAAATCTTGAAAGAAGTGAAACTTGACACGAGCAACCTAAACGATAAAAACAAAGCTTTATTGAAAGAGCTATCTCAAACTGCCCTTAAGATTTGAAACTTACTTTTCTCGGCACCGGTACTTCGCAAGGCATCCCAGTCATTGCGTGCAAATGTGAAGTATGTCGAAGTGTAGATTATCAAGACCAACGATTAAGGTCTTCGGTCTTGATCGAGCAGAATGGCACGAATCTATTGATAGACACTGGCCCTGATTTCAGACAGCAAATGCTTGTCAATCGAGTAGATCATTTAGACGCTGTATTGTATACGCATGAACACAAAGACCATACAGCTGGATTAGATGACATCCGCAGCTTCAACTTTAAGCAAAAAATGGACATGCCACTATATGGAAGGCCATCTGTACTGAATCAGTTAAGGCATGAATATGCATATATGTTTGCTGAAACCAAATATCCCGGAGTAGCTAGTGTTACTTTGAATCCAATCAAAAATGAACCCTTCGAAATCAATAGAGTAAAAATCATACCTATTGAGGTGATGCATTACAAACTCCCTGTTTATGGATTTCGCATCAATAACATGGCATACATCACTGATGCAAAAACGGTATCCAACAAAGAAAGGGAAAAGCTCAAGGAGCTCGACGTGTTAGTAATCAATGCCTTGCAAAAAAAATCACATATCTCCCACCTTACGCTAGACGAAGCCATTGATTTTATAGGAGAAATAAAGCCCAAAAGAGCTTATATAACGCATATTGGGCATTATATGGGTACACATCGAGAGGTTCAAAAGGAATTACCAGAAAATGTCCATTTGGCGCATGATGGACTAATATTACACGGATAGATGCAATTCAATTACTACTTTCTCAAGGCACTCTCTAATGAGTTGAGTAAGCATTTAGTAGGAAATAAGATTTCTGCCATTTTTTCACAAAATAAAAATGAGTTGGTCTTATGCTTTATCAATGACCGATCAAATTTTTTCATTAAAGCCAATTTAGACGGTCAATCGTCCCTCCTTTCATTTCCTACTTCATTTGCCAGAGCTAAGAAAAATTCGGTGGATTTGTTTAGCGAACTGTCAGGTCAACATGTACTTAATGTAAGACAATTTGAAAATGAAAGATCCTTTTCCATCCAATTTGAAAAGAATTTTGAGCTATTGTTCAAACTGCACGGTCGCCATTCAAACATTCTTTTGTTTCAGAAAAATGAACTGTTATCACTTTTCAAAAACAATATTGAAAAAGATCAACAACTAAAACTTAATGATTTAGACAGGCCCATCAATCAAAGCAAAGAGGCTATCATTAACGTCGGTTTTGATCTATTCAAGATTTACCCAACTTTCGACAAGCATATTAAGAATCATCTCAAAGTCAAAGGTTTTTATGAAGAAGGCCAACCTTTAGAAACTAAAATGAATGTACTTGAATCAGTGCTATCTGAACTTAATGATTCAAATTTCTATCTGTTAAAAGAGGTTCCTGGACTACGACTAATAAGGCCAGACACAGCGTACGAAGTGTACAACAATCCAATTGAAGTTTCGAATCAGCTGGCTCGTTCTTTTTTCTCCAATCAAGGCTTCGCTCAACTTAAAAATAAGCTACTTACTCAAGTCAACAAGGAAATAAAGAAATGTGAATCTTATATCAGCCAGAACGAAAACAAATTGACAGAAATTGAAAATCGTCGAGGATATGATGAGTTGGCCAATATTCTAATGGCCAACCTTCATCTTAAACTGGATCCGTCAGCAAGCCATATTGAATTGTTCGACTTCTATGCCAATGAGCAGGTTAAAATCAAATTAAAACCAAAACTGTCCCTACAGCACAACGCTGAACACCTCTACAGAAAAGCCAAAAATCAATCTAAAGAAGTGGAGGTTTTGAAGAAAAATATCCTATCCAAAAAGAAAATTCTTAAAGAACTGATCGAGCGTAAGGATTTAATTTCTTCAATGGATGATATCAACAAGCTTAAAACGCTCGAAAAAACAGGTGAAAAATCTAACACCAAAGAGCCAAAGCCATTCATAGAATTTGAGATCGAAGGGTTTCAAGTTTTTGCAGGGAAGAATGCCAAAAATAATGACCTGCTTACACAAAAATTTGCTAAAAAAGACGACCTCTGGTTACATGCCAGAGATGTGTCAGGTTCTCATGTCATCATCCGTAATCCAAATGGCATCAAGATACCTATTGGGATAATAGAGCAAGTGGCTCAAATAGCTGCATGGCATTCAAAACGCAAATCTGACACCCTATGCCCGGTCATATATACGCAAAAGAAATATGTAAGAAAGCCTAAAGGCAGCTTACCTGGACAGGTTTTACTATCCAAAGAAGAAGTCATATTGGTGGAACCCAAAAGAGAGATCCACCAATAATGTACTCTAGATTAGATCCTATAGATCTGCTACTTCAATAGATCTGTGTAATGCAAACCTAAATATTCTTCTATGACGTCATAAAATTCTTCCAGCTCCATTTCATCTAGGTCTATAGTCAACTGAGCATGATCCTGAGTAGTAACATCCAGTTTGCTGATGATGCCATCTTCATCCTTTATTAAAGCCAAGCCCGTAATATCAGTCACTTGTAAGACACCCTCCAGTTCGTTGTTTTTATATTCAATCTCGCTTTCGCTTAATCTCAGGAAATCATTGTAGTTATTAATGCCTGTTCCCAGCTTTCCTACTACAGGAGCAATCAAACACACCAACGCATATGGAATGAAACTAAATAGATTCACCTTGTAATTGACATACAAGAACCCCAAAATAACTGGAATGGTCAGGTAGATCAATACTTGAATCTTTAGTTTGTTTCTATGGTTTCTGAAAATCACTTCTTCATTCGTAGGGTTGATCTTAATCGGAAAGAACAATTCTTCCCAAAGGATAAACACCATTACAATCACTACCACACTGACCAAGAACATACCTATGTATAAGTTGGGCACATGTCCTTCTGCATGCGTCTCAAACAAACGGCCAGATAAGAAGAAGGACAAGACGAAAATTAATAATAGGATTCCGATACTATATTCAGTCGGAAGCTTCTGTCGAATTATTTTTCCCATTGTATTTAAGTTTTATTGTTGAATGATTAAAGAGGAGGTCTGCACCTCCCCTTCGTTTTGGTTTGCACTAATGGCTTATTCCCATCCGCCACCTAGTGCCTTGTAGATATTGATCCAGGTATGTAACTGCTCCATCTTGGTTTCTATCAAATCAAACCGGGAGTCCAGCGCTTCACGCTGGGTAAGCAACACTTCCATATAGTCCGCCCGTGCTGACCTAAAGAGGAAATTGGAAATCTCAATAGATTGATTCAATGCCTCTACCTGCTGTGCCCTCAAATCATAACTACTCTGAAGATTGCTAGATTTGGACATCAGATTAGCTACTTCTATGTACGCGTTTAAAATCGTACGCTCATAGTTGTATACAGCTTGAATCTGAGCCGAATTGGCACTATAATACATGGCCTTGATGGCATTACGATTAACCAATGGAGCTATTAAATCACCCGTGAGTGAAAAAGCCAATGACTCAGGCGTAGATAGCAAATGACTTGGATTGAACGCTTGGTATCCTACACCCGCTGTGATTCCTAGTGAAGGATAAAATCTGGCCTTAGCCACTTGGATATCCAGCTTGGCAGCCTCCAGGTCTAATCCAGCCTGTCTGATATCAGGTCTGTTTTCCAACAATTGAGATGGCACGCCCGTCTTCACTACATCTGGTACGAAACTTTCAAACAAGGCAGCATTCCGAGGAATCGGCTGTGGATATCGACCAAGCAAAAAGTTGATTTCATTTTCCGTTTCTACGATTTTCTGTTGGATGTCATATTGTAGACTCCTCGTATCCAATACTTGAGCTTCAAACCTCCGTACGGCCAATTCTGTAACTCGCGACGCTTGCTTCTGTAATCTTACGATCTCAAGGGCATCCGATTGAATCTGGATATTTTGCTGCACCAAGGCTAATTGATTGTCGAGTGCCAATAGTTCGTAGTACGAATTGGAAATCTCAGCTATCAAATTGGTCACCATAAAATTTCGACCCTCAACACTCGCTAAATATCTAGTGAAAGCCGATTTCTTGGCATTGCGCAACTTGCGCCAAATATCTACCTCCCACGTAGTAGCAGCACCAACTACAAAATCAGGCAAAGGCTCAGGAAACTCCTTGCCAGGCTCAATATCAGTAGTGGCCTCTAGCGCACCGTTTCTCGTATATCTGCCCACTTTATCGATGCCTGCACCAGCCCCCACATTTACCGTAGGTAGCAGCTCGCCCTTCTTTTCTCGAACTTCATTTCTCGCAATTTGAATTTCTTGCATGAAAATATTTAGCTCCTGGTTGTTGGCCAGTGCGGTATCGATCAAAGCCACCAGGTTTGGATCAGTAAAATAATTTCGCCACTGCACATCGGCTGTGTTCGTCGAATCCTGAGGCTGATCAAACTGCTCGGGTATATTCGGATCAGCATCCATCACGGTGAGTTTTGGTGCGCAGGCATGAATGGCCAACACCGATAATACGATCACCAGCGTTCTATTTACAATTTTTATATCTATGCGTCTCATTTGCTTTTATCTTCTTGGTTTGCACCTAACTTCTCTTGATGTATCTGCTTGAGCATCTTGTCCCGATCTTCCATCGTATGGACATACTCCTCGGTCAGCGGCTCATGCTCTTCGCCTTTGATTAAATTGCGCCCTTCGGCCAAAGTGTCGAATACATAGTACAGACCTGGTATGATGATCACTCCGAAGAAAGTTCCAATCAACATACCACCCATAGCGGATGAACCAATCGTTTGATTACCTACAGCACCAGCTCCATGAGAGATCACCAAAGGAATTAAACCGGCGATAAAAGCAAATGAAGTCATCAAAATAGGCCTAAACCGCACTCTGGCACCTTCGATGGCAGCGTCGAATACTGACAGGCCTTGTTGATGCTTCTGTACAGCAAATTCCACGATTAGTACCGCATTCTTACCAAGCAACCCAACCAACATAATCAAACCAACCTGTGCATATACATCATTTGCCAGTCCCATGGCTTTTAGCATTAAGAACGACCCAAACACCCCTACAGGCAATGAGAGTATCACAGCCAACGGCAGTAGAAAACTTTCATACTGCGCCGCCAATACCAAATACACAAAAATGAGGACGATAATGAATATGTAGACCCCCTCATTTCCCCGGCGTGATTCATCATAAGACAAATCTTCAAAAGCAATGTCGTATCCGCGGGGTAGATTAACTGCAGCTACTTCGCGTATTGCTGCAATAGCATCTCCTGTTGTAAACCCCGGGGCTGGTAAGCCTCTTATAGAAGCCGAGTTGTACAAGTTAAACCTGGTAATTTCATTCGGTCCTTGACGCTTGGTCAATTTCATAAACGAAGAATATGGTACCATTTCTCCATGCTCATTTTTCACAAAGTATCCATCCAAATCCGATGGATATCGGCGATACTCTGGAGAAGCTTGTACATACACCTTGAAAAATCGGCCAAACCGTATGAAACCTTGCTCATAGGTACTTCCAATGAGAATGTTTAGATTTTCCATGGCGGCATCAATAGAGACTCCTTTTTGCATAGCAGCTTCATTGTCAATCTCTATTTCATATTGAGGATAATTTGCTGCAAAAAAGGTGAACAGACCTGTTATCTCTTCACGCGCTCTTAAGGCATCCATAAAACTACCATTGATTTTATCAAATTCTTGATAGTCTGTGGAGCTGGTCTTATCCAACATTCGCATCGAAAATCCTCCAGAGGTTCCAAAACCAGGCACGGCAGGCGGTTCAAAGAATTCTATTATCGCTCCGAGGTTTCTCGTTTCTTCTTCTAACACTTCCATAATTTCATGAACTGAATGTTCACGATCTCCCCAGTTTTTAAGATTGATCAAGCAAGTACCGGCATTTGAACCGCGACCTTCCGTCATGATCTCATAACCAGCTAGTGCTGAAACTGACTCGATTCCATCAATTTTCTCAGAAATTCGCTGAAGTTCGTGGGCAATTTGATTGGTGCGTTCCAAGGTGGCCCCTGGAGGAGTCTGTATGATGGCATAAATCGTTCCCTGGTCCTCGTTAGGAATAAATCCCGTTGGCAGAATTTGGTTTTCAAAATAAATACCCACACAAAACGCTCCCAAAATGCCAAAGGTCACCATTCTTCGATTTACAATAACCTTCAATAACTTCACATACTTATTGGTTACCTTATCAAATCCACTATTGAACCCATCCAACAGCTTGTTTACCAAAGAGCGTTTCTTAGGTTTACCATGTGCGTTTTTCAACAACATGGCGCACAAAACCGGAGTCAAAGTAAGGGCTACTACTGCCGATAAAATGATAGAACTTGCCATGGTAATGGAAAACTGACGATAGAACGTACCAACAGGCCCTGGCATAAAGGCTATAGGAACAAATACTGATACCATAACCAAAGTAATAGCGATGATAGCTCCGCTGATCTCCCCCATCACCTCTTTCACCGCATAATAGGGTGACAGATTCTTTTCGTGCATCTTCGCATGTACTGCTTCTACTACTACAATCGCATCGTCAACCACAATTCCAATAGCCAATACGAGCGCAAAAAGTGTGATGAGATTAATTGACAAACCAAACGTCAGCATAACAAAAAAGGCCCCAATAAGCGAAACTGGGACAGCAATAATGGGAATCAAAGTAGACCGCCAGTCACCTAAGAATACAAAGACAACGAGAGCCACAAGAATAAAGGCATCCCTAAGCGTATGCACTACTTGTTCGATCGAAGCATCTAAAAAATTGGATACATCATAGCTAATTTTATAATCCATACCCGGCGGAAAGTCCCCTTTCATTTCATCCAACTTCGCCTTTACATCATCTATTACCTGAGAAGCATTACTTCCTACGGTTTGCTTTAATACAATTGAGGCAGATGGGAGTCCATCCAAGTTTGAATAAATATCGAAGAATTCACTACCTAATTCTACAGTAGCAATATCCTTCAAATGGATATTTTGACCTTCTTCATTCGATCGAATAATGATATTTCCATATTGCTCTGGCTTATTATACCTGCCTTGATAGGTCAAGACATACTCGAGTGATTGGGCTTCTTTTCCGTCTGCTCTGCCGAGTCTGCCCGGTCTCCCAATTATACTCTGTTCGAGCATGGCGTCCATCACATCTTCGGCGGATATTTTATAGGCTCGCATTCGATCCGGTTTCAACCAAATTCGCATGGCAAATTGCCTACTACCCAAAATTTGAGCACGTGCTATCCCAGTGATACGCTGGATTTCAGGAATCATTTTAACATTCGCATAGTTGTACAAAAATTTCTCATCAGCATTTTTATCCTCGCTGTATAGGTTCACGTACATGAGCATACTGGGCTGAATGGGCGAAATAATTACTCCTTCTCGTTGTACCAAAGGTGGCAATAATGGCATCACCTGATCTACCCGTGTTTTGACCCTGATCACCGCCTGATTTGGATCTGTGCCCGGCTCAAAAATCACTCTGATAGTTGCTTCTCCAGCACTGGTTGCATCTGACGATATGTAGCGCATGCCTTGCACGCCATTTATGGCTTGCTCTAAAGGGATGAGTGTAGAATTCACCAATACCTCTGCACTAGAACCTGGATAGGCGATAAAAAGATTTACGGTAGTAGGTGCAATAGATGGAAACTGAGAAATAGGTAATACCCTAATGGCCAGCCCACCCAAAAACAAAATGACGACGGATATGACGATAGCCAACACCGGTCTGCGTATGATTCTGCTTAAAAACATGATTATATGATATTTTTAGTGGAGAATGGAATTACTCTGAGTATAAATCCAGCTGAGACAATACAGTGGCGGGATCAACATACTCAATAGCGACCTTATCACCTTCTCTCACTTTTCGTAAACCTTCCAAAAGGATTTTATCAGATTCTTTTAGTCCATCGGTTACTTCATAGATGTGCGGCAACTCTGCTCCTACCTTGATTTGCCGAGACCTAACCATTTGGTCTTTGTCTATCACAAATACATATTTTTTATCCAATATTTCATAAGTCGTCTTTTGAGGGATCAGCAGTGCATCTTTCAGCTTAGCCTCTACGAGTACATTGCCTGTTTCACCATGTCGTAGTAACCCTCTTGGATTTGAAAATGTAGCACGGAATGCAATATTTCCGGTTTCATTATTGAAGTCAGCTTCGATCGTATTTACCACTCCTTCATTTTCAAACAGTTTATTATTAGCCATCATCAACTTCACTTTCAAGGGGTGCTCTTTATCATGACTTAGCTCCACCTTATAGTCGAGGTACTCAGCCTCAGGCACATTAAAATAAACCCACATTTCATGATTGTCTGATAAGGTTGTGAGCAATTCACCTTCTTCTACCAAACTTCCCAGTCTTACATGCAGATGATCCATGATGCCATCAAAGGGCGCTCGCACCTGCGTGAAGTCCAGGTGCACTTGTGCCAATGCCAACTCTGCCTTTGCCTTGTCATATTTGGCGCTAGCCAATGCTAGTTCGTTGGGTGCTACTACATTTTTATCAGCAAGTTGCTTCGTATTCTCATACTCAATCTGAGCATAATGCACTTCCGCTTGAGCACGTTGCAATTCTGCTTGATACAACCGTGGCATAATCTGAAACATCAACTGTCCTTTCTTTACGAATTGTCCTTCGTCTACATATATCTTTTCCAAATAGCCCCTTTCCAAGGCTCTCAATTCAATGTGCTGTGAAGAGTGAATTTGACTTACGTAATGTTTTGTAACTGAAGTATCCTTTTTAATCGGGCTTGTCACCTCAAATGTGCTTTGCAGCTCATGATGACCTTTGTGTGAATCACAGCTCGAAAACCCAATGATTAGGCTTAGAGCTATCAAAATATCGATTTTATTCATTTTTATATTCTTATGTGTGTTGGCTTGAATCCTACACTTTGGGATGGAAAAAACCGGTTATTGCATAGAGCAACACCAACTAACCCAAGGTGGGCACAAACACTTGTTAATTATTTACGATCATTGAATGCTGACATTTTGAAAAAAAATGATGCATTCAAAAAGCTGGAAGAAAATGAGGTTTTCAGACCTGGCATAGAACCAAATCAATCTGAATTGTAATTAATTAACTATGAAGCCGTAACTGGCCGTGCAGAATATATAATTTGGGAGGGTTACTAAATACAAGTGGGCAAAAAGAATTGCCATGTTTAAAGAAATTACTATTTGAAGGGGCTTTACTTAAGACTGAATTTGAAGAGTAAAACCAGTTGACATCTAAGAAAGAATGCTTGGTTTCTGAATTTGTCTTTTCTCTTAATTCCTCTTCGAGTTCTTTTTCCTTTTCCTTTTCAATCTCAAGCTCCGCAACAACCTTATGATCTTCAAATAATTCGATCCAGATATAATCCGTAACTGCTATAGTAAGCAGTAGAGAAAGAATGATATGGAAATATTTACTCTTCAATGTATATAGTATACAAACTTATAGCTCAAATATATACGAATTATGATTTAAAAGTAACCGATAAATAATTTGAATCTAAATTCTACGGAAAGTTACAAATCAATTGCTTCCGACGAGTTGTTAATTTGACGTCAAATGAGTAATTTATCTGTTGATACATTTATTTTATTATTCAACAAAACCAAAGTTATTATGAACAATCTACCAGTAGCTGGAAAGTACATGTTTGCAATTCCCATGGCTGTTTTTGGAATTTTCCATTTAATGAATGCTAACGGAATGGCTGGAATGGTTCCATCATTTATTCCAGGCGGAGTAATATGGGTCTACCTAACTGGAGTAGCACTAATTGCAGCAGCAGTAGCCATAATTATCGGCAAAAGAGCTAAAATGGCCACTCAATTATTGGGTCTGATGCTATTACTTTTTGCTATTCTCGTTCACCTAGTGGCCGTTACTAATGGAAACGACTCAAGCATGCCGAGTTTACTCAAAGATTTAGCGCTCGCAGGGGGTGCTTGGTATATGTCCGGGCATTTATCTGATTGACAATAAATTGCGCTCGTGATTCTAATGCACAAGAATCATGAGCGTATCCTTTTCCGACCCCATCATTCTTGATTGTTCTTCCTTGTAAGAAATGTCTCCTTTTGAAGTAGCCATTTCTTCTACAAAAGACGCATCTACGCTATCTGTATTTGGATTGGTACGGATATAGTGAGCAAGGCCAGTTAAGAAACCTCCAGTATAATAACCTAAAGGCGCTTTGGTGTTACCCACCAACTTCAAGAAGGCATTAGTTTCTGGGTTGTTGATCACATTCACTTTATATTCAGTCGAACTGCCTTCAGCCAATTCCCACTTTCCACAGCCAAATGCACTCATGATGTCTAAACAGGCATGCCACATGCCATTCGTATCGGTGCTGACTATTCCAGTAATTTTTTCTTTCCAGAAGTCAGAATTTAACACTTTGCCTAGAATAAAGTAGGCGTTCTTTTCTGCCCCTTCTGTGAATATTTTTCGAATATGACCTACTCCTCCTTTGCCCAATTTTTTCTCTGCTTGCATCAATAACTTGATCATGACCAGCGGATAATAATTGGCGTAAATCTTTGTCCATGACGCACCAAAATATTCAATCAACCCTTTATCAGTAGCTAGACCCGTCAGGTGTAAATCTCTGATCAATTCGATAACCTTGAAATCATTAATTCCACTTGTATCTGTCAAAGGTTCATCCTCTTCCTGTGATTTTCCTACCGAGGGCGATGGATTAAGGGTTCTTCTAAGCCCTCTAAATACTTCAAATCTACTCTTATTGTCACCTTTTGATATACACATCGTTTGCTTCCCATCAAAGGTACCGGAAGGCACTTCGTAGATAGCTTCTACTGCACCACATAAAAAACCACAAACAAAGTACCCAACACCAGGTTGATTTTTTGGTCGCTCCCCAAAGTACTTAAACCACGCCGACGCAAAATGATCTGATATAAGCTCTGCATGTCCACCTTTGTTTGAAATAGAACGCATAGAAAGCTTTCCAAATCCACAATGAGCAAAATAGTTTTCTACAAATTTCTTTCTATCCTCCTCGCTCATTTTTCTCTGCGACTTGAAAAACTTAGAAAACTGAGCATAACTCAGCACTTGAGCGGAAACTACTAGTACAGGATTGATATCAATCTTCCCTCCTAATTTTTCTATTTCTTTTAAAATATTAACGTTGAAATACTCACTCTGCAGTGATAAGGGCTCTTCAGCGAATTGATAAGTACTTTTATCTTCAAGATAAGTATCAAGAATCTCCATTTATTCAGGCTTCATTTAAGTCAGATAGATAAATTAAGCGCATAAGGCCTAATTCAGCAAGTTTGAAGCGAAGTTATTATATGGGGCTAAGAAAAAAAACAGTGATCCTATTTAATAAAAAGACTAATTCGTGACATCCGAAAGTATATATAGATCCATTACCGCCTTAGTCCGTGCTAACAACTCTCTCAACAAAGCCCAAAGGTGAGCCTTTTTGTCTGGTGTTTTTGCGATATAACATTGGGCATGCAAGCCCATTTTTTCGGCAATAAACAAACATCTATAAGCATGGTACTCTTGAGTAATCAATATGCATTGATCATAACCATATACATCTCTAAGTCTGGCGACAGATTCTAGTGTTCGGTTACCATATTTATCCAGTATAAGTGCTTCTGGTGCTATTCCTTGATCCACCAAAGCGGCTTTCATAGCTTCTGCTTCATCATAATAGATAGAATCTTTGGAGCCACTTAGAATTAAGCGTTCTACTTTTCCTGAAAGTAATAATTGTTTAGCAGACTGCACCCTGTGTTTGAAAAATGGATTTGATTCACCATTGACTTGGTGTTGGCTCGTACCAAATACTAGTCCTACTTCTGCTCCTAAAAGTTCCCTACTGTCCTCTATTATTCCACTATGAGTAGAACCTACAATCCAAACATTGCAAAAAACAATGAAGGAAAGAGTAATTATGACCAGCCATTTAATAAGTTTCAGCATTTATAAGTTTTTCTCTTCCTCATTTATTTTCTTGTCGAATGCTCGCTGGTGTACTTCTACGTTAGGTACCATTTTTTGATACCATTCTAATTTCAATTCAAATATTTCATCAGGAGATAAAGCAATTTCCCTATCATCCCTAATTTGTCTAGAAAAATCCTCTAAAACGATGGCGGCACTCACAGATATATTAAAGCTTTCTGTAAAGCCGTACATAGGAATTTGCACAAATCCATCTGCATTCTCTTTTACAAAATCGCTGATTCCTGTTTCTTCTGCACCAAATACTACCGCTGTCTTTTGTTTGATGTCAAACTCACGATAGTCTTTCGCATATTCATGCGGTGAAGTAGCCAGGATTTGATATCCCTGACTTTTCAATTGATCAAAACAGACTCGCATGTTCTGCTCTGTTTGATTGTATTTATGCAGTGTAAGCCACTTTCCTGCTCCCCTTAGCACATAGGGATTGTAATCATAAGCATTTCGCTGTTCCACTACATGTATGTCTTGAATCCCCAGACCTTCTGCTGTACGCATCACCGCACTCGCATTGTGCGCCTTGAATAAATCTTCTAGAACGACTGTCAAATAACGAGTACGTGTGCTGAGTACTTTTTCAAAAAGCTGTTTCTTATTGTCTGTCACATATTCAGACATATAAGCTAGCCATTGCTCCTGATATGCGCGGTTATTCAAAAAGTCCAAGCTGTGGTTTGTCTTCGTCGTCCTCGTCGTCAGATTTTGAACTGCTTAAGTCTATTGAACTCCCTACATCAAAGCCTTCTTTCTTAGTTTCCTCCTGCTCCACTTCTTTTTGTACCTCAGCTTTTAGACCTTCCAGCAGCTCTGGATCAACTGCAGGTTCATCGACTTCTTTCGCTTCACTTTCAGCACTTAATTCCACAACTTTAGAAATGTTCTGAACCGGAAATTTGTTACCGATAGATTTCCATCCTTTTTTATCAATTAGCTCTGCCAATGCAAATTCTCTTTCACTTTTGGCGCGTTCTCCTTTCTTTCTAAAAGTCACTTTCACCTTTGGTTCGTCTACTGTAGAAATATGCAGCAACTTAGAATTAGGTGACTCATTGATAAATGAAAATGCCTTACCTACAGTAAGTGTTTCTATAGTAAATCGCTTGACATACACTACCTTAGACTCTCCATCTTGATGTAATACACTAAGTACTTGATCAGGATCGAATTTGTGAATACTAAAAATTTGACTTTGGTTGTAATGATTAGACAACTCAAATGAAGTGAGCTCATAGCTACCGTCTTTGTAGAAGACAATCACATAGTCTTCCGCATTGAAATTACCCAAATGAATTCCTCGCTCATCACGGTTCAGTCTTCCTATGGTCTCGTCATACCAAATGTCAGTGCCTGCGAGGGTTGATTTTCCTGCAGTCTTCAATTCGATCTTTCTGACTGGATACTTGGTAAGAATATTACCACCAGCTCCACGACCTTTGATGTCTATTTCGGCAAAGTCAAAGTCAAATACTTTTTTACGTGCTTTAGCGCCCGCTGTTAGATAAACAGTGACTACTTCTGCCTCTCCATTTGGGTTAGCAGTGAAATAGTGAACCTTAGAGCCTTTTTCGCTCTTAGTGAGGTTATACTCCTTGTCCCTGGTTACAGACGTTACATTGAAGCGCTTGATCATCGTACGTCCAGATTTGCCATCCAGGTAACACAAGTTGTAAACCATCCTTTCGTCCCCTTTTTTGAAGACGCCCGCATATATAATGTCCTTTCCTACAAAAACTTTGTCCTGTATTTTCGTGACGACACATCGTCCATCCTTTCTGAAAACGATAATATCATCCAAATCAGAGCAATCAGAGATAAATTCATCTTTTTTCAAACCATAGCCGATAAACCCGTCTTTATAATTGGCATATAGTTTTGCATTATTGGCAGCTACGGCAGTGGCTGCAATAGTTTCGATCGAAGAGATTTCTGTTCTTCTTTCACGGCCTTCTCCATATTTCTTGAGCAGATTGGAGAAGTAAGCTATAGCATAATCAATAATATTGGCTAAATGATGCTCTACTTGAGCCAATTCTTCCTGAAGCTTGCGCATCATCTCATCCGCCTTGAATGAGTCGAACTTGGATATACGCTTGATCTTGATTTCCGTCAATCGAACAATATCATCTTGCGTGATTTCTCTATAGAATTGTGGTTTAAAAGGCTCCAATCCTTGGTCAATCGTCTCAATTACAGCTTCCCATGTCTCACATTCCTCTATATCTCTATAGATACGGTTTTCAATGAATATTTTTTCCAAAGAAGAGAATAAGATTTTCTCTAACAACTCAGCTTTCCTAATCTCCAACTCTTGACGAAGAAGATCTACCGTTTGATCTGTATTCATCTTGAGAATCTCATGCACATTCGTAAACATGGGCTTCTCGTCCACAATCACACAAGCATTGGGTGAAATGGATACCTGACAATCAGTAAAGGCATAGAGCGCATCTATAGTAATATCAGGAGATACACCAGGTGCTAATTGCACTAAAATCTCAATATCCTTGGCGGTATTATCTATGACCTTCTTGATCTTGATTTTGCCTTTGTCATTGGCTTTGATGATCGATTCAATCAAACTGGTAGTAGTAGTCCCAAATGGTATGTCTTTGATCACCAACTGCTTTTTGTCGTACTCTTCGATTTTGGCACGAACCTTCACTTTCCCTCCCCTATGACCTTTATTGTATTCTTCCACATCAATCATACCTCCCGTTTGGAAGTCCGGGTACAACTTGAAAGATTTACCTTTCAAGTGCTTGATAGACGCATCGATCAGCTCACAGAAATTGTGAGGAAGAATCTTTGTAGATAATCCTACGGCAATACCTTCTACCCCTTGAGCAAGCAACAGAGGAAACTTAACTGGAAGGGTGACAGGTTCTTTCTTTCTACCATCATAGGACAATTGCCACTCGGTAGTTTGGGGGTTGTATAGAATATCCAAAGCCAACTTAGATGGCCTGGCTTCTATATATCTTGATGCTGCCGCGCGGTCACCAGTACGTACATCTCCCCAGTTGCCCTGCATGTCAATGAGCAACTCTTTTTGGCCCATATTCACCATAGCATCACCAATGGACATGTCTCCATGCGGGTGATATTGCATGGTACTGCCTATGATATTGGCTACCTTATTGTATCTGCCATCATCCATTTCCTTCATGGCATGAAGGATACGACGTTGTACTGGTTTTAAACCATCATTGATGGCTGGTACGGCTCTTTCAAGAATAACGTAGGATGCGTAGTCCAAGAACCAATTTTCATACATCCCAGAAACTGGAATGACATCGTGCAAAGGTTCATTGGATGGATTTTGGCCGTTGATATTATTATTTTCTTCCATTGGTTAAACTAGTTCTTCCTCTACTAAGTCTTTTTCAACTCTTAGTTTATCAATTATGAAATTTTGTCTATCTGGTGTGTTCTTACCCATATAGAATTTTAATAGATCCTCTATCTTGGTATCCTTTCTAAGTATGACTGGTTCCAGTCTAATATCTTCTCCAATAAATTCTCCAAACTCTTCTGGCGAAATCTCTCCTAACCCTTTAAATCTGGTAATTTCAGGTTTACTTCCTAGTTTGTGAATCGCTCGCTGTCGTTCTTCATCACTATAGCAGTAAATCGTTTCCTTTTTATTACGCACTCTAAATAGTGGTGTCTCTAAAATGAAAACGTGACCACTTTTGACCAATTCAGGAAAGAATTGCAAGAAATAAGTCAACAGCAATAAACGAATGTGCATACCATCTACATCTGCATCAGTGGCAATGACTATCTTTCTATAACGTAAGCCTTCGATACCATCTTCAATATTAAGTGCATGCTGAAGCAGGTTGAATTCTTCATTTTCATAAACCACTTTCTTGGTATGACCAAAGCAGTTAAATGGCTTACCTCGCAAACTAAATACCGCCTGCGTTTGAACATCTCTTGATTTTGTGATGGATCCACTCGCTGAATCTCCCTCGGTGATGAAAAGCATGGTTTCGGACTTTTTATCCTCATCTCCTTTTTTATCATCAAAGTGCAAACGACAATCTCTCAGTTTCTTGTTGTGGAGATTGGCCTTTTTGGCCCTGTCATTGGCGAGTTTCTTGATGCCAGCAATTTCTTTTCTCTCACGCTCAGACTGAAGAATTCTCTTGAGTAGTGCATCAGCAACCTCCTGATTCTTATGCAAATGATCATCCAATGCTTTACGCACAAAATCAAGAACAAAGCTTCTCATGGTTGGTCCATCGTGTGCCACATTCAAAGAACCCAGTTTCGTCTTTGTTTGAGATTCGAAAACAGGCTCCTGCACTCTTACAGCAATCGCTCCTACTATACTTGCTCGTATATCTGCAGCATCATAATCTTTTTTATAGAAGTCTCTGATGGTTTTTACCACCGCCTCTCTAAAAGCAGCCAAGTGCGTACCACCCTGTGTGGTATACTGCCCATTCACAAATGAATAATACTCCTCTCCGTACTGATTAGAGTGTGTGATGGCCAGTTCTATATCGTCACCTTTGAGGTGAATGATGGGATAGCGTAAAGTATCAACATCTGACTTTCTTGTCAACAGGTCTAACAGCCCATTCTCACTATGATATTTCTGCCCGTTAAAATTGATAGTCAATCCCGCATTCAAAAAGGCGTAGTTCCAGATTTGGTTATCCAAATACTCAGGAATGAAATGATAATTTTTAAAAACGGTATTATCTGGTTCGAAAGCAATCAATGTCCCGTTTCGCTCAGAGGTCTTTGCTATTTTGGCATCATTGGTCAATTCCCCTGTATTGAACTCTGCCAGTTTTGTTTCGCCTTCACGGAAAGACTGGACTTTGAAATAAGTAGAAAGCGCATTTACTGCCTTGGTACCCACTCCATTTAATCCTACTGACTTTTGAAAGGCTGAAGAATCGTATTTTCCACCAGTATTGATCTTTGAAACGCAGTCAACCACTTTACCAAGAGGAATCCCACGACCATAATCTCTGACCTCTACACGATGATCACCCACCTTCACGTGAATGGTTTTGCCATGTCCCATGACATGCTCATCAATACAGTTATCAATCACTTCCTTCACCAAGACATAGATTCCATCGTCGACGGCTGATCCGTCTCCAAGCTTACCTATATACATACCAGGCCTCAGCCTGATGTGCTCTCGCCAATCGAGTGACTTGATACTATCTTCATTATATTCTACACTAGCAGCCATACGTCTCCTATTCCTAAAGATTATTAATCAAAAACTAAAAATGGGGGTTTTACACTTTCCAAAATCGGAGGTGAATATAGAGCATTTGGAGTAAAAATTTCAACTCGAAATACTCGTGCATCGGTCTGAAAATCATGAAAATATTTGACTGATTATTTAAATCAATCGGCATAACTAATTGACAGACAGAAGTTTTTTACCTCTTTGAAAATTGTAAATAAATAAACCAAAAAATCCAGCCAGCTAAAAGTACCGGACCGATGTAAATCAATGCGACATAGTTGGTGATATCAAAATGTTCTGAATTGTGATACATACCTACAAACATGATTGAAAAGATGTAAATCACATTAATAACAAATGAAAGTCCGTTGAGCCAGTGATAAATAATCTCAGAGGCTGTCATATCTTCAAAACTCGTTTTTCCAAGATTAAGGTATCCCCTATTCATCCTCCTATACAACAGGATAGATCCGTTAGTTAGGATAAACAACCCTAAGGCTGAGTAAAAGAAATCGGCCCGGTGCATAGATATCGATGCATTACCAGTTGTATCGAAGAATACGCCAATTTGATCTGGTAAAAAAGCATATACATAAAGCAGGGTAACAAGAAAAACAAAAATGGAAAGGGTATAAAGAAGTTTGGTGATCTTAATCATTTTGTCGCGTCAGTTCAAAACACAAATGTACATAATGTGGAAATGAATCGAATGATTAATTACCCGTAGCCTCATCGCTGCCAAAGACTTTTTGGATAATGTCACTAGCATATTCGAGTGGATTCTTTCTTATCTTCTTTTCTTCCTCACCTACTAAATGAAATAGGCCATCTACCGCTTTGGTAGTTGCGTATTCGTCTAAAGTTTCAGGTAAACTGAGATCCTGACCTATGTAGTCATTCACTTTTACCGTTACAGGTACAAACAAAACAGTTTCAGTATGTTCCCAACTTAAAAAATCAACAACCCCTGCATAGATATCTGTAGCAGCAGTCTCTCCTAGTGCAGTTTTAATATCTGGTTGGAATGCAGTGATTAATGCACTGCTAGTATTTGTTTTAAAGTAATCTGTAGCGGCTGTTTCTCCACCCTGCAAAATACCCAAGGCATCCGTAAAACTCATACTCGTAATTGCGTCCACAAAAATCGGAGTGGCTTTTGTGGCGGCTCTCTCTGCTCCTCTATTCATGGCAACCACGAGTTCTTCGAATGGGTCTGTATCTATATTTGCATTTGTTGCCACATATAAATCCAGGAGATCTTGATAAGATATGACACCGGCTACACTTCCACTTGCTATCTCTGACTGCAGTTTAGTCACCTCTTCAGGTAGCAAGACTTTAATGGCTTCATTTTTTAAATAACCATCAACGGAGGACCCTGAAGTCACCGCACTATCCAATCCTGTATCCAAAGCCTCTTTCAAACCTTCAACAATCTCTTCATCGGATAAACCTAAGTCTAGAATTTCATCGAGTTCATCGCATGAAACAAATAAGAAAGCCAGGATCGCAACCAATAGCGGAAATTTCATAATAATCAATTTATGTTTCTCTAATACTAATCAAAAATAGAGTGATTTTGTTGCATCATAGTCGAGAAAATAAAAGAATTAAATTCTAACTTCGATCCAATAAAACTATTTATCACAATTAATCAATGCAAGATAAGCTTATCATTCAAAGTTCACTTTCTGTAGGATTGCTCATTGTTTATTCTATTGCCAAGTTTCTTACGAGGCGCTATACAGAAAAATTTGCAACTAGTCGCAAATTCAAGAAGGGTCGCGCCGCGGACACGGCCAAGATTATAAATAGCACGTTTACAGTAACTTGTTTAATTCTCCTGGGGTTCATTTGGAACATCACTTTTGAAGGTATTGCCATCTATTTCGCCTCTTTTTTCACTGTAGCCGGCATCGCACTTTTTGCCAGTTGGTCTATCCTGAGCAACATTACTGCAAGCGCCGTGCTCTTCTTCAGTTTTCCACATCGTATAGGAACAAAAATCAGAATAGTAGACGGAGACAATACTATTGAAGGAACCATAATAGATATGACTCTCTTCTCATTGCAACTCGAAGTAGAAAAGAAAAAAACGGTATTTTACCCTAACAACCTTGCATTGCAAAAACCTATTATGGAAATTAAGGATTAGTCTTTAACAACCTCAAACTACCAATGAAAGAATTCCTTCAGTTTAAGCTTGTTCACTTCGGTGAAATCAATATTATGGTCTATCATATCCTTGCCATTGTGGGTGTGGTAGTAGCCACTAGATTGGTTCTCTTTATTCTTAGACGTTTTTTCAAAAGACAAATAAAAATTGGTCAATTTGATGAAGGTAGAGCCTGGGCCTTTTATCAAATCATTAAATATGTAGTAATCGTGGCAGCAATTGCTGTTGGCTTAGAATTGGTCGGTGTTAAGCTCACCCTATTATTGGCCGGTTCGGCCGCGCTATTAGTAGGTTTCGGACTTGGGGTTCAGCAGCAATTCAACGACCTCGTGTCTGGCTTGGTATTACTCTTTGAAGGTACTGTGTCTATCGGGGATATAGTTGAATTGGAAGGATTGGTAGGAAAAATCACAGAGATCAATATCCGAACTTCTGAGGTCGTGACCAGAGATGGTATCATTATTATTGTACCCAACTCAA
The DNA here is from genome assembly GCF_033344935.1 of Reichenbachiella sp. NCBI lineage: Bacteria > Pseudomonadati > Bacteroidota > Cytophagia > Cytophagales > Reichenbachiellaceae > Reichenbachiella > Reichenbachiella sp. The sequence goes on along the minus strand of NZ_JAWPMM010000001.1, from coordinate 2,713,369 downwards.
AATTAGTCAGTGACAAAGTGATCAACTGGTCTCACAACCGCCAGTCTACTCGATTCAAAGTAAGTGTAGGCGTGGCTTATGGCTCGGATGTCAGAAAAGCTACCGCATTGATAGAACAGGCAGCTGCCAAACATCCAGAAGTAGCTAAAAAACCTAAACCATTTGGGCGATTCATGAATTTTGGTAATTCATCACTAGATCTGGAAATCAGATTTTGGTCAAAAAATATGTGGGAGATAGAATCGATCAAAAGTGATATTAGGTTCGAAATCAACGAGTTGTTTAATAAAAACGGAATTGAAATTCCTTTCCCTCAAACAGATATTCACATTAAATCCAATCATACGAAATGAGCAAGTTTTCACTTAAAGATAAAGTAGCCATCATCACCGGTGCAAGTAAAGGAATTGGCGAGGCCATGGCTTCGATATATGCCGCAGCAGGTGCCAAAGTAGTCGTATCCAGCAGAAAGCAAGAAGCCGTAGATGAAGTGGCTGAGACAATTACAGCCGCAGGATTTGAAGCTATTGGAGTGGCTTGTAATACGGGTGACTTGGATGAAATTGGAAACTTGGTAGATAAAACCCTGGAAGCTTACGGAAAGATTGATATTGTGGTGAATAATGCCGCCACCAACCCCGTTTTTGGACCAGTAATTCAAACAGACACAGCAGCCTTTGATAAGATCATGGATGTAAACGTGAAAGGGCCATTTGAATTGGTCAAGCTTTGTGTGCCACATATGGAAGCTGGTGGTTCAATTATCAATATCAGTAGTGTGGGTGGTATTTCACCTGAAGCTCATTTAGGTATATACAGTGTAAGCAAAGCGGCACTGATTTCTCTGACAAAAGTATTAGCAAAAGAACTTGGTCCCCAAGGTATTCGCGCCAATGTCATCTGTCCGGGCTTGATTAAAACTAAGTTTAGTGAAGCCCTTTGGAGTAATGATGACCTAACCCAGAAGTTTGTTAAACATCTACCGCTTCAGCGTATTGGAGAGTCGGATGAGATTACAGGCCTCGCGCTGTTTCTTGCCTCAGAAGCATCTTCTTATTGCACAGGTGGTGTTTATACCGCGGATGGTGGTTTTACTATTTAAATCTTCTATATTCGAATCCAATTTTTCAAGAGTAAAAAGATGACACTAAAGACAAAAATTATCGCTGGCCTTGTTGCCGTTCTGATCATCATGCAATTTTTCGGAATTGACAAAGAGAATCCATCGTATGATGTGAACAATGATTTCATCGCAATGACCAATCCGCCCGAAGAAATTGCGCAGATGATTAAGACTTCTTGCTATGATTGTCACTCTTATCATACAGAGTACCCGTGGTACACCAGCGTTGCCCCTCTTTCGTGGTGGATCGGGGATCATATCGAAGAAGGTCGTGAGCACTTCAACCTTTCTGAATGGGGTACTTACTCAGAAAAGAAAGCTTTGCACAAACTAGAAGAGTTCTATGAAGAAGTAGAGGAAGGAGAAATGCCATTATCCTCTTATACATTTATTCACGGAGAGACTAGCTTATCGGATGAACAAGTAGAAAAACTAGTGGCTTGGGTAAAAAGCTTGCCAGGCGTAGAGCAGGATTAAAGTTTGATCCCTAAAGTCAAATAGAAACTTCTGCCGTCTGATGGAATGATACCGGGCCCTGGGTAGCCTGTGGCCCTTCGGGTGAAGTAGTTGTTGTCCGTCAGGTTATTGATCCCCGTTTCTAATTTCAACATCTTGTAACTATAAGACAACGAAAAATCAACGATATGATAGGCTGGAATTTCGCCTATCACCCCTTCCCTGGCATTGCCAGGTTCTGCTACACCCGAGTTTTCTGCATCGGTAAACTGTTTGGTCATTGTAGTTAATTGCACACTGGCCAAAAGATTTTTATACCCCATGTTCAAGCCAGTTTTGATATTAACATCTGGAATAAATTCTACTTTATTTCCGTCTACGTTGTTATTCCCTTCAATAGCGTTGAGATATTTGGATCCCGTGAAAGCTGCATTGACGAACCAATTGAATTTGAAATTTTTATTGTTCCATTTTAAAGTCTCTACAAGATTCCAATCAGCAAAAAATTCTAAACCATAGATCATCGCATCGCCAATGTTGGTTCTTACCCGATTGGCCCTATTGTCAAACACAATTCCTATACGATCCTTATACATCATCACATATCCTCCAACGTCATAAGACAAATACTTCTTCCATTTTCCACGCAACCCAATATCTGAAGTATATCCATTTTCATCCTGAATGTCTTCGTCGATGATAAATGATGGATTTACGGTTCTAATGTCGCTAAACGTAACCGAACGATAGTTCTGAGAAAAATTCCAATACAACTCCAGGTTGGGATTGAATTCATTGCTCAAGCCTAAACCCAATAAAACAAATGTTCTAGGTAGAGATTCTACATCAGTCGTATCTCTGGAGTCAGGAAATATACGATAAGCACCGTCACTCTCCGTTTTAATGTGCTCAACTCTTATGCCTGGGGTAATAGATAATTTATCATTCAGGTAAAATATATTCTCTCCAAAAAAGGCCAAATTCTGATTGGGAAAGGTAAAGTCAGAAACATTAGGATAAGTAGAATTATTCCGATCGAATGTAAAATCAGCGTCACTACCAAATGAACCTGGTCCTTGTAACGATGTATTGTTTGCTTTGTAAAATTTGGTACCGATTAAGAACACAGCATCTCGATCAAAAAGGCTATATCTCGTCAGCAACCTCGCCTCTACACCCCAGTTATTGAAACTCCCTTTAATTAAATCTCTTGGGTAGATATAATTCCCATTTTCATCGGTCCAATCCGGTTCGCTCACTGGATTTCTATTGAGTCCATCTGGTCCTGGGATCCCTCTAAATCCAAGCGCATTACGCTCGGCATCCAATCCAAACACATTCAGGCTGAAATCGGTGCGGTTGGAGAACTTATGATCTAATCGGATAGAATACAGCTTCCAATCTACTTCAAACCAGTTTCTCTCTCGATTGGTAAACATGGGGTCTTCTGCCAACTGGCTATCGGTTAATCCGCCAGCTTGCTGCGCCAGGTATTTGAGATAAGTAAAATCCGCAGAGACGCTCGTTTCATCACTAAATGCATATCCAAAATTGGCAAAGAAGTTTTTAGAATCGAAGTCTGAATTGGGTCTGTATCCATTGCCCTGTTTGTAATTAAAATAAGTATAGTAACTGAATTTGCCTACCGTTCCGCTCAGGCTGTTGAAACTAGTAAAAAGGCCAAAAGAACCAATGGTTTGCCGTGAAACCAACTCCACCTTCTTATCAGCCACAGGCTCTTTCATTTTGAAATTGATCAGCCCTCCGAACTGTGTACCATATTGCAAGGAAGCGGCGCCACGAATCACTTCGATCTCCTCAAGCCCCTCAACCGGTGGCGTATAGTAACTTTCCGGATAACCCAGAACGTCTGCACTGATATCATATCCATTTTGTCTGGTATTAAAGTTTGAAGTACGATTAGGGTCCAGTCCTCTTCCTCCTATGCTCAGCTGTAGTCCTCCGTCATTACTTTCATAAATATTGAGCCCAACCACTTGAGAATATACTTGACGGGCGTTATTACTCGCACGATTACCAACCATCTGATCCAACAGAATTACTTCACTTTTTTTACCCGCATAGATAGCCGTTCCTTCTACTGGCTGGAGACGCTTCAAACTAAATATCTCTTCCTTCTTTTGGTTGATAACCACCTCTGAAAGCTCAGTCAACAATTCGGAGAGTTCGAAGTCTAAGGTTTGATTGCTACTTAGCTCTAGTTGCGTAGCCAGTGTTTCGTACTGATAAGAAAAAACGATTAACGTGTATTTGCCAGAAGGAACATTTTTGAAACGGTAATAGCCACTCTTATCGGTATCAGCCAATGTTTTCAACTCTTCTATATAAACCTGAGTAGAAGCGATTCCTTTTTTTGAAACAGCGTCTGTTACTCTACCCTTCAATTCATGCTGTGCCCAGGAAACCTGAACCAGCAATAGCAACACCCCTATTAAACTACAAACCTTTAATCTCATCTTCGAATGGTAAAATCCAATCTTTATGTTTGAATGACTCTTTTTCCTTCATTAAATCAACTTTGGGGTTGACAAATGGGCGACTTGATCTCCCATTCAGCGCCACAAAACTATCTACATACACCTCAACATTCTGATGTCCTTGAGACTCAAAATGTCGTCCTAAATAATGGGCGTATTCCAAAATAAAGTCAGGTTGAAATGACATTTGCTTCTCTTGGAATGGTGTGAGAAAGTCTCTGTTTTCCACGTAAAACCGTTGACCTGTTTTCCCATCAACAATTTTGAAACTAGCCACACCAGCTTTTTCCATCAACATCACACGCCAAGAAAACCGAAAGCCTTCTTCTGTCCAAAATAACTCTCCAGGATACAACAGATATCTAAATGGAATGGCCAATTGGAGCGCAAAGAAAACGATTATCAAGTTCAATCTTACGCTCTGCCATAAAGATTTATTGTCAATGTTCAAAGAACGACCAGAGTGAGCCGTTGGTCTCAACCAAGGAACATATTGACTCAGTTTTTCTAACACTTTGACATGAAATGATGGTGTGAAAAATATTAATGTACAGGCAATCATGAGGTATGGAAACATTCCGATAGGAAATAGCATACTGGTAAGGACATGAAAAACAATAACCATAAAATACCCTAACCATCTGGTAGTCGCATAGAGCAATAGAAAGGGAACCGTCAGATCATACAAGGCACCCATCCAACTCAATGCATAATGCACCCAGGTCTGCTGCAACCAATAACCCAATAATGGCAAATCATAACCACCAGGCAACCACATTTTCAGAGGCATGGCGTGAACTAACCAATCAGAATTCAACTTAGCTAAACCAGCATAGAAATAGACAATACCGAGCATCAATTTGAGGACATCTACATTCCAACGGGGTATATAATCAAATGACATTGTTGGATTCTTGCATGAATCAATGGAGGCATAAACATGGGCCGGTAGGAAAATAAGAACGAAACTCACCAGACTTACAAAATAATAGTGATTGAGATAGGTGGTCTTATCCATCAACTCGATGTAGGTGAAGCTCAAAAAGAAAACAATAATAGCTATTCGATACTTATAGCCCACCGCAACCATCAATGCAGATAAGCCACAAACAATGAATATGACATAAGTAAATCCCCCCAAAGGTTTCACCCATTCAAAACCATAATAGGTAAAATGAAAACTGGGGTCTAAGTACAACCGCTCGATCCAGCCATAGGCCCAAAATCGAATCATGCTCATAAACATGAGCAGCCCGAATAAAATACGAAAGACCGCTAGTGGAGCGGCCTGTAAAGATTGATTCCAATATGATGATTGCCCATCAGTCACCATCAGCATCTACATAATCGACTTTGATATTTAATGCTTGCAACATGTCGAGCTTGAAGTAAATTACATTCTTTTGTAGCTCATCATAGGTATTGAGCATCAATGTATTATTTGTTTCTACTTGCTCAGAGAAATCATCCAAAAGATTTGCCCCTGTAGTTTCTATTGTAACAAACTGATCATTGATCAACTTAACTAAATCCTCTCCTTCTTTAATTGAATTCAAATATTCCAGATAGGTAGCAAAACTTTCCCCTTTCGTTGCACTGCCATAATGCTGACCATTAAAAAAGGCTTCACTTGCCGCTAAAGCTTCTTCGTAAAGCGCTTTTGAAAAGTCTGAATTGTAAAAAGCTTCTACATCCGTCGGATCAGGTGAATTGCTTGAGAATACACCTGCCGGAATACCAATTTTACTGGCACGTAAGTGCTTTTCGAAATAATAGATATAATCATTCGCCACCTTATTAACCGCACCAGTCGCACTAGAACCGTCATTGTTTACAAAAGTGTCACGGTAACCATTATTCCAATCTTCCACTACTTCCGTGGTCATGGAATGTAATCTATTGACTATATCACTTAAATAGGTTTTATAAGAAGAACCAGTTTGAATATTTGTATAGAAAGCGACAATATCTGCATCAGTACTCCCCAAACCATTAATCAAATAATCAATAGCTGGAAAACCTTGCTGATCTCTTCTTGAAGGGAGCTCCAAATTGTAATCACCAGAAGTAATACTGGCTTCTATTTCAGTGGGATTGGTAGGATACAAATTTGAATAACTCTGCATACTAAGTGCTTCTGCCCTACCAATTTCAAACATAGATACCCATTGCCAGGCCAGGTAAGCCGACTGCCACTTATCTCTTAGAGATACCAAATTACTTTCAGAAGCATCAGCCGTAAAGGTCTCAACTGATGACACGAGTGCGTCCAATTCCTTTTCATAGTTTGCATAAGCAGGAATAATGATGTTGTCCGCCCAATTGGCTAACATAGCCCCACGATCAAAATTATCACCGGCGGACTCATCGCTTCCTGTATCGCAAGAGAATAAGAAAACTGTAAATACTAATAAGAAAACTCTAGAAACCTTCATAAACTTAAAAATGAGGTCAGTTTAGAACTGACCTCATCCAATTTTTTATTATCAATTCATTTATAATGCTGCTTCAGCTAGCACTAGATCGAAAGCATCAACGATTTTATTTGATATCTCGTCAAGTGTGGTTGAAGAAGCACTCCATAGGCCATTTTCATTGGCCAATATATCTTCGTAAAATTTTTCTACTTCAGTCTTAGTGAAGTAAGGTGAATCTGTATTTGGCTTTCTTGTAAACTGCAAACTGTATACAAAGCCTAACCCTTCAGACAAATCATGGAAAGCACCTCCATATTCCTGAGATTCGAGCAATGCTTTACCTCCTTGAAGATAATGTACAGCTCTTACAGCTATCACCTTAGAAATGTTCTCTCTAATTATTTCTGCTTGGGTATCTCTTACGGTATAGTCTTTGGCAACAATGGCCGCTCTACCCAAAATAAAAGCATCTTCAATTGCATCAGCAATCCCAGTGTAATTTTCATTTCCATCAACGCTTCCAATGTACTTCAATAAATCGCTCGGCTTCTCAGCTGTACCTCCATATACATATCCGTAAGCTTCATCCCATTTGTGCTCCATATTCGTATACGTCTTGCCTTCTGCAAGCACATCAGCATCATTATCTTCAATGTTGGAACCAGCATCCAGCACAGCTGTACTCGTATAGTTATTCAAAATCTGATCTGCTAAAAGAGCACCGATTAGAGACTTGGCGATTACCTGATTGTATTCTACACCTTCTGCACTCACATATCTTGTAGAAGTCCCATCAGCAATTTGACCAGCATTACCTGCTGAAGCGGCATCATTCCAACGTGGAAAAACTTCATCATGTTGGTTTCCAATCCAAGTGTCGATTTGTGTTTTAATAGCTGCAGCATCCGTAGCGTTGTCTGAATAAAAATCAGCTGAAGCTGCAGTTTTACTCTTTAGGTTTTTATCAGAAGCATTTAAGTCAGCATCCGAAAAATCAGCCTCACCCTCTTGGTGATTGTACATACTTAATAGCGCTTCTTCAGAATTGGTTTCCACTTTTAGCGCACCACCGAATTCATGATTCATGGCTATTCTTGTAGACTGACCACTGTAAGAAACAGTACTCGCTCCATCTCTGGTGAATGTATATGTATCTGGCGTTTCTATCGATGGAGTGGTTTCATCATCGCTGCATGACATCAATGTCGCTCCAAAAAGTAAACCGATATAAATCTTACTGAATTTCATAAGTCGCAAATATATTATGTTTATTAAGACTGATTATAAATAATGATGCAAAAGTAAATATCCACCCTATCCAGACAACCTTTGACTTAACTAATTCTTAATTACTGATAAAAATCACTAATAGTAGTGAGTTACACGATTGAATATATTTTTCAACTCTATCAAAATATATTTTTAGATTAATCTAAATTTTGTTTTCTTTTGCATAAAGCCAAATGAAATCCATGCTGAGTCACGCAGAAGAGAATTATTTGAAAGCCATTTACCATTTGTCTCAAGCAGACAAATCGGATGTTTCCACTAATGCCATTGCAGAAGTTCTGCAAACTAAACCAGCATCGGTTAGTGATATGATTAAGAAACTTTCCGATAAAGGATTTGTCAATTACCAGAAATACAAGGGGGTGAATGTATCTGTTAAGGGAAGAAAAGAAGCGCTCCAAATAATCAGAAAGCATAGACTTTGGGAAGTTTTCTTAGTTGACAAACTTCAATTTAAGTGGGACGAAGTGCATGAGATCGCTGAACAATTAGAACATATTAAGTCCCCTATCCTAACTCAAAAGCTCGACAAATTTTTAGGGCATCCTAGAATCGATCCACATGGAGATCCAATTCCGGATGAACGTGGAGAAATTGTAGTAGGCAAGAAAGTTCCATTATCAGAAATCAATATTGGTAAAACTGTTTTGGTAACTGGGGTCGATGATTCTGATTCTGAGTTTCTATCACATCTTGACAAAATTCAGATTGCCTTAGGAACCAAAATAGTTGTCATGGAGAAAAATTCATTTGACGGATCCATGCAAATACAAATGGTCAACGACCAAGTCATATTTATTTCAAAACAAGTGGCAGACAACTTATTAGTAACCGAATGAAAAACTACAAATACATATTCGTCCTCGTTTGCATCATTGCTTTCAATGCCTGCCAGCCTAATAGCAATACGCGTAACGGTAAACTAAAAGTGGTCACTACTACAGGCATGATCTATGATGCCGTGATCAATATTGCTGGAGATAGTGTTGACGCCCAAGCACTCATGGGGCCTGGTGTTGATCCACATTTATACAAAGCTACCCAAGGGGACTTGAAGAAACTCCAAGAGGCTAACCTTATATTTTATAATGGATTGCATCTAGAAGGAAAAATGGGTGAGGTATTTGAGAAGTTAGGACGGATTAAACCAGTACGAGCGATTACTGAGAATATCCCACCTTCCAATTTTCGTGCTAGTGAATTATATCCCGGTACCTATGATCCCCATATTTGGTTTGATGTATCACTTTGGAAAGAGGCAGTAAAGAATATCCAAAAGTATCTAAATGAAGTGGATGAGAAAAACAAAGCATACTACGATCAAAATGCTACTAATTATCTTCGACAATTAGATTCACTGCACACTGCAGTTAGCCAATCGATAGCTCAGATTCCCGAGAAACAAAGGTTGTTAATTACTGCTCACGATGCCTTTGGGTATTTCGGAGATGCCTACGGAATTGAAGTAAATGGCCTTCAAGGCATATCTACACTATCCGAACCAGGACTCAAAGATGTGGCCGATCTGGTTAACCTGATTGTAGAGAACAAAATCAAAGCAGTATTTATCGAAACTTCCGTTTCAAAAAAGGCTATTAATGCTGTAGTAGAAGGTTGTAAACAAAAGGGACATCAAGTAGCTATCGGCGGTAGTCTGTACTCAGATGCCATGGGGCCCTTCGGACAATTTGAAGGCACCTATATAGGAATGGTTCACACCAATGTAGAAACAATTGTAAACGCACTGAAATGATTGTAAATGTAGAAGACCCGGTTTTAGAAATTCACGATCTAACAGTCACCTATAGTCGAAAACCTGTATTATGGGGAGTTGACCTCACCTTACCTAAAGGGGCATTAGTTGGTGTTATTGGACCTAATGGAGCAGGAAAATCCACACTTATAAAGGCCATCATGGAGATTGTCCCTTTGAGTAGTGGCTGGGTTGAGCTTTTAGGCCAACCTATTGAGCAGGTTCGAAACAGAGTGAGCTACGTTCCTCAGAAAGAATCTGTAGACTGGGATTTCCCCGCCTCTGTTCGTGATGTTGTCGTCATGGGGCGGTATGCAGAATTAGGACTATTCAAACGACCTCGAAAAGCCGATTATGAGGCTGCTGATTATGCTCTTGAGCAAGTAAACATGCAGCAGTTTGCCAATAGACAAATTAGTCAACTGTCCGGTGGGCAGCAGCAAAGAGTATTTCTGGCTCGTGCACTGGCACAAAATGCTGAGATCTACTTCATGGATGAGCCATTTGCAGGAGTAGATGCCGCCACTGAAAAAGCTATTATCAACATTCTTAAAACGATGTCCGATGAAGGCAAAACAGTTATCGTCGTTCATCACGACTTGCAAACAGTATCTCAATATTTCGATTGGGTGGTACAACTTAACACCAGACTGGTTGCCTCAGGACCGGTTGAAGAAGCGTTTACACAAGAGCTATTGCAAGAAACGTACGGTGGCAAACTGAGTATCCTTTCAGAAGTAGGGAATCTTTTAAAGAAACAGCAATTTCCAACTCGTGATTTGACTTGATTCAATGGAAGATTTAATCACATTCTTTTCATTTCAAAATCCAAACATCAGGTTTGTGACTGGTGGGTCGGTATTGCTGGCTATCAGTTCTGCGCTGGTGGGCTGCTTTACTTTTCTTAAGAAAAAAGCACTTGTTGGTGATGCAGTTGCCCATGCCGTATTACCGGGAATCTGTCTAGCCTTTCTCCTGTCCGGAACAAAAAATCCAATTTATCTCATAACTGGAGCCTTTATTACTGGTTGGCTTTCCTTAATCTTAATAGATGTAATCACACGAAAGTCAAAGATCAAGGAAGACACCGCCATTGGCCTTATTCTCTCCGTCTTTTTTGGCGTGGGAATTTTGCTATTAACAATGATTCAGCATTCTGGAAATGCTGCTCAAACCGGTTTAGATTCTTTTTTATTTGGTAAAGCAGCTGCTCTGGTGGGCGATGACCTGGTCATATTTAGTGTGATTAGTATTTGCTTACTTCTGGGGGTAATTCTTCTTTACAAGGAATTTGCCTTGATCTCGTTTGATGAAGACTTTGCTAAGTCCATCGGATTCCCAGTTAAACGACTGGAATTGGCCTTGACAACATTAACCGTCCTTGCCGTGGTCACAGGTATACAAGCAGTTGGCGTCGTACTTATGGCTGCCATGCTCATTACTCCTGCAGCGGCTGCACGTTTTTGGACCAACAAACTTAGTATTATGCTACTATTGGCTGCTATTTTCGGAGCTTTCTCAGGGGTGAGTGGTGCTTATATTTCTTACGTTGCGCCATCTATGCCCACGGGTCCATGGATTGTGATGGTCATTTCCATGATTGCCTTGACTTCTTTCTTCATTGCTCCCGAAAAAGGCATTCTATACAAACTCATTCGTCAGTCGAAGATCAAAAAACGAATTCTAACAGAGAACATCCTCAAACTGTTTTATCAATTGGGTGAAATGGACAGCAATTTTGAAGAACAAAGGAATATTGAGCAAATTCAAGCCAAACGCCCAATCAGGACTCCTGCCCTACTATCAGGCCTCAACCGATTAAGCCAACAAGGTTTTTTGAAACATCATAAAGGAAGCTGGCAGTTAACTGACCAAGGACAGAAGAAAGGACAAAGAATTGTGAAACTGCACCGTCTATGGGAGGTTTATTTGACCAAATACTTACGCATAGCTCCTGATCATGTGCATGAAGATGCCGACAACATCGAGCACATACTAACTCCAGAATTGGAAGCTCGCTTGGAAGCACTATTGCAGTATCCGACAAGCGATCCGCATGAGTCAGTAATACCTTACAACAAACCTATCAAAAACTAATGGATGCACTTTATATCATATCGGCTGGATCATTAGTAGCAGTTACATGCGGCTTATTGGGTTGTTTCTTGATTTTGAGAAAAATGGCCATGGTGGGCGATGCTATATCTCATGCTGTGCTACCAGGTATCGTTCTAGCTTTTTTGATTAGTGGAAGTAGAGATTCGGTAATCATGTTGCTAGGTGCTGGAATCATTGGAATTCTCACCACAGTATTAATTGAGTTTTTTCATAAGAAAGGAAATCTTCAAACCGACGCTTCCATTGGAGTTACCTTCACCTGGTTATTTGCGCTTGGAGTTATCCTTATTTCCGTTTTTGCCAATGAAGTGGATTTAGACCAAGACTGTGTTCTACACGGCGAAATAGCTTATGTGCCTCTCGATTTGTGGATTACAGAATCAGGGTTGATCTTAGGCCCTAGAGTATTGTATGTTTCGGGATTTGTTTTTCTTGTAATTCTCGGCTTCATCATTTTAGGCTACAAGGAGTTGTATCTCACTACATTTGACCCTGCTTTCGCTACGGCCATTGGTATTTCCACCGTACTATGGCACTATTTATTAATGGCCGCCGTTTCACTTACTACTGTGGCGTCATTTGAATCAGTGGGCGCCATATTAGTTGTAGCATTTTTGATTGCTCCACCAGCTACCGCTTATTTACTCACCAGCAGCTTCCCTCGAATGCTCTTACTAACTGTCATACTCGGTATTGTTGTTTCTGCAGCAGGTTATTATTTGGCAGTTTTGCTAGACGGATCCATTGCAGGGGCTATGTCATCTGTTGCCGGTATATTATTCCTAATTGCCTTTTTGTTTTCACCCACTGAAGGAGTAATAACCACAAGAATTCGCCAAAAAACGATTAAACCTAACGCTTGACTTTTTTCTCCAACAGAAAAATGTTTTCTTTATCGAAATTGAATTTAAAAATGCGTTCAACCACAGCTTTCATCATAGTTTTTCTCTCGTGCTTTTTAGTCGCTCTTTCACCCAAAAAGACGTACAAGCATACACCTCATGACTTTCACATGAAGCACGAAAAAATAATAATTCCATCTACAGGTGGAGCACAGTTAAGCGCTTGGTACTTTCCATCGGATCTTGGTGATCAGCTCATGATCATGAGCCATGATGGCGTTGGGAATATGGGCGACTACCTGGAGCGGGTACGAATTCTTGTCCGCTATGGGTTTAGCGTACTGATTTACGATTACCGCGGTTATGGGGCAAGTAGTGGTTTTAAAATCAACAAGTACCAATATGTTTATAAAGAATTTTATGACGATTTTGATGCGGTTTATAATTACTGTGAAGACAGATTTCATCACGAATTAATCGCCTACGGTTGGGGAATCGGCGCTGGCATATCTGTGACAAGGGGGTACATAAAAGATGACATTGCAGGAATTATTGCTGATGAACCGTTTGTTGATTTTACTGCCTTGAAAACTCAATTCAAAAAAATTAATGCAGTAATGACCTTACCCGAAGGCATCGAAAACAGCGACTACAATGCTTTGAACATTGTGAAGAAAGAACCAGGCAAAAACCTACGAGGCATTTTGTACATTCATGGTTCAAAAAACTTCTTGTATACCACCGAAGACATGGAGAATCTCCTTCATTCGACCTCACATGATTTCAAAGAATTATATCAATTTGATGTGGCCTCTAGAATGGACAATTTTACTGTCAATGAATCGGAATATGCGAAGCAGATTTACGCTTTTGTGTTGAATTTATAGATCAGTCCAAGCTTCGAGTGTTCCTGTACATGAAGGCCAATCCAATTCCGATAGATGCACCAAATGCATGTGACTCCCAGGAAATGTTGGATACCGTTGGTAACATACCGTAAACCAATCCTCCATACAAGATCACAACAACTATAGAAATAGCCAAAGAACGAAAGTCCTTTCTAAACAAGCCAAAAGATATAAGAAAAAAGGCCAATCCATAAATCAACCCACTAGCCCCAATATGATAAAATGGCCTACCGAAAAACCAAACCAGTATTCCGGTAAGGATATAGCAATTAGCAAATACCCAAAGGGCAATTCGGTTGTAAAACACGAACATGGTAATCCCTAAAAAAAGTAACGGAAGTGTGTTTGATAAGATATGTTGTGTATTTCCGTGAACTAAGGGCCCTGTAATTATACCGATTAGGCCATCAATTCTCCTTGGATATATACCCAAGAAACCTAAGTCAATATGGGAATAAAACTGAAAAGTAAATACGAGCCAAATGACAAAAGTCAATCGAAGTGGATAAATAATATCAGCCCGGTATCTGGTATACATCGTTTAGGTTTGGAGCAAAAAAAACCCCGACTGGCGGGGTTATCAAATTCTTAGTTTTCGTAATCCGATGGATCGTCTATCATTGTCAATTCCATAAGTTTAGCTTCTTCATAGCTCACGGACATATAGCCTAATATCCCACCAGAAGCCTCAGCTATTTTCTTAGCCATATCCTTTAGGCTAGCATGCAGTTTTACAGCAAATTTGTGGTCAATTTTAGGTAAGATGAAGTTCAATTTCCTCAACTCCTTGCCAATAATTTCTGCTCTCCCGTCAGGTGTATCTGGCATTTCATTAACCATCTTCTCAAACTTCTCTTTAAAGTCTTTACCCACTTCTTTATAGTAATCTATAAGTTGCTCTCTCGCTCTTGACTGCTTACTATTTGCAATTTCCACAGCTTGATGGATTTCACTCTTGTCTATCTTATCATCAGCTCCGGCTATTAAAATAGACACCAAAACGGGAGCCTTAAGTAACACCTCTATTTCATCATCACGCAACGTGTTGAATTCCTTAATCATCTGATTGAAATTTTTATTGGTTTAAAAAATCGAAAATAAACTAATTCGTGTAAATCAGAAAATTTTCATTACAATTTAGGTATTAAACGAGAAGGTTAAGCAAATCCCCTACTGAGATAGCTTGTCCATCCTTTTTCTATCATTAATAAAGCCTTCTATTTGTTCTACATCTAGCTTTTTTGCGATGATAGTTTTGTCTTTATCTACAATATAAACCTGCGGGGTGCTTCGTACATTGTACTGGACTCTAAAATTACTTTTGTAATACGGATCCCCTAGGTTGATCCATCCATCCAATCCAAACTTTTTAATAAAATCCTTCCACTTTTTGGTATCCGTTCCAACAGTAACTGCAGCCACATCAAAATCTCCTTCCATTTTTTTGTACAAATCATACAGAACTGGAGTCTTCTTTTTGCAGTGTCCACAATCAGGATCATAAAAATACAATACCAGATAATCAGACTTTATATTATATAAACTCTTCCTATTTTCTAAAGTATCCAATAGATACATCTGTGGAGCTTTTAGACCTATTTGATTTTCGCGGAGAAAAGTCATCTCCTTACTCAATTCTGCAAGTAGGGTACTGTCTGCCCAATCAACCTTTCCATTCAAGTAATAGTTATCGGACAAGTGTACAAATACCTTATCCATGCCCATGATTTTTGGATTTTGATATTCTCCAAAAAAACTACCCATCCAATATCTATAAAGCTCAGGATTGTTTTTGCATTTAGCTAAAACATGATCAATTGAAGCAATTATTGAGTCTGGATTCTGGAAAGTTACGCGATCTATATACTCTTTTACTTTTCCATAAAAATTCGGAGTTCTAAGCAAGCCTTCAGACTCAAAATCGAGGCCATCAAAAAAATGATCTTTGTAATAATTGTATTGTGATTTTTTTTGATCTATAGTCAGAGAATCACTTTCTATTTCTAGTTCCGGAGACTTGGCCATCATAATCAAAATTTGGCCCATAAAAGTATCCCCAAATGTCTCAAGCAAACTATCTCGTTTTATACTATTTCGTTCAGTTAGTTTAGCTATTTCTTCTCGTACACGAGCCGTGTCGCTCCTTACACTGGTAGAGTCCAACGACTCTGTTAGCTCTTTCACCTTGGTTTGATGGTCAATCATCGTTAGTTGAAATGCTCTAAACTGTTCATTATCCTCAGAATTTATCACTTCAAGATCTTGATAAGTGGTAGCCATTTTAGTTTTCAGTTCGAAGTCCAATGATCGATCTACCAAAAACTCCATCGTATAGCTTCCAGTGTATAGAAAATACACCCCTGTTTTGATCGCCTTCTTATTTTCGAATACCATATTTCCCTTATTATCAATAGACGTGGTATCCAAGACATATCTTTTGTTGCCCATATAGTAACCTAGGTAGGCTACTGAATCCTCGAGTCCGTCAATGGTTAACTCGATTCTATATGGTCTTTTTTCTGACTCAGCCTTTTGAGCAAATCCAGAATTAAGCAATGTCAAAAACAAAAAGAGTATAAATAAGTGTCTGTAATGATTCATGTAATCCAATTGAATGAAACAAAATGTAAAACAAACAAATTTGATGCTAGCATATAGATAATTAACAAAATTTTAACTTAATACAATTATGAATATTCAGCGTTTCAAATCTTAGCTTTTAGCAAAATTTGTTCTTATAGATGAAAATAACCGTCCATTCATATTCCTAAATTATAAACTTGTAATTGGAGCAAACAATTGAATTGTTCTTGATGATATTGCAATGATTTACTACCTTGAACGCAATTTATTCTAAATATAAAAATATAAGCTATGAAACTTATCGAGGAAATGAATTACATCAGTAGAAAACCTAAAGACGAAGAAGAACCAGATCCACCTAAGAATCCCGACGGCGGACGTTATTAGGAGGTGAGCTTAGCAGCATTTTGAGAATTTATTATTTTATTTTACAACCTACCTGTGCACCGGTTTTATATATTGATCTTTTTACTTACCGCCCTGCCTTGCACATTCAGTCAGGCACAAAATCTCACATTTCAAAAGGACGAATCTTTTAATCAATTTGTAAAAGCCTACGATTCCCTCATCTATTCAAATGAGTTAGACTTGGCCTACGACTTATTGTTAGAAGAATCAGATGACCTCCTTAGCAATGAAATTTACAGCAGCCTATACTACCAGTTGCTTTACAAAAAATTGAAAAGTGAATATCTAGGTGGAAATTACCTGGAATCTATTTCTACAGCCAGAGAGTTTCTTTCCAGTTATAATCAGCGTGATACTTTAATGGCATATACGTACTATTATCTAGGCAATGGATATTATCGCTTTGAAGATTATGACATCGCTATGGATTGTTACTTTAAGGCAAACAAAATTTTCCAAGAAACTTCAAAATTCAATGAAGTTGCTAACCTCACCAGTAACATTGGATCTATCTACAGCAACCTTCAAGAATATGATCAGGCATTGAGCTACTATTTAAAATCACAACAAACGCTAATAAAATATGGATTAGCGCCAGACCCTTACACCTACGCCCAAATTGCGCGATTAAATACTAGGTTGCGAAAGTTTGACTTAGCTAAACAATATCTTGATAGCGGTCTGCACTATGCAAAAGTTCATAATGATTACGACGAAGAATATTTTATTTACAGATCTCTGGCCTCAATGTTTACCAAACAAGGTCTACTTCAGAAAGCTAAACAGTACCATAAAAAAGCATATGATGGATATGTGAGTATAAATGATATTGACAATGCATTGGACTGTGCTAGATATCTATCAGCTATAGATATAAGGCTTGGCAATTATGAAGAAGCACTTGAAAACTGCGAGAAGCATTTGGCACTCGCCTACTCCTCCAAGAACATGAATGAGATTGCGGCTTTTTCAAAAAAAATCTATGAGATCCTTGTAAAACAAGAAAGGTATAAAGAAGCGATCTACATCCAACAAAGTTATGACGAAGTACAAGATTCAATTGACCGCTCACAAAAAGAGAAAAATAAATACAAGGTACAAATGCGGCTAGAAGCCGAAAAAAGAACAGTAGAAAACGAACTTCTTAAACAGCAAAAAATAACAGATCAAGAAACAATTAGAGCACAAAACACGCTACTTCTTAGTGTTTGTATTGGGCTCATTCTTGTCATAGTTATCTCATTGATCATTTACCGTACCTACATTATAAGCAAGAGATTAAACCTCAAAATACAGGAACAATCCAATAGACTAAAGCAGCTCGATGAGGCCAAATCTAGATTCTTCGCCAACATATCTCATGATCTTCGAACTCCATTAACGCTTATCATGGGTGGAATAGAACAAGTACTAAAAAGTGATGACCTTCTATTAACAGAAAAGGCAGAACGGCAATTGAAAACTGGTCTACTCAATGGAGAAAGAATCATCCATCTAACCAATGAAATCAATGAACTTATCAAATTAGAAGATGGGAAACTCACGCTTCACAAAAAGTATATTGATATTGATAAAATGCTTAAGCTCTTTGTGAAAATGTTTGATTCGATGGCACAATTGAAAGGCATTCACCTTTCCTATTCCAAATCTATTTTTGAAGGTCCATCAGTTCTTCATATAGATCCGTCTCAATTTGAAAAAGTACTTTTCAACCTTATTACTAATGCGCTCAAACATACAAAGGAAGATGATTCTGTAACTGTAGCGCTAAATAAAAAAGGTCATAACTTAATCATTGCAGTTATTGATTCCGGAGAAGGTATCCCCGAACAAAATATCCCTTACATCTTTGAAAGATACTACCAAGCCCCTGACACCACATTTAAAACCCAAGAAGGTTTTGGAATCGGATTGGCTCTTGTAAAAGAAATCATCCAGAAACATGGAGCTAAAATAGAAGTTAAAAGTAAGTTAGGAGAAGGCTCTGAATTTGTAATTAGCATGCCTCAAGAGAACGTATCTGTTGAAGAAATTACCTTTTTACCTGAGCTAGATTTTACTAGTAGAACCAGAGGTCTATTTAAGAAAATTGATGAACCTATAGCCGAGCAAATACCTGTAGTAAATCTCGCAAGAACCTCAGACCAAAAAAGAAAAACTGTTTTGATCGTAGAAGATCATCCGGAAATTCGAGAGTATATCCAAAACATTGTTGAAGTCGATTACAATGTGTTGACAGCTCCCAACGGTCAACGTGCGCTGAAAGTTCTGGACAAGGAAGAAGTTGACCTCATCATCACTGATTTAATGATGCCCTGGTTTGATGGGTTTGAACTTCTTGAAAGATTGAAAGAAAATGATGAACTAAAAAAAATACCTGCGCTTGTATTGTCCGCCAGAACATCCGAAGAAGATAAAACCAAAGTATTGTCTCAAGGCGTGAACGATTTCCTTTGCAAACCATTCAAGCCCGAAGAACTCATTTTAAGAATAGAGAATCTATTAAATCAGAAAGAACTGTGGAACAACAATAATGAAGGAGCACTCTTTATCAATAACCAAGAAACGCTAGATGACATCGAAAAGTCCCTACTTAAGAAGGTAGAGTCTCTGATTTTTGACCGTATCGATGATCCAAATTTATCAGTCAATTGTTTGGCCGATGAAATTGCGGTAAGTGAGCGTAAATTTTACCGTATGATTAAAAAGATGACTGATAGCACTCCTTTTGAATTTATAAAGGAAATTCGAATGCAATACGCCAATAAAATTCTTAAAGAAAAAAAGATAAGCAGCGCGTCCGAAGTGGCCAAAGCCATTGGTATGAACAACGTGAGTCACTTTAACACACAGTTTAAGAAGAGATTCGGTAAAACCCCAACCGAATTTATATAGCTCCAGCGCTTATAAAAGGAGTTTGGCAAGATTTTCAAGTAGGTTGGCAACATTTTGAAATTGCATATACTCAACTTAGAGCATAATTAATTTTTCTCAAAATGCTGCTGGCTCCAGAATTTATTTCTGGAGCTTTTTTTGTCGTCTCACTATCAGTGCTCCACACCTTCATATTTGATCTCCATGTAAGAATAATCACACCAAAATTTCTTTAGGATGTCAATTTTAAATATCTTCAATTTTAATAAGTAGAGTTGCATTTTATGACTAATCAATGCTGAACGCAAGTGAAAGAAGACGTGTAAACCGCTTCATAATTGGATCAATTGTAGGCCTGGTTGTCTATTTTATCTTGATTACTTTGTTAATTAATTTTGAGAAAGATAGCACACAATCTAGTATTACTGATTACCATCAGGCTATGTGGTTTACCATAGCTACATTGACTACCGTTGGATACGGCGACATCTATCCTGTAACGCTATATGGCCGGTTTATTGGATTTATTTTTGTCCTTATGAGTGTAGGTATATATGGCTTGCTTATTGGACAAATTACAAACTTAATTACCACTTTAAAACAAAACAAAATGTTAGGGTACAACGGAACCTTGTTTGAGCAACATGTTGTCATGATTGGTTGGAGCGATTTTGGTCAACTCGTTGTTGAACAGCTAATTGGAGCAAGCAAAAAGGTAGCGATCGTCACGAATGTAAAAAGTCATATTGAACACATTCACGAGAAGTATGATACCAATATGGTATTCACTCTTTATTCTGATTTTGAGAATACTGAAATGCTCAAAAAGGCCAACATTGAAGAATCAACCGTTGTCTTTGTCAACCTGGATGACGATACGGAAAAACTCGTATTTATTCTAAATATGAAAAAAGTGTTTGAAAAATTAGAGTTCGTCGTTACTCTCGAAAATGCCAACTTGAAAAACACATTTATAAATGCGGGGGTTACTAATGCCATATCACCTCATGATATTTCTTCTAAGATCTTAGCTAGTTATATGTTTGAGCCAGATGTAGCTGCATACACAGAAGATATCATGTCATTTGCGCATACCCCAACAGATTATGATATCAAACAATTTTTGGTCACCTATGATAATCCTTATCTCAATAAAGATTACCACGAGTCTTTTACCAAAATCAAACAGACCTACAATGGAATATTGATAGGAATGAGTAAAAAGGACAAAAATGGAAAGCGGCAACTAATAAAAAACCCAGAAAAGAAATTCACTATAGCGCTAGGTGATTATTTGATTATTATCGTTAATGGTAGTTCCTTTCAGCTTATTCAAAAAGCTTTTAATGTTCAGGAAGGGTATTTTAAAGAAACCTAATATGTGGTACAACAAGTATATCTCAACTCCATTTGCATTCTTGGTCGCAAGCGTTGCTCTTTCTTCTTGCGAAAACAGAGATGTTAATCATTCTGATGGACCCAACTTTAGTGAAATTCATGAAGACATCCAATATCACTTTGATCAAGTGGAAATAGAAGGCCATGAATACTTTATTCTAGAAAGAGATCGAAACAATCCGCACGAGGGTTTCGGTTTTATGGCAATGAAGGCTAATAGGACAATAGCGAATCAGGATTCAATCAAAGCCTATCTAAAGACGCTTATCGATCTCCAAACGCAAGTGTTAGCTGATAAAAATGGCAGCACCGTGCAAGAGGCTGAAGGACAGGTTAATGCGCTCTTTGAATACCACTTACAGAACAGCAAAACACTGAAGAACGAGACTAAAAAAGTAAAAGGAGCTGACAACTAATTATCAACTCCTTTTTTATTTCCTACAGAGGATATTCTTATAGAGTAAGAAAATGCTCTTTCAAGTCATTGAGTACCGTCTGAGTCTCAGGATCAATAGCTGGAGAATTAGTGATATCCTTAGCAACTTTTACCGCATCGATCAATTCATCCTTTTCTTGGAAAACTTCTTCCAAAATTTTGCAATTCGAAATCATAGACATCAATATGATAATTGCCGGTGTTGGCTTCTGCCCTTTCTGAACAACTGCTTTTAAGGTATCTCTAATTTCCTGTTCAAAAGCATAATTGGCATTATCCATTCTTTCTGAAACAGGAATCCATAATAGTTTAGTTGACTCAACCTTCAGAATTCCTCTTTGAACTAGTAATTCAATGACGTCATCCTGAATAGAATCAAAGCCAGAAGCAATCTTCTTAATAGTAGCAGAAACAGAATCTCCACCGCCACCAATAGCTTTCAAAACACTATCAAGCACTTTATTACCTGTACCTGTAGAATCCTTAACCACAATTTTATTGCTTTCGAATCCTACTCTTTTAATTAGAGAAAGTTCTAATATTAAAATGGCCAACAGCCCGTGATCAATCGAATGCTCCGCTGCTGACAATAATCTTCCCTCTTCATCATCCAACGCAATCAGCATCAATCCTTCTGCTAAACTTAATTTCATCTAATCGTAATTTATTTTCTACTAATTTGATTTCAATCCTTAATTTTTCAATATCCCTTTGATGGTCAAACCTTGTACCAGAATAGAAAAGACCACTACAGCATACGTAGCTGCCAAAATAATATCCTTATGTGGTATCTCATCTGACAATGAAAGCGCCAAAGCTACAGAAATTCCTCCTCTTAAACCGCCCCAGGTCAATATAATGATACTTTTATCCTCAAATTTCTTACCCAACATCTCCATCACTTTTATCGGAATAGAAACCCCAATAAATCTCGCAAAGAGAACTATAATAATCGCAATTGGTGCGATCATCAAAAACTCCATTTTAAAATCCTGAGCAATTATAATTACCTCTAAACCTATCAAGATGAAAAGAATGGCATTCAGCGCTTCATCTAAAAGGTGCCAAAACTTGAAAACATACTCACCGGTTGCATTAGCCAGATGCTCACTCCTACCTTCATTACCTATAAACAGCCCCATCACAACCATACCTAATGGGCCCGACACATGAAGCAGTTCTGCCACTCTGCCACCTACCATTACTAAAGTAAGTGTCACTAAAACTTCGAGCTCTACATGATCATTATCGATGTAATTCAACAACTTAAAGCCCAAATAGCCAAAAGCGGCTCCTAACAACAACCCTCCTGCAACTTCTTTCACAAATAAACCTGCCACACTCATCGCAGTAATTTCTTCACCACCACCATGGGCGCCATGTCCACCACCATGTCCGGCCATTGCAATACTTGAAATGGTAAGGAAAATCACAACTCCAACACCATCATTAAATAAGGACTCTCCAGCTATTTTTATTTCAAGATTTTTATCTAACCCAAATTCTTTGGTTAACGCCAAAACGGCGATTGGATCTGTAGGCGAAATCAGCGCTCCAAATAACAGACAATAAATAAGTTCAACATCGCTTCCTACAAGGCCAAATCCAAATTGCATCAAAAAGCCCACAATGAATGTTGACATTAAAGTCCCGATGGTAGCCAATACGATAATAGGTAAACGTTCTTGGAGTAGTTTGCTCAAATCCACGGATAAGGCACCTGCAAAGAGCAAAAAGTTAAGCATCACATTCAATAATACTTCCTTGAAGTCAAATTCTTCGACAATATGACTTGCACCATTCATTACAGCTGGGATAGCGAATCCTAAGAACACAATCGCAACAGAAGACATCAAGGCAATCGCCATTAGTCCAATAGTAGAAGGCAATTTTAGGAATGTAATATTGATTAGTGTAAAAGCAGCGGCTAGGAAAATAAGTAAGGTTATGAGGTCTAAAATACCCATCTGAGCAAAGTTTAAAGTTTTAGTTGCTAAATAATTCCACTTTCAATTTTCTTCCAATAGTGCAATTATACAATTTGTTAAGAATATCACCAATATACTACAAATAAACTATCAGTACACCTCTTGCTATTCAATTTATTGATTCCATTATAGATAGCTATTGAACTTCTAACTAAAACTTTAATAAACCCCTAAAACACAACTTGATCAATCTTAAATAAGTAACGGTAAACCTAAAACATATGAAGAAGTGAGGAAAAAGAATATCCTTTGGTTAAGCAAGATTATTTTATAAAATTCCTAATGGAAAGTAGAAATTTTGCCGATGCATTAAAATATCACAGTAACCATTATAAATTTCACTGTAAGTGACCATTTATATGTAGAATCAAAATAATTTTACCATTCCAAACCCAAGGTGATCAAAACAGGTAATACTCATTTCATATAAAAGGAGTTTTAAAGCATGACTGAAACAGTTACAAAAAATTTTGTGATTGACTTTGATAGCACTTTTACTAGTGTCGAAGCATTGGATGTTCTTGGAACCATTTCGCTAAAGAGTCATCCGGAGAAGAATGAAAGACTAAAGAGAATTGCAGAAGTCACTGATTTGGCCATGGGAGGTGAATTGTCTTTCAGAGAATCATTGAATCAACGATTGCAGATCTTAGACGCAAAAAAGGAACATTTACCCATTCTTATTGCGATGCTAAATAAATTGGTATCCAAATCTTTCAAAAGAAATAAGACATTTCTCAAGGAACATGCTGATCATGTTTACATCCTTTCCAACGGATTCAAAGAATTCATTTTCCCTATTGTTGAAAAATATGGCATAAAAGAGGAGAATGTTCACGCCAATACATTCGTCTTTGATGAAAATGACAATATTGTTGGTTTTGATGAAGACAATATACTATCCCAAAGCAAAGGGAAACCAGCAAAAATCGAAGCGCTAAAGCTCGAAGGTGAAATACACGTTATTGGAGACGGTTATAACGATTACGAAATTAGAAAAGAAGGTAAGGCTAATAGGTTCTATGCCTTCACAGAAAACGTTTCGCGAGAAAATGTGGTTAAAAACGCGGACCACGTGGCACCCTCGCTAGATGAAATATTATATCATAACAAAATGGAAGGAGCATTATCATATCCTAAGAATAGAATCAAAGTCTTGCTTTTGGAAAATATCCACGAGAAAGGAGTAAAAATTGTAAAAGAAGAAGGGTATCAAATTGAGATTTACCCTGCTGGCATCGATGAAGACGAGCTTTGCGAAAAGATTAAAGATGTATCCATTTTGGGTATCCGTTCCAAAACCATGGTGACGAAAAAAGTGCTAGAACACGCCAACAGACTAATGGCCGTGGGCGCATTTTGTATAGGTACTAATCAAATCGACTTGGCTGAATGCACCAAACGTGGCGTTGCAGTGTTTAATGCGCCATTTAGTAATACACGATCCGTGGTTGAATTAGCCATTAGTGAGATGATCATGCTGATTAGGAATCTACCGGATAAGATCTTCTCCATGCATCAGGGCAAATGGGATAAATCAGCCAATGGAAGTTTCGAAATCAGGGGCAAGAAACTGGGAATTGTCGGTTATGGTAACATTGGGAAGCAGCTTTCGGTCCTGGCGGAAGCACTAGGTATGAATGTATACTATTATGACCTTGATGAAAGGTTGGCGCTAGGAAATGCTACAAAATGTAAATCGTTGAAAGAGCTTCTCACTAAGGTAGACGTAGTTTCATTGCACGTAGATGGTCGAAAATCCAACGCTAACGTTATTGGCAAAAAAGAATTCGGCTACATGAAGGATGGAGTCATATTCATGAACCTCTCCCGAGGTCATGTAGTAGATATTAAAGAACTAAAGAAGAACATTGAAAGTGGAAAAATTGCAGGAACAGCGGTAGATGTATTTCCTGAAGAACCGCTAAGCAACGCGCATGAATTTGTATCTGAACTCAGGGGCCTTCCCAATGTAATTCTTACTCCACATATCGGAGGAAGCACATTGGAAGCTCAAGAGAACATTGCAGAGTTCGTTCCTACGAAGATCATTGATTACATCAACACAGGAACAACTACGAATAGTGTGAATTTTCCGAATCTAACCTTGCCGATTCTTCAAGATGCTCATCGATTTATACACGTCCATCACAATCAACCTGGTGTCTTGGCTAAAATCACAAATACACTGGCCAAGCATGATATCAATGTCATGGGACAGTATTTAAAAACCAATGATACCGTGGGTTATGTGATTACCGACATCAATAAGGACTACAATAAAGAGGCAATCGCAGACTTAAGAAAAATAGATGGTACTATTAGATTTAGAGTACTCTATTAAAAGAAAAAAGTCTTCTCGATAAATCGGGAAGACTTTTAAATAAAACCTCTGAGTTCAAGGTTTAAATTAAACCTGTAAATGTAAGGATTTGAGTTATCCGTGCGATTCAATCTTCCTCTGTTATCTCCGAAGAGTTCCGATCAGAGATCGAAATGAGGCCCGATTTAGCCGCCGAAATCACTCGGTCATTTTTATAGTTATAGTTTAAATAAACATACAAAAACCCAGAGATTTGTCCGACAAATGTATTCATTTTGCAGCGAATTATAGAAGGTAATTTTGTCTTTATCTTTCATTTATATATTTAATCATTCTAATGAAAAATATGTTCTTCACTCCTGGTCCCTCAGCATTGTATTTCACAGCTGAGCAGCATATCAAAGATGCCTTAAAATCAGACATTCCATCTATTAGTCATAGAAGCAAGGCTTATGTCAAAATGCATCAAGAGACCACTGAAGTCTTGAGGGAGTTACTTCAACTGCCAGAGAACTTTACGATTGGATTTACCTCTTCTGCTACTGAAGTTTGGGATCGAATGAGTGAAAATTTGATTCGCAACCATTCTGTCCATTTCATCAATGGGGATTTTTCAAAGAAGTTTCACACTGCAGTAGCTTCTCATGGCAAGAATGCTGAGGGTCGCATAGCTGAGGCAGGTACTCACCACGATTTGCTTTCAGCTGTCATAAGTGATAAAGTTGAACTCGTAGGTTTGGCACAAAACGAAACCAGTACAGGTGCCGCCATGCCGGTAGAAGACATTAACAGTTTTAGAGATAAGAATAAAAATCCACTACTTGTGGTTGACGCAGTTAGCTCCCTTCCTATCCCCGACTTTGATTTCAATAAATTGGACAGTATGTACTTTTCAGTTCAAAAATCTTTCGGCCTACCTGCTGGACTAGGCGTATGGACATTTAATGAAAGATGTATGGAAAAAGCCGAACTATTAAAAACAGAAGGTAATTACCACGACTCTTACAACAGCATCCTGAAGATTGCTAAAATGGCTGCAAAACATCAGACTACCTGTACGCCCAATGTACTTAACATCTATTTGTTAGGCAAAGTAGCTAAAGACATGCTTGACAAGGGCATCGGTCAAATTCGACAAGAGGCGAAGTATAAAAGTGCACTGCTATACAATCTATTCGAAACACATCCAAAACTGAATGCTTTTGTAAGCGAGAAAAAATTCAGATCACAAACTGTTGGTGTAGCAGAAGTAGATGGTGGGTCAGAATCTTTGATCCAAGCCCTAGCAAAAAAAGGATTGAATATTGGAAATGGATATGGAGAATTCAAGAACAAACAAATTCGTATCGCGTCTTTTCCAACTCACTCTAAAGAACAAATAGAATTGCTTGTAGATGAGATAAATCAGTTGGATTTCTAAAAATTGATTTATCTTTTTGCATAAATTGAAATACGTAAGAAAGATTGACGACCTGAACGAACGAATCTAATGTATAAATTCGAGAAAATATTAGTAGCTCTTGACCACTCCGACTTAGACAAGGAATTGATCTATGCCGCATCAATGATAGCTAAACTTGCTGACACTAAGCAAGTTAAATTCATCAATGTTATTAAAGATTTGAATGTTCCTGCTGCTGTAAAAAAGGAATTTCCTAATATCATAGACGATGCATTGGCAGAAAGAAAAAAAGAATTAGAACGTGAGATTGATCGATACTATATTCATAATGATTCGAAGGTAAGTGTTGAAGTCAAATCGGGGCAACCTACTAAAGCCATCCTGAAATTTAGCGCAAGCAAAGAGGTAGATTTGATCATCGTAGGGAGAAAAAATGAAAAGCCAGGTGGCGGAGTAATAATCAGTCGATTGGCTCGTCGAGCAGCTTGTTCTCTACTTATCATTCCAAAAGGATTTGATAAGAGAATCAGTAAAGTTCTGGTTCCTGTTGATTTTTCTGACAATGCGTTAGATGCTGTCAATCAAACCATTGACTTACTTAATATTGATCACTTTCCTAAGCCAAAGTGCTTAATCCAACATGTTTACCAAGTACCAAGTGGGTATCACTACACCGGGAAATCATTCGAAGAGTTTGCCGCTATCATGGAAGAGCATGCCAAAAAGGATTATGAAGTGTTCAAAAAGAAATTTGACAAGACAAGTCTCACTATTGAGCCAATCTATACACTCGATCGTCATGAAGATGTAATCTCATCCATTTACAAAACGGCTAAAAAAATCAACGCAGGTGCTATAGTCATTGGTGCAAAAGGAATTACAGCTGCGGCTTCCTTATTTATTGGTGGCAGTGCCGAGAAACTAGTTCAGCTACATTCAGAGATTCCAATATTAGTTGTGAGATCAAAAGACAAGAAAAAAGGACTTCTAGATATACTGAAAGGTATTTAATCTGGCTCCGTACCTCTAAATCGATCTAAAAAATCACTCACTCTACTGCACTCTTCATCTGAAAAGTTATTTATTTCTTCGAAAAGTGCTTGGAATGAATCATCCAATTGTTCGAGTATTTCGAGACCCTTTTTTGTAATAAACACATCAACAGCCCTTCTGTCTTTCAAATTGGGTATTCTAGAAACTAACTCTTTAGAAACCAGCTTATCTACAATTCTGGACACATTTGACATTCTATCCAGCATCCTTTCAATTATTAGATTCACGGTCGACACTTCAGGGTGTTGTCCCCTAAGAATCCTCATTACGTTATATTGAGGTATGGTTAGCCCATAAGGCTTAAGTACTTTTTGTTGCTGCTCATCCAACCAGTTTCTAGTGAACATCAGATTCACTACTACCTTTTCAAATTCCGACTTGAATTTCTTTTGCTTGATATCCTTATTCAACCCCATAGCAATAACTTAATTTGTATCTCATGTAGCTACATTAATGTTAGTCACTAAAATTTTGAAGTCCAAAACAGGCCTTCATTTTATTAGATTCTTGTAACTTATACGTCAAATACATGGATTGCAGAAATGACACTGAAGAATATCATCAAATATCTACCTAGGTTTATTGCCGCTATCATCCTGCTTGAGACCTTGCTATTTAAATTTGGAATTGGTGGTGAAGCTTTTCTAAATGAATCGAAAGCACTATTCACAAACCTAACTATTTCAATTTTTGGTCACGGAGATTTTGAGGCTTTCTTCAGAGTGAGCACAGGTGTATTGGAATTGATAGCCTCCATCCTTTTACTTTGGCCCAAACACGCCGGATTAGGTGCGCTGCTTGGCGTAATACTCATGTTTGGTGCCACCCTATCTCACTTGTTTTTTATTGGTGTAATTGTAGGGAATGACGGTGGTCAATTGATGGTAATGGCCCTAATTGTACTTATGTGCTGTACAAAGGTCCTACTGGATGAAAAACCAAATGTCTTGGCCTTCTTTGGAAAATAACTATTTAACGATGAAAGATGCTTCGCCCATTTTATAGTCGTCAGTAAAGACTTCTAAAACGTACTTCCCAAGTTCATAATCACTTCCTTTATTATACAAAAATGTAAGGGCTTGGCTATTTCTATCAAAAAGGATGTCCTTTTTTACCGTATAGAAGCTTTCTCTTCCTTCATACATGAAAGTACCAGAACCCGCCGCTACATCAAAGACAACATTACCATCCGGACCGGTGATTTTCACCAGGATTCCTTTTCCTTCAATCGGAGCTACTCTGTTTTCAACAATCTCAAAATTGATCTTTAAATGATCAATATGCCTATTTTTGAACGGCGAAGGTCTTTCTTTTCCACTAGAGCTAATCGCTAGAATTTCAACTTTTTCAACTTTCAACTTAGATGCTGTGGCCACCTTCTCCTCTAACTTTGCTTTACTTTGATTGAGATCTTTAATGGACTCATTCAAGTTGTTGGCAGCCACTTTCAATTCTGTATTTTCAACCATCAAAGAGTCATTCAATACTTTCAATCGTTCAATTTCCTCATCTTGAGCTAAAAGAAGCTCTTTATAACCATTAACCTTTCCCTGTAGATCATTGATCTGATTGTATGCCTTTTTTCTAAAGGCTTTCTTTTCCTCTTCTAACTGAGTTTTGATTTGCAATAACGTATCAATCTCACCACCAAGTTGAGCAATCTTGAGGATTCTAGTATCTAGCTCATTGCTCATTGAGTCCAAATCATTATACGCTTGGTCTAGCTGCTCCTGAGTCAATTGGTTTTGTTTGGCCAATTCGGAAGACTCTAAATATTTATAAACAAACGCTCCACTAGCTGCCAAAAGAAGCAGGACAAGAATGACAGTGAATATTCTTTTGTTTTGACCTTTTTCAGGCGTACGACTTGCTTCCGAAGCTGAAGATTTATTTTCCATAGTTGAATTATATAGCTGCAAAAATATAAGATAATTGCACATAAGCAATTACATCAAAAACACTCATTTGAACAATTTAAAACCTCAAAATGTAATGTCTCTTTACAGACTCTACGTTTGCAAATACTATTCCAATTTTGTCATTTTCAATATAAAGATGATCGGGATATTCGTCTTGAATTTCAGTCCAGGCTTTAGACATCTCAGGAGACCAATTAATATCATCGAGTATAATTATTCCTGAGTCAGATAAATGATGTAGAGATTTCGAAAAAAAGCACCTAGTAGCCTCATAAGTATGATTTGCATCTATGTATATAAAATCAAAAGTTCCATCCAGTTCTTGTAGAAATGTATCTATATCTGAATTGACCTGCTCAATGTTTCGCAATTTCAGTTCTGAAAAATGACTTCTTGCGATTTCACACAAATCCGTGTTTCCATCCACAGTAACTACATGTTCCACTCCCTTGGCTCGACTCAAATAAATAGTATTTACGCCCAAAGAAGTACCCAACTCCAACACAACTTTAGAACCTTGATATTCCAGCAAATTGACTAAGATTTCAGATTGACTCTTGCTGGTAATACCTAAACGGGCAATATTCTTGATACGCTTTGAACGTGGTGAAGACATACTTGACCCTGAACCGAAGGCATTCAATTCAATTTTTCTCTCATCATGGTGAAGCCTTCTACGAAGCGCCTCTACTTCCGCACTGTTTAACCGCCCCCTTCTTGCTGGATTTAGTGCTTGTTGATAAAGGTTAAATAAATAAGGAGACTGTAGGCTATGTTCATCCATGGCCAAAAGCCAATACCTGATGTATCGAATTATTCGAAAGAAGATTATTGTAATATTCAAGAAAAGGAATTGATCTAATTGAAACGGTCGGGCACTACCATTACGAACTCTGGAATCCGTACTTCAATTTTTTTACCGTCAATGATTCGTTCTATGAGGTAGGTTCCAATCATTTTACCCAAACCACTTTTTAGATTACACCCAGAGACATATACATGCTCTTGTCCTGGCTCAATAATAGGCTGTTGACCTACTACACCCTCTCCTTCGATCTCACGATCACTATAGGCTGCATCTTTAATATACCAGTGTCTTGATTTGAGTTGAACGGTATGCTCACTTTGGTTTTCGATAGTCACCTTGTAGGTAAAGACATAGTGAAATTGTCTGGGGCTGGAATACTTTGGCTGGTATTCCGTCTCCACGCTCACTTTAATGCCTTTTGTTATTTCTGTAACCATCAAAAAATATCACTATCAATTGTTAAATAGGATTAGGATTGAGTGTACAAGTAAGTCAATTTATTTTATTTTCGAAAATAATGGATGTAAAAATTGAAAAAAGCTGGAAGACAAGACTTCAAGGAGAATTTGAAGCTGAGTACTTTAAGAATCTGACAGACTTCGTCAAGTCTGAATATGAAAACCATAAAATATTTCCACCCGCCAAAAACATATTTAGCGCTTTTGATCTAAGCCCATTTGAAAAAACTCGGGTCGTCATACTTGGCCAAGATCCTTATCATGGTGTAGGTCAGGCTCATGGCTTATGCTTCTCTGTTCAAGCAGGCACGCGTATGCCACCTTCTTTACAAAACATATTTAAAGAGATAAAAGATGATCTAAACATAGACATACCGGCTCATGGCTGCCTAAACCGATGGGCCGAACAAGGCATTTTATTGCTCAATGCGACATTGACCGTTCGTGCACATGAAGCAGGATCACATCAGAATAAAGGATGGGAGCAATTTACTGATGCAGTGATTAAAGTGCTGTCAGAACAAAAGGAGAATCTGGTCTTTTTGCTTTGGGGAGCGTATGCTCAACGCAAAGGAGAATTAATTGATAAATCTAAACACTATGTTTTAGAATCTCCTCACCCATCACCATTCGCCGCCCATCGCGGTTTCTTTGGAAACAAGCACTTCAGCAAGACGAATACTTATTTAAAGAGTAATGGGTTGAAAGAAATCGAGTGGTGAAATTTGACACAAGAATCAAGGTATAAGACTCTACCTTGACTCTTGTGTTAATGTCTTTTAGTTTATGCCGTTAAACAGTCTAGACCATCTGATTTTACTTAAGAAGCTTTCATTAGGATCAATCGACATCCATATAAATGAAGCCTCACCTACTACATGGTCGCCAGGGACAAATCCCCAGAACCTTGAATCTTCAGAGTTGTGACGATTATCACCCATCATGAAATAGTAATTCTGATTGAATGTATATGAAGTGGCTTTTTCGCCATTAATGAATAACTCGGTCTCTTTCAATTCGACATCATCGAGTCCTTCATAATTGCGTATAGTAGTGCCATACATCGCCACATTGTCTTCAGTCAATTCGATGGTCATCCCCTCGGCCGGGATAACCAATGGACCATAAAAATCAGCATTCCATGGGAATCTGGTTGCGTTTGGGAATATTCTTGGGTTGACAAAATCTTCTGGCTCTTTGTGAGGTATCACTTCTTCAACAAAATCTAGGCTTTCAAACTTCTTGGCGTCTTCTGGACGAGCATGCATCTGATAAAACCCATTGTTGCTTCCACGATTGTAGTCCCAAACTCCGTTCTTTTTAAACACCCTGTCATTGATTTTGCTATCCGTTCTTAAGTAATAAGCAAACTGCATGTCTTCTGGGTTCTTTCCTTTTTCACCATTTACATAGACTTGAGAATCTCTCACTTCGATCGTATCTCCTCCTATAGCTACGCACCTTTTAATGTAATGTGTCTTAAGATCAGTTGGGTGTTCAAATTCGGGTGGGTAATTAAATACAACTACATCGTTTCGTTCTACATCACCGAATCCAGGAAATCTGAATTGTGGCAATTGAATAGCATCGGTATAGGATGGAATATTAGTCCCCCAAATTTTAGCATGAGTCAAAGGAAACTGCAAAGGAGTCTTTGGCGTCCTTGGGCCATAGTTAATCTTACTTACAAACAAGAAATCACCCACCAACAACGAATTCTCCATCGATGGTGTAGGGATAGTAAATGCCTCCATGAATGCCCATCGGATAAGTGTAGCCGCCACTACTGCAAATACAATAGCATCTACCCATTCTTTCACAGGTCCTTTCTTCTCTTCTTTCTTCTTGGGTTTAAAAAAATTCCAATTCATAGTTGATTTAATTTCGGCAAATATATGATTTAATCTGAATCCTAAAGTTTTAGCAGGTCATCCATAGAAAAGACGCCTTTCTTTCCAGTCAAAAATTCTGCAGCCAGTACTGCCCCTTGAGCAAAGCCTTCTCTACTATGGGCAATGTGACTGATTTTGATAGTATCTACTGCTGAGTCATAAGTAACTTCATGAGTCCCTGGAGCTGGGTCAACTCGTTCAGAAATAATTTCCAATTCTTCTGGGTTTTGAGTTTTATTATTCACCCAGGTTTTCTTTTCGTCACTGTTTGCGATCAAACCTTCTGCCAGTGTAATGGCTGTTCCGCTCGGTGCATCCAGTTTTTGTGTGTGATGGATTTCAACCATTGAACTTTGATAGCCCTGCCCATTCATCATCTTGGCAAGTTGTTCATTGAGTTTAAAGAAAATGTTAACCCCTAAACTATAATTTGATGCATAGAAAAATCCGGAGTCTTGTGCTTGACAAAAGTTCACCACATCATTATAATGTTCCAACCATCCCGTACTTCCTGATACGACAGGCACTTTATTGCCAAGCACTGATTTGATATTATTGAGCGCAGATTCGGGTGCTGTAAATTCTATGACTACATCGGTATTAGATGGAGTGATTTCATTGATCTCCTCTGCATTATCAATATTTATAATTTTTGAAATCGTGTGTCCTTTAGAAAGAAGTATTTTTTCAATGGCCTGTCCCATTTTCCCATACCCTACCAGTCCTACGTTCATTATTCAGTGTTTTAAAAAATTAACAGTTGATTAGTTACAGCTACCTTTGATTTATTACTATTTTCTCAATTTAAAAACCAAAGACATACCTACATTTTGGGCAAAGTATTCCTCTCTAGGATAATATGTTGGCTGCAAGGCCAAATCATCGTTGATGTTGAATTCGATTAAATGGGCAGACACATGAGCGTCCACGATCTGAACTAGATAATATACCACTCCCATAATGACCATGAAATCTCGATTTCGCTTAAATCTTTCTGCGTTCCTCTGTAGGGCTTCTTCACTAAACTGAGGAAATGGGTTTAATGTACTATCATCTCCATCTGTTTGTGCTATATAAGCATTTCGAAAAGCATTATAAAAGTCATTGTTGTACTTAATGAAATGACCAATAACTATGGCCCCTCCATAAAGGATAGGTAGTTTCCAATATTGTTTATTGTACATCTGACCCAGACCCGGGAATACAGCGGCATAAAGCGCTGCCTTGTCTGGATCTAAAGTTGATTTGCTTTGAAAAGTTTCTATTCCGCCTAGATCAGTAGCCACTATGGTAGTGTCAGTATTCGCTCGAATGATCGTTTCATTTTGAGCTACAGCTGAAACGCTGATGATCAAGCATCCTATCCAAACTAGTACCGATGATTTCACTCTATAGTTAAGCGTCAATGATTTCCAAAATACGATTCAATTCCGTAACGGATGTAAAAGGTATTTTGATCTCTCCTTTATTGTTATCTTTCGAGGCGATATTTATTTTCGTCCCAAAGTGCGAAGATAACTTGTCTTGAACACTTAATATCTCTTTACTTACTACTTTTTGTGCAGGCTCTTCCTGTGGCTCGTCAGGGAATGACGCTTGCTTCACCAATGCCTCTACTTTTCTGACCGAAAGATCTTCATTTAGAATCTTTTTGAGCAAGTCTAATTGCAGTGTAGTGTCTTCTACATTGATCAACGCTCTGGCGTG
This sequence comes from Reichenbachiella sp., assembly GCF_033344935.1. NCBI lineage: Bacteria > Pseudomonadati > Bacteroidota > Cytophagia > Cytophagales > Reichenbachiellaceae > Reichenbachiella > Reichenbachiella sp. The sequence goes on along the minus strand of NZ_JAWPMM010000001.1, from coordinate 2,678,715 downwards.
CCCCATAGAAATCTTACCATCTCTGACTGCTGCCTGAATATCTGGTGGCAACTTCAAAAGCCGCAAATAGTTGTTTACCGTTGATCTTTTCTTTCCAACTCTATCTCCAAGTTGTTCTTGTTTCAAATCACATTCAGAAAGTAATCGTTGATAACTCAAGGCAACTTCCATCGCATTCAAATCCTGACGCTGGATGTTTTCAATCAGAGCCATCTCAAGCATTTGCTGATCATCGGCTGTCCTGATATAGGCTGGTACCTTGTCCAGACCGGCTAATTTACTTGCTTGAAACCTTCTTTCCCCTGAGATTAATTGGAAAGATTTGTTATTCAATTTTCTTACTGTGATGGGCTGAATAATACCCTGTATCTTGATAGATTCAGAAAGCTCTTGCAGTGCCTCCTGATCAAAGTCTGTTCTTGGTTGGAATGGATTGACCTCAATCTGATCTAGATTGATTTCCGAAATACTACCAGCAGAAGCACTTCTTTCTCGGAGTGGCTTTTTAGCCAATACGTTCTTGTCTCCACCACCGTCATCACTCAATAGTGCACCTAACCCTCTACCTAACGCGTTCCTCTTATTTGCTTTCTTTTGGCTCATCTAAGTAATTATTTTGTTGATCAGCAGATCTTAGGCCATTTCAGCCAATTGTTCATTATTGGCTACAATCTCATTCGCAAGATTCAGGTAACTAATCGCACCCTTACTTTCCGCATCATGCGAGATCGCTGGCAATCCAAAACTTGGAGACTCACTCAGCTTGATGTTTCTTGGGATCAAGGTATCAAATACCATTGATTTGAAATGAGTGGTTACTTCTTCCACTACCTGATTAGACAATCTTAATCTCATATCATACATGGTCAGCAAGATACCTTCGATCTCCAATTCAGGATTCAACCTGGATTGAATAATTTTGATCGTATTCAAAAGCTTACCTAATCCTTCCAAAGCGAAATATTCACACTGTACAGGGATTATAACTGAATCTGAAGCGGTAAGTGCATTGACAGTAATCAAACCTAAAGAAGGCGAGCAATCTATAATGATGAAGTCATAATCTTCTCTGATAGCCTCCAAAGAAGCTTTCATTTTCATCTCACGCTCATCGTAGTTGACCAACTCGACCTCAGCACCGACCAAGTCGATATGAGACGGCAACAAATCCAAATAATTGATTTCAGATTTGATAATACACTCATACGGATCAATAGCATCCACCATACATTCGTATATCCCAGCCTTCACTTGCTTGGGGTCTTCACCGATACCTGACGTAGAATTCGCCTGAGGATCAGCATCTACTAGAAGCGTTTTGTATTCCAGTGCTGCTAAACTAGCTGCTAGATTAATCGCTGTAGTAGTTTTACCTACTCCACCTTTTTGATTTGCAATTGAGATGATCTTACCCATAAAGCTCGTTGTCAGATTTAATGAAAATTGTCAATGAGTCGATAGTTACACTTCATCGACCTTGGCAAATATAATTTTCGTTTTCGCATTTCTTTCATTTGTATATGGAAACTTCTCCACATCAAAATGTTGATAAATACCTAAACGTCTAGAAACGAAAAAGTCCCGCTAGATGCGGGACTTTAAATTTACTTCTTTTTCTTGCCTTTTTGCTTGCGCTGTTCTTCGCCTGCCTTCATGGCCTCTTCCAGTTTGAGCTGAAATTTAGATTTCTTTTTATTCGCATTCTTTTTCCTATTCTCTTCCATCACTCGAAGAATCTTGTCTTCATCAACAAACTTTCTAAACAATGCCATTTGTCCGAATGACACAATGTTCGAAACAAAATAATAGAAGGTTAAACCTGCAGAGAAGCTATTCAAAAAGAACAAGAACATAATCGGCATCATGTACTGCATGGATTTCATTGGCCCCTGCATTTGCGTATTCATCTGGCTATTTGACCAAGTATAAAGCAAAGTAGATCCTGTCATTAATAAACAGAACAAACTCACGTGCGATCCATAAAATGGAATCTCAAAAGGCAGATTCAATACATTATCATAAGTAGATAAATCCGATGCCCATAAGAATGCCTGCTGTCTCAACTCGATCGAGTTCGGAAAGAAGTTGAACATCGCCAGCAAGAAAGGAAATTGAAGCAATACGGGAATACATCCACTTAGTGGGTTAATTCCCGCTTTGCGATAAAGCTCCATAGTCTCCTGCTGAGACTTTTGCATATCTCCATCATGTTTCTCTTTGATGGCATCCATCTCCGGCTTTAAGACTTTCATCTTAGCCATTGACATATGCGACTTGTAAGTCAAAGGAGCCAAAATCAGACGGATCACGAATACTAAAATGATAATAATAATACCATAGTTAGAAATTACGCCTTCCAATAAGTTGAAGATTGGAATGATCAGCCATTTGTTAACTAACCTGAAGATAAACCATCCAAGGTCTACATTTTGTTCAAAACCATCAACTACCTTTTTCTGAACTGTATAATCATTTGGCCCAAAGTAATATTGGAAACGTCCTTTTCCGGTTTTCAAATCACCAATAGGCAACGACAAGACAGCTGTACCTGTTTTTACTGTAGAACTATCCGCTGGATCTACAATTGTGCTCAGTGTGGATTTACCAATTTTATTATCAGCAATCAAGGCAGCTGAAAAGAATCGCTGCTTAAAAGCAAACCATTTTAATCCTTGCTCAATGGTTTCCGACTCTGCTCCTTCGCCTATTCCGAGATCATCAAAATCGTCACCGATAGGCTGATAATTGATGGTGGTCTTTGCTCTTGATTCTTTAAGGGTGTGCTCCACATTTTTCATGTTATCCACCCAAGTTAATTGTGCGTCTTGGTTATCGATTACACCATCCATACCAACTAAGTTGATCTCGTAGCGCAATTGAAAACCTGTTCCACCTAATGTATACTTATGCTCTAAATATCTTCCGTTTTCCAGGGCCACTGTAAAGCTCACAGTCAATGAATCTGTTCCCTCTACTTTCACCTTATTGTAATCAGCCTTATAGTACAGCTCCGAAACATTGATTGGCTTGTAGTTACTAGTAAAGAGCAAGTCTGATTGGCTACTATTCCTGTCAATCAATATCAATGGGTCTTTGTCATAAGTCAAGTAGTCCTTAAGTTCTACCCTTTTAACAACACCGCCTTTACTCGTAAGAATGATCTTCACTGACTCATTCTCGATTTCAATTTCTTTAGCCTCGCCAGTTGCGAACGGAGCAAAAATCCCATAGCGCTCTCTGTGAATGGCTGAAGTCAACGAATCATTTACTGCCAAAGGCGCTGCGCTATTTATCTGTGCATCCTGAACCGCGTCAGGACTTGTAGCTTCAATGGTTTCTGTTTCAACAGGCTGCTCAGGAACTTCCGGAGCGAAAAATTGAAAATATATGGTCATCAATGCAAGCATCAAGACCAGACCTGTGATCTGATTTTTATCCATTTAATTAATTATTGTTTTCTGATAAATTATCTTTCTTATATGATAGGGCCGCTTTTACAAATTTCACAAAAAGCGGGTGTGGGTTGAGCACTGTACTCTTCAATTCCGGGTGAAACTGAACACCCACGAACCATCGATGCTCCTTCAATTCGATGATCTCAACCAAGTTCGTTTTAGGATTTCTTCCAGAAGCAATCATTCCATTGTCTTCAAAATCCTTCAAATAAGCATCGTTAAATTCATACCTGTGTCTGTGACGCTCTTGTATTTTGGCTTGTCCATAGACGTTATACGCCTTAGTTCCTTTTTTTATTTGACAATCATAAGCACCTAGTCTCATGGTACCACCCATCTCAGTGATGTTCTTTTGATCTTCCATGATATCTATGATCGGATGCTTCAATTTCTCTACCATCTCCTTAGAGTTGGCATCTTTATGCCCAAGCACATTTCGTGCAAACTCGATACTGGCACATTGCATACCCAAACAAATACCGAAGAATGGAATACCTTCTTCTCGTGCTATTCTGATCGCCTCAATTTTCCCTTCAATACCTCTTTCTCCAAAGCCTGGCGCTACTAATAAGCCATCTACACCTTCCAGCTGTTTGGCCGCATTATCTGGTGTAACATCCTCAGAAGAAAGCCATTTCACTTTTACCTTACATTCATTCTCTGCTCCTGCATGAACAAATGCTTCAGAAATAGACTTATAAGCATCCTGAAGTTCAACATATTTACCCACTACGGTAATATTGATTTCATTCACAGGATTTTTTAGTTTCCCTAAGAATGTCTTCCAATGCTCCAAACCTGGCTCCTTTTTGTAGGAAAATTTCATACGAGAAAGCACTCTTTCATCAAGTTTTTCCTTTCTCATCAATAATGGCACATCGTAGATTGTGTCAGCATCTTGCGCTTCTATTACACAATTAACAGGCACGTTGCAAAACAGAGCTATTTTTCTTCTAAGGTCCGCATTTAACTTGTGCTCACTTCGGCATACTAAAATATCTGGTTGCACTCCTGCCTCCAATAGCTGCTTTACTGAATGCTGCGTAGGCTTTGTTTTTAACTCACCAGCAGCCGCCAAATATGGCACCAATGTCAAATGAATGTTGATTGCATTAGTAGGCCCTAACTCAAAACGAGCTTGTCTCATAGCCTCAATAAATGGTAGAGACTCGATATCACCTACACAACCACCTACTTCGGTAATTACGAAATCATATTTCTCGGTCTTTCCCAGTCTGTAGATGCTTTCTTTGATTTCGTCAGTAATATGAGGAACTACTTGCACAGTCTTTCCTAAAAACTCTCCCTCTCTTTCTTTTTTTATGACATTATAATAAATACGCCCGGTAGTCACATTATTAGCCTGAGAGGTAGGCTCATTCAAAAATCTTTCGTAGTGACCGAGGTCAAGATCAGTTTCGGCTCCATCGTCTGTAACATAACATTCTCCGTGCTCATAAGGATTGAGCGTACCAGGATCAACGTTGATATATGGGTCTAATTTTTGAATCGTAACTGAAAACCCTCTGGCTTGCAGTAACTTACCTAAAGATGCTGAAATGATTCCTTTACCAAGAGAAGAGGTTACTCCACCCGTAACGAAAATGTATTTTGTTGATGTCATTTGATGTGAATTCGAAACTTCTGTTACGGGGCTCAAAGGTATGGCATTCGCTGCAATAATCTTTGGACGGACTAGATATTATTTTGAGAAGTGTGACAAAAACAGGAAGTTTGAGTCAATCGAAACAGGATAATTTTAAAATTTTTAAATACAATTTTAAACCTTTACTGATAGCATGCATCTAAGTTGCAAATTGCACTACTTTGACTGACCAAGAATTAATAGAAAAACTCAGCAATGAGGAGAGCCGGAATCATGGGTTCAACTTGCTGGTACGTGAGTATCAAGAAAGAATCTATTGGCATATCAGAAAGATGGTTATTGATCATGATGACTCCGATGACCTGGTTCAAGATGTATTTATTAAGGTTTGGAACAACATTCACAAGTTTCGAGAGGACTCCAGTTTATATACTTGGATTTACCGAATAGCTACTAATGAGTGTTTGAATTTCTTGAAAAAGAAAAGAAATAAGTTCTTTCTACCTATCAACGATGTGGCTGGGGAATTAGCTAACAAATTGGACCAAAGCGCTCATATTAGTGGTGAAGAAATTCAGCTCAAATTGCAAAAAGCCTTATTGAAACTTCCAGACAAACAACGTTTAGTCTTTAACATGAAATATTTTGACGAAATGAAATTTAAAGAAATAGCCAAGATTACGAACACCAGTGAGGGGGCATTAAAGGCCAGTTATCACTTGGCTGTAAAAAAAATCGAACAATATATGAACCTGGATTAAACCATCTACACATTTGAATGTCTAATCCTCAGACGCTTATATTATGAAAAAGAAAATAGATATCGAATCGCTTGAACGCAAAAGCATTCATCAAGTACCTGATGGCTATTTTGAAGATCTGCCTTTGAAAATTCAAACCAGGATTAATGATCAAAAAGAACCAACCTCCCCTGCTTTCATAACTAGAATGCAGATGGTATGGAGTATGTCCGCTGCGATTGCTATTTTTTTAATTGGCTGGATCATATACCCACAAGATACCAGACCAACAGCTGAACAGCTTCTGGCATCTATTGAAACTGAAGACCTGATAGACTATTTATATGAAGAAGATATTAGTACCGATGAAATAATAGCTTCTGTGGATGAAAACTTTTTCCTGGAAGAATTAGAAGATCTGGAAACGGAAATGATAAATGAAGATTTATCAAATGAGGATCTGGAAACCATCTATTCCGAACTCGATTATTCAACAGAAATCATGTAAGACCTATATAATAGCGAAAGCCATGGATATATTTGTAACAATGAAAAAACTGCTTTTTACAACACTTTTACTGTGCTTGGCAACTCTTGTTCATGCTCAAAATGATGAAGCCAGACAGAAAATAGAGTCAGCAAAAATTGCGCTGATAAGTGAACGACTGGGACTCACACCTGAAGACGCACAAAAGTTTTGGCCTATTTACAATGAGTATAGTCAAAAGCGAAGAGAGAACCATCAAGCGTTTGCTCAAGCAAGACGAGATTTCAACCCTGAAACAGCTACTGAGCAAGAAACGAAGGAAATGCTCAAGTTGGGTAGAGAAGTAAAAGAAAGACAGTTGAAACTGGAAGGTGAGTATTCGGATCGAATGCTGCAAGTGATAGATTCGAAACAACTGATGAATCTGCAAAATGCAGAGAGAGATTTTAAAAGAATGCTTTTGGACCGTTTGGATCAAAGAAGACAGCAACAACAAAACTCAAATGATCAGCTCAGAAGGCAAAACAATGAGCGAATGAGAAATAAGCGAAACAACTAATTCTAGTATTTGCGTCTTTGTACTTTAACCATATTATCCACTTGTTTGGTAGGATTGTTCAGTTTGTCCATTCCTTGCTATGCCCAAAATGAGCTCAAAGAGGAATTGGCTAAACTTGACGCTGAGTTAGACGCCATATTCGAAAACGAAGCAGATTCAGCCTCATTGTTTGCATTAATCGATGAGTTATTAAAACCAACACCCAAACAGTCTCAACTACAGGTAAGAATGGGATATTCAAGCCGAGTGACCTCTGCTGGTCGAGATTTCGGCATTGATCAACAAGGATTGACTCCTGGTATATCCTTTTACCATCACTCTGGCTTGTATGCAGATGCCACAGGCTTTTGGAATAGTGAATTTGACCCTAAGTATAATCTCACCGTTCTAACCATTGGCTACATTGGACAAATTGCCCAAAAAACTACCTACAACCTTTCGTATGATCATTCATTCTTTTCAGAAAAAGACGATACTCAAACACTTACTAACTCACTTGGTGGTTCAATAACACAGGACTTTAAATATGCTTATACCGGCTTAGATTATTCTTTTTCCTTTGGGTCTGAAACGGCTCATCGCCTGATTTGGAATTTGACAGGGAATTTTGGTTTTAAAGGGTTTAAACCATTCAAAAAAATAACAGTCCTACCTTCCGTCGCCGTGCTTTTTGGAAACCAAAATATCACAACCCAATATACCCGAACCAATCATTTGACCAGATTTCAAAATTCCAGTGATCGGGAAATGATATTTTTTGCTGATCGACTACGCCAAGCCGGATACACCAATACGACTGCAGGTTTTCTCGTTAGACTCAGGGATGCTGTTAATTCAGGAGAAGAGCTCAATGCCTTTCAATCCCAAGCCTATGAATACCTTTTTCTTTCCAATTCTACCGAAGACACTTTTAGTTTAATGAACTACTATCTGACTCTTCCCATTTTGTTTGAAACTAAAAAAGTTAACTTCTATTTGAGCTACAACTATAATATCCCGAGAAATTTGGATGGTGCAGAATATGAATTTGAATCGAATGGCTATTTTGGATTTGCTATTACCTACAATCTGGTAATAAGCCAAACAAAATCAAATCAATAAGGCCGAAGTTGCCAACATTATTTTTCCATTTAGTATATTGTAGTAATAACACGATCTACCTGATGATAGGCAGACTACTAACCAATTTGGTCCATTCATGACTACTATTCGAATCACCGCACTTACTATCCTACTAGCTGTTTGTGCTATTTTGATTAGCGTCAACTACTACACATTAAAAACCACCTCTGCAGTAAGAGCCTACATCAATGGCGAATCTCAATATTCCAAAGGTCAAAAAGCGGCCTCCAACCACCTTATTCTCTATTTAACATCCAAAGAAGAGCACTATTGGGATCAGTTTCTTTCCGATATGAATGTGCCTATTGGAGATAGTTTAGCTCGAATCGCCATGCAAAATGATCTGGATAGGCAAGAAATAAAAAAGAGGCTATTGCAGGGAAAAAATCATGAAGCAGATATTGAGAGAATGATTTGGCTCTTTAGAAGCTTTAATACTGTATCTTTTATGAGGGAAGCCATTTCACTTTGGTCTTATGGAGACCAGCTGATTGGAGAGCTGTACCACCTAGGCCTTGAATACCGAGAAAAATTACAAGGTGAACATTGGTCTGAGCAAGATTTATTGAATGCTCTTAAACAAATAGCTCAGCTATCTTCTGAATTGACCCATATAGAAGAAGATTTTAGTGAAGTACTTGGCATTACTGCTCGAAAGCTAGATAGTTGGTTATTTATCACCAACAGTGCCCTGATTATTATCGTAATTGGCCTAACTACAAGGTATGCCATGCGATCGATAAAAAAATTGAAATCTGCCAATGAATTACGTAACAATTTGGCTAACGCTTCTTTTGAAGCTTCCATTTGGTATGACAAAAACAGTGTTATTTCCTTTTGGAATCCCCAGGCAGAAAAAACCTTTGGATGGAAAGCCGACGAAATAATTGGAAAGAAGCTAACAGAGACAATTATCCCAGCAGAATATCACGATAAACATAACATTGGTATCGAGAATTATGTAAAAGTAGGCATTCCACCTTTGCCTAACCCAAGAGTAGAGACTGTAGCCCAACACAGAAATGGAACTATTATTCCCATTGAATTATCCATTTTAGCCCTAAATGAAGGGAAAGAGGCATTGTTCTGTGCTCACATATTCGACCGCACATCTCTTGTGGATCAAAAAAACATAGAAGAAAAACAAACCTCCTATCTAAGAGCCATTCTGGAATCTACGGATGATGGCATCCTTGCTACCAGCAGCAAAGGTCACATTCTTGAGGCCAATCAAAGATTTTGTGAACAATGGGGAATTGATCAGGACTATATCATGTCTGCAGCATTTGAGGAAGTCTCAGCATTCATCCTTGATCAAATAGAAGATGCTCAAAACGTTCTTTTAGAAGTACGAGAACTATTCCAATCTGATGAGGTACACACGCGACTAATTCATTTAAAGAATGGAAAGATTTTCGAAAGACATTCAGTCCCAATGATACTTGACAATACCAACATTGGTAGAGTATGGTCATTCCGAGATATCAGTGATAAAATCAAAGCTGAATCTGATTATAAAAACTTATTCGAAAATTCCGCAGAAGGCATATATATTGGGCTTGGAGGTGGCAATGGCTCATTACTCACCGTAAATCCAGCCATGGCAAAAATGTATGGTTATGGCTCGCCTGCACAAATGTTAGATCAAGTCAAAGAACCAGCCCTTCAATTTTTTGTAGATCAAAAAGATAGACAAGCTATCCGAGAGCAACTAAAAGCAGGCAAGACTAAGATTGAAGCAGAATATCGGAGTTATAAGAAAAATGGAGAGATTTTCTGGGTTAGAAATCACCTCAAATTTACTGTAGATGAAAACGGGGCTCCGTTGCGGTTTGAAGGTTCTGTAGAAGATATTACTGCTAGAAAACACACCCAAGAACAGCTGGTTCAACAAATAGAAGAACTCAAAAAAGTAAACTTCGAGTTGGACCGATTTGTATACAGCGTATCACATGATTTGCGTGCGCCACTCCTATCTATCAAGGGTTTAGTAAATATCTCTGAATCAGAGAATCCATCTCCTACTTTGATGAAATATCTAAACATGATAAGAACCAGCGTCGAGCGACTCGACAAGTTTATTATGGATATTTTGGACTATTCCAGAAACTCAAGATTAGAAGTTCAACAAAATGAAATTGACTTTAAATCCCTGACCAATGAAATCATCAATAACATGATTCATATGGAAGGTTATCAGCACGTCTTGTTCAATTTGAAGGTAAAGTTGAAATCAAAATTTGTCTCGGATAAACGCAGGATTGAAGTGATTCTGGCCAACCTGATTTCAAATGCTATAAAATATCAGGATCTGAATAAATCATCTCAAAACATAGACATTTCTATAATTGAACAAAAAGGAAAAAATCAACTAGCCATAATTGTAGAGGACAACGGTGTTGGGATCGAACATTCCAGTCAAGGTAAAATTTTCGATATGTTTTATCGCGCTAGCGACAGGTCCAAAGGAGCTGGACTAGGTCTTTATATCATCAAAGAAACAGTTGAAAAAATGAACGGATCTATTGAGCTCTTATCCAAAGAAGGAAAATTCACCAAATTCACCATTAATCTTCCTATAATAGATACTACAAAACATTCCGGTTAGACCGGAATGCTTTTTTTATTCTCTATATCCTCCAGAATCAAGCTAGCTGCACCAATGATAGGTGTATGTGTACTATCCAACTCAGAAGGCAATATTTTAATTTTACCTTGATAGACATTAAGTAAGTTCTTCTCGAAATGCTTTATCGTTGGTTTGAATATTAGGCCACCAGCTTTTGCCAAACCACCCATAATGAAGATAGCCTCTGGGCTCGTATGGCCTACTGCATCAGCTAGTTTTGCACCCAGTACCTTTCCTGTATACTCAAACGCTTCCTTCGCCACCACATCTCCATTATTGGCTGCATCTGCCACCATTTTGGTGTTTAAATCATCGAAACTGTATCGCTTCAACTCACTATCCATGTGGTGATCAGCTAATAACTTGTATACCGTACGTTTCAAGCCAGTAGCCGAGACATAAGTTTCCAAACATCCTTTTTTACCACACTTACACAAACGACCACCACCAATTTTATACGCAATATGTCCTAACTCACCTGCGTGACCATCATGCCCCTGAATCAATTGGCCATTGGCCACAAATCCAGAACCAAGGCCAGTGCCTAGCGTAATAGTGATAAAATCTTGCATGCCCTTGGCTCCGCCAAACATCATCTCTCCCATGGCAGCCGCATTGGCATCATTAGTCAATTTAACAGGCAGACTGAATTCTGACTCAAGTAAATCAGCAATTGGAATAGATCCAGACCATGGCAGATTGGGCGCATCTTCAATAGTACCTTTTTTGTAATTACCGTTTGGTGCGCCTACACCTACCCCAATCAGTTCAACATTTTCGTCTAATGAATCTACCGAGTTTCTTATAGCTTTTGCTAATTCAGCGATATAGGCATTAATATCTGGATTATCAGTAGCAATACTACTGTGTATTCTCACCTTGCCTGAGGTATCCACCAGACCGAATTTAGTACTGGTACCTCCTATATCTATTCCAACTATTAATTCAAGCATTATTTTGTAGTGAAGTGTTTATTAATATGATATTGTACTAGATGCTCAATGGGTTCTTTAATTATTTTACCCAGAGCAATTTCTTTTTCAATTAAAATTTCTCTCAAAATGTCTTCGAAAAAGAAGGGTATAGAACCCACAAAATGAACTGCGTAGTTCTTGTGATCTGGATAACACTCTAAATAAATTTCGACATACTTTCGTATTCCATCTTTCAGAATAACTCTAAAAAATGGATGATCCATATGTTGATGAATAAATTCGGAAAATGAGGCCAAATACACATTTGCAAAAGGTTTCATGTAGACATTTTGCAATATATCATGCTTGGTAATGTTGTATGTTTGTTCAAATGCTGTTGCAATCTCAGGCGGTAGTTGTTTTCTCAAAAAAGACTGCAGCAAAATCTTACCGAAATATGCTCCGCTTCCTTCATCTCCCAAGACGTAGTCAATGCCCGGCACTTCTTGTCGCACAATGTCTCCATCGAAAAAACAAGAATTAGCACCTGTACCCATCAGACATGTAAAACTTGGCGTGCCGTCATAAGTGGCAAAAGCAGCCGCTACAATGTCATGATTGACATAAATGTGAGACTGGACAAATACCTTAGCCAATGCTCTTTCTACAATGTTTTGAAGTTTCTTACTGGAACATCCACTACCGTAGAAAAATACTACTTCTATCTCTTCGGTATGTTCAAGTAATTCGTTCAAAGAGCGAACAGATACTTCTATGATATCTTCGGTATGAAAATACGGATTGATACCACTGGAACTCATATTCAGAACAGTTTCATTGCCCTCAATAAGCTGCCAGTCGCATTTAGATGATCCGCTTGTTCCTATAAGTATCATATGATCTATTGACTAATTTTCAAATCTAATTGTAAACTCCTATTTACTTCATTTTCTTAAATGGAATTACAATAAAATTTAAAATTATTATGACATTTCTAATTCCTGCTATACTTTGATAAAAATCTTCTTTCGATACAATAATAATATTGGGAGGTAACACAAGGCGACAAATCCAATTGCATATACAAAAGACGCAAAATAATAATCACCAAAAATACTTACCAGTCCATCATACAACACTTGATGGATAGAACTATCCGCTAGGGGTAATATCCCAAAAAGAGAAGCTAGCACTCCAGATAAAGCATATGCTGTGATGGCATTGGATCCAAAAACTTCAAATGGAAAAGTTAGCTTGGAGCGGAACTTTTTTATATCAAGTAGCCAAAAGAGTATGCCATAAAAATTCATGGCAATTCCTCCTGTGTATAGAACAAAAGAGCTTGTCCATAAGCTCTTGTTAATTGGGAAGATCATATTCCACCCAAGAGCCACTCCTATCAATACATTGCCAAGCACAAAAATTTGACTAAGTCCTTTAGATTTATCCTCTGCCGTGAACAATAGTTTCCCTGTAAAAACTCCCAGCAATCCAGTAACCACAGCCGGCAAAGTGCTCAGCAATCCCTCCGGGTCCCACGTCTCACTCAAACGCCACATATGCCCAGAAAGGAAAAGGCGATCAAACCATGCCGCAAAATTAGTTTCTGGTTCTAGATTGGCTGCGCCAATACCTGGAACCGACACAAAGTCCATGATTATCCAATATCCTACAAGCAAAATACCCCCTACTATTATTTGAACGCTATCCTTTACATAATGGTGCATCAAAGCAATCGCAAGAAAAACCAAAGCTATACGCTGCAATACGCCGGGGATTCTGAATGTAGATAATTCGAAGTACGGAAAGCCGTTTAGAAAAAGACCAATTAGAAACAGATACAAACTCCTTTTTAGAATTTTTCTAGTTATCAGTTTTCGATCCTCACCTGTTTTTGGTTTGCCTAGAGATACAGCTATGCCAACCATAAAAAGGAAAAAGGGAAATATTAAATCTGTCGGTGTACAACCATGCCATTTAGCATGAAGCAGAGGCGAATAGACATATGACCAAGATCCTGGGTCATTGACCAATATCATGGCAGCTATAGTGAGACCTCTAAAAACATCAAGGCTAAGGAGTCTATCTTTATTCAAATTGGAAGGTTTATGTTGGCTCGGTGAACAATTCACCGAGCATTATTTTATTTATTTTAAAGGAAGTGATATCTTCTGAATCCTTCAATGGCCTCGTATTCTGCTAACCCAAGATTATCATACATTTCAGCCGTTTCTCTGTTTCTGTCTTCAGATCGCTGCCAAAATTCACGACTATCATCTCCTTGGAATACTACCCCATCCTTTTGAGATTGATGTCTAAAAATAGCCATTCTTTTCTTCATCAGTTCTTCGGGGCTAATAGGTACAGCCATTTCAATTTCATCTATCGGATATTCATGCCAAGCACCTCTATATAGCCAAACCCAGCAATCCTTCATGTACTTCTGCTTTTTGAGTTCTTCTAAAGCAGCAAATATTCCTTTCAAACATACTTCGTGCGTACCATGTGGATCTGCCAAATCACCAGCCGCATAGATTTGATGTGGCTTTACGTCTTCAATCAGATTTTTGATGATCTCAACATCTGCCTTTCCTAGAGGATTTTTCTCTACTTTTCCAGTTTCGTAAAATGGTAGGTCCAAATAATGAACCTGGCTATCAGGTATGCCATAATAACGACAAGCACTAATGGCTTCACCTCGTCTGATCAGACCTTTCACTTTTCTGACATCCACTGAAGTGATTTCCTTTTTAGACTTGCTGTTTAATTCTTTAAAGATCTTATCAAAGACCTTAGTGTCTGCCTTATCGCCAGCTGCGTATTCATACAACTGTTGAGCAAATTCTGCAAATCGATTGGCTTCATGATCAGCCACAGCTATATTTCCAGAAGTCTGGTAAGCGACATGAACTTCATGCCCCTGATCAACCAATCTCAAAAACGTGCCTCCCATAGATATTACATCATCATCTGGGTGCGGGCTGAATATAATTATTCGCTTTTTGGCTGGTGTTGCTCTTTCAGGTCTGTTGGAATCATCAGCATTTGGCTTACCGCCTGGCCACCCTGTAATGGTATGTTGGAAGTGGTTGAACATTTTGATGTTCACCTCGTAAGCTCCGCCTTCGCCTAATATTTCAGACATGCCATGATCATTGTAGTCTCTGTCAGCTAGTTTAAGAATGGGCTTGTTCAATTTTTGACTTAACCAAACAACGGCCTTTTTCTTCAAGTCTTTGGTCCACTCACAGTCTCCCACGAGCCATGGGGTTTGGAATCTTGTAAGATCTTGTGAGGCATTTTCATCCAGTACGAACGTTACATCTTCATGCTCTTGTAGAAAAGTAGCCGGAACGTCGGTAGACATTTCCCCTTCTACTGTCTTTCTTACAATCTCCGCCTTCTTCATACCGTAGGCCATGATTACGATTCGTTTGGCCTTAAGAATAGTACCAACTCCCATCGTTACTGCCTTTCTAGGGACGTCAGCCATACTATTAAAAGCAAAGGCGTTGTCCTGTCTGGTCAAGTAATCCAAAGTAATCATTCGTGTA
Source organism: Reichenbachiella sp. (assembly GCF_033344935.1). Classification (NCBI taxonomy): domain Bacteria; kingdom Pseudomonadati; phylum Bacteroidota; class Cytophagia; order Cytophagales; family Reichenbachiellaceae; genus Reichenbachiella; species Reichenbachiella sp. The sequence goes on along the minus strand of NZ_JAWPMM010000001.1, from coordinate 2,663,649 downwards.
GTTGAATTGATCTTGGAACCTGGTTCGTTGAAACCGATATGTCCGGTTCGCCCAATACCTAGCAATTGAAAATCTAAACCGCCGTAACTTTCAATTTTTTCTTCATACTGCGTACAGTACTCAGCAATATGTTCAAAGGCTATTTTACCACTTGGTACATTGATGTTTTCAGGAAGAATATCAACATGATCAAACAAGTGATGGTGCATAAAATGAATATAGCTCTGATTGTCAGTTTTGTCTAGCCCATAGTATTCATCCAAGTTGAATGAAACTACATTTTGAAAACTTAAACCTTCCTTCTTGTGCATTTTGACCAACTCAGCATAAACCTGAATCGGAGAAGAACCAGTGGCCAAGCCCAAAATACATTTTTCGTTTCTTTCTGTTTTATATCTAATTAAGGCCGCGATTTCCAGGGCTATAATTCTAGATGCCTCATCCGAGCCTTTGAATATTTCGGTATGTATCTTCTCAAATTTGGTAGATTCCATCGCACTCCACTCCTTGCGGCTAGTTCTCTTCAATGCTGTTGCGGTATCTTTTACCATAGTTATGCTCATATCCAATTTCTTTTAAAAAGTGTGCAAATACACTTTTATGTAATTTATTATGGAATAAAGCTAGATATTCAATGGAAGGGATAGAAAAAATTTAGCTAAACTGGTATTTTTTGAAGCTAAATGGGAAAACGTCCTTAAATGCCTATAAAAAAGAAAAGATCACGCATAACGTGACCCTTTCTAACCCAAAACTCTAATTTAATTTCTTGTACCACTACTAAATGTAGATACTAAAATATGATCTGTTCAATTGCAGTTGAAATTCTTTCGCTGTATGACTATAAAACGGAGCTAAACCGCTTCGAAAAAAATTTATCGTGTTTTGAAAAACTTTAGACCGCTTCCATTTAATGATACCATGAGATATTGCTCATCATTAATGATCAATTCATTTACAGACCTTGTATTCCCATCAACAAAAAATCCAGATTGACTTTTCGCTACATTAATCATGTTTCCATCTTTATAGTTGAGTACTACTCCTTTCATGGCATCATACCGAACAGTCTCCACTTCAGTCTCAAACAGATTGCCTACAATGAATATTTCGTCTACCCCATCTTTATTCACATCTAGAATTTCAAAATCTTGAATTGGTGCAATCTGAGCTTCATTTGGAAGCTGAATTAGACTAAACTGACCATTTCCATCATTGACAACCAATACACTCGTCAATATATCGACTTGTATATGGTGCGCTTGCTTAAGTTTCTGTTCACCATAAATATCCTCCAAACTCGCTGATGCGAAATCTTGAAATGAGGTAAATTCAGTCTTAATGGATGGTATTTGTTCACTAGAGCACTCGAGCCCTCTCGCAGGTACTAAATTCCCTTTATACTTATTGGTAAGTACAATATCATACATCCCGCTATTGTCAAAATCATGACTAAAAATATGGAACTCCTTTTCTCCTCCCGTTTTATACTTTGTGTTCAGTCCAAGATTGCCAACCAAATAATCATCGTCACCATCCTGATCAATGTCCACCACTTCTAAGGCACTCCACAAACCAATTGTCTCATCCAAAGAACTCGAACTGTGCTTACTCAATAATCCACTATGGTTTTCAAAAAGTTGTATAGCCGACCATTCGCCAACTACCATTAAATCTAAGTCGCCATCCTGATCAAAATCTGTAAACGAGGCTCCAGTAACCATACCTATGCTACTCACATCAGGGGCCACTTTTTTAGTCATATCACGAAACTTCCCATTTTCATTTATTAGCACATAGCTATCTGGTGATAACGGGTAAGAACCAGAAATTACTCGACCGCCAACAAACAAGTCTAAATCTCCATCTGCGTCTATATCCGCGCATGCCACCACCTTTCCATTGCTTGCATTCTGAGGTAGCACTTCGTTATTTTGAGAAAAATTTCCGTTACCATCATTTTCATAAAGATGATTTCGAAGTAGCGAAGTACCTTCTTGAAATTCATAGCTACCAGTCACCACATATAAATCCTCATCTCCATCTTGATCAAAATCGAAAAACAACGAACTCACTTCCTCTGCTGATTGATTGTCTTTCCATGGCCCTGTTCTTTTCTCAAAGCCTTTGTTTGTTTGAATGTATAATTCTCCAGATTGGTTTGCGCCACTCCCAATATAGAAATCCTCTTTACCGTCGCCGTTCACATCTGCAATTGAAGGCTTTACTCCCTGTTGGGATAACTTATAAGGAAGTAAAAGTTGCTTACTGAAATCATTAAAAGGCTCCTCATCATGTTTAAACTCAATACCTAGATCTTTTGACTCTACTTCGACTAAAAATGGATCAAGTTGAGCTTCAGCAGTCGAATCTTCTATTGACTGAGTCCATTTTAATTGGTGTATTTTGTTTAGTTCAAGTTTTTCGGCTTTGGTAACTCTACCATCTGGCCACTTAACTTTTACAGAATCAACATAGTCTGTCGTCCCCAATCCAAAATGAACCCGAGGAGATACTGACGACAAATAGCCTCTGGAGAGGTATAGGCTTTTCTCCTGTTTGTTTCCATTCGCATACAATTCAATCCTAGCACCTATGCCCAGTATATTTGAGGAAGGCCCCTCCAATTCAATATTTATTGAATTATTGGTACTATTGTTTTTATAGATGTGAGCAATATCGTTGACGTTGTTGATCACCACATCAAGATCACCATCATTATCCAAATCCGCATATACAGCTCCATTGGAAAAAGTTGGTGTATCAAATCCCCATTCCTTGCTCTTATTCTTAAATTTAAAATTGCCTTGATTCTGATAAACATAATTTGGAAGCTTATTAGACGGAACCATAGCCTGAGCTTCTTCTAAAGACATTTTGACCTTGCTAGCTATTCGAGTCATTATTTTGTTTCGATAGTCACTATTGGCCAAATCTTTCATTACACCATTGGTGACCAATAAGTCATTAAAACCATCTTCATCCAGGTCGGCAAACAAAGGCGCCCAACTCCAATCTGTCTTTGATACGCCAGCGATTTGAGCGTAGTCACTGAAACGACCGTTACCCTCATTTACCTGCAGCGTGTTTACCATGTATTGATGATGATAACCGCTTTTCACCAAAATATTGAAGTTTTCAGTGCTCATCGATGGCATATTCTCTTTGCTACGGACATGATCTTCAGGAGACATCTCTAAAACCATCAAATCATCTAAACCGTCATTGTTGATATCTCCGAAATCCGAACCCATGCTATGCTGTGACATATGATCAAAAGATTCTAGATATTGATTTGAAAACGATCCGTCCTGATTATTGAGGTATAAGAAATCAGGTTGTAAAAAGTCATTACACACATATATATCCTCCCAGCCATCGCTATTGAAATCTCCTATGGCAGCACTAAGTCCCCAAGTCATACTTTCTAAACCTGCTTCTCTAGTAACCAGTACAAAACGGTCTCCGTCATTTCTGTACAATTGGTTTGAAAAATCTTTATTGATCGCTACGTCTCCTATCGGGATAACCTCATCATTTTTATCAAAGTCAGCTCGATGATTTACAAGGAATAAATCGAGATCTCCATCTTTGTCGAAATCAAGGAAAGAGGCCTGTGTACTGAATCCTGTAAAATCTAATCCCCATGCTCTAGCATCTTCCTTGAAGGTGTTGTCCTTTTGGTTGATATAGAGCTTATTGGCTCTGAGTTGTTTATCTGCAAGTGAACCTGACTTACAGACATATATATCTAACCATCCGTCATTATTGACATCTAACATAGTTACCCCACTTGACCAACCAATTTTATCGGAAAGGTTAGCAGAACTTGTGATATCTTCAAATTTCAAATTCCCCTTGTTGAGGTATAGTTTGTTTTCTTGTTGGTTGGCAGTAAAATACAGATCTATGAGGCCATCATTGTTGATATCTCCAGCCGCAACTCCACCACCATTGAAAATGTAAGAGTAATTGATGAAGTTGAAATAAAGATTTTCTTTTATTGGATTTTGGAATTCAATGCCTGTTGAGCTAGGCGATAGTAATCCTAATTGGGAAGAACCTCCCTCTTTTGGGGACAAGGTAGTAGTTGTATCATTACAGCCTGATATCAACGTGATTGATACAATCAGAAAAGACAAAATTGGGTTTATTCTCATAGCTTTGAATAGTTTACAAAAAGCAGGTTAAAAATAAAAAGATCATACAAAGCATGTATGATCTTTTTATTCCAATATTGATTACACGTTATTAGTCAACATCCCACCAAAGAGCGGTTCCGCCATCATCGTCGCCACCAAGAGCAGACACTCCGCTAGCAAGACCTTCTGGGTTTGTAGTAGCTTCTGCAGCCGGGAAATTGATTCTTTTGATTTGCTCATCAGTATCAATTTTTCCACCACTGTTATTTACTACCACTGGGAAAAGTTTTGGATAACCTGTTCTTCTATATTCAGACCAAGCCTCCTGGCCATCAGGATACATAGCAATCCACTTTTGTGTAATGATTCTTTCTAACTTTTTCTCGTCAGAATCAGCATCTTCCCAAGCAATTGTTATCGTACTTAAATTCGGATCACCTGTTTTCACATCGTTACTCGAATTTACCGCATCAATAAACTCTGCAGGTGTACTCGAATTATCAGCCAAATAATCAACTACTGCACCACCTACACCATGCTGAAGGAATGATAGTGTCACACCAGCTTCGTAATTAGTTTTTGCATCACCAGCACCTGCCCATCCTCTAAGAGCAGCCTCAGCTTTAAGAAATTGTACTTCAGCAGAAGTCATCAACTGAATACCACCAAACGTAGTCAAAGCAGAATGAGCTCCGTAAGTGTCCTTCGCTTCAATTTCAATTCCCATTCTGATACCTTTATAAATATCTAACCCATCAGGATTGACTTTTTCATCAGCAGCAGGTTCGAAATAAGCTCCTAAACGTGGATCATCATATCCAGTTAAAATTGACTCCATTTCAGCACTCATTCTAATATCTCCCCAACCATTATTGATAGTATTCAATGGGTGATCTCCAACTGATTCAGAAAGTGTAAAATTGGATGCATTATCAGCTAGCAAACCAGTTGCATCAGCCAAAGCGCTCTCACCTACAGTTTTAGCATAAGCTGGATCTACTTTAGACATTCTAATTGCCAATCTCAATTTTAGAGAATTTGCAAATTGTATCCATGTAGTTACATCACCACCATATACTAAATCAAACTTAGCAAAACCAGCGAAGTCAGTATAGTTTTTAAGGGTAGCAATTGCCGCATCCAGGTCAGAAATGAAAGTTTTGTATACATCCTCTTGAGAATCGTACAAAGCAGGGTCTTGTCCAAAAGTAGAATAAACAATAGGACCATAGATGTCTGCTACTCTGTGCATAGCTTCCACTCTAATAATCTTACCCCACGCAACGAATTGAGGAAAGTCATCTCCAGCAGTCTCGTCCATTGTAGCCAATGGAAACATTACGCTTTGATAAGCTGTTGACCATGGAAAGCCATTCCAACCATCAACCAATGCATATGTCATGTTATTCACATTCCCTGCAAAAGGTGTTGGAGGAGTCATGTATCCGCTGAATACATCTCCCATCAAGTTTTGCTGAAGCTGTGTAAGCCAAGCTGGTGTTACAGAGTAAATATTCTGCGTAGCAGTTACTATACGTCCACCAACATGGTTAAAGTCTTGCTCTAAAGTCTCATTAGACACCCCGTAAGGGCTACTATTGATCTCCTCGAAGTTATCAGTACAACTTGTTACAGACAATACTGTAATGGTACCAAACGCAAGTAATGATTTATATATCTTATTTATTTTCATGATTTCAATTTTTGTCGTGAATGGATTATAAAGTCAAAGACAGGTTGAAACCTATGCTTCTAGTTGATGGTAGTCCAAAAACATGAACTCCTTGCAAGCCAGTACCCGTAGACATAGACACGTCCGGATCAAACGGCGCATCATTTTTCAAGAAGAACAAGTTTCTTCCAACCAATGATACTTTAGCCGATTTGATAGGGCCTAGCTTTTCCATAACAGAAGATGGAAGAGAATATCCTAATGACAGTTCTCTCAATCTAATGTTGGTTGCACTATAAACATAATGCTCTGTGATACCCGCTCTACCACCTACAGTTTTGTAGAAAGTATCTGCAGGAAGTGCACCTCCGAAAGATGAACCATCAGCCAAGACAGCTGGCATATCTACACCACCAGCATCTCTTGCAGCTGCTGAGTTTTCTGATACACCATACAAATCATTCATTGCTTCAGTAATAGACATTACCTCTCCACCAATTCTAGCATCAATCAAGAAACCAAGTGTGATTCCTTTGTAATCGAATGAGTTATTCCATCCCCACATATAATCTGGGTTTGGATTTCCTACATAACCTAATCCATCTTCGTGTGGCTGAGGAGCACCAGTAGCATCAACGATAATAGTTCCATTAGCATCTCTTGCAAAACGCTGTCCGTAGATATCACCAAATTGTCCGCCTTCTCTTATTACCATAGCGTAGTTGTTTACACCAGGAGCAGTCAACTGAAATTCGCCTTCTGCTAAATCATCAGACAATTTTTTCACTTCGTTGATGTTTTTTGTAAAGTTGAAAGTAGAAGTCCATGCAAAGTCTTGCGTCTTTACAGGAACTGCTGTTAATGCAGCTTCAAATCCTTTGTTTACAATTTCACCACCGTTGATATAGAAGAATCCACCGCCTTGTGAAGAAGGAGCAACAATTGGAATTCTTTGATCTTTTGTTACAGTGTTGTAGTAAGCGAGGTCAAGATTCAACCTTCTTCCAAACATTCCCAACTCTGCACCAACTTCGTATGAAGTTTGAATTTCAGGCTTCAATACATTACCTGGCTCTACTCTGCTTGGTAGTTGCTGAATAGTACCGTAAGGTACAATGTTGTTAAATGAACCTGATCCAACATCATATGCATTTACGCCATTACCAACTTGAGCAAATGAAGCTCTTACTTTTAATAGGTCTACTGAAGAAGATAAATCTACCATTTCAGAAATTACAGCAGTAAGACCTACTGAAGGGTAAAAGAATGAATCATCTGGTAATGTAGAAGACCAATCATTTCTTCCAGTTACATCCAAGAATAACATTCCATTGTAACCGAAGTTCAAACTACCAAATACTGATTGCAGTTGCGATCTGCTTCCTCCTTCATTGAATAATGCGCTACCGCCTACAGCAATATTTTGCAAGTTGAAGACATTAGGGTAGAACAATCCTTCTACTCCATCATTTCGAATATCATCACCACCTTTTGAATCAAAGAATTGTGACTGAACCTCATTATCTGTAATACTAGTTCCTAATGTAGCTGAAATGCTAAGTGTCTCTAACGTCTTGTTGTACATCAAAAATGCATCTCCATACTTCTGAGTAGACTCAGCATTTTGAACAACATATCTACCATTCAAATCTGCTAATGTCGCTTGCGTACCTGCGTATACATTTTGGTTGTATCTATCAACTGATTTATCTACGTTTCCTCTGATTCTGAATGTAAGATCATCAGTGATTTTTACTGAAGCACCAAGATTAGCTATCACTCTGTTTCTTGAATCTTCATTTTGGTTTCTGTTCAAAATCCAATATGGATTTTGCTGAACGTCAATATCAGCTACCCAATTTTGTACATTGAAGTTTCTATTCGCATCAAAAGTTTCGAAGTTGTTTTTGTAGCTATTGAAATCCAATCCTCTAGGAAAGAAGTACAATCCAGTCAATGGATTGAAGTACATACCAGAGTTTGCTCTGTTGTTAGTCTCTTGAGTAATTATGCTAGCACCACCGTTGATTTTAAGTCTACCATCATAAAGATCTAAAGTCTCCTTAAAAGTAAAGTTGTGCTTCGTTAATGTGTTTGTAGGGATAATTCCCTTAGAGTCTGTATTAGCATATGAGAAATAGCTTTGAGCCATTTCGTTTCCTCCTGATACGGAAATCGTATTGATCCAAGTTCTTCCTTTATCAAAGAAATCTTCTACGTGATCAGGAGCAGATACTGGCTGACCCCAGCTATCTATAGATCCAGCTGCAGCAGATTGTCCATATCTATACTGCATCTCTGGCATTAGCAGCACTGATTCAGTAGTAAAATTAGAAGATGCAGAAACTGTTACTTTTCCAGCCTTACCTTTTTTGGTAGTAATAAGAATAACTCCATTGGCCGCTTGGCTACCATAAAGAGCAGCAGCTGAAGCACCTTTCAAGACAGAAATACTTTCTATATCTTCAGGGTTGATATTAGCAATACCATCACCACCATCTCTACCAGCTCCACCAGTACCTGAAGCACCTGGAACCGAAGCATTTTGTCCCCAAACATCGTTTGGCTGAGATGCTGAGAAGTTGTTCATTGGTACACCATCAATTACGTACAGTACGTTATTGTTTCTAGTGGATGAGTTACCTCTAAGTACAACTCTTGTAGAACCACCTACACCAGAACCACTTCTATTTACAAATACACCTGCAGCCTTACCTGTCAATGAATTCATGAAGTTGGCATCTTTGACTCTTGTAAGTTCTTCACCTTCCACTTCTTGCGTAGCATAAGTCAAAGACTTTTTCTCTCTAGAAATACCAAGTGCGGTTACTACTACTTCGTCCAATTGTTCTGTATCGGCTGCCAACACTACATCAGCAACAGACTGAGAGCCCACTGTTAATTCTTGTGACACATAACCGATATAAGAAAACAACAATATATCAGCATCTGATACATCAATCTTATAAATACCATCGATATCTGTGATGGTACCTGTACTCGTGCCTTTTACCGACACGTTCACTCCCGGTAAAGCAGCGCCATCGTCTGCTCCGGTGACTTTACCAGTCAAAGTCCGGGTTTGGGCTTGTGCCATCAGCACCATGCCCATGACAAAACTTAATAAAAGTATTCTCTGTTTCATAGACTTAATTTTAGATTTAGTCATTATTAATAGATTTTAGCATCCTCTATTTTCACTAATCTTTATGCCTTATTAAAAATAAATAGCTGAATGGCGGGATTTTGTCTTTGAATGAATCTCTGAGCTCCAATCTTTCTCTTAATGGCTAGATATTACCATTGGGCTTTGACTCTCAGCCATCGAGCGAATTATTGAGTACGCTTGAATTAAATTTGATATTATATCGGACATTTTCATTTTACAACTGAGAGTAATAGTGTTAACTTCCGATCATCTTTTTTTTAAGCCTGAAGAAACCCCTATGCAAAGAACCATCAGCTTTGCCAAAAAACCAGTTGTGTACCATACCCTATTCTGGGTCATTTATTTTTCCTTCAATTGGGTGAGGTGGGGATCTTATTTCGATGATTATGCTTATTCGTTTCGGTCTAATCTTGTAGAGTTTCCACTTCATATAGTCATTGTATATTTCAATATATACTACCTCATGCCCAGACTGATCCCGAAAAAGATCACTTGGTATATTGTTGTTCTATTTTTATCTACGCTTGGAATCACGATAATTAGAATTATCCTAACCTATCTTTTTGTGACTACTGAAGTGTACAAAGAGTCTGGCATTCAGGATTTGTCTCTTTTTAATTTCAACTATGTGATGGCCTCCTTTATAGGAGAAATATATGTAGTAGCGATTGGTACCGCCATTAAAATGACTATAGACTGGATACAGTTCAAAAACAAAACGGCACAGCTTCAAAAGGTAAACCTCGAAACAGAACTTGCCTTTTTAAAATCTCAAATTCAGCCTCATTTTTTCTTCAATACGCTTAATAATCTTTACTCCCTTACTCTAGATAAATCTAACAAGGCACCCTATACGGTATTGAAGTTGTCTGAGCTCATGAGTTATGTGATCTATGATGCCAAACAGAAAAGTGTACCGTTGGTCAAAGAAATCAAACACATTCAAAACTATCTGGATCTGGAAATGCTTAGATATGGAGAAAGACTCAATGTAGATTTAGAAATATCTGGTGACATAGAAGGTAAGTTGATTCCACCCGTCCTTCTTTTGCCGTTTATAGAAAATAGTTTTAAGCACGGCACCAGACTCATTGGTCAGGATATTCCGATACTCATTTCTCTTCATGTGAAGGATGGAAGGCTGACATTCATTACAGAAAACAACAAGTCACCAGGGCCTATTGCAGATAACGGATTGAAAACGTATAATCATGGTGTCGGTTTAGAAAATACAAAAAGAAGGCTTAAATTGATATACGATACAGATTTCAAACTAGATCTGATCGAAGGAGAAGTAAAATATAGGACAGTTTTAAATATACCGTTGAATGAAAATTAATTGCTTGATAATAGATGACGAACCATTAGCCATTAATGTGATTAAGAATTTCTTAGTCAATTTTAAAAATTTCGAGGTGGTTGGTACGTGCAAAGATGCTGTGGAAGGGTTCAATTTTCTGTCCAACCAAGAAGTAGACGTCATCTTTCTTGACATTAATATGCCTACCATATCAGGCTTAGATTTTCTAAGAAGCTTGCAAAATCCGCCCGCTGTAGTTATTACAACTGCCTATAGAGAATACGCGGTAGAAAGCTTTGAATTGGATGTTATTGATTATCTGGTCAAACCTTTTTCTCTCCAGCGTTTTATGAAAACGGTTAATCGCATAGAGCAACGAAACGCTGAAAAGGAATCTAATGACGGAGGAAGTTCGGACGATGGAGAAAAAGCTCACGTATTTTTTAAGATTGATAAAAAAATGATCAAGGTTTACCTCGATGATATTTTGTATATAGAGAGTCTGAAAGATTACGTTCGGATCAAGACCTACGACGAAAGCTTGATCAACCATAACAATCTGGTCGGTATTGCTGAAATCTTACCTGGTGATGATTTTGTGAGAATTCACCGTTCATACATCATTGCAAAAAACAAAGTAAAAGCGATTGATGGCAATCAAGTAGAAATTGCGGACAAACTCCTTCCTATTGGACGCAACTATCAGAAAGATATTAAGAATTTACTTTTAGGTACTGAATAATTTTAACCCGTCACTTCGTTGAGTAAAGGCTTGGGAATTGCGCCAGATTGATCCAATTTTGAATTGTGAATCATTACTCTCTCCACGAATTTAATTTATTTGTAAAAGAAGTCCTCAGCGACAGCCTAGAGCGGTCGTATTGGATCATTGCTGAAATTGGTCAGATCAATCTGCATGGTAATGGTCACTGCTATCTGGAACTTGTAGAAAAAGACAACAACTATGTGAAGGCGAAAGCCAGAGGCACGATCTGGGCCAATATTTATCGAGAGATCCATCCGTGGTTTGTGTCCCAGACGGGCACAGAACTCAAGCAAGGAATGAAAGTATTGTTTAATGCCTCATTAGAGTTTCACGAGGTATATGGAATAAGCCTCAATATCAGAGACATCGATGTCAACTTCACTATTGGGGAAAGAGAGCGGAAAAAACAAGAGACTATCCAGCAACTAGAAGCCGAAGGAATCATCGACATGAATCAAGCCTTAGAGTTATCGATAGTCCCTCAACGATTGGCTATCATTAGTTCTGAAACAGCCGCAGGGTATGAAGACTTCATGAATCAGTTCGAAAGCAACCCGTATGGGTATCGTGCGATCTTGGATTTATTCCCAGCTACTATGCAGGGTGATTCAGCGCCATCGTCCATTATTGATTGTCTTCATAAAATTCACGAGTCCGGCCTGGGCTATGAAGCCGTCATCCTCATTAGAGGCGGTGGGTCTAAAATGGACTTGGATTGTTTTGATGATTATGATCTCTGCGCTCACCTGGCGCAATTTCCATTACCAATAATTACTGGCATCGGGCATGAGCGCGATCAGTCTATTGCGGACTTGGTGGCCCATACAAGACTAAAAACACCAACATCCGTTGCAGAATTTTTAGTCTCAAGGATGATGACCTTCGAATCAGAGATTAATCAAGTTCAGGAATCCATCAATCAGCTGACACAAGAACTTCTCTACCGTCAAAATGAAATAATCAATGAGATAAAATTCAAATGGCAACTAAGTGTGAATCAAATTTTACAGCGTCACACCTTTCAATTGGAACAATTCGTTCAATTGATTAAACAAAAGCCTTCGCTAATATTAAATCGGCAAAAAGAATTCTTGGGTCACAATCAAAAACTTGTAGACGCCTACGACCCACAAAACCTTTTGAACAAAGGTTATTCCATCACCAGATTGAACGGAAAGGTACTTACGAAACAAAAAATCAAATCAGGAGATCAAATAGAAACGCAAACGGCATCTCAGACCATTATTAGTACAGTAAACGAAACCAAATGAGCAAGAAGAAATTAACTTATCAGTCGGCATACGATGAATTGCAAACTATCTGTGCGCAGCTAGAATCTGAGGAGGTAGATGTAGATCAAATCACAGCCCTCGTAAAAAGAGCCAATGAGTTAGTAAAGTATTGTCAGGATCGCTTGAGAGGAATCGAAAACGATTTAAACCAATCAACCGAAGTTTGATAAACTAATTCAAAAGCTTAGAACGAATTTTAACTTTCTTATTAAATGACTGATAGGTGACTTCAACTTCGAGATTATCCTCTCCATAAAGTTCGAATCTGCCATCTTCATATACTTTACCAGCACTTGGATTGGCCACCTTATAATTAGCTTCATAAGCCAAAGAATATTTCAAGCCACCTTTACAGACAATCACTGGATTCAACCTTGTAAACTTTTTCTCCGGGTTTGATTTACTGGGAATAATTTCAATTTCAACATTCATTTTGGAAGGAACTTGTGGTTTAAGTCCAGCAAAAACAAGTAAAGGCATATGAATCCGTTGCCTTACAAATTCCCAATTATGCGCAGCGTCTTTCACTTCGAAATAATAAACTTGGCGATTTATTTCAGCACCCTGCTCTTTTAATAGTTTCTGAAAAGGCACATAATAATTCCATTCAGAAGTACCGATATCAAACCATATTTTCTGATTCGATTTGTATTTTTCGACTTCTTTAAACATCGCAAAATCGTCTACCCACATAGAGGCAGAAATACCGGCAGCCATCGAAAATGTTTCGGGTCTATTCAGTAGCATCCATATGGCATTCAAGCCGCCAAACGAAAATCCAAAAATTGCTCTTCCCTCTGGTTTTGCCATGGTACTATAGTTTTCATCAACATAAGAAACTACATCATCGATGAGAAAATTCACATAATGAGCAGCGTAAGACTCTCCACTTGGCATTTTATCAAAGTCGCCGTTTTGATAAGGCACATACCTTTCCGCGCGTCTTTCATCCGCGAATACACCCACGACGATCAGTTCATGTATCAGCTGCTTGTTTATTAGGCTGTCCAATATGTCTTGTAAGGCTATAGTGATTGTGGAATGCCCAAATAACATTTGACCATCATTAAAATAAACAACCGGGTAATCTTTTGATTCGGAATAATTTGGGGGCAAGTAGATATCTACAGAGACATCATTAATTTTTACTGCTTCAATCTTCCCTTGAGCATTTGACACATGCAAGGAAGCAAAAAAGCAAAGAATGGCTAACCCTCTTTTTAAAATCATATCCCCAAAACAACCTTTTGGGTAAAACCCATTACTTTCAAATAGCTATCCGAGGTTGTGTTTTTTTCGAGAGAGAAAATACTCGACATCAACATGATTTTGTTTAGGTGTTGTCCAGCCAAATCGCTTCCTCATCTGGCCGACTAATTTTTGAAGGAACTTCATATTATTAAATAGCTTGGTTAAAGCAAAAATACGAAATTTTGACTGACTAGGTTAGAAATTTATCTTTGCGACTTCGCCTTTGTTCCCTATTGAATTTATTCTCTATTTAAAAAACAAGCATTATAAATCATCAAACAATTCTCTTTCCAAAGCATAAACGACCAAACCCGCCACGTTCTTACATCCTGTTTTTTCTAGCAAATTTCGTTTATGAGCGTCGACTGTTCGCATGCCAATAAACAAAAGATCAGAAATTTCTTTGTTCGAATGCTCCTTACATATGAGATGTAGAACTTCTAACTCCCGAGGAGTCAGAGGTATCTCCAGAGACAATCGTTGCTTTGGTTTTTTATCTCCTGACAAATCATTCATAATGATATCGGTCACCTCTTGCGAGTAAAATTTATTGCCGGACATCACTGTTTTGATAGCATTAAATAATTCTGTCTCTGAGCAATTCTTTAGCAAATACCCAGATACTCCAGCTTTGAGCATCTGCTTGATGTGATGATTTTCATTGAGCATTGTAAGTGCAATTACCTTCACTTCGGGATTCATTTTGACTAATTCTCCAGTGAATTCAATACCATCCATCTCTGGCATTAGAATATCGGTAATCACAAGATCAATTGTTGACGGATTATATTTCTCTAGCGCTTCTACCCCATTCTCTGCTTCCAACACTACCTCATATTCATCACTCTCCTCTAAAAATGATTTGATTCCTTCTCTGATCATCTTATGATCATCTACTAGCAATATCTTGATCAAATTGGTTGTCATAAAGTTTAAGTTTTAATATGGTATTTCTACAGTTAATTGAGTCCCATTACCTACTTGACTATCCAAAAAAAATTGTCCGCCTACCGAAGAAGCTCTGTTTTTCATACTATTCAATCCGAACGATTCAGCATTCATGACCACTTTGCTTTTATCGAATCCAATACCATCATCTTCGATGGTTAGAATCACAGTCTTCTCATGCTTCATCAACTGAATCGTGCATTTTTTGGCTTGAGCAAATTTGATAATATTACTCATTGCTTCTTGGGTAATTCTAAACAGACACAATTCCACCTTGGCTGAAAGGTGTTCTCCTTTTAGATTATTGTAGAATTCAAATTTTGTATCCACCACCTCATCTACATTCTCTATCAGCCCTTCGACTGCTTCTTCAAAGCCATAATCCTCAATAGCCTTTGGCATCAATTTGTGAGATAGTGAACGAGACTCTTCTATGGCCTTTTGTAAGTACTCATTAGCTATCTCATATTTTTGAATTTCTTTACTAGTAAAATCTGCCTGACGTTTCTTCAGAAAAGTCAAATTCATATGGGCGGTAATGAGGAGTTGCTGAAGGTTATCATGGATGTTTCTGGATATCCGACTTCTTTCTCTTTCTTCTGCTTCTAGCGTAGCTGAAAGCACTCTTTCGTGACTACTCACCCGATCTGAGATATCTACAATGCAGCCTTCCAAGTATTCTTCTCCATTGTCTATGATTTGAACTCCCTGCTCCCAAAGCCATTTCACTTCTTTATTCTTGGTTATAATTCTATAAGTCGTTCGGTAGTGCGGACCATTGACAAGCTGTGTTTCAACGTCCTCTTTGGCCATCAGTTGATCCGACTCATGAATGATCTCATTGAAATGAATACCATTCTTGTGATCCAAAAAATCTATGGGTTCATATCCAGTAATCGATTTCACATACGAACTGATAAATTCCATCGACCAATCCGAATCATTTTTGCATCTAAAAATAATCCCCGGCACATTTTCAATCAACGAAAGGTATCGTTCATTCTGATTGAGCAGGGCTTTTTTGCTTCTGTCAATTTCTTTCTTTAGTCCACTTTTATAAGCTTTGGTTCTCACTTTGGAGCTGA
Source organism: Reichenbachiella sp. (assembly GCF_033344935.1). NCBI lineage: Bacteria > Pseudomonadati > Bacteroidota > Cytophagia > Cytophagales > Reichenbachiellaceae > Reichenbachiella > Reichenbachiella sp. The sequence continues at coordinate 2,648,024 of NZ_JAWPMM010000001.1, read as the reverse complement.
TGACGGTTGCCAGAGAATCTAATGTGGCTCTAACCGACTTTGGCCAATTTCTTTCATCCTCAATATCTGACATGGACAGCATACCCCAGAGCTCTTCTTCGATTAGAATCGGAACCAGTAGAACTGATTTCCCACCGGTCTCATCAAAATGTTTCTTGAGTTTTTTCTTTGCCTCACTATACTTGAGAGTAATAATTTCACCATCGCGTAAACGACTACTGATATCTCCAAATGTACTTATCACTAAATTTTGATTTCTAGCCACTCGTTGATTATCCGGTATTCTCATCCAGGAATGATGAATATTACTGATCCATTTATTGTTCTCCAGAGAGATTTTAGACAAGAAGCAATCACTGTTGAAAGTTTGCCCGACCAGTCGAACTGCGTGATCAAGTGCCTGATTGAGATTTTGATTTACAGTCAGCTCATTGATGGCCGACAGTACTCCTTCTAGAACTTCCTCAGACGATTTGGTCATATTCAAATATCATGTAATGAGATCTAAATTGAATAATTTTCATTGAGAAAATTAAAGGCTATAATAAAAAAGCACCAAAGACAAATCGTCCTGGTGCCCAATACCAATCTCATAGCTGATTAGATCCTGTGTATTGTCAAAATAAAACAAGGGCTTCACCTGCTGAACCAACTCCACTTTCGCCCTTGTTTACTTCCAAAAACCAACCTTACTTCTCATAATAACCTGCTGGCTTATTATCCCTCTTAGTTTTAATAAATCTGAGAGCTACTTCCCTGCTAAATCCACTGCTCTAGCCCTCAGATTACTTCCAAAAACCAACCTAACTTTTAATGTTGTTTAATTCTTTTCTAAACTCTACAATACAAAGTTGCTCCATCAATGGGTGCTATATAAGAGGGAAATACCTAATGAATGAAATAGGTGAAAAACCTAGGACAGGCTCTTTACTTTGAGGATCTGAACAATTCTGACTATCTCATATTCAACCAAAATATTAAGTCATGCAAAACGTAGGAAAAATTGACAGTATGATTCGGATCATATTGGGCATCTGTTGCATTGTGGCCATCGTGTACAACTATGCAGTGGAGACTATTTTACCTTTATACGGAGTAATACTAGTAGCCATTCTGATTCCACTGTTTCTTAAGACGGGAATTACAAAATTCTGCCCAATTATGAAAGGTCTTGGTGTATCAACCAAGAAATAAAGAATTACAAGTATTGGCTAAGAAAGGCCGTAACCGCATCCCAGTAACCTTTATTGTCAGAGAATTTCATCCAAAGTGCCCTAGAACCATGGTTACCAGAAGTTTCGGGTAGATAGTAAGTTTTGGTATCCGTAGGGATAGCTTCGTAGATAGACCACCAGCTGTTTTTTTCGCTTCGCGAAGAAGTAATAAAAGATGGACATTGAATGTTCATTGCACTAGTGGTTATATAGTCCTTAGGTTTTCCCATAGACTGAAAGTACTCACCCGGAGAAAATGCTAGCACGCCATCTATTTCATTAGCACGATCACCTGCAATCTTCAAGGCTAGTGCAGAAGAGTATGAACTTCCCCAAATAATTAATTTTCCTTTCGTCAAAAAAGTCTGTGCATGAGAGATAGCCGCATTCATATCAGGCAGGGCATCTACGTACTTTGTTTCCTTCATGAGTTGACGGGCACTCTGAAAAGTTTGGTTTTCTACATTGTTCACCGATTTACCAGATCGCTGATCTACCGCCATACAATTGAATCCTAGTTGATTCAGAATAGGTGCAATTTCCTGATATTCTCCTCTACTCCAGCCAGCCTGATGAAACAAAACAATGAATGGTACAGTATCTGGGTGTGCGATATGCAAATCAACCGTAACCTCAACACCATCCGAAGCTTTGATTTTTATAGTTTCTGCAGCATTCATCTTGAATGCAAAAACCAAGGAAAATATCAGGAAATAGAATTTCATATGATCAGATTTAATTGATTGAATAAATCTAATCAAAGTATCTTATACTGCCACACTGTTTTCTCTAAGCGCATCGTTTAGAGATGTTTTCTTGTCAGTACTTTCTTTTCTTTTGCCAATAATAATAGCGCAAGGGACATTGTACTCTCCAGCTGGAAATTTCTTTGCATATGAACCTGGGATGACTACAGACCTTTCAGGAACGTAACCCTTGTATTCTACTGGCTCATCACCTGTAACGTCAATGATTTTAGAGCTAGCAGTCAATGTAACATTAGCTCCTAATACTGCTTCCTTACCAATTCTTACCCCTTCAACTATGATACATCTTGATCCTATGAAAGCATTGTCTTCTACAATAACAGGTGCTGCTTGGACTGGTTCCAATACCCCACCAATTCCTACGCCACCACTTAAGTGAACACCTTTGCCAATTTGAGCACAGCTACCTACTGTAGCCCAAGTATCCACCATCGTCCCTTCATCTACGTAAGCGCCAATGTTTACATAGGAAGGCATCAAGATGGTCCCACTAGAAATGTAAGCACCATATCTTGCCACAGCGTGAGGAACTACACGAACACCAAGCTTATCGTAATCAGATTTCAGTGCCATCTTATCGTGAAATTCAAAAGGACCCACCTCAATTTTTTCCATTTTTCGAATTGGAAAATATAAGATCACAGCCTTCTTCACCCAGTCATTTACTTGCCATCCGTCAGTGGTTGGCTCGGCACACCTCAACCTTCCTTTGTCCAATTCCTCCAAAACAAACTCTATGGTTTTTACAACTTCAGCGTCTTGAAGTTTTGAACGATCTTCCCAGGTTTCTTCTATGATTTTTTTAATATCTTTCATTTCTAAAATTGTAATTTATTTGGCCTTTTCGGTAGGCATCATTTAGGCAACAAAACTAGCTACATTTCCAAGTTTCAAAAACTTATAGTCTGCTTTCATTTTCACGAAGCAGAAAACATTTGTTAATTAATTAACACACAACTCTGTGTGACTCATGAAATCATGGAAATCATTCATGATTGTAGCACTACTATATATTACTTTAATTACATATTGTTATTTATTTGATTCATAGTATTTTACATACACGTACCAAATATTATTTGGCATGATAAATACGCTAAAAACGCCTTTTTTAGACAAATTTCAGGGAACAAATTATCTCCAAATATTCGCTCTAATAATAAACTTCACTATCTCCTATCCTTCATTAAATCCAATCATTTACTTAACTTGATCATATATAAACTACGCTAGATGATCGATCTTTTTACAACTCCAAAAGTCAAACTTTTAATTCCGAAATACACCCAATTCATTAAGGAAGAAATTCTCCCAATTGAGATGAAACTACTGGATGTCACGAATCGCGAAGCGCATGAAAACTTGCTTTTCCAGTTAAGAGAAAAAGCTAAACAATCAGGACTCTGGGCGCCTCACCTACCCGAAGCAGAAGGTGGCCTCGGGCTAGATCTAGTTGAGTTCGCACAGGTAAGTGAAGTCTTGGGAACCACTCCCTTTGGACACTATACATTCAATTGTCAGGCGCCTGATATTGGCAACATGGAATTATTACATTCCTATGCCTCTGAAGAAATTAAGTCCTCTTATTTAAGCCCGTTACAAACTGGGAAAATCAGAAGTTGCTTTTCAATGACAGAGCCAGATAATGCAGGGTCAAACCCAAAGAACCTAAGCACATCTGCAGTCAAAGAAGGTGATCATTATATCATCAATGGACACAAATGGTTTACTTCGTCTGCGGATGGCGCCTCATTTGCTATCGTCATGGCTATCACCAATCCAGAAGCTGAAAGTCCATATGAGAGAGCTAGTATGATTGTGGTGCCTACTGATACTCCAGGATTCGAACTGGTAAGAAATATCCCCATCATGGGAGAAGAAGGTGCTGGATATGTGAGCCATGCTGAAATCAAATACAAGAATTGTAAAGTACCCTTATCTAATCTCATTCATAAAGAAGGCCAAGGATTTATGCTTGCACAACAACGGCTTGGTCCTGGAAGAATCCATCACTGTATGCGATGGATAGGAATAGCTGAAAGAGCCTTAGACCTCATGTGTCAAAGGGCAATATCACGTAAAATTTCAAGCAAAGAGGTATTAGCAGACAAGCAAACCATTCAAAACTGGATCGCAGAATCCAGGACAGAAATAAACGCCGCTCGATTGATGGTTTTGCATGCGGCGGATAAAATAGAAAAGCATGGAAGTCAAGCGGCCAGAGTGGAGATCTCCTCGATCAAATACTATGTGGCCAATGTATTGCAACAAGTCCTGGATAGAGCCATTCAGGTGCATGGGGCACTAGGTATCACTGACGACATCATCATTTCCTGGTGGTATAGACATGAAAGAGGTGCCAGAATCTATGATGGTCCTGACGAGGTTCATAAGTCAGTTATTGCAAGAGCCGTATTAAAAGAACATCAAACCAAATCACGTTAAACAGATGAGCCTCAGGAATAAAAACATGTTGATGGATCGCTCTGGCATGATACGTCAAGGGGAAAACATAGACATAAACAAGCTTAGTGAATTTCTGAAAACCTCTCCGGATTTTGAAGAAGGAAATATCAGTATAGAGCAATTTCCTAGTGGATTTTCGAACCTCACCTACTTACTCAAATGTAACGAACAAGAATTTGTACTTCGCCGGCCACCTATTGGAGCGGAGGTAAAAGGTGGACACGATATGAAAAGAGAATATGATCTCTTAACTAAAATCAATCCAGTTTGCCCTTACTCTCCACGTCCTATTTTACATTGTGCAGATAAGGATATTATAGGTGATGAATTCTTCATTATGGAACGCGTGAGAGGTATCATACTTAGAAATGCACCACCTAAAAATATGCCGATGACTGCAGAGCTCATGCAAACCATCAGTACCAATTCAGTTGATATTCTTTGCGACCTTCATCAGCTAGACCTGGATAAAAACAATCTGTGGGAATTGGGAAAACCAGAAGGCTATGTCAAAAGACAAGTGGAAGGCTGGGTGGAGCGATACAATCAATCCAAAACAGACCAGTTGCCGGGTATGGAAGCCTTAGGTGAATGGCTCACTCAAAACATCACTACGAGTCAAACCGTCACTTTATTACACAATGATTATAAGTACGATAATCTAGTGCTGTCTTTAGATAATTACTCAGATGTACTAGCTGTACTCGATTGGGAAATGGCTACCATCGGCGATCCGCTCATGGATTTAGGAACAGCATTAGCCTATTGGGTAGAACTCATTGATCCACCAGCACTTAAATCATTCAATCTGACTTGGATGCCAGGAAATCTAAACAGGCAACAAGTACTGGAAAGGTATACTGAAAAGACTGGAATTGATACCTCCAATATTCACTTCTACTATGTATTTGCTTGCTTCAAGTTAGGTGTGATTTGTCAGCAAATTTATGCTCGCTACAAGAAAGGTCTAACCAAAGACCCTCGTTTTGCGGGACTCATTGGCGTAGTAAACGCCTGCGCTTTGAATGGACAAAAGGCACTTGATACTGGATCAATCTCTAATTACTGATTTGTGAATTGCACAGTTGCTGTAACAGGTGGAACAGGTCATATCGGAACCGCATTGATTAATCTGCTCCTAATGAAGGAATATACTGTTCGGGCGCTATATCATACTTCAAAGACCACCATCCAACATAAAAATCTCATTTGGATACAAGGTGATATCAATGACCCGACCATTTTGAATCATTTGATACAAAATACTCAAATACTTGTCCATAGCGCAGCCATGATCTCCATAGACGATAAAGCTCCAGATATGCTTTATCAGATCAATGTAGGTGGAACATTATCAGTGATCAATGCGTGTCTCAAAGTCAAAAACATCCGCCTTATTCATATTAGTTCGTCCGAAGTATCGGATTACAATTCTAACCACACTTCCTCTTTCGAAACATTGCCTACTAGAAACAAAAAGAACTTGAGTTATGAAGCAAGTAAGTCAATAGCGGAAAAGGCCATACTCGAGTCTGTATCGAATGATCAACTTGATGCTGTGATCCTGAGACCTACAGCAGTTATAGGTCCTCCAGACCATCAGCCCTCACTTCTAGGTCAGACTATTCGGAATCTAGCGAAAGGAAAAGTTCCAATGATCACCACCGGAGGATATGATATGATTGATGTGAGGGACTTAGCTCAGACTATAGTAAATAGTTTCACCATGGCTAAGAAAGGGCAAATTTATCTACTCAGCGGATCCTATTGCTCGATCAAACAATTGGCGCAATTAGCCAATCCGCGAAAAAACCTCATCGCAATTTCTACAAAGTTTCTTCTAGTCTTATTTCCTCTGGTTAAAGCATATTTGAATATGTCTAAATCAAATCTTCCGCTTACCAGAAAGAGTCTTATAACCCTACGGCATTCGTCAAAAGAGATGAATTCCGAGAAAGCACGAAAAGAACTAAATCATAACTGTAGGAGTATTGAAACAACCATTTCAGATCTACTCATTTGGTTTAAACAAAATAATACTGTCAATGACTAAAAACGAATTCAATACAATATGCTTCGTCTGGATTCTTGTTGCTTTAGCTGCATTTATTCTACTTCAGTTTGTAACAGCACCCTATGGCAGGCATACTCAAAAGGGTTGGGGAATTGAAATCAGCAACAAATGGGGCTGGATCATCATGGAGCTTCCCTCCTTTTTGATCATGCTATATTTTTGTGTTATCTCAAAATCGAATGCCTATAGCTACTTTCTATTTGGACTTTGGTTGATTCACTATTTTAATCGAACATTTATTTTTCCTCTTCGAATAAAAACTAAGGGCAAAAGAATGCCTCTTGTAATAGCTGGCTCGGCCATATTATTCAATGGAGTCAACGCTAGCTTGAATGGTTATTACCTTTGTTATCTTTCCACTTTTGATATAGGAGATTTTATGAACACCAATTTCCTATTAGGCATTCTTCTTTTCTTTACAGGGTTTATTATCAATCAAAAAAGCGACGACTATTTAATCAAATTAAGAAAACCAGGTGAAAGCGGGTATAAAATACCAAATGGATGGCTATTTGAATATGTGTCTTGTCCCAATCACCTTGGAGAGGTCATTCAGTGGGCAGGCTTTGCACTCATCGCATATAACTATGCAGCGCTATCCTTTTTGATATGGACGCTTGCCAACTTGGTACCTAGAGCTATAAAACATCATAGGTGGTATCAAGAGAAGTTTCCAGAATATCCTTCTAAAAGAAAGGCACTTATTCCATGGTTGATATAAAAAAAGCCTCAACCAGTTTGGCTGAGGCTCTCATATATAATTCTTTGTCTGTTACTTATCCTTTCGGAATTTCTTGAGAATGTCTTCCATATGTTTTCCAGCAGCCTCACGACCACCCAAACCGTACGCAAGGGCTACTGTCACCGCTAATGAACCTAAAGTGAGTCCAAAGGCCAAATCAATAATACTATTAGCTATACCCATGGTTCGAAGTGCAATGGCTAAAAACAAACCTATAATTGCCATTCGAGCTATTCCTGCAGCGAACTCGTTTTCTTTCTTTTGGCTCATTGAGCCATGAACTACTGATGCTACAAAGTTGCCCAGCACCATAACTACCAGTCCAAACAATATATCCCCAGATAGGTTTAAGATATTATGCATTACCTCAGTCAACCTGTCCATGCCTAACAATTCCACTCCAGAAATCACACCGAAGAATACGATGAAGAAGTGCAATACATGAGCGATAACTTTTGACAACGATTGATCTTCTGCTATAATAAAGAGATGCAACTGTTTAGATAGCTTATCCACCCCAATATTGACTAATAGGTCATTGATGAAAGTAGCAATAAATTTTCCTCCAATAAAGAATATAGTCATGATCAACCCGGCTCCAATGATATGTGGAACCGCATCCATCAGTTTATGAAGAATATTGTTGGCTGGAGTTGTAATGGCATCCAATTCCAAGGCGTTTAGTCCCTGAATAATAGCAGGAATAAAAATGGCTATGAAAACAATTTGTTGGAGGAAGTAGACCAGCTTATCTGTTTCTTTGAATCCAATCTGATCGCCCAATCGATCCAAAAAGCTACCCGCCATTTTCACCAAATTAGAAACAAACTTAGCCAGAATATATCCAATGAATACAACCGCACCTGCAGCAACAATTTTTGGAATAAAGCTCAAAAATTCATCGAGCATGTTTCTTATTGGGTCCAGTACATAACTGAAACCAAGCATTTCTAGGACAATCAATAGGTTGATCACCATAAAAATATAGTAAGCGAGATTCGCTAGAAATTTATTGGTATCTACAATCGTATTACCAAGGAGGCGTTCATCCCAATCCGTTTTTTTCATGAGACTGTGAACCACTCTACGAATAACAACGGCGATAAGCCAGCCTATAACGAAAACCACCAATGCGCCTAGTACGCCTGGCATGATTTCGTGAAGGGAGTTAATGAGTGTTTGTAAATAATCAGGAAAGACCATTTCTTTTATAGGTTTTAGATTTGTGAAAATTCAGACGAATAAGATAGCCCAAGCCCGTGAATTATCCTAGCGAAGAAGAAAGAGATGCATTAGAATAATTCAATAGCATCTCATTTTTATCTAATTATTGCAGAGCTTTTTTAATTATCGACAAGTCCTCTGGACTGTAGTCCAATTTCAAAGCCATCTCATGCCCTTTCTCAGTCATCTTCGCCCAAGTCTTTTGAACAATGGAAATCACTTTTTCTTCTTCGTGCTCAGCAGCGAATTCTGCGAAATAATATTTGAGAAAAACCAAACATACCACATCCTCTAACTGCTGAGTTTCAGCATCACTCTTTAGTTTTTTCTTTGTCACCAGGTCTTTGACCTTGTCAGCTAAAGATTGATCTGCTCCCTCCTCTTCCAACAACTCAGAGAGTATTTCTCCATGCATCAATTTTAGTTCTGTTCTCCACTTCAAGTATCCTTTTCGATCCATTGGATAATCTGAGCGTGGAACAGCCCATCGCTGGATGTGTTGACCACGGGCGGCTATTTGCATCGCAGCGGAAGGTGATGAATCATATTCATGCAGCATATCAGTCATTCGCTGCCCATAGACTAGCTCCTTTGGACATTCTTCCTCGTGGTACAGAACAGTGTTAGGGTCTTCTGCATTAATGGCATCAATCTTAGCTATAATTTTCTCGATCATAATTCAAATTTTGAATCGTAAAGATATAGGATGAACCTCAATTGGCATTCGTCAAATGATAGTTCTAACTTCGCGTCATGAATATAGGAAACGAAAAAGTAGTATCCATCACCTATAAGCTCCAAGAGGGAAATAAGAGTGGTGCGGTAGTCCAGGAAGTGGACAGCAAGGAACCATTTGTATTTTTATTTGGTGCACAGCAGGTTTTACCTGATTTTGAAATCAATCTTAAAGATAAATCGATAGGCGATACATTCGAATTTGGTATTGAAAGCGATAAGGCCTATGGACCAGTAGATGAAAATGCTGTAGTCAACTTGCCAAGAAATATGTTTGAAGCTGATGGAAAATTGGGAGAAATTGTAAAAGTAGGCAACTTCCTTCCAATGAAGGACCAGGAAGGAAATCCGTTACAGGGATTGGTGAAGGAAATCACCGATGAGCATGTAAGAATGGATTTTAACCACCCTATGGCTGGAAAAGACTTATTCTTCTCAGGAGAAGTAGTAGAAGTCAGAGAAGCAACAGCTGAAGAATTAGACCATGGTCACGCACATGGACCAGGTGGACATCAGCATTAAGAAATTAGACATAAAAAAGCTACCAGATTAGAATATCATTTCTTCGTCTGGTAGCTCTAACAAAAGATATCTTTTGTACCTCTTAAAAATCGTACTGAAACATAAGTTGCAAGGTGGGCATTTCAAGAAATTGATCCCCCACACTAATCCTTTGCCCCATATATCCAAGCTGCACGTTGCCCGAGCCTACTCTGTATCCGAGACCAGCATAAAACCAGTTTCTATCAAATCGCTCTGGCTTCATTCCATCTTGATGAAACCAGAATTCATCAAACACATGAGCAAACCATTTTTCACCTAGATCATGACGCAAAGTCAAACGATATCTAAATCTATTGGTGAAATGAGTTCCATCAATATCTAGCCCAGTTGATGGATCTCCCTCTATTTCTCCAATCCATCTATGTTCTTGTCTCAGACGATGTGAAATCAAAAGTTTTCCTACCAGATGATTTAAGGTCACCTGTTCCCAGATGTTGTTTTCGGGTACGGTGATACCAGACGGTAACGGGCCAAATGAAGAAGTTTTGATATAAGTATACCCTGCAGTGAAAGTGACATCTTTATTCAAAATATAATCGACAAATGGTCTGATCAAAAATTGCTCTTGGTCTTTCACCCAATCGTATCTTCTAACATGGATTTCGTTTCCAACTCTCCATTTTTCATTGACTGAATAATGGTTGAGCATAAAGAACCAAACATTCATCTCTCCTTCTACTTCCTGTCCTTTGGCATTAGACAGCCCTGATATCAATAGGGCAACAAGTATTAATTTCTTCATTTCTAGTTATTTCAAATATTTAAAAAGCTAGTGCAATATTAAATCCCAAAACATCAAATACTTATCCGAATTTTTACTGACTTCATTGAATGACTAGGCAATAAAAAAAATCGCGTTCTAATTTTTTAGAACGCGATTCATATATAGCAATACTGTTTGCTTAGTATTTAATAATTCTGAATTTCTTTGTACCAAATGAAGTTTCTAATAAAACTTGGTAGATACCCGCAGGTAGTTCATTTAAATCAACTTTTACCTTTTGATTATTTATTCCAGAGTGGATTTTCTCATAAGCGATGCCTCCGGCTATTGAAACAATTTGAATTCTGGCTGCTTTAATTTCCTCACTAGTTTCTAATGTAAGCACATCTAAAACTGGGTTTGGATAATACAATACAGAAAATTCATATAGCACAGGTTCAATTCGAATAGTTTCAGAAAATTCAAACTTCCCATCAAAATCAATCTCTTTAACTCGATAATAATTTACCCCATCAAGAGGAGACTTGTCATTCAAAGAATACTTATTGACAGTAGATTCAACATTAACTGCATCAACACTTCCAATAGAACTAAACACCTCTCCGTCAGAACTTCTTTCTATCTCAAAATGACTAACATTGATTTCATTAGTAGTAGTCCATGTAAGTGAAACTTCTCCATTGGCATACTCCCCATCAAACGATAAGAAATCCAAAGGAAGTGAAATCACATTATCCGTATCTAATTGATTAGGAACCACATCATTATCGTTATCAGGCACACCTGATACACCTCCATATTCTACTCCATTCTGATCACTATCAAACAAGTCTATAATTCCATCACTATCCGAATCTCTGTAAAAGGCGTGATTTGTGTCGGCGAAATTTAATATTCCATCTGTGTCATCATCTTCTAGCCAATCAGGGATATTATCACCATTGGCATTGGCAGAATTATCATAATGTCCGGGATCACCATTCGCAGTTTCATATGCCGTCGCTCTAGCTTCAAAATCGACTAATACATCGTCTACTCCATACGGTTCAATAGTATCTTCGTCATCGTCAAATCCTTCATATAAATCTGGTGAACCGTCATTGTCTGAATCGCTATCCAAATAATCAAGAATACCGTCTATGTCAGTACTTGTCCAAGTCGGTGATGTACCATCAGTATCGTCAGCCAAACCATCATTATCAGCATCATTTCCTCCTACTGCAAATCTTCCATGGTCATCGGTCCCACCTGGGAAAAAGCCTCCATTGGCTTCAGCCGCATCCGGTATACCATCACCGTCAGAATCAAGATCTTGAAAATTTCGAATATCATCATCGTCAGTATCAACAACAGTCAACGCTACTCCACCATTAGAACTATCAAATGTGTCAGCCCAACCATCACCGTCGCTATCAGTTTCATCATCAGCTACTCCATCATTAGTGCTATCAGTACCGCCGGCTTCAGTCAAATCTGAAATACCATCATTATCTGAATCTCTATCTTCATAATCAAAGTAGGTATCTCCATCTGTATCGGGTATTGTTAAAGCTACACCTCCATTGTCTGGGTCTAGAATATTTGCCCAACCATCACCGTCTGTATCACCAAAGGTGTCTATAGTACCGTCATTGTTGTTATCATTTCCACCAACTTCGATCAACCCTTGAATACCATCATTATCAGCATCCAAATCCAAGAAATCATCTAGTCCATCGCTGTCAAAATCACTTGGCACATCTGTACTAAAATAAACCCCGTCAATATACAATGTTCCAGCTGTGCTGTTGATCAATTCAATGGCGATATAATCTGCAACAGCGTTCAATTCAAAAATATAATTTGCATGGATTGTATTAGATATGCCTGTGTATTGCACATCATTGGTAAACGCAGCATCAGAGAATGTACTTGCCGTATGCTGGCTAATCTCAATATCATTATTCCCTGCACCAGCTGCATCAACTCTTGCTACAATTGAAACTTTTGTTCCTGCTGGATAAAAAGCATCCAATCGTTGGACAATATACTCGCCTGTACTATTCAATTCAGCATCACCAAAGGCTAACGAACCAGAATTTCCAGCATTAACCACGCCGTCTCCCCCGCCATTATTATTATGTACCGCTTCTCTATAATCAATACCATCATCAACTCCATTGCTATTTGCGTCTGTGAAGCTATCAACAGTTCCATCGTTATCTGAATCGGTCAAACCTCCTCCTTCGATCATATCCAACAAACCATCGTTGTCACTATCCAGATCAAAGAAATTAGGGATACCGTCCAAATCAAAGTCATAGCGATCGTCGATATTATCAGCGTTGACGTCTACACCTGGGTCATTGTAATTTAATAAGCCATCCCCATCATCATCAGCAAAAGGATCTGCAAGAGAAGCCTCATACTCATAAATATTTAGAATTCCATCATTGTCATTATCCAAATCCTGTAGGTCAGCAACCCCATCGTCGTCATTGTCAGCAAAATATAAGTAATCTGGTATAGCACCTCCCCCTTGAGTTTTATCATCTGTCCAGTCATTGTTGCCATTGGCATCTTCCGCTGAAGTATCTATCCCATCCTCATCGTCATCAGTATCTCGAACATCTGCTGTACCGTCGGCATCTGTATCCTGGAGATCTGCTGAGGTACCTACTACATTATTACTACCTCTACCGGCATAGATATCATAGATATCCCAAAGTCCATCACCGTCAGTATCTACATTGTAACCGGTCTCATCGGTAATATCATTATCATTGTCAGTGTCCCAATCGCCAAACCCATTGGTATTGCCATCATAGGCCTCTATCATATCCTCCACTCCATCATCGTCACTATCAGCATCTCTATAGTCAGGTTCGCCGCCAGCATCCGTATTGGTTGGTGTAATTGCTGTTCCACCGTTATCATTGTCGTATGCATCGTCCAAGCCATCTCCATCTGTATCATTACCCGTAAGAGCAACAAAAGCAGCTTGACTTTCATAGTGGTCGGTGATACCATCGTTATCTGAATCCAGGTCGAGAAAATCCTCCAAACCATCAGAGTCAAAATCTTCATTTGCCAGAGTGGTACTTTGTGCATTATTGCTCACACCATCATTTTGATCAACATCACTCGATATTCCATCTCCGTCAGCATCAACTCCAGTAAATCTTCCGGTATTAGTATCAAATCCAGCAGCAACTGTGCCGTTGTTCGCTTCTATACCATCATAAACCCCATCATTATCGCTATCGACATCAAAAGGGTTGATAATTCCATCACGGTCTTGATCGTATTCATCCAAAACTCCATCACCATTGGCATCCGTGAAATTATTCCCAAAACCATCGTCATCAGCATCAATACTGTTAACGTCGCCATCTCCATCCATATCATTATCCAGGTAGTTGTAGATACCATCATTATCAAGATCACCATCAAATATACTACCGTCATCTGGGCCTCCCGCAGGAAGAGGAATCACGCCGAATGGATATTCATCTATAGAGGCTATACCGTCATTATCAGAATCTCCATCTAAAGTATCTACTATTCCGTCACCATCATTGTCTGCTGCAAATAGGTAATCAGGAATTGGATTACCGTTTTGAACAAAGTCGTTTGTCCAATCACCGTCAGCTCCTCCACCCATACCGTCACCAGTATCTTCAGCACTGGTAAGTGTGCCGTCATTATCATCATCTGCATCTCTGTGATCAGCTTCATCAGTACCATCTGTATTTTGTAACACTTGATTAGATGCATCTATATTGGAGAATGAAATAAAACCTGAGTTATCCGTATCAAATATATTCCATAATCCATCGCCATCTGTATCTATACCGTACCCAAACTCATCAGTGATATCATTGTCTCCATCGGTATCCCAATCGGCAAATCCATTTGAATTTGCATCGAATCCTTCTATTACATCCAGCACTCCGTCCCCATCAGAATCTGTATCTAAATAATCTGCAGCGGCTAAACCACCAGAATTTATTGGTGCAATAGCATTACCTGCAGAAATATCTTCGTCATATACATCTAGTATACCATCCCCATCTGCATCACCATCTACAGGCGCTACATAAGTAGCACTTGCCTGCGCTTCTCGGTTATCCGTAATCCCGTCATTGTCTGAATCCAGGTCAAGATGATCGGCCACACCATCAGAGTCAGTGTCGGTTATCACCAATGCTGCTCCACCTGAACAATTAGTAAAACTGTAAGACAAAAGGTGTATATCAACCGGTCGATTGGTTCCAGATTCTTCCTGAACTCTTATATATCGAGCATTTCCAGATAAAATATAATCAAAATTTTCAGGACCAAAAGGGCCAGTTTCGGCTCCCGTTGTAGCCGTATAGGTCACCACATTAGTATAGGATATTCCATCAAGAGACTGACTTATATCCGCTGTAGCATTAATACCTGCTGCACCATCATTTAGCGATAAGGTAATTGTCTCTCCTGAAGGAATAATTATCCCCATATCAAAATCAATATTTGCGCCACTAGCAACCTCAGCAAAAGTCCCAGGTGTATTCCCTATAGCATTATCTGGATTAGTGCCCCCAGTGTTAGTTTGGGATATGGCGTTACCCGCCCTTGGCCCATCACA
Source organism: Reichenbachiella sp. (assembly GCF_033344935.1). NCBI lineage: Bacteria > Pseudomonadati > Bacteroidota > Cytophagia > Cytophagales > Reichenbachiellaceae > Reichenbachiella > Reichenbachiella sp. Next base: position 2,632,902 of record NZ_JAWPMM010000001.1, on the reverse strand, counting down.
ATCCGGGTCTTGACTATCATTTAGTCCATTATTATTCGCGTCAGTATATCCATCTATTTGTCCATCTTCATCAACATCTGCTAACCCAAATTCCAAAACGTCCGATATTCCATCATTATCACTATCTCGATCCATCATATCGGGAATACCATCCAAATCATAATCAAACTCATCAATGACTCCATCTGAGTTAACATCCGTTAAATCAAAGGTATCGGTAGTGGCATCTCCATCCGCATCGGAATCGCTGACGTTAGGTATACCATCGCCGTCCATGTCTGTATCTTGAAAATTCAAAATACCGTCATTGTCTATATCTCCTCCAGGGTCAACACCAATTCCACCATCTTCACTGACATTGGCCAATCCGTCATTGTCCATATCCCCATCTGCACTATCAGCTACACCATCCCCATCTGAATCAGGATTGCTGTATAAATAATCAGGAATAGGACTTCCTCCATCAGCAAAGTCATCAGTTGGATCACCATTTACAACATCATCATCTTCATCAATCGTATTTTCGCCATCATTGTCATCGTCAGTGTCTTGAAAATCCCAGGTATCGTCCAAATCGATATCCGTCACTGCGGCGTTAGACCCAGTAATCTGCGTGATTCCGGTACCCACATAGTTGTCGAAAATATCTAGAATACCATCTTCGTCGATATCAGAGTCAAAACCGGTATCATCGAAGGCTGCATTGGCATTCGCATCCCAATCAGCGTACTGTCCACGTCCGGCATTGTTTCCTTCCACTCTATCACTTACTGTATCATCGTCAGAATCACCATCCAGATAATCAGCAGCTCCAGTACCATCAGTATTTGGAGGGGTTAATAATGTTCCACCATTATTTGGGTCATAAGCATCATCCAATCCATCATTATCGGTATCATTTCCTGTAGGCGAAATATAGGTGGCTTTAGTTTGACCTTCAATGTTATCAACGATTCCATCATCGTCAGCATCCAAATCTAAAAAGTCTGGAAGAGCATCAGGATATAATCCTCCGTCAGTATCTACAATAGTAAACGCCATACCTTCCTGGGCATCATTCCACCCATTAGTATTAGCATCCGTAAAACCATTTATTTGACCAGTTCCGGCATCGGCAATAAGTCCATTTTCAATCACGTCCAATAAGCCATCATTGTCAGAATCCATATCCGCAAAATTTCTTTGACCATCTCCGTCATTATCTTGTATAGAATAAGGATTGCTTTCGGTACTATCATTTAGGCCATCACCATCTGCATCTACCATAGCGTCTATGCGTCCATCAAAATCGGCATCAGTACCTCCTCCTTCAAGGATATCCGGGTACCCATCGTTGTCACTGTCTAGATCTTTGTTGTTTGGAATTCCGTCTCCATCTGTATCTGTATCATTTATTGGAGTTCCTCCATTATCTGGATCTACAGAATCGGGTAATCCGTCACCGTCGGTATCCGTATCAAATCCGTCCACCTTACCGTTGCCATCTGTGTCGGCCCCACCATTCTCCACTGCATCCGTAATACCATCATTATCAGAATCAACATCTAAATAGTCATCAATTCCATCTCCATCTGTATCAGGTATTACCAATGGACTTCCGCCATTGTCAGGATCAATAATATCTGCTAGCCCATCGCCATCTGTATCAACAAAATCATCAATTTTCCCATCTCCATCTGCATCAATACCGCCAGCTTCCAATAGATTGGTAATACCATCACCATCTGAATCCAAATCTGCAGCATCTCTAAATCCATCACCGTCTGTGTCTACCACAACGAGCGGAGTACCCCCATCGTCGGGGTCGATTAAATCTGCGACACCATCCCCGTCGGTATCCGTTGCATCATCTAACAATCCGTCGTTGTCTACGTCCGTACCACCTACTTCAAACAAGTCAGGAAACCCATCATTGTCAGAGTCTAAATCTCTAAAATCAGGAATACCATCCCCATCCGTATCAAACACATCATAAACACCATCACCATTGACGTCTGCCGTATCACTCAGACCAGCCGTAACGGTGCCATCGTCTACATCTCTAAAATTTGGTATCCCATCACCATCTTCATCGCCGCTAGGATCTATGGCTTCTCCATTATCTTCATCTACATCTGCTATTCCATCATTGTCTGAGTCACCATCCAGACTATCAGGCACACCATCTCCATCGAAATCCCCATAATATAGATAATCAGGAATATTAGCTCCTCCCTGACCGTCAGTTCGATCATCTGTAAAATCATCATTACCATTGCTATCTTCATCCTCTGTGAGGTCACCATCATTGTCGTCGTCGGTATCTCTAAAATCTAGATTATCAACACCATCTGTATTCTGTCGATCTGCATTAGAGCCTAGTCCATTGACTCCTGATCCAAGTACGATACTATCAAAGGCATCTACAAGTCCATCTCCATCCGTGTCAGCTCCGAATCCGGCATCATCGGTAATGCCATTAGTGTTAGCATCCCATTCTCCGAATCCATCATTATTCAAATCATCACCTTCAACAATGTCTAATACTCCATCCTGATCAGAATCATCATCCAAATAATCTGGGTTGTCCTGGAAATCTGTATTAACAGGAATAACTAAGTTACCTCCTGCATTTGGATCAAATCCATCATCAATTCCATCACCATCCGTATCCACATTAGTATAAGTAACTAATGAGCTTCCCGAAATACTTTCGTAGAAATCAGTCAAGCCATCCGCATCACTATCTACATCAAGCACATCGTTGATACCATCTGCATCTGAATCTGCATTATCTAGCGTTGAACTACCGCCCACTGCAGCTGGACTATTATCCACATAGTTCATCAAACCATCGTTATCTGGATCATTTAGATTGAATTGACCTGTTGATACGTTGAAGCCATTTGGTACCGCACCATTATTTGCTTCTATAGCATCCAAAATTCCATCGTTATCAGAATCACCATCTAAGAAATCAGGAATTCCATCTAAATCAGCATCATATGTATCATAAACTCCATCTGTATTTGAATCAATAGCATTAGCCAATGATCCGGAAATATCTGGATCACGATAGTTGGGTACACCGTCGTTGTCTGCATCTTGACTTGGATCTACAGCTTCTCCACCATCTTCATCCGTATCGAGCAAACCATCGTTATCGGAATCCACATCGTTAGCATCCGCCAATCCATCGCCATCATAGTCCCCTCGGAATAAATAATCAGGAACTGTAGTTCCTACTATTGCTGTACCTTGGCCTTGAGTAAAATCATCAGTCCAATCACCATTTCCATTCTCATCTTCTCCAGAGGTAAGGCTGCCATCATTGTCATCATCAGTATCTTGAAAATCGGCAAAGTCAGCACCATCTGTATTTTGCACAGGAGCAGCAGTTCCACTATTGTCTGTATCAAATACGTCCCAAAGTCCATCCCCATCAGTATCGCTGTTGAAGGTTGCTCCAAAAGGGTCAGTTGCTTCCAAAATATTATCATTATCTCCATCCCAGTCTCCAAAACCATTGAAGTTGGCATCATGACCTTCAATCATATCGATGACACCATCGCCATCGGCATCAGTATCTCTGTAATCCTCAGAACCATTACCATCTGTATCAACTGGGGTAATCAAAGTACCACCGTTATTTGGATCATAGACGTCATAAAGCCCGTTTCCATTCGTGTCAGCCACAACAGAAGCTATATACGCATTGCTGGCTTGACCTTCCACGTTATCAGGAATACCATCATTGTCGCTATCGATATCCAGATAATCGGGCAAAGTACCATCACCATCGCTATCAGGATAGCTTAAAGCCCCAACATCCTGCGTATCATTACGACCATTTCCATCCGCATCCACAAAACCAGCAATTTGACCGTTCGATCCAGCAGTTCCTCCCGCCTCAAAAACATCTACAATACCGTCGTTGTCGCTATCAATGTCTGCATAATCATCGACACCATCTCCATCACTATCGGGAATAGTCAAAGCGGCACCTCCAGGATTACTTAAAGGGTAAGAGACTGACATGTTTGTGATACAAGAAGATCCCCCTCCACAAACTCCAGAATCGACACCTCCACCCGGAGTTGTCCATGTAATGGCCACGATCCCATCATCATTGAAATTATTCCAATTGGCTTGAGAAATGGTAATGCTAAATGTGAGTAAATCACAATCTGCTGCCGTAGGATTATCAGAATCAGTCCTGTCATAGGTTCCAAGATCTACTGCTCCTTCTCCCGTTAGAGTAAAACTTTCTCCTGCTTGTGGCCCATAGTCCCCTTGAAGGCTAAAGCTTAGAGTGGCATCACCATTGGCATCCGTAGTTGTAACAGTAAAAAATATGTTGTGTGTTGGGTCATCAACTGTTTGACATTCATCAGCAAAACTGTCTGTTCTGAACATTGGATCAGAGTCATATGCATCATTCAACCCATTGTTATTGATATCTACAAAGCCATCGATAAAGCCATCATTATCAATATCGGCCAGGCCAGCTTCTATGATATCCGATATACCATCATTATCACTATCCAAATCAAGTGCGTTCGGAATACCATCTTGGTCAAAATCAAAGTTATCATTTACACCATCCCCATTTGCATCTACAAACCCAGCAAAATCAGTATCCAAATAATCAGGAATACCATCTGCATCTGCATCCGCCTTAATATCACCCTCTTCAACATCTGGAATACCATCATTATCACCATCATTATCCAGGTGATTGGCGACGCCATCACCATCGGTATCACAGTTATACTCAAAATCTAAAACCTGAGTGTTAATCTGATAATAGCCAAACGACCACGTGTTTAAGAGGTCATTATCTCCACTATTCCAGGTGTGTGTATTAACATTGGTCCCGCTCAGTTGTATTTCTGGGTCTGCACCAGTGAATACCTGCGAATCGTCCCAATAAATTAAATCAAAACTTGTCGCAGGTCGAACATCTGACATACCAAGACCAGTAGGGCTATCTTCCACATCCCACATCGGAATATGCAGTGGTCCAGAAGTAAATCTACCAGAAATAGTGATTTGGGTGCCAGACGCAACCGCGCTACCTGTTCCATCTAAGCCATTCCAAAGTATCGAATAGGCTCCTTCAACGGCAACCTCCTGTTCAACAATTACGTCTGTTGTGCCATCTTGGTAACCTGCTTCTCCATTCAGATCAATAAGAATGGCGACCTGACCTACCTGATTAGTTTCGAAATATATTGTTGCTTGACCTCCCCCTGTGTCACTACAACTAAAACGTGCATCAGCGATAACCACCGTTGGCAGCGTACTTGTAGGATACAGATCCAAGTCAGGATTGTTAAGGAATATATCATATTCCAATAGTGCAGTTTCGGTTGTCTGAGATTGTCTTAATTCTGTAAAATCTGTGGTCCCTAAAACAGCAGGGTCAGATCCAACTGAATTAGCATACAACGCAAAGGTGAATGGCTGTAATCCACTAAGGTCAATTTCTTTTATATAATTACCAGCGCTTACTCCACCAACCGTCGAGGGTACCCTGGCATACATCTGAAAATCAGTAGATAACAAATTAGCTCCTGCCGAACTGGTAAACCCCCACTTTTGACAAAACATTCTCCCTGATTTTTCTTCAGTACCATCATATACCGAAAAGTCCCAGAGATCATACCAACTCTCTTCATTGATGTCAGTGGCAGGATTGGTACTTCCCCCATCGTCTTGAATAAAGCCAATATAAAAATCTTGGTCTGAACCTGTATTATTGGTATAACTTTGAGCATCATAACCTGATGCTCCTACCACAGCTTCCGGGCCAGCTGCTGCCTCGGCATAAGTCTCTATTACACCTGTCTGCGGAGTATTTAGGGTAGCCTGATTTGGGCTTCCATCATCATTAGTTAAAGTCCAAGAGGCTGCAATAGTTCCATCATTCTCATAAAGCACCACCGTGAGGTCTTCTTGATTAGTACCAAAACTTGATATCCTTCTAAGACCCCAGTATAATGTTTCGCCATTATTAATTCGGATATACGTTCTTTCCGCAACAGGAGCATCTGCCTGAAGGAAATTTCCAACAAGGCCCGAACTATGTACTAAATACCCAATAAAAGTATTCGCACCTGTGGCGGTACCTGTATTGGATGGAGTGAGGTTCTTAGAACCTTCGGCAAGGGTATTCCATGACCAAACGGTCAGAAATAGAGCTACAATTACTTTTCTCATTATGCTAGGTTAAATAGCTAATTGGCATTTAAACTCAATAAGCAAATCAAAAAAGACGCACTCAAGCTCAAAAAACCAATAAAATACATTAAAAGCGCTGGATGAAAAGAGAAACTTTGAACTAGTTTCTCATGAAAATATTACAATAATAGGCAAAAAACCTAAGTATTTTCACCTAGAATAATGAGAATTCTTAAAAACAGAATATTAACGCTATTTTAAAATCTGCTCGGTATGGATCTTAGTTTTCACTTTACTAATCACCTCCTCAATTACACCCTTTTCATCAATCACAAATGTGGTACGAACTGTACCCATGTATTCTCTTCCGTATAGTTTCTTGAGTGCCCATGTACCATACAGGTTGTGAACTGCGTGATCCGGATCTGAAATCAAGTCGAATGGGAGTTCGAACTTGTCTTTAAATTTTACATGCGATTTTTCACTATCCTGACTTACTCCAAGCACCACATAGCCTTGTTTCTGCAACAATTCATAGTTGTCCCGAAGGTTACATGATTGAGCGGTGCATCCTGGCGTGTTATCTTTCGGATAGAAATAGAGTACTACCTTCCTACCTAAATAATCTGATAACTTTATACTAGATCCATTTTGAATTTTGGCTTCAAACTCAGGGGCTTTATCTCCTACTTGTACACTCATAATAATTTATTTTTGCATGTGAAAATCAGGCACAATTTACACACTTATTTGATTGAGGTACTAGCATGAATCTACCTACAGGAATTGGCTGTTTACAACGTACACAAATACCAAAGTCATTATCATCTATTTTGGATAATGCTACCTTCAGTTTGTCTAGCTTTTCTTCAGCTTTTCGCAACGAAGCTTCATTAATACTCTTGTTATTTATTGCATCCATTCGACTCACACGGCCAATGGCATTTTCAGGAGCTATGGGCTTAGTCAAGTCTTTGAGTACTAAAATGTTATCTTGAACTTTCTTGATCTCGCCTTGTATCAAACTTTGGACTTCTTTTTTATCAAATTTCATGGTCCGGTTTTGATCAATACCCCCTGGATATTATTGTACTTAATTCATCAATATCTATCAGGGTAATTTGATTCGATTTAATCTCGATCAGTCCCTCCTTCTTGAAATCTGATAAGGTTCTAATCACAGATTCAGGTGAGGTGCCTACAATATTGGAAAGATCCTCTCTGGAAAACTGAAACTTTTTGTTTTCAGAACCATAATTTTTCTGAACTGTTAACAAAGCTTCTGCTACGCGCTGTCTCACAGAGTTGTAGGCTATATGGAGCATCTTTTCTTCCTGATCCTTTAGGTTTCCAGATAAAATCTTTATAAATCTGGATGCGACTGATCGATCTTTATAGATCAACTGCAAAAAATCTTCTTTAGGAATGTAGTAAGACTCACTATCTTCCATAGCCATGGCGGAATCACTGTGATCTGATTGAGTAATGAGGTCATTGAAACCTATAAAGTCCCCTGCACCATATAGACCCGTGATCAACTCTTTACCATCTTTGTTGGTCTTATAAGTCTTGATTTTTCCTTTGTTAATGAATATAAGGTAGTTGGGGTAATCACCTTCATAGTAAAGGTTCGTTTTTTTCTTGTGATGTCTGATGCGTTTTTCTTTCGAAAGTTGTTTTAGACTTTCAATTTCTTTAGCATCACTAAAGAAACTATCCAGACCCGAAATATTAGCATCATATTCATTCTGAATCTGTTTACTTCTTTTTAAACGAGCTTCCACAGCTCCCAACAATTCAATATCATCAAAGGGTTTTGTGAGATAATCATCAGCCCCAAGATTCATCCCCTTTCTAAGGTCTGACTTTTCAACCTTTGCAGTAAGAAATATAAAAGGAATATGAGCTGTTGACGGGTTTTTTGAAATAATGTGCAGTACACCATATCCGTCTAGCACGGGCATCATAATGTCACAAATGATTAAATCTGGTTTAAATTCCTTCAATCTCTCCAAACCATCTTTTCCATCACAGGCAGTAGTCACCTCATAGCCAGACAGTTCTAAAATTTCGGCTGTATTCTCTCTAACCTCGACATTGTCCTCAATCAACAATATTTTATTCATTTTTAATGGCATTTAATTTTAATACAAATGTAGACCCCTGCCCTTCTGTACTTTCAAAGGCTATCGTTCCATCTATCAATTCGAGGTACTTTTTTACAATATTCAATCCCAAGCCAGTACCTTGAATATGTGAAGCATTATTGGCTCGAAAGAACTTATCAAAGAGATGTTTTTGATCTTCCGTAGGAATACCTATTCCTTGATCAACTACTTTGATCGTAAGCTCTTTTTTGTCTATCTCAACATCCAAAGTAACTTGTTTTCCTTCTGGGGAGTACTTAATGGCATTGGATAATAAATTAACTAATACTTGTTTTAATATTTGAGAATCCGTGCGAAAAATACCATCTGGTGTCTTACACTTCAGATCCAAGATCTGATCCTTTTTCATCAGTTCACGCATTTCATCTGCTATCTCATGAATAAAATCACAAATCAATAGCTCCCTAGCTGAAACTGTCAACTTTCCAGCATCCAATCGATCCATAGAAAGAAAATCATTCAAAATTCCTGTCAGCTCACCCACACTAGATTTGACACGATTGATGTGTTTAAGCTTTTTATCCCTGTTCTCATCGGTTATGTATTTTCCTATCAGAGATACGGAAGAAAGAATAGCACTAAGAGGTGTTCTAAACTCATGAGAAGCCATAGATACAAATCTTGTCTTTAATTCATTGAGCTCTTTCTCCTTTTCTAATGCTATCCGAGCTTCGTTTTCCGCCTTAACTCTTTCTTTAATCTGCATTTCCAGATCCATGTTAGACTTTTGTAATTCTTCGATTGCTGCATTTAGTTTTTTAGTTCTATCCAGCACTCTTTGCTCCAGTTCTGCGGCATAGATCAACAGCTGCTCTTCACTTCTCTTGAGCTCTATTTCTGCTTCTCTTCTTTTTGTAATGTCGATGACATGTGCAATGGTGACTTCTTCATTATCAACCTCCGCCACATTCAAACTTATTTCAACAGGAAATGTACTCCCATCCTTTTTTAGTGCCACCAGATCTCTTCCAGTTCCCATTTGTCTAGGTTCTGGTTTTTCGGCGTAGGTGGTACGGTGTTTCACATGATTCTTACGAATTTCTTTGGGCATTAATTCTTCGATACTCATACCTACAAGCTCATTTTCATCGTATCCAAACAACTCATGACTCTGTGGATTGGCTAAGGTTATTTTACCCTTATTCACCAGTAAAATTCCCTCCACACAGGAGTAAAAAATATTTCTAAAAGTATTGGTATGCTTATCTATCATCAATCGTCTTCCTTTCGTCTTCAAAAGTAAACTTTCGTCCCTTCCAAAAAACTGATTTAAATCATAAAATGTCTTGATCGTTGCCGCTTCATAAGGCTGATGCACAGACTAATTTTGAATTTAAAATGAAACTAACTCTATGATTTCAGTCCGTAATGTACTTGTGCCAATTGATTTTTCAAAAGCCTCGTGGGGAGTTGTAAAATATGCATTAGAGGCTGAAGAATATAAAAATGACCATCTGGTACTTCTTCATGCTTACAGGCTCATTGCGGATGACTTTCCTGACCAAAGAGATTCTCCAGTCGAATGGAAAAAGTCAATTGAAAATAAACTGCTTAAAACTTATAGTACATTTAGTGCTGATCTAGACTTTTCTAAAAACAAGAATCAGGTAGAATTTAAAATGGAAGTTGGCTTTACAGTCAACTGTATCCGGAGTCTGTGCCGACAAAACAAAATTGACCTCGTTTTATACGCCATAAACGGAAGTAAAAAAAACGAACAACTGGCTGACCTTATCAAGTTGGACTGCTCACCAATCAAATTGGTGTCTGAAAAATTAGATACGAACCAAAAATCCCTACTGTTTAATGAAGATATTTCCAAAGAAGATTTTTTTGACCGTTGGAATGATTGTCTTCTAAGGATTCGAGAAAATCCAAAACTATCTTTTACTGTTGCACCAGACTAAGGATTTCACTACCTTAATCTCCATCTATCTTACTAGAAACGCTTGAGCCAGAACATTACACAAAATAAGACCATCTGCTATCATTGTGGTGAAGACTGTCAGTCAGAACCTCTTTGGCACAATGACCATGCCTTTTGCTGCTTCGGCTGTCAAACCGTATTCGAACTTTTATCAGAAAATGACCTTTGTGAATACTACAGTTTTGAAAAAAATCCTGGCAATCAATTAAGCCATTTCATCAAGGATAAATATCTATTTCTAGACAACGAAGAAGTAGTGGATCATTTACTTGACTTCAAATCCGATCAACTGGCCAAAATCACTTTTAGCATCCCTTCTATTCATTGCAGTAGCTGTATTTGGTTATTAGAAAACATCAGTAGGTTTGATCATGGAATTATCGTTTCTAAAATTAATTTCTCTAAAAAGAAACTGACTATAGATTACAATCCTTCTAAGACTAACTTAAGAAGCATTGCCGACCTGCTCTATCAATTGAGTTATGAGCCTGAAATTTCCTTGGATGCTAAAAATTCAACCTCAACTCAAAAGAACACCACCCGAGACTTAAAAATTGGAATTGCAGGCTTCTGTTTCGGAAACATCATGTTGCTGGCCTTTCCAGACTATCTGGGGATTGAAATAGACTCGGAGTTTATTCAATACTTCACTTACATAAGCTTGGGGTTGTCCATTCCAGTACTTTTTTATTGCTCTAGCGAGTTTTTCATTTCGGCATTAGGTGGCTTACGCAAACGGTTACTTAATATTGATTTACCCATAGCCATTGGAATTATGGCACTTTATGGACGGAGTCTCTATGAAATTATTAGCGCCACTGGGTCCGGATACTTAGACTCCATGTCTGCTTTGGTATTCTTTCTTTTAATCGGCCGATGGGTACAAGGCAAAACTTATGAAGGGCTCACTTTTGACCGGAGTTTTAAGTCTTACTTTCCTCTTGCTATTCAGAAGGTTGATGGAGAAAACAAAACAAGCACGTTGGTCTCTCTACTAGAAGTGAATGATTTAATAGAGGTTCGAAACGAAGAAATTGTTCCTTGTGATGCCATCTTGATGAGTAAGGAAGCATTGGTAGATTACAGCTTTGTGTCTGGTGAATCAATCCCTAATACGATGCACGAAGGATCTAAAATTTATGCTGGAGGAAAAATCAAAGGTTCGGCTGTACAGATGACTGTAATCAAACCGGTATCACAGAGCTACCTGACGCAATTATGGAACCACTCTTCATTTGAAAACACTGATCCTGCTACACCTTCATTGATTGATCAAATCAGTAGATACTTCACTCCGATCGTTCTATTGATTGCACTTGTTTCCGGTATTTATTGGTCTGTGGTCGACAGCTCAAAAATCTTATTTGTAGTCTCTTCTGTATTGATAGTGGCATGTCCGTGCGCCTTGGCCTTGGCTACTCCCTTTACACTCAACGCTACTATGAATACTTTAGGCTTACACAAGATGTATTTGAAAGGCACACATGTCATAGAAAAGCTATGGCAAGTGAGAAAAATCGTTTTTGACAAAACTGGAACTATCACCACTGGCTCAAATCAAAAAGTGGAATGGATAGGTAGAGAATTAAACGAGGAAGAGAAAAGTAGTATAAGATCTCTGGCCTCACAATCCGTACATCCTTTGAGTTTACAATTGGCAAAGCACCTGAAAAATTATAATCGCGCAAACGATGTAACAGATTATAAGGAAGAAAAAGGAAAAGGAATATCAGCTCTCGTAAATGGGAAAGGAATAAAAATGGGATCGCCTTCATTTGTTGGTTTATCCGTAGACACTTCCGGAGGTGCAGTAATAGCAGTCAGTTTAGATCAAGAGGTCATTGGTCACTTCTTGATTCGAACTTCGTATCGCACGGGCTTATCTTCCATGATCGAACAGCTAAGTCAAACATTCGTCATGGCTGTACTATCAGGTGACAATGAAGCCGAACGAGATCGTTTATCCTCTTTATTTCCTCAAGGAACACAAATTAGCTTCAACCAAAGTCCAGAAAATAAGCTTCGTGCTATAGAATCCTTTGAAAGCGAACAAAAAACAATGATGATAGGCGATGGACTTAATGATGCCGGAGCTTTGAAACGTAGTTTTGTTGGCTTGTCTGTAGCAGAAAACGTAGCCAGTTTTACACCCGCCAGCGACATCATTGTACTAGGAGACCAGCTTACACAGTTGCCAAAATTCTTGTCTCTCGTTAATCAATCTCGAAAAATAATTTGGGGCGGATTTGTCCTCTCCTTTTTATATAATATTGTTGGTCTATCATTAGCCGTAGCCGGTTACATTACCCCTGTTATTGCAGCTATTCTAATGCCTATCAGTAGTATATCTGTAGTTGCTTTATCTACCTTGGGGGTTAAATTTGTAAGTCACAGATTAAAATTGAAGGCATGAAAATTCTGGTTATTCTTATCGTTGTCAGTTTAGTGATTGCCTTGGTTTTTCTAATCTTGTTTATCTGGTCGGTCAAATCAGATCAGTATGAAGATACCGACTCTCCCGCCATGAGAATTCTATACGATGACAAACCAAAATCATCGACTGCCTCCAAAAACAAATGACACAGATCATGTTTTGACGTGATGGAGTCCTTTAGAAGTTCGCAAGGACTCTAGTTGATTTGCCATCAAACAAAAATCAAACATGGCAACTTCACTGATCCGCAAATACAATATACCAGGCCCCAGATATACGAGTTATCCTACTGTACCATTCTGGAAAGAAGAACTCGACTTAGACGGCTGGAAAGCACAAATCAAAAATGCCTTTAACCTTACTAATAATGATAAAGGCATAAGTCTCTATATCCACTTACCCTTTTGTGAAAGTCTTTGCACCTATTGTGGTTGTACCACTAGAATCACCATCAATCATGCTGTTGAAAAACCCTATATTGATACTGTATTGAAAGAGTGGAAGTTATATCTGGACCTATTCGAGGATGTACCAGAAATTACAGAAATTCACTTGGGTGGCGGTACGCCAACATTCTTCAGCCCAGAAAATTTAGCTGGGTTAATTGATGGAATTCGGCAGACTTCGGTAATTCGTAAAGATGCAGAATTTGGGTTCGAAGCACATCCAAACAATACTACCGAAGAACATTTGAAAGTGTTGTATGACCAAGGCTTTCGACGAGTAAGCTTTGGCATTCAGGATTTCGACCCAAAAGTTCAGCGAATCATCAATCGAGTTCAAACCTTTGAACAAGTGAAAAAGGTCGTGGATCAAGCAAGAGCCATTGGTTATAAATCCATCAACTTCGATCTCATCTACGGTCTCCCGTTACAAACTCAAAACAGCATTCAGGACACCTTTGAGAAGGTTCAAAAACTGACACCCGATCGGATTGCATTTTATAGTTATGCGCACGTTCCTTGGGTGAAACCTGGCCAGAGGATGTTCACAGAAAAAGACTTGCCGAACAATGACGAAAAAAGAAAATTATACGAGTTGGGCAAACAGTTACTCCTAGACATTGGATATAAAGAACTAGGTATGGATCATTTTGCTTTGCCTGATGACTCCTTGAATTTAGCCGCTAACAATGGCACGATGCATCGAAATTTCATGGGCTATACGACCAACCACAGCTTGTTATCTATAGGACTTGGAGTATCTGCTATAGGTGACTCCTGGCTGGGGTATGGTCAAAATGAGAAAAAAGTTGAAGTATATAAAAAAGCTATCGAGAATAAAGAATTTCCAATCATAAAAACTCATATCCTAACCCAACAAGAAGCCTTTGTAAGAAGACATATCACCAATTTGATGTGTCAGTTTGAAACACACTGGGATCTCGCAGATGTGAACGCCGAACTCTTTGATGAAGTGAAGCCTAGGCTTAAAGAAATGATAGCAGATGACCTAGTAACTTTTGAACCAGGGTGCATTGAGATAACAAAAAAAGGAATGCCTTTCGTTAGAAATGCCTGTATGGCCTTGGACATTTATTTATGGAATGAATCTGAAAAATCGAAGAAGTTTAGCCTCACTATCTAAGTATGATCTAAATCATTTTTTGGGTTGAGTTTACTCAGATGAACCTCCTAAACAGTATCCTAACTTAGTACTGTCTTTAAATAACCAAACATTAGAGTCATGCAAACAATAGCAGTTCCATACGATTTCAGTCCATATGCAGAAGCAGCCCTGGACTTTGCTGTACAGCTTAGCCAAAAGACTAAGGCTAAGATTAAACTCATTCATGTGATTGAATATCCACTGGCCTCAACATTCAACGTAACCGGTGAAGTAGAGGCCGATGAGCAAATGGATAAAATCTTCACTCTTGAGTTAATTAAAAAAGCTAATGAAAAAATCAAGTCCGTGCTTCAATCTTATGAAGGTAAAGCCGAAGTTCATGAGATCATTTTAATGGGAAATGCATACAACGGAATCACTGCTCAGATTGAAGAACTGAATGCCGACCTGATTATTATGGGCACAAAAGGTGCCACCGGTTTGAAAGAGCTACTGGTAGGATCAAATACAGAGAAAATTGTAAGAAATGCTCATTGTCCAGTTCTCGCCATTCATAAAAAAGGTGACATCACAACGATACAAGATGTTGTATTCGCCACCGACCTGGATGAAACACACCACAAGGTGCTCAAAGCCTTCAATGATTTTAGAAATCTCTTAAATGCAAAACTTCATTTGGTATGGGTGGACACTCCATATAATTCTGTGAATGAAGATCTCGGAAAGGAAAGATTAGAGGCAATTGCTCAAAAGAATCAACTAAAAAACTATAAAGTACATATTGCCAAAGCCTTTAAACCAGAAGAGGGCATTCTTTCTTTCAGTTGGCAAATAAAGGCCAATTTGATTGGTATGAGTACGCATAGCCATAAAGGTCTAGTACACTTATTTGTCGGCAGTGTGGCAGAAGATGTTGTCAACCATGCCACTATCCCAGTTTGGACATGTAGCATTAAATAGTAAGCAATGAAGATTAATAAAATATTGGTCCCAATGGACTACTCCCCTTGTGCAGAAAATGCCTTTCGAACGGCCCTAGTTTTAGCAAAAAAAGCCGGGGCTTCCATTCAGGTGGTATCTGTAACTCATATGCCTCATTTGCATGCCGAAGCAGTGGGTGCAGCATCCATTATTCAACCACTCCTTCAGGAGTATCATGAACAACTTGATGGACAATTTGAAAAATTGACTTCGTCCAATGACATTCAGGACATCGAAGTGGTCAATTCCAAATACAACGCCCCACTTCATAATGCTATATATAGTTGTACCGTACAAAACGAATGTGATTTGATTGTGACTGGAACCAAGTCTCAACATGGCTGGCTGACTAAACTCATTGGAAGTAATAGCATGGACATGATTGATAGAGCCAAAATTCCTGTATTAGTTATTCCTGAATCCTGTGAGTCAGTAAATTTTAAAAAACTTGGAGTAGCAATAGATTATTCAGATTTTGACGACCCAGAAATTCTAGCGCCCTTAAGGGATTTTGCTACAGTTAATTTTTCTCAGCTCTGTTTTTTGAATGTGACATCCAAGCAACATAAGCTTTTTGTTTATGATGACATTAAATTGAGTATTTCTAATTATTTTAATGGTTTAAAACAATCGTATCACACTTTTACTGATAACAGAAAACTAGAAGAAATACTAATGGAAGCCATCAATGACTTACACTTAGATATGCTTTTTATGTTACCAAAAAATCACTCTGTGTTAGACCGAATGATTAATAAAAGTCATACCAAAGCCATGGCTTCTAAAACGGATAAACCAATGATGACCATACACGAAAAATGACACAACGATGAACACAACATTAATTGCAGTGATAGCAGCCGCATTCGCCATTTGGGCGCTTGTATCTGTGGCCAAAAGCAATCTCAAAAATGATCAAAAAGTTATTTGGTTCGCCATTGTCATTCTACTGCCTATTCTGGGACCAATAGTCTATTGGTTTAAGCATAAAAAGTGAATGAAAAAACAAGAAATAGAGCTCATCAATACGTTTTTTTGACAAATGAATTTATGAAAAAAATTATACATGATTTTAATCATGTTTTTGAATGATTTAAAAAATTCTCAGACCTAAAATAGTAACCTAATTTAGTCCTCAAATTATAAAATCAATTGCCTCATATGGAACTCGAAAAATTCAGTTACGACAATAAAATTGTCAAGTACTTTACCATTGCCTCCATTGTTTTTGGAGTGGTGGCTATGTTAGCAGGACTTACTGCTGCCATTCAGTTGTTTTATCCAGCTTTCAATTTTGACTTGCAATACACCACTTTCGGTAGAGTCAGGCCGTTGCATACCAATGCAGTGATCTTTGCCTTTGTTGGTAATGCCATGTTTGCAGGAGTCTACTATTCGATGCAGCGATTGCTGAAAACCCGAATGTTTAACGACATGCTCTCCTGGATTCATTTCTGGGGTTGGCAATTGATCATACTTGCCGCAGCTATTACTCTTCCTTTGGGATATACAACGAGTAAGGAGTATGCTGAACTTGAATGGCCTATTGATATTGCCATTACCCTGATCTGGGTGGTGTTCGGCATCAATATGATCGGTACTATTATCAAAAGACGTGAGCGCCATATGTATGTGGCTATTTGGTTTTATATCGCCACGTTTGTAACTGTTGCTGTGTTGCATATTGTCAATTCAATGGAAATCCCAGTGACTTTATTTAAGAGTTACTCTTGGTATGCTGGTGTACAGGATGCATTAGTACAGTGGTGGTATGGTCACAATGCCGTAGCATTTTTCCTTACTACGCCGTTTTTGGGGATCATGTATTACTACCTTCCTAAGGCAGCCAATAGACCGGTATACTCCTATCGACTTTCGATCATTCACTTTTGGTCTTTGATTTTTATTTATATCTGGGCAGGACCTCACCATTTACTATATACTTCATTACCTGATTGGGCGCAATCACTCGGCGTGGTTTTCTCTATCATGCTTATCGCACCATCCTGGGGCGGAATGTTAAATGGTCTTTTAACGCTTAGAGGTGCTTGGGATCGCGTTCGCGAAGATCCTGTTCTGAAATTTATGGTAGTGGCTGTAACTGCTTACGGAATGGCTACATTCGAAGGCCCAATGCTTTCTCTTAAAAATGTAAGTGCCATTGCTCACTACACCGATTGGATCGTGGCACACGTACATGTAGGTGGACTTGGGTGGAATGGTTTCATCATCTTCGGCATGTTCTATTGGTTGGTCCCAAAGATGTGGAAGACAGAACTTTACTCAAGAAATTTGGCTAACACCCATTTCTGGCTAGGCACATTGGGTATCATTTTTTATGCTCTACCGCTATACGTGGCTGGTATTACCCAAGCATCTATGTGGAAGCAGTTTGATGCTGAAGGATTTTTGGTCTACAAAAACTTCCTTGAAACTGTAGTTCAAATCTTACCCATGTATATGCTTCGTGCCGTTGGTGGCAGTTTGTACCTTATTGGTGTGCTTATCATGATTTACAACTTGATTAAAACCGCAGGTATCGGGTCATTTGTAAGTGATGAAGAAGCTGAGGCACCTGCTTTAGAAAAGAAAGAAATCACTGGGGGCCACTGGCACAGTGTATTGGAAAGAAAGCCAGTTATTTTCACCACACTTTCTTTAGTCGCCATCCTCATTGGTGGAATCATCGAACTGGTACCGACATTTTTGATTAAATCTAACGTCCCTACTATCGCTTCTGTAAAACCATACACACCACTTGAATTACACGGTCGTGACATTTATATCAGAGAAGGGTGCAACAACTGTCACTCTCAGATGATCCGACCTTTTAGATCCGAGACTGAACGTTATGGTGAATATTCAAAAGCTGGCGAATTTGTATATGATCACCCATTCTTATGGGGTTCAAAACGTACCGGTCCAGATTTGGCAAGAGAAGGAGTTGGAAAACTGAAGAAATCTGATTCATGGCATTTTTATCATATGCTGGATCCGGCACAAGTATCAGAAGGATCTATCATGCCTCCATATCCGTGGTTGTTCGAGCAAATGATCGACAAGGATTTGACAGCAGGGAAAATCACTGCACTGAGAACCGTAGGCGTTCCGTATCCAGAAGGCTATGAAGAAACTGCGAATAGCGATTTGGAAGCACAAGCTAAAACCATAACAGGTAATTTGGCGGCGGAAGATGTAGAGATTTCTGGTGATGCTGAAATCATTGCACTCATCGCTTATCTACAGCGATTGGGTAAGGATATAACTGTTAAAGAATAAAAGGAGGTCATTATGTTTAAATACTATTTCGAACAGGTAAATGGTGTGGCGATATGGCCAATTATTTCCTTATCTATCTTTTTCATCTTTTTTGTTGGATTGCTCTGGTGGGTATTCAAAGGAGTGAATAATTCATACATTGATGAAATGAAAAATCTTCCAATCAATAAAACCCCTAAATCTTAATCACATGAATCAATTTAAAACATACATAAAGGGAATGGGAGCTTTTTTGATGTTGCTCTTGACAGGCCCTGCTTCTTTTGCCCAAAGCGAAGTTGCATCTACTTTTGAGTCAATCGACGCTTCAAAAATCATGATTGTATTGGTTTTGGTAGTCATGCTTTTGGTATTACTAGTAGCTTTTTACTTGCTAGTCATTTTACAGGTAATGGTACGAGAAGATGCCATACGTAGAGCCAAAGAAAAAGGAGTAGAATACGTGGAAGAGCCTAGCGCATGGTCTAAGTTTTATGCCGGTTTAACTGATGCCGTTCCGATTGAAAAGGAAGCCACTATTGTGTTGGACCACGACTACGATGGCATTAAAGAATTGGATAATCATTTACCCCCTTGGTGGAAATACATGTTTTATGCTTCCATCGTATTTGCAGTCATTTATATGTTCATGTACCATATCAGTGGATCTTTGCCATTACAAACTCAAGAATATGAAATCGCGATGGCGGAAGCACAAGCTAATATGAGCGAAGCAGAAGCCGGAAGCACAATCGATGAATCAAACATTGCATTTTCTGATGACCCTGCGGTTTTGGCTAGTGGAAAAACAGTGTACGAGCGAAATTGTGTAGCTTGTCATAAAGCAGCTGGAGAAGGTGGCATTGGCCCGAACTTGACTGATGACTACTGGTTGCATGGTGGAAGTATACAAGACATTTACAATACCATAAAAAATGGGGTACCGGACAAAGGAATGATTGCATGGGGTGATGTGCTCTCTCCTAGCAAAATGAATGATGTTGCTTCTTATATTGAAACGTTAAAAGGTACAAACCCTCCTAATGCCAAGGCGCCTCAAGGTGAACTTTATAAAGCTGAAGTAATAGAAGAAAGCCCAGCAGAATAACAGAATGGAAAACCACTATGAGTTTGAAGAAGAATATCGGAACACGATATCCACGGTTGATGAATCGGGTAAGAGAGTATGGATCTATCCTAAAAAACCAAAGGGTAAATTCCATAACTACAGAATTCTAGTTACAGTAATTCTTTTGGGATTGTTGTTCGCCGGTCCTTTTATAGAAATCGGAGGACATCCCTTACTTCTTCTAAACATATTTGAACGAAAATTTGTAATCCTGGGGCAGGCATTCTGGCCCCAGGATTTCTTTTTACTGGCTTTACTTGCAGTCACATTTTTCGTTTTCATCATTTTATTTACTGTGGCATTCGGTCGCGTATGGTGTGGATGGGCTTGTCCGCAAACGCTCTTCATGGAAATGGTTTTCCGCAAGATTGAATACTGGATTGAGGGAGACGCCAATCAGCAAAGAAAGTTGAATGCTGCACCATGGAACGCTTCAAAAATTTGGAAGAAGTCCCTAAAACACTTTATCTACCTAGCGTTTTCCATTCTCATATCACACACGGTGATGGCTTATCTAATTGGGGTCGAACAAGTCAAAGAAATTGTATCTCAGCCTCCTACGGCTAACATGAGTGGTTTTATTGGACTGGCTGTATTCACTGGAATTTTCTACTGGGTATTTGCTTATTTCAGAGAACAAGCCTGTACGGTCGTTTGTCCCTACGGCAGGTTACAAAGTGTTTTGATCGTGAAAGAGACCATGGCAGTCATGTATGATTGGCTCAGAGGCGAACCCAGATCCAAGTTGAAAAAGGCTGAGTCAAAAACGGATGCTGGTGACTGCATTGACTGTAAGCTCTGTGTACACGTCTGCCCTACTGGTATAGACATTCGTAACGGCACTCAACTCGAATGTGTGAATTGTACCGCCTGCATGGATGTGTGTGATGAGGTCATGACTAAAATCAATAAACCTAAAGGGTTGATCAGATTGTCGTCTCATACTGCTATCGAAACTGGCCAGAAAAAACTATTCACGCCAAGAGTGGCAGGTTATTCTATTGTTTTGTTGGCCATGATGGTGTTTTTATCTTTCATGCTGGTTTCACGCTCTGATGTAGAAATCACAGTACTGAAAGTGCCAGGTACGCTCTATCAAAAAACAGATGATGGACAAATATCAAATCTCTACAATATTCAATTTGTAAATAAGACATTTGAAGAGATGGAATTGGAACTAAAAGTGTTGAATTTGAAAGGAGCACATATCGACCGAGTGGGTACGCAAAAAATTATAATTCCAGCCAATGACAAGTATGAAGGTGTATTTTTCATAAAAATGCCTACTACCAACATCACAAAGACAAAATCCAGTGTAGATATTGGCGTGTATAAAAATGGTGAAATGATTGACCAGATCGACACTAAGTTCTTAGGACCTGTAAAAATGAAACCATGAATTGGGGAAAGAGTATTGTATTGGCGTTTGTGCTATTTGCAGGAGTAATTATTACCATGGTCTACATCTCCATGCAACATGATGTGAATTTGGTGGCTGTTAATTATTACGAAGAGGAATTGGCCTATGAAGACCAAATGAATAGGATTAGAAATTTTGAAAGTCTCCCCTACAAACCAACGGTTACAAGGGATGGCAGTCAAATTGTATTAAGCTTTCCAAGCGAAGTAGCTGAACAAATGAAAAATGGTGAAATTCATTTTTTCAGACCCTCAGACCACAAGTTCGATAAGAAAATAGAAATCAAATTAGATACTGAATATCGCCAAACTTTTCCAGTTTCTCTATTTGGCACCGGCTTATGGAAAACCAAACTGAACTGGAAAACTAGCGACAAAGAATACTTCTTCGAACAAAAAATAGTCTTATAATGCATTGGACTGCCTTGTTTCTTGGATTTGTAGGTAGTCTCCATTGCGTGGTCATGTGTGGGCCGATTGCTTTGGCTCTCTCTGGTCAATCCTCATTATCCAAGTTCCTGATCAGTCGGATTTTGCACAACATCGGTCGAGTATTTACTTACGCATTTATTGGATTGCTATTTGGCCTTTTGGGTGAGCTGGTGTCTTTTGGAGGATATCAGCAAGCGTTCTCCATAGGTATGGGCTTATTTATGATCATGGTGGCCTTGGCCGTTTCTAGTTCGGTCAGAGGAAAAGTGTATCAACCCATGCAGGCTTTAGCTCAGGGTCTCAAAAAAAGACTGTCCAAGTGGCTTCGTACCACCAAACTATCTGGCACTTTTCTACTGGGTATATTGAATGGGTTTCTTCCTTGTGGCTTAGTCTATGCTGCAGTTGCTGGAGCATTAGCCACTGCTAGTTTTATGGAAGGCGCCAAATACATGATCATCTTCGGGTTAGGCACCTTCCCCGCCATGCTGTTGGTGGCTATATCAGGCAGAGCCCTTCAAAAGCTTTCTTTCATTAGCCTAAACAAACTATCCACGGTTTTCATTTTCACTTTGGGCTGTCTATTGATCATTAGGGGGCTAAACCTGGATATCCCCTACTTGAGCCCAGCCATTTCTTTTCTATACCCAACTGCAGACATTACGGTCTGCGAGTGATTTAATAACAAGAATATTTCATTCAGGTTCGCCTCGTTTATCGAAATCGAATTAAATTGAAGTATAATTTCAACAACCAACAAGACAGACTTCATGAAGCAATTTCTAAAAGTTCTCAAGATCAGCTTACTTACCTTTCTTATTTTGTTATTCTCACTAGTAGTGGCTGGATGGTTGCTGCAAGACCGAATTACAAAATATGCTTTGGATGAATTGAGTCAGACTTTTAATGCCCCTATGGCTACAAAAGATGTCAACTTTTCATTGATCAAAGATTTCCCGTTGGCCAGCATTCAGTTTGAAGGACTTTGGTTAGGTGCTTATCAATGGGGTGATAACAACGAAATACTCGCAGTGGACACGTTGGCTAAAGTCAATAACCTTTTTATAAGTGTGAATACGCGTGATTTATTGAATGAGATTTTCACCATTCGAAAAGTAGAATTGGAAGATGCATTTGTGAAGTATGAAATTGATTCACTAGGTGGCACCAACTTCGATTTTTTAATGAGTTCTGATACCCTTGCTGTTGAGGAAGAAGTCGAAGGAGAACCTTTGGATTTAACAGCTGAAGGCATAAGACTTAACAACTTCACCCTGATATACAAGGATGATCAACAAAAGATCAAAAGCAAGGTTTACATCCCAGAAATCAATGGTGCAGTACGCCTAAAAGACCCAAAGACCTTCGCACATTTTAGAGGTGACTTAGAAGTCACTGATTTTTTTGTTCAGGACACGCAACTAGACAGACTGGAAAAGGCTGATTTGTCAATTAACCTAACATTTAAATCCGACACTTTAGAAATTGAATCACTTGCCCTACAAACCAACGAACTCAATCTATCAACCAAAGGAAAACTGATCATTGGAGATCAGATGTATGCTGACTTAAATACAGAGATCAATGCACCAAGCCTGGCTCAACTAACCAAATATGCGCCTGGTGATCTTATAAAATCAAATGGCATCAATCAAATTTCAGGGAGCCTTACGGTTCAAGCCTATGTTCAAGGCATTATAGGAGAAGAAGAACTTCCTCACTACGAAGTGGCCATCAAATACAATCAGGGTAGCTTGAAATATGAAGATTATCCATTGATTTATAATATTGGAATTGATACAGAAATCACCAACGGATCGCAAAACAATAATGCCACAACAGCAATTAAGTTATCGGAATTTGTAGCCAGCATAAGTGGAAGCAGAATAAACTTAAGCGGCAACTTTAACAACCTCGATAAAGTCAGATACAACATCAATTCAAGCTTAGACTTGGATCTGGATGCCTCTAAGTACATAGTTCCCGATTCAATAGCTCGGGACATTGGAGGGAAAATAAAACTGCAACTCGCGACCAAAGGTATTGCTCCTGACTCCGTAACCAGTGACTTTGTACAATCTGTGCTAACCAATACATCTGCTAATATCAGCTTCAATCAGTTCAAACTGAAAATGGATGAATCTGTAGACTTGAGAGGAATGACTGGACAACTAAGCTATTCAGACCGCAGCATTAAGTTGATCGATTTAAGTGCCTATCTGGCAGACCATAAAATCAACCTCATAAAAAACAATATAGACATGAGATTTGAAGGTGATCCGTTGGCACCAGAAACTATGACTATTGACATTCCGAGATTTCACTTGGCTACTGCGGAAGGATCGATTGATGGCTCTGCTAAACTGGATCAGCTCAAATACCTAGAGTTTGCAATCAACAACAAATTAGACATGGATTTGGCTCAAATCAAACGTTTTACTTCAGACACCCTAGTCAATGACATGAGCGGTACGATACAGGCCTCTATTCAATCCAAAGGCAAGTTAAATATTGAGAAGATGGAGGATAGTGAAATTGAAGCCATCATGTACGACAACACCAATTTTGATTTAACATTCAAGCAGGTCAATCTCCACATGAAAGACACTTTGATGAATGTTAAAAATCTGAGTGGAAAAGTCACCAAAGCTGATCACAATATATCGGTAAACGATCTAAAAGGCGGGTATCAAGGCATTTCGTTTGATATTAATACTACAGTAGAGAATGCCTTCAACACTACCCTCAGAAACAAACCAGGAACGTTGAAAGTAGATGGCATCTATAAGCTTGGTGATATTGATTATAAGATGTTGGGTGCACTCATGTCTGAAGAAGAATCAACAACCACAGAAGAAACAGAATCTACACCTCCCCTATGGAACTATGAGGTCACCGGGCAAGCCTTCGTGAAAAGCTTTAAATATGATGAAACGACGATCAAAGACATTGAAGCCAGTTACGATATCAACGATGCCAACAAACTCATCAAAAGCAATGTCAAAGTAGGACAAACGCAGTATGGTAAAACCGCCACGGTAAATAATCTAACCACCAAGCTGGAAATGAATATGTCCAACAATGAGGTAAAAGGAAAGTTGGCCATTACAGACATGAAGTATGAAGACGCCATACTGAAAGACATTTCTGCACTTTACAACGTCAACGATACCGTTTATACTATCGATCAACTCAAATTCAAAGGGTTTGGAGGTGAGACCATTTCATCTATAAAAGTTCATATGAAACCTGAAGATGAAATGGAGGTTGAAATGAAAGGAAACATCGTAGAATTAGATGTTCGAAGATTGATGAAAGAAATGAAAAATCTATATCAAGATGAGATGACTTATGAACAAATTAATGGCATTGTATCTTCAGACAATTTCTTCTTAAAGTTTAAGATGATAGGCGACTCATTAATTTATCCTGAAATGATGATGACTTGTGACCTCAAGTTTCATGACGGAGGTATTTACCATTACCCTCCTGTTCAATTACTTGCCGAAGACCTTCCAAAAATAGATAATTTAGATACATTAAGCTTCAAGACAATTGATACTCACATGTTTATATTTAACGACGCCATTTACGTACCTAGAACCTATATTGTAAGTAGTTTATTTGATATAGATATGCTTGGAATGCAGAGCTTTGGTGAAGACTACAGGTATCATGTAGGGGTTAATTTGGGACAAGTTTTAGGAAAAAAGAAAGCGTCTAGTCTAGAGGATGATTCTGAATCTAAAAAAGTGAAAATGATTCGAGTTAAAGCAACAGGACATAAAGGTGATTACAAGAATGGTATTGACAATGTAAAGGATAGAGATAAAATGAAAACGATCGTATTTACAAAAGAAAGATCATTAAGATTGGCCTTCCACCCAAAATGGTTCAACTTTGAGACTGGTGCTGAAGAAATGTAAAAAAATAATCTAGATTCTTCGACATTTATTACACAATAAATATTCTTTTATATCATTATCTTTAAAATAGATTATATCAAAAAATACAAACATGAAAAAGCATTTATTTCTATACTTCCTACTATCTCTTTCAGTTGTCACTATTAGTTCATGTGGTGATGATGATGAAGAATCCTGTGATCCGGTTCCAGTTTGTACAAATGAGACAGCAACATCATGTTGTACTTGTGCGGACGATTCATGCTGCACATACACATATGACGGTGTAGAATATAAAACTGAGGATGAAGTTGCAGATGCATGCGGCGGTTCTGCAGCAGTAAGAGCTCAGACAATAGAAGCTCTGAAAGCTTCAAGAATTCGCGCCAAAGCTAGTTTTTAAGCGCTACCAAGTTCAGTTACCGAAAAGGGACTTAAACCAGGACTCGGACTTCCGGTTCTTTTTAAGTTCCTTTTCTAGTTTATCCCCTCTTGGGTTTACAGCTACTATCACGCCATCCCCATCAATTAGGTAGCTCATTGGCACACTGGATATTCCATAGGCAATAGCTGCTTCATTCTTCCAGCCTTTCAAATCACTGACGTGTGTATCCCAAATCAGACTATCCTTAGCTATTGCCTTTTCCCAGGCCTCTTTTTTCTTATCTAACGAGACGCCATATACGGTGAAACCTGTTCCATTTTCAAATTCTTCATCTTTATACTTCAGGTAATCTGCTAAAATTCGTGGATTCTCTTTTCGACAAGGTTTGCACCACGACGCCCAAAAATCAATAAATACCATTTGCCCTCTCAGTGAAGATAATTTCACGATTTCACCATTCATATTCGGTAAAGCAATGTCAGGCGCCACTTCCCCAACCTTAAAAGTAGGATCAGTAGAACCCATCAAAACCAGAGCAAGAGAAAGTATAAGTAGTTGTTTCATAGTCGTATGTTAGCCAAAAACTAAGCCAAAATGATTTCAACCGGCTCAATTCAGCATTAAATATAATTCTTCCAAAAGGAATATCACGTGAACAAATAAAACAAAATCAACTCGGGAGAAACTGCCTTATTCTAATTCTAGTTTTTCATAAGGCTGAAACAAACTCAAATTCAGCATTTCAACATTCTTTTGAAATTCTAGCCATTCATTTTCAAAAAACGTATTGGTTTGAGTGAGTACCCCATCCAATTGTGATTTCAATTGATTGGCAGCTAATTCTTGTGACGAGTTGTTCATACTATAGAGTTGAGAATAGAAACTTGTTGTCCATAGTTTACCTGAAATAATGTGTCCTCCATCGATAAAGCCTTGAAGGTCCTCTTTATCGTTGATCAATTCTTTGAGAGATTTAATTTTTTTCTTCAACTCTTTAGCTGTACTCGTGATATTATCGTTTGCTACACTCTGTCTTTTCATAGCAGCCAGCGTTAGTTCAATGCTCTTATTGGCTTCATTTAATTGATCAATGGCCATAGTAGCCAACATTTGATATTTAGTGATCTGATCTAGCGTTTGAGCATTCTTGGCCATTGTTTCTTCTGTAATGTCTATTCTTGGATCCTTTTTGATCAACACACTAGTCATCACAGAATCATTACCACATTTGAATTGCACCCCATACTTTCCGGGAAGAACCCAGCGTCCCGAAACATCCTGAATTTCCTTTTCTGGTTTAGCAGTAGTCGTAGAGCGAAATCCTCTTCTACACATGTCCCAATTGTAACGATTCATGCCCTGCTTACCTACGGTAAAAGTTTTTCTGATTTCATTATTAGAAGCATCAAATACTTTGATCCACACAGTATCCGATTTGATTGTAGTGTCTTGTTTAGATGTTTTCTTTAGCGAATAAGTCAAGAGTGCACCATTGGCCTTGTCGTCACCTTTATAAATAGCATCACCCTGAAACCTGGTACCCGCTGCCTCTTTTCGACTCCACAGGTAGGCATCCGCAGCTTCATATGCATAAATGTTTCTACTGAGCAAAGAAGTCCCTTCTTTAGCCAAGGCTCTTAACGGACGAATATCATCCAGCACCCAAATGGATCGTCCAAAGGTACCTATCACTAGATCTCCAAATTCTTCCTGAATATCCAAATCATAGGTAGAGACCGTAGGATACCCTTCTTTCCATTGATTCCATGATTGTCCAGCATTGAATGAAACATACAAACCAAACTCAGTACCTACGAACATGAGATTAGGTTCTACAGGGTCTTGAACATAACTTAAAACGTAGCCTGACACATCCTGATCATCAACCAACCTTTCCCAGGTTTTACCGAAATCTGTCGTACGGTATAACCACGGTGTCCAGTCATCCCTCCTGTAGTCATTGACGACCAATACGGCTTCCCCTGCGTTGTATTTAGATGCTTTCACTTGAGGCATCCAAGCGCCTGATTTTAAGCCTTTGATTCTACTATTCAGAATTGTCCATGTCTTTCCTCCATCTTTGGTCAATTGGATATTGCCATCATCAGTAGACACCCATAATACCTGATCATCAATTGGTGATGGAGAAATAGCCAAAATGGTAGTGAAGTTTTCCGCCCCAGAGGCATCCATAGTTAGTCCGCCACTTTCATTGCTTTTTTGTTTGGCCGGATCGTTGGTGGTAAGATCAGGAGAAATAATGGTCCAATTCTGTCCTTTATCAACACTCTTGTGTACGAACTGGCTACCGTAGTAAACTACGTCTGGATTCGTTGGGTCCTGCGCTATCGCGGCATTCCAATTAAACCTCAATTTTTTACCATCTGGATGAACAGGCTTAATATACTGTGACTCACCAGTTTCCAGATCTATATACAACACATTACCCCCTTGCCACATACCAAATGCATATCGAGGATTAGAGCGATCAGGCACCACATCAAATCCGTCACCAAAAGCTATTTCGTCCCAATAACTGTTTCTGATACCTCCATTTCTGAGTGAATTAGATGGCCCTATCCAGGAACCATTATCCTGCATGCCACCATAAATATTGTAAGGCACTTGATTATCGGTAGAAATGTGATAGAATTGACCTACAGGTAGATTCTCTACAAATCTAAACGTCTTCGCTCTATCTCTAGAAATCGCCAGTCCGCCGTCATTGCCTATAATAACCAAAGAAGGGTCTGTAGGATGAATCCAAATAGCATGGTAATCTCCATGCACACGCGTAGGATTCCAGCCCAATAGTGTTGAGAATGTCTTCCCTCCATCCTCGCTTAACCCTACCTCAGAATAAATATTATACAATCGATTTTCATTCAATGGATCTGCGGCTATTTCTGCATAGTAAAATGGTCGACCACCCACTTCTTTGTCTTGCACCTTCTTCCATTTTACTCCTCCATCTTCAGATTTGTATAGTGCGTTCTTTTTTGATTCTATTAAGGCATACACCACTTTAGGATTACTTCTTGAAATGGCCAATCCCATTCGACCTAATTCACCTTCAGGCAAACCATCTTCATTGGTCAACTTCTTCCAAGTCTCGCCTCCATCATAAGTAACATGCAGCGCAGAGCCCTCACCCCCAGATTTAAAAAACCACGGCCATCTTCTAAACTCCCACATGGCTGCAAATAACTTATTCGGATTATTTGGGTCCATGACCAATTCTCCAATTCCTGTTTTTAAATTGGTGTACAATATTTTTTTCCATGATTTACCTCCATCCATAGATTTGTATACTCCTCTGTCTGAACTTTCACCCCAGGCCGATCCTTGTGCACCCACATAAATGACATTTGAATTTCTAGGATCTATAATTACTCTATGAATATTTCTGGTACCTTCCAGTCCCATCAATTGCCATGTTGCACCTCCATCGAGTGTCCTATAGACTCCAGCGCCACTTGTTGCACTATTTCTCGGGTTACCTTCACCTGTACCAATCCAGATCACATCTGGGTTAGACTGATCAATAGCCAAAGCACCAACAGAGGCAACTGCTTCTTTTTCAAAAACTGGGATCCAAGTCACACCGCCGCCTTCGGACTTCCATACCCCACCAGAGGCTGTACCTATATAAATTATATCTGGATTGGCATGTACCGCATCAATAGCAGTAACTCTTCCGCTCATACCTGCAGGTCCTATATTACGTATTTTCATGCCTTTCATTAAAGACATGTCAATGTCTTGTGCGCACGAAAAATAGGAAAGTAAAGCTAAGCTCAGGGTTGTTAAGATATTTCGCATGGATTAATGTTTTTTTACATAACTAAAATAACCATTCTTTACTGAAGCTAGACTCTAATCTGATAAACGGATAATAAATGTGATAAACAGAAGGGCACAAAAAAACCACGTTTGCACGTGGTTATATAGTTGAGGTTATGTACTCATATCCAAGACATAACCAGTTGAAATCTTAACAATAATAAGAATTCTAGACTTGGTTAAAAAACCTAAGTCCTCTTTTTTCTAAACGTAATCGGAATGTACTCGTCAGTTGGTATGCCGATATGAGCCAAATCCCACTCCTGATCATAACTAGACACTAAGTTTTTAATACACTCTACCCGATCTTCTGTAGGAAAAGGACATTCCTCCCAATAGAAAATTTCAACTCGATAGCTGTATTGTTTTTTGATCCCATTGATCTTTACTTCAACACTGATGTCCTGATCTTCTTCTAGTCGCGGGATTTCGATTCCGATGATACTCATAATTTCAAGTTTTATTTGATATAGTTAATGTTTTGTTAACAAAAAATATACCTAATCAATTATCTGCCTGATATACTGATAGTTATACAAATAATTAAAGTCAGATCATGATCGGTTTTGATACAATCGTTGTACGAAAAATGAGCACATAAAATTTATACCATTAATTAGAAATAAATGTTTGAACATATTTAGAGGTATCACGTACACTTGATTCAAGAAAATATTAATTTGGCAAATTGAAAGAAAGGTTTTTAAATATGAATATGAGCAATTGGTGGATACTGATCGTTATCCTCACTCCTCTTGCCCTTGGTGGATGCTATCGTCCAGAATACCCCTCCAAGTTTATCTCTTCTGATTTAAAGGAATTTGAGTCTTATCAAAAGAAGTGTGCTTCCAGACCTTCTCCTCCCGCTAGAGCTATAACAAGTCTAGGAGATACTGATGTTTTTATAACCTATAGTCAACCTGCGGTAAAAGGTCGTACCATTTGGGGTGATTTAGTTCCTTTCGATCGAATTTGGAGAACCGGAGCCAATGAAGCCACAGTACTTTCAGCTACAGGCAACATATTAGTGAATGGAGACACATTACTTGCAGGAAACTATGCGCTATACACCATACCCACTAAAGACAAATGGACAGTCATATTAAATACTAAATATGAAGTTTGGGGAGCTTACGATTATGATCAGTCCCTTGATGTGCTACGCTTTGAAGTTGAACCTTCTACAAACAATGATTTAAGCGAAAGAATGACTTTCACAATCGATGATACTGGAGTGATCGAATTTGCTTGGGATCAATTGAAATTCGACTTTCTAGTGATGCCACTATAGTCAAACTAGTTGAGTTTCGTTTGCTCTCATCGTTCCGTCTTCTTCTACGGACTGCATGTTGACTAATCTTAGTTCATTCACTAAATCTTCCTGATAAGGCAATTTGACTTTTAGATAATTTTCAGTGAAGCCGAACATAAAGTCGTCCTTCACATCATTTTCCAATAGTACAGTAAACTCATTTCCAATTTGAGATTCATAGAATGCCTGCTTCTTCTTTTCTGAAAGAATACGGAGCATATTTGAACGTTCATTCCTTTCTTTTTTGGGCACTACCCCATCCATTTCTACTGCGTTTGTATTCGCTCGTTCTGAGTATGTGAATACATGTAAGTAAGAAACTGGCAATTCATTGATGAAATTGTAGGTATCCAAAAAATCTTCATGAGTCTCTCCTGGAAAGCCAGTAATTACGTCCACTCCAATACATGCATTGGGCATGGTCTCCTTTATTTTAGCTACACGCTCCACGTATAGCTCTCTCAAATATCTTCTATTCATCAACTTGAGAATCTTGTTGCTCCCAGATTGTAGTGGAATATGAAAATGCGGAGCAAATCGCTTACTCTCCGCAACAAATTCAATGATCTGATTATTCAACAAGTTAGGCTCTATAGAAGAAATTCTAAAACGCTCAATCCCTTCTACTTCATCCAACGCCTTCACTAACTCAAGAAAACGTTCTTTTCTTCTTCCACCTTGCACACCAAAGTCCCCGATATTAACTCCAGTTAACACCACTTCTTTTACCTCAGTTTGAGCAATTTCATGAGCTGATTTCAGGATATTCTCTATACTATCACTTCTACTTTTTCCCCTGGCGAGTGGAATAGTACAGAAAGCACAACCATAATTACAACCATCTTGAACCTTGAGGAAAGTCCTTGTACGGTCTGCTATTGAATAGGCGTTGTTGAATTCTGTCGCATTTGAAATTTCAGAAGCACAAATGATGGCTTCTTTCCGTTTTTCAAAATCTTTAAGATGTTCTAATAGCTTAAATTTTTCAGCTGCACCTAATACAGCATCCACACCTGGAATCTCAGAAATCTTTTTAGGTTTTAATTGTGCAAAACAACCTATAATGACCACAAATGATTCTGGGGATACCTTCTTTGCGTTTTTTACAATTTGACGGCATTTTTTATCTGCATTTTCAGTAACCGAACAGGTGTTGATTACAAAGATGTCAGGCTCATTTTCAAAAGCCACCTTCTCATAACCTTCCTCTTCGAAAAGTCTTGAAATGGTTGAGGTTTCAGAAAAATTGAGCTTGCAGCCCAAGGTATAAAATGCAACTTTTTTCATGCCGAATAAATAAAACGCAAAGCTACTAAAAAAAAGAAAGCCCCACTAGGGGGCTTTCTCCAAGGTAAATCTCTTTACCTTTTTCTCAATGAAGCGTCTTTATTAAAATATATATCTTACACCAAGCTGCAATTGCCATCTAGACTGTAGTCCAAAATCATCCGCAAATGTCTCTTTGGCGTTTGTATCGAATGAATAAACAGGCTCACCTGTTGCCTCAGTTCTAACATATCCAATAGGCGAGGTATTTAAAGGAACTTGTCTCACACCCCATTTATTGGAAATCAGATTGCCAATATTAAGAATATCTAAGCTTAACTGCAAAGTTTGTTCACCAATATAAAAATCTTGTAGTACTCTCATATCCCAAGTTGAGAACCAAGGGCTTAAAGCACTATACTTTTCAGCATATCTTCCTCGTCGAACATTTAAGTACTCATCCTGTGCAATATAAGACTTCAACCCTGCACGCTGGTCTGCCTCTGTAGCGAAAAATGTATCGAATTGCATCTGATCAATTTCACCATCTGTTGGCACGTAGATCAGGTCATTTAAGCCTGAGCCATCATTATTGATATCTCCTGCATAAGTGTATGAGAATCTTCCGCCCTGAGCATATTCTATAAAGAAAGAAACCGTAGTCGCTGTTTTATCTCCACCATAAGTAAACTTCTTGTTAATGGTACCTACAATTCTATGTCTATTTCCATAAAGCGACGGAGAAGCAACAGCTTCATTCACATTATTTATCGCTGGATTTCTATCATAAGTATCACTTGAAATTTCTCCTACGAGCGATGAGGCATCTTTTGAATCAAGGAAGTTATAAGCTAAAGAAGTATATAATCCATTAGTCCAGCTCTTCTTCAATTCCAATGAAAGGTTCACACTACGACCAACATCTGAGTTCGACAATACATACGCATTCGTCGCACCGCCAAATACAGTCGCTCTATCTCCAGCTCCATATACTTGTCTTCCCGGTTGTCCAGAAAGTGTTGAATTAGGCTGAATCAAGCCGTAGTTTCTAACCATAATCCCATTGACATCCTTAGAATAAACTAAGTCAGCAGAAAGTGTAAATCCTTCGCCGAGTTTCTTGTCCACACCCAAATTAGTTTTCCAAACCTGTGGAAATTTAAAATCAGTTCTTGATACGGTATAGAAAAAGAAATTAGGGTTAGCCACCTGATTACCGATCCATACGAATGGAAATCTACCCGTAAATAAGCCTGTTCCCCCTCTTACCTGAACAGTTCTATCTCCGTTCACATCCCAGTTGAATCCAAATCTTGGTGAAAACAATGGTTTTTGCTCTGGAAACTCTAGTGAATTAAACATGATAGGATCGCCATTTTCATCATAGTATTGAATGCTTGGATCATAGCAACAGTTTCTGTCTATGTTTTCCTGCATTTTTTCCTCAGTATCAAAATACAAAGGCACATCCATTCTTAAACCAAAAGTCAAAGCCAGATTATCAGTGGCTTGCCATTCATCTTGCGCATAGAATGAAAGTTGACCAACATTCGTTTCTGCCAATGCCCATCCACCAGTATCAGGTGTTGCCGCATTGTTCGAAGCAAAAAGAGCTTCTGCAGCAGCTTTCTGCCCTGCGATATATCCGCTAGCTATTGAATCCTGAAATTGTGCTACACTTGAGTATGCCGGTCCAAAAGTTCCTCCATAGGCACCTAAGTTGAACGAGTTATCAAACATGAACTTCTCAAAAGATCCTCCAACAGTAAAAGTATGAGCACCTTTAAAAATATTGACATTGTTTGTTATTTGAATCACATCCTGATCTAACCTATTGTGAATAGAGAAAGGTTCGTGACCTGCAACAATGTAATTGATCGTATTGTTTGCAATATTCAAATCTGGAAAAGGTTCACTTTTAGGATCTCTCGCATCTCTAAACATGGTCATTCCTACTTGCAATTTGTTTGATACTGTATTACTGAAAATAGAATTTAATTCCAGCATTCCGGACTGGATCTTATTTTCAATATTGTACCCTGAATTTTCAAATTGCATGGTCGTTCTATCCGGCCCTCTTCTAATAATTGCATTAGGGTGAGCTGGCAAATCTCTATTCGCATCGAGCATGTTGTATGTAGCTGTCAAACTGTGCTTATCATTGATATTCCAATCAATTTTCAACATGGCCTTTAAGTTTTCTGTTTTATGCGTATAACCTTGATAATCCCCAGGATCGTGACCTATACTTCTCAACGCACTTTGAACAGCAATCAAATCTGCTTCAGAAACTCTAGCTACATTACTTTCTCCAGAGTTACTTCCATTATCAGCAACAACATTTTGACCTAGGTCCTCTCTTCTCTCCATTTCCATATTGGCGAAGAAGAAAAGTTTGTTTTTAATGATCGGTCCACCTAGGGAAAAACCACCTTGAAATTGAGTCAAGTCAGGAACATCAATAGAAGTTCCATTCACTTTCTTTCCAGTCATGGCTTGATTTCTATAGAAGCCAAACGCCGTACCCTTCAAAGCGTTAGTACCACTCTTTGTTACTGCATCTACGGAAGCTCCTGTAAATCCAGCTTTGGTGACATCAAACGGTGCCACCGATACTTGTATCTGATCAATTGCATCTAATGAAATGGGTTGAGCACCTGCCTGTCCACCAGGAGTGGCTGCATCTAGTCCGAATGGGTTGTTAAAAATTGAGCCATCCAATGAAAAGTTGGTATCGTGATCACTTCGACCAGCAAATCCATTTCCATCATTAGACGGAGTTAATCTAAATATATCTTGTGTAGATCTAGAAATTGTGGGTAATAACACCAACTGATCATTGCTAATAGTAGTCTCAGCGCCAGTGCGCTCACTATTCATTACATCATCACGATTGGCGGTAATGACCACTTCTTGAATGGTGGTGGCGTCCTCTTGCAGCACAAAGTCTAGTCGCTGCTTTTGACCTAATGTCAAAAAGACACCTTCTACTTTTTGACTTTTGAAGCCTACAAAAGATACCTCTACTGAATATGGGCCGCCAATTTTAGCGTTAGGAATATCATATCCACCATCCAGTCTTGTTGATACACCATACTTAGTACCTGTAGGTACGTGTATAGCAATTACCGTAGATCCTACCAGATCCGCTCCATCGGTACCTTGCACCCTACCTGTAATCCACGAGGTGGTAGTCTGTGCAAAGGCACCAATACTAAAAAATAAGAAAGCAATCCCCATATACAGGGATTTTCGAGTATTGGTTTTTATCATAATTAAGAGTTTGAGTGAAACGCCAAAAATAAATAAATAATATTATGCGTGCATACATATTAAAAAAACTATATGTAGGTACAAACAATTTTCTTGCAACCTTTTTGATCCGCTCTAGTCCTTATATAGAACAATCAAAATTAAAAACTCATGAAAAAAGCAATAACCTGTTTAAGCATCCTATTAGCCAGCATCATAGCCGTACAGGCTCAAACAAGTGACACCAGGAAACTTGACACATTTGATGAAATAAAAGTAAGTGAATCCATATCGGTGAGAATGAAAAAAGGCTCTATCAATGAAGCCAAAATAGAAACTCGAGGGGTTGACACAGACCGAGTTGAAACCGAAGTCGAAGGCAACACACTTTACATTAGAATGAAAAGAGGTAACTACTTCTCTAAAAATGTAGAAATAGAACTCACCTACGCAAATGAATTAGAAGCGGTATCGGTCAGTTCCTCCGGCTCCATCATTGGGTCAGATGAAATCGCTACTGAAAAATTTGAAATAAAAGCTAGTAGCTCAGGAAGAGCTGACTTAATTCTTAATGTCAGAGAACTTGAGGTTAGAGTATCGAGTAGTGCTGACGTTATTCTCTCGGGCAAAGCAAAATTCCAAGAAATAGATATCAGTAGTTCAGGACGACTATCCGCCTATGACATGGACAGTGAAGAAGTGGACGTACAAGTAAGTAGCTCAGGAAAAGCAGAAGTAACCGTACATGGTTTGATTGAAGGAAGAGCCAGTAGTAGTGGAAAAGTTTACTACAGAGGGAATCCTGACAAAGTTTATGTAGATACGAGCAGTAGCGGTAAAGTAAGAAAAGACTAGAGTTGAGCTAAGACATAAAAAAGCCAGAATCTTGTTTAGATTCTGGCTTTTTTTATGGATATGTCTCGTCCTGAAATAAGTTGACACAAAAACGACTTATTTATGAAAGACGAGAAGCGCAGTTCTTTAGGAGGGAAAAAGCGCACCCAGCGCGACTACAACATGGGCTTTAAACTGGCGGTTGTATCTGAAGTGGAAAAAGGCGAAATGACCTACAAGCAAGCCCAAAAAACTTATGGTATACAAGGAAGGAGTACAGTTTTGGTTTGGTTACGCAGATATGGTAAATTAGACTGGAGTCACCCGAAGCAACACTTTATGGCCTCACCTAAATCAAAAGAGACACCAGCACAGAAGATCAAGCGATTAGAACGTGAATTATCTGATGAGCGATTGAAGAATGAGATTCTTAATATGATGATTGACATCTCAGACAAAGAACACGGAACTTCAATCAGAAAAAAGGGATTACCCAAACAATCTGGCGCATCCGAGAAGAAAAGCACGTGAGTCTCTCACGTAGCTGTCGACTGTTTGGGATTAGTAGACAGGCGGTTTATCAATCAATACAGAGATCTAAGCAAAGAGCAGAAGAACTCTCCAGGATCAAACCCCTTGTCCAAAAGGTAAGGATGCAAATGCCCCGACTGGGCACGCGGAAGCTGTACCATTCATTGAAAGGTGAATTTGACCGGCAAAACATAAAAGTGGGTAGAGATGCTTTGTTCAACTATTTAAGAGCCGAACACCTGCTCATCAAGCCAAAGAAGAATTATACAAAAACTACCAACAGTAAGCATTGGTTGAGAAAATACCCCAACCTATTGAAGGATCGGAAAGCTATTCGCCCTGAAGAAGTTTTTGTCAGTGATATTACTTACATCAAAAGTAGGGAGCGAACCCATTACCTCTCTTTGGTCACAGATGCATATAGTAGAAAGATTATGGGCTATCACCTCAGTGATGACATGAGTGCTGAACACGTGGTCAAAGCACTGAAAGTTGCTGTCAAAAACAGAAAAACAACCCAAACGCTTATTCATCATTCCGATAGAGGATTACAATATTGCTCCACTCTTTATCAGTCTGAGCTTAGTAATCATCAAATCACCCCATCTATGACCGATGGGTATGACTGCTATCAAAATGCACTAGCAGAAAGAGTTAATGGTATCCTAAAGGGGGAGTTCCTCATTCATAAATGCAATACTGGCCAAGAATTGAAAATACTGATCAAAGAGTCAATAGATACCTACAACAATCAAAGACCTCATCTAAGTCTCAACTATAAAACACCTAACTTTATACATGAAAAAACCTGTGAATATCAATCCACAGGTTTTACTTAAATCTTTTTAAAAACCGTCAACCTATTTTAGGACGGGTCAATAAACATTTCTTATGATAAAGAGACATGTTCTTCAATCCCTACAATACTTTCAGTTACATTAATAATGTGATCTCCGATTCGCTCACATCCAAATATTATATCTCTGTAAACAATACCAGTTTGCACATCGTAGTGATTCTCTTCTACACTCTTCCAATGTTGCTTACTTAGTTCTTTCTTTAATTTATTGATAGCAGTCTCTTTGGACATGGCCTCTTCCAATTCTACCTCTGAGTAATCTGCTTTTAAATTCGCATGCATTACAGCCAAGGCATCGTCGACAAGTCCAAATATTTTCTTAATGCTCTCTACTTGCCCTTCGGTAAAAGTCAAGCTGTGTTTGTTCTTTCTGTTGATTTCACGTGACATTCTCATGAAAATGTCAGCAGTTCTTTCAAGGTCACTCGTTACACTCATGATCGCACGAATTTCCTCAGAAGCAGCTGTACTCAATCGTCCTTCAGATACTTTTACCAAATAATCATCAATTTCCATCTCCAATTCATCAGTACGATCTTCATATTTCGAAATTTTCTCTGTTAATCTCTCAATACGCTTAGAATCTGATGACTCAATCAGTTCCTGAACAAATTTGCTCATTTTCACTACATGCTTACTGAATTTAGCCACTTCCTTTCTTGCCTCCATCAAAGACAATTCAGCAGTTCTCATCAATTGTGTGCCAATAAATTCCAAGTGAAACTCTTCGTCTTCCTCATCTTTAGATGATATCAACTTAGTAACAACACTTTCGATTTGCGGCACAAACCAAATCATGATTGCCGTATTAAGAATGTTGAAACTAATATGGAAATAAGTTAGTCCCCATTTAATAGCACCTGTTTCGTTCAACGGTGAGCCATTTCCAGTACTTACCATAATAGAATCGATACCATTGATATAGAAGTTAAATATCAAAAGCATCCAAACCACACCGAATACATTGAACATAAAATGAGCAAGTGCCGCTCGCTTCGCATGAACATTTCCTACAAGAGCTGCCAGGTTCGCCGTAATCGTAGTACCGATATTTTCTCCTAAAACTATACCAGCTGCCATATCGTAAGGAATCCAGCCATTATCACACATGATCAAAGTAATAGCCATGGCTGCACTTGAAGATTGTACAACAACAGTCAATATAGTCCCTATCAGAACAGCTATTACTACAGATAAAAATCCAAGATTATTCAAATCCGTAATCCAGGCTAGGATTTCAGGATTGTGTTTCAAATCTGGCACCGCACCTTTTAAAGCACTTAGACCCATAAACAAAAGCGCAAATCCAATTAGGAATTCACCCCAATACTTCAACTCTACCTTTTTGGCAAAAAGCATGGGAAAACCCACTGCTATAATAGGAAGTGTGTAGTGCGAAATACTAAATTTCGAGAAACCAAACACCAAAATAAGCACAGCCGTAATTGTAGTACCAATATTAGCACCCATAATGACACCAATAGCTTGTCTAAGCTTGAGTAGCCCTGCATTCACAAAGCTCACCACCATTACCGTAGTAGCCGAAGAAGATTGAATAATGGCAGTAGTCAAGAACCCTGTAAAAACACCGCTTACTCTATTAGAAGTGATAATACTCATCACAGATCTCAAGGAATCCCCCGCTACCTTCTGAATCGATTCACTCATGACTTTCATTCCATAAATGAAAAAACCGAGCGCACCTACAAGTTTTAAAATGTCGTAAATTCCGTATTCCACGAGATCGTTATTTTATTTTCTGAATAATTATTTTTCGCTGCAAAGCTATAAATATAAAGCAAGTTCAATTTTAAATAAATGTTAAGGATAAACCCAATATTAAACTGCTTACATTAGATATGTTAACAATTTAGTAATATATGGCAAGGCAATCTATTCTACTTTTGCAGCCGGAATTATGGAAGGTAATACAAAACAAAAACAACTTAGTGTACTCCAGTTCATTTTGAGCATATCTATTGCTCTTTTTGCATTTTTGTGGTCATTAGATTTAATGACAAGTACTTTTCATGCCATTGGTAATGAGACCGTAATAAAAATATTATCAATCACGTCCAATCCATTTATAAGCTTATTCATAGGATTATTTATTACGGCTGTTATTCAAAGCAGTAGCACAAGTACTTCGCTTATTGTTGCCGTAGTGGCCTCTGGAGGAATGACATTAGAGAATGCAGTACCTATGATTATGGGTGCTAACATTGGTACAACATTGACTAGTACCATTGTCTCGCTGAGTTATATTACAAACAATAAAGAATTCAAGAATGCCATAGCCACCGGTGTTATGCATGATTTTTTTAATATCATGACAGTAATGATTCTGTTTCCATTGGAATACTACTATCATTTGCTTTCAAAACTATCCACCTCTATTGCTTCAGTTTTCAATCTTTCAACAATACCGACAAAAACAGGACAAGTGACAAGCTCAGGTTTGTTTGATTTCATCAACAGTTTTTTGATAGATGCCATTAACTATGAGATCATCTTGGTATTGATTGCCGGCGCTAGTCTATTTGCCTCAATAAAGATTATATCCAAAATAATATCAAAGAGAATGATTGGCACTTCCGAGGAAAGGTTTCAGGAAGTATTCTTTAAACACAAATTGAACTCATTTGGGCTTGGCGCCATGTTAACCGCTGGTATTCAATCGAGTTCAATTACTACTTCAATCATTGTACCTCTCGGAGCAACTGGTAAGATTCATCTAAGCAAAGTATTCCCATACATTGTTGGAGCCAACATTGGAACAACTATTACGGCATTGATTGCAGCCTTCAATAAATCCGAGGCTGCGGTGAGTATCGCTTTGGTACACTTTCTTTTTAACCTTATTGGCACACTCATCTTTTTGTTCATACCCTATCTAAAACAATTACCCATCCAATACGCGAGAAAATTTGGGCTAATGACTATGCAGTATAAAGTCGTAGGATTCTTCTACATCTTATTTGTGTTTTTCATTCTCCCTTTAGCTTTAATTTTCCTAAATAGGCTATAAAGACCAATATTCGCTATTTTTCTTTTAGTTAACAATTACTTAACATTAAAGTAACTATAGAATAACTACTTGCAGAAAGTATCCCCATACCTTCGCGGCTTATATTCAGAAAATATGAGATTTATTTACATCACTTTAGCTTTGGCTACGTGCGCCGTATTGGCCCAAGCTCAATCATTCGACGGCAGTAAGATGGGAAAGGGAATTCGCTTTATGGCGAAAGATTCCTCTTTCAGTATGCAATGGAACAATAGGTTTCAAACGCAGTATATCGGTGCTCAAGATTTAGAAACCAATGAGTACGCCGATGCATTCACGATCAGACGTTTCCGCTTGAAGTTTAAAGGTCATTTATACGACCCAAGAATCAATTATAAAATTGAGTTAGCGATGTCTAACAGAGATCAAGGTGACTTCTTTGCTGAACACAACGGCGCAGCAAGTATTGTACTTGATGCGGTATTGAAATGGAAATTTCTTCCTGGGTGGCAACTATGGGTAGGTCAAACTAAGCTTCCTGGTAACAGAGAACGTGTAATTTCATCTGGTGCTCTGCAGCTTGTTGATCGAAGTAGGTTGAACAGCAGATTCAACATCGACCGTGATAAAGGGCTTTGGCTACATCATGAGCACAAAATGGGTAATGTAGTACTCCGTGAGGTTATCGCACTTACCAAAGGTGAAGGAAGAAACATCACCGAATCCTTAGAGGCTGGCTATGATTACACTTTCCGAGGAGAAATCTTACCTTTCGGGAAATTCACTGACAAGGGAGATTACTTTGGAGAAGACTTGGCAAGAGAGCAATCACCAAAACTTTCGATTGGAGCTACCTACGACCATAACTTTGGAACATCAAGACAAAGAGGTCAATTAGGATTGTTTATTCTTGATACCAATGGCGACAAAGTCCACAGTGACTTGGCTACCATTTTTGTAGATATGATGTTCAAGTACAACGGCTTTAGTGTCATGTCTGAATATGCTCATAAAAGAGTAGCCGATGGAGTAATTAGTGGAGTGACAAGTAGCGGCGATGACATCTACTTCTATACAGGACAAGCCTTCAACATACAATCCGGTTATTTATTCAAAAACAACTGGTCTATTGATGGTAGATTCACAGATGTGAGACCTGAACGAATTGAAATTGATGACGCTGAAAGAAGATATGAGTTGGGGTTTGGTAAGTATATCGTAGGACACACACTCAAACTGCAAGCCAGTGTAGCCTATAGAGATAGAGCTACTAAAAATGATAACATGATTTATTCTGCACAGCTAGAGATAGGATTCTAACTGCAGATTAATAATTCCATAAAAAACACCCCATAAAAACTTTTTTTTGTGGGGTGTTTTTATTTAGAGTCCTTGAGTTTTATAATTTCGTTTTGAAGATTTTTTACAATCCCGGAAAGCTCCTCCATGGACAGATCTCCTTTCCCATCAGCATCTGGGAAGTCGATACTTATAAATGCCTTTGATTCCCAAACTTCAATGATATCCTTAGCATCAACTTGATAAGGCGCATAGGACTTATTGTCGGAGACAAGAAACAGTTTTCCATTTTCCTCTACATAATTAAAGACTCTTTTGTAAACCACTCCCTCCTCTTTGCTCAATAGCACATACGTCTTTCCATTCTTAATATTAGAAATATTCTCAACGTACTCTCCGATAATCACCGTTCCAGGCTGTAAGGGTAACATGGAATCACCTGATATTTCAAAGGCTCGATAAGTAGCATTCTTAGGCAACATCGGTAATTGAAACTTGGGCATCGTTTCAATGTAGGTAGGGTCAGCATAGCCGTTCATATAGCCAGCAGAAGCTTTCTGTGGAATCAGTTCAATATTTTCATTGTCTTCTTTATCTACTGTAATAGCTAATATTTTAGCGCTTCCTTCCTCCTGCTGATGCAGTTCTTCATCAGACAACTCACTGACTACCTTGCTTATTAGAGTATCCACACTCACGTTGAATACCTCAGACATACGTAGCAGATTATTTAATCTCGGATCAGCTCGACCTTCTTCATATGCCCCTACCAGCGATCTTTTGATCCCAATAGCTTCTGCAAATGTCTCTTGTGTGTATCCGAATTTCTTTCGTAAGAATTTAATATTGTCGCTTACCTTAGCTACTTCCATGTTCAATTTTCAATTGATAACAAACTTAACAGAACCTTGCTTTATTCCAATAATCAAGCATCAAATAGCACCATACCTGTATCACTCACAGCTGGCTTCCCTATCGAGTACAAATTGATATGATGGAAATTTTCACGATTCTTTACCTGATCCAAACGCTTGATAATTTTTTCAACTACATGCTTCAAAGTCTCTCCTGAATCAGCCAAAACATAACCATACATCTTCTTGGTCTTTTGGACTGATGCATGAAATTTAACTTGACACTTCCCTGACTTCAACTTCTTAGACGTAAGTTTTAGTCTGTATTCTCCACCTACAGTATATGTTTCCATTACTAATTATTTTATCATTAAATTAATTAAACCCTTTGATTGATCAATTAATTAGCGCTAATGACAATAAAATTAGCATTATAATTCTAATCAGCAAAACTAATTGCTAATTATTTTAGCATAACAAATTGAATGTAGTTATTTCTTGCTGAATCGGCGTTTATTCTGACCGTTCCTTTTAGGCTTGGAGGCTCTAAACTTTGGATTATAGACCGGACCTTCACCAATATGTTCTGGGATTTTTATTTTTTGAACCTCTTTTCCAATCAATTCCTCAATGTTCGAAAAGTTGTACATATCCTCTTCGTTCACAAAAGTAAAAGCCACACCATTGGCATCTGCTCTACCTGTACGGCCAATTCTATGTACATAGTCAGCGGCATCTCCCGGCACGTTGTAATTGATTACCATGTCGATGCCTTTGATATCAATCCCTCTACTCATCACGTCGGTAGCCACAAGTACATTAATCTTCTTATTGATAAAGTCTTGTAATACATCTTCTCGCTTCTTTTGCTCTAGGCCGGAGTGTATGGGCGCCGCATTGATACCAAGGCTCTTAATCTCTCTGGCTATTTTATCCACTTCGCTCTTTCTGGATAAAAATACGATCACGCTATCCATTTTCTTAGCCGAGAAGATATGTTTGATCAATTCAGGTTTCTGGCCATCATAAATCATAAAAGCTCCCTGAAGGATATTCTCTGAAGGTTTGGATATAGCAATATTGATTTCCTCGGGTTCATTCAAAATCTCTTTTGCCAACTTTCTGATTTTCGGTGGCATAGTGGCTGAAAACATCAATCGCTGACAATCCTTTGGAATGAATTTCATGATTTTTTTCAAATCATCATAAAACCCCATATCAAGCATACGATCCGCTTCATCAAGAATGAAATGCTTGACCTTTGACAGATCCACATATTCTTGATTCAAGTGGGCAATCATTCTTCC
Organism: Reichenbachiella sp.; assembly: GCF_033344935.1. NCBI lineage: Bacteria > Pseudomonadati > Bacteroidota > Cytophagia > Cytophagales > Reichenbachiellaceae > Reichenbachiella > Reichenbachiella sp. The sequence continues at coordinate 2,588,769 of NZ_JAWPMM010000001.1, read as the reverse complement.
TGGAGTAGCAATAATGATGTTGGCTCCTTTGAGTAGGGCCTTTTTCTGAACATCCCAACTCATACCATCTCCACCGCCATAAACAGCCAAAGAACTAGTTTCTACAAAATATCCTAAACCTTGAATCTGTTGGTCAATCTGGATGGCTAGCTCTCTGGTAGGAACTACCACTAGTGCATCGATACTTCCATGATCAGATTGATCATGAATTTGCTGCATGGTGGGTAACAAAAACGCTGCGGTTTTACCTGTACCCGTTTGAGCACAGGCAATGAGGTCTTTGTTTTCTAAAATAATGGGAATGGCTTTCTCCTGAATCGGAGTAGTATTTTCAAAACCCATGGCATCTACTCCATCCAATACGGGTGGGTGAATACCAACTTCTTTAAATTTCAAATTAATTATTCTTATTGATCGTACCCAAATCTACAAGTTATTCTTCAGTTTCTGAGGCTTCCCTTTGATTTCTACCTCACTATTGCGATTTGGATACTTATTATTATCATAATTTAGATCAATCATACGAAGAGATGGGTCAATCTCGACCGACTCGAGCTCATCAATATCCACATCTACTACAAATGAATAATATGGATTGACCCATTTCCATGGAGTCATCAATATTTCATTTTCTGACAACACTCTATTTCCTCTCATCATTCCTAGTGGAATATTGTAACTCTTCTTATTACCATCTTTCATAGTCAGCACTACATCAAGTGGCATAGGCATTAAACCAATTCGTTCCATCGATATTTCAATACCGTCATTTACCGTATTCACATTAGATATACTATAGTCGATAGTCTTTGTGGTCTTTACCCAATAATCGAAAAACCAACTTAACTCTAGACCACTTTCTTTTTCCAAAATAATCTCAAAGTCTACTGCGTTTGGATGTTTGAATTGCCATGTATCATAATAACGTAACATAGCTCTATCGAATACCTCTCTCCCCATAATGTATTCCAGATTTTGCAACGCCAACGCACCTTTACCATAGGCAGCCATACCATAGGCTCTATGACTTTCAAAATGATCTGCATGAGTTGTTAATGGTTCTTCTTTTCCTGAATCAACTATGCCCTTATAGTACCTATAATATCCAGACATAGGCTTGCGGGACACGTAGTCTTCATCAAACAGATAATTCATGGTCATCTCATCATAGTATTGATCAAAACCTTCGTCCATCCAATAGAGATAACTCTCATTGGTACCCAATACCAACTGATAGTAGCTATGAAGAAACTCATGCACTGCGGTTCCTACCACAGACTTTAATGATTTATGTCCTGTCATCAGCGTAAGCATGGGATACTCCATCCCACCATCACCACCTTGTACAACTTTATAAACAGGATATGGATACTTGCCACATTTTTCTTCAATAAACGGAATCGCCTTTTTCATATAATCACCCAACTGCTCCCATTGCTCCTTTAAAGTGTCGGCCTGATAGTAAACATGTAGATCTAGTCCTTCTCTAATGTTAACCACATCTACTTCATAATCAGGGTCAGCACCCCAAGCAAAGTCATGAACATTATTAGCCAGGTAACGATGAGACGTTTTACCCTTCTTTGATTTTTCTGTTCCTTGTAAAACCCCAGAAGCACCAACTACATAGTTGCTATCGATGGTAATGGTCACATCGTAGTCTCCCCAAGGGCTATAAAACTCTCTTGCGATATAATCATGCGGTTGCCAACCTGAATAATCGTACTCGGCAATTTTCGGGAACCATTGTCCCATAGAATATCTAACCCCTTCTCTATTGTCTCTACCATTTCTTCTAATTTGAATGGGCACCTGACTTTCAAACTCCAGATCAAAAACGACCACCTGACCGGGTAAAATTGGAGATGCAAGTCTTGCAGTCATAATTGTACCATCCACAGAGACATTCACTTTCTTACCATCTTGCTTGAAGCTTTTGATTTTATGATAACCTATCTCCTCTTCCTTCAATTTGAAAATACGGTCCTGAACACCTCTTCGGGTATCAGTATGCGTTCTGCTTCGCACATCCATCATACTTCCTGGCTGAAATGCATTGAAATAGAGATGATAGAAAACTTTGTCTAACGTATCTGGAGAATTATTGTAATACTTAAGTTTTTGGACACCTGTAAATTGATTAGTCTCTACATCCATATCAATTTCCATTTGGTATTCCACTCTTTGCTGCCACCTGTCTGGTTGTGCAATCACTGTATTTCCTAAAATCACTAAACTCAATACAAGTATTCTCCTTGCCATCATATTATAATTGTCATTAGATTAAGTAAGCAAATTAAATACAATGTCTAGAGAGTGATAGATAAATGTGATGGATTGAAATATGATGTGGCTGGCGGTAGATTGCATTCCAAATCCAGTAATTAAAGTTAGGATTACTTAAGCCAGGCAAGAAGCCAGTACTTCCCGTTTGACTTCATGAATACCATCAAATACGATAATCTCGGGGTTCAAACCAATAGCAGCTTTCATTTTATCAACCTCCGGTTGATAGTTTTTGTCAAGGGCATAGAACTCGTCATTCGAACCAATGACTACTTTTAATTTGGCCGATGAATCCACATGAACAAAATCAGCAGGCTTCAACTCTGGAGGAAACCCTCCTGCCCAAAGCACCAAAGTCTGAAAGTCAATTTTTGCATGTGCCGCCATACGACTAATCATGGATACTCCTTGAGAAAAACCCATGAGGTGAATACGATAATTAGACAGTGATTTACTTTCAAAAAGTTCTTCGATGACAGCGTCAAAATACGATCGTTGATTCTGCATATCAGTTTCTCTGTCTTCCTTAGTCATCCAACTGGCCCCTACATTTTTTTGATCTGGCAAATAGAATTTTGACAAGCCTTGTAAGGCTATAACAAAGTGCTTTTCAGCATCAAACACGTCAAAACGTCTAATAAAATATTTCGCCAACTGTCCATATCCAGGACAAGCAATCCAAACATCTGTAGTCTTATCCGTCAGCTCATTGAGCGTGTAATAAGGAGCAGTAAAATTAAAGCCAATGTGATGTTCCATCAATCGGCAGAATAACTAATACGATAAATAACACCTGCTCGATCATCTGAGACTAACATGGCACCATCTGGCATAATAAATACATCCACCGGTCTACCAAAAGCTTCCTGCTCTTCTTCATCCAACCAACCAAAAGCAAAAGGTTGATAATCGACGGCTTTTCCACCTTCCAACTTTACTCGCATCACGCGATAGCCAATCTTATTACTTCGATTCCACGAACCATGTTCAGCAATAAAGATGTCATTCTTATATTCTTTTGGAAACATATCTCCTGTATAGAACTTCAGTCCGAGTGGTGCTACATGTGGTCCTAATTTTTGAGCAGGAGGCGTGAATTCCGTACAGCTATATTCTCCCCCATGTGTAGGGTCAGAGATATCGCCTCCATGACAATAGGGATAACCAAAGTGCATTCCCATTTTCGGAGCGTGATTTAATTCACAAGGGGGCATATTGTCCCCCATCATATCTCGCCCATTGTCCGTAAACCACATGTCGCCTGTTTCCGGATGCCAGGTAAACCCTACGGTATTTCTAACTCCATGAGCGAATATTTCAAAACCTGAGCCATCTTTATTCATTCTAGTGATAGAGGCGTACACCTCCTTTTTGCTTTCACAAATATTACAAGGAGCTCCTACGGGTACATATAACTTTCCATCTGGTCCAAAAGCAATATACTTCCAACCATGATGCTTGTCACTTGGGAATTCATCCGAAACAAGAACTGGTTTCTTAACCTTGTTCAAGTCAGACTCTACATCAACAAACTTCCATATTTTATTGATCTCGGCTACATACAAATCGCCATCCTTAAACGCCACACCGTTTGGTGTATTCATGTTTTCTGCGATGATGTACTTTTTATCAACCACATGATTTCCATCAGTATCTTCTAGTGCATATACTTTATCGTCTTGCCTTGTACCAACATATAAGATACCACTTGGACTGAGTGTCATAGACCGAGCATTTGGCACGTTGTCAGCATAAAGACTTATAGAAAACCCTTCTGGTAGGTTAATTTTCTTTAGTGCCTCATTCAAATTTTCATCTTCCAATGTTTCCTCAACCTCCTCTTTTGAAGTTTCACTTTTTGGTGTTGATTCACATTGATAAAAAGACAAAGCACAGATGCTCAGTATGACAATGGGTTGAAAGTAGCGCATGTTTGTTTAACCAATTTCCTAGTTAAAATTACATGGGATGATATCCAATATCAAATCTTCTGAGAGTTTTAATTGCTTATGATCCTTTGCATATTTGCGGCATGATTTCAATCAACAATTTATCGTACTATTTAGGCAGCAGAGCCCTATTTGAAAATGCCTCTCTTCATATCAAACCAAAAGATAAAATTGGCTTGATTGGACTTAACGGTACGGGTAAATCCACTTTATTGAAATTAATCATTGGCCAATTGCAAAAAGACAGCGGTGAAATCAGTATGGCCAAGGACTGTACCATAGGATTCCTGAATCAGGATTTGCTGTCTTTCCAATCAGATGACTCTATCTTATCTGTGGCAATGGAAGCTTTCGCCGAAGTGATAGAAATTCAACATAGGATCGATAAGGTCTTGCACCAAATGGAAACCAATTATGAGGATAAGTTGGTTGAGCGGCTGTCTCGTCTACAGGAAGAGTTTGAAGCCAAAGATGGCTATGTGCTTCAAAGTAAAGCAGAAGAAGTACTGGAAGGAATTGGCTTCAAAACAGAAGACCTTCAGCGTCCGCTGAAAGAATTTTCTGGAGGTTGGAGAATGCGTGTGATCCTCGCTAAGCTGCTTCTAGAAAAACCATCCATCCTTATGCTGGATGAGCCTACCAACCACTTGGATTTACCTTCTATTCAATGGATTGAAAATTACCTCAAGTCTTACGAAGGAGCTGTTATTGTTGTGTCTCACGATAGACAGTTTTTGAATAATACGATCAACAAGATTGTAGAAGTAAGCGGTCAACAACTCACACCTTACCCTGGTAATTACGACAATTACTTGGAAGAAAAAGAGCTAAGAAACGAACTGCAGAAAAACGCCTTTGAAAACCAACAAGCTAAGATTCGTCAAACCGAACGATTTGTAGAACGCTTTCGTGCTAAAGCCACTAAGGCCCGTCAGGTACAATCCAGAGTAAAAGCACTGGAGCGTATGGACAAGGTAGAAGATGTAATCGAAGAAAATGCTGCGGTAAATTTCAAGTTCAATTTCAGCAAGCAATCCGGTCGTCATGTTTCCATACTTGAAAATATCTCTAAATCTTATCCAGGCATAGACATACTAAAAAATGCCAACGGAACCATTGAACGAGGAGATAAGATTGCTTTGATAGGTGCCAACGGAAAAGGAAAGTCCACCCTACTTCGAATCATAGATGGTGATGAAAAAATAGAAGGCAAAGCCAAAATGGGATTCAACGTGAATCCATCCTTCTATGCACAGCACCAACTAGAATCATTGAATGTTGACAACGAAATATTGGAAGAACTCAAGCAGTTTGGCTCTGGTAAATCCGAACAAGAACTTCGTGGAGTATTGGGTTGTTTCTTGTTTTCTGACGAAGATGTTTTCAAGAAAATCAAAGTATTATCCGGTGGTGAAAAATCTAGAGTAGCCCTGGCCAAGACACTGATTTCAGAAGCCAACTTTCTCCTTCTTGATGAACCGACCAACCACCTCGACATTCAGTCTGTGAATATTTTAATCCAGGCACTACAACAATATCAGGGATCGTTCATTCTAGTATCTCACGATAGATACTTTGTCACTCAGGTCGCCAATAAAATCTGGTGGATTGAAGGTCAAGAACTCAAGGAATACCCTGGAACTTATGAAGAGTACACTTGGTGGTGTGACAAAAACAACAAGCCCAAGGACACTTTCAAACCAACAGTGGTAAAAGAAGAAAAACCTAAAAAAGAAAAAAAACAGAAGGAAGTTGATGTGGATCAAAAGGAGCTTTCTCGTTTGAAAAAAGAGCTAAGCAAGGTAGAGTCTGAACTAGAAAAACTAGAAACAGAAAAGACCAAATTGGAAGCTCAATTGGCAGATCCAGCCAACTTCAACGACGCCGATAAATTGACCGAAATCAACAAGACCTATGAAGCCAATGGAGAATCCTTAAAAGCGAAAGATCAAGCTTGGGAAGAGTTGGTAGAGCAAATTGAAGAGTTGGAAGGGGAATAGCCATTTTATCTTTTGCTCAAAAATTAAAATTACTTGAGTGATACTCGAAATTCGATCATTAAATTGTCATTGACTACATTTAAAGTTTAATAAGCCTCAAAAAAACCATGAAAAACATAGCTAAACTTCTCGTAATACTTTTTGTTTCAATATCAATCTATAATTGTGGTGGCAAATCCAATACGGATGAGCGGAAAAAGATCGAACAGATGCTGGCTCAAGAAAAAGAGTCAAAAACGATACACGATATCGATCAATTGATTAAAGATTTACCCGCACCTTCTTTGGTTCCTTTCACCCTCAAATCCATTAACGCAGAGTTTAAAAGTGAGCTCATTAATGATTTAGGAAACCTAGAAAAATACAAAGGCAAAGCTGACAAGATGGCCATGAACATGGGCGTATATGCTTCGGATGTCAACTACTTGGCAGCCTATGGTCGTGAAGAGCAGTGTTTAGAATATTTGAAAGCTTCTCACGCAATGGCACAAGAGCTTGGAGATTCTACCATTTACGATGAGGCGCATTTACAAAATTTTCTAGGCCATATCAAAAATCAGAACCAAGAAGAGATCTCAAAAATCTTAAGTGAACTGTTTGTTACAACCAGTATCCAAATGGAAGAAGATCACCATTTGAATATGGCTGGTCTCGCACTTGCCGGCAGCTTCATTGAAGGCATGTACCAAGCAGTGGTAACCATTGACAAAGCTCCAGAAACAGAAGCAAATGAAAAAATCTTAAGGCCATTAGTCGAATTGGTATTGAATCAGGAATCTGCCTTGAGAGAAGTAATTTTAGTATTGAATGATTTACCGAGTGATGACGCCATCAGTACTATAGTTACAGAATTACAAATACTGGACGTTCTTTATAAAGGTGAGCTTAAAGAAATTGAAGAGAAGATGAAGGCTGACCCGAATTTTGTAGTGAAAAAACACATGTTGGTAGATATAGACGGAGAAATCAAGAGAATTCGTCAGTGGATTGTGGAATAGCATTTACATCAACTTTAATAAAAACACCCCCTCTCCGTCACTTCGACTAGAAGGAGAAGTCCCCTACGGGTAGCAGACTCACAAAGCTGAAGCTACGTTTCCAAAGCATCAGCTGTACCACAGGGGGTATCTCAGTCGTACCTCCTTCGATATGACGTGGTATTTTCTTAGTTTTAATGATGATCAAAGGAGGTGCAGTTTACATCATGACTAACAAACATCACACTGTATTTTATACAGGTGTGACGTCCGATCTGAATTCGAGAGTATTTGAACATCAGACCAAACTGTATCCTAATAGTTTTACTGCAAAGTATAATATCAACAAGCTCGTGTACTACGAAGGATTTCACTCAATAGAAGAAGCCATTGACCGAGAGAAGCAGGTCAAGAAATACCGAAGAGAAAAGAAAATTGCTTTGATTGAGTCCATTAATCCACAATGGATTGATCTATACGATAGCCTAGAATAAAAAATTAAAATCAACGTCACTTCGACCTAAGGCGGTTCGCCGAAGCGGAGAAGTCCCCTTCGGATAGCAGCCAGCCAGAAAAGACTGACAAAGCCAAAGCTACACTTTACAAAGCATCCGCTGTAACGCCAGGGATATCTCAGTCGTGCCTCCTTCGACATGACGTGGTATTTTCTTAGATTTAATGATGGTAAAAGGATATCCTGCATTCATCATGACTAATTAATTAAAACTTCACCGTCACTTCGACCAAAGGGAGAAGTCCCCTGCGGATCGTAGCTAGCCAGGTAACCAGAGCTACGTTTCCAAAGCATCCGTTGTACCGCTGGGGATATCTCAGTCGTGCCTCCTTCGATATGACGTGGTATTTTCATTAAATTGAAACATTTACGTAACTTATTATCATTATGAAAGAAGTAATTGGAAAGTACGCTTTTGAAGTGATCGTGATATTCATTGGTATCACTGCATCCTTTCTATTCGAAGAGTGGAGACAAAATCAAGAAAAAGAAGCAAAGGCCATTGAGATTATGAAATCAATGGTCATTGAGCTTGAGCGGAATGATAAATTTATGCAGGATATTGACACGAACTATATTCAACTAGATTCTGCCATTCAGCTTATCATACTTGGTAGCAACGTTCATGAAACAGATAACACTTTGGATATGCTATTTGCTGAAGTAACATTCGGTCTCATGGAAGATATCCCTAAATATCGCTTAATAAATATCTCTTCATTTATTCAAGGGTTTTCATCGTCTGATCAACTCCACTTGATCAATAGCAATAAGGAAATAATTACCCATCTGAGTTATTTGGAATCTTTGTTGACTGAACACGAAAACTACACCACTGAAATAAGTACTTACGCTTCGCTCAATCTTTGGCCAGCAATATATGACTATGGTTTAGCTAACTATCTAGTTTGTGAATCTGAAAGTGAGTTGAATGACTATCAACAAAGCGCTTCGAATTCTGTCACTAAATACATAAAAGAGCTTCAAGCTGATCGTGAATTAATAAAGCACCTCAAATGGTCACAACTCAAACTCAGAAGGCTCATAGAAATCAATCAATTCATTCATAAGCATATTCAAAATTCAATTGAGGAGCTTAATAAAGCAGTCGAAGCTGCATAACTTCTAGTCTCTGACTACTGAATACCCTCTTCTCACACCAACTCAAATATATTATTTTATAAAATATACAATTACGAATTAAATAAATACTCTATATTTACGACAATTACGAATAATATAGAGAATGAAAAAGACCAAATTGGGTGAATTTGAAGAACTGGTACTTCTTACGGTTGTATTCTTGAGTCAGTCAGCCTACGGTGTACAAATCAAATTAGAATTAGAAAACCGGCTAAAACAAACGCTCAGCGTTGGTTCTATACAAACTTCGCTCAAGCGAATGGAGGAAAAAGGATTTTTGACCTCTCAGTTTGGGGAGGCCACTCAAAAGCGTGGAGGCAAACGCAAACGTATTTATTCAGCTACTCCACTTGGACAAAAGGTTCTTCAGGAAATGAAAGAAGTTCGTTCAAAATTTTACGAAGTCATCCCATCCATCGTTTAGTTCCAACTTTATGAAAAACAAACATCACCCCTCCCCTCCTGGTTGGCCTTTACAAATACTCAAACTTCTAATCCATCCTAACTACATAGAAGAAATTGAAGGCGATCTTGAAGAACTCTATCAGTATAATTTAGAAAGACACTCTACCAGGAAGGCAAATCGGCTTTTCACCAAAGAAGTGATCAAGCTACTTAGACCATTGCTTCTTAAAAGCCTTGAAGGCACGTACAGGATGAATAACTATGGCATTATTAAAAACTACTTCAAAATCGCCATACGCAGTCTAAGAGCAAACAAATTTCAAAATGCGCTCAAAATCTTGGGAATCACCATAGCGCTATCCGCTTCGATTACCATCTATCAGTATATTAATTTTGAAAGTAGCTTTGACAAGTTTCACACCGATATAGAGCACTTATATCGAGTCGACGTCGATCGAATTCACAACGGTGTCTTACAAAGCCAAAAAGCAACATCCTATTCTGCATTTGGCCCAGATGCTCAAGAGGATATTTCAGGAATAGAGAAATTTACTCGAGTCAGAATTCGTACCTCCAGTGTGGTCGTTAGTAAAGACTCCACTAAATCAACTTACAGTATTCAAAAACCAGCATTTGTAGATCCTTCTTTTCTTAACATGTTTGACTTTGGATTGAAAGATTCATCCATTCTACAAGAACCCAATAGCATCATCTTAACTGAAAGCACAAGCTCTAAGTATTTCGGAGATCAAAACCCATTAGGACAGGTCATTACCGTAATACACGGAAGGTATGAGTTGCCTATGGAGGTCAAAGCAATTATTCCTGACGTTAAACTCAATTCACATATCCAATTTGAAGCGTTGATTCCGTACCAAGCGTTTTTCCCAGAAGGTGACTGGGTCAGTCATTCTTGGGACTGGTCTGGCGTGACTACCTATTTAAAATTAAGAGAGGGTGTTTCCCCGGATCAAATAGAATCTTCATTCCCCCAATTAGTACGTAAGTACAAGGGCGAGAAAATGGAAGAACGAAATATGGATTATCAATTTTCTCTTAGACCTGTAGAAGAAATTCATTTATATGGTCATTTGGATGGCGAGTTGGAAGCCAATGGCAATGACCAAGCGCTTTATTTTTTAGGCATTGCTGCCTTGCTCATTCTAGCCATTTCTTGGTTAAACAATGTAAACTTAACTACTGCTCACAATTCGACTAGATCGAAAGAAATGTCAGTCAGAAGAGTGCTTGGCGCCAGGAACACTCAAGTATTTACGCAGCTATTCATGGAATCATTATTAACTCATGGAATAGCTGTTTTTCTTGCCGTTGCTGTCATTTTTGCTTCAACAGACCAGATTGAAGGTTGGTTAGAAATTTCACTTAATATTTCAACCCTGTTCCAATGGCATTTTTGGATGATAGCCATGCTTTATGTAATTCTAGGCAGCCTCTTCGTATCATTTGATTACAAACTAATTTTCAATCAATTCCAACATAAACACTCCATTCAGCCTCTAAACACGAATTCAAGTATCTCAATTAGAAAAGCAGGCGTGGCATTTCAATTCGGCATTCTTCTCGTATTGATCATAATAACATGGGCCGTAGACGCCCAACTTACCTACATTCAAAATTATAATCTTGGGTTGGACAAGGAAAAGGTTATAGTCATTGAAAAACCAAGACTTTCCAGAAAAGAAGGTCGAAAATCAGCAAATGCTTTCCTGGGAAAATTAGAAAATCTGTCTTGGGTCAAATCACATACCAGCAGTTTTCAAATTCCGGGTAGTGAACTGGGTTGGACTGATGGGGTCAGACAAACCACACAACCAAAAGAACTAGGTCAGGACCTTTATGTTTCTGCCGTAAACGACAACTATATTAAGACACTAGGACTAAAACTAAAAGCGGGTTCCACTTTTGAAGACATTGCTTGCCAGGAACACAGCCATGTAATACTCAATGAAACAGCTACACGTTTACTCGGATTTGACAAGCCAGAAGATGCTTTACTAAGCGACTTAATCAACAGTACAGATCGCAAGCAAAGAGTAATTGGTGTCATAGAAGACTTTCATTACAGTTCATTGCGAGAAAATGTAGAACCGTTAATGCTTGCTCATCTGTCCAGATCATTAGATTATATATTTGTCAAGTTGGGAGAAGGTGATAGGTACAATCAAATTGACCAACTAGAAACAACTTGGAAAGAGTCTTATGCCAATACCACCTTTGACTTTTTCTTTTTGGATGATCAGATCAATCAACAGTACAAAGCAGATATTGAATTCAAGAAATTGTTTACTGCTTTTTCAAGTATTGCCAGTTCCTTAGCCCTGATGGGAATTTTGGGCCTTTCTTCATTTTATGCTGCTCGAAGAATTAAAGAAATCGGGATTCGAAAAGTCTTGGGTGCCAATCTAACTTCTATCATTTGGTTACTCTCAAGGCAATTCATGTTGCTTATTGTCATAGGTTCAGCTCTTGCTATACCTACCTCCTACTATCTCATTTCCATTTGGTTCCAAAGTTTCGCCTATCAAATTGAGATTGCCTGGGTGTGGTTTATGATCTCATTCCTACTGGTTATTTCCGTTTCATGGATCATATTAAGCTTACAAACATTAAAAGCTGCCAGTGTCAATCCTGTAGAGTGCCTGAAAGATGAGTAATGATAAATCAATTATCAGATTGGTGAAAACCTAAAATATCACGATGGGCCTCATTCGGCAATACGGATTTACTTCTTCTCCAGCGGCTTGTCCATTTTCATAACAATGCCTTTGAAAATCTCCCAGGCACGGTAGAAACGATAGTGGATTTTAAAATCTGAGTCTTCCACCAAATTCTTTTGCGCATAAAACAACATAAGGCTATTGAGTTTGGCATAGAGTTCCTCGCCTAACCTTGTTCGCTTGGTGTATCCAAATGGCACAAATCCCATCATGGCTATTTGCTTGCCTCCCATGGGCTCGACATAGTGCTCTTCTACCAAACCAAGCCCTTCCAGCCTATCCAAAATATCTTCAATCGATCCTCCAAAAAGTGAAGCATATTCAAAAATTGGATCTTCTAATTTTTTACGAGTGGTATAAAACAACATAGAATTGAGCATCTCAAGCATACCTTCCAGTGCTTCTGCTCTATTGCTCCAGCGTGTGCGATGATGGGTGGTCAGCGAGTCTAAAGACATCTCTAAAAATATCTTCATATCCTCTTCAGAGATCGAAGCGTTCTCAACAATATAAGCAAGAATCGGCACCCACATATAGGCCTGCTTCGACGTATAGAGCAATTCCTTACTTGGATCTTCTGTTTGCTCCGGTGGCAGGTATGGGGTAGTCATACAGAGCAAACCGTACTCATCTACCTTCAAAATGGCTTCGTTTCGCTCGTTTATTAGTTGTTCTAGACTCATTAAATTCAGTTAATTATATACCTGAGGCCGTCAATAATACGAAATATTCATAAGTTAACCAATCCTATTTTTTGAACTTCATCTGATGCAACATCAACCCTGATGCCGGTGCGATAAAGTAATCTGGTGTTTCGGATGGTTGGTCCAATGACAGTTGGATATCATTTAGGCTGATCTCATGCTTACCTAATCGAAACAAACGCCCCATAAACAGGCGAATCTGATTACGCATAAACCCCATACCTTTCACTCGATAAAGAAAGGTCTGTTCAGGAAAAAAATTGGCTCTCCAAATATCATTTTCAACAATCTCGCTACAAATGATTTCTCGTTCAAACTGCGTCCCTTCTTTAGGTTTGTAACAATATTCTTGAAAATTGTGGGTCCCCTGAAATAGCTTCGCTCCCTTCTTCATCAACTCAATATCCAAATCTTCTCTGATGCAAGTAATATATGGCGCCGCAAAGGGGTGATTTTTCGCACCGTAAGAAAATAGATACAAATACTCCTTTTCCTTGACATGCTGGATCACATTGAATTTTTGATCTACCGCCTCAATACTAATGGCTCGAATATCGGCTGGCAAATTCTCATTGAAATCTGCGAGTAATTGCTGCTCATCTTCTGGTTGTTCTAAAAACAATTCGAAGGCAGCCTGAGTAGCAGACACCATGGCATCGGTTCGACTGGCTCCTAAAATTTTGAAAGGCTTGTCAGCCAATATGTATTTCAGCGTACGCTCAATCATTTCCTGAATGGTCTTAACGCCGGGCTGGCGCTGCCACCCATGGTAGCGAAATCCTAAATACTGTACTTCTATCAGATAGAAATGATTGGCTTGCATAAAATTGAGACCCTCTTGTGAGGCTGCAAAACTAGCAACAATTCACTCAATCAAGGGCAACTATCTACGCTTCCCTAAAGAAGGCATTAAAGTTCCCTCACCCAAATATTTCTAAACCAAATCGGACTATTATGATCTTGTAAAATGATTGGGGCCTTTCCATGCGGTTCGTAGGATGGATATCCCTGCCAAACCGTGCTCCCCTTGATTTCCACATGATTTTGAATCAAAATACCATTGTGCAATAGCGTGAGATAACCAGGAACTAGAAGACTGTCCTGTTCGTTAAATTTTGGCGCCGTAAATAGAATATCATAAACCTGCCACTCTCCGGGCCTATTCATAGCATTTACCAAAGGGGCATATTGCTTATATACCGCTCCAGCCTGCCCATTGGAGTAAGTTCTATTTTCATAACTATCCAGGATTTGAACTTCATACCTACCTTGGAGAAATACACCACTGTTACTTCTATCCTGCCCGCTTAAATCTGAATTGGGTACTTTCCACTCAATATGAAGCTGTATATCCCCGAATGATTGCTTAGTTTCAATACTTCCCATGTTAGCTACAATCTCCATACATCCCTCGGTTAGCTTCCATTGGATATTTTGCTTTGATTTTGTCTCTTGCCAAGCACTAAAATTACTCCCGTCAAACAGAACGATCGCATCAGACGGGGGCAATCCGTTTTCACCAGGTGTGACCACTTTTGGCTCTGGCTCCCAAACCTCAGTTTCTTCTGGTTTTATCTGACCATATGCGCTTGTTCCAGTCACCAAACACACGAGCAATAAATATTTTTGTAGTTTCATTTAAGTCCCAAGATTTGATTTAATTTTTTCTGATCGATTGCACCTCCTGCAAAATCGTCAAAAGCTTTTTGTGTGACCTCAATGATATGATCGACGATAAAAGGTGCGCCTTCTCTGGCACCTTGCTCTGGCGATTTGATACAACACTCCCACTCCAGCACGGCCCAGCCGTCGTATCCGTATTGACTGAGTTTGCTGAATATCTGCTTAAAATCTACCTGACCGTCTCCTAAAGATCTAAATCTTCCAGGTCTATCTATCCAGTCTTGATATCCACCATAGACACCAGATTTTCCGTTGGGGCGGAATTCTGCATCCTTGACGTGAAACATACGGATAAACTCATGATAGAAATCTATGAATTGGATATAATCCATTTGTTGCAGCACAAAGTGGCTGGGATCATACAAGATCTTCGCACTAGAATGCTGATTGGTCACCTCAAGAAAGCGCTCGAATGTGACGCCATCATGCAAGTCTTCTCCAGGGTGCAGCTCGTAGCAAACGGCTACGCCCAAATCCTTGCAATGATCTAATATAGGCACCCACCGTATGGCAAGTTCCTTAAACCCAGCCTCTACCAAACCCGCTGGTCGCTGTGGCCAAGGGTACATCGTATGAAACAGCAACGACCCAGAGAACGAACCCATCACGTCCAAACCGAAGTGATGACTAGCCTTCGCTGCGGCCTGCATCTGGTTGATGGCCCATTCGGATCGGGCTGCAGGATCGTTGTGCAATGCATCCGGCGCAAAGGCATCGAACATGGTGTCGTAGGCCGGGTGAGAAGCCACCAACTGCCCCAAGAGATGGGTAGACAATTCTGATATTTCTAAGCCTGCTTCGCTCACAATACCTTTGATTTCGTCGCAATAAGTTTTGCTCTCCGCAGCTTTTTCTATGTCAATCACGCGCTGGTCCCAGGCCGGAATTTGCACAGCTTTGTAGCCCATCGTCGCCACCCATTCACAAATGTTTTTCAAATTGTTAAATGGTGCTTCATCACCAAGAAATTGCGCCAAGAATATGGCTGGTCCTTTGATCGTTTTCATCTTAGATTTTTATCCAGACGTTGCCGTCTCGGTTAGATTGCACTACTTTTTCTATGAACTGCATACCACGGACACCTTCTTGTACAGTTGGGTACTCACCATCCAGTGGTTGCTCTTCTCGGATGGCCTTGGCCATGCCTTTATAAATATTACCCATGGCATCAAAAATTCCTTCTGGATGCCCAGGAGCCATTTTGGTACTATCCATCGTCCAGGGAGCATTGTAGGGATTTCCGGGTTTCAATATTTGAATCGGCTGCCCTTCTTTGAGCAAAGTCAATTCCGTTGGATTTTCCTGACACCACTTCAAACCGCCTTCTTTTCCATAAATCTGTATGGTCAAATTGTTTTCTTCGCCTGTGGCGATTTGACTCGATCGAATCACTCCCTTGGCCTTGCCCATTCGAATCAGCACCGTACCATCCACGTCCAAACTATTGTCGTCATACAGATAATTCAAATCTGATAGCAAGTGATCCACCTGTAAGCCGGTGGTGTATTCTACCAGATTGAAAGCATGCAAGCCAATATCACCGATACAACATGAAATACCGGACTTCGCAGGATCCAGACGCCATACTTCTTTTCTTTTCTCACTTTCGTGAATGAATGGATTAATCCAGCCTTGATAATACTGCGCGTCCACCCGCTGGATGTCTCCTATTTCACCATTGGCTATCATGGTCTTCATCTGTCGCACCATAGGATATCCGGTATAGGTATGCGTCAAACAGAAATGTTTGCCCGTTTGCTCAACGAATTCATTCAGTTCTTTCGCCTCGGCTGCCGTCATAGTCATAGGCTTTTCGCAAATCACATGAAAGCCACCTTTTAACAATGCCTTCGCCATTGGATAATGTAAAAAATTTGGAGTGACGATCGACACTACTTCTATGCGCTCTGCCTCCGGTAATTTATTTTCTCCTTCGATGAGCGCAGCCACGTCTGTATACACCCTTTTTGTATCCAATTCCAATTCTTTGGCGAATGCCAATCCCTTGTCGTAATCCACATCAAAAGCACCGCCAACCAGCTCATACCTTTCGCCCATGTAGGCCGCAATACGATGTGCAATCCCTATAAATGCACCTTGCCCTCCACCGAGCATTCCCCATTTAATCTTTCCTTTGTTCATGAATTAGGAAGCTTTGTACTCTACTTTTTCGTTTTTGAAACTAATGGCAAAAATGACCAAGATCAGTGCCGCAAAACCCGCTGGGAAAAGCCAGATTGCTTGCCAATCGTGAAGACCATCAGCACTCACATAGCTGTCGGATATTTTACCCGCCACCCAAAATCCGATGAGCATCCCTACACCATACGTGGCCAACGTGATCAAACCCTGCGCCGCGCTTTTGTGACTTTCACCTGCTTTGGTATCCGTATAAATCTGCCCAGACACAAAAAAGAAATCATAACATATTCCGTGTAAAGCAATCCCGAGGATCAACATAAACGTGAGTTCATCCGCATTGCCATAGGCAAAAAACACATAACGTATTGCCCAAGCCAGCATACCAAACAGAATGGTTTTCTTAAAACCAAAACGCTTGAAGAAAATGGGTAACAAAAGCATGAACAATACCTCCGAAGCCTGGCCAATGGTCATCTTGCCAGTAGGGTTGTCTACGCCGATTTCAGCTAAAAACGGATTAGCATTCTGATAATAAAATGCGAGTGGAATACAGATCAGAACTGATGATAAAAAAAAGATTAAGAAATTTCGATCCTTCAGTAATTTGATGGCATCCAGGCCAAGGATATCTGATAAGGTAATTTTCTCTCCTGCTTTCGCTTTTGGAGGTGTCTTTGGCAAACTATAACTAAAGAGCCCTAAAATCCCTGACGCAAAAGCAGTCATCAAAAAAGTATTTCTCAAAAGGCCTCTCTGGATATTGGCACTCGAATCCCATCCAAAAACATAGCTAATTGCCAATCCCGCTACGATCCAACCAACAGTTCCCCAAACTCTGATATAAGAAAACTCTTTCGCGGGATCAGTCATTTGATTGAAGGATACCGAATTGACCAAAGCCAACGTGGGCATATACACAATCATGTAACCCAGAATATAAGGGTAAAACGTGCCAAAATCAGAAGCATGTGACATCTGAAACAATAGGATAGCGCCAGCGATATGCAGTACACCTAGTATCCGCTCGGCATTAAAAAAACGATCGGCGATCAGACCTATGACGAATGGTGCGATGATGGCACCCCACGACTGCGTAGAATACGCCATGCCCGTTTCTGCTCCGGTAGCATTCAGATTGTTCCCCAGAAAAGTACCCAGGGTGACGAACCATCCTCCCCAGATAAAAAACTCCAGAAACATCATCACAGACAGCTGGATTTGTGTTGATTTCTTCATTTAATACTATTAAGTAGTTTTTGTATAAATTTGATCAATCCTTTTATCCCACTTCCCCAAAGCAGGATTATTTAAAGCAAAATAGCTTTATTCAAATCATTACATGTTTAAAATATTTCAATGAATAATATTAAACAAAGCATCGTACCCTACAAGGAAGAGAATGGATCGGTCTACCACGCAGATACCTGTCTGCCACTCGTCGACGCAGTGCAGCGTGAAAAGGTAGAATTTAAAGCCCTCGCTCGGCACACCTACCCCGGTGATCGATTGACTGAGGATACTAAAGGCTTGAATACCATTGGCTATTGGAGTGCCAATGAAGTGCAAGACTGGGGATTGGATTGGCATAGAAATGAAGGGGTCGAATTTCATTTTCTCGAATCCGGTCACATGCCATACGCTGTAGAAAACACAGAAACAGAACTATTCCCCGGCGATTTCACCATTACACGCCCGTGGCAGCAGCACAAGGTGGGCAATCCTCATGTGGGTATCGGGAAATTCTACTGGGTGATCATCGATGTGGGGGTTCGTCGTCCGCACCAGCAGTGGAGCTGGCCGGACTGGATTGTACTCTCCGACGATGATCTCAATCGCCTCAACTTGCTACTTAGACAAAACGAGCAACCCGTGTGGAAGGCCACACCAGAGATCAAAGCCTGTTTCAAACAAATCAATCAAACCATTCATCAGGATGTAAATGGTTCATCCGCTTCGAAACTTAGAATTCATATCAATGAACTCTTAATTCATTTGCTCGATATGTTTGATAAAGGGAAGATGGTTTTGAATGAGTCACTCACCGACAGCATGCGCTCTGCCAAGCAATTCATTTCCGAGCTATCCAACAACCTCTCTCACCCTTGGACCATCGAAGAAATGGCTACCTCGTCTGGCTTGGGTGCTACCAGATTCACTCACCATTGCAAGCAACTGACTAACCTCACCCCTATGCAGCTCTTGACCAAGCAGCGCATCGACTGGTCCAAGAAGTTACTCTTAGACAACCCAGACCTTAGCGCTACGCAGATAGCCTACACCTGCGGTTTTGCCACCAGCCAATACTTCTCGACAGTTTTTAAAAAACAAGAGAAGTGCTCTCCACAGGAGTTTAGGGTGAGGAATAAAGTGATGACATAACTACAATAAACTTTTTCAAAGGCAAGTAAAACTGTCAGGCTGAGGCCCTCGAAGCCTTGCTGCTAGTAGCAGACCGACATTTCAACGTGGCCCAATGGACAGGGTTTGGAAAGAGCGCCTTTGAAAACCCTGAGTCTTCCCTACCCCGTCATTACACGATGCGACTATTAGGAGCATTCGGGTAATCTGTCAGCGATATGAGGTACTCTTTTCTGCCTTTGTTGGACTTGTCTCCAACAAACTGCAAGTGCTATTAACTAACTGCAGTAGTCTTCTTGGTCACAAGACCAACAAGGGCGGAAAATGAAACCCCACTCATTCAAAGCATTTGTAATCACCATTTGAACGGAATAAAAGGATTGATTAAAATTCCAGGATTCTTCTTGGGGTTATAAGTGTCGGGTAGACTTTCAATTCTATGTTCGACCTCATCTCTCAGTTTTTTATAAGGTTCATAAATATTAGACTCTACCATTATCTGTTTAATTGCAAACTTGTCAGTGGTCCATATAGGGGAAATTATTAGGGAGGGATCATTTCTATATGCTGCATCGTACCATGCTGCTAGCGAAAAGTTAGCATATTGTTGGGCTGAAAATGTCAAAATGGGATCACCTTCAACATGAATGTTTGAAGCTAGTTTCTGCATTTTTTCAGTAAACTCGTTCAAGCCCTTTACCTTCATTATACCAAAAAGAACCTTCTTATCTCTGATTGAATATACTGCAATAGAAGTACTGTCCTTATCTTTTTTATTACGCTGAGATAAAGTGCAGTTCATAAATTGCATCTGTAAATCGACTAACTTAACATAATCTTCTTCTGATAAAGTATCTAACATCTGCTTCTGTAGGTATTCAAGCATTTCCTTCTGAACCTGTTTACACGAGGCTTTTTCAAGAGAATAAATAAATAGGCTATCAGTTGTTTGACCAAAAACGCTATTTAGACTTGCCACAATAATGATGAGGATGACTGATTTTTTCATATGAGTATTTTTAAGAATAACATTTGTTAAACGCAATGCACTTTATCCACAATGCATCAAAATCTAAAAAATTGAATTATAAAAAATTCTCAGAAGGGCTGCCACTCAAGATAGGAATTTTTTGGATGAGATCAAAGGTGAACAAATAGAGACATCGTGAGTGCTGTTACTTGTTCTAACAGATTACCCGGACTCTCCTTGCGTCGAGCCGTGTGATGACGAAAGGGCTGCCAATGTACAATTTCATTCATTGAATGATTTTAAACAAGTCATTTATTCATATCCTATACTTTAGATAAAGTTTTATATGAAATAGAATCCTATCAATCCATGATTGATAGATTTTATACACTTAGTCATACTACTTTATCAACGATTAAATGAGAACACTACAATACTTTGTTTTCTGCTGCTTGAGTCTAGCTATCTTAAGCTGTGGATCGGGAAAAACAAATGAGCAATCTGCTGCAGAAAAACCCGTTGCCAACAAATTCAAAATCAAGCAACTGTTGGAGAAAAACACCTGCTTTGCTTGTCACAAGGAGAATGAGAAATTGGTAGGCCCTCCCTATGTAGAAATCGCCAAGCGCAACTACAGCAACGAACGCATCGTGGAGCTGATCTACAAGCCGGAACCAGAAAACTGGCCGGATTACCCTGCGCCAATGATAGCATTACCCCACCTCGATAAGGAAGAATTATTAGATATTGCTCAATGGATCAATTCCTTGAACTAATCTCAAACACGATACAGAAATGAAAACAAATACGACCAGAAGAAACTTCATCAAGCAATCAGGCCTTCTCACAGGTAGTCTTGCTATAGCCAGCTCACCATTATTAAGCGCATGCGCAAAAACTATGAAAGCCACAGATTTTAAAATCTCCTTAGCCCAGTGGTCCTTGCATAAGACTTTGTTTGCTGGCGAAATGGACAATTTGGACTTTGCTAAAGTGGCTAAAAATGATTTCGGTATCTCGGCCGTCGAATATGTTAGTCAGTTTTTCAAAGACAAAGCCAAGGACAAAGCCTACATCAACCAGATGAAACAAGTCGCTGAAGACAATGGAGTGAAGAGTCTCCTAATCATGATAGATGGCGAAGGAGAATTAGGAGATAATGATCTGACAAAAAGAAACCAAGCCGTAGAAAACCATTACAAATGGATCGAAGCGGCACAACAATTAGGCTGCCATAGCATCCGTGTAAATGCTGCAGGAGATGGCACCGCAGAGGAAGTGCAACAAAATGCAATAGAAGGCCTCCGTAGCCTGGCTACATTCGCCAAAGACTATGACATCAATGTGCTGGTAGAAAATCACGGTGGCTTTTCCTCCAATGGAAAATGGCTCAACAAAGTTATCTCTACTGTAGATATGAACAACTGCGGTACGCTGCCTGATTTTGGCAACTTCTGTATCACTCGCGATGAAAACTGGAACTGTCTGGAAGACTACGATCGCTATCAAGGCATGAAGGACATTATGCCTTTTGCCAAAGGTGTGAGTGCCAAATCTCATGATTTTGATGAGGAGGGCAATGAGATTCATTCGGACTTCGCCAAAATGCTGAAGATCGTAAAGAGCGCCGGATTCAAAGGATACATTGGTGTCGAATACGAAGGAAAAAAACTCAGCGAATATGATGGCATCAAAGCCACCAAGGCCTTGTTAGACAAAACGATAGCCTCCTTATAATTGCATTAAACTCTAAAAGCTATGAGCATGATCCAAAAAGATAGCACCGCGTTCAACATCAATTCCAACAAAGCCAATCACTTCGATGCCATTGTAGTAGGCTCTGGGATGAGTGGTGGCTGGGCAGCCAAAGAGTTTACCGAAAAGGGATTCAACACACTCGTACTAGAGCGAGGCAGGAATATCGAACACGGCGACTATCCCACTGCCACTATGGAACCCTGGACCGATCCCCACGGCATGGCCATGGATCCACAAGTGATAGCAGACAATCCCGTGGTTGGGAAATGTTATGCTTTTACCAAGGAGCATGAGCATCACTTTGTGAAAGACAAAGAACATCCCTATATTCAAATCAAACCGTTTGACTGGATCAGAGGCTATCAGGTGGGTGGCAAATCACTCATGTGGGCCCGACAAGTACAGCGCTGGAGCGACTTGGATTTTGAAGCCAACGCCAAAGACGGGCATGGCATTGACTGGCCTATTCGCTATGCGGACTTGGCACCGTGGTATAGCTACGTTGAGAAATTTATCGGCATTAGCGGTAATAGAGATGGACTAGATCAAATCCCTGATGGAGAGTTTCTTCCGCCCTTCGATATGAACTGCGTGGAGAAAGACATCAAAAAAACCATCGAAGGTGCTTTCCCTTCACGGAATGTAGTGATTGGCAGATCGGCCAACATCACCCAGCGACACAATGAACGAGGACCTTGTATGGCAAGAAATCGATGTGCACGGGGTTGTCCTTTTGGCGGCTATTACAGCGCCAACAGCTCTACCCTACCTGCGGCTAAGAAAACTGGATTCATGACGCTGAGACCGCATTCGGTAGTGCATTCTATCATTTACGATGATGCGAAACGCAAAGCCATTGGTGTACGAGTGATCGATGCCAATACCAAAGAAACGATCGAATACTTCAGCAAGGTGATATTCTTGAATGCAGGAACTGTAAACACAACAGCTATACTTCTTAATTCAAAATCAAACACCTTTCAAGAGGGTCTAGGCAATGAAAGTGATGTACTTGGTCGATACTTGATGGATCACGATTTTAGAGGACATGCACGTGGCAGAATCGAAGGCTATGAGGACAGCTATTATAAGGGACATCGTCCGACGGGGCTATACATGCCAAGATTTCGAAATTATAAAAACGACAAACAGCAAAGTTTCCTAAGGGGCTATGCTTATCAGTTGGGTGCCAGTCGTTGGACTGGCAATTGGAAACCAGGCGATCCAACAATCGGCTCTGACTTCAAGGACAAGCTCACTGAATTTGGTTCCTGGGGCATGGGCATGGGCCCTATGGGAGAGCAACTGCCCTATGCTGAAAATAGAATTACCTTGAACAAAGAACAAACAGACGACTGGGGTGTACCGCTTGTCGAAGTAGATGCTGAGTTTAAAGACAATGAAAACGTGATGCTCGAAGATGCGCTCAACAATGCTGCGGAAATGATGGAGGCCTTCGGTTGCAAAGACGTAAGCACAGGTATTGACCCAAAATGGAATGTTGGACTGGGTATCCATGAGATGGGTACGGCACGTATGGGGCATAGTCCCAAAGACTCTGTATTGAATAAATTCAATCAGATTCACAATGCAAAGAACGTATTCGTATCGGACGGCGCATGTATGACATCGTCGGCCTGTCAGAATCCGTCGCTGACCTATATGGCGATTACCGCAAGGGCATCCAACTATGCCATAGACGAATTGAAAAAAGGAAACCTATAAGCCATGAATAGACGTGATATATTAAAATCTGTAGGACTGATCGTGGGTGGTACGGTGATTGGCGCGGATGCGTTTTTACTGAATGGTTGTACGTTCTCCGAAGAGCAGGTAGGACTCTTGTCGAGCAAACAAATCAAGCTGCTCGAAGAAATAGCCGAAACCATATTGCCTCATTCAGAAAAATCACCGGGAGCAAAAGACGCCAAAGTGGGGCCTTTCATTGATAGAATCGTGAGTGATTTCTATACTACCCAAGAGCAGCAAGTATTCTTAGAAGCCCTAACTAAATTCAAGGAGTTGGATTTTGAATCTCTCAAGCAAAAAGAAAAAGAAGCCATTCTATTGAAGGAAGAAAAATACATAGAGAAAAACGACCAATACACATTTACCAATCAAGAAACTGGCGAGTCATTCGAAACTCGACAGCCTTACGTGATGATCAAGCAATTGTCTATCTGGGCTTACTTGTCATCTGAGGTTGTAGCCAAGAATAATTTCAACTATCTGCCCATACCGGGCAAGTATACAGGATGTGTGGATGTAGAAGCCGACACCAAACCTATTTATTGGAAGCAAGGCTCAAGAGGAGCGTTCAGAAAGATTTAAAAAGTACGGATTAGTGAAGCAAGGTGGATCGACTGTAAAGGTTGGTCTACCTTTTTTGTTGATGAACATCTGTACTCGATGATATCAAAGGATCATTCTGTGAAGCTGGGGGTAAATTTGAGGTTTGAATAAGTATTTTCTTTAATTGTCATCCCGCAGCTTTAGCGGAGTGATCTCCTCAAAATATTTCAAGCAGTTTTGTCCAAACTGACGAATGCTACTGACCGCTAAGGAGATTTCTCCCTACTTCATCGTACGAAATGACTTTCAGTTCGTAATAAAAATTAGATATCTCCTTCGTCGATATGACAATAAATAATGAATACCAGTTGACTCTACTCAATAATTTTGTGCTACTGGCTTAAAGATTTTTACATCCGCATAAAAAGTCCCGAAAGGAATCAAAGATGCGATCAAAGCCAATGCAGATGTTTTCATCCCCCACTTATGGATATAGATATTTTGCAAACAGAAAATTCCGTAAAGGATAAATAGCCAGCCATGAGCCATCCCCACGTAAAAATTAGGTTCACGAATATCGAGCATGTATTTAAGCGGCATGGTAATGGTAAATAACAGGTAGCTGATCCCCTCTAACACAGCCAACAATCTCAACCTACCAATCGGTGTTTTCAATTCCATGATTATTCTACTTTTCCTTTCTGACCTTCAAACTCTACCTGATCTCCGACCTTCATTTTTTTTCTTCGGCGAGTTTCTACCTCTCCATTCACGATCACTTCACCATTGTCTATTCTGATTTTGGCCTCCCCTCCTGTGGCTACCCAGCCAAAGGTCTTCAATAGATTGTTGAGCTCAATGTATTCTTCGTCTGGTCGTAGTTTGAATGATTCCATATTAAATATTTGAATGGCAAAAGTAGATCAATCATACGGACTAATAAGAGGTTGAAAGGACTTATCACTCAGAGTAATCAGATATTTTCTTATCTTAGAATCAGCGTGGACTATTCCATCGTTTCACAATCTTACAATTTGCCAAACACGAACCAAAAAGAGCTTCTTCAGAAATACACCATTCTCAATTTGGGCATTGGCATTTCGGTACCCCTAGCCATTATTTTCATCAGTCAGGTTTATCCCGGATTTTTCTATATCCATCTGGTCATCTGGGTTTCGTTTGTCCTTGCGGTATTTGTTATTATTTGGATGCTGCTCAATATGGCTAAGGCTTCGAGCAGTAAATACATCAGACTGCCTGGTTTGGTGCTATGGGGAGTAGCTAGTCCATTGACTAGTATTTTCCTATTTGGTGCGGTGTACTTTGGCACTATTAATCAAGTCACAGAACTATCATTTACAAAAGCCTTAGAATTTAGTTTCTCGGCCTTTATCCGAAAAACAAGCCCCATATCCTCCATATGTGATTGTCAGTTCTTTGAGATTTCTCAGAACTATCTAGGCTACTTATTATTTGCTTATGCGATTGCTGTGATAATCCAAGGGATCAATTTTCGGAGAAATAATGATTGACTTAGTCTAAGCTTACCGTTTTTGTTGACAGAGCAAAATTAACCAGCTCGCCTATTGTTTTAAGTTGAAGTTTTTCTTTAATGTTTTGTTTATGCTTCTCAACCGTAGAAGTGGCAATATGAAGCATGTCTCCAGTCTCTTTACTTGGCTTGCCCGAAGCCAGCACAAATAGAATCTCCTGTTCCCTTTTAGTCAGAGAATTCAGAAGTTCAACATTCTTCTTGTTAAACTCAACCTCCGTATGTTCTTTGCTTGAGTTGAGAATAGCCAAATTAATGGTCAATTTTAATTGATTGGAATTAAAAGGCTTGACCCGTCCTAAAATAGGTTGACGGTTTTTAAAAAGATTTAAGTAAAACCTGTGGATTGATATTCACAGGTTTTTTCATGTATAAAGTTAGGTGTTTTATAGTTGAGACTTAGATGAGGTCTTTGATTGTTGTAGGTATCTATTGACTCTTTGATCAGTATTTTCAATTCTTGGCCAGTATTGCATTTATGAATGAGGAACTCCCCCTTTAGGATACCATTAACTCTTTCTGCTAGTGCATTTTGATAGCAGTCATACCCATCGGTCATAGATGGGGTGATTTGATGATTACTAAGCTCAGACTGATAAAGAGTGGAGCAATATTGTAATCCTCTATCGGAATGATGAATAAGCGTTTGGGTTGTTTTTCTGTTTTTGACAGCAACTTTCAGTGCTTTGACCACGTGTTCAGCACTCATGTCATCACTGAGGTGATAGCCCATAATCTTTCTACTATATGCATCTGTGACCAAAGAGAGGTAATGGGTTCGCTCCCTACTTTTGATGTAAGTAATATCACTGACAAAAACTTCTTCAGGGCGAATAGCTTTCCGATCCTTCAATAGGTTGGGGTATTTTCTCAACCAATGCTTACTGTTGGTAGTTTTTGTATAATTCTTCTTTGGCTTGATGAGCAGGTGTTCGGCTCTTAAATAGTTGAACAAAGCATCTCTACCCACTTTTATGTTTTGCCGGTCAAATTCACCTTTCAATGAATGGTACAGCTTCCGCGTGCCCAGTCGGGGCATTTGCATCCTTACCTTTTGGACAAGGGGTTTGATCCTGGAGAGTTCTTCTGCTCTTTGCTTAGATCTCTGTATTGATTGATAAACCGCCTGTCTACTAATCCCAAACAGTCGACAGCTACGTGAGAGACTCACGTGCTTTTCTTCTCGGATGCGCCAGATTGTTTGGGTAATCCCTTTTTTCTGATTGAAGTTCCGTGTTCTTTGTCTGAGATGTCAATCATCATATTAAGAATCTCATTCTTCAATCGCTCATCAGATAATTCACGTTCTAATCGCTTGATCTTCTGTGCTGGTGTCTCTTTTGATTTAGGTGAGGCCATAAAGTGTTGCTTCGGGTGACTCCAGTCTAATTTACCATATCTGCGTAACCAAACCAAAACTGTACTCCTTCCTTGTATACCATAAGTTTTTTGGGCTTGCTTGTAGGTCATTTCGCCTTTTTCCACTTCAGATACAACCGCCAGTTTAAAGCCCATGTTGTAGTCGCGCTGGGTGCGCTTTTTCCCTCCTAAAGAACTGCGCTTCTCGTCTTTCATAAATAAGTCGTTTTTGTGTCAACTTATTTCAGGACGAGACAGCTTTAACAAATAAGCATAGGGAGATGAAGTTTCGGCCTTTTTGATTGTGTTTTCGTCTGCATAAGCTGATAAATAAACGACTGGCACCTTTCTTATTTCACAAAGTTCCTTCACCAATTCTATCCCATCGATACTTGCATTGAGGTTAATATCGGAGATGATCATGTCATAATCGCTAGAGCCAAATTTTTCTCTTGCCATATCAACATTCAGCGCTACATCTACATCCGCATAGTCTTTAGCCTCTAGAGTTACTTTTATATCCTTCGCAATTATTGCCTCGTCCTCTATCAATAAAATATTCAGTTTACTCATTTTCTATTGGTATTGTAATTACGTTTCGAATTCCTTCTTTATTCTCAATGGCTATGGTTCCCTTCAGTTGGTGTACCATGTCTTTCACCAAATCAAGTCCTAAGGATGTATTCTTAACCTCGTCTGGGTTATATCCTTTTCCGTTATCCGCTATCACTAGTTCAAGATGATTTTCTCTTGCTTCACAGCTAATTTGCAAAACGTTGTTTTCATTCCATTCTGAAAAAGCATACTTACTTGTATTGGTCAGCAACTCGTTGATAATCAACCCATAAATGGTAATATTAAAATTGACCACCTTGGCTGGTTTCAAATCATATTTCACTGTAAAGGTTTGTATCTCATCAGCTGATATTAAACGCATTACGTTCTCACATATTCCTCTGGTAAACACATCTACCTGAATATGTTCCTTTTCAGAGTCCATCATATTCTCTAAATAAGAAATGTTTGAAATACGATTTTTGGCTGAATTGAGACTCTCCACTGCTTGATCGTCCTTCAATTGAACGGCCTGCAAACTCAATAAACTTGAGATGATTTGTAAATTGTTTTTAACTCTGTGCTTCAATTCTCGCATTAAAAATTGAATACTGTCTTTTTGAGCGTTTGACAATTCAAGAGATTCACTCAATTCATTGGTTCTTTCCATCACCACCTTTTCGAGCATTGCCTTATTCCTTTTCAGACTATAATATTTATACAAGAAAAAAAGTGAGATGAACAAACCAATCAGCAATGCAGCTGTAATTCTAAACCACCAAGTCGCATACCACGGCGGCACAATAATTACATCTACCGCGCGCTCGTGTGTTCCCCAAGTACCATTGTCATTCGTAGCTCTAATTCTGAATTTGTACTGCCCAGGCGGTAAGTTGGTATAAGTGGTACTCTGGCTTTTGGTAGCCGGTCGCCAATTAGCATCAAACCCCTCCATAAAAAAGCTATAATTCACTTTTTTCGGATTTAAAAAATTGGTGGTTGCATACTGAAAGCTCAGTACTTTCTCCTCACTCTTAAAAGTGTATGCATCTGTATAGAGGCCATTCACATCTAATGGCTGGCTAAAAACCTCTACAGATTCCAAATGAACTTTGGGCTGATAGGGATTGGCATTTATATTTTGAGGATCAAAAACATTGATCCCTTCCACTCCACCAAAATAGAAATATTCATTGTCATCCTGATAGGCCGCCTTCCCATTAAATTCATCATTCTGCAAGCCATCCTTCTGAGAGTAAGACAAAAAGACCCCGGTCGTTGGGTTCAACTTTGAAATCCCTTGATTGGTGCTTACCCAAACATGATCCATTTGATCAATCAATACGCCGTAAACAAAGTCATTTGGAAAACCTTCTTGTGCATAATACCTTTTGGTGCGATGAGAGTCCGGTGATACTTTAGTCAGTCCTGTACTGGTGCCCAACCAGATATTACCTTTGGAATCTTCATTAATACCAAAAATTCTATTACTCGTAATTACCATAGAGTCCAACCCTTCAGAGTCAAATCGATAAACTCGTCCTTTTCCCATTTGCTCAATCATAAATGCACCCTGATCGGATCCCAACCACAAATTCTTCTTACTGTCTACAAAAGAAATCCTGGCTCTATTTATTTGTTCTCCATCAATTTGAAACTCTTCTGTTTCTTGCGTTTCCAAATCATAAATGAAAATTCCACTCGACCAGGTGGCATACAACAAGCGACTTTTTGAGAGTGGCTGAATCTCAATTACAGTCTTATCGTTTTCGCTATTGTTAATTGTCGCTCTTTCAAATTGATCAGAATTTTCATTGTATTTCAATAAGCCGGTTCCATCAAATCCTCCACACCAGATATCACCATTAGAATCCTTCTTTAAAGTGTAGATCAGAGATTCTGGAAATTCGGTATAATGCTTCACTTCGCCATGACGCAGATTATATTTCAGCACATTGAATGAGGTGCCCAGCCATAGGACTGAGTCTTTTCCCGGAAGCAACTGAAAGGTGCTGAGTTTAGTGTCTTTCGAATACTCAGGCACACTCAGACTGATTGTCTTAAATTTCTTTTGATACCTGTTGAAATGGTGGAGTCCCTCACCAGCTGTTCCAAACCAAAAATTTCCTTTATTATCTCCATAAATTGCCTCAATCTCCACAGGATAATAGACATGACCAGATTGATCTTTGAACACCTGCTGGGTATATGTGTCATTTTTAAGGCTATAAGTACTCAAACCATCCTTGGTACCCAACAGTATCTCATTGCCATTGTCAACATAAATGCAGTTGATCAGTTGATCACTTATTTGCTCCTTTTGGTCAAGACCTTGCACATTCAATGAAAAGAACCCTTCGTCCGTCCCAACAAACAATTGATCCTGATGAATGACAAGAGCATTATGCGAAAAGTCTCCTAATTTGGTTTGTTTCGTGATTTTTAGCTCCGATAGATCAAAGGTTAAAAGACCAGAACTCAAAGTAGCGATCATATAATTATTGTCACCCAGAGGTAGTACATCCTTCACATAGTTCTCCGATTTATTTCTTGGTAATTGGATTTGAGTTAGGTCCCTCGATTTTCTATCTAAAACATAAAACACATCCGATAATGAAAACAACAAATGGGTATCACCAAGTGAAAAAACTTGATAAGAAATGACATTGGACAATTCATCAAAGGGAGTAACAAATTGTTCCGTCCTTAGATCTAGAGCAAATATTCCTCTTGAATTGGATGCTACCCAAAGGGTATCATCTACTATCAAAAGACCCCGATTATGGTCATCCGGAATGCTTAGACTATCGAGAGGATTGCTTGTAAATACTTTAAGCTGTAAGCCGTTGAATCGGTGAAGACCATCTTCGGTGGAAAACCACAGATAGTCGAGATCATCCTGAACAATCTTCTGGACATTAAGTTGCTTAATACCTTCCTCTTGTCCAAGATAATTGATTTGAAGCGTGTCTATCTGCGTTGCAACCGATACATGCGGCGCATAATACAACAGAAGACTAAATACAACACAAATTAACCTCAACCTTTTCTCTTATCGTTCAACTTTGTTTAGGCTAACAGGTTGATTTTAGAAATTGTCTGTGCTAATTTAATAAGCCAACATGCGTATTGCAAACCTATCAACCAAACAGGTATCAATTCTTATTAATATCATATGATTACTTTCCGATACAAAACTTCGAAAAGATATTGGCCAGCAGATCATCGGTAGTGATCTCACCAGTGATCTCACCCAAGAAGTGTAAGGCATGACGGATATCTTGGGCAAGGAAGTCGTTGGTTATTTGGTTGTCAATACCTCTGAGTACATCGTGCAAAGAGTTTTGGGTATTGACCAAGCTTTGGTAATGGCGGGAGTTGGTTACTACTACATTTCCTGGCTGAAAATTATCCATCTGGCTCTTATTCCAAATTAACTCTTTGAGTTGATCAACGCCTGTTTTTGATTTGGCAGAAATGGAAACATAATGTTCATTACTTTTCAAAGAGGTCTCTTCCTCACCTATCTTATCCAATTTATTACCAACTAAAATGTATGGTTTGCCCTTTTCCATCAACATCTCTTCAGTCGATCGAATCGTATCCAGGGATTCCGTAGATAGGTCGAATAAGTACATGATCAACGATGCTTCCTGCATCTTTTGTTCAGCCCGCTCTACGCCGATTGCTTCTATTTGATCTTTGGTTTCGCGCAAGCCTGCCGTGTCAATGAACCTAAATTTAACGCCCCGTATATTCAGTTCATCTTCGATGATATCTCTAGTCGTACCAGCAATATCCGAAACAATGGCTTTCTCCTCTTCGAGCAATGCGTTGAGTAAAGTAGATTTTCCTGCATTGGGTTTGCCTACTATTACTACTGGTACGCCATTTTTTATCACGTTCCCCAATTGAAAACTGTCAATCAACTGAACCAGCACCACGTCTATTTTTTCTATCAGCGACTTCAGCTCTTCTCTGCTAGCAAATTCTACATCCTCTTCTGAGAAGTCTAATTCCAGCTCGATCATGGAGGCAAAATGAACCAGCTTTTCTCTTAGATTCTTGATCTCGTTAGAAATACCCCCACGCATCTGGTTTAATGCCGTAGCATGGGCGGCTTCGTTTTCTGAGGCAATCAGATCCGCTACTGCTTCGGCTTGCGCCAAATCAAAACGGCCATTGAGATACGCCCGCTGTGTAAACTCACCAGGCTCTGCCAATCTAGCGCCTGACTTCACGAGCAGTTGGATGATTCTATTGACGATGTACGGAGAGCCATGACACGAAATCTCAACACTGTTTTCCTTAGTAAAGGAATGAGGTGCCACAAACAAAGAGATCAGTACTTCGTCCACGATCGTGTTGCCATCCATCAAATTGCCAAAATGAACCGTATGGGAAGCCTGATTTTCTAGCTTCTTACCTGAGAATAAAGGTGAAACAACAGAAAGGCAATCATCGCCTGACAAGCGAATCACAGCGATGGCGCCTACCCCAGGGGCAGTCGCCAGTGCAACTATAGTATCATTCATTCTCATGGTGCAAAGATAGCCGCATCAATCAGACGGAAAACCTGAATCAAAAATAAAAAAGCCAATCACGATTCCAACCATTTTTCAGTGTGGCGTGTCATTCCATCAACAACATAAATTATTTAAGCAGTTATGAAAAATTATAAATTTCAAGTTCTATCTAACATCAATATTTTAGTAGTGGGAATGGTATTGTTGAGTAGTTGTTTTGAAGAATCTGAATATGAAAAGCAGCAAAAAGAAAGCGACTTGCAAATCAAAACCTATCTTCAAAATAACAACATCGAAGCCCAAAAAGCTGACAATGGCATTTATTATAAAATGCTCACAACCAATGAATCCGGCACATCACCAAAGCCAGGTGAAGTCATGATGGTGAAGTATGAAATGAAAACTTTGGACGGCTATATCGTGGAGCAATTCACAGCAGATTCTAGTTTGATCAGGTATGGCAACAGTGGTGTAATCCCGATAGGATTCAATTATGGTATTGATGTGATGCATACCGGAGAGAAAATCCGTGCATTCATTCCTTCCTATTTGGCTTACAATTCTTTCGCAGGAAAGGATGAGTTCGGACCGAATACCAATTTTATATTGGATATCGAACTTCTAGACATTTCTACGGAGGATAAAATCTATAAAACTCAAATTGATCAAATAGAAGCTTATATCACGCAGGAAGGTTTAGGCGATATCACTCCTACCACGTCAGGCTTGTACTTCAGTTCACTTGAGCCAGGTGACGGAGAAGAGGCAAAAACCTATCATATTGCCACTCTACATTATACCAGAAAGTATCTCGATGGCAGCATCATTCAGGAAACTGAAGAGAATGACCCGCTTGTGGTAAGCCTCGGCACCAATCAATTGGTAAAAGGTTTCAGAGAAGGCGTATTGAAAATGAGAGAGGGCGAAAAAGCGTTGCTAATCATGCCGTCCGAGTTAGCTTTTGGCGCAAGCGTAAAGGTAATCCCAGCCTCCGTAAGAGAAGAGCTATATCAGAGCGGACATATTTCTTCGCTCGTTGACGCCTACCAAATTGTACAATACGAAGTGGAACTTCTTGAGTTGAACTGATATTAAACAGGTGAATAAAAAAGCCCCGATAGATTAAGTTCTATCGGGGTTTGTTGTTTTAAGAGTTCGCTACACTAATCTATGGCAGCAGCCTTCCTAAATAGTTCTATAAACTCTTCTTTGGAGAAGCTTCCTAAGTCACCTTCTCCGTGCCTACGAGCACTTACTTTTCCGTCTTCTTGCTCCTTTTCTCCTACAATCAGCATGAATGGAATCTTTTTAGTCTCTGCATCTCTGATTTTCCTACCAATTTTTTCATCTCTGTGATCGATAAATCCACGGATGTCATTTTCTTCCATCAATGAGAACACCTCTTGTGCATAGTCAGCATACTTTTCAGATATAGGTAGTACCGCAATTTGATCTGGCGTCAGCCACAATGGATAGTTACCCCCGCAGTGTTCTGTTAAAACAGCAACAAATCTTTCTAATGATCCAAACGGAGCTCTGTGCAACATCACTGGACGGTGACGTGCATTGTCTGCGCCGATGTACTCTAGCTCGAATCGCTCGGGCAAGTTGTAATCCACCTGGATGGTACCTAGCTGCCAGCTTCTACGCAAAGCATCCTTCACCATAAAGTCGAGCTTCGGCCCGTAAAATGCAGCCTCGCCGTATTCTGTAACTGTATTGAGTCCTTTCTCCTCAGCAGCTTCTACGATAGCTCGTTCTGCTTTCTCCCAGTTTTCATCACTACCAATATACTTAGCCTTGTTCTCTGGATCTCTCAGTGAAATTTGGGCCGTGTAATCTTCAAAACCTAAGGCCTTAAAGGTATAAAGCACCAAATCAATGACCTTAGTAAATTCTTCTTTGACCTGATCGGGTGTACAGAATATATGCGCATCATCTTGAGTAAAACCTCTTACACGGGTCAACCCATGAAGTTCTCCACTTTGTTCGTATCTATAAACCGTTCCAAACTCAGCAAATCGAATAGGAAGATCCTTATACGAGTGCGGCTTAGATTTGTAGATTTCACAGTGGTGTGGACAGTTCATCGGTTTCAAGAAAAATTCCTCTCCTTCATGTGGAGTAGCAATCGGTTGAAACGAATCCTCACCATATTTTTCATAGTGACCCGAAGTCACATACAAATCCTTATTACCAATGTGAGGAGTAATCACTGGGCTATAGCCAGCTTTGATTTGAGCCTTACGCATGAATTGCTCCAGACGCTCTCTCAGCATCGTACCTTTGGGTAACCATAAAGGAAGACCTTGCCCCACTTTTTCAGAAAAAGTGAACAGTTCAAGTTCCTTACCTAATTTTCTATGGTCCCTTTTCTTCGCTTCTTCGAGCAATTCTAAATGCTCTTTCAATTCCTTTTGCTTTGGAAATGAAACCGCATATAGACGAGTCAACTGCTTATTCTTTTCATCTCCACGCCAGTAAGCTCCCGCTACATTCAGCACTTTTACCGCTTTTATGAAGCCGGTATTAGGGATATGAGGCCCCTTACACAAATCTGTGAAGTTTCCCTGTTCATAAAACGTGATACTACCATCCTCAAGGCCTTCGATCAGATCAAGTTTATATTCATCCCCTTTTTCCTCAAAGTAGGCAACTGCATCCGCTTTAGAAATGTCTTTCCGGATATACTTATTTTTCTCTCGAGCCAGTTCCAACATTTTGTTCTCCAAAATATTAAGGTTCTCTGAATCGAAAGTATGATCTCCAAAATCTATGTCATAGTAAAAGCCACTTTCAATGGCCGGGCCAATACCCAATTTAATTCCAGGATATAGCGCCTCCAGGGCTTCAGCCATCAAGTGAGCAGATGAGTGCCAAAACGTAGACTTCCCTCCTTCATCTTTCCAGGTAAGTAAGCTTACCGAAGCATCTTCATTTATCGGGCGATTGGAATCCCAAATTTCTCCATTTACTTCAGCAGCCAGTACGTTCCGTGCCAAACCTTCACTGATACTTAAGGCGACATCCATACCAGTCGCACCTTTATTCATTGGTTTTACACTACCATCTGGAAGGGTAATGTTAATATTAGCGTCACTCATCAATTAATTCGTTTCTTTTTTCTCGGTGGCAAAGTCAAAAGTGGGTATAGCTTCCCTTTGCTCCCTTAATTTGCGCAAATATGCGATTTTTCCGTTGACTTTCCTTACTCCTTCAGTGGCTTCTTTGTTCAAAGAATCAACCGCCAACATCTGATTGTAATACATCAAGGCACTAGCAAAATAGCCCTTGTGATCAAATGATATTGCCTTTGCTTCTAATGCAGCCATATTCAAGCTATCCTTTGCCAAAACTTCTTTCGAATAATGTATGACAGAATCATACAGATTTTGTTGCATAAAATAGGTCACTAATTGCTCTCCAGCCTCCGTCACTTCATTATTCAACATGGCCATTAGTAGTTGATTGGCCTCAAGTTGTCTACCTTCCTTTCTTAACAATCTCACTTTCAAGAAATTTAACGACTGCTCTTCATATGACTGCTCAATCAAATAGTCTGCAAACAAATGAGCCGACTCATTTTGATTGTCGGAAGCATAAATATGAGCCAGATCAAATGCAATATCATTTCTGGTTGAATCATGAAAAAAGGCTTGCTCCTTATATTTCAGTGCCGAGGCAGAATCCTCTAGTTTCAAGTATACATCCCCTTTTAGTAAATAGATATCTGGATCGTTGCTATTGACACGCACGGCCTTATTCAAATAGTCTAAAGCCAAACCATAATCCCCAATAGCCTGATGAACGTTCGCCTTTTTCTTAAAAAAATCAGCGCTATTTGCTCCTTTATCTTCTGCTTTGGAGGCATACAATAATGCCTTTTCTTTATTCTCTCTGGTCAAATAAAAGTCAGAAACCAACTCTAAAAAATCCGAATTGTTTTCAAAAGCAATTAGGCAAGCCTCTATTTCTTCCTCATTAACATCCCCCCAACCCATTTTTTCATGCAGTTTCAGGTATTGAATCAACTCGTTGATGTCGAAATCTATTAACTTTTTATCTTCAACCAGATCCGATTCCACCAAATATTTGTCTTGAGACATTAGTAAAGGAATAGGTGCATTTCCAATTCGCTGTTCACAACTTTGAGAGAACAAAGAGGCCAATAAAACAGAAAGAGACACCAGACGACACAAAGACATCATTCTACGGATTCTCCAATATTGGTAAAATTCAATAATCGCCATTAGTCATTCAGATTAACTATTTGATTTCAATTTTCAAACGAATTAAGAGACACACAAAAAAAATACTTTTTTAACCGATATGCTTCATTTCAAAAATTAAAAATCTACCCATAGGTAATACTCTTAGTTTGTATCATCAAAACTCCTAAAAAAGCGACAATTAAAAATCAAAATTTGGTTATCTCGGTAAAACTTGGTAAAATTCAAGATTAATTATTTACCAATTCAGAGGTTGGTCAGTTATGAGAAGGGAATTGAAAGGCATTTCATCATGCGCTTTGTACCAGAATGTTAAGACATTTTATTCTGCATCGAGCAAATAGCAGTCATTTTCTTTGAATAATCCAATTTATGTTTGTAAATTATTGATTTACTGATTGTTCAGGTATCTTTACTTTTGGATAGAAAAAATAGAAGCTCATTGGAGTTTATTTTACATCCTACCAGAAGACAAATTGAAATAATGGATTTATTAAAGCGGTATAAAAACATTTACGACACCAACATCATTTTGATGTACAAGGGGGAGGTCACCTTTGACCTGGTTACATCTATTATAGAAACACTTGACGGTAGGATTTCGGAGCTGGAAACTGATCGCTTAATAAAGAAGAAGTTTTATGGCGCTGCTACTGAGTGCATTCAGAACCTGTACCACCACATGGATGAGGTTGCAGATGAGACCAATCAGATCGACACTTATGATTCTAAATCTGGCCTACTGTTAGTAACAGCCAGAAAGAAGTTTTACAATATTATGACTGGAAACTTCATCCCTAACAGCAAAATCAATGTCATTCAATCTAAACTTGATAGTATCAACGCCTTAGATAAAGATGGCTTAAAGAAATTATATAAGGAGATCCTTTACAACGGAGAATTTTCTGACAAAGGAACTGCAGGTCTTGGATTTGTAGAAATTGCACGTAAAACTGGCCAAAAACTCACCTATGAGTTTCATCAGATAAATAATGAATACTCTTATTTTACTTTTCAAATAAGAGTACCTAGAGAAATTGAGAAAAAATTAGCTGAAGCATCTTAAGCTTCAATTAATATGAATATTATAGTTAACAACAGACATTCAATACATACATCAGGCTTGGGACTGGGAGTAAGTGGGGAGACAGATAGTAATATTTAAACTGAAATGAAAGAACTTTATCACGAAGAGCAAAAGATACTTTCGGAGTATGTAGGAAAAGTTAAAAAGAAGGACGTTAACCTTGAAGACGCGGTAGGAATTGCTATGCATTACAAAGACCTACTCGATCAAAGTAAAGTTATCACCAGAATAAGTGACCGACTACAGAAAAAACTTGACCACGCTAACCAAAAAATTAAGAGTCAAAATGTAGAAATTCATAAAAAGAATGGGGAATTAGAAGTTACCATCGACCAATTGGATAAAATGACCATGGGTAAAAAAGCAACAAGAATACTTTTTGGCGTTTTTGTTGTTTTATTCATTTCTGAGCAATTGTTCTTAGAGCCAATCATTGACAGTTGGGCCAATGGAAGCAACTATGTGGGAATAGGCGTCATGCTTATCATTGCCCTCGCCTTGAAATTTTTTGAATCCAAACTAGAAGACTACTTCACTAAGCAGCGAAAGAAAAAGATTCTGGGTTCAGGATCCTCAAATGCATCGCTGCAAAATAGCAGTGAAGGAAAAAACCAGTTCTCTTTTCTTAAGAGTAAAGGAGCTGCTTAATTAACTAAACAAAAGCGTACCTGCTATGAAAAAGGATAACCTGATACGATCGTATATACTGACTTTAATACTAGCCATACTCGGCTTGTTTATTGGTCAATTTATTGTACAAAACGCCATTCGGGTCAATCAGGATGATGCCGTAATGGTAAACCTGGCTCAAAGAATGGCCACATTGAGCGAGGAGATATCAAAAAACATTGCTCAAATCAATCTTGATAAGATCAAAAACAGTGAAACTAACTTCAATGTGGTAAAGAGAAGATTAAAACCCGCTGTTGAAGAATTCAATGAAATTCATAGGGCTCTAACAAAAGGAGATGCTAAATACGGATTAAATGGAACTGAAAACTCCGAAGAAGCAACACAGATGCTTTCTGAAATGGAGCTTTCATTTCGTGAAATTAGAGATGTTGGAAACGAAGTGCTTGGTGTTAGCTTTACAGATCCCGAAGATGATAAGGTTTTGATTCTTTCAAGAGCTATGGATAATATTGATGCCCAAAGAAGGTTTGCCGAAGATGCATCCAAATTGGCCGCCCTTTACCAAATAGAAGCAAAAACAAATAAGAGCGGCTTCTCCCAGTTTGAGTATGTAATCACTGCAGCTATTATTGCCATACTATTGATTCAGGCTTCCTTTATTTTCCGTCCTGCAGTAAATCTCGCTTACAAAAACTTCCTTACGGCAAATGAAGCCTTCGTGAAGCTGCAAAGATCGGAAGAAGAACTAAGAAGTAGTGCTGAGAAACAATTAGAGGTGAATGAGAAACTCATCCTCTCCCAGCGAGCTTTAGAGCAGAGAAACAAGAAATTAAAACTATCAGAGCAAGAAATATTAAAGAGCTCCAGAAAGCAAATTGAGGTCAATGAAAAGCTGATTCTCGTACAGGAAGAATTGAGAAAAGCTTACGATCGGGTGAAGTACTCTGAGGAGCGTATGAGAAACATTGCTGAAGAGCAGCTCGAAGCGACGGAACGATTGATGATTGCAGAGAACAAATTAAAATCTGCATTGACTGTGGAGCAAGACAGTAAAGCCGAGCTTACTCAAACACTTGAAAACCTGAAGAGTACGCAGTCTCAGTTAG
The DNA here is from genome assembly GCF_033344935.1 of Reichenbachiella sp. NCBI lineage: Bacteria > Pseudomonadati > Bacteroidota > Cytophagia > Cytophagales > Reichenbachiellaceae > Reichenbachiella > Reichenbachiella sp. Next base: position 2,549,803 of record NZ_JAWPMM010000001.1, on the reverse strand, counting down.
TCCAATCTGAAAAGATGGCATCACTGGGTCAGCTGACGGCCGGTATCGCCCATGAGATCAACAACCCAATCAACTTTGTGTACAATGGTATTGACACATTAAAAGTATCTCTGGACGATTTGATCTCCATTGTTGAGAAATATGATGATCTCGAAAACAGTGAGGACTATAAGGCTACCCTAGCCGAAATCAAAGAGCTGAAAGAAGAGTATGCTTATGATGATCTCTTGAGTGATTTGAAAGAATTGGTATCGGATATTAAAAAAGGTGCCGTACGAACCATTGAGATTGTAAAAGGATTGAGAGTATTCTCGAGATTGGATGAAGAGGAAATGAAACCAGCCAATGTTAACGATGCATTGGATGCTACCTTGGTACTTCTTCGTAATAAAACTAAAAACAAAATCAACATTAAGAAGTTCTATGATGATTCCATTGAGGACATCAACTGTTTCCCTGGTCAGCTGAATCAGGTATTCATGAACATCCTCAATAATGGTATTCAAGCTATTCCAGATGATAGAAAAGATGGTGAAGTTCAGTTATATACTGAAAATCAGGATCAACACGTCATGATCAAAATCAAGGATAACGGAGCTGGAATGTCAGAGCAAGTGAAAAGAAGAATTTTTGAACCATTCTTTACTACCAAACCTGTTGGTATTGGAACTGGTCTCGGAATGTCTATTACATTTGGTATCGTAGAAAAGCACGGCGGAAACATCTACTGTAATAGTGAAGAAGGAAAAGGAACAGAGTTCTCTATCTTGATTCCAAAGCACATGGATAAATCCTCTGAAGAGGAAAAAGTTTCCGAATCTCAAAAAGCATAATTTTAGAAGTAAACTAACACATGGAAGAAGTTCAAACTCCAGTTGAAGATACAGCAGTCAAAAGCAAAAAGAAGTACACTATTCTTTATGTAGATGACGAAGAAAGCAACCTTCGAATCTTCAGAATGGCATTTAAAAGAGAGTATAATGTCTTGACTGCCCCTGGCGGACATGAAGCGATAGAAATGCTCAGAGAGCATGACATCCAATGTCTTATCACTGACCAGAAAATGCCTGAAATGACTGGTACAGAATTATTGGAAAAGGTACTTCCGGAATTTCCAGATGTTATCCGCATGATCCTTACTGGTTTCGCGGATATCGAGGCGATTGTCAAGGCCGTGAACAAATGCGGTATTTACAAATACATCACAAAGCCATGGGACAAAGGCGAAATGAAGCTTACCATTGATAAAGCTTTGGAAGCCTATGAATTGAAGAGTGATAAAATGAAGCTGATTCGCCAACTAGAGAAAGCTAATAGTGGACTTGAAGAAAAAGTTGAGCTACGTACAAAAGAGCTAGCAGAGGTGAACAAGCGCCTGATGGATAGTATTAAATATGCTATGACCATTCAAAACGCTATGCTAATGTCTCCAGAAACTATTAAAGAAGCTTTTACCGACTTCTTTATATTGTTCAAGCCACTAGATGTGGTTAGTGGTGACTTCTACTGGTTTGCTGAGTTTGAATCAGAAGAAGCTAATTATAAATTCATAGCTTCTGTGGATTGTACAGGACATGGCGTGGCTGGTGCATTGATGAGTATGATTGGCGAATCTCTACTCAACCAAATAGTTTACGAGCATGAAATCACAGATGCCGGTGAAATTTTAGACAATTTGAATATTGGCATCCAAGACATTCTCAATCAGTCTGAGAACAACAATCATCATGGGATGGATGCTAGTATCATGATTATTGATGAAGACAATTCTGATATATACTTTGCTGGTGCACAACAGAATCTACTTTACTCTGAGAATGGAAAAATAAAGACCGTCAAAGGAGATAGAATTTCATTGGGAGGGTATTTAGATCAAGAAAGAAACTATACTACGCATAAACTTTCCTATACTAAAGGAGAAACATCATTCTACATGTTCTCTGATGGCTTCCAGGATCAATTTGGTGGCCCAGGCAATAAGAAATTTACAGTAGCCAGACTGACCGAAAGTATTGAAGCAGGTCTGGATAAACCCATGGACAAGCAAAGAGATATGCTTGAAAAAGTTTTAACCGAATGGAAAGGTGAAGAAAAACAGACCGATGACATTATGGTTATGGGAATTAAGATTTAATTTAACAATATTTGCAGTATAAAAGCGGCTCCGTATGAAGATTAAGGTTTTGACATTGAAGAATTGGTGCAATAAGAGCATAACGCCTTTAGCATGGCAAAGAATCATTATTAAAATTCTCCCGGAAATGAGAGATAGAGGGTTCGAGCTCAATGCTTTGGAGGACCCCGCCCCCGACCTTACTTTCGGAGAAGAAGAGTTTCAGCTTTTTAGTAATTCTCTGGATACCGTTTACAAAATCACTTTCCCTAAAGAAGTGCTTGAAAAAATCTCCTAATGCGGGGCTGATTTATTCAGAAATAAGAAACACAGAAAGCTTCAAATTATGAGGCTTTTTTTATGCACCTTTAATTCTATTTTCATTTGAACCGATTATTTTCAATCCTATTATCTGCTTTTATTTTTATTGCAGGTCTCTCTTTTTCAAGCTGTAGCAGCAGCTCAAAAATCACAGTAGTAAAACCAAAGAAAAGAATCTTTGCCTACCATCCGAAAAGAGATAAACACAAGAAAAGAGTGAAGCGGGTGAAATATCGCTTATACTGAAAAAGGTCTGTATTTTACAAAATGTCTTTGCTGTCAATTTCAAGAAGCAAGCGATCTGAACTATTCAATCTAGCTATAATGGCCTCTGTCTTCGGTAGTTCATACTCAAAGTAATAACGCATGGTGTGTAACTTACCATTGTAAAACTCATCTCCCCTATTTTCATTCACCGCGATTTGACAGGGTATCGCTTGCAATAGCCATTGCCAGCCAATAGCAACTACGCCAAACAACTCCAGATAAAGTGTTGCATCCATTAAGAAAACTTCTTTTTTCTCCTTCATGGCGATTGTAGAAAGCTTCATAGTGATATTCTGAAGTCTAAACAAAGCATCATTCAATTTCTCCCCATACTTTGATAACTCCAGGACTTCCAGTTTCACTTTTTTGATCGTTTTGGAAACCTCTTCCGTAAACGCTCTGAAAGCAATACCACCACCCATGATGATTTTTCGCCCAAGCAAATCAATTCCATGAATACCTGTAGTACCTTCATGAATGGTATGAATTCTCATCTCTCTGAAGTATTGCTCTAAAGGAAAATCCTTACAATAGCCAGCACCTCCAAGTATCTGAATAGCGGCAGAGGTTGACAATATGCCCATTTCGCTTGGATAACTTTTAGCCACGGGTGTTAATAGGTCCAACGTCAGCCTGTAAATCTCTTTGATCTCTTCCTTCCCAGCCTTCGCCATGTCCGCATAATGTGCACATTGCAACAATAAAGAAAGTGAACCTTCAACAATTGCTTTCTGAAAAAACAGCATGCGGCGTACATCGCTATGCTCAATGATATTAATCTGAGGTGATGCAGGATCTTTCTCGTCTGGCTTTCGACCTTGAGGTCGTTCCTTTGCATAGTTCAAAGAGGCGTAATATGCTGCAGAACCAATAGAAGCTGCACTGAGCCCTACGCCAATTCTAGCCTCATTCATCATTTGAAACATATAAGAAAGGCCTTCATTTGCCTTTCCTATCAGGTATCCAAAACAGCGCTTCTTTTCTCCAAAACTTAAGTGAACAATCGGAGCCGCCTTGTAACCCATCTTATGATACAATCCTGTAGTAGTCACATCATTCATTACCACTTGATCATCCTCAGTAAATCTCTTTTGTGGGACCACAAATAATGACAACCCTTTAGTGCCCTCTGGAGCTCCTTTAATCCTTGCTAGCATTAAATGCACCACATTACCTACTGCATCATGATCTCCTGCAGAAATAAATATTTTTTGTCCTTGTATGCTATATACCGTGCCGTTATCGTCAAGAGGCTCAGCTGAAGTCCTCACATCAGAAAGTGAGCTGCCTGCATCAGGCTCTGTCATGGCCATAGTTCCTTGCCATGCTCCACTATACAACTTTGGAACATAAGTATTCTTGAGTTGCTCCGACCCATGTTCCTCAATAAGACGCGCAGCACCTGCCGTCAAGAAAGGATAAACACTAGCAGAGTAGTTAGCAGCGCCGAAGATAAACTGTGCACAAGATGACACTAAAATAGGCAACTGTTGCCCCCCTACTTCTTCATTGGCGTTCGCAGAAATCCATCCACCCTCTCCAAATTTCTTTAGCAATTTTCTAATCTGTGGATGCACCTTCACTTTTCCGCCCTCCAATTGAGGATCCTGGCGATCCATCTCTTGATTGAAAGGCCTCATTTCTTTATCAGCCAATTGACCGGCGGCATCCAAAATCATTTTCACCCCGTCCAAATCATGCTTTTTATAGTCATCAAGTTTTAGGAGTGACTCAAGGTCAAACACCTCTTTAAGTAGAAAGTCAAGGTTTCGTCGAGAGTAATATTCAGACATGATATTTAGTAGGTATTAATGTATGATACAATTGAGATTGAAGATAATTGAATGGTTGCTGATATTCAAATTAATATGGAAACTTCGTCTTCAAAAAAGGGAAATGTCCTGATATTGAACCGGTTAGTTACTAACTGAAATCTGATATTTCATGACTAAAAAAAATCGAATGAAAATATTTTAAAATATTCTGAATTAGTTGTTGCATAATAGATTTATTGCCTCTACTTTTGCATCGCATTTGAGGGAAATAAGTACCGAAAATGAGGTCAGGAGCGGTAGTTCAGCTGGTTAGAATGCCTGCCTGTCACGCAGGAGGTCGCGGGTTCGAATCCCGTCCGTTCCGCTGATAATCAAGCACTTACATTAATTTGTAAGTGCTTTTTTTATATCAAATTAGCACTGCGTACTGAATCAATTAGAATCTAACTAAGCACTTGGCCCTAAAGCAAAACAATTTGTACTTTTGTACCAGCAGAACCAGTTGACTCAACCAAACTAAGTGCTTCTCAAAACTTATAATTACTCAACTTTCACAAGTTGGAATAGTATTTGTAAAGCTCCTGATAGTTTGAACCAATAGTTATAATATAATTATGAAAATTACCTCAAAGACATCAGCACTTACCTTCATTTTTGTTTTGGTTTCTTATTGTATTTCAAATGCACAACCTGCTAAAAATGCAATCCTATTTCATTCAATAGATGATTGGGTCGAGGTTTTTGTAAATGGGGAATTAGTGTTCAAACAAGCCTCTGACCGAGGGCAATTAAAACAAGACATCAACTTTGATCTTAATCCATTCATCAACAATCTTGTAGACCCGATTGTAGAAATCAAATTGGTCAATGCTATGTGCAGTACTTGTGATACTTCGAACGGATGGACTATTGAATTCGAAGTTTTTCAAGATGGAGAGTCAGTTGACTATATCATAGAAGAAGGAGATAGTATGGGTGGCGATGTTGTTTGGTCCATCACTTATGAGTGGGGATATATTTAACAAACCCAAATATACTATCTCAGTTATGCAAACCTCTTTGCATCGAAAACAACCACGACATTGTTATCTTGAATATCTCTAAGTGGTCTATTTGGAATTTCAATAGCTAAGAATGTTAAATCGGGAAACTTCTCAATATAATCATCTTGAATTTTTTGTTCCCACTTGGCCAAATCAACCAATGTAACATCTTCTACGATGTAACATCCACCCTTCGCTAATTTACCAATCGAGTTTTCAAATAGACAAACATTTGCCTCAAAAGTGTGAAGACCGTCATCAATAATTATATCCGCTTCTTTATTCCCCTGGAGACTAATTTTGCTCCACATATCAGCAATAGCCTCTGCATCCAACTGGTCACAGAAATAGGTCTTAATTCTATCTTCCTCAAAAAGTGCACCTTCATCTATATCCGCACCAAATATTCTTGAGTTTTCAAAATAGCGTTGCCATCCTCTCAAAGAAGCTCCGGGCGTCCCATTCTTCCCCATATTAAAGGCAAAGGACGTATTGTTGGTGCCAATACCCATTTCAAACATAACCATTTGTTTCTGCCTCATATTTGACAGCAACGCATGATATACCGTAGTATAGTTATGCCTGGCAATTCCTTTATCACTATTTTCTTGTTTCATGATCTTACAAAGTGCAGTAGGATGATGAACATTCACGGATGCTATTCTGTTTTGCACAGTGTGAATTTCATTCGATCGAGAATAGCTCCTGACGTTAGGCTGACTGCTAAGCACCTTACCCAGTAAGATCTCGAAATAATACTTTATTGAAATTTTCATATAAATCGTAAATTAATCTTATTCAATAGATCAGTGAAATCAAAGAATACAATGTAACTCCAAAACCTATTACAACTACGGCCTTGAGAATTGCATGAAACAAATAATTATCCCTAGTAGTGTGGGCTGTAAGTTTATTCCAAAATCTTGATTTTTCATATTGCTTAATCTCTCTCTCGTTAAACGTCTCCTCTGGAAAAAAACCTAATTGACTGATTACTTTATAGAGTCCATAAAAATTTTTACCCGCTGCATGCAGTATTGCCGGATATGAACCCGTAACTGTATTTCGAATTTTACCATCAGCATCCAACATATAGTCATGGTCTTCCATACCTGACCTTCCTGCAATACAACTGAATATTTTTTGATCGTGATCGAGTTTAATGGTACCATGATTTTTAGAATAGTATTGATTCAACATATCCTGATCATTCTCACCATCCTTCTCAACGCGCAGCAACATATCTCTTACATATCCGACTCGTCCAATATAACCTCCAGCATTAAGGAATCTGTATGGCTTCTTTCCTTTTGGATAACTTAAGTAGAAGTCTAGTTTAGCCAATGGAGATGCATCACAATTGAAGTTCTGCTCCGTCCCCATCACGAATGGGTGATTCATGGCAAGAAACTCTCTTTCTATATACTTGAGATCTGATAGAAAAACACTATCATAACCATCCGTATATAAAACAATTTCATCATCATCCAAACCTTCAAAATACTCCAGCAACCATCTCGTCTTATCATTATGACTTTTGTATTTTCGTCCTTTCCCTAATTGAATAATATCAATTCCAAAATGCCTAGCAGAAACAAGAAGACGCTCTAGATGATGATTGTGATCAGTGGCAATGGTTACAACTTTCATGTAATATATAAGGCTCAGTAATTTTCTTAAAAACCCGGGCAAAACTAAGCCATCGAATAAGAATAATTAGTAATTTCGTTTTTAATATTTAATCCGAACAAATGTTGGGTTACTTCGTATTATCGCTGAAACAATCATGAGTAAAAAGCATTTTTTAGCCTTTGCAGTAAACTTCAAAAATGAAAATCCATATCTGAAAAACTGGTTGGATTATCATATCAAAGTTGGAGTCAATCATTTCTACCTCTACGATCAGGATGGAGGCGAGGAAGCCAAATCTATATTAAAGCCATACGAAGAAAAAGGTTATGTAACACGTCACCCTTGGACTCAATGGGATGGGACTAAGTATGATGGCGCTACAAAATGGTATCAGCGAAATAAAAACCATATGGGTTTTGCCCATGCTGCCAAAACTTATCGGACTGAATTTCAATGGTTGATGAAAATAGATGTAGATGAGTTCCTATTTCCTCTTAATGGAAAGGATAATTTAACCGATTGGTTAAAGACTTTAGATACAAAAAAGATCAAAGGAGTTAAGGTTCCTAGAATCAATTTTGGGTACAATGGCTATGATACAAAACCAGATCAATCAGTCCTAGAAGCTTATACCAAAAGAGAGAAGAACTATTCTGACCATAAAGATTTGGGCAATGGAGATTTTCTTTCGAGTAATCGTTTCGCTTATAGCGCACATTGGTGGCACTACAAATGGTACAAATTAGGTGAAATGCTAAAAGAGGAAGACAATATAGGCTGGCGAATCAACCATTATTACACTAAATCTCTCGAGGAGTACATGTCTCGGCAAAATGTTTCTGGAGGTCGACCGGTAGGAAGATCTGGATTCGATGAAAAGAATGCAGGATGCAATGAGATCGTGGACGAAAGCATGCTTGACCTACTAAGAAAAGTAGATTGGTAATCACATTCATTTGAAAATACTTTCTTCCTACAAACTGACTTAGCAATTATACTATAAGCTTACCGAATCCAACTTCCTCGGACTTTGCGCTGTTGTCAGTCTCGTGATCTAACTATACCTTTGCATCTTCTTATCAATAGACGAAGAGTACATCAATTTACACCCTGAAAAACGTGAAAATAATCATCATTGGAGCCGGCCCGGCTGGATTAAGCTGCGCTTACGCACTATCAAAAAAGGGTGTAGAAGTTGAAATATACGAAGCAAGTGAATTTGTAGGAGGAATGTCTCGAAGTTTTGACCTTTGGGGTCAAAGGGTAGATTTGGGGCCTCACAGGTTTTTTTCCAAGGAAAAAAGAATCAATCAATTTTTCACCGAGATATTAGACGGTGAATACACAGCTATTAATCGACTGACCCGTATTTATTATAAAAATAGATTCTTTCAGTATCCGCTAAAATTCACAAACGTCCTATTCAATCTCAATCCGTTTACAATTATTCGCATTCTTTGGGATTATATACTTCAACGTCTTAACCCCATTAAAAATCCAGTGACTTTTGAGGCGTGGGTGACTAATAGATTTGGTAAAAAGCTTTATGAAATATTCTTTAAAAGTTATTCTGAAAAGCTTTGGGGCATTCCATGCTCAAAAATTGATGCCGACTGGGCTGCGCAGCGAATTAAAACCTTGTCCTTGATTGGAGCAGTTATTTCAGCCATAAAAGGTAATGCCGGGAATAAGCATAAAACCTTAGTTGACGAATTCTCTTACCCCAAATATGGTACGGGTTTACTTTATGAAAAGTGTGCTGAACGAATTAAGAAAAATGGAGGTGCCATTCATTTGAATAAACCTGTAAAAAGAGTTTTAGTTAATGAATCCAACATAGCTAATGGCATCGAACTTTCCGATGGCGGACAGGCTCAAGCTGACTTTGTCATTTCAACTATGCCATTTACCACGCTCATTAAAGGACTGGATCGTACGCCACAAAATGTAAAAGATGCTGCGAGCCAACTCTATTTCAGAAACACCATACTTGTTTATTTAGAGATAGATGGCATTGACTTGTTCGAAGATAATTGGATTTACGTTCATTCTCCGGATGTCAAACATGGACGAATTACTAATTTTAGAAATTGGTGTCCCACGCTTTATGGAGATAAAAAAACCTCAATTATATGTTTAGAGTTTTGGGCATTTGAGCAGGATGATATCTGGTCCATCGCTGATGACGAACTTACTCAAATCGCTAAAGAGGAGATTAAAAAACTAGATTTAATTCCTACATCGATGGACGTTTTAAATTCAAAAGTTATAAAAATACCTAGATGCTACCCTGTATATGAAACTGGCTATCAGGAACCTCTTAAAATACTAGAAAACTATATAGATAGTATTGATAAATTAGTTCCTATCGGACGATATGGATCGTTCAAATACAACAATCAAGATCATTCAATTCTCATGGGTCTCCTGGCTGCAGACAACATTACTGATGGACAAAATGTAAATCTTTGGGAGATCAATACAGATACAGAATATCAGGAAGAAGGTGATGTAAAAGACATTCTCAATCAATAGTGTTAAACAATAAAGCCAATTATGAAATTATGATCACGAAGAAAAGTTTTTTATTTATTGGACTCATACTATTTTCTTTGGCCCATAACACATCGGCTCAAGTTTTTTATCCAAGTGACTATACTGAAAATTACTATAGAACACTTACTTTAAAAAATCCTAACCTATCTCCCAAACAAATAATAATTAGGCCGTCAATAATGGAACCCTACAGCAGTGACAGTTCATTGAACTGGAACATCTGGGGCGACTATTTTGATCTTGATTTTGGAGATGTTAAAAAGAATAATTTTTACATTTTAGACCCAAGGTTTTCCTACATTTTAAGCACAGCGTACCCAAGAGGGTATAACGATGGGCCAGTATGGAATGGAAGAGGTTCTAACATGTCTCTAACAGCTGGTGTAGGTGGAAACATTGGCATTCTTCATTTCACCTTTGCTCCAGTTGTTTGGTATGCTCAAAATAAAGATTTTCATATCCCCAATTTAGGACTTAACAAGAACCCCTATTCATATCCCGCCGAAGGACCTATTGACTGGGTTATGCGCTATGGAAACGAAGCCAACTACGAATTTGATTGGGGGCAATCTGAAGTTCGACTGATTTATAAAAATGCAACTTTAGGGTTTTCTACAGCCAATTTTTCTTGGGGTCCCTCAAGGTACAACCCAATCATTATGAGTAAAAATGCTGGGGGGTTCCCTCACATCGACCTAGGAACAGCAAGACCAGCCCAAACAAAAATTGGGGCGCTTGAATTTAAATGGTATTGGGGTGCATTGTCCAAATCAGATTACTTTGATGATATCGCAGAAAATAACAGGCACTATATTACCGGATTCACCCTGGGCTATCAACCCAGTTTTATAAAAGGATTCACATTCGGACTCAACAGAATTATGTATACCAGATGGGCTGAAGGAGATTTATCTGCTAAAGACTTTTTTAATGCGTTTTTTAGAAACACACACAAGGGTCTACAAAAAAATGATGAATATGATCAGATGTTTTCTTTTGTACTCGAATATGCATTTCCACAAGTAGGTTTGAATATGTATCTTGAATATGCGCGAAATGATTTTTTCGGTAGTATTATGGATGCTTTAGAACATCCTGATCGAACTAGAGCAAGAACCATTGGGTTAACAAAAACCTTTGACCTTGATAATGGAAAACTTTTGGAAATAAACTATGAAAACACCACTTTAAGCAGCAATCAACTGCAAATCACGTATCCAGGCATAAGTGCCACCTACTATGTACACAGTGTAGTAGACAATGGATACACTCATAACGGGCAAATTATAGGTGCTGGAATTGGACCGGGATCCAATTCAGATATTATTTGGGCAAATTTCTACAACCCGAAAGGTAAAATGGGGTTTACTTTTCAAAGAATGAGATTTAATGACGACTATTTGGTCAATGCATATGCTGGAGTAGAAGATGAACCAACCGACTATGAAATAACTGTAGGCATAGATTACGTTCGTATGTTTGATAATTTCAGTATCAACCCTCAGTTCTATTGGAATTACAGAAACAATTTTTTGTTTGAAGATAACGATGCGGATAATTTCTTTTTGAAGCTTTCTCTCTCCTACTTTGTCAATCGCTAAATCAATTATTGTTGACGCACATACAGCTCTGGATATACTGACGACTGATTATAGTTCTTCTCAATTATCTTATTTGAGGTATCAATAAAAGTGTCAGATATAATTTTGGGTTTATATTCCTCTATGGCACTATATATATTATAGGAATAAGGCTTTAATTTTTTATATGTTCCCAGCCCACCTCTACCCGGCTCAGTACTGTACCAGAAAAAATCTATATCTTTTCTAAACAAATTAAAATATATATCTCCATCATAGATGCAGTCCGAAGAATTGGTCTGTGATGTCACCCATTCAATCTTATCCAATTGTGGTTTATTTTGATATATCGTAATTGTCCAAATAAGGTAAATCAAAGGAACGATCACTATCAGGGAAACAATCGTCTTTAACTGCTTGAATTTAAGAAACTCAAACATCCCTATGGCTGCCATTACACAAAGAAAAGGAGCAAATGGCATGAAATATTGCCTATACGGAGATCTAACAAAAAATACAGTAAGAAATAAAAGAAGTCCTAAAAGAGAGGCATCCATTCTTTTCTTTTTCACACATACTACAGATCCTGCTATTCCAAAAAACCATATGAAATGATTATAATAAAACGAATCTATAATTGTTTTAAATGGCGAAAAACCTCCCTCAAAATGCATATTCAAATACCAGTTATAAAACCAATAAGTTTCGAATTGATCAGATAGAATTAAATAGATATAATAAGGACTAATTGTTAAACAAAAAACCAACCAATAGAGAACCAGTTGCTTCCAATTAAAATCATTTTTATAAACCCAAAACACCTGAACCAATCCAATGGTCGCCATTATGAAAACTGTTTTCTGCAAAAAAAGAAACGACAGGCCCAAGCAAATCGCACTAAAAGAAAGCTTCCTTAATTTTCCAGGCTCAATCTTCGATTGAAATAAAAGAAGTATGCTTACTATTCCTAGCAATACTTGTGGCACATCAGGACGAATTTCAATGGCTTTATTGCTAAACATGGTCATACATACTAACATCAATATGCTCAACCAAGAAATTTTTTTGTCATTTGAAATTTGCATTGTAAAATGATATAGTACATATATCATCAACAAATACAAGCCAAACATTATCATGCGAAGCACCAATAAGGTTTCTGTGTTTTCCCCTACCACCCATATCACAGGTGCAATGAAATAATAAAATAAAGGGTGATGATGTTGAAAAAAATCAATATAGATGACTTCCCCGTTGATTATTTTCCAAGACGTGTGAACTGCTTCAAACTCATCATGATCGAACTTTCTAAATAGAGCAAGGCAGATGACCACAAACAGCATCAATCCAAATAGATATTTGAAATATTGGATTATGCTCACCTTCTCAAATAAATTGGACATGCCAAATATTATTTACTCCACTTATCCTTAAAGTATCTCAATGCAATCGAGTTATTCCTATCCTCATCGTTTTCCTTCCCATGATTATTGATAGACGCCAGACTATTGGCTTTAAAAAAGTCTGTCTTCCAAAAAGGCGTGTAGCAAAATCTTCTGGATGGAAGCACATATTTTGGGGCCTTTGCATGCGCACTTACCCAAACATCATCTACATACTTCAAAGCAATTGGTTCCTCGGGGTAATTCTTCAATTCTTCAAGATCAAAAAAACGGGGACGTATCAAGAAACCTGAATAGCCTTGAACAATGTCGATAGGATAATAATCATTAACTCTAGTAGTAGGTACTGGAACCGGGGCCTGAAGTCTAACGTTTGCCCAGAAAGTGGAATCTCTGTCCACCAAATCTTCAGGAACTCTCCAACCACTAGATGTCAACATCCAGTCTGGGTTATCATCGGAAGCTTTATCGAAATCTCTTAGCATATTTCTGGGATACATATTATCGTCATCCACCACCAATATCTTTTGATCTGGAAAAAGTGTCTCGACTGCTGGAATAAATTTTGTGCTTGGCCCCCAATCCTTTTCAGTCCTTATTACTTCCAAACACTTCAGACCTTCAATTTCCTTTGGAATGTTATACCCCACCTGCTCTCGCATTGACAATTCAGGAACATAAAGATGGATTTTTTTAGGTGCTCTTTTTTGTGCTAGCAAGCTTTTAAGTGTAGGAACAATCTCAGATATCCTACTCGGAATGGTAGACAAAGAAACTATCACATCTGATTTATTCTTGTTTGTTTCGCAAAAGTCATCCCAATATTGAAGCGACTTACTAGTCGTAGAATAGTAATGCCAGATGTCCAATAAAAAATTTTTACCAGACAAATAATTGAAAGTATTCAACCATAGTAAAAAGAAAAATACCAGTCCTAAAACCAAGGCCATCACACTAAATGTAGTGAACCATAAAATGGAAAGAAAGACTATTCCAACTGCTGCTATATGTGTAATTTTCATGAAATAACCCTATTAATCAGGATATCTATTTTCTTGCGAAGATTGAAATAAAAAACGGATAACCAATCTAGATTGTATGGAAAGTTTGGATTTAGTTTATTCCTAACGCTCAAATATCGAATCGGGTATTTTGAGCTGATATTAACTTCATCTTTTGTTAAGTGTATGGATTTGATTTTCTGGAATTTATAAAGCAATATGGTCAGCAATGATTGATCATCTCGATGATTTTCCCGATTTGCTCCTTTAGGCTTTATGCACTCATAAATTAAAGCATATTTTTCCCATTCCAAGACCAACTCTCTAACATCTGGGTTATGATAACCAAACCCACACATGCAACCACAAATGTTTCTATTGAGATAAAATGATTCGGGTACATCCATATAATCCAATGTAGCCTGCACCGTCCATTCTTTCAAAGTCCCTGAGCCACCAATAGGCGCATAAACGCCATGCGTATCAATTTCTTCCCAAACATAGTCTAGAGACTTGCTTAAAATGGTAGCACTATCTAACCAAAGTAAGTTGCCCTTTTGCTCCTCAAATACTTCCCTAACAATAATGGGTTTGAATGAATAGGTCTTGTGTTCAAGCTTGACAAATTCAGGATATTTCGAAAAATCAAATTTTCGAACCGCGAGATTCGGCACTTTTCTCAATACACTGTCCAGGTGAGTTTTTTGTTCTTCTGTAAAACCTAAATCATAACAAATCAATTGGCTATTTTCATATTCCTTGTTAACCTTGAAGGAATAGACAAACTGACAAAAGGTTCGAAAGTAAAAAGCGTCTGCAGCTGTAAGTATGGTATTACCTGCAACCATACTAGACCAGCTGACCCTCCATGAGTTTTATCACTCGATCTCCTCGATCAAAATATTGCTCATCATGAGAAATTACTATGATTGTTTTTCCGGCTTTCTTCAAGTCTTGCAGAATGATCTCGTAAAATATCTTTTTGAAATGTGGGTCTTGATTTGCTGCCCATTCATCAAACAAATAAATGTCCGTATCCTTTAGAATAGCATTGATTAGACTTAATCTTTTTTTCTGACCTTCTGATAACCGTGTAGTAGAAAATTTATTATCCTCAATTTTTACTTTTTTGGTCATCTCCAAGGTATTCAACAGCCCCTCACTTCTTTTACGAACAGCGTCACCTTCAATATGAGTAATATTTTCAAACAGATAAGAGTCCACAAAAGTGGCTGAAAATTTACTCCTATAATCTTCCCTATTGGCATCATTGATTTTTTGACCAGAATAATAAATATCTCCTTCTTTTGGCGGGTATAATCCAAGTATCATCTTAGCCAGCGTTGTCTTTCCACTACCATTTCCCCCTAAAAGGAATATTAGTTCTCCTCTTTTAATGCTCAAATCAATCGGGCCGAGCTCAAAATGTTCATCCTCATCTGGATTATAGTATTCATGCTTTATGCCTTTCAGGTCAATAAGTACATCGCCGTCTTTGGTATCGATCAGCAACTCAGGTTCTACCGGGACGGCTGAAGATTCTAAATCAATACCCGTACTACTAATTTGCTCTAAGGCAACTTCTATTCTCTTCATATTGCTAAACCAACCAGACACTGTTGACAATGGAGCCATAATAAAAAGAACCAAAGTCAAAAATTCACCAAATACAGAAGGTTGAACAAAACCACTTGCATATATATAAACGACCAATCCAGCCATACCTAACAAAAGCACCATATCTCCAGACTTGGAAGCAATGGCCACAACAACGCTTTCCTTCACCATGTACCTGTTTTGCTCCTTACTCGTGTCTTCAATCACCTTATTAAGGTAAAAGTCTTTAAACTTCTTATTGATTGATAATTCCTTTATCCCATAAGTAAGGCCTTCAAATATTTTAAAAATATCATTCCACAGCACTCTTGATTTTTCCTGATAGCTTCTGATCAATGGTAGAGACAACCTTGTGAGCAAAAACACTGCAAAAAACAGGCAAAAAACAGCTAAACTTAATGTAGGGTGCTGAAATACAATATATCCTAATACTCCTAAAACTGTTGCCAAACCAGTAGTTACGCTAGGCAATCGATCTATACCATGATATATCGATTTAATGTCCTCTGTAAGAATTGGGAATATTTTGTCTTGATTAAATTCAATTTGCTGAAAATCAGCCTGTAATATCTTTGTAGATAAAGAAATACGAAGTTTGTGAATTATACCTTGGCTTAGTTTAGAAATAGCAAATGAAGATAAAATAGCCAGCACTCCATAACTCAACCACAACATGCCAAACTGAAATTTAAAATCACCGGCTTGAAAGTTCGAAGTGTTTATTGACTCTACAATCATTTTGATAAGAAAAGAGGAGCACAACCCAGTCAAAGCACTAGTTATTACAGCTACAATAAACAGTAGCTTGGACGACTGGATTAATAATTTGATTATTTTCATTTGATGTTTTTTATTGCCGCAAAAGATGCTTTACTTTTCAAAAGAGGACTTTTCTGGGTAGTAATTCTTTAAAAATTCTTGAACCAATTCTACTACTTTTTGATTGGGGTTGTCTTTCTGATCATCGTTTAGACAATAAAAATTGGGTTGTACCCTATTGATTCTTTCAAAAGCTCTTTGTTGCTTCGAAAAGTTGTTGGTGATCTTATGAAAGATTTGCCATTTTTTCAATTCAAATACATTTACTGGCCGGCATGTTTTACGCTGATATTTCAGCATATAATATTTGTAGAGCTTATAAGCCATAAAATCATCGTCTTGCCTAAAACGATGCAGCCGTTTTTCATGAGTCTTATCCGGCCAGAGCTTATACATATTATCCCAATACTCTTTTTTCACTAGAAGGGGGCAATGTTCTACCAATCCCAACCCAATAATATCATTCTTAGCTTCATAAATCCTCCAGCTTGGATTTTCCCCGAACAATGTGCCAAATACATTGATCTTTCCTTCTTTTGACATGAATGCCTCTAGCGGCGTTTCATTACCAAAAAGAAAATCATCGTTCATATAAAGAAAGTGCTCTGACAAGCCTGGTATCTTATCAAGATAACTTTCAATTACGCTGGAACTATAAGTCGGTAAATACTCCTGATCGAAAATATCTTCATGATGCACGATCTTAATTCGAGGATGATCAGGGTTTAACCACTCTGGTATCTGAGGCTTCTGAGTGAGTATATAAATATTGCCGGCCCAGGGTACAAATTTCTCAATTGAACGCAGACTATATTTAATCATATCGTACACATCTCTGAATCTTTCAGGATTCACATCATCCAAATTTTCAGCGAATTTCTGACACCTTTCTATATAAACAGGATCATCTCCGTTCACCCAGGTATAAACAATATCAATAGACTGATTCGAATTGCTCAAATTTTGTTTGATTTGCACGATTAAAATTGAGCGCAAAACTATGAATCTTTCATCCATCATACAAAAACTTCAACGCTTTATCAATGTATTCCTTACCACTCTCCCAGGTAATTACACAAACAGAAAGCTTGAAATCTTAGAAGAGCTTTTTAAAGTCACAAATGAATACATGCAAAAGACCGGCGCAGTCTATTGGATTGACTTTGGCACTCTTTTGGGCTATCACAGAGAAGAAGCCATCCTACCCCATGATATTGACGTAGACTTTGGCGCCCATGAAGAAGAATTTGAAAAAATTTGGAGTAAAAGAGATGACTTACCGAAAGGCTTTAAGCTGTACGACACTTCATTCCGACATCGAGGACCTAAACTCTATTTCAATTACAAAGGGTTCGATGCCGATATCTATTTCTATGAGGATAAAGATGGTACACTGACATCCTATGAAAACAGTCATTATATAGCTGAGCGGACGCCGTACAACAAAGAGCTGGCCTTACCTGTCAAACCTGCCAAATTCTTAGGACAAGACACATTCATTCCGGCAGAACCTGTGGCCTATCTAAAACACATTTACAACTACCTGGGTAGCAACGGACGTAGAGATCGGACTACCGGTTATTGGTACGAGAAGGAGGATTAATTGCTGAGTCTTGGTAGAATTTTAGTCAATGCTCGATTGAGGTGATCTTCGTCATCGATTTCGCACCAGACTAAATCTGATTGTTTTTCAATAAAAATATCTTCCTTAGGAGATAAAACATTGAAAGCATATTCATATTTCATCTTTTTAATGGTTGGAAGAGCGATCATTTTCTTATAAAAATTCAGACTCAACTTACAAATACCTACCAGCTCAGCGTAAGCGTTGATTTTGTCATTGCCATCTTGTGACAAGTATCGAAAGTCCCCATTTTCAAAACCGTGTAAATAAACCTCATCCCCTGAGTCGGTAAAGCCACTTCCCAAAATCACATTAGAATGATTGGATTTTAGTATGGTCTCCAAAGCTGAAATATCATACAGTAAGTCTGATTCTAACAGCAAAAACTCTCCATCCACATACGGTGCAGCACAAACCAACGTATACATACTTTCTGTCGTAGAGTATTCATCATTATAGAAAATTGTCAGATCATACTTGTCAGCAATGTCTTCGTACGCAGTACCCTTGTGACCTACACCAACCACGATTTTTTCTATGCCATTATCTTTTAATAATCGAATAGACCTTTCAATCAAAGTCTCTCCTCCAACTTCTAGAAAACCCTTAGGCATTTCCTTAGTCCGATCGCCCAACCTAGTCCCGCGTCCTGCTGCTAAAATGACCGCTGTTTTGATATTATTCTTACTCATGGTGTAGTTTTAAAATACTCAGTTTTCAAAGTGGCGAAGATAGATAAAAATTGCTTTGGGGGTAAATGCAATTTTATGAGTCATAGTAAATGATTGCAAAATATATCTTTTAGTTTTGCAACCCGACCCAAAATGTATTTCAAAATAATTAAGACTTTAAAATCAAGTTTAGCATGAAAAAAGTGTATGTCGGTATGGGTACTGATTTGGTACACCACGGCCACATCAACATCATTGAAAAAGCACGTGAATTAGGGGAAGTAACCATCGGGTTATTGTCAGACGAAGCGGTATCAAAATTCGCACGCGTACCTTTCCTTTCTTTCGATGAGAGAAAACAAATTTTGGAAAACATCAAGGGTGTACAAGAAGTCATTCCTCAGGAAGAACTTGATTACGAAAAAAACCTTAAGGCTCTAAAGCCTGATTATGTTGTTCATGGAGACGATTGGAAGACTGGTCCGCAAAGACACATTAGAGACAGAGTGATTAAAACTTTGGCTGAGTGGGGTGGAGAACTGGTTGAGCCAGAATATACTTCTGGAATTTCTTCAACAGGTTTGAGACAAGCATTAAAAGAAATTGGAAACACACCAGACATCAGAAGAAGAATGTTGAGAAGAATGCTCGACAACAATCATTTGGTGAAAGTGATGGAGACTCACAACGGTATTTCAGGTCTAATTGTGGAAGACACAAAAGTAGAGCTCGATGGCGAAGTACGTGAGTTTGATGCCATGTGGGTAAGTAGTTTGACTGACTCTACTGCTAAAGGCAAACCTGATACAGAATATGTAGACAGAACTTCAAGGTTCTCTACGATCAATGATATCTTGGATGTAACAACCAAACCAATGATCCTTGATGGTGATACTGGTGGTGTAGCGGAGCACTTTGCTATGTTGGTAAGAAACATCGAAAGATTGGGACTTTCTGCTGTAGTGATTGAAGACAAAGTAGGCTTGAAAAGAAACTCACTTTTCGGTACTGAAGTAGAGCAAACTTTGGATACCATCGAAGGATTCTGTGAGAAAATACAAGCTGGTAAAAAAGCACAGGTAACAGACGAGTTCATGATCTTCTCTAGACTAGAAAGCTTAATCGCTGATAAAGGTATGGAAGATGCTTTAACAAGAGCCAAAGCGTATATAGAAGCGGGTACTGACGGTATCATGATTCACTCTCGCCACAAAGACGGTAAAGAAATCATGGAATTCATGAAAGAGTACCAAAAATTTGACGTGAAGGTGCCAGTCATCTCTGTACCATCTTCATACAACCAATTCACTGAAGACGAATTGAAAGCTGCTGGTTTCAGCATTGTGATTTATGCCAACCACTTATTGAGAAGTGCCTTCCCTGCCATGAAGAAAACTGCTGAGTCTATTTTGACACACCAGCGTTCAAAAGAAGCAGATGAGTACTGCATGTCTATCAAGGAAATCTTAACCATTTTACCAAATTAATTCATGCTTAAGACCGCAGAATTTTTTGATTTCGTCACATCGAAAGGCGTAGATTTCTCTACAGGAGTTCCTGACTCTTTGTTGAAAGATTTCTGTGCTTATGTTGCTGACAATAGTAATGACATCATCGCTGCTAATGAAGGAGCTTGTATTGGTATAGCCGCTGGCTATCACCTGGCCACAGGAAAGATTCCTTTGGTTTATATGCAAAACTCTGGTTTTGGGAACACAATCAATCCCTTGACTTCTTTGACAGATCCTGATGTTTACTCTATTCCTATGCTTTTGATGGTAGGCTGGAGAGGACGCCCAGGAGTGAAAGATGAGCCTCAGCATGTCAAAATGGGCAGAATCAATGAGGCCATGATCCAATCATTGGAGATTCCTTATTGCATTTTGTCAAAAGATATGGCCGAAGCACAAAAGCAAATTGATACTGCCTTTGAATTTATGCAAAAAGAAAAGGCTCCTTATATTTTATTGATAGAAAAGGAAACTTTTGAGCCGTACAAGCTGCAGAGCGCAAAGCCTGACACCTACCCTATGTCAAGGGAACGTGCCATTGAGGTTTTGTTAGAAGAGCTTAATGATGACGATGTAATGGTATCAACCACAGGTAAAACTTCAAGAGAAGTTTTCGAAGTGAGAGAAGCTAGAAACGAGCCACATTATAGAGACTTTCTTTGTGTAGGCAATATGGGGCACACTTCTCAGATTGCCTTGGGTTTAGCGCTCGGCAAACCTGACAGACGAGTAGTTTGTTTAGATGGTGATGGCTCATTTTTGATGCATATGGGATCCGCTGCTATTGTGGGAGATCAGGCGCCAGATAATCTAAAATACATTTTGGTTAACAATGGCGCACATGAGTCTGTAGGTGGTCAACCTACTGTAGGTTTTACTACAGATTTCAAAAAGATTGCTGAAGCTTGTAATTACAAATCGACATTCACGGCCTCTTCGGAAGAAGAATTGAAAGAGATCATGCCAAAGTTCTTAGCTAGTTCTGGTCCATCTATGTTGGAAATCAACGTAAAGAAAGGTTCTAGAAAAGATCTTGGCAGACCGACTATCAAGCCGGTCGACAATAAAGTAGATTTTATGAAAAATTTGGGTAACTAATTAATCCCAAATCAGATGAAAATATATAAAGTCGTTCTGATCTAATCGGAATGACTTTATTTTTGCCCTAATAATTCCATAACCATGACAAGAAAAATACTCCTCAACCCCGGCCCTGCCACTACCACTCAAAATGTAAAAGACGCATTAGTAGTAGATGACATTTGTCCAAGAGAAACCGAGTTTGGCAACTTAATGCATGACATCTGTGACGGGTTATTAGCCATTGGAAAAGGAGAAAAAGACTACAATGTAGCCCTTTTTGGAGCTAGCGGCACTGGTGCCATGGAAGCTACACTTACTTCAGCAATCGGTAAAGAGGACAAAGTATTGATTCTAACGAATGGAGCATACGGAATTCGTATGACACAAATTTGTGATAATTATGGAATCAACTATAACTCCCTTTTTGAATATGGAGACTTCACAGAGCCTACGAAGGTAAAAGAAGCATTAGCTACAAATAAGTACACGCATCTAGCATTTATTCATCATGAAACCTCTACAGGCATGATGGATCCTGTTGAAGAATTGGTTTCAATTTGTAAGGAATTGAACGTGGTTTCCATTGTTGATGCGATGAGTACGTTTGGTGCCTATCCATACAAACTTTCTGAACTGGGTGTAGATTATATCTTTAGTTCGTCTAACAAGTGTATTCATGGCATGGCTGGCCTGTCATTTGTATTGTTTCACAACAATCAAAAGGAAGCATTAAAAGCCAATGGTAGAAGCTACTACTTCGATGTCTATAAACAATGGGAAAACCTTCAGAAAAAGAACCAACTAAGGTTCACCCCTCCTGTTCAAATTTGCTATTCATTCATGGCAGCAATAAAGGAGACTTTGGCCGAAGGTGTAGAAAAAAGATGGGAAAGATATAAAGCCAACTGGCAGATTCTTTACGATGGTCTTTTGGATCTCGGTTTTAAACCTCTACTTCCTCTAGATCAGGAATCAAAAATTTTGCTAGCCTTAAAGTTAGATGGAAAAGCGGGTTTTGACTTCGATCACTTTCATGATTATCTTTATGAAAGAGGTATTACGATATACCCTGGAGTGATGCCTGAAAAAGCTACCTTTAGGGTGGCTATCATCGGTGATTTATATCCAGATGATATGCATAAAGTCATGGAAGAAATGACTGCCTATTTTAATCAATAAAAAAACTGAACCTTACGTATCTCTTCTGTATTGATTGCGTAAAATAGTCGACTATAAAATTCAATCGAGCTGCATTTTGAACACTACATTACCTAGTCAGTGATGTGCACTTATTTCTCTTAATGACACAAACTTATACCAAAGCACTAACCCTGTTTTGGAAAGAAAACTCGTATGTTCATATTCCCGGACTCTTTAAGGATCGTATCAACGAATTATCTACTTGGATAGATGAAATATCCAATTGGGGGCCTGGTATTGACAAATGGATGTCCTATTATGAAATGGATAACCCGAGTCAGCTTTCACGTGTAGAAAACTTCATTCCTTATCATGATGGCATGAAGGAAATATTCACTGGAAAAACGATCACCTCTTTGATCTCAGAGTTGATGCAAGAGCCTGCAGTTTTATACAAAGAAAGAATTAATTACAAATCTCCAGGTGGTGGCCCACATGCGGCTCATCAAGATGGCGTGGCCTATGAGCAAGGAGAGAATTCCTCATTCGACCCAAAGATTGCTCCTTACCTATCCATATTAGTTAGTGTAGATGAAGCAACCGAGGAAAATGGTTGTTTACAGGTAGTTCCCAATTGGCCACTTGATTCATTAGAAATTATTCCAATGGAAGCTCCATATGCTGACCGACCAGAATATAAGAAAATCAAACAAAGCATTGAGGATTCACTCACTTGGAAAAAGCTACCAGCTCAACCCGGAGATGCTTTGATTTTTACTGAAAGGTTGCCTCATCGATCCGAGCCCAATCACTCTGATAAAACCAGAAGAATTATATATGGAGTTTACAATCCATTATCTGATGGTGGTGATAAGAGAGAGAAGTATTATACGGATAAAAAACAAAACCCAAATGATGCGCGTTATATGGTAGGCAATCCACACGCTCCTAGCCTTTAGAATTAAGAAAAATTTGATATAAAAAAAGCTTCAATATTTGAAGCTTTTTTTATATGTATCCATTGGAGAAATTATCTAATAAATAATAACTCTCTATATTTTACAAGTGGCCAATCTTCGTCATCTACGAACAACTCCAATTTGTCTACTGCATATCTAATCTTATCGAAATATGCTGCTTTTACTTCATCACAGTAGGCGATGGCACGATCTCTACTATCTTCAATGTTATTGGCTTTCTTACGTGCTTCGATCATCGCCAAGGTATTAGATTTTACACTTGAAGCGTATTCAGATATTTGCTTGATAGTCTCCACTACCTCTGTGTTATCTACGCCAAGATCCTTCAAACCCTGCGCATTTTTTATCAACTTATTTTGATAAGCAATAGCAGTAGGCAAAATGTGATTCAAGGCCAAATCACCCATCACCCTAGATTCAATTTGCAGTTTCATGATGTAATTCTCCAACATTATTTCATGACGTGCTTCTATTTCAACATCACTCATGATCTTGTTGTTTATAAAAACCGCCTTAGCTGCATCGCTCACATAAAAATCAAGCGCTCTTGCTGTATCCTTCACATTAGACAAACCTCTCTTTTCAGCTTCATCAGCCCATTCCTGAGAATAACCGTCTCCTTCGAATCTGATAGCTTTAGATTCCAAAATGTATTCTCTCAATTCGCCTATAATGGCTAATTTTTTATCTACTCCTTCTTTGTCGATACGACTTGTCACTTTGGTATAAAACTGATTTAGTCGCTCTGCAACAATCGTGTTCAACACAGTCATTGGATTGGCAACATTGGCATCAGATCCTACCGCTCTAAATTCGAATTTATTTCCAGTAAAGGCGAAAGGTGAAGTTCTGTTTCTATCAGTATTATCAAGTATGATTTCAGGGATTTTGTCAATTCCCAATTTCATGTAAACATTATCTCCTTTGTCAACTTTTACATCTCTATTCTTTTCTAGCTCATCAAGCACGCTTGTCAGCTGTTGCCCAATAAATGCTGAAATGATTGCAGGAGGAGCTTCATTTGCTCCTAGTCTATGATCATTACCTGCAGAGGCAATACTCGCTCTCAACAAATCAGCATGCTCATGAACTGCCTTTAGCGTACAAACTAAATACACCAAAAACTGTAGATTCTCTCTTGCACTACTACTTGGTTGGAAAAGGTTGACTCCAGTATCCGTGATCAAAGACCAGTTATTATGCTTCCCACTACCATTTAATCCAGCAAAAGGCTTCTCATGGAAAAGAATCTTCAAATCGTGCTTCAAAGCCACCTTATCCATCACATCCTTCAATAATTGATTGTGATCAGTTCCTTTATTAACCTCCTCGTACATCGGCGCACATTCAAACTGAGCTGGTGCCACCTCATTGTGTCGAGTCATTACTGGAATACCCAATCGCTGACATTCATATTCGAATTCTTTCATGAACTCAAATACTCTTGGAGTAATCGTACCGAAATAGTGATCGTCTAATTGCTGGCCTCTTGCAGGGTTGTGTCCAAATACTGTTCTGCCAGCCATAACCAAATCTGGTCGCGCGGCATACAATGCTTTATCCACTACAAAATACTCCTGCTCCCAACCTAATGAGGCGGTTACCTGAGTCACATTACGATCAAACAACTTACATACTCTTGTAGCGGCTCTATCTACAGCATCCATTGATTTCAACAATGGAGCTTTATAATCAAGCGCTTCACCCGTATAGGCCACAAATATGGTAGGAATACAAAGCGTAGTATCAATAATGAAAATCGGTGAGCTTGGATCCCAAGCTGTATATCCTCTCGCTTCGAATGTACTTCTAATTCCACCATTTGGGAAAGAAGAAGCATCTGGCTCTTGTTGTACTAAAGCACTTCCTTTGAATTGCTCCAACCCTTTTGATGGATCAAAAAATGAATCGTGCTTTTCAGCGGTAGCACCAGTGAGTGGTTGAAACCAGTGTGTATAGTGCGTCACACCCTTGCTCATCGCCCAAGTTTTCACTGCTGCAGCTACAGCTTCTGCTGTTTCCGCGTCAATTTTCTTACCTCTCTTGATGGCTTTATCTACTTTCTTAAAAACATCTGATGAAAGAGATGCTCTCATCTGCTCAGTACCAAAAGCAAGTTCTCCGAAGAAGTCAGAGATTTTTCCTTCTGGCAAATTGAATTCAATCTTAGATCTGGATTGTACTAAATCCAGCGCTTTGAATCTTAAATGTGCCATATTATGTATCTAGTTTATATTTCAAATTGAATGAACAAAAATAAATATTCCCTTCCTTTTTTAATCTATCACAGCTCATTATTCGTATTTTTTTATCTGAACAGGTGATTTTAACACCTAAATCGTTACATTTTTCATTTTTTAAGGTAAAAATTACGTATTTATCAATTTAGACCTCCCTCTCATTTTAAAAAAAGTTTTTCATTTGATTAAATTAGCCGAAAAGCAATCACTTGAATTTCTATTATCACCCCAATCCAGAAGAAAACAATACGCTCAGCCAAGAAGAGTCTGCTCATCTGGTCAAAGTTTTTCGAGCTAAATCAGGAGATGAAATTGCAATTATGGATGGTTTAGGCAAAAGCTATCTGGCAAAAATCATGGACCCAAACCCAAGAAAGTGCACTTTTGAGATCATTGAAACTAAAACTGCAGATCCTAAAAACTACGGTGTTCATATTGCTATTGCTCCTACGAAAAACATAGATCGATTGGAATGGTTTGTTGAGAAGTCTTGTGAAATGGGAGTGAATGAGATTTCACTTATTCAAACTCAAAGAAGCGAAAGAAAGAAAGTGAAATTAGACCGGCTCGAAAAAAAGGCAATAAGCGCCATGAAACAATCTAAAAACTTTTGGAAATGCAAAATCAACGAATTGATCAAAGTTGACCAATTCATTGAAAGCCATAAAAACATTGAAAACAAGTTTGTTGCTTATGTAGAGACTGGATCGGAAGACTTACTACAAAAAAAAATAAAGCCCAACTCGAACGCTTTGATTTTAATAGGACCTGAAGGCGATTTTACTCCAGCAGAAGTTGATCACTTGAAATCATCCAATTTTGAATTAGTTTCACTTGGAGATCATGTCTTGCGCACAGAGACCGCAGGCATTGCAGCTGTGCATACGGTTAACCTTGTGAATCAAGGTCTTTAGAATATTTTGATGGCAGCGTTCGCTACTTCATTTTTCAGCTGACGTACCCGCATATCGAAATCAATATCTTCATAGTCAATATCATCATAGGACACCGAAGATAAAAATTCCACCAACTTGGCCGGATGAGTAGTCGACTGCCCTTTTTCATTGACGTATCTTAGCTTCGTCCAAAGCATGGTCTTTAACTCAGTTTCTTCGTCATTTGTCATGAAGTATTCCACTACCATGGTATTGTGGTTATGCCAAATGATTCTTGAAAATATTTTCACCCATTCCCCCATGCCAGCCGGTCGGATATAAGCTATTTGATGATTGTACACCACCCATATCGCATCAAACGCCTTATATATCTCAGACATTTGCATGCCATAGAGTTTAGGAACTTTATCTTCTCTCGCATTAAAGAAGTAGTCAAAGTATTTGGCGTTGTTCAAGTGTTTTAGCGGATCACAGTCTTGAAATCGAATAACGGATCTTGATTTAGTAGTTTTTTGATATTTCTTTGAAGGGTCAAACTCAAACATGCTCTAAATATCTTTCGGTAATGATTTGTTTATGATGGGCTACATGCCCTGCAATGATATAAATAATTGCTCTAACAGAAACATCAGTTCCATTGGCATTACCCATTCGTTCGGTGGCTTGTATGGTGAAATTGGAAATCATTTGGATGTGACCTTCTCTAAGCGTCTCAAATTCTTTCAGCAAGTCTTCCATTGAATTTTTAGAATCGTCAGCCATCTCCACATACAAATGATCATCAAACCCAGGTAATTTTGCTTTTTCGCCTCTAGCGATTGACATGGCTCGATAGCCAAACATCCGTTCAGCATCAATCATGTGCCTCAATACTTGTTTGATTGTCCACTTCCCTTCCGCATAAGCATAATTATGCCTATCGCCAGGAATGACTTTAAAAAATTTAAGGAATTCGTCTTTCTGTTTGATGATCATTTCCAGCACATCATGATCTCCTACCTGGCCAACATAGCCTGCAAAGAATTTATGATACTCGCTAGTATTAGGTTTTGATATTCGCTTCATTCGCTTTGCAATGTAAATCCGTTTAAAAACGTAAAAATCTTAGTAACGCTATATGGCTTTAGCTCACCATCTTTGTACGAAGCCTCTGTTAGTAATTGTTTCAAGACATCTATTTGATCCTCGTTTACTAATATAGTTTCTTGACCGTTCTTTAGTACAAATAATGGTGTCTTTACTTTCTTCTTCTCTAATACAACAAATTCATTGTTGATGTACCAACTACCTTTTTCCTTGATTGAACTTGCCTGAAACCCAGTGTTCTTTCTCTTGAACTTGAAATTCTCAGAAAAAACAATCTGACTCTGCCCCATAAGATCAGAGGTTGACCATTGTGTATCATATAGCTCAGCCTCTGAAATAAATGATTTGTTTTCTGACAAGAAAGTCTCAAGATAGTCTGCCACCTTTTGCTCCATAGTCTGTGCTTGCATAGCTTGACTACCTAGCAATATTCCAAGAGAAAACACTAAATACTTCATAGCTTATTCTTGAAACCAACCAGCATATTTTACATAGTTATCGGCAGTACGTTCTATCATACCCAACCCTTTTTCACCTATGTCTTTCACTTTTCTGGCAGGGTTGCCAACATAAACAGAGTTAGGCTCAATAATGGTATTTTCCAAAACAATGGCGCCAGCTCCAATAATAGAGCCACTTTGTACTACTACATGATCCATGACGATGGCACCCATCCCTATCAACACATTATCCTCTAATGTACATCCATGAACTATGGCATTGTGACCGATGGAAACTCTATTACCAATAACCGTTGCGGCTTTTTGGTAGGTACAATGAATAATAGCACCGTCTTGAATATTGGTATAGTTACCAATGGTAATGGAGTTCACATCTCCTCGAACCACTGCATTGTACCATACGGTGCAGTGATGCCCCATGGTCACATCACCAATTATAGCAGCTGTCTCGGCAAACCAACAATCACTTCCATATTTTGGCTCTACGCCATTCAGTTTTCTGATCAAACTCATTTCTAGATTTGTTTCTAACAAATCTATCCGTTTGAGTTTTGCCATGCAAGTATCGCTGAGTCACTCACTACAATTCCATCAGCCAATTTCTGATCTGAAATTGGTTCGTCATATTTATTGTTAATAGGCAATACACCAGCCCAAACATCCAAATTATAATCTTCTGCTTCATCTACAGGGTCGCCAGTTCTAATTTTGGCGGATGCGGCATCGATCTTAAATTTCAAAACAGAAGTAATATCCAACTCTTTCTGACTAGGTTCACGACATTCGTTCCATCTGCCTTTCAGTATGTTTTCAGTAATTACGAACAAACCATGGTTTTTATCTTCGTTGGACTCTACTTCCTCGGCAGTACCAAACAGCACTACAGATCTATAGTTCGCAGAATGATGAAATGCAGAACGAGCCAATACTAAACCGTCCAAATGAGTAACAGCCATGCATACTGGAATACCTTCTTTAATCGCCTTCATTGTTCTACTCTTCACCGAGCCATGAACATAAATGGTTTCTCCATCTCGACCGTAAGCCGTTGGAATAATGAAGGGTTCGTCATTCATCACAAAACTTATATGACAAATGCATCCTGCATCCAGGATATTAAAAACCTGTTCTTTATCGTAAGTCGCTCTTTTCGCTCCGCGAACTACTTTGTTTTTAGCTGTCTTTTCAAATTGTTCCATTTCATTAAATTTTAATCACATTTCAAAAATATGATACAAGTGGATTATCATTGTAGTCCATTTTTAACAAAACAAAGGGTCCAGTTATGCTTCCGTGGAAATCCATTATCACAATCAATCGAAAAGAAAATAGACCGGTTTATCTCCAAGTATCAGATGCTGTGATTAGTGAAATTATGAAGGGCAGGATTCAAAAAGGACTAAGAATGCCTGGAAGCAGGACTTTAGCCAATGAACTCAATATAAACCGTAAAACTGTACTACAAGCCTATGATGAACTCATGGCACAAGGTTGGATGGAGATTATTCCCACCAAAGGCACATTTATCAAGCAGTCTCTTCCTGAAATAAAACAACAACCTCTTGGGCAGTTAATTGAAAAAAAGGCAATAGAAGTGTCAAACTCATCGAAATATGACATGCCTCGCGGAGAACACGTGATAGATGATGGCACGCCAGACTATCGATTAGCCCCCATTGATCTATTGCTAAAAACTGCTCGTTCAGTATCCAAAGGTGTAGTAGGCAAATCTGTACTTTTAGGCAATCATTTTTTCGGTGAAATCACATTAAGAAAGAATCTCTCCAACTACCTCTCCTCTACCAGAGCCATCAATGGTTCGCCCGAAAACATTCTAATTACTAGAGGCAGTCAAATGGCTATCTATCTTGCTTTTACCACTTTGTTGTCCAAAGGAGACCAAGTGATAGTTGGAGAATTAAACTATCATTCTGCAGATCGTGCCATTAAATCGGCTGGTGGTCAACTAATAAAAGTTCCCGTAACTACCGAGGGCCTGGATTTAAGTGCAGTAGAAAAAGAAGTTAAAAGAGGTAAAATTAGAGCGATGTATATCACTCCACATCACCAATATCCTACCACGGTAACCATGCCAGTAGAAAACCGGATGCGATTGCTTGAGCTTGCCGAAAAATATGATTTCTATATTATTGAAGATGATTACGATTATGACTACCATTATAATCGATCCCCCATTTTGCCATTAGCAAGCATAGATCAAAGTGGAAGAGTCATTTATATTGGTTCATTTAGCAAAATTCTAGTTCCTTCGATTCGTATTGGATACATGTTTGCCAATGAAACAATAACCAAAAAATGTGGAGAACTAAGAATGATCATTGACAAACTGGGCGATCCGATTATGGAAAGGGCTTTGGCTGAAATGCTAGCCAATAATGAAATAGATCGATTCTTAAAAAAAGCTGTTAACACCTATAAAGAAAGGCGAGATCTATTTTGTCAAAAACTAAAAGAAGGGCTTAAAAACGAAATTACTTTCAACAAACCTATCGGAGGAATGGCCGTTTGGGTCACATTCAAAAATGTAAAAATCAAAGAGTTAATCGAAACAGCCGCAAAGCACCAATTAACCTTAAAAATTGATGTATATGAACACACCGAAAGAGCTTGCAGGTTTGGCTTCGCATCTATGACACTCGAAGAAATTGAATCAAACACTGCATTAATGGTAAAGACTATTAAAACAATTCTGGGACGATAAAGCGTCCAACTCGAATAATTTGTTTGGTTATTCTCATCAAACACTGATAGTTTAAATATCTTGTGATATATTTAGAATTGCAACTGCCCTTTCTAATCAGCTAACTATGGATCCTATCATGATGAAAAGGTTATTGAATGCGCGTAGAGCAAAGAAAATGGAGTAAGAATCTTGGTTGGGAAATATTGTCCGACCATAAATTAGGAACCAAATCTCAATTGGTTTTCGTCTTTGGATCTACCGAGTTGGTTCAAGACCAGAAGCTATTTGACGAGGTTCGAGATATCTATCCAAATGCAGAAATCGTAGTGAGCTCAGGGTCAGGAGAAATAATGAACGGCCTGGTTTCGCAGCACACCCTGAATGTAACAGCGATTGAATTTGAAAATACTACAATTAAAACCCTTGAGATAAACCTCGATGACGTAAAGGATAGCTTTGATGTCGGCGCCCATATTTCTGCTCATATTGACAAAGATGGTCTTTCCAACCTCATGATTTTTTCAAATGGCAATCAAATCAACGGATCTCACTTGCTCACCGGACTTCAGTTTAACTTATCTGAAGCGGTACCTATTACTGGAGGACTGGCAGGAGCCTATGACCCCTTCTCTTCTACTTATACCGGACTTAATAATATTGGCACAGAGGGTAAAGTTATTGGTATTGGTTTTTATGGAGATAAATTAAAAATTGGTCATGCATCGAAGGCCGGGTGGACACCTTTTGGTCCAGAAAGATTTATCACAAAGTCTACCAACAACATTCTATTTGAGTTAAACGATGAGCCTATTCTCGATTTTTATAAAAAATATTTGGAAGGTCTTTTCGAAGATATGGTCGAGGCCATCAGAATCTATCCGCTTGGAATCAAAACTGAAAATGGAGAAGAGCGCTTACTACGAGCTTTTCTTGACTATAACCAAGAAAACGGAGGGGCCCTTTTTGCCGGTGATATGCCTGAGGGGGCCAAAGTGAGGATGATGCGTTCTAATGTCAATTCCTTAATCGACGCCGCTAGTGAGGCTGCTACTGCCAGTATGCAACCATTTGAAATCACAAACCCAGACTTGGCTATTTGCGTGAGTTGTGTAGGTCGTCAATTTGTACTCCAGGATTGGACAGGAGAAGAAGTAGAGGGAATGACTGCTGCATTCGGGGACAACATTCCAACTGCAGGTTTTTATTCTTATGGTGAGATTGCCCCACAAGGGCCGAATAAGAAAAGTGCGCTTCATAATCATACTATGACCATTACCACTTTTAAAGAACTCGTATGAAGTCAGAGTATAATAAAATATTGAACCGGCAGATTAAGAAATTTTCGAATGGAAAGGGTATTCCCGAAGACCTGGCTCCACTATTCGGAAGTATCAGTGAATTCTACGATAATTTTGAAAGAGATCAAAAGCTTGTTGAAAGGGTAATGGATTTGAGTTCGGATGAATTGATGGATTCAAATCTGGAGCTCAAAAAGCTCAATGAAGAAATGGATCGTTTTGTATACAGTACGTCTCATGATTTGCGAGCCCCACTCCTTTCGATTCTAGGATTACTGAATATCATAGAAAGTGAAAATACACAATATGATATCAAGGGATATCTAAAACTTCTAAGGGACAGTACCGTGAAGTTGGATAGATTCATTAGCGACATTATTGACTATTCCAGAAATACCCGATTGGAGATCAACTGTGTAGAAGTGGATTTTGCCGCAGTCATAGATGAGAGTTTCAAGCACCTCAATTACATGCCTGGTTGTTCAACTCTACTCAAACTGATCAATATTGACGACCACACCAAATTATACAGCGACGACAGAAGGCTTTCAATCATTTTCAACAACTTAATATCAAATGCTATCAAATATCAAAAACCCGATATAGAAGATAGCTTTGTCAATATTGAAGCTGAAATTACCGCTTCAGAACTCAAAGTAGAAATTGAGGATAATGGCGTTGGAATTGAAGAAAAATACCTTGATCACATTTTCGATATGTTTTATCGTGCCTCTCCAGAAGCCAAGGGCTCTGGATTAGGCTTATACATTGTGCAAGAAACGCTAGAAAAACTTCAAGGAAATATTGAGGTAGAATCTACCTACGGTGAGGGAACCAAGTTTACGGTAACGATCCCGAATATGATATTAGGCGCTTAGCATGAGGATTCTGATTTACATATGGCTAATTTTCGTATTATCCATGTCAAGTCAGGCGCAAAATACACCTCCCAATGATCTTACCCCGTACTTCAATGCCATCATCGTTAGCAACATGGATTCGTCTTTGGTCTGGTATCAGCAAACTTTAGGATATGAAGTACTGAACAGTAAGCAATTCCCGGAAATGGGCTTCAAACAAGCCAATCTTAAAAAAGGAAATGCTAGTCTCGAACTGATTGAACTCAATTCCGCCATTGACCCGAAAGAGCTTATTCTTAATTACGATAGTAAAACAAAAGTGTTAGGCCTATTCAAGCTTGGATTTCAAGTTGATGATTTTGATCTATGGATTGCATTTCTAAAATTGAAACAAGTATCATTCAATGGTGGTGTAGTTAAAGACGAAACCACTGGAAAGCGAATAGTCATTATATTGGATCCAGACAGCAATCGTATACAATTATTTGAAAGATAGTTAAACCCTACAGCCTATGCTACCCAACAAAACTTATTTTGTATCAAAAGTATTCTTAAACTTGATTCTGTTTTCTATTTTTTTAAACACAACTGGTTTTACTCAAAACATATCAGACAGCCTTACCTTCATTCACGCTCAATCAGATCAAAAAGTACTCCTCACCCAAGGCATGCTTTTGGAAATTAAAACGAATGACAATCAAAAACTAGTGGGTGAATTCAATGGAGGATCTAGCACAGAGTTTTATCTGAAACAAAAAAACAATAACCAAAAGTTAGCCCTATCAGCTATTAAGAAAATCACAGCATACAAAGAAGGAAGTAAAGACCCCATCACAGGGACTGTTCGGTTTGTCGTAAGTGCTTCAAGTGCTACATCATTGATTCTAGGCGCAGGTGCAATGGCTGGAGGTATCGCTACAGTTAGCAACAATAAGGCACTTGGCATAGGCCTCATCGGCGTCAGTATTCCGTTGATCTACTATGGGATCAAACTTCATTTTATGCTTAAAAATGCTGATCGAGATGTTATAAAAATGAATAAGGGTTGGACAGTTGCCAGTTCCAATCAGAAATAAAATTAAAGCGAACATCACTCCTCCTTTATTGGGATAAATTTCTTTTATCATTTCATATAGAATGAGCTAGTTTTCTAATAATGAAAACGATATCACGAAATTCTATCATCTCGCTCTTTCTGATAACCAGCATTGTCTCTTACTATTACTCTTGTACCCAACTAGAAGAACAACAATTAGACACGCCATCCTCCTACCCTAATCCTAGCCTGAAGGCACAACCCAATATTTTATGGATAGTGGCTGAGGATTTAAGCTCATATATTCCTGCCTTTGGCGACAGTACAGTAGTTACACCGAACCTAGATAAGTTAGCAAAATCGGGTGTATGCTACGACAACTTCTACTCACCGCACCCAGTATGCGCACCTGCCAGAGCTTCGATCATCACTGGTATGTATGCCAATAGCATTGGTGCCAGCCACATGCGTACAGGCCCGTGGTATGCAGGTGCAGCTACTGCTGAAACCATAAGTAAATACAATGAATTGCAGCCAGACGGACTTGAGGCTTATGAAGCTGTTCCGCCGGCTGAAGTGAAAATGTTTACTGAATATCTCAGAGCAGCAGGTTACTACTGTACCAACAACAGCAAGGAAGACTACCAGATGATCAAAACACCTACTGCATGGGATGATTCTAGCAACGAAGCCCATTGGAGAAATAGACCCAAAGACGTCCCTTTCTTTTCTGTCTTCAACCTGATGGTAACACATGAGTCCAAAATCTGGGCAAAAGCCAATGATTCGCTATTGGTGGATGCAAATCTGGAAATACCAATCCCACCCTATTTGCCAGATACCGAAATAGCAAAAAATGATATTCGGAGGATGTACTCCAATATATTAAAAATGGATTCTCAAGTTGGAGAAATATTACATCAGCTTGAATCGGATGGTCTTTTGGATAATACGATCGTTTTCTGGTGCACCGATCATGGCGGACCACTACCCAGACAAAAGCGACTGTTATATGAATCAGGGTTGGAAGTTCCTGCGATCGTCCGATTTCCTAATGAGCAGTTGGCTGGACAGCGAGACGACCGACTGATCAGCTTTGTTGATCTGGCCCCTACAATGCTCTCCATAGCTGGTATTCAACCGCCAAAACATATGCAGGGCCAGGCTTTCCTAGGCAAATATGCACGACAACATGAACCCGAATATCTTTTCGCGGCATCAGATCGATTCGATGAATATACCGATCGCATTCGATCAGTTCGTGACCAGCGATACAAGTACATTCAATACCTCATGCCTGAACAGCCCATGTACGCAGACATTGCTTATCGCAATCAGATGCCCATTATGCAGGAACTGAAAAGACTACAAGCATCTGGAGAGCTTACACCAGAGCAAGCTTTGTGGTTCAGGGACTCCAAACCAACAGAGGAATTGTTTGACCTGGAAAATGACCCCCACGAATTGAATAATCTGGCCGAAGTACCAAAATATGCTGACAAGCTCAAAGAACTTCGTACCGCATGCAACGAGTGGAAAATTGACATTAAGGATACCGGTCTTATTCCAGAAAAGGAGCTCATTGCCCGCTTCAAACCCAATGGCATCCAGCCACAAACGGCTCAACCAGTCATCCAAATAAATGATAGTCTTACCGCGATCACCTGTACTACTGAAGGTGCATCCATAGGATATAAACTGTATCACAAAAGTGAAAACCCGGACCGAATGAGCTGGTCTGTCTACACCAAACCATTTACAATCTCAGAAGAGCAAGAATTACAGGTAATTGCGCATCGAATGGGATACCAGCCCAGCGAAATCGAAGTCTATGCATTGTAGCCGATTTATTAGTCTATCGTACGATTGGCATAAATTATCCGTAGCTTTGCGCCTGCAAATAAATACACCCCTATGAAACGCGTCAAAGCATACAAACAGCTATTCAACGTAGAAGCAGATACTGATCTGAAACAGTTGAAATCTACCTATAGAAATTTGGTAAAAGAATGGCATCCAGACAAGTTTCAAGATGAGGTCAAAAAATCTGAGGCCGAGATCAAAAGCCAGGAAATCATCGACGCGTATCACTTTTTGGTAAGTATAGCTCCCGAAACCAAAGCAGCCAATCTGGATGAATACATCAAAACCACTACAGAATCTGGCATAGCCGATTTCAAGCACAAAGGTTTGCTCCTTGAAGTGTCATTTACTGATGGTACCACTTACGAGTACTTTGGGGTAAATAGAAACTTATATCTCAAGTTCGTGAATGCAGAAAAACAATTCCGTTTCGCCAAAAGAAATATCTTCAACTCCTTCCTTTACAGAAAATCAAAGCGAGATCTAGAGATGGCTTAACAGCCATCATACTTTCCCGTTGTTTTAAGTGTTCTGAAGGATCACTTAAAACCTGAATGATATCTAGTGTCTCTGACACGGCTTTTCTTATGCGATTATCGAAATCTCCAACAAGCCTTTTTGGCCAGCGTAACATTTTGCGCTGGAGTAAAAATAGTGCTCTGGCTCATCAGTTAATCTCGCTTCTACTGGATTGTTGTGAATATAACCCAGTTTCTGATCCATGAACTTATTAGAGACCAATTGCTCTGCGTGATTGTCCTGTCTCCAAAATTGATAATTTTTATTATTACTGTTTTTTCTTCCTGCTGACTCAAAAATCCACAACATCCAATTCTTCCTACTTTCCCCTGTATTTTCTTTAATTGATTTGATGATTTTTGATGATGTAAATTTCTTAAAATCTCTTACAATATCTGATAATGCTTCTCCATCTTCCTTTCTTGATATGATCAAATGAAGGTGGTTAGACATTAATACCCAAGCATGAATGATTAGCCCTTTCTCAGTCTGGCAATATTTCAAACTATCAACCATGATCAGCCGATAATCATCTCTTGTGAACACATCCACCCACTCCACAACTGTGAAAGTCACGAAGTACATGCCAAGCGGATCATTAAATTTATAAGCAGACATATCTCAAATATATGGAGATCTTGCTTCTTGCGCCGTGTCGAAGACACTCGTTTTCATTCCTTACTTTCAAGTCTCCCTTCTGAAGACTTAAAAGAACATGCAACTTTTCCCGACTGAAGATAATCTACAAGGGATCGCCGCGCTGCGCTCGCGATGACGTCGATTTTTCGGGTTTACTTTACCAACTTCCCAATTGCCATTTCAGCCTTTTCAAACCCAAACCCTTTTAAGACATTGGTCAGTTTCGCTTCTATTTCATCATTAGCAGGATTACCAATACTACCCAAGTGCGTATGATTTACTGACTTGTTGAGTGTGCTTCCACCCTCTTCGATGGCTTTGCCCACTTGGATATAGGCATCTCGAAAAGGTACGCCTTCATTTACCAGACGGTTCACTTCTTCCACGCTAAACAAGTCGTTGTACTTCGGGTCGTCAATAATATCTGACTTCACCTCGATGTTTTTCATAGCAAAAGTGCAGACCTCTAGCGTAGATTTCAATTCTGCGAAAGCAGGTAAGAAAGTCTCTTTGATCGTTTGCATATC
Source organism: Reichenbachiella sp. (assembly GCF_033344935.1). Lineage (NCBI taxonomy): Bacteria > Pseudomonadati > Bacteroidota > Cytophagia > Cytophagales > Reichenbachiellaceae > Reichenbachiella > Reichenbachiella sp. The sequence continues at coordinate 2,512,538 of NZ_JAWPMM010000001.1, read as the reverse complement.
CCGGTGATATCCAGAGGGCAAATTGGTCGTAATGAGTGTTACTTCGTTGGACAACGACTGCAACTTGTTCATCTTGGCACGGATGAGTTCGAATACATCCGGGTTCTTTTTGTGCGGCATGATGCTCGACCCTGTAGTCATTTCTACCGGAAGCTTCAAGAAGCCAAAGTTCTGCGAGTTGTATAGACAGATATCCATACTCATGCGAGACATCGTAGCGGCGATACTACTCATAGCAAATGCCACAGACTTCTCTACCTTGCCACGGCTCATTTGTGCATATACGACATTGTAGCTCAAATCTTCAAAGCCCAACAACTCAGTGGTCATTTTACGATCCAATGGAAAAGACGAACCATAACCTGCGCCAGAACCTAGCGGATTCTGATTGGCGATCTTATAAGCCGCTAGAAGCAGCTGTAAATCATCCGTTAGACTTTCTGCATACGCGCCAAACCATAGTCCAAAAGACGAAGGCATAGCCACTTGCAAATGTGTATAGCCGGGAATGAGAATGTCTTTGTGCTTTTTACTTAAGCCATTGAGCGTGTGGAACAACTCCTCAACCAACTCTGTGATGATTCTAATCTCCTCACGGATAAACAAACGCAAATCGACTAAAACCTGATCGTTTCTAGAACGTCCACTGTGAATCTTTTTACCGATGTCTCCAAGTTTTCTTGTTAATAGCAACTCTACTTGAGAGTGAACATCTTCAATACCATCTTCAATCACAAACTCACCCGCTTTGATTACATCAAGGATATTCTTCAGTTCTGACAGTAACTGATCCAATTCTGATTTGGTCAGCAGGTCTATACTCTCCAGCATGGTAGCATGTGCCATGGAGCCATACACATCAAAAGGCGCCAATAGTAAATCCAACTCACGATCGCGGCCTACGGTGTAGGTTTCTATTTCTTTCGATACTTCGTTTGTTCCTTTATCCCAGAGTTTCATGTTTTTTTATTCAAGTTCTCCTTTATTTATGTCCGTCATCACGAGCAAAGCGAAGTGATCTTAAAGTTTGATTTCGAATCGAAATTTCAAGATTGCTTCACCCCGTTCTTACGGGATTCGCAATGACGTAATATGAGAGACAGTTACAATTTCAAATCCTTCAACAATGCTATATATCCTTTAATGCCATTCTCTATCTCGTCAATCCCAATATACTCATCTGCTGTATGCGAACGAGCAGAGTCGCCAGGCCCAATCTTGATCGTATCAAACGGCATCAGTGCTTGATCCGACAAAGTCGGCGAACCATATTTCTTCATCCCTAAAGACTCCCCACGCTTCACGATAGGGTGATCTTGCGAAAGACCTGATGAGTTTAAACGAATCGAACGTGGTTTCACATCCACATCCATTAGTTCGTCGATGATTTTTACCGTCTCTGCATTAGTGTAGGCATCCGTCGTGCGTACATCTACTACAAACTTACAGCTATCAGGCACGACATTGTGCTGAGCGCCCGCCTCAATCAATGTCACTGTTTTCTTTATTGGTCCCAAATAGGCGGACTCCTTTTCAAATTGAAAATTCTTCAACTTTTCTATTTCAATCAAAGCTTTGTAGATGGCATTCTCTCCCTCGTCTCTTGCGGCATGTCCACTTACACCTCTGGCTTCACAATCCAAAACTACCAATCCCTTTTCTGCTACAGCCATATCCATAAGTGTAGGCTCGCCAACTATAGCCAAGTCTACTCTTCCCAATTCAGGTAAAATCGAGGCTACACCATTGGCTCCAGATATTTCTTCTTCGGCTGTGGCTGCTATTATTAGGTTGTACGGCAACTGTTCCTGATCTTGATAATGCAAAAAGGCCTGCATCAAACAAACCAACGGACCACCAGCGTCATTACTTCCTAATCCATAAAGCTTTCCATCTATGACCTGCGCTTGGAATGGATCCAGCGTATAAGAAGCAGCTGGCTTTACTGTGTCGATGTGAGAATTGAGTAAAATCGTTGGTTTAGCATCATCCCAATACTTGGACTTCAACCATAGATTGTTTCCTGACCGCTGCGGCGACAATTGTTTTTCTTTAAAATAGGATTCTACAAAATCAGCCACTTCTTCTTCCTCTCTACTGAACGATTGAATTTCGATCATTCCTGAAAGAAGCTCTACAGCATCTTGAGTTTCTGGGTCGTATGTGTCGCTTATTTTTGACATATCAAAGTACCTGAATACTCGTCAGATTGTACGGTGTCGATTGCATCGAAATGACAGATTTTCACCTGCTCCACACCAGCATCAATCGCATCAAATGCATTATCGATTTTAGGTATCATACCATCACTGATGGTACCATTCTTTTTCAACCCATCATAGTCCTTTTTTCCGATCTTCGGAATGACGGTTTTGCTTTCAAAATCACTCAACACACCTGGTTGTTCGAAGCAGTAAACCAAATCCACTTCATGGGTTTCTGACATCCCGGTAGCCAAGGCTGCAGCGATCGTATCTGCATTGGTATTGAGCAATTGCCCTTTGTTATCATGAGTCAATGCACACACCACAGGCGTGACATTTAGATTGATTAATAAATTTAACATATCGCCATTAACTTTCTCAATATCACCAACATAACCATAATCAATTACAAGATTCATTCGCTTATGCGATTTTATCAAGTTTAGGTCTGCGCCAGACAATCCCAAGGCTTGAGTATCAAGCCCTTGCAGTTTCGCTACAATCTTTTTGTTTAACCCTGAGAAGATCATGGTCACCACCTCAATCGCGTCTTTGTCAGTGATCCGACGACCTTCGATCATCTTAGGTTCGATGCCCATTTTTCGTTGCCATTCAGAAGCGATATTTCCACCGCCATGTACCAGGATTTTCTTCCCCTCTATTTTGGTAAATTTCTTCAAGAAACCATCCAGAGCTGCTTCTTCGTTGATGACCTTTCCACCAATCTTTACTACCGTCAGTTTCTCCATTACCCTATTAGTTTTCTAAGTACCAAATTCGCGGATGTCACACGATGTGCCGCTTGCTGCATCACGATAGAATTTTCACTGTCTATCACTTCATCCGACACAATCACATTTCTTCGCACAGGCAGACAATGCATGAATTTCGCATTATTCGTCAAGTTCATTTTCACTTTATCGATCATCCACTTTTTGTCTTGCGACAAAATCTGACCATACTCCTCATACGAAGACCAATTCTTAGCATAAATAAAGTCTGCCCCTTCAAAAGCTTTCTTCTGATCATATTCTAAAGTGGCACCTTGCATAAACTCAGGAGCCAATTCATACCCTTCCGGATGGGTCACCACAAAATCATAATCCATTTGACCAGCCCATTGTGAAAATGAATTGGCTACAGCCTGAGGCAAAGCTTTCGGATGAGGCGCCCAAGAGAGCACTACTTTAGGCTTTTTCACTTGTGCAAACTCTTTGATCGTAATCATATCTGCAAGCGACTGCAATGGGTGCAAAGTAGCTGATTCCATATTGATCACAGGCACTGTACAGTGTTTCACAAACTGATTGAATACCTTTTCTGTATAATCATCTTCTTTATTGCTCAAGGAAGCAAAAGAACGCACGCCCACGGCGTCAAAATAACTACTCAACACGCCAGCCGCTTCTTTGATATGCTCACTGGTATAGCCATTCATTACGGTGCCATCTTCGAATTCCAACTGCCAACCTTCTTGGTTTAGGTTGAAAATGAAGGATTGAATCCCCAAGTTGAATGCTGCTTTTTGCATACTCAATCTTGTCCTCAAACTAGGGTTGAAAAACAGCAAGCAGATAGACTTGCCTGTATATACTTTAGGACCGTAGGTCTCTATTTCTTTTTTAAGTGCCAATGCTTCATCCACCCACCCTTGGGGATCATCCACATCGTTTATTGAGCAAAAGTTCATGATAATATTTCTTTTAGAGCATTCACAAAAGTGTCAGCTTCTTGTTTTCCAATTCCCATCGGGGGTAATAATCGTAAGACATTTGGGCTAGTAGCCGCGCCTGTAAATATTTTATATTCGGTCAGTAATCGGCTTCGTATTTCCTTAACTGGCTCTTCAAACTCCAATCCTAAAAGAAGCCCCTTTCCTCTGATCTCTTTGATGGCATCTATTCCTTCCAATTGCGCTTTGATGTATTCACCCATCTCAGCAGCATTGTGGATTAATCCCTCTTCTTTGATCACATCTAAAACAGCCAATGCAGCTGCACATGCGAGGTGGTTGCCGCCGAAAGTAGTTCCTAGTTGTCCATAAGTAGCTTCAAATCGAGGGGCAATCAATACTCCACCAATAGGAAAGCCATTGCCCATGCCTTTAGCAACGGTCACTAAATCAGGCTGAATACCGGCATATTGGAAGGCGAAGAATTTTCCTGAGCGACCATAGCCTGATTGAATTTCATCCAAAATCAACATGGTCCCCGTCTTCTTACAGAGTTGCTCTAAGGCAATTAAAAACTCATTCGTAGGCTTGTAAATACCTCCTATACCCTGAATACCTTCTATGATGACAGCCGCATACTCTTTAGTTTTCAATGCCTCTTTTACTGAATCCAAGTCATTCAACTCAAACAAATCAATATGATCTGTTGGATTGACCGGCGCCTGAATTTTGGCATTATCAGTTACCGCTACAGCCAATGACGTACGACCGTGAAATCCTTTTTTGAATCCCAATACTTTTTTTCTTCCTGTTTCGAATGAAGCCAGTTTCAATGCGTTCTCATTAGCCTCTGCCCCTGAGTTACACAGAAAGAGACTATAGTCTGGCAAACCTGAAAGTTCTCCCAGCTCTAGTGCTAATTCATCCTGAATGGGAATTTTGATTGAATTAGAGTAGAAACCAATTTGCTGCACCTGTTTAGTGATATTTGAAACATACTTTGGGTGCGAATGACCAATTGATATTACGGCATGCCCACCATACATATCCAAATATTTAGTTCCATGATCATCCCAAACATAGGCACCTTCGGCCTTCACCACATGGATATCAAAAACAGGGTATACTTTATAATTTTCCATGTTTACTTCTCTGAAATGATGTCTGAAATTTTGTCGTAAGATTTCATCAAGCCTTTGATCAAAGCAGAACTCATACCTTCATGTTCCATTTCATTCAGCCCTGAAATGGTGCAACCACGTGGAGTAGTTACCTTATCAATTTCTTCTTCCGGATGACTGTTGGAGTTGAGCAACAAGCTAGCTGCTCCCATACACGCTTGTGTAGCCATGTTTTTAGCCTCTGGCGCATCAAACCCTAATTGTATCGCACCTTGTGTAGTGGCACGTATCAAGCGCATCCAAAAGGCAATACCACTGGCACAAATAACCGTTGCGGCCTGCATCATATTTTCTTCGATCACCAATGACTGGCCTAAGGCATCAAAGATTTGTTGTGCAATCTTCATTTGCTCCTTACCCTGCTCATTAGCACTGAGGCAAGTCATCGACTGTCCCACAGAAATAGCGGTATTCGGCATACTTCGAATCACAGCAATATCCTTTTTGATCACTGCTTCGATATCTGCAATAGCACGTCCAGTAACGGTAGAAATCAATACGTGTCTACCTTCTAATAAAACACCCTTGATTTCATTGAGGACACTATTGATTTGACCAGGCTGAATGGCCAAAATAATGATATCAGATTGCTGAACCGCTTCAATATTGCTCGAAGTGACTTTCACTTTGTTGCTATCGAATTTCTCAGCGAGACCTGTTACATTTCGCTTCGTGAGCGTCAATTGGTCTACATGAAACCCTGTCTGCTCTGCAATACCCTGAGCAATGGAGAATCCCAAGTTTCCCACGCCTATCAATGCAATTTTCATTTTTTAGAATTTAGTAATTAGTAGTTAGACATCAGATCAAAAGCCGCTGCTCTTTAATCTTAAGCCTTCTTTTTGGTCCAGTCCAAACATGAGATTCATGTTTTGAACTGCCTGACCAGATGCACCTTTTATCAGATTATCGATCACAGAGGTGATCAATACCGTATCTCCATGTTTTTCAACATGAATCAAACACTTGTTGGTATTTACCACTTGCTTCATATCTGGTGCTTCGTCCAGCACATGCACAAAAGCTGCTTCCTTATAAAACTCTTTGTACCAACCCACTACTTCTTGCTCACTTGCTTTTACTGTCGTGTAAAGGCTTGCAAAAATCCCTTTGGGGAAATTGCCTCGAACAGGTAAAAACTTGATGTCATGAGCGAAATCATTTTGCAGCTGCTTCACTGACTGATTGATCTCTCCTAAATGCTGATGACTAAATGCTTTGTAGATAGAGACATTATTATTTCTCCAACTAAAGTGTGTGGTACGGCTTGGGTTTTGGCCTGCGCCTGTTGATCCGGTAACTGCATTCACATGCACATCCTCTGTTAACACACCCTGTGCAGCTAGTGGCAATATGCCCAACTGAATCGCTGTAGCAAAACAACCTGGATTTGCTAAATGCTTGGCCGATTTGATGGCTTTCAAGTTCAACTCCGGCAATCCGTAAACAAAATCATTGCCTTTTGCTTCCAACCGGAAATCATTACTTAAGTCAATGATTTTTACATCCGCTGGCACTTTATGACTGTCTAAAAACTCTTGCGTCTTTCCATGACCTGAACAGATGAATATGACATCTACATTCAAATTAAATTCAGAAGAGAAGTCACCTTCCACATCACCTATCAAATCCTTATGCACGCTATGAATTGGTTTCCCAGCGTTACTTGAGCTTTGTACACAAGTGATTTCCACCTTTGGATGATTGGCCAATATTCTCAACAATTCTCCAGCAGTATACCCTGCTCCCCCTACTACTCCTACCTTAATCATGAATTGATCGAATTATAAATTTTTGATTGGTTAGCCAATATTTTGGTAAAGCCTTTAACATCTTCACCAGACCAGCCATTATTCATTTCTCCATACTGACCAAACTCTGATTTCATCAAGTCTTTATCTGAAGTAATTCCCACCACTTCAAAACGATAAGGAGCCAATTTCACCGTCACAGTTCCAGTCACGTTTTGCTGTGTGTTTTCAAGAAACACTTCGATATCACGCATCACTGGGTCTAAGAATTGTCCTTCATGCAGCAACATGCCGTACCAGTTCGCTAATTGTTCTTTCCAATGCTGTTGCCATTTAGTCAACACATGTTTTTCTAACGTGTGGTGTGATTTGAGAATAATCACAGGCGCTGCCGCTTCAAATCCCACTCGACCTTTGATACCAATGATGGTATCACCTACATGTACATCACGTCCGATTCCATATTTTGAGGCCAAATCATTCAATTTGAAAATAGCATCCACCGAATCGAGTTTCTGACCATTCAAGCCAACAAACTCTCCTTTTTCAAATTGAAGTTCAACTACTTCAGATCCATCTTTTTCTACTTGACTTGGGAAAGCACTTTCTGGCAAGCCCAAATTAGAAGTCAAAGTCTCGTCACCTCCTACAGAAGTACCCCAAAGGCCTTTGTTGATCGAGTATTTAGCTTTCTCCCAAGAGATATTCACGCCTTTGGTCGCTAGGTAATCAATCTCCTCTTGACGTGATAATTTGTTATCTCGTATTGGAGTGATGATTTCAATATCTGGACATATGATTTGAAAGATCAAATCAAATCTAACCTGATCATTTCCAGCGCCAGTACTACCATGAGCAATATATTTTGCACCGACAGACTTGGCGTATTTAGCAATTGCTAATGCCTGGAATGCTCTTTCAGCACTTACAGATAATGGGTAAGTATTATTTTTCAATACATTGCCATAAATCAAGTACTTCAAACACTTTTCGTAGAAATTCGAAGTTTCCTCCAGACACTTATGCGAGTCTACTCCATAAGACATCGCTCTCTTTTTGGTTTCCTTTAGTTCTTCTTCTGAAAAACCACCTGTGTTTACTATTACCGTATGGACATCCAGTCCCTGATCTTTAAGATAGAATGCACAATAGGTTGTATCCAAACCGCCACTAAATGCCAATACTACTTTCTTACCACTCATTTCTTCTTATTCAATTTTCGTTTGTTCTTAAAATTTGTCAAGCGCTGGAATCGCTTGGCAATTACACCTTTCGGTTTTTCAGTTTCTTTTACTTGAGATTTCTCATCGAAGAGCATACCAGTACACAGACAATTGGCTCGATTGTTTCGCTCCAAAATATCATGGTTAGGACAGCTCTTACAGCCATTCCAAAAGGCGTCATCTGTGGTCAGTTCTGAGAAGGTGACCGGACGATAACCTAATTCATAGTTGATTTTTAGAACAGCCAAACTAGTCGTGATTCCAAACAATTTGGTACCAGGAAATTTCTCCTGCGACAACTCCAAAATCTTCTTTTTGATTTTTTTGGCCAATCCAATGTTTCGAAATTTTTCACTTACTACTAAGCCAGAATTGGCTACATACTGTTTGTTTTGCCAAGTTTCTATATAACAAAAACCTGCCAACTCGCCGGCGTAGCTTGCGATAACCGCCTGACCTGATTCAATCTTCTTACGGACATATTCAGGTTCTCTTTTTGCGATACCAGTTCCACGTGCTTTAGCAGCAGACTCTATTAGATCACAAATTTCCTGAGCATACTTGATATGCTCTATGGTTGCGTATTGCACATCCACGTTCATAACCAATGAACTTTAATGGTTTAAATAAAATATTTTGAAATAATGTTGGAATTGGGGTTACCGCATAGGTAACCCAGTATTAGCAGACCCCTACGGGCCTGTTGTTCCTCCTTGGAGCAGGAGTAGCAGCGATGAATGCGATATGTACTTGCGTGTTGTTCATCCTTGTGATACAAAGAAAGAGAAAGTATTATTGAAAGCGCAAGCTTTTGTTTCGATTTTTAATAAATCCCTGAATATTTAGAGATCATCCAAAATATTAACCATTTATTGAATGATTTGCAACGGCTACAATTAGATTAACTGATTTTGAAGAAATACTCTCTCCTCTTCGATATCAAAATATTCAGAGAAGACATCTAATTTTTTCACTTGTTCCCTCAGAAATTTTTGATGATTTTCTGACTCAATATTGAAAGGTCGGTGAGCTAATGCCGCCTTAATTTTACCCCACTCTTTAAGTACTTTTTTGGTCTGATCTGAAAAGTAGGTTTGTTGGAATTTTTCCCAGATATATTCTTCGGCCATTTCACTAGGATGGATCATATCTGTCTTATAAAAGCGATAATCACGCAGGTCATCCATCATCATTTCATAAGCTGGAAAATAGCTCACCTGACTATCTTGAGTCAACTCATGACACAGCACTCTTAGCAATGATTTACTTAATTGGTTTTCGACAATTCCATCTTTGATATGTCGCACAGGGCTCACAGTAAACACAAACTGTAGTGAAGGATTTAATTGAATCAATTTTGTTTTCAATTGCTCAAAAGCTCCCTTCATTTCTTCCAGACTTAGCAGTCTCTTGGTAAACTTTTTTTGTGATATTTTATGACAATTAGCCACAACTGAGCCGTTTTCTGCCCATTCATATACATAGGAGGTGCCTAGTGTAATGAAGACAATTTGCGCTTGATTCAAATAATCCGATAGCTCCTTAAGCTTAAGTTTCAGTACGGTCTCCAGTGTTTTTTTATCCCTTCCTGAAAACTGAGAATGAAAGTCCAAATGATACCACAGCCCTCCCACTTCAACGAACTTATCGTCATCTAAGGGATCATTGCTCAGGAGTTTAAAGATGGAGATTGGATTATAAACCGTTCCTAATGGATTAACCAAAACAGGAATCTTACCGCTTTGTAGTTTTGCTCCTATGTTTTCTGAAAAGCACGATCCGATGGTCAACAATTGAGTATCAAAGCCCATCTGAAGATGTGAAGGCTTCGGGTGGAATTCGGTCCGGAAGTTATTTGCGTTGTGAATAACCATAGATCAAAGATAAGGCAATAAAAAAAGCGACACTATCGCTAGCATCGCTTTCTATATCTTGAGCTTATTATAATTACTCAGCTACTACATTGATGTTTACATCGTGCTGAACTTCTTTGTGCAAGTCCAAAGACACTTTGTATTCTCCAACGTTTTTCACTTGTGTATTAAAGCTAATTTTCTTTCTGTCAATTTCGAAACCTTTGGCAGCCAAAGCATCTGAAACTTGCAATGCAGTAATAGCACCGAAAATTTTACCGCTTTCACCAGCTTTAGTTTTGATTTCCAAAACAACTTCCCCTATAGACTTAGCCAAATCTTCAGCATCTTGTCTAAGCTTCTCCGCTTTGTGAGCTGCTTGCCTGATGTTTTCAGCAATCATCTTCTTGTTAGAAACGCTTGCAATGATGGCAAATCCTTGAGGAATCAAATAGTTTCTTCCGTACCCTGGCTTTACATCTACTGTATCGTTCTTATATCCAAGGCCTTTGATATCTTCTTTCAATATAATTTCCATGTCCTTGTCTTATTTAAGTGAATCAGTAACGTAAGGCAACAAAGCAATATGTCTCGCTCTTTTGATCGCTTGAGAAACTTTACCTTGGAATTTCTGGCTAGTACCAGTCAATCTTCTTGGTAAAATCTTACCTTGTTCGTTTACGAATTTCAAAAGGAAGTTGGCGTCTTTGTAATCAATGTACTTGATACCGTTCTTCTTGAACCTACAGTATTTCTTCTTCTGATCGGCTCTATTTATTGGCTCGTTTACTAATGTCATGATTTTGCCTCCTCTTTCTTTTTGTTAAATGCACCGCTCTTTCTCTTCACATTGTAAGCCAATGCATGCTTGTCCAAAGCAGTAGTTAAGAATCTCAAGATTTTCTCGTCTCTTCTGTACTCAGTCTCAAGCGCGTCAACGATTGTCTCTTCTGCTTCAAACTCGAACAATTGATAAAACCCTGTTTTTTTGTGCTGAATCGGATAAGCTAATTTCTTAAGGCCCCAGTTCTCTTCATTGATGATTTTCGCACCATTGTCAACTAGTACCTTCTTAAACTTACCGACAGCATCCTTCATCTGATCATCAGACAAAACGGGAGTTAAAATGAATACCGTCTCGTAATTTTTCATTATGAAATATTTAGTTTAAAAATTTTGAAGTGCAAAAGTAGGTAAATGAGTTGAAAGTGAAAAGCATTAAAGTAAAAAGACTTTTCACTTTTAAACTTTATACTCTCTTACAAATCCCACTTTTCATTCAAATGACTGAAGGCGTGGTGGCCTGTCAGGTCAAACTGGCAAGGAACGATAGAGATGTAGTTATTGGCAATAGCCCATTCATCGTTATCCTCTCCTTTGTCATGATTTACAAAATTACCCACCATCCAATAATAGTCTCTACCGTGCGGATCTCTACGTTTGTCAAACTCCTCCTCCCATCGGGCATTTGCTTGTCGAGCAACTTTGATTCCTTTGATGTTTTCGTTCTGCTTAGGCGGGATATTCACATTCAACGCAATTCCTTCGGGCAAACCATGCTGCAATGCTTCATTAGCAATTTTCAATACAAACTCATCTACATGTGAAAAGTCAGCGTGCCAGCTAAAATCACACAATGAAAATCCAATCGCAGGAGTTCCTTCAATGGCACCTTCTATAGCAGCTGACATCGTGCCGGAATAAAGTACACTAATACTGGTGTTGGAGCCATGATTGATTCCACTAACTACCAAGTCAACCTTCCTGCCTTTTAACACTTCGTGCTTAGCTAATTTGATGCAATCCGCTGGTGTTCCAGAACATTTATAAGCCTGGATATCATCAAAAATATCAGTCTTAGTCAATCTCAAAGTATCACCAACTGTAATCGCATGTCCCATTCCAGACTGAGGCCCATCGGGTGCTACTACTACCACCTCGCCAAGTTGTGACATGAGGTCAACCAACTTTCGTATTCCCTTTGAAGTGATACCATCGTCATTAGATATTAAAATTAGCGGTGCAGACATAAATTTTTATTCTTTCTTTTAGATCAACAAATAAAGCGAAAAAAAAGACCCAATTTCCATTGGGTCCTTAACATTTCTCAAAGCTTATTAAAAATCAACCACCTTTGATGACATAGCCATCTGCGATCAATCTAAACTCATTAAATATTTTCGATGTAGCCACCTTAATATTCTTTCTTGAATCTTTATTATCTCTTGAAAACACACCCGAGGCATATCCTTGCCAAACGGTCTGTTTCTTCTTGCGATCAAAAAACACTACAAGCAAGGTACCATCGTTCATTTCGTAATTACTAACTCTATACTCTTCGCCCTCGACCTCCTCATCTTCGAAAAAATCATCAGATGAATCATTATCTTTCTTTGAACCCTCCAAGGCTTGATCATTATTTACCCAACTCTCAAAGTGAGGTTGATTATAACCTCGCAATGAAAAATCATCGTAAAATATTTTATACATCACCAATAAGTCCGGCTTTTTTGTTTGCTTGAAATATCCTTGCGCTCCCATTCTTGAAGAAATGGTTTTTTCAAGGATTTCACGATGAAAAAGCGTATCATTCTCAGGACTTGTCATGAAGTTATAAGTTCGATACTTCTTGAACTTACCCCCATAACTATAATCAGAATCTGTAATAAAATCTTTTTGTGAGAGGCAGCTCCCTAAGAGGATCATTGTGCCAATTAATAAATAATTTTTGAGTTGTGTTGAATATGCTCTTATCATTGGTTTTTTTGATTTACAATTGAAGCATCACTACAATTACAATAATGATTGAACCCTACAATTTAAATAAAATTTATCTATTCAGGATAGAAACACAAATTTGAATTAATAAATTCCTTACTTATCAAATAGATATTATCCTTATATAAATTTGTGTCTTTAAAAACCTTATTAAGATGTCAAGAATTTTAATCATTGGTGCAGGAGGTGTGGGCCGTGTGGTCGCCTACAAATGTGCGCAAAACCCAGAAGTATTTACGGACATTTGGATGGCCAGTCGAACCAAATCTAAATGTGATCAAATAGCAAAAGATATTGATTCAGATCTCAATATCAATATTACCACGGCACAAGTTGATGCAGACAACGTTCCGGAGTTAGTTGTTTTAATCAACAAAATCAAGCCCAAACTACTCATCAATGTGGCTCTTCCCTATCAGGATCTTACTATTATGGATGCCTGTTTGGAAACTGGGGTTCACTATTTAGACACCGCTAATTACGAACCTAAGGATGAAGCCAAATTTGAATATAAGTGGCAATGGGCCTATCAAGATCGATTTAAAGAAGCTGGCCTTACCGCCGTTCTAGGTTGTGGATTTGACCCCGGTGTAACAAGCATCTATACTGCATACGCTGCCAAGCATCATTTTGATGAAATTCAATACCTGGACATTGTTGACTGTAATGGCGGTGATCATGGTAAAGCATTCGCCACAAATTTCAACCCTGAAATCAACATTCGTGAAATCACTCAGAATGGACGGTATTGGGAAAACGGAGATTGGGTAGAGACGAAACCATTTGAAATCAAAAAAGAATTAAACTACCCTAACATTGGCACAAGAGACTCTTATGTACTCTACCATGAAGAACTAGAGTCACTCACTAAAAACTTCCCTAGTTTAAAAAGAGCAAGATTTTGGATGACATTTGGCCAAGAGTATTTGACTCATTTAAGAGTAATTCAAAATATTGGCATGGCTTCTATAGAGCCTATCAAGTACAAAGGAGTAGATATCGTTCCCTTGCAATTTTTGAAGGAAACCTTACCTGACCCAGGTAGCTTAGGAGACAACTACGAAGGAGAAACTTCAATCGGTTGCAGAATTAAAGGCTTGAAGGATGGAAAAGAAACCACCTACTATGTTTACAATAACTGTAAGCACCAAGAGGCATTCAATGAAACGGGAGCTCAGGGCGTGTCATATACCACTGGAGTTCCAGCTATGATCGGCGCGATGATGGTTTTGACCGGTGAATGGACTGGCGCTGGCGTATTCAATGTAGAAGAGTTCAACCCTGATCCATTCATGGAAAAGCTGAATACTGAAGGACTGCCTTGGCATGAACAACACAACATTGATTTGGAAGTAGAGTAATGCAAAAAAACATTCCTTCTCCTTGTTTTGTTCTTGACGAGCAAAAACTAGAAAACAACCTGAGTTTGATCAAATCTGTATCGGATCAGGCTCAGGTTGAAATCATCCTTGCATTCAAAGGCTTTGCCATGTGGAGTGCATTTCCAACGGTACGGAAATATATTTCTGGAGCTACTGCCAGTTCTGTTCATGAAATGATGCTCTGCAATGAATATATGCAGACCAAATCTCATACTTATGCGGTAGCTTATAAGGACAGTGAAATAGATGAAATTCTTGCAGGAAGTAGTCATATCACGTTCAACTCCATCAATCAATTAGAACGTTTCGGTCCCAAGGCTAAAGCAAGTAGTGTATCAGTAGGACTAAGAATTAATCCTGAATATTCCGATGTGGAGACCGATTTGTACAATCCCTCCTCACCTACTTCAAGGCTGGGGGTAAAAACAGACGCTTTAGCCCTAGAAATTCCTGACTACGTTGAAGGCCTTCATTTTCATGTATTATGCGAATCAGATTCTAAAGCCCTGGAGCAGACACTCAAATCAGTAGAAGAAAGATTTGGACATTTGCTACCCCAAATCAAATGGCTCAATATGGGTGGCGGACATCTGATGACCAGAAAAAACTATGATACAGATCATTTGATCAAAGTCCTTAAGGAATTCAAAGTCAAGCATAACTTACACCTGATTCTTGAACCAGGCAGTGCCTTTGCCTGGGAAACCGGATCGTTAAAAACCACAGTACTAGATATTGTTGACAACGGAGGAGTTAAAACGGCCATTATTGATGCTTCTTTCACTTGCCATATGCCCGATTGTTTGGAGATGCCGTACAGACCTAATTTAGCGAAAGGATATACTGACGCGAAAAAAGGCAAACACCAATATCGACTTGGTGGGGTAAGCTGCCTTGCCGGTGACTTTTTGGAGGCCTATTCTTTTGATCAACCGTTAGCTATAGGAGATGAAATTGAATTTCTTGACATGATACACTATACCATGGTTAAGACTAGTACCTTCAATGGGGTTCAACATCCAGCAATTGGAATCAAAAGAAAAGATGACTCTTTTGACTTGATAAAAACATTTGATTATTCAGATTACAAAAATAGACTTTCCTGATTAGTGCTGGATGATGATTTTTCTTACTATAGCGTTAGCCCCTTTGTAAACTTTCAAAAAGTAGATGCCATTTTGAACGTTTGAAATCAGCAATTCGCGAGATCGATCCATCACCAATACTTTGCCGGATAAATCCAGCAACTCATAATAATCAAAGTCTCCTTGAAGGGTCAACTTCTCATTGGCAGGATTGGGATAAATGACTACTTCAGGCTTTGGCTCATCAACTGAAGTTACAACATAGTCCGAATCAGCAAAAACGGGTCGAATCATAATCATACCCTCTACTTTGTTATTAGGCTCCCATTCATCTTCTGTGTTCACAAAAATTTTCTGCGTACCAAGTAGACTATTATTATCCAACCCAATACCTATATAGTCATTAGTAAACTGTTGAAACCCAATATAAAACTCACCTGAAACTATAACAGGGGCATCTAAAACAAAGCGATCAAATTGATTCAACTGAGCACCACCTGGTATGATATAGGTTTGTTCACGCAAAACGCTAGATGGTTCTCCTGAAAGATCCTTAAGTACCGAGAGCAAAATCTCCTCCCCTGAGGAAGAAGGATTGAGCTGAGGAAAATAGATATCGATGTAAGTGATCGTGTCAGCAATTGGTATATTATAATGTATAGCCAACTGAGATCTATTTTTATTCAACCCTGCCGCATATTCTGCACTACCGTCATCATAAGCCAATGCCTCGTGGATTTCAAAATATGACCTTATGGTATCATTAAGTCGATAATTGTATTCATCGTCAGTCAGATATGTAATTACTTCAGCACCTTCTGGTCCGTCAATAGATTTGATAAAATATCCATCCGTTGTAGAAGAAAATATCAATTCCGTTTCAATGAACAACGAGTCATATCCCAAAAAATACGAATCATTCAATGCAGGTATAAAGTTGGTATTTCGGCCATTCGCTGGTAAAGAGAAATTATCGTCCGTATCGTTGAGGTAAAACAAAGTGGCATTGAAAGCTGCACTGTCTGTATTGGGGTAATCGTAATTCGTTAATGTGTACTCAAACTCTACGGGATGCACTTTATTCTCTAATGTGGCAAAGTCGAATGAAATCTCATGGTAAATAGTATCTGGAAAGTCGAACAAAAGATCATATGGAATCATGGTATACTCACTGAAAATTGGAGTTGGTGCTTCTGTGACTGCTCGATCTACAAGCGACTCGTTGATTGGAGATCGATCCTGATTAAGGTAAACATAGTCTATATGCCACGCATCATAGGGGCCTAAACTATTGCCAACAGATACAAATCTGAATTGAAAACCTGAATGAAAATAATCGTCATGATTTATTTGGATAGATTCCTTCATGAAGGAATCAAACCTATTATCGGCAACTCCTAACAATGTAAGTTCTTCATTCCATGAGCCTTTTTTATCCAAAAATTGCAACATCAAAAAATCACGCTGTTCTGGCACTTCACCCAACCCTTCCATCTGCCAATAAAAGGATAACCAAACAGAATCGCGTTTATCTGGCTTTACAGCTTCCAAATCGATGGGCTGAGAGGTCAATACATCTACTGTATCACTTCCTACTCCACCTGGGTTATGAGGGTTACCAAACAAATCGTTCCCATCGAATGAAGCCACATTAACTGTTGGCGCTACTTTACCTAAAGTGCCATTTATCACCGCTCCTGTATTGCTTTCCCAAAGCGTGGAATCGGCTGCGGTTTTTGAGAAAGAAAAATCATCCCAGAATGGCAAGTTCACAGTATCCCTCGTCGCCGTTATTCTAGCTCCACTGGAAGTCGCTAACGAATTAGAAGCTCGGTTGATGGGTCTAATATGAAGCTGAGCAAAGCTGACCGTATCCAAGCTCAACATCATTAATATTACCACGCTCCAGACTGCTAATTTCATAATATTCTTAACGAAGAATTTATTCAATATTTTATGATATACATCTTATTCAGAGACCAAATCCAAAGTAGGCACATCTTCTACCGCAGACGAATCTACTTCTACTATCCACAAATCTATCTCCTGACCAATCCGCGCAATCCTTTTTGCATTTGGTGCATGCTTAAATACTCTACCAGGACGAGCTTCAATCGCTTCAACTGTTATATCACCATTGGAATCTTCCTTCTCTTTCATGATTTTACCTTCCTTCTCATAAAATACGTCTCCCAACTTCAATCCATAACCGCGCATCACAAACACCGCTTCATCTAAAACCATATCGGTTAAATTCAGCATTTGAAAGGTTTGATTCCCTAAGCCATCCCCTACTTCAAAGTCAATTTTTGATCCTTTTGGAATTTCATCACCTGCATTTAACTTTTTCCCTTGATAATACTGACCAAGTATCGTATTTAATGCAAAATCAGGCCTATATCTGATTTCTCCTAAAAACAACCCTAGACTACGTAACTCTAATTGGGCATTTTTTAACGACCGTTGTATCAAGGACGGCATCTTAACCACGGGAGGCTTTGATGAGTTTAGGGTAATGTAGATTTTCCGTCCTTCTTTTACCTTGGCATTCGGTAAGGGAAACTGTTTCAATACAGTGAGTGGAGGAAATTTGGGTGAATACCCAGAGTCTGGTTCAATTTCATACCTCAGATCTCTTTCTTCTAAAAACTCTCCTAAATCCTCAAGTAAAATCCCTTCAAGATTCGGCACAGTCATACTCTCTCCATGATTAGTGGTAAAAGGAAGATAGATGTAAAACACAAACAGCAAAATCGCTATAGATGTTGCAGCCGCCAATCCAATATGTACTAATAAGTCTTTCTTCGAAGCTCCAGTTTTACTCATTTCTTTCTTTCAGTCAGTGACGCGGCAAATTACATGGAATCATTGAAAAAATTAAATAAATGAGTGCTATAAAAAGTCAATTGAAAGAATGTTAACTTAAATCTCTTCTTATATACATTTGCTTCCAATATGGAGAACAAAATCAAAGTAGGCATCTTGTTTGGTGGCAAATCAGCCGAACATGAGATCTCGCTGAGATCAGCAAAAAATGTAATCGAGGCCCTCAATAAGGACAAATATGAGCCGGTGTTAATTGGAATTGACAAAAGTGGTCAGTGGCTTTACAATGAACAGACTTCCCTCATTCTTCATGCTGATGATATTGAAAAAATAAGCCTTAATACAAATAGTGATAGTGTTTCACTCATCCCTCAAAGTGAAGGGCTACTCTCCGGGGCTAATCAAAAGGTGGATGTAGTATTTCCAATTCTTCATGGACCAATGGGAGAAGATGGTACCATTCAAGGGTTGCTCAAGTTAGCCAACATACCCTTTGTAGGCGCCGGTGTCTTAGGCTCTGCTGTTGGCATGGATAAGGATGTAATGAAACGTTTGCTTAGAGATGCTGGATTACCTATTGGTAAATATATTACTATCCGTTCTCATCAGGATCGACCTACTTTTGATAGCATTACCAAACAGCTAGGCTTGCCTTGTTTTGTAAAGCCTGCAAACTTAGGGTCCTCTGTAGGCATCAACAGAGTGGACAATGAAGAGCAGTACCATCAAGCACTCGACGAAGCCTTTTCATTTGATCATAAGGTAATCATCGAAGAATTCATTGAAGGTCGAGAAATCGAATGTGCGGTATTGGGTAATGAAAATCCAAAGGCTTCTATACCAGGTGAGATATCCTTTACACATAGCTTCTACTCTTATGAAGCCAAATATCTGGATGATCAAGGATATAAAATTGATATTCCGGCACAGATCACTGACGAGCAGATAATAGCCGTGCAAAAAATGGCTATTGATACATTTCAGACACTAGAATGTGAAGGATTTGCGAGAGTAGATGTATTCTTAACCAAAGACGGTAGACTACTTGTCAACGAGATAAACACTATTCCAGGGTTCACACAAATTAGCATGTATCCCAAGCTTTGGGAGGCCTCAGGCATTCCATATTCTGATTTGATTGATCAGTTATTGCAATTGGCTATTGCGAGATTCGTAAAAGAAAAGCAGATCAAGAGCTCGGTTTAAGCTACTGATGAATGATTATTTTATTGGACAAGTTAGTAAAATCACCAATGGCTTGAAGAATATACATGCCATTGTTAGTACTCTGGATATGATCAATTCGATAAACTTGGTTCAATGTGTTTGGAAATGATTGTTCTGCAATCACATCTCCATCCAAGCTCATTATTCTTAGCAAGATTTCCTCTTTGATGTTAAAGTTAAATTTGACTTCAATATAATCCGTAGCAGGATTAGGGAAGGCTCTCATAGATTCAGTAATTACAATTTGATTTTCGTCTGCAGAAACATAGAACTCAATGTTATCCAAATACAAATTATTACCATTCTGATTAGTTACTACAAAAGCAAGTCTAACTTCCTGATCACCAACCAAGTCACTGAGATCTACAAATTCATTCCTCCAATCCTCAGTAGTCACTGGTGACCAAGCCGATTCGCTCTGGGCGATAGCCAAAGCACTACCTTTTTTGTTATAAACTTCAATTGGATATACTCTGCCACAATTGGTCGATGCCAAAATCTGTAATTGATCATTTCTATCTGATTTATTCGCATAGGAAACATCGAAAGTCATTGAGGCCTCTTCCGTTGCTGAAAAATCGAGAATGGGACTCACAAACCAATTTTCCACACCCAATTCATCAATATCATAGCCCATAAAACTAAGCGCATAGTTACTTACATTTTCTTCCCTGAATTCTGAAATGGTCCAATCCGTAGGTGCGTCTGATCGCCAGTAATACCAGCCGGAGCCTTCTAGGGTTTTAGCAAACTTCTGACGAACAGGTATTACTTCAGACAATGTATCTATTTCAAAATACACCGTTTGAAAATTATTACTCTTGTCCTGATCTACTTCTCCGTTAGGTCGTTCGATTACCACGTCCATTTGATACTTATTATTTTCTAAATTATAAGATTCAATCTCAACCACTTCAGTCTTGCCCGGTAATAAATTCAGATCTGAATTGACATTGACAGAATTGGATCTAGAACCAAATTCATAATTCACTGAAAATGATGTTATAACCTGAGAACCAAAGTTTTTCACTTGAACGTTCATTACAATATCTTCTTCACAGGTTACCATGGGCAATGACTCTACTGCAGTAATTCCAATATCGTATTCATTAGCTGCACTTGAGTAAATTTGTATATCATCTAAATACAAGTTATTCCCTCCTCCGTTACTTCCTACGAATGCTATTACAACCTCTTTGGTTGAAAATTCCCCGAAGTTTATATCAATTTCGACCCAATCAGCTTGATCTGCAGGAACAAATAATGAGTTGGTAGCAGGTGAGGTACTTAATTCTGCCCCTATCTTTTGAAACAAAATGTTATCCTGTGGAAAAGTAGCTCCACAATCTGTAGACACCATAACAGTCAAAGCGTCACTTAAATTTGTATCATGATTCGCATAAGCATACTTAAATTTCAAATCAGCGGTAGGTAGCTCTGTAAGGTCAAGTACAGGGCTCAATAGGTAATCTAATTCTCCAAACGACCCTCCTGGAGCACCATAATAACTTAGCATAGCTGCTTTATTTTCTATAGTAGCATTCGGTGCAGTCGCAAAACCCCAAGCGGGTGGATTCAAATTACTATTCTTCATTTTCCACAACTCTGCAATTGACTCCTCTGTACCTTCATAATCTTCGGTCAAAGGAGCAATTTGAATTGAAGGAAAAAATGTACTAACGGACTCACAATCATTATCTGCATTACCATCTATTCCTCCGTTAACAGACAGAATTTTTATTGAAATTTCCTCAACATTTTTGGAGATAGATATCTCGGACAAATCAACGAAAATCGATTGAAGAGGAATTAATGTTTCTACATAAGAATCGGTGATTTGTACTTCTCCATCCAAAAGCAGTTCAATTGAAAAACTAGATATATTATTACTCCCATAGTTTCTCACCTCTACCTGTGGAGAAAGTTCTAAACTACAATTGCCAAATGTGGGAGATATTACAGAACGTATCCCCAAATCATTGGCTACCTGAATTGCCTCTTGCGCACCTGAACTACTGAGTAGTTCTTTTCTTCGAGGGCTATTCTCCAATACAGTTCTCATACGATCACCTTGACAATTGGTAAATAGATTCATGCACTCATCGTCAGTATAATCCATGTAATTTTGAAACATGTCAATAGTAGAACAAGAGGTTTGACTTACATCTGGACATCCAGAGCTACTACTTCCTTGAACCGGCGTATCAGTGCAAAAATCATCTACACTACAGCCTCCATCTCCCCAAATATGACGAAGTCCTAACCAGTGCCCTACTTCATGCACTAGGGTTCGTCCTTTCGAAAAATCATCTGCATTGAACCCTGTGCCAAAATACTCATAATCTACATATACACCGTCTATCAATCGGTTAAGGTTGGGGTCTTCATCCATACCAGGTTCATTCGATACTGGAAACTTTGCGAATCCAAGCAATCCTCCACTCATATGTGCCACCCAAATGTTGAGATATTCTTCTGCAGGCCAGTAGCTATTAGCAGCTAATTCTTTTGCTTGACTTATCGAGTAGAAATCTTGATTGCCAACGACTCTTACCACTCCGCTAGTTGGCAACCCTTCTGGATCCCTCTTAGCCAAAACAAATTCCAACTTCACATCCGCAGCAGCATCTTCAAACTCAGCTGGCGTATTCACCCGATCGGCATTCATTCTCCGGAAGTCTTCATTCAGCGTGTTGATTTGAGATGTTATTTGTCCCATGGGGATGTTTCCTCCAGTCCCTTCGGGTTCACTTGCTTGATGAACTACATGAACGACAACCGGAATTTCATAGAGGGTCTCACTCGTGGTAACCGCTGCTCTATTTTGTTTGATTATCTGCTTTTGGAAAATTTCTTGTTTCAACCAATTCTCGAATTGAATCTTTTGCTCTTGCTGATCCATCGAAGATTTTGACTCATTGAAAAGCATAGTACCACATCTATCCTGTGCAATAGACAAGTGACAACCCGCAACTAATACAAAAAGGAATATGAATTTCAATCTGAAATGTGGTTTAAATCCCAAATACCATTTTGAATGAACGAAGAGAACTTGAATAAATTGGGAGGTTAGGTATGGAAATGTATTAGTTGACCGATGCAACATTCACAGCATTAATGGCTTTCACTTCTGGGGCAACGCGCTTTACCGCTTCCTCAATTCCTGCCTTCATAGTCATAGGAGACATTGGACACGCCTCACAAGCACCTAAAAGCTCAACTTGAACGACATAATCATCATCGATATCAAGCAACTTCACATCACCTCCATCAGCTTCTAAATAGGGTCTGATGTTGTTTATCGCCTGATCAATTCTAGCTAAAAGCTCTTGTTTTTTGTCTGCTTCCATAGGGTCAATGACTTATATACGGTAAATTTAGTTCATTTGAACAATCTTTGTCTTTTCTTTTGAGGCATTTCTTATAGCCACTTGTCTGGCCACACTTTGTGCCAACTCATTAAAAGCATCCTCTGTGATTCCTTCTTTCATGACTGCCGGGTAACCGCTGTCTCCACTCTCACGAATAGACTGCACGATCGGAATCTCTCCCAAGAAGGGAATCTCATACTTTTCAGCCATCTTCTTTCCCCCTTCTTTACCAAACAAATAGTATTTGTTGTCCGGCAACTCCTCAGGTGTGAAATAAGCCATATTCTCTACCACTCCTAGCAAGGGCACATTGATTTGTGGTTGTTTGAACATCGACAGTCCTTTCTGCGCATCTGCAATGGCTACTTTCTGTGGTGTTGTCACGATTACAGCACCAGTCACAGGTACAGATTGAACTAGCGTCAAATGAATATCACTCGTCCCAGGAGGCAGGTCAATCAACAAATAATCTAATTCGCCCCATTTCACGTCGCTAATAAATTGCTTCAATGCGGAACTGGCCATGGGTCCACGCCAAATAATGGCATTGTCTTTTGGTGTAAGGAAACCAATAGAAAGCAGCTTCACTCCATATTTCTCAATGGGAATCAACATGTTCTTTCCGTTTTCCTCCACCATACTTGGCTGTTCATGCTCGCAATCAAACATGGTAGGCATCGATGGGCCGAATATATCCGCGTCGATAATTCCAACACTCGCGCCAGATTTGGCTAAAGCCACGGCCAAATTGGCCGTCACCGTAGATTTACCAACACCACCTTTCCCCGAAGCGACGGCGATGATATTCTTTACATTTGGTAAAATCATTGACTTACTTCTGATACTTGTCACATCAGAAGTCATATCAATATTCACTTTCAAACCGTTTAAAATTGGTTCCAGCGCCTTCAAACAGTCATTCTTAATCACTTCCTTCAATGGACAGGCTGGAGTGGTAAGTACCACAGAGAAGCTCAGTGCCTCGTCAGTGATTTCAATTTTTTGAATCATACCCAGCGTGACCAAATCCTTTTTAAGATCCGGATCCTGAACCTTACTCAACGCCTGCAATACTTCCTTTTCTGTGATTTTCAAGATTAAAAATGGCTTGTTCTACAATTTTTTTGCAAGTTAAAGGATATCCCTGTTTTGTATCACATAATCAGGCAATTTCGTTTTAGATTTGCATTTCCATACGGGCAAAAACAAAATCCTTACATTTAGTTGATCAAAAGTCAAACCATAGAAGAAATCAAAAGCAGGATGGATATCTATGAGGTGGTGAGTGACTTTGTTGCCCTCAAGAAATCAGGATCGAGTTATAAAGCCCTGAGTCCTTTTACCAATGAAAAGACACCTTCTTTTATGGTGTCTCCTGCTAAAGGTATATTCAAATGCTTCAGTACAGGAAAAGGGGGTGATTCCATTTCCTTCTTGATGGAAGTGGATGGTTTGAGCTATATCGAAGCATTAAAGTATCTGGCTCAGAAATACGCCATTACTATCGAAGAAGATGAGGCGGATCCAAATTACCTTGCCGAACAAAGTATAAGAGAAAGCCTTTTCATTACGCTCAATTTCGCCAAAGATCACTTTGTTGAGAATCTTTGGAATACAAACGAAGGTAAAAGCATAGGCCTCTCCTATTTTAAGGAACGAGGATTTAGCGAGGAAACGATAAAAAGATTCGATCTTGGCTATTCACTGGATCAATGGCAAGGTCTGATAGACGCCGCCAAAAAAGCTGGCCATAAGGATGAGTTTCTTGAGCAAACAGGACTCAAAATTGTAAAAGAGGATAAGTCTTATGACCGATTCAGAGGTCGAGTTGTATTTCCCATTCACAACATCACAGGTAAGGTCATCGCCTTTGGTGCCCGAACGCTCAAATCCAACGAAAAAGGCCCAAAATATATTAATAGTCCTGAGACTGAGCTTTATACAAAGAGCAAAATCCTTTATGGCATTTTTCAGGCAAAAAACGAAATTAGAAATCAAGAAAACTGCTACCTGGTAGAAGGATACACAGATGTGGTTTCATTAAGTCAGGCAGGGATCACTAATGTAGTAGCTTCATCCGGTACTTCGCTGACAGATGACCAAATCAAACTGATTCAGCGATATACTAAAAATGTAACCGTACTGTTCGATGGAGACAAGGCTGGTATCAAAGCCTCCATGAGAGGTATTGATATGATGCTGACCGGTGGGTTAAACGTAAAAGCAGTCCCATTTCCAGAGGGAGAAGATCCAGACAGTTATTCCAAACAATTGGGTGGAGCAGCGTTTAAGGAATATTTGGATGAAAACGCACAAGATTTCATTGCTTTTAAAACAGGTATCTTCCTAAAAGATGGTGGAGACGATCCGATCAAAAAAGCGGAGAGTATTCGAGAGATTGTGCAGAGTATTTCACTGATTCCTGATCCCATTCAAAGAACGGTCTATATTCAGGAATGTAGTCGTCTAATCCATGTAGATGAAGAAACGCTCATCAGTGAGACCAATAAGCTGTTGCTGAAAAGCAGCAAGGAAAAATGGGAAGCACCTATTCATGAAGTTCCCCCGGAAGCCTATGAGCCAGAAAAGACTGAAACCAAAATCAGTCGAGATGATATCATCAAAGTGCAGGAAAGAGAAAGCATACGCATGCTGATCAACTACGGTTCGGAATTGGTTGAAGGAATAGAAGAAGGTGAAGTTTCCCTAGCCGATTACTTTATGGCAGAGTCTGAGGATATCACTTTCGAAACCCCGATCTACAACAAAATTTTAGAGATTTTCAAAGAAAACCTGGCCAAAGGTCAGATAAGTACGATCCAACAGTTTTTGGATCATGAAGACCTCGCTGTAAAACAAGCTGCGGTTGATTTGTCTACAGAGCGCTATGAAATCAGCACCAACTGGTCTGAAAAATTCCAGATTCATGTAGCTCATGAATCTCAGACATTAAAAAATTCAACTTATACTAATATCTTGCGGCTCAAATTCCGTATCATTCAAAAGATGATTGCTGAAAACATGGAAAACATCAAATCGGCAAGCGAAGAAGAGCAGATAAATAAATTTTTGAGCATCCAAGGGGATTTAAAAAGCATGGAAATGACCATTGCCAAAACCCTTGGAAATGTAACCGTGAAGTAAACCCAAAGTAATATGCTAGACCCTGTATCAGAAGCGATTGAGGCTATAAAAAATGGAGAGGTAATCATCGTTGTAGATGATGAGGACAGAGAAAACGAAGGAGATTTTATCTGTGCAGCAGAGAGCATCACCCCTGAAATTGTCAATTTCATGGCCACGCATGGTAGAGGACTAATTTGCGCGCCTTTGGTAGAAGAAAGATGCGATGAATTGGGCCTTGAACTGATGGTAGGCAAAAACACCGTCCTCCACGAAACTCCCTTTACCGTATCAGTAGACTTAATTGGCTACGGCTGTACTACAGGAATTTCTGCAAGTGATCGGTCTAAAACAATCAAAGCTTTGGTTGATCCAAACATAAAGCCTGAAGAATTAGGGAAACCTGGCCATATCTTTCCACTGAAGGCTAAAAAGGGTGGTGTACTTCGTAGGGCTGGGCACACCGAAGCAGCCATTGATTTGGCAAGATTAGCTGGTAAATTTCCAGCTGGTGTGTTGGTTGAAATTCTAAATGAGGATGGTAGCATGGCTCGTCTTCCGCAATTACGTGAAGTTGCCGATAAATTCAACCTTAAACTCATCTCCATTAAAGATTTGATTGCTTATCGAATGGAGAAAGAATCTTTGATCGAAAGGGAAATCAAAGTAGATATGCCAACTGAGTGGGGTAACTTCAAGATGACTGCCTACAAGCAAATCAGTACTGGAGAACACCACCTAGCCTTGGTAAAAGGTGATTGGGATCCTAAAGAACCAGTCATGGTCCGTGTACATTCTTCTTGTTTGACTGGAGATATTTTCGGATCGTGTCGATGCGATTGTGGAGAACAATTGCACAACGCTATGACCATGGTAGAAAAAGAGGGCAAAGGTGTCATAGTCTATATGAATCAAGAAGGAAGAGGTATTGGCTTATTAAACAAGTTGAAAGCCTATAAGCTTCAAGAGGAAGGATTGGATACTGTAGAGGCTAATGAAAAATTAGGTTTTCAGGGAGATCATAGAGACTATGGTGTTGGTGCTCAGATTCTACATGATCTTGGAGTAGAAAAAATCAAACTAATTACTAACAATCCAACAAAAAGAGTGGGATTGATGGGATATGGCCTGGAAATTGTAGAAAATATTCCTATTGAAGTGGACCCCAACGTTCACAACAAAAAATATCTCGAAACTAAGCGAGATAAAATGGGTCATAGTATATTAAGGAATGGTTAAAAAGGTTTTCGCGTATTTTGTATTCACAACTCTTGTGCTTACTGCTAATGCACAAGAATTTTCTTCTCGCATGTTTCATAAAGGTTGGCTGGTGACAGAAGACCAAGATACTGTGCGAGGAGATGTAAAATACGATATGGAAACCAATGCTGTTCAGGTGGTCGTAGCAGACGAGAAGGTTCAAACCTACAGCAGCAAAAAAATCTTATACTTTGAAATCTATGACAATATATTAAAGACCTATCGTCAATTTTATGCCATCCCCTATCAGGTAGAATCAAATTATAAGGTTCCTGTTTTATTTGAAGTATTGTATGAAGGCAAGACCTCTTTATTGGTCAGAGAAAAGATCGTAATGACAACAGACCCTTACAGTCAAGCCTATTTTAATGGACCTGCGGCCTCATCTGAAAAACTCTCTTTCACTTATTATTTTGTTGACACTGAGGGAAACATGGAGATGTATAATGGGAAGAAGAATCATTTATTTGAAATACTCAGTAAAAACTCCAATCAGGTAAAAGAATACGTCAAAGCGAACAAACTCAAAACTGACGAAATGCGAGACATTGTTCGTATCACTGCTTTTTATAATTCTCTTTAGACGTACTTAGAAATAAGTATTTTTAGACGATTCTCTTACTCCCCTAGCTATTTAAGCTTCTTTTCTATTTACTTTTAAACTTTGACTTAAGTAAGTCAGTCGTAAACTTTAAAATAAAAATAGCTATGAAATTAAGCGCTCTGTTTTCAATTCTTACCTTATCCTTATTTGTATTTAGCTGCGGAGGCGACGACGACAACGATGATCCATTTGCGGGAGTACCTAGCAGTGAAATAGTTGACATTGATTTAAGAGATGCCACTCTTTCTGGCTCTGCCAGTTCTTCAGGAAGAGGTGCAGCTGTCGGGCAAAAGTGGTGGACTCAAAAGGTTAGCAAAATTGACTTGTCAGGTGAATGCGGCGATAATGAAAGTCAAGAAATCACAGATGGTTATTATTATGGTTTCTACCCTTCTGGCGAATATTTTGCAAAAAGTGGTAAAAGTGGTACTCCTGCGCGAGTGGGTAGTTGGCAATGGGAAGATGATGATACGAAAGACGCCATTATCATCAGCAGTGTGGTTTTCACCTTGAGAGGATTGAACTCTGATGAATTAATCATTGCAAGTGATCAAAGTCAGGCTTCTTGTACTGTGATTACCTGGGAGCAATTCAACAACCCATACGAAGAATAATTTTTGAAAAATGATTAAGCAAAAAAGGAGAGCCAAATAGCTCTCTTTTTTTGTGATCAACAATTTCTTATTTCAAAAATGCTACCGACAAAGTAGCTACATCATTTGGTACATAAGGTGACAAATCAGATAAGTCGGTAAACTCCGAAGAAAAGCCTTCTGGCACATTTTCACCTGCTCCAAGAAAACCAGATGTTTTATCAAAGTATGCCGGTGGTACGGCGTTGGTCAAATAGGCGTCAATCAAATTCTGATCTGTGATTCCTATACTTTTTATTTCCGCATCAAAAACGGCATATATCGAATAGTCATCCATTACATCTGCAGTTTCGACTGTGGACAGTGGTAGTGCCACCTCAGCGACAGCAATATCATTTGCATCATCTGCTCTAGCTATAAAGGCATAGTTTCTATCCACTGCTAAATCTGCATTTACCAACTCCAAGTTCGGATGATTTGAATTGCCAAACACTTCATAAATATCTCCTTCCTTCACCACGGTCATTTTCAACTTGTTCAATTCTTCGTGATTTGGAAATCCATCGATAGTTACCGTCATGGTCTGCTGTGCATTATCACTAGACTCTTCATAATCCAAGCGATAGAACGTATCAATAAACTCCTCTCCTTCCAATCTATTGATATAATAGGGATTTAAAATGGCAGTTCCTTTTACAGGGTTACTATTCCAAACCACCTGCAAAGCCAAACTTCCGTCTTCATCTTCTACTATCATTTCATGTGCATAGTTCACTCCTCCATACGACACACCGTCACTAAAAATGAATGTCTTAGATCTACCATCTTCATCACTTTCTATCGTGAAAGTTTCCACATTGACAATGTGTGCCACTCCAACCACAGTTACTATTTTCTGTAATACCATGGCAGCTTCTTCTCCCACGTAAATAAATTCTCTTAGCGCACCATAAATAGTATTTCCTGAAACGGACTCACTAGTATTCTTTAAGCGCCCGGCGCTTAACCCTGCTGAATTACTAAGCGTGCTGGGTATGTCCACAGTAAACGTTTCTGGAAATTCTGCAACTACATTCTCTTTAGCTTCTTCCTCAATACATGACCACATAAAAACAGTCAAAATCAAAAGCAAACTGACATTTCTCACAATTATTAATTTTAATAGGTATCTTTTTACAAATAATTAAAACTTTTCTGATGTCACCTTCATCATAATACCGAAACGCATAATTAACCGATTAAGTATTTATGAGTACCGCGACATTGCTAGACATTGCGATGAATCATTCGGAGAACATCATTGATCGTGCCAAACTTGGTGACAAGGGAGCATTTAATAAGCTGGTGAGTCTCTGGCACAAGAGAATTTATAATTTTTCTCTTAAATATTTCAATGATCATGATCTGGCAACGGAGGCAACACAAAAAACCTTTATAAAGGTATTTGACCATTTGGGGCAATTGAAAGAAATTGAAAAATTCAAGTCCTGGATATATGTCATTGCTTTGAACCAGTGCCGTGAAGAAGATCGAAAATTCGGCCGATTATCCAAAATGTTTATTTCTTCAGATGAGGTCAGCGAGGTTAAATACAAACAAGAACAAACCAGTAGCCCCGAATCCGATTATGTCAAATCAGAAATGAGCGACATAGTCACCGAAGCAATCAACGAATTGGGTGAAGAGCAAAAAGCGGTTTTGATTATGAAGGAATATGAAGGGTTGAAATTTAGAGAAATCGCAGAAATATTGAACGTTTCAGAAAATACGGTGAAATCAAGATTGTATTACGGATTGAGCCACTTGAAAAAAATATTAGAAAAGAGTAGAGCATTTAATGAATCATACCATGATGGAAAATAAAATTGATGAGGCAAAGATCATCGACTATTTGTATGGTGAATTGCCTAAAGAGGAGATCAAAGAAGTAGAAAGCTTACTGGAAGAGCACCCAGAGCTTAAGGCAGAGATGCAGAGTATGCAGGCCACTAGACATGCGCTCGGCACACTTGAGGACAAGGAGATCATCCCCCCCACTTTTGTTTTTAATGAAGGTCAACAATCTATTTCCTTCTTTCAGTCAGAGGCCTTTAGATGGGTAGGCTCAATAGCTGCAGGTTTGAGTTTATTATTGATATCAGCTGCGTTATTGAATTTCAACATCTCGAATTCTGCCCAAGGATTGCAAATTGGGTTTGGGGAACTTACGCCCTTGCCAGACGAAGAATTAAACAAGGAAAATGTAAAAGCCTGGATGAGCGAGGTAATGGATGACTACGAATCTACTACAGATCAAAAAATTGCTGCTGTTCAAACGCAATTGACTTCCGAAATGGAAAACCAAGATCAGAAGAACATAGCACTGATGACAAGTATGATGAAAAGCCATTCAGCTGGTACTGGTCAGCTCATGCAGCAATACGTGGCACAATTGAATAATGAAAACAAGGAGATTATCCAGAACTTCTTTACAGTGTCCACTGAAAAACAAAAGAAATATGTAAAAACAGTCATGGCGGATTTCAATGAGTTTTATCAAAACCAAAGGAACTACGACATGCGTTTGATTGAGACTAGCTTGAGCAAAATACAAAACACTCAGGATGTCAAGCAATTAGAACAAGATCAATTGCTAGCCAGCCTGTATGACATGGTTAAAACTCAAAGTAAATAAGTACAAGTATGAAAATTAAGTATTTGCTAATAGCGACAATATATTCGACTCTAAGTCTTACGCTTACAGCTCAGGATATTGATCAGAGCAAAATGGATAGAGACCTGAAAATTGCGGAAGACGTGGTCTCATCACTTGTGAAAGGTGAATCCAACGATGGTCGATTTTATTCAGCCAGCCCTGAGGCTAGCTACATACCTGGCTTCGGAGTAATGATTGACATAAACAGTTCAGGTAAATTTTACTCTCATAGCTTTGACCCCTCATACAATCTCACTTTCGTCTTAGACGATGAGGATTTCCATATCGATGTGGACGATATGGTAGAACTTGAAATGCAGGCAGAAATGCTGGCCCGACAGGCAGAGGAAATTGAGCGTCAATCTGAAATTATTGAAAGAGAAAATGAAAGAATGCTTCGAGAACAGCAACGTGCCTTGGAAGAGAAAGAACGAGCGCTGGAAAGACAAATGGAGCAATTGGAAAGAAGACGCGAACGAGAAGAGGAAAGAGAAAAAGAAGAGATAAAACGAATTGAGTATCAAGAGGTCAACAGAGTAGTGATTGATAGTGATGACGAATACACCTACCGCTACTCGTACAGTAACTCTAATGATGATGACGATGACGAAGACGACAAAGGCTACAGTTACGCTACTAGAGGATATCAAAAGGATTTTGAAGACTTAAAACCGCTGTACAGACAAGTCATGGTGACTTTCCTAACAGACTATGCAGACCTCATCGGCCAACTCAACGACGATGAACAAATTATGCTCGTTACAAAAGGTGGTCCTCAGGGATTTGGTGCCGTACTCTACAACTCTTCCAACCAAGGAGGAAAATTTAGTGCCTCAACATCCAGAAGGAATATAGCAGATTTCAAAGCAGGGAGGATCTCCAGAGCAACCTTTGAAAATAGAATCAATTTCATTGAAAGTAAAGGAGAGGAAAAAGCTGCTGCAGATTTAGAATTGTTTTCAAGCATTTTTCAAAGGCTTTACAAAACAGACTTGGCCACAACATACTATACCTCATCCCCCATTTCTTATGAGAGACTAAAAAGTTTTGGCGTCATTTATAGAATGAAAATGTATTCTTCTATTTCTACAGGAAGAGACAGTTATCGAATGCCTACTCAACGAAAGAGCAATTTAACTCGTGCAGAGAGAAACAAGGCGGTGATGGATTTGTACCCGCAGTTTATCAATGATTTTAAGAAGAATGTGATAGACTATGGCAAGACAATTAAAAGTCTGGAAGCAGATGAAGCTATACTTTTTCAGATCATCCTTACAGAATGTAATAACTGTGACATTCCAAACGAAATCAATGTGTTGATAAAACAAAAAACTCTTTTGGATCTAGATGCAGGTAGGATTAGCGAAAGCCAGGCTTTAGAACAGATTCAAATAAAAGACGCTAGCTAGTCTAAATTATAATTTCAAGTATAGTCTGGGACGCCTTAAGCAAGCGTCCCTTTTTATTTATAGCACAAACATTTCTGCTGCTTGCTTATCATTATTGTCCACAGCCTTCTTTTGTAACGTGAAATCATTGGTCTTTACATCGTAGACGTACTCCTCTTTTAGCTTTTGCTTGTTTTTGGCAATATATTCGATCGCCTCTAATGCATAATCTAATTGCTTATCAGTCATGGTTGGATGTAGAGACATTCTAGCCCAACCAGGCTTCCCAGTAAGGTTTTGACTATCAATTCCATCGGTGAGTCTTTTTGACTGTGATTGATCAAGCTCAAACAAATAATGACAGTACGTACTAGCGCATGCCCATCCGCCTCTAATTTGAACTCCAAATCGGTCATTCATAATTCTGACCACAGCATTGTAGTGTATGTCATCAATATTGAATGACACCACGCCAATACGCTTGGATTCTTGCTCTCCTACAATTCGAACACCTTCGATTTGGTTCATCTTTTCAAATGCTTTGGAAACCAACTCTTCCTCTCTTCTCTCAATATTAGCGATTCCCATTTTTTCTTTGAGCTTAATCGCTAATGCCGCTCGAATCGCTTGAAGAAATCCTGGTGTACCTCCGTCTTCTTTGGCTTCGTCGTTAGAAGTAAATCCATACTCTCCCCATGGGTTTGTCCAGGTTACGTTGCCTCCACCAGGGACACATGATTTACCTGTATAAATCTTTTTGTTAAAAAGCATAACACCACATGCACCAGGCCCGCCTAAAAACTTATGAGGCGAAAAGTATATGGCGTCCAGGGCTTGAAGATCATTTTTTGGATGCATATCCATAGCCACATACGGAGCAGTAGCCGCATAGTCTACAAAACAATACCCTCCATTCTTATGCATCACTTCTGCCATTTCATGAATTGGAGTAATTACACCAGTTACATTCGACCCTGCCGTAAAGGCTCCTATTTTCAGTTTCCGATCAGCATATTTATCTATTTCAGCTTGCAGCAGATCTAGATCTATTTTCAAATCTTGTCCGGGTGGAACAATGACTACATCCGCCACAGTCTCCATCCATGAGACATGATGAGAATGATGCTCCATGTGGGTAATAAACACAATCGGCCTATCCGACTCTTCAAGCTCAGGGGTGTTTTGATGCTTGCAGAGTCCAAGAATTTGCTGAAGTCGTACAACACCTCCTGTCATACCAGATCCTGTGAGCACGAGCATGTCATTTTCAGAAGCATTTACATGTTCTCTTATTATTTGCTTCGCTTGGTTATAGGCTGTAGTCATCAGACTACCTGTTTTATTGGAATAAGAATGAGTGTTGGCTACCCATGGACCAAATTTTTTAGTAATAGCCTCTTCGATAGGTGCATACAATCTACCACTAGCTACCCAGTCGGCATATAACATATCAAAGCTACCAAAAGGCGTGTCGAATGATTGGCCGCAGCCAACGACATTTTTTCTTATCTCATCGAAATTCATTGGATCAGTGTTGTTTGGACTGCAAATTTACAAATCTACCTGAAGGAACAAATTAATTGAAACACTAAGTGTTTAGAATAAAATGAGAAGCATACTTGTCAGATAAATTTGATTAATTTACTCCACCTTTTCACCCCATATTTAAGGTTATTCGTTAATTCAATAAAATGAGACTTTTACTTTTACTGTCTTTCTTTGCTGGGATCGGTACGACAATGAGTGTAGCACAATCAACGCCAGCACTTTCCAAAATTGACAGTTTAAAATCGCTATCCATTACTTCATCGGACAGTACGCTTGTTGATATTTATAATCAAATCAGTTGGGGTTATCGAAACATCGACATTGACTCCTCTATTCATTTTGCACAGCAGGCGCTCTGGCTTTCACGCGAAATGAGTTACCTCAATGGAATTAACCACAGCCTCAATTACCTTGGGATTGCCTACAGGAATCGAAGTAATTATTCGAAGGCACTAGAATTGTTTTTTGAAGCCTTAAAATCATCTGAATACTCAAAAGATTTACAGGAGATCAGTTATACCCTTATCAATATTGGTAACATCTATATTTTTCAAACCAACTACCAAGGAGCCATAGACTATTTCCAACGTGCGTTGGAGAATGCCAAAATCATCAACGACGGCAACATCATGGCTTATTGTTATTTGAACATCGGCCGATCACTTGTTGGACTTGAACAATATTCAAAAGCCGAGGAATACTACAGACAGGCTCAAGAGCTTCGTACAAAAATGAACGACTTGGAGGGTATGGTTATCTCAAATGTGGATATGGCCGAGTTATACATTAAAACCAACCTTCCTGATAAGGCTCTAAGTCTTTTGACTGAAAACTTAATTAATGTCAAAAGACTCAATCATACCAGCACATTGAGTCTCAGCTATATCAATATAGCCCGCTGCCACATAATGAAAAATAACACTGTAAAAGCGAAAGCATTTATTCAAAAAAGCATGACACTCAATGAGGCTCATGGCTTGAAAAGCAATCAGTCGCAGGCGCTCCAGTTGTTATCCGAGATCTCAGAAAAATCAAACAACTACAATCAAGCTTTAAATTATTTCAAGCTTTATGTAGCAACCAAGGATTCCATCTTCAATGAAGAAAATACTAGAAAAATAGAATCTCTACATGCTCAATATCAAACTGAAAAAGCGGAGGTAGAAACCAAATACCTTAGAGAACAAACTCGATTGAACCAGGTGATTATTGAACGACAGCGAGCGATAATCACCCTGGCTGTTGTGGCCTGCCTTCTGTTCCTAACGGTAGCTATTATTGCTTTTTGGTCTAGCAATGAACGCAAAAAGCTTAATGCTCAGATTGAGGATCAAAAAGAAAGAGCCTACAAACACAACAATGATCTCATAGACATCAACAATGAGAAAAACAATTTGATTAGGATACTATCTCATGATTTGCGTGCTCCAATTAACAATATCAAAGGACTTACCGAAATTCACCAATCCGAACATCAAGAATTTGGTGCATCAGAAAACCACACACTCAATCTAATTAAGAGTGAATCTGATCGAATCCTTTCGATGATCAGTAAAATATTGAACGTAGAAGCTTTGAGCACAACGCCTAAAACTGCCAATAAGGAGCGGGTGAACATTGTTAAGGTAATGAATGACACAATCACTAGTTTCAATTCTACCGCTCGGGCTAAAAATATAACTATCAAAGGCGAAATCAGTGAAAAGGCATGTATCATCCTAGGCGATGATATTCACCTGCATCAGGTACTTGAAAATTTAGTTTCAAATGCGGTGAAGTTTTCCAACCCTGACACAACCATAACTTTGCAACTGAACGTAGTGGGTAAATCTGTGCAGTTAAGCGTACAAGACCAGGGACCCGGCTTAACAGAAGATGATAAAAACAAAATTTTCAAGAAGTTTCAAACCTTAAGCGCGAAACCCACAGCGAATGAAGTATCTACTGGATTAGGACTTTCTATTGTCAAAAAATACGTAGAACAGATGAATGGAAAAATCTGGTACGAAAGTGAACTAGGAGAAGGAACTAAATTCACTGTACAATTCGAATTGGCTTAATTCGGCTATTGTACCAGTAAGAATTCGTAATTATTACAAGGATTATATAGCGAAAATACAGTTAAATCTGGTTGAGAAGGCACAGGATAATAGAGTGAATAAACCTCTCCTCCACCAGTTCCAAATATCTCGTCTGTAATAGACTCCAGATTATCTCTTTCTTCTGTAGTAAGATCACAGGGGTAATAATCATCAGCAGGATCAGCGTTAGAAGTAAATTGAATCTCGACTTTGTTCTCCGTTGCGCTAAGCACATCAAATTTCCTTAGTGCTATTCTCGAATTGCCGTTGTCATCTTCATAATAAAGACCAGTAGCATACTCAGGTTGTACCAAGGAGTCAACACTGCATGAATAATAAGCACTATCACTATCTAAGTATCCATAATTAAAAGCAAATCCCGTTGCCGAAGGAAAATACTCATTGATAGAACCACTTTGAGATAAAGAAAATCCATCTGCATCAGCTACAAAAAAAACATTAACACTGTAAGGGCTATCTTCCATAGGTTGAAAATCCAAGCCCTTAATATCAAATAAAGTTTTGTACATCGTCGCATTACCCAGTCCGGTAGCCGAGCCTGTATATACCGGAGACATTGTAGCACCTCCTGAACACATAGGATCTCCAGTTTCTGAAAAATTAGTCAGGCTCATTTCTGAAAAACTGTAGCTCTTCCCTGCCAAGCTAAAACTGAAAGGATTCGATAGTACCAACTTGCCATCAAAAAAACCATAGCCAGAGGTTTGATCTAACAATACAGAATTATCATTGGAAACAATTTCAGCATTGGTCAAACCAACTGCTGCACTTCGTAGGTTGATGCTTCTTTGATCAAGGTTTACGCTCCAAAAGACAGACACATTTTGATCTGAAAGCGCAATTTGCTGAGTGGTACCCGCAAACAGTGAACTGATGGTATCATAGGCCAACATATTTTCCGACAGGTCTCTGGAAAATACATCACCGGCATTCGCTGAAGCTGGAACTAAGGATATCACCGTCGCATCTCCAGAATTGTCAGACTTACTTGCAAACTGTAAGTTGTTGCCCTCCTTCCCTACATAGTAAAATTCAAATTCAGCTCCAAAACTGGATGCGTTCTGTTCAAACAGAAAGTGAAAAACGCCGTATGTCTCAAAAATTAACTCTAAGCTCAGTTTTGTATCCAAACGATAGGCAATGGTTTGGTCAAAGAAATAATCATCGTCCCCAGGCACATCTGATTCTATATGCACAGTACCATCTTCTTCAAAATCTAAAAGAATATAAAATATACCCGACTCAGGGGTTGGTTGATAATTTAACACCCAGCCATTGGCAGGAGCTGTAAGTTCATTCTGCAGATCGCTAATAGCCCCCTCACTTCTCTCGGCCGGCGGAGTGATTTTATCTATCTCGTCACTGCAAGAAGCAACAAGAAAAATAATGATGATATAAAGTCCTTTCAATCGATTCATAGTTATCATAACCTTGATAAAGCGGATGCTCTCAAATCATCCAAATCAATACCTGTGGATTTCAAGTAATGTTCTTTAATGGAATTTAGTTTCTCCAAAATCAACTTCCTTCCGGAATTTCGATCCTCACAGCCTGCAGTAGCACAATTCTCCTCGAGTGTGATATACTCATCGAAAAAATCTGCCTCCGCCATATAAAAGGCAATAATTTCGGCAAAGTCTTCATTTGGGCTGCTTGTTCCATAAGGTGAAACAAATCCTCTTATCAACGCCTCCTCTTCGCTCACATTAAACCACGACCCCGCACTACTATATCCCGAAGCTGAGATTTCTTCAAAAGCCGTAGGGAGTTTGTCGTTTTGGTGCACGATATGTGCAAATTCATGGTAAACCGTATGTAGCTGTCTCAGAAGCCATTCTTCATCATTAACATCGATTGAATTGACATCAGTAAAGGTAATTCGAGCACCTGCATCTGCTGTTCCTAAAGTAACTGTACCATCTCCATTGTAAATCAGTCCACCTAAAAACACGATTTCGCCTGGCACATATCTTCTAAAATAAGCCTCACCACCTTCTACATCGGCGTATACATCTATCCAATACTCATCAATGAGATCCAACATTGGTCTGATTACTTCCAATTTAGGTGGAGCCACTTGTTGTCCAGGATCAACAAACTTTTCATCATATCGATAGCGAACAGCTATCCCATACTCTTGAACAAAGTTGTCATCGATGTATTTGTCCAAGTCCGTGACTGGAGCATCTACCTCTGAAACTGGTGTATCCAGTTTATCTTCTTCCAAGCAAGAGACAAGCAAAAGCACAATCAAACCAAACCGTAGTTGGACCAACCATTCGATTTGAATCTTCTCTATGTATTTAAAAATTCCTTTCATACTACCTTTCATTACGTTCTAGGCCGCCGACTTCTTGAGCCGATGTTGGTATTTGCAAAACCTTTCGTAGGTCGTCCGCCTCCAACTCAGCTATCACAGATCCATCAGGACCTAAATGCTGAACAGGCACTTGAAAACGCTTCAGATCAAACCAGCGCATCCCTTGTGCAATAAACTCTTTTTGTCGCTCCAAAATCAAATACTCATACAGTATGGTAAAATCTGTCCAGCTGGATGGATAAAATTCACGCAAAAGCTCCATAGTTAGCACTACATCGTCCCCTGAATATCTTCTATCCGACAACACCTGTAAATCTGCTATAGCTTCATCATTATTTCCCAATTGGATATTGCATTCCACACGATTCAGAAGCACTTCTTCTCCTCTGAATGCAAGCGCGATATGATAGGGTGTTCCCACATTAGAATTTATACTGCTTCTCTCAAACAAACTTTCATAACGAACTGGGAACAAAGTATTTTGCCCTTTGACCCATGCGGGGTTTTC
The DNA here is from genome assembly GCF_033344935.1 of Reichenbachiella sp. Classification (NCBI taxonomy): domain Bacteria; kingdom Pseudomonadati; phylum Bacteroidota; class Cytophagia; order Cytophagales; family Reichenbachiellaceae; genus Reichenbachiella; species Reichenbachiella sp. Next base: position 2,473,844 of record NZ_JAWPMM010000001.1, on the reverse strand, counting down.
TCTCTCATCAGTTACGTCATCAAACACGTTGGATGCAAACAAACTTCCATAATCATTTCGATCTATTCCATAGGCAAAGTCAGTCCGTTGAACCAAGGATATCTTACGCATAAGCATTAGATTACTTGGTAGATCGGGAGAAGAATACAACTGAGGATACCCTGTAGTCGAAGATTTTGCTGCTCGAAACTCTTCCGAAGTCATATCTCTAACAAAAGCACCAGGATTACTCCCTAGTAACTCATTTGAATATTGAAGACACCTAATGAAGTCTCCTGTAAACAAGTAATAACGAGATGCAAAAGCCAATGCGGCATTTTTGGTGAAGTGATATTTCCCACTATTTGAATAAAAGCTATCGTCAACTAATTCTAACCCAAGTTTCAGATCATCCTCTATTTCTTCATACGTCTTGTTTACAGACGGCCTTTCATATTCAACCAAAAATTCAGTCTCTGGAGTTTCAATATATGGTACACCCAATCCTGACCCGTCTTTCAATATCCAATTGTCCTCACTAAATAAATTGACCAACATGAAATGACCATACGCCCGAGCTAATAATGCCTCTCCTTTGATCGCGTCTCGATAAGGTATATCAGTCTCATCTATTTCCAATTCATCAATAATATTGAGCACCTCATTGGCATGAGCAATTGCCGTATAGGTTTGGTACCAGAAAAAAGCTGGAGTATCCTGCTCATTAGGATCCGAAAATGGATCATCCCACACGTACATTTGTTGATGTGACGGTCTAAGCGTTGTGCCGATTGTATAGGTGAAATCATCAGACATCCAGTCTGTAAATGCATAACTGGCATCAGAATAGGCGTTAGTCATTAATTGTGCCGCCTTATCTAAATCATCCAGAGAAACTCTATTATCTGGAATTTCTTCTAAAAAAGAATTACAGGCACTTAAGGCAATAAGTAAAAGAACTGCCCCTTGCTTAAGCTTATCCACTAATAAGTCAATTAAATTCACAACAAATACTGTTAATCTCTGTATCAATTTCTTCATATCATTAGATTCCAATGTTTAAAGAAAATGTTACTAACCTGGGTTGTGGTAAGGATACCCCTCCCGAACTGAAAAATTCAGGATCTTGGCCATTCAGCGCATCATCCGAATAGATCAACCATAGGTTTTGCCCTTCTACACTCAAATTCACTGTATTCAATCCGATTCTACTAACCCAGGTTGTTGGCAGTTGATATGACATCCTCACGGTCTTAAGTCGTATGTAGTCTCCATCGGCCACCCTAATATCACTTTTATTATAAAGTGAATAGCTCGTCAAATCGGCTCCACCAGCAGCTACCGTTCTTACTGGCAATATGGCTGGAACATTGGTAATATCCTCATCCCCAGGCACTACCCATCTATTGGCTAGTTCTGCTGGCAACGCATCAAAATCAGTATAACTTGCTTGTACCACGTCATTCAAGCGTATCTTATAATCGAACTTGCAAGAAAGCAATACACTCAAAGACAAGCCTTTCCAGGTAAACGTATTTGTCAAACCTGCTCCTCCTCTAGGTTCCGTGGAGCCTTCATACTTTAAAGTGGTGGTTAAGTTGTCCCTACTCTGCAAATCGTATTGCAACACCACTTCTCCATTCTCATCGTAAAAGGTAGGATAACCAGAACTATTAAGACCGGCAAACTTAGAAGAGAACAACCCTCTTCTTGGCCCACCTAATACTGCCGCTCCATTTTGCCCTAAAGCATCTACGATCCTTGGTCCAAAATCCAAACGTGTGATCTTGTCTTTTGTATAGCCAATATTAAAATTTGTGGTCCATGAAAAATCGCCACGTGTCAAATTCACTGTATTCAAGGTAAATTCAAATCCATGAGATTCCATGTCTGCAAAGTTTCCTGTTTTCACGCTTTGACCTCCCACTCCACTAGTCAATACCTGCCCTATCAAATCAAATGACTGACGACTATACCAATCAATAGAGGTGTTTATTCTACTATTCATCAGTCCAATATCAACTCCTATATTTAATTCTTTCAATTTTTCCCAAGTCAGCTCCGAGTTAGTTAGATCTTGGATATAAAGGTAGGGTTCTTGATCAGTAGGCCTAACCGTTACATCAGCCTGCAAATTCAGCAAGGCACTTGCGTTTGGTGGAAGGTTTCCTGAGATACCATAAGTACCTCTCAATTTCAATTGGTTGATTACAGACAAATTAGACATGAAATTTTCGCTATGAATATTCCAAGCACCACTCACATTCCAGGTAGGTAAGTATCTGGCACTTTTACTTTCTCCCAATTGATTAGAGCCATCATACCTCACCGTGAAATTGGCTATATACTTTCCTTTATAGGCATATCCGCCATTTAAGAACAAACCAATGAAACGATCTCTCAACTGATTCTGAGAATAAATATCAATATTTTGAGAATTGAAGAACTCTACAATATTTGGGTCGGTTACCGCAATGCCTCCACTCTCATAAACTACTCCTAATCCAGTAGTGCTCTTTTCGCTTCTATTGGTAAACCTAATTTCCTGCCCCCCCAATACATTGATTTGATGAATTTCATTGTATGTCTTAGACCACTCAGCACTGACTCGACTGAAGAAATTCAGCATATCACTTTTATCCAAATAATTAAAACCACCGATAGGCAACACCACAACTGGGTTCAAGCCAGGATTATCAGGATCTCTATATAGCAAGTTATTGGCGTCCTGAATAAATTGTGTCTCGTTAGCTCTATAGGCTTCGGACTGATTGGACTTCTCATGGACGGTATGATCGCGCTGAGTAGATGCATACCTTAATTGCATGACACCTTTGAGGGAAATGTTTTTAGTTGGATTAAGTTCAAAATCAGTTTGAGTAGAAACATCAGCTACTGTGATGTCTATAAAATTATAATTGAGCTCTTCCAAAATATTGAAATCAGCATAATTTCTTCTGAAGTATTCTAATTCTCCATTTTCATCATACGGGCGAATGGAACGACTCGTATTAAGTGCATAACTCAACGGGTTAATGTCAAAGCTCCTGCTGTACCTTCCAGTAATCGGGTCAAACTCTCTATTCCTTGTTCCTGGCACGGTTTGGTCCCGGTAACTAGCAGATAGTTTTAATCCAAAAGTGAATATGTCAGACAAAAAATAGGTGTTTCTTGAGCTTGCTGTTAGTCTTTGCACTTTGTCGGCAATAGTCTGCCCTGCATCGTTTAAATAACTAATTGAGTAATAACTATTAGACTTGTCCGTACCAGAAGTAAAACTCAATGAATGCTGTTGTTGCAATCCGTAGTCCCTAAAGAGAACATCAAACCAATCCGTATTGGCGTTTTCATACTGATTGAGAAATTGTTCATTCAGCCCGCCTCCAGCGCCCCAGGGTATTTCATGCTGAGCAATTTTTGTATACATCTTGCCCATAGCTCCATAGTTCTGCGCCCTCACAGATGTCGTGATGTCAATTAGTCCCTTTTGGGTCATTTCTCTATACACTGACATCTCCTCTGCAGAATTCAATAGACTGAATTGATTGTAAGTTGGGCGAATTTTTACGGAATAGTTTCCGGAATAATTCACTCTCAATGCACCGCTTTTACCACGTTTAGTTGTAATTACAATAACACCATTAGCCGCACGCGCTCCGTAGATGGCTGTAGCAGAAGCATCCTTCAATATTTGAAAAGATTCAATATCATCGGGGTTGATGTTGGCAATCGATGAGCTGATTAGGGTGTTAGCATTTCCAGAAATAAAATCGTCAGTATTGACATTAGACAAATCCTCTAAGATCACTCCATCGACCACAAAAAGTGGCTGGTTATTACCATTGATAGAGGCGTTTCCTCTGATTCTAATTTTAGGCGATGATCCAAAGGTGCCTGATACATTATCTACATTTACTCCTGCTACTCGTCCTTCCAGGACACGGCTGACGTCCACAATACCATCCACTTTGATATCATCCATCTTCAAGCTCTCAGAAGCTCCAGTAAACAGCTTTCGGTCTACTTCTTGGAATCCATTCACCACTACTTCCTGAAGTGCAACAGACTCTTCTTCAAGTTTGATTTGGAATTTTTGATTGGCACTACCGATTTTTATTTTTTGCTCTTTCATCCCAAGCATACGAACCACCAACACCTCTCCTTTGGTCGCTGTAAGAGAAAAATTACCATCCAAATCTGTAATGGAGCCATTAGTAGTATTCTCAATAACTACTGAAACGCCAACCATAGGTTCTCCGCTTGGGTCAACTACTTTTCCGGATATGCTTGTTGTTTGAGCAAACAGAGATTTGTTCGAACAAAAGGACAACACAAAAAACAATAAAAATCCTAAGCCCCTTCTAGCCATCAATCGAAAACATTTATAAGAATTAAGTATTTATTTTTTTAATTCTCGTCCAAGATAAAGGCGTAGATTAATTCTATTTCAAGCGTATTCAAGTACTTGGCATATTCTTCATCAGTTAGACTATTGAGATAATCATTTATCTCGGTATTAGAATTAAAACGAGAATTCAGAGCCGCGATTGTGTCATCATGAAACCAACCTCCAAATGTTGCTGGCTGACTAATCCAAAGCCTTTTTTCTTCCTTAATATTAATAGAGAATTCTTGCGTAAATTCATCCTCATCCTCTTTGTTTTTAAGAACTAAATCGTCACCTTCAATAGACCACAAGCCGTCGTCAATCAAGCTTGGGGCACCTTCTAAACCGACAGTTCGATCAAAAGTATTATCACCATTTAAAGACAGGGTGTAACTGGTATAGGTAAAACCACCAAAAGTAATACCATCAATCGGAGCAGGTGTATCCTCATTACTTGTAAACCCTGCAGGAAAATCAGCTAATACAAATGATTCCAGCTTCCAAGTCCCAGAACCCTCTGCAGGCTCAGGATCTTCACTACTACAAGCAGCAACAAAAACAAGAGAGAAAGCAAACAAAACGGATTGTAAAAAATTTTTCATATGATACGATTTATGGGAATTACTCTTCGTTTATGCATTCCCTTTTGGTTGAAATTTTGAACCTTTTAAATATATCAACTTAAAAGGCAAAGACCCCTGTTTTAAAAATTAAATTTTGAGTAATAATTATACGCAAGGGATAATTACGCAAGACTATCATTAAACTCCCAAATAACAAATGATCTATAACCATAGTCGCTTGGTGCATTTTACTGCAATTACTAATTAAACAAAAAAAAATTACAAATAGTTGAAGCTAGGCATTCGTTTGTGTCTAGTTTTTTGAATTTCATTCAAATCCGAGTAGACATCGATCATAATTTACTATTAATTTACGTCCAAACGAATCATCGAAACACACTTGGCAACTCACAACAATTTTCTACAATCTCTTGCACAAAAGTGTCAGGATCAATTTGGCAACCAATGTGATCAGCTCACCATCATCTTCCCCAACAAAAGAGCTGGTGTATATTTTGCTGATTATCTGGCACAATTATATGATCGCCCGATTTGGTCGCCCGTCATCCTAAGCTTCGAGGAATTTGTAGAGCAAAAACAAAACAAGAATTTTGCGGATGACCTTCAGATGATTTTTCTCTTGTATAAAGCTTACAAAGAGATCGTAAAACAACCGGAGGATTTTGATGTCTTTTTTCCATGGGGTGAGATGATCCTCAAAGATTATAATGACATCGATAACTATCTGGTAGATGTTGATCACATTTTTAGAGTCATAAAATCACAAAAAGAGCTCGACGAAGCTTTCCAACATTTATCTGAAAAGGATCAACAGATCATTCAAGGATTTTGGAAGGGCTTCCTTCCTACTCCCAATAAAAAACAAACTGAGTTTATATCCACCTGGTCGATTCTTGCTGAATTATACGCTCGATTCAATGCGCTTTTAGACGAAAGTGGATTGATCTATAAAGGAAGAATGTTTCGCGAATATGCGGATCAAGTTTCTTCCGAAGAAACAACTATTTGGTTTGCCGGATTCAATGCCTTGACCAGAGCTGAAGAAAAGATCATCAAGTCTTATTTAGAATTTGGTACAGCGGACATCTTTTGGGATGTGGATGAGTATTACTTCAATGATAACAATCAGGAGTCAGGCACTTTTTTTAGGGAATATGCAGCTGATGAGCATTTCAAAGCAAGTATCACAAGGGATCTAAAACAAACGATCAATGAGGCCAGTCTATCTATTGACGTTCTGTCAGCTCCTTTTGGAATGGGGCAAATTAAAGCCGCTGCTCAAAAAATTGAGAAGTTGTCTCTTTCAAGTGCTGAGCAATCAGAATTACTTGTCATTCTTACGGATGAATCATTACTTCAGAATGTATTGCATGCCCTACCCGAGCAAATTGAAAAAGCAAACGTGACAATGGGATGGCCAATTGCCCAATCCAGAATCTATCTTTTCATCTCAAAAGCCATTTCACTCTATGACAAGTATCAGTCCAATGGTTTAAAAAAAATATTGCATAAAGAAGTGCTGAACATCCTTGAATACAATGACCTGCTTAACATTACTCAAGAACGAATCAACAAGTTTGATTCGATTGGTATTAAAAACAATAACGTATATCCATCGGTTGAATACGTTATAGAAGAATTCCCAGAGCTCGGTACAATTCTAAAATCAGTTGAGACTACACAAGAGCTCCTCACTCAATTCATTGCATTCTTCAGCGAATTGGAATTCAATAATCTCACTGACATAGACCGTTCTGTAGCAGTGTTGATTCATAGCACGCTGAAAAGGATCGACTCTGCCCTAAAACAGCATGGCGTAGCACTCAGCTTTACCTCATTTAACAGGCTCTTTCTAAAATTAGGAAATACCCTTAAGTTGCCGCTATCTGGAGACCACAAACAAGGCATACAGATGATGGGGATTTTAGAAACCAGAAATCTTTCTTTCAAGCATGTTCTAATTATAGGAATGAATGAAGGAAAGTGGCCCAAAGACAGCTCAAACACCTCTTTCATTCCCTACAATATTCGAAAAGCATTTGATCTCCCTACGGTCGAACATCAAGATGCTATGCAGTCTTATTTGTTTTATCGTTTGTTGCATAGTGCAGAAAACCTTTGGATCTCGTACAACAACATATCTGAATTCAATCATAATGGTGAACTAAGTCGATATGTGCGGCAGTTACAGTTTGAGTCTAACCTTGCCTTTAATACCTCGGCTCTAGTGAACCCAATTGTGGCCGAATCGTCGCCAGAAATCACTATTCAAAAACAAGGAGAGGTACTGAATAAGTTAGGTGAATTTCTAAGTACTGAGTCTGAGCCAATCAAAAGGTTATCTCCTTCAGCTCTGAATACTTATATAGACTGCAAGCTTAAGTTCTACTTTCAGCACATCGAAAAAATCAAGGAACCCGATGAGTTATTGGAAGACATGGATCCCTCGTTGTTTGGCAACCTCTTACATGGCGCCATGGAGCACCTGTATGAAAACAAAAAGCATTGGACGGCAGAAGATATCAAGCATTCTAAAACTGAATTAGATCAAGCCATTCGACAGTCCTTCAAAGATCAAAAACTTTCTGAAGAACGTGTACAAACCGGACGTCAATTAATAGCCTATGAGGTCATCAAATCTTATATGCAACGTATTTTGGTTTTTGATGAATCTCATTCACCTTTTACTATTCTAGGACTAGAAGCCACGGATTACTTTGTAGACTTCCCTATAGAAACCATCGATGGAAGTGTGAAGGTTGGCCTCAAGGGTGTCATTGACAGGATCGACGAATATGGCGAAACAGTAAGAGTCCTGGACTATAAATCTGGGAGAGACGACAGAAAGTTCGGGTTGATGTTCGATTTGATTGACGGCAAGTCGAACAAAAGAAACAAAGCAGTATTTCAACTTTTCTACTATTGCCTACTTTATAAAGAGAACCACCCGGACATAAAACGCCCCATTCAGCCAGGATTATTCAACAGTAAAGATCTGTTTGACGATAAATTCGATGCTTTAATTACGCAAACCATCGATCGCAAGAACAGGTTAGTGCTCAACTATGCTGACTTTGAAGAAGAGTTCAAAGAGGTACTGCTTTACTTACTCACAGAAATGTTCAACCCCGATATCCCCTTTTCACAGACCGAAGATGAGCAAAAATGTCAGTATTGTGCTTATAAACAGATTTGCAATAAAGGATAGTCTTACAGAACTTTAGCCTATATAATTTCACTAGTTTTGATAAACAAAAACAACTAACGCTATGCTTAAAAAAGTAATCATTGGATTGGTCGTCGCATTTGTAGCATATTTCGCTTACGGTGTACTCACTACGCGATCACACAGTCCATTAACTACCACTGAAAGGAGCTTGGGAGATTTAACAGTTTCAGTTGATTACTGTCAACCCTACAAAAAGGGTAGATTAATCTTTGGTGAAGAGATTGAGGAGGCATTAGTTCCTTATGGCAAGTATTGGAGATTAGGAGCAAATGATGCTACAGAAATAACTTTTAGTCAAGATGTAAATTTTGCAGGAGAGTCAGTAGCAGCTGGAAGATATAGGATGTACGCTGTACCCTACAAAAGTAAATGGGAAATTTCTTTAAACAGTCAGCTGGGTGAATTTGGCTATTTCGAACCGGACTATGCGCTCGATGTTTTGAAAGTGAATATTCCAACTCGGACCAACCCTAATACAATAGAGCAATTCACAATGACTTTTGATACTGATTCTACAAGTTTATACTTAAATATGGGGTGGGATACCACTATGATAAGGATACCAATAACTAAAGAGTAAGACTAAAGACATAAAAAAACCATTCCGATAATCGGAATGGTTTTTTTATGTCTTATATAATGGAGGCTTAAGCCAACTGAGCATCTAATTTTCCAGCCAATACATTTTTTGGAACCGCTCCTACTTGCTTATCTACCACTTCGCCATTTTTAAATACAAGCAAAGTTGGGATGCTTCTTACGCCATATTTAGCAGACACTTCAGGGTTAGAATCAACATCTACTTTTCCTACAACTGCCTTCCCTTCGTAATCCCCAGCAAGCTCTTCCACTACAGGTCCAATCATCTTACAAGGTCCGCACCATTCTGCCCAAAAATCCACCAATACTGGTTGATCGGTTGATAATACGTCGTTGAAGTTGCTGTCTGTAATTTCTACTGCTTTGTTCATGTCTATTGTTATTTAAATATTGTTATGCATCGAAAAACGCAAATATAGTAGAAATAGTTAAGGCCAAAAGATTGATTTTGGCAATGAGCAGATAAACAAAAACTATTTAGTTTTTCAATAGTACACCGTTACTGTATTCATACTCAAGCGTCACATTTCCGTTCTGATCATACCATTTGGCTGCCCCGTGCATCTTTCCATCGTACCAATTACTTTCTTCCATGATCTTGCCGTTGTCATAATATTGAGAACGCTTTCCTTGGAACTCTCCAGCCACATAGTTTCTTTTTTCAGTGATCACTCCATTATTGTAATAGATAAACTCACCCTCCTCGATTCCATTTACATAGTAAGCCTTCAAAGTCAGTTTGCCTTTGTCATCCATTTCCAAATGTGTACCATGCATGGTTCCATTCACATAGGTAGAAATTGATTTCACCAATTCATTCGGATGATAAGTAATCCAGCTTCCATTTCTAAACCCATTAAAATACTCTCCTTGCTGCTCAACCTTTTCTCCAAAATGAATGGTAGCCTTGATTAATCCTGGCATATGATCAAACTCCACTCTTTCCGCATAATCAGGTAAGTTATTCAAGCTCTCGGCTCCACCGGAGGTGACTACACCAGAATCACATGCAGCTAAAAAAATTACAAATCCAATTAGAAAATAAATACTGTTTTTCATTTCAAATGATTTTGATTCAAAAGCCCAAATGTAATTTTTTTACTTGAAATTTTCCTGCACCTTATTCCAATCTTCAATGGTGTCTACATCAATTAGTTCAGGTAGTTGAGCATAACTTCTATTTAGCAGCGAAATAGCCTTAATAGTATGACTGAATACTTTGTCAGTACTCCAATCAATTCCTTCAAACAGGGAAGGCTCAAATGATTTCATACCGAGAAGGTAATACCCGCCATCGTTAGCTGGCCCAATTACAAAATCATTTTCTTCTAATTTTTGGAATGCCTCTTTTAAATGAAATGATTTGAGTTGTGCGCAGTCTGTTCCGATGATACAGACCTTTTCATACTTTTCTAATTCATTGCTGATGGCCTGAGCCATTTTAGTGCCCAATTCTCCTACGCATTGAAGCTTCTTTTGAGTATTTATCCAGTTATCTTTCTCATCTATGTGTGTCGTATAATACACGATTAAATCAATCTGAGCTTTTGCGGTTTGTTCTTGCGTATAAGCTAGCAACTTATGGTATATATCAAGCGCGGCCTCATCCCCTACATCTTTAGCCAACCGAGTTTTTACTTTCCCCAACTCTGGGTTCTTCGCAAAAATGATCAGTGCTTCCTTAGACATTTTTTAACAAAGGTTTATTTTTCAATATTTCATAAACAGCTAAACCGATGACCAAAATATACTCCAGTGCTATCCAACCCATCGGATGCTGATAGCTACTATCAGAATAGCCCAGGTATGATATAAATATTATCCCTGACCACATGACCGGAAAAGCAAAACCTGTAAAACAGCTAAATGCCACTAAAGGAATAACATACCAAGGATGTACGGTAGTAGCAAAAATCAGCTGAATGAATAATACGACAGTAAACGCTTTCGCCCATCCGGTTTGATCATTGACCGCAAATAAGGAATACCCAACAATGAGCACAAAGGCAATGACAGTAAGCCAAGGACCAGCAGTCTGTACGATATCATATCCCTTGACCCAAAACCCTACTTCCCTAGTCAGAAAAAAGATGCCGGCATTAAATTCAAATTTTCGAAAGAACAGGTCTAAGCCATTACCTAATCCATTAATGATTTCTAAATTCAAAAAAGGCAACGAAAATATGATCATGTTAACACCTATAACCGAATAGCTCAATAATGATTTTTGAACACCCATTTTCTTAATGAGCAAAGGCAAGAACATCAATGGAGTCAATTTGGCTAATACGCCAAAAGACAAGGCCATGGCTCCTCTTACCCATTTGTTTTGTTCGTAAAACCACCAGGCCAATAGAATAAAAAAGATTACCACTCCTTCAAAGTGAATATTTCCAGTCAATTCGAGTATGACCAAAGGGTTTAAAGCATACAGCGAAACATGTGTAGCACTTCTAGTCATTTGAAATAGCAGATAGATGACTCCCATTTCAAATAGCAACAGTACGAATCGCATCACCATCGCAGACCAGAAAACATCATTAATGCCAGAAAGCGCTGGAATGGCAAAGATATATTGACTAATAGGCGGGTAAGTGGAGTGGTATGTTTGTGAGTTTAATTTCTTATATAGATCATTATATTGATTAGTCAGATCATCCACCAAATCCGCTGGCGTAGACTGATAAGGACTAATCCCTTCTGACCAAATTTGTCCATCCCAAATGAAGCGATAATAATCATCAGACAAGCATGGAGCTCCAAAAAACAAAAGCAATCGAATCAGCAATGCGGTGACTACCAACTGAGTGAAACTAAAATCAATTTTAAAAATGATGAGCAGGTAAAAAACAAAAGCAACTCCGTAGATTGGAACCAGCCACGAGCTACTTCTTTCGAATCCATAATGCACACAAAGCATTGGAATAACTAATCCCAGAATAAGCCAGCCGGTTTTAAACCCCAAAGGCTTTTTAGGCATGCTTGATGTGTTTCAATGAATGGAAGAATACAATGCCAAATCCTATAGCCAACATGATATGAAAAATGATCAGCCCAAAATCATGCAGCATCCAAGCAGAGGCAATGCCCCAGATAAAATAAACACACAACATCCCCTCGACCAGTGTCCCCCAGGTCAGTTTGGGTTTTATATATTGATTGTTGGACCAGCTTTCAGATCTTTTCGTAATGTTGAATTTTGGTGTCCTAATGAACGGCGTCTTAAAGCCCAAAAAACCTTCCATCACTGCGACCGCATTGTGTAAAGCCAATCCCATGGAAAAGGATAGAAATAGTGGGAATTTCTTCAAGAAAGTGGATTTAGTTTTCACCTTGACTATTTGCTTCAATCCTACATAGTAAAAAGCAGCTATCGAAAAGAAACCAATCAAGAACAAACTTCCCAAATTGAATAGCCACTCCAAATTTGGATTGGAACTTTTGATATACAGCATAGGGATGCTCAAGATAGATGCCGCGAGCAGTAGCACAAACACACTGCTATTCAACAAATGCATAGCAGCATGAGCTTTTGTTTTAAAAGACTGATCAGACCGAAAAACATTGAATAGATTTTTCTTCGCCGTTTCAGCAGCACCTTTGTTCCATCGATATTGTTGAGACTTGATCGCCGACATGATAACTGGAAGTTCGGCCGGCGACTCTACGCTTTCATCAAATTGAAATTGCCAGCCCTTGAGTTGTGCTCGATAACTCAGGTCCAAATCTTCAGTCAAGGTATCCGCCGACCACCCTCCTGCGTCCAACACGCATGACTTTCTCCAAATACCCGCCGTTCCATTAAAGTTCATAAAGCTACCGGAGCGATTCCGTCCTCCTTGCTCTACTGTAAAATGAGCGTCCAAGCCAAAAGCTTGCATCTCTGTCAGAATAGAATAATTTTTATTGACATGGCCCCAGCGAGTTTGGACCATACCTATCTTCTCATTCACAAAATAACCTACCGTTCTTTTGATAAAATCAGGATTGGGTAAAAAGTCAGAGTCAAAAATAGCAGTAAACTCGCCCTTGCAAATGGAAGTACCATAGGCCAAGGCACCAGCTTTAAATCCCTTTCGGTCATCTCTCCTAACCTGTTGAATATCAAATCCTAGATTCTGATAGTGCTTAACTTTTCCTTCAATGATATTGATCGTTTCATCGGTAGAGTCATCTAATATCTGAATCTCAAGTTTATCTTTGGGATAGTCTAGTTGGACGACACAGTCAATCAGCCTTTCGGCAACATACCTTTCATTATAGATAGGAAGTTGAACAGTAACAACTGGCTCGTAAGTATTGTCAAACGAAGCGGTTATTTTGGATGATGGACGAGTATATACCCAAGTCAGGTGCAACTGCCCTAAGCTGAACAAAAATATGGCTAACAAAGCCGTACAATAAACGACCACTATGATCCACTCCATCTACAAATATCTAAATATCGTTTGAATGATTTTGTATCCGGCTAATAGGGTGCCCTTAATAGTTCCGGATATCTTTGATACACCAATTCGGTTGCGATAGTTCACCGGCACCTCGGCTATTTGCATTTTCATCTTGGCTGCTTTCAATTGCATTTCTACCGTCCAGCCATAGGTTTTATCCTGCATGTCCATCGCCAACAAACTTTCATATCGAACAGCTCTGAATGGCCCCAAATCGGTGTATTGTACTTTATATAAAATTCGCAAAAGATAAGTAGCCAACCAATTACCAAAAATCTGTTGGGGAGTCATGGAACCTTTTTCTTTTTTACCCAAAGCCCTGGAACCAATCACCAGATCAGCATTACCCACTCGAATAGGTTCTAACAGCGCATGAATGAACTCTGGAAAATCAGAATGATCACCATCCAAAAACACGACTGTATCAGGTTTGGGCTCATCCAGATCAGCTATATGGGACATTCCTTTCAAACAAGCATTACCGTACCCACGTGCCGCTTCTTCCAGTACCACAGCTCCTCGCTCTTTGGCTACCTCTATCGTATCATCCGTAGAACCATTGTCTACTACAATGATATGCCTCACGCGGTTTTTGGGTATTTCATCAATGACCATCCCTACTGCATTCTGCTCATTGAGCACGGGAATGATCACATCTACGATTTGAGGTTTGGGCATCAATCCTCCGGGTAAGGAATGAAAATGAAATTGGTGAATTTCTCATCTACCACAAACAAGCAACAAAACTCATCTGGATTTTTATAGGCTTCCTTGAAGATATCGACATTTTTTTCTTTCACTAGATCACGCTGAACAAACTCATCCAAATACGAAGCTGAATAATTCCATTCCGCATCGAGCTCCTTTTGCTTGATCAAAATCTGCCCCACGCCTACATCCGTTTTGGCAATTGGGAATATGGGATATTCGGAAAAGCCTCTACTTCTGATTTGATAAGAAGCTTCTTTTAGATTATCTGATACTTTGATAAAGTCCTGAGTGATAGTTCCCAGGTATTTGCCGCTTAATTCAGGATCGTTATTCATTCTAAATTCAAGATTTGAAATTCAAGATTCAAAATTAGCTAGGATACTTTCTGTAACAAAACAATATGGACGCCAAGATCAGTTCTTGTAGAATCAAAAGCTAACAATAGCTCTATACTCAATGCATGATCCCCTGATCCTTCAACAGCTTGTACTTTTCTCCACAATTCATACTGGTTAACTCAGAGCCCTTAGCTCCTTTGCCTTTTTTGTATTGTGCCTTGTTTTCAGCTACGTAGGAATTATAAAAGGCTTGCGCTTCTTCTCTGAATACATCTATAACATGTCCATCCACTTCCTGATTGTGCGCATCATTGTCCGGATAGGCTTCAATAAGTTTAGTCAATTCTGAATCAATTTGGTCCAAATCATTGATGTCCAACTCTCCATGATTAAATCTCGGAACGCCTAAGACAAACTTGGTGATATAATGAACGGCATAGATATCCTCAGCCTCCAATGAAGCTCCTTTCACTTCCAATTCTCGCTGCATAGGAAGCGCAAAAGATTCAGCAATAAATGAGCGCTCTGTTCCATCTTGATAAACCAGCTCTTCGTATTTCTCCTGCATTTTTTTAGTACCGGCTAACGGATCTTTACCGTTCTGCCGATTCTCCTTCTTTTTTGCAGCAATAGCCTTCTCCGCAGGTTTTAGTTGGGGAGCCGTTGTATTCCAAGTGCTTAGAAATTCATAAAGTGGTTTCCTGATTTTACTCTTTTCAGAATGATGAAGCGTAGACACCTTAGCTGAAATAGCATCTTGTGCTAAAGTAGGAATGGTAAAAAAAACAACTATGACAAAAGCGGCAAATGGTTTAATTGTATGCATGGTGATAGTGCTTTGATTTCGAAACATAAATTTAGAAATATTTTGAACTCATTCCTATCCCTACCCAAAGTGCGATATTAAACTTATCTCTCATTTCATGCAACAATATTGCATTTTTAAATTGCAAATTATATAATTGCAACAATATTGCATTTATAACTATACCAATGAAAAACATCTTTATAAGTCTCGACCTTGTAGGATTCCTATCTTCGTTACTATGTGCGATACATTGTGGCGGTCTTCCACTTTTAATCAGCTTTACATCATTTTCAGGGTTAGGCTACCTCAATAACCCCTGGATTGAAATTACCCTGATTCTCTTTAGTTTGAACATCGCCTCCTATGCTTTAATCATTGGCTATAAAAGATGCCATCATCGTCCACTGGCCTTGATCATTGTAGTCATTGGCTTTGTGTTCATCCTGTTTGGTCATACTTCTAGTTCAGAGTGGTTCGAAATCGCTTTTTCAACCCTTGGTGCGGTAGCCATCGCTAGTGCACACTTTGTCAATTGGAAGTATATGAGGTATGAATACCTCAAAAAATCTACAAACTGATCAGTTAGTACAATTAAATACCTAAAAAATTCTCTAAAAGTCGAATCAGATCCTTCTAAAATTAGAACAATAATCTTATGGCAAAGTTCATAACCTTTCATATACTCCTGATTGTGCAATTCCTCTGCGTCTCCAATCTATTTGCCCAGGAGGACCAAAACTTCTCTCCTCCCGAAAAGGCACCCTTAGTGGTAGCCTCCAAAGCTGCTGGTCAAATCAAAATAGATGGCAAACTCAATGAATCAGATTGGCAAAAAGCAGAGGTCATAACTTCCTTCTTTAAAATGGAGCCTAGACAAGGAGGTGACTATTTGTATGACACCAAAGTCAGTCTATTGTATGATGACAAGAATCTCTATGTTGGAGCCTTTTGCAAAGATTCATTGGGACGAAAAGGCATCAGAGTACAAGATTTAAGACGCGATTTCAAATGGGGAGAGAATGATATCTTTTTCGTTCAATTGGATCCTCAAAATCTAAAGCAATATTGCGTCTCGTTTCAAACCACTCCCTATGGTAATCAACGTGACCTTCAGAATTTTAACGACAGCAATACAGACAACGATTGGAATGCACTTTGGTCAGTACGAACCCATCGCACCGACTCCGGCTACTTTGCAGAGTTTGCCATTCCATTCAAGTCCATTCGCTACGACGAAGTGCCAGATGGACAGTCCCCAACTTGGGGAATCACCTTTAGCCGATTAGCTCGGAGAGATTACGAGCAAACGGTTTTTCCTGCGATACCGCAATCCTTTTCGCCCTACCGAATGACTTATGCAGCTCGCCTGGAAGGATTGGAGCTGCCAGAACCGAGTGCCAATGTCAGAATTGAACCCTACACACTTTATCAATATGATCAAACCGAAGACGGAGATACTCAAAATTCTACTGGCGAGTTGAAACTTGGAGGAGATGTAAAATGGGCCATCAACTCTCATTCTGTTTTGGATCTCACCTTCAACACTGACTTTGCCCAGGCAGACGTAGACAGAGCAGTAAACAACCTCGAACGGTTCAATATTTTCTTCCCCGAAAGACGACAGTTCTTTCTCGAAAACTCAGGCATATGGGCTGGAGCAAATAATAATTCAGTCGTACCTTTCTTTAGTCGAAAGATTGGCTTAAATGGTAGCTTTAATGCCGAGCCAGCCAGAATTGACGCTGGCACACGGTATACGATGAGGAATGAAAAACTATCCATTGCAGGACTATACATCCACCAGGCCGAAACGGATAAATCTCCCGGTGCTAGCTTTATGGCTGGACGATACCTTCAGAACTATGGCAATGAAAACAACGTGGGCGTCATGGTTACCCATCGGCTGGATCAACAATCCACTAAATTAGGAGCTCAACAAAGCAACAATACCACCGTCTCACTAGATGGTTTTATCAGACCAAATGACGAATGGGAAGTTTCTTATCTCATTTCTGGATCTAGAGACAACTCGAATGACACTCTTGGAATAGCAGGAACTTTTTTCGCCGGTGCCAATAGCAACAAATATTATGTTGGCTGGCGCACTAATTTCGTCTCGGAAGACTATAACCCTGATATGGGCTTCGTTTTCCAAAAGAATGTAATCAATCACAGCCCGGGAGGATATTATATCTGGCGACCAAAAAACATATCATGGATCAGGAGATGGGATCCTGGGGCTTTTATAAATTATTACCATGATTTTGATTCTCCTGACAATTTCCAACAAGCCAATATTTACCTATTCCCTGTTTATATCTACTTCATAGACAACAGTTTCTTGCAATACGCCATATTCCCAACCTGGCAAAACATCAATTTCAGTTTTGCTCCACTGGGCCTTTCCATACCTGAAGGGGACTATTACTATACCAGGCAGCAGGTCAACTTTAGGACTAATCAGTCGGCCAAAGTTTCTCTAACAGGCAGTATAAATTGGGGCGGATTTTACAATGGGAAAAGAACAACCATTGAAGGAGGGCTAAGAATTGCCGCTATTCCACATGCTGCTCTTACCGTCGATTATGAATACAACAAGCTAACAGATATTGGAGAGGTTCCACAGCAGTTGAAAACACATTTGACCACCATAGGCTCACGATTTGCATTGAACCCAAGGGTTCAGCTTTCGGCTTTCTATCAATACAATACCTTCGACGAACAAGGACGATGGAATGTACGTGCGAGCTGGGAGTATCAGCCGTTATCGTTTCTATACCTGGTATTCAATGATACCCAAATCGATGGACTGGATGATCCTTTTAGCGAACAGCAGTTCATCGGAAAGCTTACTTTTTTAAAACAGTTTTAGAAGTATTCATTTAGGCCATTCAAGTCTAGGTTGATAGAGAAATCTACTGACAAGTACCATTAAATTCACACCTGATGAAGGTCAAAATTCGGGAAGATGTGGACAAAATACATATCCTCATCAAATACAACAGTATAGGTATTCCAGAAAAGGATCTCTCATTTGTGTTTGGAAAATTTAATCAAAGCGATCACACCAAAGAGAAAATAGAGCCAGATGTATTAGTAGAGTTTACAGGTCAAAGCAAACGCAGTGTTTATAGAAAAATAAAGAGCAACACAGGCCTCTCTCTGATGCAATAAATCAAGGAATGCAGATTAAGGAAAGCCCTACAAATGCTCGAAAACAAGGAATAACCTACCGTTTCTGAAATCTCTTATGCGGGAGGATTCAATTACTTGAGCTACTTCACAAAAAGCTACAAAGAGGGATTTGGCTAACAACCATCGGATTATCTGGATTGAAATGAATAACTAATCACAAGGGAAATTAGGATCGGTATCGCATCATTTTGATCTAAACAGATACTTCCCGTAAACTCTGTTTGAGGTAGTTCTTAATTAGACAATCTCTGGCTCGCCTTCTATAATACCATAAAAGGCTTCATCTTTTCCCTTCTCCAGTGCCCATCCAGCATTTCCAAAATCAAAATGCCAGTATTCTTTCAAGTCCACTACAAAATCCTCTGCTTCAAAAAGACCTATAAGAAGTGCTCTATTTTCCTTCGCTTCCGTTGATACTTCCGGATGATATGGATAACACTTTTTATTCAGGTCAATTTTCAATCCATCGTTGGTTCCGAAATCCATCACACAGTCTGCCTTCAGATCATAGATAAGCGCATCTACCGCTCCACCTGTTGTATGTGTTGATTCCTTTTCCGGCGCAATGAAATAAGAAACGATGCTATGAATTTCATCAATTCCCATATCTGGATGCTTTTTAAGCTGGAGAGCAACACATTCATCCCACAACATTTTTTGGTGATCGAAAGATCTCCATACCGAGCGGATAATCAAACGTTTATGGTCTTCATCCAGCGCCCGACTAATTCTCCCTATTTTTTCAAAAATAGGCTCACGTACCAAATACCTGTAGTTCTCTTTCATAGATGGCTCATAGACCAAATTGAATCCCGCACCCAATAAACTCTTCATCGGAGAATGATCTTCTCTAATCTTGATGGATGGAAAAAGTTTCTTGTGATTCAAGTCTTTTTCCTCCACCATTTTGCAATATTGGTCGGTATTTATTCGCATTGATATATTTTTTAGAAATTGTTTGTGAGCACATAGCTGAAAGCAAGGCTCCATAATTTAGACCAAAACTGACTCTGTCTCCCACCTTCAGCACTTTATCTTGGGTATTCATAATTAAATGGTCACTGCTGGCACCAAGTATGACCATATTTTCAGGGGGTATTAATTGATCCGTCTGCACATCCAACTTACCTATAGCTAAAATGGCTCGTTGTATCTGGCCTATATCTTCAAAAACAGGCTTATTGCCGAACGCATCTAAACCAGACTCTCCAAAGGGAAGAGAGGGCTTAAGACTTGTTTCTATGACCTCAGCAGACAACGAAAAAGCATCGGTATGTAAATCAGGAATGGCTATTCTTTCTAAAGTTTCACGGCCTAGAAATATGGATTCTCCCAAACGAAAATTGTTAATTCTCCCCAATATTTCTGATTTTGAAAACCAATGATAATTGGCTGAATTGCCACCTGAGATAATGGGCAATGATATATTGAATCTTTTCTCAAGATCTACGGCCAATGATGATAGTGCTCTCATCTTTCGAGCATTGGGCTTTATCCCTCCAAAACAGGCTAAATTGGTTCCGATTCCGACCAGCTTAATGTTTGGCAACCTTAGTATTTTCCTTACCACGCCATTGAGATCGATGGGCATCACTCCTTCTCTTAGGTCTCCCATCTCGATCATCAGAATGATCTTATGAATCAGGTTCTCTTTTTCTGCCGCTTTTGACAATAACCGAATAATTGCAATGTCACTATTCAAGCTTATTTCGGCATATTTCACAACAGAATCCACTTCGCTAGCCAGTGTTCTAAGCAAAAGGAACTTAGCACGTACTCCAGCATCCAATACCCGTTTGATGTTAGCTATCCTTGAATCTGCAAGAAAATTGAGTCCATTGTTAACCAGAATATTTGCTAAACTGGGATCCCCTCCTACAGCCTTGGTGACAGCAAAAATATTGATTCCCCTAGATCCAAAAAGTGCTTTAACTACATGGGCGTTACTGGCAATTTTCTCCAAATCGATGACTATTTCTGGACTAGACATGCCGCTTGGTTCCTTTTAGCAAGCTCCGGGAATATCTCATATATTTTTTTTATCAATTTCCCACACCCATGTTTTAGTACATCTGTAGTGGGTAAATGGTATTCTTCTTCATAATTCAATACTGTTTGATCCACTTCCTGATCAGTCATATCTTCATGATTGATTGTAATGGCAATCACTTTAGCATTTGAAAAGGTTTCAATCAAATGAATCTCACTGGCCAGTGTGGGCATAGGAATCGATGGATAATCACAATGATTAACTCTTTTAGGAGGATGCTGTACTATAACGGCTTTGGGGATAGCTCCACGGATAATGGCGGTAGAAGAAGTAAAAGCTGGATGACTCAATGCACCTTGCCCTTCCACGATAATTATATCAGGGTTTTCATGCTCAACGGCATTTAGAATAGCGTTTTCGACTTCACCGGTAGAAAATCCAGAACTCAGTACATCTACGGCTATCCCGTATTTGGAGCCTTGAAGCAACCCAGTTTGTCCGGTTGAAATAAAAACAGCCTCAATGCCTTCTCCTTTTAATGCCTCTACTAATTTGACGGCTGTAGTTCTTTTACCCACTGCACAATCAGTTCCAAAGACAGTGATGATCGGAGTTTTGACAGCATGAATTCGTCCGGTAAAAATATGAAGATCTTTTCGTGCCGGTGGTTTTCTAATGTCACTCAAGGTCACACCATATTGAATAGCCAATTGAACAAACTCATCATCATCGGTAAAAAACTCAGGTAGTCCATTCACGATATTCATTCCAGATTGCATCGCACTGATAATTACATTCCTTTGCTTAACATTCAGAAATGGTTCCAGTGGCGCAATGCCGTATATGAAAAATTGAGGTGTTTGATTCAATGATGTGATCGCTTGATCAATACTCCCAAAAACTGGTACCCCATTTTTTATTCCGTCAAGGTATTCACCTGCATCTTGTCCATTTTTCGTGCTATCTATTACCCCTTTAATTTCATATTTTTCAGAGTATCTCACCAAGCCATTGGCCACTTTACCATCTAGTTTTCCTAACTCATTTTCGCTATAGACTAATGCAGTCATTTTCATTTTGATATAATTTATTGCTTGAAATCAGCGTATCAGATCTTTTCCAAAATCGGATATTGAACATGTATTTCATGTCTGATAATAATAAAAGGCAGTATTGTATAGACAAACACTCATTTCTGAGTTATCGAATTTCGAACTACTAGCCAGAAGATGGCTGCACTGTTGTCTAAACAAGAATGTAGAAGCATGAGCACTGGCTCACTATACAAAAATCGTCAATTGTTTGCCAGATCAGTTATATATTCAAATCGGAGGTTTACACAAATCACACTTCTGAAAAGCAAGCGGTACGACTCCCATACAAATACTTGTCTATCCGGATTGAAAAAGTCTCAATGGGTTGCAGGTCTATAATGCTAACCAGACCACCCTACCGATGTCTTAGTGTTTAAACTTAATAGATTGACTTTTCTATCTTTAATTTTCCTTACTAAGGAAAGAATCAGCCAATAATTGCAAAAAATGAATGGTGGTATGACGATCAATCCTCCGATCAAAAATTGTTTGGAAAACTGAATGGCGGTATTTAGCCAGGCATATTTGAAGAGTACAGTTTCGGAGTGATTAAACGCAAAGCTGCCGATTAGACCTGCGATCCAATATAAGGGTATCATGGTAAAAGTATTCCATACAAGTAAGGATAAAATCATAGCAAACTTGTTTAGTCTTTTAAAAGAAATGGCTAGTAAAACCACAATAACGCCACTAAATCCTGGGGTAGGAAAAGCAGAAATAAACGTACCTAAAGCAAAACTAAATGCCACCTTTCTTTCGGAATCATGGGATTTCAGGATGGCTACCATGTTTCTTCTGAATTTGTACCTGATTTGCTCTATGAGCTTGCTTGCTTTGGTCATATAAAATAAATAAAAGCTATTAGTTAGGCTGATGTAGGCCATCTGCTCAGAGCCAAAACTTCATGATTTGAGCAAATGAGATATTAGGAACGACAGATCAATAAGTTTGTAACTCATCAAGAATGACATTTAATTCTATCCTGGTTTTATTCAGCTTCACCATAAGCAGATTAAGCATAGACTCTCGTTGTCCTTCTTCAAAATGAAAATCCTCATCGCATAGTGCTGGAAATCTCCATTTGAGCATGACCATTTGTTCTCGCCAACTTCTTGTTATGTTCATTATATAATCGAATTTCTAAGGTGCTGTAAATCAGGAAACAATTGGCAAATTTGGTTGATAAGTTTATCACAACCATGAGTCATGACATCAGTAACTGGAATTTGAAAAACCTCCTCATATTCTTCAATCACATCATCGATTTCCTTTTCCAACATGTTTTCTTGATTGATCGTAATAGCCATTACATACGGGCCTGCAGATTCTTCAATGAAATCGATTTCAGCTTGGAGAGATTGGATAGATATATCAGGATGCGTATCGTAATGCCTTCGTTTGGGTGCATGTTGCACAATTATAGCATCAGGGAGTGCACCCTTGAGAATAGCAAAAGTTGAAGTAGCAGAAGGATGACTAAGTGGCGCCTGTCCTTCTATAATAATCAGATCATAAAATTGACCTTCATCAGCCTCTAAAATCGCATGTTCTATTTCACCCACAGCAAACTCTGAAGTCAATTGATCTATTGCGACTCCATGTTTTGCTCCCAGTAGCAAACCAGTCCTCCCTGTGGCCACAAAACCAGCCAATAGGCCTTCTTCCTTGAATGATTCAATTAATTTCTGAGCTACAAGACATTTACCAATGCTGCTATCCGTTCCTAAAATCGCAATAACCGGTGTACTCATGCCTTGAATCCGCCCAGTGAAGTTATGTAGTTGATCTCTGGGTACGGGCTTTGTCACATCAGTAATTGTTACCTGATACTTTTTTGCATAATCAACAAACCCTTTATCATCAGTAAAAAATTGAGACGTTCCATTGATGATATGCATGCCATACTTCATGGCTTCGAAGAAAATGTGCCTTTCTTTTTCTTCCACTTTGGTGCCTGAGAATGAAACTCCATAGATAAAGCATTCAGGCCGGGCATTCAATCTTTTTATTGCGTATTCAGTGCTCTTGTATATTGGAATTCCGTTGGATATGCCATCCAATAATTGCCCAACATCCTGACCAGTTTTTGTGCTATCAAGGACGCCAACAATATTATATTTTTGAGAATACTGTACCAAGCAATGAACTAGACTACCATCTGATTTATTAAATCCGTTTTCGTAATAAATAAGGGCTGTTGTTTTCATAATTTTCTTGTGTTTATTTTAACAGCCAGTGAGTCTGAATTGGCGTAATTGATAGAGTCAAATATTTTCTCTACTGAGCGTCTTTATTTAAAATCTCCCTTTCGAATAGCACCCTATCTTTGGCATCCGGATGGCCCAGCACTGTACAGTAATAGATTCTTTTGATGTATCTCCTCACAATCAATTCTATATCCGGAGTAGCTTTCGCATAAACTGAATCGCCCACTCGGTACTTATTTTCATCATCTTCCATCTTGGCTTTACTTGTTAAATTTCACAGGCTAACGTCTTCGTAGCCACTTTTTATAATGATTGATAACATTTTGAATGCTTGTTTTGCCCTTATACTGTTCCAAATATGAGCTGGAATAACCGTTGCTTCCCCTGCAATCAATGTAGTAGAAGCCTCGTCTATAATAATTTCGGCCTCTCCCTCTAGGATTTGAATCATATGATCGAAGGGAGATGCCCTAACAGGTATACACTGGCCCGCATCGAAAGAGGAAATAGTTATGGTGCCAGTTTTTTTTCTCAAGATGAATTTGGTGACCACCGATCCCTTCTCATATCCAACCATATCGACTAGTCGATGATTGGCCGATTTCTCGAGTTCTGTACTATTCATTAATTTCTGCCATATCTCTACTTCATTCAATTGGCCTCGGTTTTACTCTCCTTTGCTTCTCTCTTTTCTTTTGGCTGCTTTTGCTGCCCGTTTTTCTTTTAATGTCTTCTCAGGTGCTTTCTTGCCTGATTTACTCTTGCCTTCTTTTTCTTTTGACATGATTGTTATAATTATAAGTAATGAGTCACTACAACAGCAGTTTTTTATTCCACACAAAAGTCGATTTATTCAGCAAGTAATGTGTTACACCCTGGCTTATCAACATTACATATATCCCACTTCTATGCAAGGAATTAAATGAAGTAAGGAAGCCTTGATATTATGGGTTTTGTCGCTCAGATAACAACCTTAGTCTTTGCCATAAGCAATAATTCTTGATAGAATTTCGGTTGAACTGCATTTTTAGGAATCAATATAATCTTGCCTTTATTAAACGATAAATAGAAATACTTTTCCTTCTCAATTATCATGTTCAATTCAGACCAGTTGCATTCAGATTCCAGTTTACCCTCGATATAAATCTCTAAAGATTCATTCGACATTTGAAAGACTGTCAAATTTGTTCTTGTGATTCCCTTGAGGTATTTATCTACCTTAGAGTTTGCTCTAGTAGATACTGTGTGAGAATTAATCTGAAGAATAATGACTCTGAAAATAAAGTACAGACCAGCAAAACCAGAGATAAGATACCATGGAATAATATGATGCTTGCCAAATTCAAAGCTGAATAGAGCTATGGCTATCAACAGCAAAGGCAACGCAATTAGTAGCAGTTTTAAAGTCGCTTTCCTATTAAATGCTCTGAGTTCAAGTAATTCGAGTTGATATATATTTTTTAGTTCCTCGAAATTACACTTCAGATCATATGGCACCCTTCGCCCAGACATGTTCGGCATTCTCAATGGTTGAAGAGTAGAAATATCAAAAATGCCATAATGGTTATGGAAGCCGAAATATAAAATGTAGTCGAGGTAAAAATAATTCTAGAAAAATTATGCTTGAAGCGTTCGCTGAAGCGCAAAGAGCGATTATTATAATCCGAGTAATCTTTTTTTATCATGAAGTACCTATGTATTTCACGAATACTTCCAGTGAAAAAATGAACTAGCACAAAGAAGACAATCACAGTAAATGCACCTAAATCCCTGAATACGCCTATCATTTCTTACTCAGCACTTTCTCTACTCCAATAAATGGAATAGCTCCAGCTCCCGTGACCTTTGGCAAAATACCATCCCATTTTTCTATGGCCTTGAGATTAGCTTCAATTTTTCTTAATTCAATCAGATCTGGTGAAATATTCATTTTTTGTAATCTTAGTGCCTCGGCTTCGGCCGTTGCGGCAGCTATAGTTTGTTGGGCTTCTACCTTTATCCTATCCAAGTCTCTTTTGGCCTTCAATGCATTTTGTTCAGCAGTTTGTTTTGCTTCTATTGCATCCGTAAATGTTTGAGAAAAGCTGAACGATATAATTGAGAAGGCATCCACAGAGATGTTTGATGCAAGCAATCGAGTAGTCAATGACTCTTGCATTTCTGTACTCACTGCGGGTCTCTTTGTGATTAGCTCTTCGGCCGTATACCGGGCAGATACCGCTTTCATTACTTCCTGAATGGCTGGATCAATAATCCGTTCTTTGAATTGCACGCCAATCGTTTGATAGACAATGTTTGCTTTATCTGGAATGATATGATAGTTAAGGGCGACCGAAAGGGCGACGTCTTGAAGGTCGGAAGATGCAGAAGCGGCATCCGTGATGGCCTTTTGAATCTTTACATCCATCAAAATAGCCGTTTGCATCACAGGCAGAAGAAAGTGAATTCCTTCATTCAAGACTTGATCCTGAACAGCCCCAAAATTCTGAACGATCCCTCTCTCTCCAGCTCCAACTTGAACCCATGGTTTAAACAAAAAAACCAAGACCAGAACTAACCCTACAATGAATAACTTCCTCCAATTACTATTGTAAAAAACATTTTTGATATCATTTATATCTGAGTTATCTATGGCTCTCATCTTTTATTGCAAAGATGAAATTGGCTCGACAGACTATGTTATACAAGCCTGGACTTGAGTTACATAAATCTCACGTTTGAAAAAATTCTGGTAGAACATCTTTGGTTGCGCTATTAATGACAAACAAAGGATCAAGCAAGACTTTTAAAGACCATATCATACTCCCTTCTATAAATCCTCCAAATTAGCTTTTCGCTTATTTTTGAGTTGCTTGTAGAAAGTAGGTGTCAATCCCGTGATTTTTTTGAATTGATTGGACAGATGTGCGACACTGCTGTAGTGTAACTTATAAGAAATTTCGGTCAGATTGAGCTCATCATAAATAAGTAACTCCTTCACTCGTTCTATTTTGTGCAAGATGATAAACTGCTGAATAGTAATGCCTTTTACTTCTGAAAAAATATTAGCCAGATAGGTATAGTCATATCCCAATTTTTCGCTTATGTAGTCAGAATAATTAACCTTTGGCAATTCATCAGTATAGTGAATCATCTCAATGATTAAATTCTTAATCTTTTCTATTAATATGCTTTTTTTGTCATCAAGCAATTCTAGCCCTGACTTCATCAGGTTCTGCTTTAGCTGAAGTCTTTGCTCAGGAGTGATGTCCTCTAAAATTTCAATCATCCCAAGGTCAACAACCACATAGTGAAGCCCGAGCTTCAGAAGCTCTTCTTTAACCATCATTTTGCACCGCAAACTGACCATGTACTTGATGTATAACTTCATAATCAGTGCTTTGCTTTTATGGAATACGTGAGGACTTCAATATCATAGGAATATAATTTCCAATTCATTGAGCTGAACAAAGATACTTTATTAAAGCTTGTTGAAGCTATACACAAAAGCAGGTAAAAGATTTGATTGATTTATCCTCTCCTCTCCAACAGCACAATATTTTCTACATGACATGTTTGTTTGACTTAAAAACCTTCTTCCAAGCCTGCAAAGCTCTATTTTTGATTACCACTGGTTTTCGCGGACAAAGAACGGACAAAAATATGTCACTTTCTCAGTTTTTTCCCATCTCAGATAGGAAAAAGATATAAAATGCTTCCCATCATTTGAAAAGACAGGAAATGGATGGAAAATAACACATTGTCACTCTGCTTGATTGCTATAATATAATTTATGAAAAATATTCAAAAATGGCTTCCATCCAATTTCAATATTAACGATATTCAGTCTTTAATAATGAAATTGGATATAATTCTATGAATGTCTTTCATTCAAAAGCTGATATTGAGGATAGGCTTACCAAGGCTTTCAGAGAAAAATATAAGCGCAAGGATGTTGTTCTGACAGGGATTCTCCTAGCTAGGCCTGAAGATAAATTGACTAAATCTGATATTCTTCCTCACTTAAATTACTGGCATTACAGGTCGGATTATTACGCAGATTTTTTCTGTGCGGGGTACATTCCTGTAGACTTCGAAAATGGCACCATTGCCGTTGACGCTTATATAGATGATCTTCAATGGGGTTTTTCTCATTCCGCTTTTGTGGAGATTGTCGAAGATATTGAGAATACTACTGACTGGTCATATAACGGCGACCCCACCTTAATACTTATAAATGCCTATTTCGATGAAAATGCAGCTAAATTAGACTTTCATCGACTGCTAAGAATCAATTTTAGAGAACTAAGTCTTCTAAAGAATCCACCAACTCCGACATCGATTGCTGAGAATGTATTTGAATTCGCTAAAAAATGCAACGAGGATGAGAGTGATCCAATATGGGAACTTAGCACAAAGTTTGGAAGACGCATTTTACGAAAAGGTATTAAAACAGCATTTTTATCATGGCTTCCAAAATGGTTGAGCCCTACGGTGGCAGAAGCGATGCAATTCGAAGTTGTGCACGAAATATGACATCTTACATGTGATACGCAACTGTATCAATTTGATTACTACTGGGCTTGCAACGTGATAACGGAGATTGTGGAAATTATTAGATCAGTTATTTTAATCCAATTGTAACAAGGGTTATATTACAACTCTCACATAACACAATAAACTTTGGCTTGAAAGAGATTACAGATGGCAATCGTGGTGCCATTAGCTCACTAAAGGGTTATAGGACTCAGGCATTATATTCGATATGTCGAATATTAGAAGATCAAAATCAGGAGTTAAAATACATTCCAGAGGGAATTGAAGATCTAGATATTCTCAATGAGAGCGAAACACTTCAGGAATGTATCCAGGTAAAATCTACTACTGGCACGCTTTCATTTTCCGATCTAATTCAGACAAACAGTAAAACATCCTTTTTTCATCGTGCAGTACAGACATTTGAAAATGGTAATAATCCTAAACTTAAGCTTGTATGTTTTGGAAATATTAGTGAGGGTCTAATCAAACTTTTTGCTCCGGAAACTGACTTCAAAGGCTTTGAGCAGAAGTTTAAAAATTTCGATTTTTCACCTGATCAGTTAAAGTATCTTCAGTCCAATACATCATTTGAGACCGCCTCAGAAGAGGATTATCAACATCGGACCATCGATTTAATCAAAGCGAAAGCCGTAGCCATTGATGCGGATCACGCAATTGAATATTTGCATTATTGGCTTTTTTTCTTATCAGAAAAAGGTGGTGAAATTACCCAAGAAATTTTATTTGCTAAGCTCAATGATATAGGAAAGTTCGTAGCCGAACGAGAAAAATATCACACCCACCTACACTCCTCAATTCGTAAAATTGAAACGAGGATTCAACAAGATAATGCTGTTGATCAATTGAGCAATGGTTTTTTCGAGGGAGTTGGAGCTACTTATGATCATATTTCAGCCGGACTGGATGTAAAAAGAGAGGAGAAGCTTTATGAAGTTGCTCAATTTTTTAAAACTAAGGATGCTGTTATTGTTCATGGTGCTTCAGGACAAGGAAAAAGCGCCTTGGCTTATCGATTTATTAAGGATTACTCTGCTTTGGCATATGAGGTGATATTGTTGGATAGACTCCAAGCCACCTTAGAACAAATTCAAGCTTTAAACGCTATTTCAAAATCGCTTGAGATACCCATTTTGATCTACATTGATGTTATACCCGGTAATCAAAACTGGCTTCAAATTTTAAAGGACTTTGCATCTGGCAGCAACTTCAAATTTCTAATCACCATTAGGGAGGAAGATTGGAACAGAACACCAGAAAAAGAGGCAGCATTCAGTTTTGGAGATGTTGAATTAAGGTTGACTGAGGAAGAAGCAAAATCAATCTATCAACGACTCAATAGTCGTTTGGATGATCATAATTTCACTGATTTTGATGAGGTGTGGCTGCGCTTTGGGGGTCATGGACCATTGTTGGAATTCACTTATCTGATCAATCAAGGTAAGACGCTGAAATCAAGAATTGAAAGCCAGCTCAATCGAATTGAGGATGAAAACCCCGAGTTCATTCAACTTTTGAAAATCGTTTCTTTTTCAGACAACAATGCAGCCAGGGTCAAAGTGGACAAGATTAGGAAGGCAAAAATTTCGACAAAATTGCGGCTCGCTGTGGAGTTTCTAAAAGGCGAATATCTGCTTCAATTTTCCGAAAATGAGTTCTGGTTGCTTGGGCTACATCCGATAAGGTCTGCCCTTATCAGTGAACTACTTCATATTGGTGATACTGATTTGGAAGCCACCTGTATACAAAGCTTAAAGTTGGTCGAGGAGGCAGACTTGTTTGTTTTATTGACCAATGTTTTTCGAAATATATCGATATCCAGGCCAACAATTATGAAGGCTTTGAATGATCATCAATGGAATGACTATGTTGCTTATCGCGGTATTTGCAAGGCATTGATTTGGTTGGGCATTAAAACCTTCACTGAAGATCATGAGCAGTTGATTGAGGGTCTCTACAAAGACGACTCAGAGCTATTGGCGCTTAAGATTTATCTAAATTTTTCAGAAACCGTCGAATCTATTAAGTTTCTTAAGGAAGATGAAAACTGGAATGAGAAATATCAGGTAAAAAAACAATTATTCAAAGGTCATGGAGTCTCCAAGTCTGCAATTTTCAGTATTGCCACAGCTTGGTTGAAGGTAGTTGAGATCGAAGTTAAATCTGTTGAAGGTGATCAGGCCTTAGAGGCGATGGGTGAATTTCTTTTTTGGATAAGCTATTTATTGCCGGACAAGACGATTCCGCTCAATGAAAAAGAAATAAAGTTTGGAATTCAACACTTGTCAATACATGCTTCTTCCCGTGCCTTATTTGGCCTTCATTGCTACTCAGATGAGTCCAAAGCCATTGCCTTGAGTTGTGAAGAGGTTTTTTTGGAAAGACTTCATAAAAAATATGAGATTGGGTTAATTGAAAGGGAAGATGGCTGGATTAAGGCACATTTTATACTAGATATTTTTAACGATTTTGAAGATGAAGGGAATATTCCCCACTTAAGAAAATTGGAAATAATTGATGCCTTGCGCTATGGGTTGCCCTATTTAAACAATCATGGCGCCAAAGGATATGGACACAAACTACATTTTGTTTCTACTGATCATGACGATTCAAACGCACAAATCTCAACCGAGAATAATCCAATTGAGTACTTGGTTTCCCTTAATAACACTCTCCAAAACCTGTTTACTTATGAAAGGCGTCCTGTTGATTGGACTGAATTTGTAGATCAAGTGCTTTCTATGCGAAAGAAAGCTATTTCGAGGCTAGAACCTTTTCTAAATGTTTTGGAAGAATATTTTAGAAAAGGAAGAAAACAAGCGGTTTTTGTTCAATATGCTAGTGAACTTGTTAATGTTGAACTGGCTTTAGAATTCAAAATTTTATTCCCACAAAGTATTTCTGATTCATTGGGTCTTGTGGCCGAAGGAAGTGACCAAAACGCAAAAAAAAAGGTTTTAACTGAGGGAAACGCTCATTCACTTTTGAACAAAAAGTTCAAAGCGTATCGGGATGATCATAATGAATATTTCACTTCACTTAACAATTTTCTTTGGCAGTCAGCTAAGGTAATCTTTTATCAACTTCATCTAGCACTGGGTAAAAAAAGAGATGTTGTTCGTATTTCATTGGTAAATATCATGGAAGCCCATAAGCAGCTGGCTCTTTTTCAACGTTCGTTTGGAAATTACTTTGGCAAGTACGTGGATCCCGTTGAGTTGAAGAATGTTGAGGAGAAGGAAGAACATATTTTAAGATCAATAGCTTTTGGCTGGAAGCACGTTGTCCACCCCATGCCAATGCCTTTAAAAAAAGGTGTTATTAAGGAATCTTCCATCTATTTAAAGAAGTTAAAGAATGATTTTGAACGTCGAATTAAAAGGGATTGTGACAAGAAGGCAGAAGAAAGCGGCCATCTGATTGAAATTGAAGCACATTTCGAAGCGGAATATAAAAGATTGATTCTCGTTGCCGATCTTGTAGACGTCATTGACCAGTTTAATGGAGTGGCTATTTGTCTACAACTACTCAAGGATGCCATAGGCACATGCCAATATTTAAGCTTGAAGCATTTGATGTTGGATTTGAACTATAATGAGTTTTGGATTATTCCTTCTTGTTTAGGTCAGGTTTATCACAAGCGAACTTACAGATTCAAATTGCATCAATTTACACTAGGAAATATCGAAAAGTTGCAGTCTCACGCATTTTTTCCTCAGGAAATTGACGAAGAAATAATTGAGAAGGTAGGTTTATTTATTCAACCTGATTTAAGCGGAAAAGTTGCTTTTGTCGAATTCATGACGAAATGGTATCAAGAATTGACTGTTGCGGTTGGAGTCGCTGCCCAGCTGCACGAGTTGGCTAGTCTAGATGGTCATTCAGCTATCGAGGAGGAGATCGTGAAAAAACAAATACAAAATGCTATTGATAAAGCAAACAATGCATTTTCTAAATTGACGGGAAATTTAGGTGAACAATTGAATTATTTTGAAGGTAAAACTGAGTTTGATGAGCTGGAACAGGAATACTTTCAGCTACTTCGCGAAGTTGCCGAAGCAGTACTTCCAACTCCTAATGAAGAAGGCAAGGAGATTTTCAGTGTCAGCCTGAACTATGATGAAATTTTGAGTTGGCGCAATAAATTAGAACAGGCATCGGAGCGATTGGGGTTGATTTATTTGATTAACCTAAAACTGATATCAAAGTAAAATTTGGAAATGATGTTTAATAATCAAAAATGACCAATTGGAAAATCAATATGCATTTTAAGTTTAAACGTGACAACTGGCAACATGAAAATTAGAGATTGGAGCTATTAAAGCTTATAACTTCTTTAAGAAAAAAGAATGAGACCAATAGCATATAAGGCTATTTTGCTGGAAAGTGAAACATATACCCTTGCTGATTTATGGGCGGGTTATAGCCTTGAATCAATCGCAAAGAAATCCCAGATCGAAAAAGTTCTGACGGAGTTTAATGATTCAGATTTTAAGACATTTGACGAATCATTTGTAAAGAAAGCAGATGATCTTATTATTTGGTTAACCGTGATGTCAACTAAATGATAAATTACGGCTCAAGACTATCAGTATATTCGATAGCATCTGGGAAAATTTCCTCTTGGGTATTTTCATTACCATTGATAATAGATATACCAAAACCATCATTTATCACAACAGAGCCATTATTTTGCCTGATCGCTTCTTTGATTTGATTTCTGCGCTTTTCGTTTAATGCTTTAATAGCATCAACCATTTCGTTGAATTCTTCCAGGGTCTCAGGTCGAACTGACGGGGCTTGATTTGTATCTGACATTTATCCTCCTTTAATCGGTAAAAAATTCGGTGACGACTTCTTCCTTATAAGTGCAAATATAGTACCACAACTCTTCAGCCAACAAAACTAAAATAGGCTGTATAACAGCTGAAAAAGCAGCATGAAACTCACTGTCCGCACTAATTATATTCTCTTTTTCATAGAAAAAATTTACGACTCCAACCGACCTCGGTCGAGTCGTTACTTTTGCCTCTTCTGATCGCTTAAACTCATCAAAAGATAAGTCAAAAGAGGCTAAACTCAAAAAATTATTACTCCTATCGTTATAAAACTTTTGCGTCTGTTTACGTACCCTGTCCGGCAAATGTTGAAATTCCTTCTCTATTGCTACTGTATTCGGGATAATATATTCACCTTTTCTATAAGCTAGGCAGGGACCAGGAATTTGATCCAATTCTTCAATATCATCACGTAACACCATCGAGACCATATTGGTGACTTTTCCATTTCCAATTGGAAAATGAAGCTTATTGGCCGATATTAAGGCACACATAATGTAACGATTGGCAATATAATGCCTAGGAACTGGTGTGTTTTTATTGAGCTTCCTGACTTTCTCCATTAACACTTCGTTTTCTTTCGTGTTTTCAATACCAATCATGATATTGGCACTAAATTGTTCAATGTCCTTTCGCATAAAATCAGCAAGAAGTTGACAGCCACGATGAAGGATTTCATTGAATATGCTTTCACACCTTTCTTTAGACTCTGGACTTGGATCACTTGATTTTAAGGCTTCTAACCGTTTAAGTAGGTAAATCGTCGTTCGGAAATCTGGAACAGCATTCGAAAGAGCTTCCATGTTTGGCGTTTTATATATCGCATATTTTATATCGTCAACGGCACTGAGTACATGATTTTCCACTTCGTCAATAGCACTCTGAACACGGGCTTCTCCACTTTTATTGATCAATCCATAATGGACGGAAACAAATACAACCCAGATAAAGGTGGATAAGTAATATAGCAAGGCTATCCAGCTTACATTTAGCGAAGCAAACACCAGATCATCTGAGAATACGGTGGCGAAAAAGACCTTCGTCCCTGTTAAAATTTCTTCTCGGTAGATCGCTAAAAAAAGAGCAAAAAGAACCGATCCCAAATAGATACATGATCTTCTGATGGTATGACGGTTAATCCCATTTCTTTTCCCCCAAAGGTAAAGAGTCCTTTTCTTAATCATAAAATTTAGGTCGTCTGGTTATTCTTTCTGTAAAAATCGATCAATTAACTTGAGGGTAATATATCCATCTACCCGTCCTTTTGGCGTTCCTTCTGCTGTTATAAAAGCGTCTTGCACATCTTCTTTACTCATCAAATCAGAGACTTCCTTAAGGGTGCGTTCTTTGCTGATGGTAATGAATTTCCTCTCTTTTCCTTCACTGATAAAATCAGCTATTTTTTTAGTCGCAGTTTGTTTTGACATATATGCTATCATGTCATCTCGATATAAAAGTGAAACGACTTTATCATGGTTGAGACCTGTGAAAATGGGAAAACGCGATTTATTGTACGTGTTTAATATCTCTATAGTCGCTGTCATGTCTTTACTTGTGTCCACTTCGAAAAATATGGACTCATAAACGATCATGACCTGCTCTACACTAATGGCCTTGGCTAATTTCTTTGGAGAAACCTGATCCAGCAATTCTCCGAACTTTTGAGAGGCAGATTCGAAATTTTCCCTGCCAAAAAAATACGCAAGGACTGTACCCACCCAAGCGGCCACAACAGGCAGTACTTGGTTGAAAATGTCTTTTGCTGCGTCATTATCTGGAGCGGCATTTATAGCATACAGGCCAATCACCAGCATGGAGGCAATGGCAAGGAAAATGACTATTAACCCCAAAGAATGTCTAGTTGCATTATTATCATCTTTGATCTTGGATAGGACAAGGTAAAGAACCACAAAGAACCCAAGCAAAACGAAAGCACCTACAACCAAAGAACCTGTTGGAAATATCGTTTCACTCACTTCGAATTTGGCAGCAACTTCTTTAGCTATTTGCAATGAATCAGCTGCACTAAGTTTAGTTTCTAATGAATCATTTGGAAGCATTTGCATGTTCATAATGGTTATTTTAGTTTGAATCCTGCAACTAGATTGATCGTCGTACGTTCCCATGCGCTGGTATCCTTCTCGGCATTATCATTGAGATCATTGATAAATCCCTGAATACCAAAAACGGCATTTAAAGGCGCATCCTTTTCTGACAAGTAAAAGCCAATACCAAGATTGGTTTTATTATCACCTTCCTCAAGGGTGTTATGCCTGACATGTAACATCGGATTAATCCTTCCATTGGTATTCAAACCAATATCTAACATCGTAGAGGTATTGAAAATATTCTCTGCGTATTCCTGAGCCAAATAAACGGTCTTTGCATCAGGGGTAATGATCTGTTGACCGTTAGCAATTGGGGTAAAGAATTCATAAGAGGTCAGGCCTGAGACATTGTCAGACCAACCTAGCCTAAAACCAAATCCAAATATCAACCCTCCTTTTTCAAAACTCGTTAGGGCATCGTCAATAAAGCCAACTTGCACATAGCTATTCAATGGAGATTGAGTCTCTATTTGTTCACCCGAAATTTGGGTACTGTCATAGGTTTGTAAACGACTTACACCTAGATTTCCAACAACATAAAAAGCGCTTTTGGCTTGCTGATTTAAATACCAGGTATGGGCATAGGTCAGGTTCCCCTCAAAATTAAAAATGCCATTTTTTACTATTGGAAAAGATTTGTCTTTCCCTTTTAGGGATAAAGATAAAGCCCCAAAATTCCATACGCTATCAGGAAGCATTTCTGGGAAAGTTATAGAAAAGGCTATCTTTTTTTCCTGTGCATTCACATTTAAAGTATTGTTCTCGAATACAGGAAAGGACGATTTGCCTTCACCGTCTTGCATGACATTGTATTGAGCCAACAGAGTGTGACTCACAACAGTAAGTAATGATATTAGATAACTGCGCTTCATGTGATCGGGGTTTCTGGTTGAACATCCGAAGGGATGGATACGCTATCTACAATGCATCCTTTGTTTTTTGACCCACCAGTGCAGCCTTCACTGATTTTACCCTCTTTTTCTTCTACCAAGTCCTTCCAGTCATTCTCGTTCTTAATTTCAATGCCTAGCTCAAAGCCAGTATTCCTTGGACCGCCAACGATGAGTTGATAGTCAAAATCTCCTTCAACATCAATTGAAAACTCATCAGATTTCCAAGTTTTGAAATCAGGTGATTTTGAAAATCCCAGTGAAAAATCCTGATCATTTTCAGGGTAAAATTTAACGCTCCATAATTTGCCCTTACCTGTGACGGTAACTTTAAAGGTGTGAATTGCCATGGTTATTTAAGTTTAGGTTTACATGTTTTGTGGTTTATTCTTCGTGATTCTGCTTATTACTAGATATTAAAATAAGATGGGATATATCTTTCTCTAGGACTGATAAGATCAAACCTGCGGAGTTGGTGATCAACAAAAATATGATGGTAATTGATGGATAGGAATGCTGCCCATTTGCGGGTACACCTGCGCAATTTTTGAGTCTCATAGCAACAGTGTTAGGTGTTGTCTCTCAAAAAAGCTGCAAACTAATTTATTTAAAAAATTCGTCTTATCAAAATCAGGGTCTTTTTTCCTGATTACCTTGTGATTATAGAAGAAATTAGAGACACAATGCTTGCATGACGGCTCATGCGTATTTATCTATACTTTACTTAGTTGCTCTTTTTAGAGATGCTTTGCTTGTATTTACTTACCTCATCATTGCTTAAACCATCTGGTGAAGAAATGATGAAACTTGATCCTTGTATATCAACCTCAAGAACCATATCCGTATTCATTTTGAAGTCTATTTTTATTTTATTCTGATCTTTGTCAGACGGCCTTTTTATGACAATCGTTTGAACTAAGGTATTTTTTGATGCTTTTGCATGCCCTCCCTTTAAAATATTTACCCTTAATTCAGTTGCCTCTTTATTATTGGGCTGAAACTCATAGGCTGCATTGGCCGGAATGATTTTTCCTTTATGGAGAAATATATGATAGCCATTATCTTCTAGCTCAACACCATAATTGTCTTGAAGCACTTCCATAACCAGTCTTTCTTTCAATGCGCCAGTAAAAATGGCACTTTGAATAATAGCGCCTTTGGCCACACAAGTCTCCGCGTCTAGATCTCGATAACAAGTAATATTGAGTTTTTCTTCTAGGTATGATTTAAGCCCATAGGTGTGTCCTGCACGGCCTAACAATAGTACTTTGGTCTTGTTTTCTGAATTGAGAAGCGGCTTGACCTTGGTCACGATTCGTTTCATCAAAGGTTCAGTAATGTCTAGGAATTTCTCTCTTGTTAATATGAACTCTGGTAATATTTCAACACCGTTTTTGATAATTCCAGCGGGTACATGAAGTCTAATTTCTTTTTGATCACTTAACCGTTTCTTCTTCTCGGCTATTTCCTTTTGAAGGTCATGGTCTGTTTTTGTGCCGCTTTCTTTTAGTGCTTGGTCAATGTTTTCTGTGCCAAATTGCTCCAATAGTTGCTCCTGGAGCCAATTTCTTATTTTGAGGTCAAAATCCAGACCACCAAGAAATGTATCGCCTTCGATTCTTAAAACTTGTAGAGCAGCTGAGTCTGGCTCTTTATCTTCACTTATGGTTTCAATGTAAGAAAGGTCTAAGGTGCCACCTCCAAGGTCTATGACCAATAACTTTTCACCAATGTTGCGATTTCTTGTATATTCTAATGCTGAAGCAGTGGCTTCATTAATCAATCTTTTCACCTTTAAACCTGCAATGGAGGCCGCCTCCAATGTGGCTCTCCTCTGGGATATATCAAAATGGGATGGAATGGCGATAACAGCCTCGTCTACTTGTTCTTCATAACCCATCTCTTTCATGTCCAATTCTGCGAGAGATACGAGCTCCTTGAGAATAATGGCTGCTACATATTGTGGATGAGTTCTTTGTGTTGAGTTTATACGGATAGTCTGATCTCTTCCAAGATGCCTTTTGAATCCGGCCACATAGGTGTATTCCTTTTCTGTGGGTTGATGCCCAACCGCAACTTTGTCATTTAAGAAAAAAACTTCTGAGGGTAAGCTTTGAGTGCCTCTGGCTTGAACGATTCTAGGTTTATTCTCGTGCCAGTAGCCAATGACAGATTTAGTCGTACCCAGATCAATGCCAACAATCATTTATTTAGGGTTAGGTGTGTAGTCTTATAATAACTCTATGATAAAAAAATCGTTAAATAAGTTAGATATGTTTTACATAACTTCAAAATCATGATAGATATTCCAGATAATTTTTCGATGAAAGGAGATAGAATACATGTTTCAAGTGATCCTAACCCTCACCTTACTGGCAGGTGGAATGGACAACGTACGGCAGATCACATCCCTTACCATGGCCAGACTACACTGGGTATGTTTGATAATTCGCTACCAGGAGGAAGTATTGGTGAAGTCAATGATTTAATGCAAAAATTCCCAAATACGTTCAATGATTCTGGGCTCAAGTGGTAAGTGTAGTTTTTAGGTTGAATTCCCAACTGCGCTTACTTTTCAAATTCATTAAACAGTAATGAATATGGAATACTCAACGGCTGTCAGTAAAACTCGGTAGCTATTTCCTATTCAATCTTCTGAATGCTTGAACAAACTGAAAGACCCCATATCCTATTACCAGCCGAGTTATAAATAACCATGACAAAACCCAATCTGGCTCATAATTGCAGTAATAAGAATAAAAGCTCATAAAGTCCCATTTTGTCAAGATAAATAGGTATAAAAGCGAATTTACGACCATACCGAAATCTGGGATTTGTTCGACATGGGAGTCAAATCTAAATATCAGGTAATAGATAGTTAAAAAAAGCAGTGCAAAACCAATTGTAAATAAAAATGCTCTAGCCCAATTTGTACCATAAGAATTAGACACTCTGTTTAAAAAAAGTGAAGCCCTATCCTGTCCCCTCCTCCAATACTGCTTTTTCCAAAATTGATAGTTTTTACTTAATTTTAATTCATATTTATATGCTTTAAGCTCAAGTATTTTGTATCTAATAGATTCTACACTATTAGAAGTTTTCTCATGCTCATGTTTAATAAGCCTATAGGTCTCTCTAAAATTTTGAGCAGATTGAATATTCTTATGCTTTGAGTTAGTATAAAACGGAATCATTAACAGTACCTCAATTTTATCCTCTTCCATTCTCATTCCAAAAAATTGAAGATTTGCATTGTTTAAATTTGATCGAGATAGGTCAAGCCCCTTTTTAAAAGTGGCTCTCTCAAAAGATATGAAAGTGTCAGACCCAGGCCTGATATAAATAAATATTACTCCTTCATGAAAAACTGTTTCAGAAAAAATTGCTCTATCTAGAAAATCTGTGAGCGAAAATTTTGTATCATTATGAAAGTGTGATTGATAGAAATCTACAAGACTTTCAAATGTTGTGTTTTCAAAATTACAGGCATAAAAGTCACATTCATGAAACCTAACATTCTCCTTGAATACAGCGTTTTCAAAGTCCAACCATGCATCAAACTCGATGTTATAGAAATTAATAGCAAAATTTGCTTCAAAACCGAATAACAATATGTTTGAGCTGATTTTCTTAGAGTACATATGTACTGAAACAGGACTCTTCTCGTTTGTTTCGATTATTTTTTCTTGAAGAGTGATAAAAAAAACAACAATCTCTTCTGCTTTATCAGTAGAAACTTCTATTCTAATTTCATTTGTTTCATCATACGCTATTTGCTTTTTCTCTACATATTCTTCTAAAAAAAATTCAAATCCTTCCTTCATGTATTAATGTTTAGGTCAAAACAGCTATAAATCTCATTCAACTAATTCATAAATAATAACTGAACTTTAACTTTTAACCCTAAAAAAAGAAATTAAGTATTCTGTTAGAAATATTGGGCGTTCCCCTGCGGGTCGGGCTATCGCCGCTACACGGTAGCTGGCTCTATCCCTAACGCTTACCTTAAACT
The DNA here is from genome assembly GCF_033344935.1 of Reichenbachiella sp. Lineage (NCBI taxonomy): Bacteria > Pseudomonadati > Bacteroidota > Cytophagia > Cytophagales > Reichenbachiellaceae > Reichenbachiella > Reichenbachiella sp. The sequence goes on along the minus strand of NZ_JAWPMM010000001.1, from coordinate 2,433,890 downwards.
TCCATAAGTGGTTGTGATATATCTATTCATATTTGTAGAGTTAAGGAAAACCTTACATTATCTTAATAGATAAAATTATAGGTAGCTGGTATGAATAGTTTCAATTTCGAAAGTAATCTTGAATTAAGTGATGAATACAAGACCCATCCAATCTTCAAACAACTCGATGAGTATAACTCCTTTTATGACTCTCTATCATTCTCAATAATGGGCTTCATTAAGCCGGGTGCTGTAAGTATTATTAACCTTGATAGCTATGTGTATTCATCCATTCAAGGAACGCTGGAATCCATTAACCTGACCTTAAAATCAGGACGCATCAATGATGCTTATGCTCTCCTTAGAAAACTATTTGATTCAACAATCATAAACATCTATTGCAATCTTTATCTAGAGCAAGAGTACACCATTGAAACTCACGCCCAAAATGAAATCAATGACTGGATGAAAGGCAATAGTAGAATTCCAGATTATCGTGTCATGACGCAGTACATCTACAAATCAGAAAGGCTCAAACCAATTATGGAGCTTTTAAGGAATGATGATAGATACAAAAAGATTAGAGATCGGTGTAATGCTCATACACATTACAATTTCTTTAGATATGTGTTACACAACGACAACCGTATTCATCTAGGTAATAACATTCGTGAAAACATGTTGAGTGTTTTCTCTGAGGACTTGAAACAAATCTATATTCAGCATTTGTCCTATTTGTTTTTCCTTAATGGTCATTATATGATGTCAAGCGATTATATGGATCATCTTGAAATGGGCATGACTCCTCCAGAAGGTTCTGAAAAGTGGGTTTCTCCTCCTATTCAAGATGTTTTTAACAATGTGATTAAATCATCTCGCCCTGACATAGCCGAAGTAATAAAACGTCATACAAGTATGGACTTATCCTAGAGTTGATTGTCAATAGATAAAACACCATTTCTATTCAGTTGCGCCAAAGATAGCCCGCACCGGACACGACAAAAGACTACGGCATAAAGCCAACGCTTTTACCCCCCGCTCGTTTATTCCGTTTCCTTTTGTCTTAGTCCTTTATGCTTAGCTCTTTGCGGCTTATCGGAAAGAAATGGGATGATGTGAACTGGATTTTATTTCAAAGACGTATCAATTGTGAATACTTCATCTGAAAAAGTAACTTTGATCTGATCGTACTATTTGTTTCAGAAGCTCTCAAAAATCATGAAGACTCTCATTAGCGGATTTGTTGGTTGTACTCTTGTGATGGCTAATTCTCTTTTTGCACAACAGACACCTCCAAACGAGATATTCAAAGTTAAGCCGGTGATTTCTATTGATCTTGAAGAGACAAACCATCCCTTCCCAAATATGCCAACCATTGAACCCGAAGCTTCGGCTCAGCTCCGTCCTAATCATATGCGGCGGGGGCAGCTCATTGTTCCACAATACTCAGATAATGCACTTGGTTATGGTATTAAACTCTATAGTGGTCATACCTTAAACTTGAGCATTGATAAGGGCTTGGAAGAGAAGGTTGCCAAAGACTTTATTAAAAGCTGGGAAAATGAAGGAGAAATACAATTTCACGAACTCATTCATGGTTTGCGAACAGGTGAAATGACCTGCAACACTCTGGTACAACAAGCACCCAACAGAAAATGCTATTTACTTTATAATGCTTCAGATCATTCGGGAAAGAATGAGAGAGGCATCTCAACTTTTAACCAAATCCTAAAAATCAAAGACCGCAACAATCACTATGTTCGGATTGAAGGAAAATTTGAGGCCAATGATGTTAGCACGATCTTTTACCTCGCTAATGAAATGAAGGAATTGGATATTCTGAAACTTCCATTATATGACTTGATCCAGAATTCTAGCATGGATCGTATGGGTATCAGCCATGGCAAAAAGAACAAGATGGTGACCTACTTTTTCAGCAACAAACATTTGACCTTAACAAAGGGGAAGTCAAATGAAGAACTCTTTGGCTATGACTTTGAAAAAGCCATAAAAGAACTTGTTCGTTTTCTTGAGTTTGAGAAAATCGAATGATAATTGCTTCCCCCTGCTTTCACTTTCCAATTGAGCCATCAAGTTTCATTGGTGGTTGATCATTGGCAAACCTTATTAGGTTTTCTTCAAATCGCTTTAGTGCTTTATTATTGCAGCCATTAAGTTCAATAATCTGTTCCATATCAGCTTTTAAAGAAGACATCTCTTTTGATACAGATCTATTATTCATGCCTTGAGTCCAAATACTTAGGACATTTTTCAATGCTTCTTTACTATTAATATTTTTTATTGTTCTATAGGCTTCGTATAGTTTGGGAGAAGCATAATACTCCGTTCCCTGCTCTGTCCATTCTACACAAGTTCTTCGAATTTCAACACCATACCCGTCCCTAGTAACCCGTTCCTTGCTACATACGTCTCTGTAAATTTGAACCTTGTTATTTGGAAGGCTTGAAGAACAGTTCTTAGCGAAGTAATTCATATAATTGAAGATCATTGCTGTGAACTGCAGATCATTCCGATTAAATAAGACTCTGTCGAAATTGCCTTCATAAATTTTCTGGACTAAATCTGAGTTTTTTAATTCCTTGGTTTCCAAAAAGAAACCATGTTTTTTTATATACTTTTCTTTGGCAAGTCTATCGCGCTTCTTTTCCTCTAGTAGTCTTAGTTTCTCGTCTTGAGCCTCTTTTTGACTGTATGTTTGAAATTTTTCTTTCTCGATCAGAAATTTTTCTTTCCTGATGGGAAGCTCAGTAGTAAGTATCATGTGCTCGAATCTCCGATCATTATAGATTTGTTTTTTGATTAACTCTCCTGTTCTTTCCCTTTTTACATAGGCCAGATTGAGTACATCAGTAGACCTTTCTGGATAGAAATTTTCCAAATTTTCTACTTTATTACAACTACCCTTTAAACCATAAATTTTCAGCTTGCTAGTTCCAGAGTGATCAATAACAAGTTTTTGATATGGAATAACAAAAGGGAGAGAGTCTTTGACAACTTCCATGAGAAAAATATGAGGGTTATAGATATCACTATTGACATCAATTGGTCTTAAATACACTTCTTTAAGAATTTTATCATTTTCATAGTGCTTTAAAAGTAGGTACTTGTGAACATAGTAAGTTTTGTCATCATACTCTTTGTTAGAATAATAAGTTTCTTTGCCTACCCTGGCATTAATGAGAGATGAGCCATTTTCATCGTAAAATTGATAGACACTCAATGAATGATAAGAAGAGTTTAAAATATTTTTACCTAAATCATTAAGTAAATATTCATTTTCTCTTTTTAATGCTGATGCTTCGGCGGTATAATCAATGTGGGACTTTAATTGTTCATCTACATGATGCTTTAAGTCAACAAATTCATCGATTGTCTTCTTATCTCCTACACCTACTATTTTTAGTTTTTTAATAAAATCAATGTCTCGGATATCAAATATTTCACTCCATTTGCTTGAATAATGTTGTCCAGCAGGTATGCTATATATTTTTTTATAATAGGCGTTGATAAAATTCTGGCCATCTTCTCTATCAAAATCAGCAAAGAATTTTTTATTCTGATCAAATTTTATCCATTCAAAATCCGTGTAAGTCTTATAAGAATTAAGTATATCCTTAGTTACATGTAACATACCGGCTTCAGTCCGAGCTTCATTCTGAGTTATCATATTACTCTCAAATATTAATTCTCTTGTTCGTTCTCCTTCAAAATATTCTATATACTTAAAAAAATCGATTTGTCTAGTTTTTTTACCACTTGTCGCAAAGGTATATTTTAGCCTATAGATTGATACAAATACTTCCTTAGGCTTTGGTTTCTTCCCCTTTTTTTTGGCTACAGGGACAATCATTTTCGCTCGATATATTCCTGGAAAAATTTGCGCCCTTTGACTCGACGCTGAAAACGATAAACCGATAAGTATACCGATAAATAAAAGATATAATGGTCTCATGCGAACTGCGATGTATGAAAAGATAAACTAGCCTAATTATTAGGCTCATACAAAAAAAGTGGAAAATTATTCATCCGGCGTACTAGTGTAGCCACTAGTTATTAATCGTCATTCATTTTTTGGTATCTGAAAGTAAATTAGCTGTATTCGTAATCATTTTTTGAAAAGTTATTCTAATTACCGGTCGGTAATCCGCTCTTGACTGGCGAATAGCCGAATAAATAAACATCTTTATTGATTGTTTAGCTCGTACTTAAATTTATGATCAGATTAGCCTACTTTTTCCTTATTGGAGCACACTCACTTATCGCACAAGTTCCAATTCTTGACTCGCTGCAAATTGAAATTGAAAACAAAGAAGTCCATGACTCGCTATATGTTGACTTGCGTAATACCTTTTCAAAACATTGCATTTATAGCAGACCCTCGGATTCTACTTTATTGGAGTATGCTTTTGAAACACTACAAATTGCAGAGGAAATTGAGTACCCTTTGGGACAAATCATTGCTAACCAAAGAATTGCAACCATTCATCATTATCTACACGGAGAATCGATAAAGGCATTAGAATACTACCAGCGAGCTGTGTCCATAACAGATCGGCATTCTTCCCTAAAAAAACACATGGTTGGCAGTCTGCTAAATATAGGCACTATCTATACTGAGCAACAGGATTATGACCTGGCTTTGAAGATTTTCAAAAGGGTTTTGAATGAATTTGACGGTTATGCCATACCGGAGCAACTGATCGGAAATGTATTCGGGGAACTTAATGAGTTAGATTCCGCTGCGTATTATTACAAACAAGCAATTCATCGTGCACATTCAGAAAAGAACTTTCCTGTTGAAGCAAATTCGCTTAGCAACCTTTCATTAGTCCTATCAAGGGCGGGATACTTTGAAGAAGCTACTATTTCTATTCAAAATGCCTTGAAATTGGTTGAAATACACCAGATTGAAATTGTCAGGCCAACAGCATATTTAAATGCTAGTGAAGTTTTCTTGAAAGCAAAAAAGTATGATTTAGCTGAATCTTATGCTTCGAATGCTTTAGAGCTACCCACATTACAGGGCAACCTTTTTGTCCAAAAAAGCTTGTATGCAACACTCTATGATGCCTATAAAGCAAAAAAAAAATATAAAGAAGCTCTTTCCGCTCATGAGCAGTTTAAATCACTCAACGATAGTATTACGGCTTCCGATCGAAGAGTGGAGTTTACCAAGAAGGATCTGGCATTTGAAAGTGAACGCAAAGACCTTCTTGCTCAGGCGGAAATCTCAAAACAAAAACTTATTAATAAAACTTACCTGATTTCTGGTGGAGGAATTATCGGAGCACTCTTTTTGATATCATTCTTAGTTTGGCAAAAACAAAAAGTCGTTTCCAAAGGAAAAGAATCTGAATTCAAAAAAAATCTTGCTGAGTCAAAACTAACAACTCTGAGAGCTCAGATTAATCCGCATTTTATCTTCAATGCGCTCAACTCCATTGATCAATATATGTTCAAACATGGCGCAGAAAAGGCCAGCAATTATTTGGTTAAATTTTCAAAATTGATGAGGTCGATACTCGAAAACTCAACGGAAAATTGGATTATGTTAGACGAAGAAATTACTCTTATAAAAACGTATGTTGAAATTGAAAGTCTCCGTCTCAATAATACACTAAAGTTTGATATTGAAGTTGATCAAGAAATTAATAAGGAAAGCACCTTGGTTCCTTCTTTATTTATTCAGCCGTTTCTTGAGAATAGTATTGAACATGGTATTTCAAAGAAAGATGGTTTGGGAGAAATTTCAGTAAATATGTATCTGGAAAATCAAGAAAGACTCACCTGCATCATAGAAGACAATGGTATTGGTCGGTTCATCTCCACCCCCTCACACAAGGGAAAATCAATGGGAATGGAAATAGCGCAAAACCGAATTGATTATTTAAACCAACTGACCAATCAAAAGACCCATTTTGAATTGCAGGATTTAGAACAAGGGTTAAGGGTTATAATTTCAATTCCGTATCAAATTAAATTTTAACTATGCTTACAGCCGTTATAATTGAAGACGAAAATCATTGTATTGAACGATTAAAAAGGGCTCTTGAAAAAAGCTCAAATAAAATCAAAATTATAGGAGAGTTCGATAATATCAAGGACTCGTCTGAAAACTTACCCAAGCTTGCTCCCGACCTTATCTTCTTGGATGTAGAATTGAAGGACGGCTCGTGCTTCGATTTACTTCAAAATCTAGAAAATATCAGTTTTGATGTAATTTTCATCACAGCACACAATGAATATGCTGTAAAAGCATTTGAGTATAGTGCTGTTCATTATCTGCTCAAACCAGTAGATTTTGATGATGTAGAAATTGCTTTAAAAAGGTCTCTCCAAAACAAAAAAATTCGAGACACAGACTCGCGCTTAGCAACTTTAATTCACAACCAAGAAACTTTGAGTTCATCAGAAAAGAAATTAATAATATCTTCAACGAATGAGAGATTATGTTTCAAAATGGGTGAAATTCTGCGTTTTGAAGGAGCTGGAAATTATTGCACTATCATATTATTCAACGGTGACAAACATTTGATCACCAAGACGCTTAAACATTACGATGACCTTTTGGAGGACTTTTATCAGATTCATCAATCTCATTTGGTTAATATGGATCACGTGAAAAAGTTTGTGAAAAGGAAAAACAGCTCCTTTGTTTTATTAACTAACAATGAAAAAATACCCGTTTCCGTCCGAAGAAGAAGCGGCCTTGATCGTTTTTTTGATAAAGAGTTGATTTAATCGAGATAGTTTAACTTTAAATCTCTAACCAAATTATGGGCCATCTGGAATTAAAGGAGCAATTTGGATGCCTGGACTTTCGACTGTTGGTGCTTCCGTCTTATCTATCATTTGATCTGGCAAAACTCCTCCTTGCAATGACCCTGCTACCTCAAATGGTTGACCTTCAAAAAAACTTTCAACGACATTATTATGTTCGAAATACTCATGTTCTCCATTTTGGGCATCGATTAGATTTGCCTCAACTGCTGGATTTAATTCAAAGTCTGGATTTATCGTGTCTTCCGCCAATTTCATGGCGGCTTCCACACCGCCTAGATTTTCAATTGTTTGGTTTTGTATGGCTCTGATTTCCGGATTATCCGATAGCCCCAAATCAAGCATTGTACGAAGGCTACTCATTGCTAAATCACTTTCGCTTATATCCTCATCAGGGATGGCATACCCATTCAAATTTTCAGCTTCTGATTTGATAATACCCCAAAATTCTAGTTGACCGGATGTCAAAGAATTTTCAAATTCTGCCATTTCCTGTTCGTCAGAAAATGGATCAACAAATGCCTCTTGCTGGTCTGGAGATAAGCTTCCATAGAAAGCGTTCATATGGTCTATATGTTTGCCAAATTCCGTTCTCTCATAAGTGGTTGAGACTCCAACACCCTGCCCCTTTGATCTCAAGTACCAGAAAAGCTCATCCTGCTCATTTTTGGAATTATCTTTAGTCATTGCTCAACCATTTCCTCATTCTCTAATCACTCGTTTATTTTAAAACGAAATGATTAAGAATCGATTAATGTGATCTACAGTTTTTGAGCAATCATTAACGGGACAAAGACCGAACCTACCGGTTCGTGCTTTTCTGTATTATCAAGCTGAATAAGAAGAATTCGAGATTCTGATCTAACTCTTTGATAGATACGCGGATCTACTTTATCAAGCTTGATTGTTTTACTCTCAGTATCATCACCACCAACATATATTTCACCCAAATCAATATCTATGGATACCCATTGAGGTGAAATGTTAAGTGGCTCATCATAAAAGAGTGCGATTTGATCTTTGTGATTTAAGGCAAGTGATGCTTTCATCTTATCAGTGTACTTCATTCAGAAATTAAATATCAAGATTTATGGAAGTCTCATCAGATTACTCCATTGGAACCATTTTAAGAAAGTAGGCCCGCATCTGGTAGCGTGGCATAAGCATCAAGAATAGTGGATAGATTTTCAGGGCGTACCTTCTTACGCCTACCGCCGCGCCAATCATGGATCATGACTGCCTTTATATGATCGATCCTAAATCGTTTCAAAAGGACATAAGGTTCGAAATTCGTTCTTTTGATTTCTGCTTCAAGCTTTTCCAGGTACTCGGGCGTTATCTCAACCAATCGGGGTGATTTACGTCGATCTGATATTTGAACCTTTTTTGGTGGTTCGTAAGCTTCAATGAAGCTCAAAACCGCATCGAAACTATTCTTATCCGCAGTTTCCGTTTCCCCTGAAAGCCAATTCTTTAAGATTTGAATATTAAAGCCGTAATATCGAGGGGTAGCCTTGGATATATCAGCCTTCTTAATCCCCTTCTCTTCGATCAGGGATTTCATCTTGTTAATCTTCTGGGGGGTGAGCTTAATGCGCTGCAATGTAGGGAACAGGCTATAGGCTTTGATCAGTGCATCATATTCTTCTTTTGAAGGGTGCTTGACCTGTCCCATCAATATATTATGGATGCGACTATGATTTAGGCTCTGCGGTAGAAAATCAATTTTTGCAAGACCAACTGCACCTATGCCCGTGCGCTTGTTTTCATCCAGTAAGACCTTATAGGCATCTGGATTTTCATTGAAATCTATATCTGAAAGAGCAGGTTTTCTAGGCATAGAATCAAGCATATAGGCTTAATTCTTAATAGACCATTAAGATTAGATACAAATTAGGCTAAAGGCTATGAATAATTTACGGCATTTTCATATTTATCTGTGAGAATGGTCATGTCATTTAGGCAATGGGGAAAAATAGATTTTGGGAATGGAAGTGCAATTAACGAGGGGAAGAAGTCAGTCTTAGTGTGAATAAAGAAGCTGGTGGAAAAAAAAGACATGACAGTCGAAAATGAAAATTCAAGACAGATAAAAAGTGAAGAACGTCTGAAACATAATGAGCAGACGAGCTTTAATTATACGTTGAATGGCAAGGCTGATGAGGTTGGCCTGATTGCCAAAGGCAGTGCGTCCAATGCAGGCGGTAATAATGAGCTTTCCGAGAAAAAGAAGAAAGAGCGTGATGAAAATCTCAAGCTCCTACTGGAAGGCAATAAGGACTTCAAAGCCTTTATGGATGATTTCGGTGACAAGCTGGATGATTATAACAGGGTGGCAGATCGACAGAGCCGAAGACAGGCGGCCTTTGAATCCGGAGATTGGGATCAATACAGACTAATCCTGATTAATGACTATGATATGAATGCTGATGATGTTGCAGCGATGAACAATGAAGATTTCCAGAAGCTTGATCCAGAACTTCAAGATTTAGACGAATTCACAAAAGAAACACTAAAGCACGAGCTGATCCAGCTTGCGAAAGACTATGATGAAGAACATGGTTTTACAGACGAGCAAAAGCAGGCACTACAGGAGCTTATGAGCAAAAGTGGTATTGAGGGTATAGACTTTGACGAGGTATTTTCAGACGTTAAGAAGGATGCCAATGTAGGATTTGTAAATGATGTTGAAAACGCCACTCTTGGTACGGTTTCGGAGACATTTAATTTGGCCGCAAATGATAAGCAAAATCCATTTGATCTGGATAATCAAAATAAAAGCGCACCTGATCCATTTTCAAGCACGCCTTCAAATTCGCCTAATCCGTTCGGTTAATTAATTTATACTCGCTACAACTACAGGCTCAACATTTTCTGGTATGACCAGATGGTTGCCGTGTTCATCAACAAATTCCTCTGCAATTATGTCAATGGCTCCGCCAATTTGTCTTGGAGAAAAAGCATTAACGATTTTGCTATTAATATTTTTTGAATAACGAACTCCATCCATATAGATTGTGACCAGAGTTTCGCGCTCTTCACCTGTTTCTTCATGGGTCGCCGTAATGTACATGGGCTTATCCGTAAAACGTCGGTCAGCAAAGGCATTTGCTAGAATTTTAGCATTTTCTTCTGCGGAGCGTTCAGCCTTCTCACCACCATAAATGTGAATAGCAAGCTTACCTGCTTTAGATGCCTCAGAAGCATCATTAGAGCGGCCTGATTTAACAATAGGCGCATTAAGAGGACGTGCCTCATTATTTTCAACTGCGGTCTTTGTGCCTGGCTCTTTACCGCCATTGTCGTTCGCGACAGCAGCGCCAAAGGTCAACATCAATGATAGTAGTACAGCTTGCTTCTTATTCATGGCCTTTAATCCTTTTATACCAACATACTTTATATCAGCTTTTACCCTTTGTGTACAAGGGGTTTCAAACCGTTTCTTAAAAAATTAACGTTTGCATTACTGCGAGTTATAAGACGCAATATAATGGAAATTTTCTTACTACGTGTTATAACACGCTGATTTTTATAACGCATTTCTCGTCTTTTGATCTCGTACTATGAAAGATGAAAAAGCCATAGATGACCTTTTGAAAGCTCTTGGAGCCAGACTAAAAGAACTTCGTAAAAAAGGTGGGTTTACTGGCGGTTACGTAGGGTTTGCCATTCATCAGCTTGAAATGCAGCCCAAGCAATATTGGGAAATCGAAGAAGGTCACGCCAATATCACAATGAAAACTTTGATCAAAGTTTTAAAGCCTCACAACATTACATTAGAAGAGTTCTTTAAGGGACTGTAATTACAGCTCGACATACATATGTACCCTCTTTTAAAAAAGAAGAACAAAAAGTGAACTTTACCTATTGACTCCAGCAATTGACGCTGCTACAACCCGTGATTGTAAATTGATTATAGGAATATTTTCCTGAAATCAGTAAATGTGTAACTCATTGTGTGAGGAGTAAATAGAGGATGAGTAACAATACTCTGTATTATGGCGAAATAGTCGCCCGCATAGCTGGAAGGCTATACCCACTAACTGAACATGCTAACGACAATAACCTTCCACGAGATCTCGATCTCACGATGGAAGATATGATCTGCGACATCAGTGCAGATGCCGGACGTATATTCGACCGTCTGGAAGATTTGTCAGGTGAGCATTTTATCGACTGGCGTAAAGCCCTGGAGCATTATTCAGATGCACTTCGGAGCTTTGTGTTAGGCGGTAGGATGCCCTGTACAGCTGACATGATCTCGATGGCAGCTAAAAGCATGGACATATCAAGAGCAGAGCGACTGGCACTTGCCAAGGAAAAGCTTTAGGCGTTCCACCTCGCGCGGCGCAAGGTTCTCTTAACAGCAAAAAAACATTTCCCCACTTTTCCGCATTGCATTTGTGCAAAGTGGGTGATCCCCCTTGTTGTTTTTTTGACCTTGCGTCTTGCTCACCCCCTGTTCGCCACATGGCAAGGGTTATGGCGAACCCCATAACCCCTTTTACAAAGGTGTTTTAACCAAAGACATAAAGGAGAAAAACTATGTCAGAACAAACCAAAGAAAACCAAAACGAACTTTTTGCAGATACAAATATCTCGATGAAATCAGGACGTTTAGTTAAAGATGCTGAGCTGATTGCTAATGGAAAATTTGTTCGTATGAGACTAGCAACAAACAAGCAATATGAAAGTGATGACGGGGTTAAGACCTTGGTCAATTACTTCAATGTTCTTGTATCCAGCAATCTTACTGATGCCTTCGCACAGGCCAAAGACCTGAAAAAAGGTGATTGGGCATATATCAAAGGCGAAGACAATTCCAAAAGCGTTGACACTGCCGAAGGTTATAAAGAAACAGCCGTGACCACTTTTGCTTACAAAGTGACCAAGAAGAAAGCCGTTCAAAACAACGAACCTCAACCAGAAACAGTAGCTCAAAACGAGCCTGCAATGCCCTAACTCTCAGCCCCCAAACTATGGAGGAAGCACATCTCCCCTGCTTCCTCCACTTTTTTTAAAAGGAGCAAAATATTATGTCTCATGCCAGAACTCAAAAGCCAGACATTCAACAGGAAATCACAAACAACATCATCACCTTATTGGATGAAGTTGATCTAAAGGACTACCAGCCGCCCTTTGCTAATCTTGCAGCCCTCGGCATTCCTGAAAACCCGATAACAAAGAACCAGTATCAAGGCATCAATATTCTTGCGCTTTGGTTCAATCAGAAATCAAAATCCCTGCGCTCTAATAAATGGGCAAGCTTCAAGCAATGGCAACAAGCCGGTGCGTCCGTCAAAAAAGGTGAAAAAGGCTCTCGCATTATCTTCTATAAAACCCTTACTAAAGAAAACGAAACCGAGTCGGGTGATAAAGAAGAAATGAAGATCCCGATGCTTCGGCAATATGTAGTATTCAACGCCTCTCAGGTTGAAGGCTTTGAAGATGTTAACCAAGTACAACTACCAGAAATTGATAAGGTTGAACGCCTATCATTGGTCGATGAATTTTGCCGAAGCACAGGCGCGGATATTCGAACAGATAGTGATGAAGCTTTTTATTCACCACTCGGCGATTACATCAACATGCCAGAAACATCCCTGTTCTTTGAAACCGACCAAGCAAGTGCTACAGAGAATTATTACTCCACCCTCCTCCATGAATTGACGCATTGGACGGGCGCAAAGCAGCGGCTGGATCGCAAAAATGATCCAAATAAAAAAGCCATTGAGAATTATGCGTTCGAGGAATTGATCGCGGAGCTTGGCGCAGCGTTTCTATGCGCTCAGCACAATATCAAGCAAACGCAGCCAAAAGATCATGCGCTTTATATCAAGAGTTGGCTGTCTGCCTTGCGCAATGACAAGACCCTCATTTTTAAAGCCTCGGCACAGGCTGCAAAAGCCAGCCAATACCTCAATGATTTCCAGAAGGAGTTTGCTTAATGGCCAAGCGATACGACCAGATGAAAGATAAATACAAAGTGAAATTCGGAAAAATGTCCTATTGCTCAGGGCATCCTTGGTATTACGTTTTGGGCGGTACGCCAATGTCGGTAAAAGAGATTTGGACATTAATGCAAGAGCCAGATAGATACGGCTACCTCAAGGATGATATTGAAAAGTCTGCGGGTAACAATCAAAAACTTAGAAAACTTCAAGCTGATATTAGGCTAAGCCTGAATAAGGATATTAGTCGATACCGCAGGGTAGTTTTTGAATTCAATCAATTCCGAAAGTCTAATTCAATAGACCTTGAAAATCCAAAATGTGAAGACATCCATGTGTCCATGAGCCTTAAAGTCAGTCACCTACTTAACGGCTTTGCTAATCAGAGACATGTTAATGATCTACTCGCCCATCAACCCGAACTATTCGATATCCTGTAAGGAGTCACTAATGAAAACATTTATAGCAAAGGCCGAAATGCGCACCTATCTACAGGTACAAATCAGAGCCAATACCCAGAAGGAAGCTGAACAGATAGCATCTCAATTATGTGGCAGTGAATTCACTGAAATAGAGGGTAGCAGTCATTGGGAAATATACAATGTTGAGGAAGTACAAATATGCATATTGAAGAAGTAAAGCTTACTTATCGAAACAAGCTCAAAGCCCATGAAAGGCCAAAGATTACTTGTGCCAAAGATGCTTATGAAATATTTCTGGAGAGCTGGGATCAAGATCAGATCGAGCTAATCGAAGAATGCAAGGCGATGTTTTTGGATCGCCAGCTTAGGCTTATGTCTATCGCCTCGATCTCGAAAGGTGGCCTCTCGGAAACTACAGTCGATCTGAGACTCGTCTTCGCCATTGCCCTTAAAAGACGAGCCAACAGCTTTATACTTGCTCATAATCACCCTTCTGGGAATTTAAAACCGAGTAAGGCCGACATTCATCTTACCGAGCAATTCTATAAGGCGGGAAAATTGCTGCGTATTGATTTAGAGGATCATTTGATAGTCACTAATGATGGCTTTTATTCTATTCTAAGCGAACTATAAAACTAGGCAGAAAGCGAAAGGCTCTTTTCGCCTTTTACCAACTCAAGTCTATAACCACATGCCTCAATAATATTAAGGAAGTTGCTGAGCTTCACATCCGAGTTTTTGCCTGACTTTATATTCTGGATTGTTGTCGGTGAAATTCCTGCCAATTCGGCAAGCTTTCGCACGCTTTGCTTTTCGTTATCCATTAAAGTCATCAAAAGTTCGGATAAGGCGAATTCCTTAAACTCCTTATCATAGTCTTTCTTGAAATCAGGATCATCCAAGAACTTGCCGAATGCAGACCCGAATTTATTTTTCGTTTTCTTCTCCATAATATGTTCCTTTCTTATTTCGTGTTTCGTAATCCAGTTTTTTATCCAATGCCCGGTCTTTTTCTGACTTGGGCAATTTTTGCTGTTTCTTGATAAAAGCATTAGTGATAATGATTTTCTTACCACTAACGAAAAAGCATAAAAACCTATGAGGTTGAGGCTTGAAGGCATAGATTTTATCCCCTTCATTCCTAAACTTCTGTTCGTTCTTTATTTGCCCGACATCTCCCATCATTTGGAGAAGATGAGCAAACTTCTTAGCATCTGACGCTTCCATGTTCGTCAAATACTCTCTTGCTTGACTTTTACCCTTCTCATCGAAATAGAACTCTATTTGATATTCATCACCTTGATAGGCTATGTATTCGGGCAATTCATCCATACTACAAGTGTACAACTTTATTGGTACAGTGTCAAGTATTGCTAACGATAATTATCATAAATAGTTGGCTTATGGCGAGGTGCTACTTCGGTGCATTAAAGGGTCACTGAACTACTTGTTTCAACCTTAGAAAGTGAACAATCTCAAAGTGCTTATAATTCTATCAGACATCACGTCAGGGGAGATCAAATCCCTGATTTTGACGCAAAGCAAAACGAGTTCAACATGCGCCATATGAAACAATGAAGAAATTGATAAATATTCACACAAAATAGGTAATTGTGATTTTAATATTATCTTGGAAGCATCACATAAAATCTTTAGAAAGAGAAGAATGACCTTCAACCTAAACCGAGAAAAGAAAATAAAAATAGCTAAGGGATTGATAGCCAATCCATCGGTGTTTTATGGATCACATGATGAAGGAATAATTGATCTGCTTGATCATGTATTTAATCTTAGAACTAAACCATCAGAAGACTCGAGATATAAAGACGCTTACGGAGATGCTGTTAAACATCTTGTCCATAATAATGACTGGGAACTAGAATACACACTGCTTACCAGATTTGATGTTACCGAAGGTGATAAACTAGTTAAGCTGCTGGAATATCTTGTAAGCCCCGGCTTTCAGCCTTCGGAACCACAAAGGCTTAATCTTGCTGATGAAATAAACTTTCAACTTAATAAAGAAGGCTTCAGCCTAGACACTTCTGGATTTGACAACGACGACAATCCAATATTTGAATTATCCAACTACGACCCTAACAACAAATACCCAACAGGTGTCGTGAAAAACAACATCAGGTTCTTTCCCAACTATGAGGTTAAGGATTTGAACGAGTTTAAACCCGAAGAAAAAGATATATTCATCCTGGACTTTCGCGACTTTGATTGGTGGAATGATTATTCCTTAAAATCTCGTTGCAATTTGGTTTACAGAGATTCTGACGGTGAACTGGATAAATTTGGTGAGCTTAAAATTATTACGAACGATTCTAGCAATTATTCAGAGCACCAAGATAAAGATGGCAACTTTCAAAATTTTCACCCGATTCTACCCGAATCTTTTACTGAACTAGATGATTCCTTTTGTAGCCTGGGACAAAGCAAGGCATATTATGAATATCTTAAAGAGGAGTATAAGGCCAAATTCAGGTCAATACTATTCGCTTTAAGGGATGCTGCATTCTTCACAGATATTTCTGACATTTTTGAAAGGGAGAGCTATTTCAAAAACTCCCTTATAAGAGAAGACAAAGCTGAAAGAATTCTTAGAGAAGTAAGATTTGAACTGAGTGGTAGAACACGTGCTGATATGTACACGTTCACCCATCTATTTTCTCCAAAATTTGGTGATGCCGAGATTCCCCCAATAAGAATTAATTTCGATTTTGAGGATACTTCTGAAATACCCAATAGAATATGCGCCATCATTGGTAAAAATGGGGTTGGAAAGACACAATTCATTTCCCAATTACCTCGTGACCTAGCCGAAGAAAATGATGAGTTCTTTGATAGCGCAACTCCGTTATTCTCAAAAATAATCGCATTATCATATAGCCCATTCGACACTTTCAAGCCAAGCAAATCCGGTATTAATATAGATTACACCTTTTGTAGTCTAAGAGATGAAACTGGTGACATGGGTGATGATAGAGGGCGAGCCATCAAATTTGGACATACAAGGAAGCGAATAGAGGAATTAGAACGGGTTGAAGATTGGGAAGAAATCCTAAGTGAATTTCTTCCTGAATCTTATCTCCTAGGGATTTTCGGGCGTGATGATTTAGGTAAGCCCAAGGTAAACATTGAGAAACTCAACTCAATGCGTAGAGAACTTAGCTCAGGCCAAAGAATACTACTAGAAACCGTAACAAATATTATTGCTCATATCCGATATGACTCGCTACTGCTTTTCGATGAACCAGAAACTCACCTACATCCCAATGCTATTGCTCAATTAATGAATACTATTTACGAGTTGGTTAAAAGGTTTCAATCCTTTTGCATTCTTACGACTCATTCACCAATTATAATTAGAGAGTTACTCTCCAGAAATGTCTATGTTTTTGACAGAGTTGAGGACTCCTTAGCAATCAGGAAAATCGGATTGGAATCTTTTGGTGCTAATTTATCCGATATAACAGAAGAAGTTTTTGGGACAAATGAAATCCCAAAACATTACCAAGAAATAATAAGACGATTAAAGCGAAAGGAAAAAAATGCCGATGAAATCATTGAGGCCATCCAGAGCGATAATATTCCTGTCAGCCTGAATCTAAGGCTTTTTGTAAACAGTATTTTTGAAGAGAGCGAATGATAAATTTAGAGCCATATGGTGAGGATTGCCATGAGTTTCATAAAACTGTTGTTTCTAAGAAATACAGCAAAAAGAGTGACCCTGAATATAAGGAACGCCTAAATGCACTGGATGGTCAGATAGAAGAAGTATTTGAGCAATATGCAGAGTTGTTGAACGAAGATAATCTTAAATCTATTGCTCCATATGGGTACTCTGGACAGCAAAAGACTGATCTCTTATCCTTATATCGCTACAAAAGCAAAATCCTGCAAGAACTCAATGTATTGCTGACAACAAAGGATGAAAGAAAATTTAACACTTGCCAGATGTGCACGATTGAACCTGTGCATTCATTCGACCATATAGTACCTAAAGAAGAATTCCCTGAGTTCGTCGTTAACCCAATTAATCTACTTCCCTGCTGTTTTAGCTGTAACGGACAAAAAGGCGATCAATGGCTGATCGAAGGCGAAAGAGCCTTTCTTAACTTGTACTACGACATACTACCAGAAGCTCAATATTTACAGGTAGAATTCGAGTCGTATCCAATTCCGATTTTTTCAATAGACGGATCAGCCTTGGATGATAATTTTTCCAATCTAGTACAGTCACATTATGAGAATTTAGATTTATTTAAAAGGTTCAGAGAAAATTCTAATGAGGTCATTGACCCAATTGTTTCCTCTGCCAAATACACGGTTCCACAATTAGGCATAGAGAAATTTAAAACGATTGTGGAGCAATCGACTAACGAAAGACGATTAAAATATGGTATCAATCATTGGAAAGCCATTCTTGAACTTGAACTAGTCAATCATGACGATTTTGAATCCCTCTTAGCTTGACATACTAAAGAATTAGGACTATAGTCCTACGATGCTTTTATCTGAACTCGAAGTCGCGAAAAAAATCGGAAAACCTCTGACGGATTTATCGCCTCTAGCTCAAAAAAGAAAAGTCCGAAAACTCATTAGAAAATCTGGAATGATTCCACATGTTTTTTATATCAAAAACAAGGAAATCTGGTGCCTTCCGCCCGAACAAGTGGTACAATTAACACAATGTCAAATGAACTTAAAATATTCAAAAAACCAAAGTCACCAAACTGGTACGTTCGAGGTACCATCCACGGTCAAGAAATCTATGAAAGCTCAGGAATACCTCACAAGGGTTTAAAGACACCCTCTACTCAAATCAAGGATTATAGAGATCGCCGCATCTCCGAACTTAGAGAAGCTTATATCTATGGAAAAGCCTACTCAGCCACCTTTCTTGATGCAGCCCTAAACTATCTAAAAGCAGGTGGATCACCTCGCTACTTAGGTGAATACAAGGGAGGTGAATGGACAGGACTAATCGGAAGACTTGGACATTTCAAAATAAGAGAAATTGATCAAGAACAACTCAACGACCTAGCCCATGAAATGTACGGGCATTGTACACCTGATACTCAAAACCGACAGTTTTGGACTCCCTTTATTGCTGTTTGGAAGCATAATACCAAAGGCCAGAAACCCCTATGCCCCTATGTTGAGTGGCAACGCCCCAAGCGAAATAAATCTAAGACTCGATCTCGTAAGCCTTGCACCTATGAAGATGCAATAAGCTTTATTAATGCTCTTTCTTATCCAGCAGCAAAAGTGATGTTTTTTCTTTTTTGGACAGGATGTAGACCCCTTGAAGCATTTGACCTAGAAACTCACAGCCTTAATCCTGAATGCGATTGGATTGCCTTGGATGAAACCAAAACAGATATGCCAAGAGGAATTCCAATGCATAAATGTATAAAGCCATTAATGAGCTTTTTAAAAGAGCAGAATAATGAGCATGTATTTTTGAATACGCTTGGAAAGCGCTACCCATCGAATAGAAAGTATAATAAAGCCGGACGGATAATTTATAATTCTGGAGGGCAAATGGCTTGCCCGATCAATTCAGCTAAAAAGAGATCGGGGATTAGTATTACTCCTTATGTTGCAAGGCACACCGTTTCTACATATTTAATTTGGCCTGGTGGCGTGAGTGAAATGATTAAAGATGAAATCCTTGGTCATGCCTCTGAAAACGAGATGAGTAGGCATTATACCCACCTTCCAAGAAAGAGTTTGATTGAAGCGATAAACCAGTTACCTAACCCGGTTGGCTTAAGAGATGATTTAACCGATCCGTGCAAAATCCGTGCACAACATGACAAAACTTACAAGTCAAACACCACTAAAAGCCTTACTGAGAAAGACTTTGAAGCCATTTCTCAATGGCTATAATTGCATCCCTGCTAAGGGAGTATAGGGTTAATAACTCTATCGAGGGTTCGAATCCCTCAGTGTCCGCCATTTCCTTACTGACTGCGGCTTTTCAGCCGACCAGCTCTCTGAAAAACACCTCCATTTTTGAATATTACCGCTCCAAAATCAGAGGAACAGATAGGGAACATACAATGAACATTGAGGGCAATCCGTGCAAAATCCGTGCACTAGATTTAACAAGATACTGTCCAAAATCTTCACACCACTGTCCAAAATCTTCATAGAGGCCAAGTTGAATTTAGTTTGTGAACTCTTTTACTTTGAAATAAACGCTTTTTATGGAATATCTAACTGAAGTCATTACCTACATCGACGCACATGCCCAAGAAATACCTTATCCAGATCACTTGCTTGAAACTCAATTTTCGGTCTCTAGCAAGAAACTGTACAGAGATTTTAAAGCACGATTGGATGAAACACCTCAGCGCTACATATTAAAGCGCAAGATGGAAATGGCCTATTCACTAAAAGAAGAAGACCCCTCTCTGACTATAAAAGCGATTCGTAAGCTACTAAATATGACCTGTTCAGTCAGAACCTTTCACAATAATTACGCACGCTATGCAAAAAACAATCAGGCTAACAGTAATGCTGATGATTTCGACCCATTATGGAGGTCTCAAAATCAACTCAATGAAATCCTGCTTCGGTTTATCTTGAGACACATAAAGTTTGAGGTAAAACAGGAATCTCTACTAAATCAGTGGATCACCTATACTGTTGAAAATACAATTCTTCAAGTTCACCCCTTCGGGTTTGATTCTTCACACTCGTTCAATATATGGGTCGATCCGGAAACAGAAGCACTAACATCTAACCTGATCTTGGAATATGGGATTAAAAACGGCCTTGACGGAATGGATTGTGCACTCCCTGCGAAGATAGATATTTACTTTTTGCTATTTGCCAATCTCCATGCTCACCTTGAAGGACATGAGCATTACATTGACATTACAAAGAGCATTAAAAATTATGGCAATTACCTGTCAGCCTGCAAGCCCTTTTTCATTGATGATGAAGTAGCAGAAATGCCTAACGAAGCTGTTGAGATTGATCAGGACTCCGATTTTATCAAGGCAACTGATCCATTCTTCCAAGAATTCAAAAATGAACTCCTGGACAAGTACAAGACCGAATTTCTAAAGAAGTTCAATATTGAAATGGCAACTATCTCTGAACTCAACAGGGATATTCGCAACGACAATTATGAGGCCGTAAGCTTGACATTATCAAAAATTTTGGTTGATCCCAACAATACTGCATTAACAGATTTACTTTTCTATCTCATAGATCACCCATATCTGCACGATCAGGATATTTCAGAGTTCCCTGGAGCATTCCTTGACTTAAAAACTTTAAAAGTGACGAAATCCATGCACACCGAACAAATTCAGAAATGCTTGTTGAGCTTTAAGGCGGAAAGCGACAAGCTATACGAATCCGAGGAAGATGAGGATTGGAATTCAGAGGATTTTAAAACCTTGGCTAAGGAGATAATCCTTAAGAAGGATCACTAAGCTTTAAAGTTTCAGCGATCATTTTAATTTGATTGTGATCACATCCAAATGCATCGCTCTTCGAGAGTTCAATAACTCTATCCAATTTCTCATTTTCGGTCAGTTGAGCCTTAGGTTCCGATTGGTTTGCTTTCTTCCAGGTTCTATTAAAATAGTCAGAATCTTCAAAAGTCATCAACGGTCCTGATCCTATAATTTTTACAGTTAGGTCAACTGCTTTAATATCCCAATTATACTTTTCCAGAAGTGAGATCATGGCCTCAACTTCTGTTTCGTCATTATCAGAACTTGTCTTCTCAAAAGCCACGACAAGTGTTTTAAGCTTGCCTTCTAATTTATTTTCGTCTTTCAAAGACTTCCTCCTCATTTACCAGAATGGAGGTTTATCTAGCAGACTTTTGTTTTTATGTCAATTATTTTAGGTGTGGGTTAGCATCAAACCTAGTTGACTTCTGGATAATTTTGATCCGGTTTTAAACCGAGTTCCTTTTGTTTCCTTTCAAGACGTATGACAGCCGTATTATTAAATAATTTACCTCTTCTAGTTCTTAGATTTAGTATTGCATTAAAATAATGGGCGATTTCATCATAAGTATTGGCGTGCTTTTTTGCCTCAATCATATGAGGAAACATTTCGCGGGCAAAGTTATCAGCTGCTTCTTTGTTTCCTCTATTACCGTGTTTATAAAGACGTCCCTCCTCTTTTTTTGATAAAATTTGATCAATGGCATCTTCAAATTCAACTAAATCCCCACCCATAAAGGAATTAAAGAGTTTCTTAATGTCGCTTGAATATTCTGGATATTTCTTTTTTAATTTCTCATCTACAACGAGTTTCTTTTTTCCACTAGACAAGTTCTTCTCCTCTTCAATACTTTTCGTATCTGCAAACCTAACTTCGTCGCCTGTTGGTACTATGAAGCCATATTTATCGACTACATCCGCTCTAGCAAACTTGTCATATACTGCTGACTTAGAAGCTTCAAATTTAATGGCGTTAGCGCTTTCATTTATCACTAGTCCATTATAGGATTTTGCGTCCTCTTGTAAATTTGACAAATCATTTTCATCAACGAAAATCTCCCTCACCACCAATACAGATTTGGTATTTTTTTCTTCTGTCGTTCGCTTTTTAGTCATCGAATTGATTATTAAGTCCAAACCTTAAAAGTAAACTACATTCCTAGTAATGTCAAACATTTAGCAGTATTTGGAATTGATAAATTGTTTTACTACGTTTACTTCATTATGCAGTAATGATTATTAATACAGCATATTGATTTATTTAGAATACTAATATTTAGACAATATGAGGACACTATTAGACAATCTTTTAAAGGGAGAAACTCACACTACAGATCGCCATATCTATTACGATTTCACCATCGAAGATCATATTAAAGAGTGGGTAGAAACGGCATTAGGAAACAAAAAAAGAAAAGTCCCTCTAAGGATAACTAAGAAGCAAGCCAAACTAAGATTGGATGAAGCTCTGAGCACAATACACGCAAAGTACAGTTTGAAAATTAAGCTGACAAAAAACGAGTTGACCCAGCTCCAAGATAAAATATCAGATATCAAAACCCGCTTCTCTGAGTATGTTGAGTCGGAAAAATCCATCATCCCGGATGAAGTCTACGAGCACATTGATCTGCATAATGCCAAGCTGAATAAGCTACAAGCACAAGCAGATGAACAGGAAAAATTCAATTCACAATCAAAACAAAAAGACCATGATTGATAGCAAATTAAAAAATGCCCTGAAGGACTTTATTGTGTCCTGGCCAGTATTGTTTCTGGTCAGTGTAATTCTGTTCGTTACAGATTATACATTGAGCAAACCACTTTACACGCTTGTGCTCGATATGCCCGTACTCGGTAATATACTGGCATTGGGTATGGCGACATTATTTAGTGTGCTTCCGAAGGTTACGGGTAAGCTTTTGGTGAAGAAGAGATATGACCTCATTGTCATTGCCTTCATTCTTGGATTAGGACTGCTGAGCTTCATTTATGTTGGACAAGCTGAGGTTGCCAGACAAGAAGCAGCCGATCCCCTTACCTTTTATCTTGACCCAGACTCAGCACCAAGACGTGAATCACAAAAGCACATCATTGCTACCGGCCTTATCACACTCTTGTATGGTTTTGCGGTGTTCTTGAGCTACTTGTATTACTCTGATGCCAAGAACTTTCAACCGCTCAGAAGTCGCTTATCCATGTCCGAATTATGGAGAGCCTTTCAATATCGTGTTTTGCTTCTCAAAGGTCGATTCGAACGTGCCAATGCCAAGCCTACAATTACAGCAGAAGGACGTGTCACAGACCACCTGAATTCCCTAGAAAAAGAAGCACGTGAGCTTGAGAAAAAGCTGGCGAGAATGGAGCATGACTACAAGTACGAACTCGACATGCATAAAAATGCAAGGTTACGCATAACACAGGCTATAGAGATAGCTTATATCAACTGATTTTCAACTTTAAATACTTCAAATATGAAAGAGATACAAAATATAAAGATCACAACCAGCAAGGTTGGTGTGGGTTTGCTATTGAGCCTAATGTTCATTGGAACTGAGCTAACTGCTCAAATCGTAGAGGTGGGTATTATCCGCGATGTTAGTGAAAGCTCGAATGAGGCTAAAGCATTTGATGAAGATGCAATCTTTAGAAAAATGATCACCTATCTTGATCTTAAAGACTCGGATCAAGGGGTAAATTTCAGAACCGCCACGTGCGGCGAAAGCAGGATAGCCGAGATACGCTTAGCACCATTACAAAAAGCTGATGATAGCTGGTTTGCATCTAGCTCTGAGCGCGACAAAGCACTGAGACAATTTTTAGCCAAAGCTAAAGTTGATTTGGACTATCTAGCTGATCAACCATGTGATGAGCAACAGACCAATTTATATCGAACGATAGTCGCCATCACAAAGGACTTTCATTCAAGCGCTTCCAGTAAAACTCTTTTCATTTTCTCGGACGGAATCGAAGTAAGTTCAGCATTCAACGCCCTGCGCTATAAAAATAACCCTGCACAGGTCATAACCGATTTTGATGCTATTGTTGAGGCTTTGGAGCGTGATGCCCTGCTTCCTGATCTGGCAGGATTTTCAGTGATCTTGATTACGCCGGGTAAGACGGATATGGAGCTTTGGATGTCTCGATTTTGGGAACGTCTCATAAAAGCCAAAGGCGGTGCATTTCAAGCTAGGGCTGCCTTTTAGCAGCCCTCTTAAAACCTAATTATACAACTAAAATTCAAGGATATGATTACGGATAAATCCAATCGGGACATGCAGGTTCGCAAGACGCTTAAAATTTCTGATAATGCAATTATCTGGGGAGCTTATACCTCTCCATTCTGGGAGACATTTTTTAATAAGCATTGGGAGAAAACGTGTCTTTTATTACTGAAACAATATGCACGATTTAACAAAGCCATGCTCGCAACCATGCATTGGTGTCTATTTCGTTTCAAGGCTGGAAGTCAGACCATAGGTATCCTTGCCATTTGTTCAGCCCTGAGTTTTTCGCTTAGCTTCAATAGTACGCATGTGCCTATTCTCTTGAAGCCCTTAGCCATGTTCCTAGTACCTGTTTTACCTTTTTTCAAAACGCCAAGTGAACTCTACCAACTAGCTTTTATTGATGTGGAATCAAAGTTTTTACTGGTTTACACAGGGCTATTTACGCTTACATCTCTGACTCATTTAATTGCTGTGTGGATCGGGAAAGGAAATTCAAGCTTAACCATGAGAGGTCAGAGTTGGATCGGATTAGGGCTTTCCAAATTTCTACCTGTAAACGAATTTTTATGTAGCCTGCTTGATTTCGCGATTGCTGTCGGAATTGGCATTGCTGCATGGAAGTATGTTGGAGATGCTCATTTTGGAATTTTCATGATCTCAACAGCTTCCGCTGAACTGGCACAGCAAGTTCTGGATCGCTCATATCAGGCACACACACGATCAATTTTAAACGCATGAGAACGATGAACAGCGATAAGAATATTTTCCTTTTTCCCTTGACACAGGAGAACAAAACGAGTACATCTAAATGATAAAGACGCGCACCATATCGTCAGGCATCAGCCTTTTATTCATGCTCGTCTTTTTCAATCCCGAACAGACTAAAAACGAGACCGTCATGATGAGAATAACAGCCTCAGCAAATGCGAAAGCCGCGTCCGGCTATCACAAGACCTCACTCAGAAAACAAGGTGAATACTACAAGGAAGAGATTGAAGCTTTCTGGAACGGGAATCTGGCTACACGATTAGGACTTAAGAACGTTACTTTAGAGAATTTTGATGCTTTAGTTCACAATCAAATTCCAGACTCAAAAGAACGTTTAACGCCGATAACAAAGGATAATCGAAAAGTGGGTTGGGACATAACCACCCTGCCCCCAAAGAGTTTTAGTGTTCTCTCAGCGTTAACAGATGATCCCGAATTCATAACAGCCTTTAAGTATGCAAATCGTGAAATGATGCTTGAAGCTGAACGGCTAATCTTAGCTCAAGCTAACACTCAATACGGACGCTTTTACGAACACACTGGCAATGGATGCTGGGCAGAATTTCATCACAGGATCGGCAGACCTGTAGAACATGTTAGAAGCGACGGTAAAAAAGTCTTTGCGGGACAGCCATTGGAGCATATTCATAATTTTCTGATCTCCGCTACCTACAGCAAAGAACGAAACAAGATATTAGCGATTGATCCATATCTGATCTTCAAGTCAGCGCCTTACCTGCAATCCTACTTCCATAATATCCTAAGCAACAAGATGGTTGAGCTTGGCTATAAGGTCGAGCGTACGCAAGATGCCTGGGAAATTGTTGGCGTCCCGAAATCAATTTTGGAGCGGTTTTCAGAGCGAAGTAAAATCGTGGATCGTCTAGCGCAGGAAAAGAATGTCACCGATCCAAAAGAGAAAGCAAAATTAGCGGCACTCAGCCGCGTAAGTAAGAACAAATCTGTGCCTGAAAACAAGCTTTACGATCTCTGGAAAGACCAGTTGAGCAAGGAAGAATTCGAGGCTCTGCAAAACATCAAAGGAGAATATAAAGGCAAGTCCAATTCAATATCTGTAAAAGAGGCAATAGATCGAAGTCTTTCCCATTTCCTTCAGAAGAATTCGATAGCCGAAGAAAAACGCGTGCTGGGTCATGCAATGGCTTTGAGCTTTGGAAGCGGTCACAGCCCAGCAGATTTCGAGAAAGAACTGAATAGCCGAGATAATATCTTAAAATCGGAAGAGAATAATATCAACATTATCACAACCAGAGAAATGGTTCATTTTGAGGATTTTATGATCTCTCTCGCAACCGAAGGAAAAGGCAAATTCAAGCCTCTTAATTCTGACTATAAAATCAAGCGAGACTTCCTTAATAAGGATCAAAAGAATGCCGTAAAGCAAATTCTTTCATCTTCCGATCAAATTGTGGCTTTGGAAGGAAAAGCAGGTTCAGGCAAATCGACTTTGCTTCAAGAACTAGCTGATGGCCTAAGAGCAGTTAACAAAATCATGACTCCAATAGCCCCCTCATCACAAGCTGTTGAAGTCCTTCGGAAAGAAGGTTTTTCCGAGGCACAGACAATTGCTGCTTTTTTGATAAACCCTGAATTACAGCAATCAATTCGAGAAAATGTCATTTGTGTTGATGAGGCCAGTATGTGCGGCGTGAAAACCAAATCCGAAATTCTAAAAATTGCTAAAGAACAAAATGCAAGAGTCATTTTAAGCGGCAACATTGGACAACATGCAAGTCCTGGAGAATATGGAGATGCGCTTCGCATCCTACAGCAGGCTAAAATCAAAACCATTCACGTGAAGCAGAATATGAGACAGCAGCCTTCGGATTACAAAAAGGCTGTCGATCTTATATCTAACCGCAAGACCCTTGAGGGCTACCAGATTTTAGATAAGAAAATGAAGGCCGTTCAAGAGATACCGGATCATGATGAAAGGCTTAACAAAATAGCCGATGATTACATCGCATCAATAAAGGCTAAACGCAGTGCATTGATTGTAAGCCCGACAAATTTTGAGAAGGATCAGATTTCAGAATTAATTCGCAAAAAACAAAAAGCAGCAGGTCGTATTAAAGGCCAAGAAAGAACCTTTGATACACTCAAAGATTTATCACTCAGTGAGAGCCAGAAAAAGGATTTGGTGAATTACCAAAAAGGCCATGTCGTGCGATTCATCAAGAATCAAAAAGCCAAGGACAACAAATCGGGCTTCAAGGCCGGCTCACATTATGAAATCTTACCGAGAGAGAAGAAAGACAAGATTATGGTTCGGGACTTAAAAACAAAACAGGTCCTAACCCTGCCCCATGACAAGCCCGAATATTATTCGATTTACCAAAAGACCAAAATCAATATAGCGACTGGTGACTTGATTAAACCGACAGTTAATTTGAAGTCCAAGGAGAAGACCAAGATCAATAATGGTACTCCTCAAATTGTAAAGGGTTTTGTTGGTAGCGATATCAAATTGGAGAATGGTAAAACACTTGCCAAGGATAGCTATCATTTAGCGCACAATTATGCTTCTACGAGTTTTTCAGCTCAAGGGAAGACGTGTCAGGATGTGTATATCAGCATGAGTGAGGCATCCCGTGGTGCCATTAATGATCAAGCCTTCTATGTAGCTGTTTCGCGAGGACGATCTCGAATCCAGCTATACACAGATGATAAGAAAGAACTCAAATCAGCCATTGTAAGAAGCGGAGAACGCAAGACGGCTCGTGAGGTTGCCAATGAACATGAGCGCAGATTGCTTGAACAAAAGCAACGTGCTCATCACCAATCAATGAATAAGAAAATAGAAAACTATGCGGTATCAAGACAAAGACAGAACGAAGTTACGAGGGATATTTCCAGCAGAATCTAAACCAACAGATCAGGATTCAAAGCAAAGTTCACCTGCTGTTTTTTCTACGACAGGCCAGTTCTATGCCATTGGCGCAAAAGGTGAGTTGGTCAAACGCTTTGAAATCATTCTCCGCTCTGGAAAACGCTACGGTATTTCCTATTCAATGCTTCCGATTAGCATATTGGCAGACAGCAGCCTGCTATACATCAAGGCTTATGAATTATTGATAACCATTGCAGGCCGCAACCTTGACCCCATCCATGATAACCTGACTCAGGAGCTATTAGCCTGGGTTAAAACCAGTGCTTCCGGCAAGGATGACGGCTTGGCAAGCACGTTTGTCAAAGACATTACAGTCGAAGGAGACGCAGTAAGCGAATATTTAAAATGATGAGATATGAAAGGATCCAAAAAACATAACAAATACAGGTTAACACCAAGAAATCTATCCGAAGAAGAGTTCCAAAACCGTCTCGATCTCTACAGCAAAGGGGATCAAAATCAGTTCTTTAAGATTCAAAAAATCAAGAAACGCTATCAAAATCAACAGCGAGAAGAGCTAGACAAGCGGGCTAAATCTGATCTGTTCTTCGCTCACGGTATAAGAGCCGCCCTGCCCCATACATCCTTCGAGAATATCAAATACGCCAGAGAGCAAGCAGATCAAGATTTACGTGACGGTATTGTTGAAGAAGCAAAAAGTGAATACCGACGACATGAAAATTTGAGCAAATGGTTTAGCCATGAAAAAGATAAAGAGCTAAAGCTAGAAGATACCACCAGACAATCTGACAAAACCAAAGCTTATAAGAAGCTTGGAAGCCTCATGGCTGAATATAGTGCAGTGAAGGATGTTAGAGATCAGACGAAGGAACAGATCAAGAAAATACAAGCTGATCCTGAAAATTTATCGCTGGCTTCAAGCCTGAAAACGCCAGAACTGGATCAGAAATCCTTATCCAAAATCAAGAAAAAACTGAGCAAGTATTTCAGTGAGACTGAACCCTCACCAAAAGAATTACGCAAATCAAAAGGAATGGACAGAACAATAGATTAGACAATTAAAGAACTTAGATATGAAACTGTTTCAATCAAATTCAGAGAAGAGCTATCAGAGCCACGAAAACCTATTAGATACACCGCTTTATGAAGTACCAGGTACAAAGACCATAATTACATGGGCTGATGCGGTTGAAGGAACTCTAATAACCGGAAGCACGGGAAGCGGAAAATCCAGCGGTGCGGGAAAACACGCAGCACTAGCCATGTTGAAAGCAGGATTTGGCTTCTGCGTACTCTGCGCAAAACCAGATGAGAAAGACAGGTGGGTAGAATACGCTAAAGCCACAGGACGAGAAAAGGATTTGATCATCTTCAATAAGGCAAGTGGACTTGAATTCAACTTTTTAGAGTACGAAATGCAACGCAAAGGGGAAGGTGCAGGAGATGTTTTTAATACTAATAACGCTTTGATGAACTTACGTGATATAACCCGCCTATCCTTATCAGGCAGTGGAGGCAATAATCAAGACCCGTATTGGGATGAATCTTTAAAAGATTTAATCAGCAGTATTATCTCCTTACTTGCATTGGCTGGAGAGGAAATCAGCATTTCCAATATGCGCAAGCTTGCAACCACCTCATTCATAGAGGAAGAAGCAAAACACTATAACAACCTTGTCCGAACCATTACCACAGAGCGAGGCATTGATCCCCAAAAACGAGAGGAAGCCAGAATTGAACTTGCAGAATGGATCGCTTCAAACTACTTCATTCAGGTGTTTCATAAAATGCAAAGCCGTGATTTGACGGAGAAAGAACAAGAAGATGCAGGTACTACCGAAGATTTCTGGCTTAATGAATTTGCAAGATTATCTGAGAAAACGCGGAGCATTATAGTTCAATCGTTCATGGGAATGATTAATCCTTTTAAGTATGATGGAATCTTAAAAAATCAATTTGCCGCTGGTCTTAGCGAAGACCTCCTACCTGAAAATATTATTGAACAAAAAAAGATCGTTATCGTCGATTTTCCTCTTAAAAAATTTGGATTGGCTGGTCGCTTTGCGGCAACCATTTACAAATGTGAGTTTCAAGGTGCAATGCAGCGCCGGAAAGTTAATGAAGAACCTGCCCCCAAACCTGCTTGTCTTTTCATTGACGAGTATCAGGCATTTTGTAACCCTCAAGGGGATAGTGATTTTCAGGCCATGGCGCGCAGCTCTTGGGCGGCTACAATGTACATCACTCAAAATTTAAATAACCTTTATTGCATTATGGGAGGCCATAATGCCAGAGCTATGGCTAAGAGCTTATTGGGTAATCTCAATTTGAAATTTTTTGCAAGCAATGCCGATTTTGAAACAAATAGATGGGCTTCTGAAATGATTGGTCAGCACATCGTAGATTTTCAAAATTTGAACATAGATAAGGATATGCAGATCAGTAAAAGTAAGAATCAGCAATTACAGTTCAGAGTAACACCTGATCATTTTACCGTCTTGAAGACAGGTAGAAAGGCTAATAATTATGTAGTTGAAACCATAGTCTTTAAGGCAGGCAAAACGTGGGGTAGTGACCAACAGAACTTCGCCTTAGTCGACTTTAATCAAAGGAAATGAATTAAGAACATAGTCAGAATTGACCAGAAGGTCGATTTAGTCAAATAAACATATCCGATATGAAAATACATAACTCCAAAAGAGGTCTTACCAGAGATTTTGTATCCCTGATATTGAGTGATATGAAAACCTTGGAACGACAAGAAGATTTTATTAGAAATTCTGTCGACTATTCAGGTTCCGAGCATCAGAATGCGCACAACAAGATTGCTCATTTACTAGCCGTAAAGGAGGCTATGCATGCGCTTAACCTGATTATTAATGATTATTGCATTGAACAGATTGAAGCCCTTCGCCGAGCCTCACAAAAGAAAGCATTGGAAGTTGATTTTTTAGATATGATTGACCCAAGAGCCGTAATTCAAAAACGTGAAGCCGCCCTGCTCTGTGGGAGATCAGAATCCTGGCTACAAAAAGGAAACCATAAAGACCAGTTCGATAATGAAAAGAATGGTGGCCTCAATGTTTTGAGTTTTGCATCCTACTTGAAAGAATTTAAGCCATTCGAATACGAAACATTCGTAAAGAATTACAAAAAAGAAACCCAATTAAAAGTTGGGTAAATCATCATACGTGTTCTCTCTGGAAAAGGTCGATAAGTATCTTCGCAGAGTCCTGATGTCAGTCCAGCCTAAAAACAACTGTATTTGATCAAGCGTACATCCATGACGAACACAAAAGCTGGCAAAGGTTCTACGGCTGGAATGAAAAGTGACCTGCTCATAAGCCTGAATTGTTTTCCTTATAGGCTTCCCCAATTTGAATGTTGTTTTTTGTATTTCGTGCTGCAAGCTTGGCAGCTTCGTTAGAATTTTCTTCAAATTCTTGTTTTGCTGTTGGTTCTGTGAAAAGGCCCCGACAAAAGATCGTCCGTATTTGTTAAATATTTCTTCTGCTTCCGGCTTTAAAGGCACTTCAAAATACGCATTCGTTTTTTCCGCGTGCATTTTAATTCGACCATCCTTCACATGAACATCCTCCAAGCGTGTCAGGTCACTCCATCGCAAACCCGTAAGCACACTGAATTTAAAAGCATCATAGGTTTTGATTTCAGCAGGGTTGTGAGGGTTAGGTGTATAGTTTTTGTATTCTTCCCATTGCTCTTGGGTTAATGCAATAATCGCATCTTGCGAAGGCTTCTTGCTTGATAAAACTTCTATATACTCCTGAATATCATCAATGGGTAAAGACAGCTCGCTATATTTTTGAATATGTCTAAAGAAAGATTTAAGGTCTTTTAAGAACCGGATAATGGTCGTATCTGATTGTGAAACTGTTTTGGTAACGCTAAACGTACTTCCTTTTCTTTTATCATAGACCTCTTTGGTTTCCTCTTTGGGTGTAGCTAGAAATTCAGTGAATTCCTCAATCCAAAAAATGTCTATTTCTCCAAGCGTGGCTTTCGGTCTAAAGCTTTTCAAACGGCTCAGTTCCGAAAAATATCGCTCGATACTTCTCTCTGTCGTTATCTTTTTCGACTTGGCTTTTACTTCATGGAGATACTCACTATACGCATCAACGAGAAGCGTGTTTTTAGTGATTGATAGTTGCTTGAGCCTATCGTTCTTATCTTGCAGATAGGTTTCAACGTAAGTGATCTCGTCAACATTCTTTTCATAGGCTTGCGTGATCAATTTATCAATACGCTGCTTCTTTTTCAGAATAGAAAGATTAGCTTCCTCAAATTGCTCCCTATTCCAAGGTGCTTTTAATCGACCGTTACTGAATTGTTGCGCTATCTGGGTCTTTCTTTCAGAGTGCAATGTGTAGCCGGTCGCCCATCTTTTAGACTTATATCTAATAACAATACGATTGCCTTTAAGCTCGATTTCTGTCTGTTTTTTCGTCCGCTTTCCCATGCCATAAAGATACAAAGTAAAATTATTTTGTCCGAATGATATGTTTGTTATTTTTTGTCCGCGGACAAAATTCGGACAAAAATATGCTGAGAAATTCAATTTTTCGATAGGAAGCGATGGGAATGGATTGGAAACGATAGGAAATAAAAAAGCCCTATTTAAGACAAAATAGGGCTTTTTCCTCATAATTTCAGTATAATTTCCTATCTCAATTCTAAGAGGACTACATTCTCCACATGATGCGTATGCGGAAACATATCTACGGGCTGAATTTTAGTGACTTTATATTGCTCGTCCATCAAGGCAATGTCTCTTGCCTGAGTGGCTGGATTGCAACTCACGTAGACTACTTTCTTGGGAGATAATTTCAAGATCATATTCACTACATTATCGTGCATACCTGCACGGGGCGGATCAGTGATAATCACATCTGGTTGGCCGTGCGTGGCCACGAATTCGTCATTGAGCAAATCTTTCATGTCGCCAGCATAAAAGTCCGTGTTGGTGATACCGTTTACTTCTGCATTAACAAAAGCATCTTGAATAGCCGCTTCCACATATTCTATTCCCACGACCTTCTTAGCTTGTTTCGCACAGTAGTTGGCTATGGTTCCCGTCCCAGTGTAAAGATCGTATACCAGTTCATCTCCTTTCAGGTCTGCAAACTCAAGTGTCTTGTCATAAAGTACTTTGGCTTGAGCAGAATTGGTTTGATAAAATGATTTTGGTCCAATCTTGAATTCGAGATCACCCATTTTCTCTAAGATGTGATCCTTGCCCGCAAAGGTCAGAATCTCCTGATCGTAAATCGTATCGTTCTTCTTCTGATTGATGACATAAAGCAAAGAAGTGATTTCTGGAAAAGTATTCTTGACGTGATTCATCAAGGTATTGATTTTTTCTTCGTCATTTTCAAAGAATTGAATCAACACCATCAACTCCCCTGCATCTGTGTAACGAATCATCAAGATTCGCAGCAATCCTACTTGTTCACGGATGTCAAAGAATGAATAACCATTGGCAATGGCAAAAGAACGAATTTCATTTTTAATAGCATTGGCAGGATCGGCCATCAAATGGCAAGTGTCAATATCCACAATCTTATCAAACAAACGAGGCACATGAAAACCAAGCGCGTTTCTTTCAATCACCTCCTCAGAATCAATTTGCTCTTTGGTTAGCCATTTCTTATTAGAAAAAGTAAACTCTAGCTTATTCCTATATCGATCGGTTTTGGTCGAACCTATGATTGGGGCAGCTTCAGGTAATTCAACTTTACCAATACGTGTGAGGTGATCCATCACCTGTTGCTGTTTAAAGGCCAGCTGAGAATCATAGGCCAGGTTTTGCCATTTGCACCCACCACAAGCACCAAAGTGCTCGCAAATTGGCTCTATTCTAAGGTCTGAATATTGGTGAAATTTCACAGGATACCCTTCTGAGTAGGCTTTCCTTTTTTTGCGAATTTGTACATCTACCACGTCTCCGGGTACCGTACGTTCGATAAAAATCACCTGACCATCCTGACGGGCTAAGCTCTTACCTTCCGCGGCTACTGCTTCTACTGTCAGGTTTTCTATTACTATGTTCTTTTTCTTTCTTGCCATGAGCCGGCAAAATTAGATAATAAGACATTCAAAATTCAAAGTTTCATTGCCAGGGTTCAAGGAATAATTTCAAATTGAACTAATCATCAACTTTAGTACTTATCAAGACAGACCAAGCAATTCTCACCCTATATATTATCTATTTATCGTTCCTGTCATTATCTTGTTCACGCATGAAAAAACTAATACTGGTTTTATTGATCGGCCTTTTGACTCAACTCAAAGCGCTTGCCTTCCATATTGTGGGTGGAGAAATAGAATTGGTGCACATCGATGGCTATCAATATTACCTCAATTTGGTTCAGTATTTCGATAATGCCCAAACGGATAACCCTGGGCCTGACCTTTCTGTACAAGTTTATTTGTTCAGAAACAGTGATCATTCGCTGATCAGAACTGAAATCCTTAACCTAAGCTCAGAACAGGCGGTAAAATATACTAATCCCGAATGTGCCATTGGTTCATTAAAAACCTCTCAGGTTTTTTACACTGCCGAAATCACATTGGAGCCATCCATTTTCAATGAACCTGAAGGCTATTATGCCGTGTGGGAAAGGTGCTGCCGAAATACTTCTATAACGAACATAACCAACCCAGGAGGTCAAGGCATGGCTTATGTTTTAGACTTTCCACCAGTGATTAAAAATGGAGAACAATTCATCAATTCTTCCCCTCAGCTTTTTCCTCCATTAAGTGATTATGCTTGTGTGAATCAAACCTACTATACTGATTTTGCAGGAACCGATGTTGATGGTGATTCAATTGCGTATTCGCTACAACTACCATTCAATAGTAGCTCCCAGGTCGCACTGCCGATTCCTCAACCCAAACCATTTGTAGAATTGATTTATGCCAATGGGTCAAATATTAACAATATCATACCAGGCAACCCTTCACTAGGTATTACTTCAGCGGGTTTTCTTACAGTAAATCCAAGCACAACAGGATTATATGTTTTTTCTGTGCTAGTGGAAGAATACAGAGACCAAGAAAAGATTGGTGAATTGAGACGTGATTTTCAAATGCTGGTAATTGATGGATGCGACCCTCCTACGCCACCGAAAGCAGAAGTACGCCTTCCGGGCGAAACGGAATTTTACAATGAAATTGATATCATTAATTACTCGGCATCGGAGGAAAAATGCTTTGAGTACCTGGTCGTAGATAAAGCTGGCGAAAATGTGACATTAAAAGCGGAAGGCGTAAACTTTGATGCAGATGTATCAGACGTTTTTGAATTCACATCAGGACCAATCAATGATTCAGGAGACACACTCAGAGTAGAAGTTTGTATTTCGGACTGCCCATACATTCAAAACGAGCCTTATATCATTGACCTGATCGCCTCGGACAATGCTTGCCCGCTTCCTCAGCGAGATACAGTCCGAATGACCATCAACGTAGAACCTCCACCTAATACAAAGCCTTATTATTTGAGCCCTGATGCCAATACTATTCAAGTCAGGTCAGAGGCTGAGGGACAAGTAGTTGCGCTAGACGAATTACTAATCGGAATAGATGATGATCCATTCGACTCATTAAGATTCTTCTTTTACGCTGAAGACTACAATCCTACGAATTATGGTATGTCACTAGATACTGTACTTGACACTTATGGTCGAAAAGAGGTTAGATTTAACTGGAATACAGATTGTCAGGCGTTTCCTTTTGGTGGAAAAAACACCTTTGACTTGGGCATTGTGCTCGAAGATTATGACACCTGTGCATTTGACAGTGGAGATACCCTTTTCTACGAGCTAGAGGTAATTCTCCCACCCAATAACGATCCCAAAGTAAGTGGGCCGGCGTCGGATTATTCACGTCAAATCAAAACGAACCTCTTGTTTGATGTTATTGCCTCTGACGAGGACAATGACCCAATCGAAATTACAGGACTTGGCAATCTATTTGATTTCAGTAATGTCGGAATTGATTTTGCAGACGTTCAAGGAAACGGAAATATTGAATCTCCCTTTTCATGGGACCTTTCTTGTGACAATCTTGGGATCAATAAAACCACCAACTACACGCTTTACTTCATTGCCGATGATGATGATTATTGTAACGAAACCAATGCAGATACTCTCGCTGTTCAAGTAGAAGTGGTCGTACCATTGAACACAAAACCCGATTTTCAAATAGAAGAATTCTACTCTTTGAGCGTTAATGAAACGTTTGAACTGGAAGTAGTAGCGACGGATGGAGATAATACAGATCTCCTTACCTTAGATTTACTATCACCTAACGCTGCTCCTGCGTCTCAGGGTTTTTCATTCGAAGGAAATACCGGAGTTGGGGCTGTTTCCTCCATGCTTACCTGGACGCCTGAATGCAGTTTGCTCGGCGAAAATCGAACACCAGAGACGTATCCGATAGATTTTTTAGTCTTCGATGACAATTGCCCCAACACAGAACTAAGGACATTAACCGTGAATTTTCAAATTGAGGAATTAGTGGTCGACTATGATATTTTCACTCCGCCTAATGCATTTTCTCCCAATGGAGACGGTCACAACGACACTTATGCTTTAAGTAATCTGCATGAAGAATTTTACAACCTACCACCGGATAATTGCGATGACCAGTTTCAATCTATTGTTATTTTTGATAGAGCTGGAGGAAAGGTGTTTCAATCGAGTGATAGGGAATTTGTATGGACGGGTGATGGGTTTGATACTGGCACCTATTACTTCCACATAGAATATCTAAATACGGATTACAAAGGAGTCATCACTCTGGTCAGGTAATTAAAACCCCAGTCCCACTCTAAAACCATGTCCATAATTGGTACCGTCTTGTACAGCTCCATAATAATCAAGACGAAGCACTTTGAACAAATGCTCCAATCCCAGACCATATTCTATATAATGACCTGAAGCAGAGGTATGCAAATACTTAGCAGTACCCACTACCTGAGCTTTCGATTTCCGAATAAAAGGCAATTTGTTCAAAATAAAACCATTGAAGTGATGGTCTGCATGAAGGCCAATCCAAGACCCTGAGGTACTGAATTGATAATAATCCAATAGCTGATAATGATCATTGCCAAACTTGGCAAATACAGACTGATTGCCCATATGGTGTTTATAATCAATGAATGTCATCTGGTTGTCATTGAGAAACGTACCGGCCCAGGCCGTGTAATTTCCACTGCCCAACAGCCCATAATTCAACTCTTTAGAGACCCGAATAGCCACCTCGTCAAAATCGACATCCGATCCTAACGCAGCAATACCCTTTCGGTAATACACAAACAAAGTCGGATAAGGACTGTCTAAATTGAATTTTTGATCGGGTCGTGTGATATACTTCTGCCCAAACTTGATATAAAAACTCGTTCCAAAAATGAGTGCGTCTGACGTGCCAAAGGACGTATTTGGTAATTCTGCATTGAGTGGAGCGTTAGGCGCAAAATCTCGATCCTCGTTGTAAAAAAAAGAATAGTCTGCCGAGTTGAATAGTTCGTTTCTTCTCGCATACTCCAGCGTGGCCTTCCATGTAATTCCATTCACAATCTCACTCGAATAGTAAAGTTTTGCAAAAGCTTTTTCATACAGCTTCATATAACTCCTTCTGTTCACCAGCGTCTCGAACGAATTGATCAAGGGTGAAATGGGCTCATCTTCATTGAACTGAGATACAAACTTCCCTCCCTCTAAAAATGCTCTGGTTCTCTTGATTGGATCAAATTGATAAGCAAACTTGCCTTTGTAGTATAACTCCTGGCTGGAAAACCCATACCGTACGGTTGGTGTGATTTGATACTTCCAAATCGCATCTTTTTCTTGGGTATAAATAGTTTTTAAGTTTATGACCGCTCCTTCCACGGTATTGTATTGCAAAAGGTCGTAAATAGGTTGAAACCTATAATACCGCTCCTTAAATGATTGTTGTCTGAAATAGCCACCGATAAATAGATTTTCAATATTGAACTTATTGGCGTATTTATCCACTGAGTCTTTGTAGGGTTTTCTCTGCATCAATACTTGCAAACTGTCTTTCCACAAATAGTCAATTTTCTCAATTTTAGTCAGTGGTATGGGTCTTACTTCTTCCCAGTATTCTTTATCTCTTTTGTTGGCTTCTTTTTCAATTTTTAGCACCTCATTATCAAAATATCCATCTGCAAATAACTTTTGAGCAGTAATTCCTTTTGATTGAGCTAATTTATCGTTGAGTTGAATTTGGTATTCGGAATGTATCCCAACAAAATTTCCATTGCCTCTAAATCCAAGCACGTTGAGATAGTAAGCAAATCGCTGAGATAGCAACATCCAGACACCATCTTGTACAGGCGCATAAACCTGATAAACATTGACTTGATCTATAAACTCAATCTGATGTTCTTTGGTCAACCTCAAATCCACACTATGAATCCTCCACGAGTCTTCCATGATGTAGATAAACCCTTGAAAAGCAGGGTCATTTTTCCTTTTCGGAATGACTTTAATTTTGTTGATCAAATACTCCCCTTCCAAAATCGTTCCTTCCAATTTGTAATCATAGAACATCAAGGCATTATTGGCAATCGGAGAAACAAAACCTCGTTCAGACAATCCAGGAAAATTCAATAAATTATCATAAAATGAAATGAGCATCTGTGATCCTTGATTATAGCTAAAAGCCGAATTGCCCCCACTCATTTTGGAAGAGATCATCACCTCCTTGATTTTGTCTGGTTGAGCTACACTCAACTCAGAAACAGATTCAGACAGATACACAATACCCGTGTCTAGTGGGATATTGACTCCCAGTACTTGATCAGGTTTTTCATCTAAGGTCTGCATGCCTTTGATATATACTTTGCATTTGTAAGCTTGTACTTCTTCCAAATGATATTTTCTTTTGGCAATCGCCTCACGAATAACCTGATAAGCTGGGTCCTCACCTGTTGCGGTCACGACTACTTCCTGAAGCTCTAAAACTTCTGCTTCCAGCACAACATCTAATCGTATGCGTCGATGATCTACCTTCAGCGGAATTTCCTGTTTCTTATAACCTACATATTGATAGGTCAGTACATACTCACCTGGTGCAAGCTCGATACTGTACCTGCCTTCAATGTTAGTTGTAGTTCCTTTTGTAGTGTTTTGAATATATAGGGTGGCATAAGGAAGAGGCTCTCCTTGCTGATCTGTAACCGTACCAAAAAGCTCTGCAGCCATCCCTTGACAGAAGGATCCTATAAATAGTAGACTGACTAGAAATGATTTAATAATTGCGTGCATGAAAAAGCTATCCGATCACGAATTCAAAGCCAAATTAATAAAGAATCCAAAGCTGGAAACTATTTATCTCAAAAACGAGTATTACCTCAAGACTTATTAAATTCGAGCTGAATTAGAATTACCAATGCCCAAAACTCAAACAGTTGTCATTACCGGAGGAACTTCAGGAATAGGCAAAGCCTGTGCAGAACTGTATGCTTCCAAAGGATATAATCTTGTATTAACCGGTCGCAACCAAGAAAAGTTAGACCAAGTCATTGAATCTTTTCAATCTTCAGGTCATCAAGCTTTAGGAATACAGGCTGATGCGGCCAGCGAAGAAGGGGCTAAAGATGTCATAGAGCAAACGATTAAAACCTTTGGCTCATTGGATGTATTGATTTGCAATGCTGGCATCTCTATGAGAGCTATGTTTGAAGACCTGGACCTAAAAGTCTTCCGAGAAGTCATGGATATCAATTTCATGGGAACAGTCAACTACGTGAAGTACGCTTTGCCTCATTTATTGGAATCGAAAGGAACCATTATCGGAATTTCATCTATTAATGGACACCGAGGGACTCCAGCGCGAACAGCCTATTCTTCTTCTAAGTTTGCCATGGAGGGTTTCTTTGAAGCACTAAGAACGGAATTGCTTTATCGCGGTGTTCATGTATTAGTAGCAAGCCCCGGTTATACAGGCACAAATATCCGAAATACTGCCCTTACCGCCGACGGAAAGATACAAGGCGAATCTCCTAAGGATGAAAGTAAAATGATGACTGCAGAAGAAGTAGCCCTGCGTATTTACAAAGGACACCAAAGAAAAACACGCAATTTTATACTTACACCTCTAGGTTGGTGGTTGAATTTTCTCAATCACTTTGTTCCGAGATTGATGGACAAGATTGTATATAATGTGTTGGCCAAAGAACCAGATTCTCCGCTCAAAGATAAGGCTAACTGATACGTTTGATCATCTTTGACCGGATGTAAGCTTCTCTTCCATTCCATTCCACTTTAATCCAAACACCTGCTTCATCCAAAATATTGAGGCGGTGCCCTTTTTTCACCACTTCAATTAGATCGGCTCCCCCAGATGGGCCAGTCATCAGATAGGCATGATCCTCGATGATAATGCCTTTAGGTTCACTCAACTCAAAGTTGGTTAACCAAAAGAAAAGCAAGAGCACCACAACGGCAGAAACAGCGTATGGCGTAGCATTAGAACCTGATTTGAACTTTCTATAAAGGACTATACCTATCAGGAAAAGTGCAACACCAAAGATGAGTAGATTGAATTCTGCATAATATTTATGTACCAACCCCTTGAAAAGCGTGGTATCAGATAAGGCAAAGCCATTAACCTCATGATCAGTGGCTAATTCTTCCATTTTATTCTGTGCCTTCTTATCTGATGTTTGTTGGTAGTATTTATTCAAAAAATACAACGCCTGGTTATAATCTCCCAAACCTTCTTTGATATAAGCCATCTTCATGAGCATCTGTGGTGAAGCCTCGTTACTTCCCTCCAATACCTGCTCATATATTTCGAATGACTCGGTATATTTTTGAAGCTTGAATAGTGAATCAGCTTGGGCTAATAGTCCTTTATCTTCACCTCCAAATG
Source organism: Reichenbachiella sp. (assembly GCF_033344935.1). Classification (NCBI taxonomy): domain Bacteria; kingdom Pseudomonadati; phylum Bacteroidota; class Cytophagia; order Cytophagales; family Reichenbachiellaceae; genus Reichenbachiella; species Reichenbachiella sp. The sequence goes on along the minus strand of NZ_JAWPMM010000001.1, from coordinate 2,393,465 downwards.
AGGAAAAAGAAGTAGCCATCATACCAATGAAAAGTATTGAAATAAATTTGAAGATATTGTTTTGTTTTTTACTCATCTCGTGCCTACATTTGCAACCGCAAAATAAGGGAAGGCATTAGAAAAATGAAACTTTCCACTGCGAAAAAAGTATGATTCGTTAGCTCAGTTGGTAGAGCAACGCCCTTTTAAGGCGTGGGTCCTGGGTTCGAGCCCCAGACGAATCACTTTCAAATAAAGACCTCGGTAACAGCCGAGTTTTTTATTGCCCATAGTCTAACTCGATTCGTTAGCTCAGCTGGTAGAGCAACGCCCTTTTAAGGCGTGGGTCCTGGGTTCGAGCCCCAGACGAATCACATCAAAGGTCATACGAAAGTATGGCCTTTTTACTTTATAGTCTCTGGGACAGATGCCTGTGTGGAATGAACGATAGCGAGTGACAGATAGCTAAAACGAATCACAATCCCGAAACCCTCCGGATTTTTCATTGCTCGATTCGTTAGTTCAGTTTGTAGATCATACCCTTTTATGTGTAGGTCATGCCGGTTGGCCGATGCCATTCGAGCCCCATGCTCCGCTCGGGACGAATCACATCAAAGGTCATACGAAAGTATGGCCTTTTTACATTATAGAATGGACGAGAAGCCTGTCCCGATCAAGCAACAGCGAGTATCGGGGAGCCCCAGACGAATCACACTAAAACCACGACGAAAGTTGTGGTTTTTTTATGCCTTAAAATCTATTGGTAAGGTTTAGTATTTAAACCTCGGTATACACAGTTCGTCTGGTGTCGAATTGATAGCTCTCCGGATTTCCAAAAAGTAAATTACCGGGTCTCTTGGTATCATCACTAGTAAAAAAGTCAACCAAGGCTGATGAAAGCTCCTCCTTGCTCAATTGCATATCACCATTAATATCCAATTTTTTAAAACAAATATCAATGAACTTGATTTCGACTCGTAACGAAACGAAGAAACACATATACTCTTGCTTAGAAAGAAAGTTATTGTGGTCCTTATCGTAGATGAAAAATATATCTTCTGCCATTTGCTTAGCTACTGCTTCGAATGGCCCATATAATTGATCTACTGCTACCGCTTCGAGATATTTTAGCCAATTGGTCAAGTTGCACCTACTGGGTTCTTGATTAGCTAAAAAATCTGTGAGTTGTTGCCAAAATCCTTGACCTCGTTGTGTTATAAAATCCTCGACTTCCGAAGGAGGCATCAAACACCTGAATATGGCTACATTGTCGCCCAGGTTTTGAAAATCGCTCTGCATAAGCAGTCCATCATGATCAAAATCCAAAATTTTGAAAAGATGAGTAAATTTTTGAGTAAGAGTTGAAGAAAGCATGTAGTAAAGAACGCGAAAAAATGGATCATTTCCTATATCACAATTATTCCCAAGACTCTAATGGATAGACTGATTGATATTGTTTAAATTTCTAAACATCAAATTCACTACAATGAGAAAAATAGCTCTCCTATTTATACTGCCTTTTTTATTGTTTCGCTGTGGCTCTGATGATAACGAAGGCAGTGACACCTTTCCTACCTTTGAAGATGCCATGATTCAAGAAATTTTAGATGCACACAACGAATATCGAAATGATGTGGGAATTGCCAATCTCGTCTGGTCTGAAGAAGTAGCTACTTCCGCTCAAGCTTGGGCAACAGAATTGGCTGCCGATTGCGAATTCAAACATTCTGGCGATGACTTTGGTGAAAATATTTGGGCAGGAACGGAAGGAGCCTTCTCTCCCACAGATGTGGTCACCAGCTGGGGATCAGAAATCGCCGACTACGACTACGAATCCAACACTTGCTCAGCTGACAAAGACTGTGGGCATTATACCCAAATCGTTTGGGAAAACACTACAAAAGTTGGATGTGGAGTGGCCACCTGCGATGGCCGGGATATTTGGGTATGTCAATATGATCCTCCAGGAAATTTTGTTGGCGAGAAACCCTACTAAATCATCCAGAAGGACATGAGGAAAATCAGATTTTCCCAAGACATAGCTCAATATAATAACCGTTTTCGTATGCTAAGTTTGAGTAAATCAAACACTAAGAGCCATGCGTATTTCCAAAATATTAGTTCCCATAGATTTTTCTAGGTGCTCTATCAACGCGCTGAAAATCGCTACTGAAATCGCCACCAAGCAAGGGGCGAAAATTGAGATCGTCAATGCCTTTCATGTACCAGCCTATGCCCCCATGGATGTAATGGCCGTAGATTTGGTCAATCAACCAATGTTCAAGGAAGAAGAACGGAAAGTAAAAGACGAATTCAAATCCTTACCAAGCTTAATCCCACAATTGAAGGACGTAAGTTACTCCACCAAGGTATTTATGGCCCCTGCTGCCGATGCGATCTATCAATGCACCGAACAAGATGATATAGATCTCATTGTGATGGGAACCAAGGGTGAACATGATGTAGTAGAAAACCTATTCGGAAGCATGAGTGCTCAGGTCATCAAATCTGCAGACGTACCAGTATTAGTGGTTCCTGAAAATGTGGAAAGTTTTGACTTGAAACATATCGGCTTTGCCGCGGACCTTCATGAAATTGAAAACATGAATCGCTTGGGCATCTTGTCTCTATTGGCCAAAATGTATGATTCTGAAATCAATATCTTCCACATCTCCGAAGAAAATGATGAAGAATCAATCAGCGAAGCTGCCCGTGAGCGTATGTTTCTAGAAGGTTCCCTTAAGGACATCAAACATACTTTTGCCACTATCTATCATGAAGAACCAATAGAGGGCATCATGGAATTTGCGGAGAGAAAAAAGTTAGACTTGCTCGCTATGTACCCCAGACAACATGGTTTTTGGGATAAATTAGTTCATGGCAGTACCACAAAGAAAGTAGTCATGCAGATCAAAATTCCGCTTTTGACAATTCATGAGTAAAGATTCACCAAACCTATAAGGTTTAATCACTAACCCCATCAGAGTCACCTGAAAGGGACTCTGATGTATATGCACATCCTCAGAGTTCTCTTCGAGTAACTCTGAGGGCTAGAATTGAGATCAGATTGATGCTCTTTTGTACCTTATCGGAACGAAGTCAACAAGAACAGAAAATGTTATTCATCCGCGATTCTGACTCCATATAACAACGACATAATGATCGAGCAGACAATTGCATAAGCCAAAGATCTCTGACTAAAAACCTCATTCAATGTAATTTTATCGCTAAGTAAAAACCCGACAACACCCAATACATAACAAGCAAAAACCCAAATTAAAACGGCTTTAATATATCTTATTATTTCAAATTTCATAGTTCCTACTTACAAATCCAACGCCAACCAATCAAGCGTAGACTGATACATAATATTGTCCTTATCAGATTGAGGTAAATCACTTTCTTCGATAAACCTACCAATCTCTAAATCGCCCAAAGGAAATGGATAATCCGTACCTAAAGTAACTTTCTCAGAGCCAATCATCTCGATGATGTACTTGAGATATGGTAAATCATGAGTGATACAGTCCACCCAGAACTTACCCAAATATTCCCTAGGGTTGATTGGATTGTGGATGGCCACCAAGTCTGGGCGACAATTGAAGCCATGCTCTACCCTACCAATGGTGGCCAGCAAAGACCCACCTGCGTGAGAGAAGTTGAATCTTACTTTTGGATACTTTTCCATTACTCCGCCAAAGATCAGTGAACAAGCTGCTCTAGAAGTCTCTGCCGGCATCCCTACCAGCCAAGGCAGCCAATACTTCGACATATGCTCCCTACCCATCATTTCCCAAGGGTGTATCATCACCGCCAAGTCGAGTTGCTCACAAGCTTCCCAAATGGGATAAAACTCTGGTTCGTTCAAATTCTTATTATTGATATTTGAACCTATCTGTATGCCTGGCATTCCCAGTTCTTTGATTCGATGCAACTCCTTTACCGCATGCGCTGCGGATTGCATGGGCACAGTTCCCAGTCCAATGTAATTCTTAGGATAATCGTTGACCACCTGAGCGATGTGATCATTCAAAAACATCGAAAGCTCCAAACAATCATCTGCCTTCGCCCAGTAGCTAAACATCACTGGTATGGTACAAACTACCTGATAGTTGGTGTTGAATTTTTCGTATTCGTTAATACGCACTTTTGGATCCCAGCAGTTTTCGTTGATTTCGCGAAAGAACTCTCCTCCTTTCATCATATCGGCAAAGTGAGGTCGCTTATGCACCAAATGGATGAAATCTCCATACCCAAACTTCTTTGCAAAGTCGGGTAATTTTTCAGGCAGGATATGCGTGTGCATATCGATTTTAAGGTTCTTGCTCATGGGGTGTTGTTTAATGCTTTTTTGAATCTATCGACTGATTCAATCAATTTCCGAAATTAAGCATTTAGATTTGCCTTTTTGAAATTAGAATAAAAAAATTATGACTGCAGAAATCCACACCTCAAAGGGTGTAATGAAGTTGGAGTTTTTCGAAAATGATGCTCCAAATACAGTGAAGAACTTTACTGACTTAGCTAAAAAAGGTTTTTACGATGGTTTGACTTTCCACAGAGTGATTCCTGACTTTGTGATTCAAGGAGGCTGCCCAGACGGCACAGGCGCTGGTGGCCCAGGGTATCAAATCGACTGTGAATTGGATGGTGACAATCAATTCCACGACCGTGGAGTATTGTCTATGGCTCATGCAGGTAGAAATACCGGCGGATCTCAGTTCTTCATCTGTCACAGCAGAACCAACACTGCACACTTGGACAGAAACCATACTTGCTTTGGCAAAGTGGTAGACGGCTTGGACGTGATCGACGAGATCAATCAAGGAGACAAAATGGAAAAAGTTGTTGTAATCGACTAATCCATTCATCCAACAAGAATTTAAAGCGACTTTAGGGTCGCTTTTTTTATGCCATCATTTTATTAATTTAGAGTAATCATCTAAACTATAAACTATGAGAACCAACATATTATTTGCTGCTATTGTTTTAATGGCTGCTGCCTGTCAACCGACTAAAAAGAAAGAAGAGAGCGTTTCTGTTCCAGAAAAAATCACCGTCCCTACATTAACCAAAGTATGGGAAACAGACAGCACATTACAGACTCCCGAATCCATTATCTATGATGAATCCCGAGGGGTACTTTATGTTTCGAACATCAACGCTGTACCCCCCACCGCAAAAGATAACGATGGATATATCTCAATCATTTCTACAGAGGGCGAGATCATAGAAAGAGAGTGGGTCACAGAAATATCAGCACCTAAAGGCATGGGTATTTTAGACAGCAGTTTGTTCGTGACCAACATTGACGAAATCATAGAGATCGACATTCCAAGCGGTGTCATTATTGCACGATATCCAATCGAAGGTGCTGCTTTTTTGAATGACATCAGTGTTACCAAAGAAGCAGAAATATACATCTCTGACACGGGCACCAATACAATACATGTATTAAATAATGGAGATGTAAGAACATGGCTTAATGATACGACTTTAGTTGGTCCAAATGGCTTACTCCATCAAGGGAGCCACCTCATGGTAGCTTCGTACTTTGGCGATGAATTTTCAAGAATAGACATTAACACTAAAATGACGGAAGTACTCTCTGATTCAATACCGGGCGGCGACGGCATTGTGGCTTTCGGAGAGCATTATTTTGTATCCAACTGGAATGGCGAAGTTCACTTTGTTGATAATTTCGGAAACAGAACTTTGATTCTTGACACAAAAGCAGAAGGTCTAAATGCGGCCGATATCTGCTACTTACCTGAAAAGAATTTGCTACTAGTTCCAACGTTCTTTGGCAATACCGTAGCGGGTTATGAGGTGAAGTAAGTTGGAAGTCCGAAGATGGAAGTCAAAGTCACTTCAGACTTCCATCTTCGGACTTCTATCTTCTTAATAATTCAACTCCCTGCTTTCTACATTTCTGAACATGCCCTCGGTCTTATAGAATTTTCCTCCTTCAACCATTCCCAGGTATTCTGTCTTTTCCTCTCTCCTTTCATAGACATAGTGTGTGCCCAAATAATCCAGAGAATACACATCGAAACCCATAGATATATCCGAATCTCTAACTACTAAGGCATCGAACAGCATACCGGTATGAGTTTCGTAATTGTGATCAAAATAGAAATAAAGTATATGCCCTTTCTCACTTACCGGATCCAAAATATGCTCTGACTCCGTGCCCATCATGGTGTTTCTCATTTTCATCTTTCGCCAGATAAAAAATGGCGAACCCTTGCTGGTAAACAGCTTCCATTTGTACCAATAAGTAATTTCAATATCACCTACTTTAAAAAAAACTTTACGGTAATAGAAGAGATTTAATGAATCTATATAGGCGGCAACTACTCCTAGAAAGAAAAGTACAAAAAATACAATCCCTCCCCACATGAGTCTCTCATCAAGGTCAACCGATTCATAAAGCAGTAGGAATTGTTTCAAAGTGGATCGTTGGTTTTTAATTCCTAACGACCAAATTTTAAAGAAATTGATCGCTAGTTTCAAATATTTAAAATAATAACCAAAAATAGCAAATTTGGCAGGTTCCTCCTTTCAAATCGAGTACCTTCTGGATAATTTTGTACAAGCAAAGAAATTATGGAAGCAGGCGTACACACCACAAAAGAGAAAGCACTCTCTCTAAATCTCAATGAATCCATTTATGGAACATTAGCTGAAATCGGAGCAGGACAAGAAGTAGCTTCTAATTTCTTCAAAGCTGGTGGAGCTTCTGGTACTATTGCAAAGACCATGTCCGCCTACGACATGAAGTTTTCCGATGCTATTTATGGTGCCACTAAGCGCTATGTATGCGAAGAAAAACTCCTGAAAATGCTCGACAAAGAGTATCACTTGCTTTCTAAGCGTTTGAATCATCGAGCTGATGAAACCCGCTTCTTTGCCTTTGCCAATACAGTTGAAACAATCAATTATCAAAAAACCAATCAAGGTCATGGTTGGGTTGGTGTGAGGTTTCAGCTCACTCCTTTTGCTGAACCCAACGACTGTATCATTCATGTGGTATTGAAGGACCCTGACATGCTGTGGCAACAAGAAGTCTTGGGTAAAATTGGTGTCAACCTAATTTATGGTTGCTTCAATCATTTTGCTGACCCTGAAAAGCTAATGACTTCTATCGTTGACAATTTCAGTAAAGACAGGATTGAAATAGATATGTTCAGACTGGAAGGACCAGCCTTTGACGGGATAGACAATCGTTTGATGAGTCTTCAACTCGTTAAGCACAAACTGACCAGAGCAGCCATTTTCAATAGTCATGGAGAAGTAAAACAACCGACTTCCTTCTTGTACAAGAAAAACGTATGTGTGCTGAGAGGAAGGTTTAGACCTGTCACTCATGTGAATGTGGACATGATGCTGGCTGGTGTGCGTCAATTCAAGAAAGAACTGGAAGAAAACAAAGAACAGTTTGATGTCATCGCTGAATTGACATTAAAAGATCTTACACAAGATGGAGAAATTGACGAACAGGACTTCTTGGATCGAGTAGATTTATTGAACTCATTGGGTCAAACCGTTCTTATTTCCAATTATCAGGAACATTATCGTTTGGCAGTCTACCTCAGTAGAATAACTAGAAAAGGCAAGATTGCCTTCATATTAGGCATCAACAATCTGGCTCGACTTTTTGAAGAAGAGTATTACGCAGACTTGCCCGGCGGTATTATGGAAGCATTTGGAAAGTTATTCGCCGCCAATCAGCAGGTATTGGTTTATCCAAGCAAAACGGACCGATCAGATCAATTGCAGACCAGCGATAATTTTCAGCCCTCAGAAAATCTCACTCACCTTTATGAGCACCTAAGAACCAACCATTTCATCCAGGACATTAAGAACGCCAAAGTGGAAAACCTTCACATCATATCGGACAATGTTTTGGAGATGATCAAAAAGGGTACCACTGGATGGGAAGAATATGTTCCTTATAAAGTCGCTCATATGATCAAGGAGAAGAAAATGTTCAAATACTCCGACCAAACTGCCACCGTATAGGTCACCGATCAGCATAATCCGCCTTTGTTAAAAAAAATGTGGGTTATTCCATTTCCTCTTTTATATTCGTGGTTTCATGTAACAGCATAACTATTAGACTGTGGCAATTTTCGCGTATCAACCTGTACGCTGCGACAATCTCACTAAACAACAGAAAATGGCAGGAAGAGGAAATTTTAGCAATCGATTGGGATTCATTTTGGCAGCAGCTGGTTCGGCAGTAGGGCTCGGTAACATCTGGAAATTTCCCTTCGAAGTGGAAGCAGGTGGCGGCGCCGCATTTGTACTCATCTATCTTGTCTTTTGTTTTTTGCTGTGTTTCCCTGTTATGGTTACCGAGATTGCTATTGGTAGAAAAACCAATAAAAATGCTGTAGGAGCATTCAATGCATTAGGGTATAACAAGTGGAACATCATTGGAAAAATGGGTATCCTGGCGGGCATTGTTATTTTGTCTTTCTACAATGTGGTAGCCGGCTGGGCGTTGGGCTATTTCTTTGAAATGGCGCAAGGCAATTTCAATGTTGGGAAAGAATTTGGTTCTTACGTAGCCAATGTGAGTACCACAGGTATTTACGCCGTTATATTCATGGCATTCACTGCTTTTGTAGTATCTAGAGGGGTATCTGCAGGAATCGAAAAAGGAGCCAAAATATTGATGCCTACCTTAATCATTATGATTCTTGGTCTATTGGCTTATTCACTGACACTTCCAAATGCCATGACTGGAGTCAAATATTACTTAGTTCCAGAATTCTCTGAATTGAATCTAAAAACCATTGGTGGGGCTTTGAGACAGTCGTTCTTCTCGCTATCTCTGGGTATGGGTACGATCATTACCTATGGTAGTTATCTATCGAAAAAAGAAAATATTATTAGCTCCACCGTTTCCGTAACTTTCTTTGACGTGGGTATCGCGTTCTTAGCTGGATTGATGTTATTTCCACTAGTGGCTTATAGCACCGGCGGTGATATGTCAAATATTCAAGGGGGCGCAGGATTGATTTTCGCAGCCTTACCTAGCGTCTTTGAATCACTAGGGGCCGGATTAGGTAGTATTCTTGGTGCTTTCTTTTTCTTGCTACTATCATTTGCTGCTTTGACATCAACGGTCTCTCTATTAGAGGTACCGGTCTCTTATGTTGTAGACGAGCATAAAATCAGCAGACCAAAAGCCACCGCTATTATGGCAGCGATTATCTTTATCGCAGGACTGCCTTCTTTAGTAGGTAATGGCTACAGTGAGATGTTCACTTCTTTTGTCACCTATGTAGGTGCGGACGGCCCGGTGGGTTTCATGGACTTTTTAGGTCACCTAGCTGACTGCATGCTATTGTTGGGCGGATTCTTGATTGTGACCTTCGCTGGATATGTGTGGAAGAAAGAAAACCTTAATGAAGAAATAGCCATTGGCTATGAAGGATACGAAAATTCCAGAGTAAAAGTATTTATTGGGTTTGCGGTAAGGTATTTATGTCCAGCACTTCTGGGACTCCTATTCATCATGGTCGTGTTGAGCAATTTCTTTGGAGTAGATATTATCAATTAAGATAATTCATTCACAGCATAAAAAAACTCAAGGCTTACAGAACCTTGAGTTTTTTTATGCCCTTTATTTTCTGTTTCTTATTTCTTAACGAAAGTATCTTCCTCCCCTTCTATAATAATGGAATAATCACCTGGTGCCAAACGTTTCAAGGGTATTTCTTTGGCTTTGCCTTGTAGTATAATATCTCCATCCTTTAGTATTTCATATCTGGCCTCGCGTGAAAAGGTCATTTTATCAATCACCAGCCTTGGAGAGAAAGTAACACCTTCTGGGTAATGATAATGTTCCATTTCTGTGGAATACAAATAACGCCCTTCCGGCAACTCGTATTTTATCCGGTATTTGTTTCCTCCGTCGGTATGTTCGGGAAAGAAAACATATTGAGCACCGGCAAACCTACCTTTGGAACGCATCGTCTTAATTACATCCCAATAGTCCCCTTTTAGTTTTTCAATTTTGTATTTCCCATCTCTTCGATCTCCTTTGGTATACCAATGCATGATCGAGTCATTAAGCACCAGACTATCAAATTTAAAATTACTATGATATAAGATGGCTTCTGGATTCACAATACGGGGCTTGCAGCTATCTCCATGAACCACTTTTACCGAAACAGGTGTATACATATCGACATCTCGAAAAGCCAATCTTACTGCGGTGAGAGATAGGTTAGTTCTTGTCTTTTTTCCATTCACATAAATGGACTGAACACAAAATCGACCTGAATCAGCATTGTATGGGTTTTGAATATACAATCCTTCACCCTTGTAGACGCCTGTCAACAAAAGTTCCTGACCGAAAGAGGTCTGAGCAATTAAGATTATAAGAAAAATTAAATTACGCTTCATTTTTCACTATGGGAATGAGGTAAATTTCGTAATATTTTTACTTCTAACGAAACTCCATCCCAAAATAATACAATTTCTATTCGAAACGTAAAGAAACGATAGGATCTAGTTTAGATGCTTTGTGTGCTGGAAGGTAACCGGATAGTAGACCTACTATCACACCAACTACAAAACCAAAAAGCATCCAGAGCCATGGAACAACAAATGTGTCGGCAAGAAAATGCGAAATAATGTTGCCCACTACAAAACCCATCACAACACCACCAAAGCCTCCAATCTGAGTAATTACAATAGCTTCAATTAAGAACTGCTGGCGGATACGTTTAGGTGTAGCACCCATTGCCTTGCGGACTCCAATCTCTCGAGTCCTTTCTGTAACGGAAACCAGCATGATATTCATTAAGCCAATTGACGCTCCGAGTAAGGTGATAAAACCGATGGTGAATCCTCCAATTTGTAAATAGCCGGTAATTTCCCCTAGCCTTTCTGCTAATGACTTCTTTTCTTGAATGGCAAACGAATCTTCGCTACCGGGTGTATCCCGTCTTATCGCCTTCATGAGGCCTGTAGCCTCTCCCATTAAATGCTCCATTTTTATGGGGTCTTTCACGGACACACCAATACGGTAATTAAGCGTCCTGTTTTTTGCCAATCGTCTAGCAACATTCAAAGGAACAATAACTGCACGATCAGCTCTACCTCCTTCTGAACCTTGCTTCTCTAATACGCCTACTACCTTGAATTTTGCCCCTAAAAAAGATATTGATTTATTAATGGCATTTTCATTTTCTTTAAAAAGGGTAGTCAGTACCTCATGACCTATCAATACCACATTAGAACCGTTCTGATGTTCGAAAGCCGAAATACTTCTTCCTTCGTCCAAATCATAACCTTCCACATATAAGTAGTTAACGTCACCTCCTGTCACAGCAAAATTTGGATTGGTTACTTCAGACCCATACTTGATTTCTGCATTTCTCGTAACTGTAGTATATAAAGCAGTCACCTCTCCTACTTTATAGTTCGACACAAACTGTGAAACTTCATCAAAGGTCAATGCTGGATAGCTTTTTTGAGCTTTGCCAGACTTCTTACCTCTTTCTTCTCTTATGTCCTCAATAACAAATGTATTGGAACCAAGATTGGAGAAACTATCATTGATAGAATTTTGGATACCGTCAATAGCAGTCAGAATTCCGACTAGAGAAGTAATACCAATAGCAATAATGGCTGCAGTAAGAACAGTTCTAAGTTTATTGGCTAAAATAGATTTAACTGCTTCCCGGATGTTTTCGATTAGATTCATAGACAAACGCTTCTGAATTTAGACGTATGTCCAGGCAATTTATTACAACCAGGCAACTATTAATTAAAAGTTCAGTTTAAAAAAACCTAGAGTTTGTAAATTGGCATTCAAATAACATGGATATGCGCAAAGCCTTAGTATTATTCTTTCTGGTTGTTTCATTTGGACTCAAAGGATCACATATCCTCCTTCCTATGGACAATACTCAGGCCAATCACCTAAAAGCTTATGGAATTGCCTACTGGGTACTTCAAAATGAAATTGAAGTAGACTGGTTACTTAATTATAAGGGCGGGGCTTTTATGTTTAAGTATTATCAAAATTTCGAAAACGAGTTGATCATACGAGGTGTGAGCTATTTGGTGATTTCTGATGCACAAGCTAATGGTATTCTGAGTGAGATTGCCAGTCCGTCTTCAAATATGGATGCCATGAAATTAGAGAAGTATCCCAAAATTGCGGTCTACTCCCCAAAAAGTAAACAGCCCTGGGATGATGCAGTAACATTAGTCCTAACCTATGCCGAAATACCATACGATGTAGTTTTTGATGACGAACTCATGTACGACGAACTACCAAAATACGACTGGCTTCATTTGCACCATGAAGACTTCACCGGTCAGTACGGCAGGTTCTACCGTGTTTACCAACACTACCCTTGGTATCAGCAGCAGCAGCGTGAATATGAGGAGTCTGCCAGAAAGCATGGGTTCACCAAAGTGTCTCACTTGAAACTTGGCATCGTGAAGAAAATACAATCCTATGTAGCCAGTGGTGGTTTCCTATTTGCCATGTGCTCTGCTACAGATACTTATGATATCGCCTTATCCGCTGAAGGCGTAGACATTTGTGAGAGTATGTTTGATGGAGACCCGGCAGATCCTCAAGCCCAAAACAAGCTAGACTTTTCTAAAACATTTGCCTTCGAAAATTTCACTCTTGAACGAAACCCATACATATACGAGTTTTCAAATATCGACAACCAGCCTAATCAACGAGGTTTAACCGAGAATAATGATTACTTCTCCCTATTCCAATTTTCGGCCAAGTGGGATCCTATCCCTACTATGCTCACTCAAAATCACGAGCACATCATCAAAGGATTTATGGGGCAGACAACTGCTTTCAAAAAACGACTAGTAAAATCCGATGTGGTTCTACTAGGTGAAACTAAATCTATCGACGAAGCCAAATACATTCATGGAGTCTTCGGCAAAGGCTTTTGGACCTTTTATGGTGGGCATGATCCTGAAGACTATCAGCATCTGGTCAACGAAGAACCAACAGATTTGAATCTTCACCCCAATTCACCAGGTTACAGATTGATACTAAACAACATATTGTTCCCTGCGGCAAAGAAGAAAAAACAAAAGACCTGATCACTGACCTCCGAGCAAATACTTTGTCGTACATTTGAAATTCAAATAACCAAAATCCCCTTAATACCATGGATAATAGAAAATTTTTACCCTTATTAGTTATAGCAGCCTTTGCTCTTTTTATAGTAGTAGGTCTTTCATCTAGTCTTTTTTATAAAATATCACCAGCAGAGCGTGCGGTAGTTTTTTATACGGTAAGCGGAGAATTGGATAAGAACAACGTAATCAGACCCGGATGGCACATGAAAGCACCTTGGAACACCATTTATGTTTATGATGTTTCTGAAAAGAAAGTTGAAGAAAGCATGGATGTGCTTGACAAAAACGGATTATCGATCAGTGTGGATGTGTCGGTGAGATTTACTCCTATGAAGGATAAAATTGGCGAAATCCAAGAGAACTTTAAAAGTGAATACATTAATGTATTAGTGATTCCTGAAGTAAGGTCTTCAGTGAGACAAGTCATGGGTAGATACACAGCAGAAGAAATTTACTCTACTAAAAGATCCGAAGTCGAAGGAGCCATCAAAGACGAAACATCTTCAGTATTGAGTGCTGAAGGAAATAATGTCCTGATGAAAGCGCTATTGATCAGAGCAATCAATCTCCCCGCTCAAATCAAACAGGCCATTGAAAACAAACTGCAGCAGGAGCAAGAAGCTTTAGCCTATCAATTCAGATTGGACAAAGAGAAAAGCGAAGCAGAAAGAAAAAGGATTGCAGCCGAAGGTGAAGCTGTAGCGAACAAAATTATTAACAGTAGTTTAACAAACGAATTACTGAAAATGCGTGGAATTGAGGCTACTATTGAGCTATCAAAGTCGCCAAATTCGAAAGTTGTGGTGATTGGGGGTGGCGACGAAGGCCTTCCTTTGATATTAAACAATAATTAGGCTTTAAAAAAAGCAAGAATTCACTATTTTCGCGTAAAAAAATATTAGTCCTTTCACTTAATTAAAATAAATCAATGGCAGAAGAAACCGCAGAAATAAAAGTAGGAGATAAGAGCATTGAACTTCCATTAATCACGGGCACCGAAAATGAGACCGCCATCAATATTGGCAAACTCAGAGCTGAAAGTGGTTTGATTACCCTTGACCCAGGGTATAAAAACACTGGAGCAACCCAAAGCGCCATAACTTTTTTGGATGGCGAAAAGGGAATTTTGAGGCACCGAGGTTATTCAATAGAAGAGCTTGCAGAAAATTCTACTTTTCTAGAAGTGGCTTATCTATTGATATATGGTGAATTGCCTACTCCAGCTGAATACGAAACATTCACGAAAGATATTACGCATCACACCTTAGTTCATGAGGACTTCAAGAAAATTCTTGACGGTTTCCCTGCAAGTTCCCACCCAATGGGCGTGCTTTCTTCTTTGGTGACTGCTATGACAGCATTCTACCCAGAGAGCTTGGATCCTAACAGATCTAAAGAAGCGGTATACATGAGCATCGTTAGAATTTTGGCTAAGATGCCAACATTCGCCGCTTGGGCTTTCAAAAACCAAATGGGACACCCTGTAGTGTATCCTAAGAACAACTTGGACTACTGCAGCAACTTCCTTCACATGATGTTCAACTTGCCTTCGCAAGACTATGATGTGGATCCAGTGGTATCTGCAGCTCTAAATAAGTTATTGATCCTACATGCAGATCATGAGCAAAACTGCTCTACGTCTACAGTAAGAATCGTAGGGTCTTCTCAGGCTAGTTTGTACGTTTCTTTGTCAGCAGGTATCAACGCACTTTGGGGGCCTTTACATGGTGGAGCTAACCAAGCAGTGATCGAAATGCTAGAAAACATCAAAGCTGACGGTGGAGACACGCAGAAGTGGATGGACAAAGCAAAAGACAAAAACGATCCGTTCAGATTGATGGGCTTTGGACACAGAGTGTACAAAAATTTCGACCCTAGAGCCAAAATCATCAAGAAAGCTGCAGATGATGTATTGGAAAAATTGGGCGTAGTGGATCCTGTGTTGGATATCGCTAAAGGTTTGGAAGAAGTAGCATTGAACGATCCTTACTTCGTAGAAAGAAACCTCTACCCTAACGTAGATTTCTATTCTGGAATTATCTACAGAGCATTAGGAATTCCTACTGAAATGTTTACCGTGATGTTCGCCTTGGGTAGACTACCAGGTTGGATCGCTCAGTGGAAAGAAATGAGAGAAAACAATGAACCGATCGGCAGACCAAGACAAGTATATGTCGGTGAAACTGAAAGGCCATACGTAGATATGAGCAAGAGATAATTAATTTATCTCTTTGTAAAGAAACCCTGTCGAAATCGTTAGGGTTTTTTTTTGTCTGTATTACCTTAGCCACTTCACTAGAAATTCAACACTATGTATAACGTACTTCTTTTTGCACACTCTTGGTTGAGATGGGTAGTTTTAATCCTAGCCTTGATAAACATCTACAAATCCTTTGCAGGCAAGAATGGCAATTTGGTCTATGGCAAATCTGAAAAAGGTCTGGCCGCAGCCTTTGTTGGCACTTTGCACCTGACTTTTGTCTTGGGCTTGATTCTTTATTTTGTTAGCCCATATGCCTATCAGGCATTTGGAGGGTCTGAGTCTGTTATGAAAAATGCGACACTTAGATTTTGGGCTGTAGAACATGCCTTCGTGATGGTGTTGGCTATTGCAGCGGCATCTATTGGGAAAGCCAAAGCTAAAAAAGCAGCCACAGACCCTGAAAAATTCAAAGCACAGTTGATCTTCTTCTCTATCGCATTAGTATTGATGCTCTCAAGGATTCCTTGGGGAGAAGCTGGAAGATTGTTTAGGTTTTAAACACGTCATATCGACGCGCAGCGGAGATATCCCCTTCTATTGGCTGTAAGGCTGGGGACTTCTCCCTTACGGTCGAAGTGACGCCTAATAATAAAATAGCTCAGGGTTTAAACCCTGAGCTATTTTTTTTATAAATCAAACCAAAGGTGAAATCCCAAATTCTGAACACAGGATTTGATACACTTTATTGATCGGCAATCCCATTACATTGTAAAATGAACCTTGGATGGATTGAATCCCTATCATTCCTATCCATTCTTGGATACCATAGCTACCTGCTTTATCAAAAGGCTTATAGTTTTCAATGTAATAGTTTATTTCTTCTGGTGACAACTCCTCAAATTGAACATGAGTCACATCGCTAAAACTCACTTTATGACCCGGACCGGATATACAAACACCCGATATGACTTGATGCGATCCTCCTGACATAGATTCAATCATCTGAAATGCTTCCTGTTCGTCTTTGGGCTTACCCAGAATCTCCCCATTTGAAACCACTACTGTATCAGAAGTAATAATCACTTCATCTTTGAATATGGCACGATAGGCTTTGTTCTTTTTCTCTGCCAAATATTCAGCAGCCGTTTCATTCGAAATGTCGGCTTCTAGCACTTCATCTACATCCAGCACATGAACTTCAAATTTAAATCCGGCATCTTTCATCAATTGCTGACGTCGAGCCGAGTTAGAAGCTACGATCAATTTTTGCATTGTTGTCTTCTGGTTTAATTGATCCAAATAGGTATCCACAAATTACCTTCGGGTAAAAATAAGTTGATTTTTGTGGCAGCGTATAGCCTGAGAAACAGACATCTTTTACTGTCTGCATAGGAATCTCTTGCGTAATAATAGCTGCCTGAACTTTTTCCGAAATCGCTTTTTTGATGCAGGTTGACATGCTGCGCTCAAATCTAATCTTTTTAGAACTTGGCTGCTTTTCCTTTTTGATACCCAAGACTTTCTCCATAATAAAATAATGAAGAATAGTAACATCCAACTGCTTCACCACCTCAGGGATCTCCCACTCTATTTCGTAGTATTTCTCTTGTCGTAAGCGAATTTTATACACCTCTTCACCCATCATCAATCCAAAGGCCCACTTCTTTCCAGAAATCACCTCCGAAACATCTTCCTCATTATCTAAGGATCGAATTAAAAAATACTCAGAGAGTTTTTCCAAAAAACTCTCTGGATCAAATTTTTTAACTTTTCTAATCAATCGATGAGTCGGGAAGATTCGAAGGTCATCTGACTCCATATTAGTCAGATACATGGTATGAAAATTATAGGGCTCATCTCCAGTATGTGACGAGTTATTTTCACGTTGTTCATGCAGGTAAGCCAGCGCCCCTTGGTATCTATGATGCCCATCCGCTAAGACTACTTGCTTGTCTTTCAGCAGTGTAATGATCTCTTGAATGACTTTATAGTCATGTATCACTCCCAATACATCTCTCACACCTTGATAGTCCTCACAATCATACACAGGAGATGAAATCGCATCGTCCATGTATTTTTCAATACTATTGGTGGGATCTGTATATAATCCGTGAGTCGGACTTACATGCAATTGAGTGTGTTCTAGAAGTTTTTTACGATCGTCTACTGAATGAGGCATCGTATCCTCATGTCTCAGTAATACTTTTTCTTCCCAGTCGTACAGCCTGATATTACATATAAACCCCTTACGGCAAAATGATTTATCGTTACCAGGCAATTTAAAGTACTGATAGTATACATATATAGCTGGAGTCTTATCTTGTACGATAACCCCTTTGGATTTCCAGTCTTCAATTCTCCGATCCAACAACTCACCGTCTGGCCCTTCTTGAGGTACAGATATATGAATACTATTGAATTCATTTTGATATAGTTTCTCACGATACTTTTCGGAGACTACATCAAACAAAGGAGAGGTGAGTTCATCAATACGCTCTCCTAATTTTTCATTATAGCGCCAAGCGCGCAATGGTTTTATTTCCGCCATAGAGTTCTATACTATTATTAACGGTAGGTATTTCTAGCCTTCCATTGTTTTGAACTCTTATTGGTACTCTTTACGGTAGGATTTGTTTCAGCCAATGCCATCACTGCCATCACTGCAGCAATTTTCTCTTCTTCTTCATTCTTCCCATCTAAAACGTCGGGTGTAAAATGATTGTCCACAAACTTGGTATCAAAATTACCACTAACGAATGCTTCGTGATTAATGGCATACTTACAAAATGACAAAGTAGTCTCAATTCCATTGATCTGAAATTCATCAATAGCACGAGTCATGCGATCTATGGCTTCCTTCCTGGTGGCTCCTTTTGTAATCAGCTTGCCTATCATTGGGTCATAATGAATAGGAATATCCATCCCTTCTTCATATCCGTCGTCTACACGCACACCAGGTCCTTGCGGTCTTTTGTAGGTAATTAGTTTCCCGATATCTGGAAGAAAGTTGTTCTTAGGATTTTCTGCGTAGACACGAACCTCTAGCGCATGACCATTGATTTTCAGATCATCTTGAGCAAAACTTATCTTCTCGCCTCTAGCTACTTTTATTTGTTCCTTCACCAAATCAATACCAGTAATCTCCTCTGTCACGCAGTGTTCCACTTGCAGCCTGGTATTCATTTCTAGGAAAAAGAAATCATGATTTTCATCCACAATAAACTCCACTGTTCCTGCACCAACATAATTACATGCTCGAGCCACGTTGATAGCAGTTTCTCCTATTGCCTTTCTTTTCTCTTCATTAAAAATAGATGAAGGCGCCTCTTCAATCACTTTTTGATGACGGCGTTGAATACTGCATTCACGTTCAAAAAGGTGAAGAATGTTTCCATGTTCATCTCCTAAAACCTGAACCTCAATATGTCTTGGTGAGCCTATGTATTTCTCGATAAAAACAGACCCATCTCCAAAGGCAGATTTTGCCTCACTTATCGCACGGGTCATCCCCTCTTCCAAACCCTCAGGTTCTTCTACCACTCTCATACCTTTGCCCCCTCCTCCTGCACTGGCTTTGATAAGCACCGGATATCCAATTTCACTGGCCACTTTCTTTGCCAGCTCCAAATCTTCAATAGCCTCATTGATACCAGGAACCATAGGGATATTGTAGGTAGCCACTGCCTGCTTGGCAGCCAACTTATCCCCCATAACCTCCATAGATTCAGCCGAAGGACCTATTAAAATGATGTTGGATTTTTTGAGCTGCCTGGCGAATTCCGCATTCTCAGACAAAAAGCCATAACCTGGATGTACGGCATCTACATTCAAATCTTTACATACTTGAATGATTTTGTCAATTACCAAATAAGACTGTGACGAGGCTGCAGGCCCAATACATACGGCTTCATCAGCAAGTTTTACATGAGGGGCTAATCGGTCAGCTTCGCTAAAAACGGAAACTGTAGCGATACCCATTTCTTTTGCAGAACGAATTACTCTAATGGCAATCTCTCCTCGATTGGCGATTAATATCTTCTTAATATTCTTCATTTGGGGTAAAGTATTGTTCGAATCATCTATCAAATAGCGAATATAGATGAAATATTGGCAAAGAAATTGCTATCGGGAATATCAAATAATATTGCGTAAATGTTAGCAGAAATGTTAACTTTGCACTCGTTTTAAAAACAGCATTGTTGCATTAAATCAAAGCAAATTAATGGATTTATTTGAAAAATTTAATGAGGATAGAGGCCCTCTAGGTCAGCACTCCGACATGGACAACACTAATTTTTATATGTTTCCAAAGTTGGAAGGACCAATCGCTCCTCGTATGCAGTTCAGAGGCAAAGAGGTCTTAACCTGGAGTTTAAACAACTACCTTGGGTTAGGAAATATGCCGGAGGTAAGAGAAGCCGATACTAAAGCCACTGAAGACTGGGGATTAGCTTATCCTATGGGTGCCAGAATGATGACTGGTAATACAAAATATCACGAGCAATTGGAGCAAGAATTAGGTGACTTCGTAATGAAGGAATCTTGCCAGTTGCTTAACTACGGCTACCAAGGTATCATGTCCATCATTGATGCTGTGGTAAACAGAAAAGACGTTGTAGTTTACGATGCTGAGTGTCACGCATCCATCATCGATGGATTGAGACTTCACGTAGGTAAAAGATTTGTATATCTCCATAATGACATGGAGAGCTTAGAAAAGCAACTTGTAAGAGCCGAGAAATTAGCCAAAGAAAACGGCGGCGGTGTATTAGTAATCACCGAAGGTGTTTTTGGTATGTCGGGAAGTATGGGCAACCTGGCTGGTGTAATTGAGCTTAAAAAGAAATTTGAATTCAGACTTCTTGTAGATGACGCACACGGATTTGGTACTATGGGTAAAACTGGTGCCGGAACAGGTGAAGAGCAAGGATGTCAGGATGGAATCGACCTTTACTTCTCTACTTTCGCAAAATCAATGGCCAGTATTGGTGCCTTTGTAGCAGGTGATAAGAATGTAATCGAATTCTTAAAGTATAATGTAAGATCTCAGATTTTCGCAAAGTCTCTTCCAATGCCACTAGTAATCGGTGCATTGAAAAGATTAGAGCTTTTGAAAACGCGTCCTGAGATGAAAGATAAACTTTGGACTATAGTAAATGCCATTCAATCTGGCTTAAGAGAGAAAGGCTTTAACTTAGGCAAAACTCAGTCTCCCGTGACTCCAGTTCTTTTGAATGGTGGATGGAAAGAGGCTGCCAACATGATTACTGATCTTAGAAACAACTATAACATTTTCTGTTCTATGATAGTGTATCCTGTTGTACCTAAGGATGTTATCATGCTCAGAATCATACCAACAGCTGCGCACAGCTTGGACGATGTGAAGGAAACTATTACAGTATTCGAGGCCATCAAAGAAAAGCTAGATGCAGGTGTTTATAGAGATGCAGAAATAACACAATTGGCATAACTTAAAAAATTATTAAAAAACATGGCCTACGCCATTGATTTATGGTTTTTTAGTATAAATTGCCAACTCTTGTTTAATATTCAATAACCTTAAATAGTAAAACAATATGAAAAGATTTAATGAAGTTAGAGACCTTATCGCTTCTTTAGAGGGAGATTTCGAAAAATTCTACGATAAAAAGAATCAAGCTGCTGGTACTAGAGTAAGAAAAGGAATGCAGGAGCTTAAGAATCTTGCTCAAGAAATCAGAATCGAAGTTCAAGACATCAAGAACCAAGGTTAATCCACTGATTAATAAGAAACAAGAAGGGATGATTATATCATCCCTTTTTTTGTGTCCAATATTTTGTACTCTTCGGCAATCTGAGTCCGCAGAGATTCACTTGCCTCAACCAGGGGAAGTCTAAGTTTTCCGTTGCCTATTCCCATTTGTTGCAAAAGTGCTTTTACGCCAGTTGGATTTCCTTCTGAGAATATCAGTCTTAGCATTTCTTCCATATCATTGGCCATTACTTTTGATTTGGAGAAGTCTCCAGCAAGTGCTGCATTGACCAAATCAGAAGTATGTCCTGGCAATGCATTCGCAATTACAGAAATTACTCCTATCCCGCCACATTTAATAAATGGTGTAATGAGATCATCATCACCCGAGGTAAGGATAAAGTCGTCAGGCATTTTACGAGCAATTTCCTCCGCTTGCACAACCGTATCCCCTGACGCTTCTTTGATTCCGATAATATTAGGATGCTGAGATAATGCAATCACGGTTTTAGTCACCATATTAACCGAAGTTCTCTTTGGAACATTATAAAGAATGATTGGTTTTGGTGCTACGTCAGCTATGGCCTCATAGTGCAATTGTAAGCCTCGCTGCGATGGTTTATTATAAAATGGACAGACTACTAAAAAGGCATCCACTTCTATATCAAACTTCTTGAATTTGTCAACCAAAGCCTGCGTATCATTTCCACCCAAACCATATACGATTGGAAGGTTTTTAGTATTTTTTGACTTAACAAACTTCAAAACTTCCAACTTCTCCTTACCAGTCAATGTAGGCGATTCCGCGGTAGTTCCCATGACCACCAGATAGTCAACACCTCCATCGCTTACATGATTAACCAACTTTTCAAGTGCATCATAGTCCACACTCAAATCATCCATAAAAGGCGTCACTAACGCCACTCCTGTCCCTCTAAATTTATCCATTTCTTACATTTGTTAAATAGTGATACACTTGCGTGAGATAAGACGCATATTTATCATCATTGGGGTTAATCATCATTTCAAAATACTGATCCTTGCCTTCTTCATACCTTCCCACCCTACATTTAGCTTTCGAACCAGCCAATATATTTTGTGTGTACTTATTCTGATTCCAATCCAAGCTAACCAAAAAATCAAATGGTTCATTTTTGAATTGGCTTACTGTTTCCTTAGACCAATTACCTTTAGCATTTAAATCCTTCTCATTAAAATAGGCATAACCAGGATCACTCAGTTTGGCTGCTACGGGCACAAATGTCATCGCACTAATTTGTTTTTGATCTGATTCAAATTTCTCAATCAAATCCTTCACTAGTTCTTCTGATCTATTTTCATCCAAACTATACAACAAACCAATCTTTTTAGCTTCCTTATAAGCATCAGACACGCGAATAGCATCATTCTTTTTTAGCGCTAACCCTGTCTTTATCTTTAATAAAATCTTTCTTATCATTTTCTGGATTTCAATTGATCATCTGATCGAAATCAGATTCGGATATGATGTTGATGTTGAGTTTTTCTGCTTTTTCTAGCTTAGCTGGTCCCATTTTATCCCCGGCAACCAAATAATCTAATTTTCCTGAAATCGAGCTCACCACTTTACCCCCATGGTCTTTGATGATGCCTTTGAGCTCATCTCTTCCATATTTTTCAAATACACCTGAAATAACAAATGTCTTTCCGCCAAGCACATCACTACTGGTTTGAAACTGACTTTCGTCAACCTCAAAATTGAGTCCTGCTGCTTTCAATTTTTGAATGAGGGTACGGTTTTCTTCCTTGGCAAAATATTGAATGAGGCTCTCCGCAATACGGTCACCAATTTCGGGTACTGCAATTAGAGATTCAAAATCAGCCGACATCAAAGCATCCATGTTCTTAAAGTGTATGGCTAGCTTCTCAGCCACCGTCTTCCCTACAAAACGAATTCCCATCCCAAACAACACTTGTTCGAATGGTGCTTGTTTGGATGCTTCTATTCCCTTTAAAAGATTTTTCACACTTAAGTCCTGAAATCCTTCAAGATCTATCAAGTCTTCATATTTCAAATCATATAAATCTGAAATATTTTTTAGCAATCCTTTTTCAAACAGCGCTTTAATGGTCTGCTCACCCATAGAATCTATATCCATCGCCTTACGATGAATAAAATGTTCTATTCGTCCTTTAATCTGTGGTGGACATCCTTCTATATTAGGACAATAGTGGTTGGCTTCGCCTTCGTATCTCACTAAAGCTGTATCGCATTCAGGACAATTTTCTATGTACAAAAGCTCCTCAGAGTCACTGGGTCGTTGAGCTAGGTCAACCCCTGTGATTTTCGGAATGATCTCCCCTCCTTTTTCTACGTGCACTTGATCACCAATTCTAACACCCAGTCGCTGGATTTCATTGGCATTGTGTAAGGAAGC
This sequence comes from Reichenbachiella sp., assembly GCF_033344935.1. Lineage (NCBI taxonomy): Bacteria > Pseudomonadati > Bacteroidota > Cytophagia > Cytophagales > Reichenbachiellaceae > Reichenbachiella > Reichenbachiella sp. The sequence goes on along the minus strand of NZ_JAWPMM010000001.1, from coordinate 2,369,989 downwards.
TCGTTTAACCGTAGTACCTGCTAAAAGAACAGGCTCTAATTCAGCTACAGGCGTTACTGACCCCGTGCGCCCCACCTGATAAGTCACGCCATTCAATCTTGTAGTAGCGCTTTCCGCTTTGTATTTGTAGGCTATGGCCCATCGAGGATTTTTGGCAGTGAAGCCCAAGTCGTTTTGTTGCTTGAGGCTATTCACTTTAATTACGATGCCATCAGTTTCTACTTGCAACTCATGACGTTTCTCTTCCCAAAGTGCAATATACTCCAACACCTCATCGATGCTCTTACATTTCTTGTAGGTTGGTGATACATTAAATCCCCATTTGGCTAAGGACTCTACCGCGTCAAAATGAGTAGGCACAGCATTTCTATCTGTCATCAGACTATACAGATAACAATCTAATTTCCTGGAAGCAACCACTGAAGAATCCTGCATCTTCAAAGTTCCTGAAGCTGTGTTTCGTGGATTAGCCAAAGGCTCCTCTCCATCAGCTACTTTTTGTTTGTTTAGTTCTTCAAAAACGGAGTTAGGCATGAACACCTCTCCTCTTACCTCAAAGCTTTCTGGTACATCCTGGGCGGCTAAACTCAGCGGAATCGAACGAATGGTTTTGGCATTGGCAGTTACATCATCACCTTTGGTGCCATCTCCCCTAGTTACTGCTCGCGTGAGCTCTCCTTTTTCATAGGTCAGACTCAAAGCCACACCGTCAAATTTCAATTCACAGACATATTCATAGCTTTCACCTTCCAGACCTTTGCTCACCCTTCCGTCAAAATCTTTCAACTCTTCTGGTGAATAGGTGTTGGCCAATGAAAGCATTGGGTATTTGTGTACGACAGTCTCGAAATTTTTGGTAATAGTTCCTCCTACACGCTGAGAAGGAGAATCTGTTTTTTTCAATTCAGGGAAATCTGTCTCTAGCTGAATGAGTCGATTCAATAGCTGATCAAAATCAAAATCAGATATCTCAGAAATACTCTCTTGATAGTATTTCTGATTATGATAATTGATCTGTTCGCTTAAGGATGCTATTTCTTTTTTTGCCTCTTCTGCCGACATGGATTTTCACTATTCTAATACGACAAATCTATAAAGACTTTGGCTTTTCAAATCGTCTTATGTTGAATTATCAACATGGATTTTAAAATATTAACTCAATTGATAATAATTGTTAAACGAGAGATGATTTAGCCTCGATTTTCAAGAAACTGGAGGTAGTCATTTCTAAACTAAAATTCGATCAAGGATCATCCTTTCGAATACCTTATTATGTCTAAATTTGCGACTTCAAAAAAATCAAATCGCTTTGTCGAATATACTAGCAATAACAGGCCGCCCAAACGTAGGAAAATCTACTCTTTTCAACAGACTCGTCGAGAGGAAAAAAGCCATTATGGATAATGAGAGTGGGGTGACACGTGATCGTCATTATGGCTTTGGCCAATGGAATGGCAAGTACTTTACTGTAATTGACACTGGTGGATACGTGACTGGATCGGACGACATATTCGAAGAAGCGATTAGAGATCAGGTAAAACTAGCTTTGGATGAAGCAAGCGTGATCCTATTCATGGTTGATTGCCATGATGGCATGACAGACATGGATAAGGATTTTGCTAACATACTTAGAGAATTAAAAAAGCCTGTTTTCGTGGTGGCTAATAAAGCAGACAATCCAGACTTGACTTTGATGTCCAATGAATTTTATGGACTGGGGTTAGAAAGCGACATTCATGTGATAGCTTCTACTAGTGGCGCAGGTACAGGTGATTTGCTTGACGCTGTAGTTGAACATTTCGAAGATAGTGATATCGAAAACCCTGAAGAAGGTGTGCCAAGAATATCAATACTAGGGAGACCTAATGCTGGAAAATCGTCTTTCCTGAATGCCCTGCTTGGTAAAGACCGGTCTATCGTGACTGACATCGCTGGTACTACCAGAGATGCGATCAATACCAGATATAAGCTTTTTGGCAAAGACTTTATTCTGACCGATACCGCAGGAATCAGAAAGAAAGCCAAGGTCAAAGAGGATATTGAATTTTACTCTGTTTTACGCGCCATTCAGTCCTTACAAGACAGTGATGTTTGTATAGTGATGATAGACGCCGAGCGTGGTTTTGAGGCACAAGACATGAACATCATCACTCTGGCAGACAAGTACAAAAAGGGTATCATGATTATGGTCAATAAGTGGGACCTGATTGAAGATAAAGACAGTAAAACAGCAGATAAATTCAGAAAAGATATTCAAGAGAAGCTGGGCAATCCTCTCTCTTATATTCCGATCATTTTCACTTCTGTCACTGAGAAACAAAGAATCTTCCAAGCCATCGAACTGGCCATCGAAGTAAATACCAATAGAACCAGAAGAATCACCACTTCTGAACTAAACGATGCCATGCTGGCTGAAATCGAGCACTACCCACCGCCAGCGCTCAAAGGCAAGCACATCAAAATCAAATATGTAACGCAATTGCCAACTCGTACGCCTTCGTTTGCATTCTTTTGTAATCTACCACAATACATCAAAGAGCCTTACGAAAGGTTCTTGACGAATAAGTTGCGCTCACATTTTGATTTTAGAGGGGTGCCAATTAAAATCTACTTTAGACAGAAATAAGATTGTCGGAGGCCAAACATCGCAGATTGTTTGAGAACCACCTGCCAGAAAAGGCGGTGGATTATTGTTACTCGCTTTGGAGTGAATTGGGTTTTAATTTCCGAATCACTCGAAAGCGACAATCCAAATACGGCGACTATCGCTACGATCCGGCAACGAGATCACATTCGATTTCTGTCAATCATGACTTGAATCCATATGCATTTTTGGTAACGTACATCCATGAAGTGGCACACCTGTTCACCTTTGAAAAACATCAACGAAGTGTATCACCTCATGGGCAAGAATGGAAATTGCAGTTTAAGAAGCTGATGCTTCCCATGCTGCGGGAAGACATCATCCCCATGGATGTCCTTGGTCCACTCGCCCGACATATGAAAAACCCAAAGGCGACAAGTACTTCTGACAAGGCTTTATTTGTGGCTTTGCGGAATTATGATGAGCATAAATCAGGGCTTTTACTTAAGGAAGTGGAAGCTGGCGCCAAGTTCTTATTCAACAAAAAGGTGTACAGAAAACTAGAAGTCCGTCGCACACGAAGTCTTTGCGAACTCACGAGTAATCAGAAAAAGTATTTGATATCGGAGACGGCACCGGTGCAAGTATTCAAAAACTAATATATCACGCCAAATCGGTGCATCTGAATTATTAAAAATGTAAAATTGATTAGATTAGGTAAATGAAAACTTTTTCTTAGCAATTAATCGATTTAACCTTGGCCAACTCAACAACAAAAAAACATTTCATAGATGGCATCTTGATTGTATTTAGCGTGCTATTTGCTCTCTTTATTAACAAAACTGCCGAAAATTATAAGATCACTCAGGAAAAGGAAATTGCCATTGAAAGCATCCACAAAGAGCTCTATCGGAATTATTGGAATATAAAAAGCTGGAATAAAGATCATCTAGCTGTTATTAATAGACTGGATAGTCTTACTAATGGGTTAAAACCTGAGTTAGAACAAGAGCTAAAACAAGCTGATTTTTTTGATTTAAGCCCTCTATTGGATAAAAGTGGGTTAATCAATTCGATGCTCATCAGTAGTGCATGGGAGACCTCTAAGGAAACAGGTATATTTTCGGAATTTGATTATGAAATCCTTCAATCTATTACAAGAACCTATGATTTTCAGAAAGCACTTACTGATAATACTGTTCCTAAAATAATGGACACTTATTTTAGTAAGGATTCCCACAGAATGGATGAAATTGATTTGACGATAATGGTATTCTATCTACAAATGTCTCAGTTATGTGGCCATGAATTAGTGCTAATTTCTTTATATGAAGAATCAATAAATACGATAAAGGAAAAGACCCACTTAAAGACTAAAGTCTACGTTGATTCTTTGCGACATTATGTAGACAAATAAATCAAGAAGTCCCATTAAGACTACTTTGAAATATTTTATTATCGGAGACGGCGCTGGTTCAGGTTTTTAAGGATAAGGGATAGGTCATTATCTGAAATATGCTTTACCTCTTGGGTGACCAGCAATAGAATCTTTTATTCAAAGTTTTTCTTGCATCATCAATATCAAGTTCTAATTGTGGAACTAGTAAACTAGTAATTAGGATTTCTTCACCACTATTAAATCTGACTATTGAATAATTATATTTATCCCAAGGAAACATCCTAGCCCTTTTTTCGGCAAATGGACCAGATCTAAATTGTGTTAAAGATTCAACTTTATCCAATTCATAAGTAACAACAAGCCCATCTCTTTCGAAAGAAACTTCTCGTTTTAAATCATCATAACCAAAAGAGTCATTTTTATTAGAATAATAATAATTCAAGTGAATGGCAAGATGTGGGATGAAAAACACAAGAAATAAAACTAGGCTTGTATTAAGAAAGAACTCTATATCTGAGTTACCGAATCTATGAACCATGTATGCTAAATAAAGCAAAGACCCCAGTGTATAAATACTCACTGTCCACCCAGCTAAAATTTGATTTCTAGTAGTAATTCCTTTTCTTTTTGACATATAAGAAAAACTAACTACACACCCCACAAAGCGCATACAACACCCTCGCTCCTACGTTCGCATTCCATTCTTTGTCGTCCGTTTGCGGAGCGACTTCATTCAGATCGAAGCCTATGATATCTCTACCCGAAGCTTTCACTTGATGGATCAGATAAACTGCCTCTTCGAAGCTCAAACCTCCCGGAACTGGTGTCCCCGTCCCAGAACATAAAAAAGGCTGTAGCCCGTCGATATCAAAGCTGATATAAACCTTATCAGGTAGCTGCGCTACCATTTCTTTACACAAAGAATGCCAGGTCGTTCCTTCAAACTGCTGCCATTTCAATTCCTGATCAAAATAGACGGCCACTCGCTGATCCGAATTTGCCATTTCCATTTCCTCCTCACAAAAATCACGAATCCCTACCTGCACCAATTTGGAAATATTGGATAACTTCAAAGCATTATACATGATTGACGCATGGGAATGCTCGAATCCCTCATAGGCTTTGCGCAAATCTAGGTGTGCGTCGATCTGTAGAATCCCAAAGTCATCGTACTTATCGTTTAGCGCTTCGAGATAGCCCAAGGGCGTACTATGATCACCTCCCACCAAGCCTACTATTTTACCTTTATTAAGATAGGATAAAGCTTGACTTTTAAGTTTTGTTTTTAATTCACTCGTACCTTGATCTACAGACTCAATGACAGTTGCCATATCCGCATACTCCTCTCCAGCCTCTAAGGCATCAATATATGGTTCTACAAGCGTTCTTAAATTTTGACTCTTGTTTCTTATCGTTTCATCAATTGGCGCCATCCAAATTCCTTGCTTCCATGGCGCTTCCCTTCCTACTACTTCAAGGTCCAATTGGGCAGAAGCATCCAGAATAGCCTGAGGCCCTTCCGCCGTGCCAGCCGAATAAGAAACGGTAGCGTCCCATGGCACAGGCAATAGTATGATTCTTGAATCTTCTTCACCGAAAGGCAATCCAAAGATGGAACCTTTAACACCTACTGCACTGGGATCATAATTAGATAAGCTGGACATAATCAGGTCTGTGCCGGACGAACTGGCTTGTGATATTTCACCAACTCCATATTGTTCTGAGATACCTCAGCCCAAGCACCATCAAACTTCAAATGAACCAATCCTGCCGGAGATACATTACCGATCACAGCTCCACTCACATACTCAGCCAAATAAGTAATGGCAGGATTATGTGCTACGATTACTACTTTATTATTTTTTTCTTCCAGCTCATTAATCACCCGAAGTAAGATGCGTGTAGACGACTCATATAGGTCTTCCAAAAAATCCACATTTACCGGATCATACCCCAGCTGTTCAGCAAGTAGAGCGGTAGTTGTTCGTGTACGAATGGCTGTACTAGATAAGATCAAATCTGGCGTACCCAATAGATCAGCCATGGTTTTGCCCAATTTAGATGCATCTATTTCGCCGTCCGAAGTTAATGGTCTTTCAATATCCTTGATATCGAAATTTGTGGAGTCCGCTTCTGCGTGTCTTACTAGAAAAAGTTCTTTGTTCATGAGATGTAATCCGTATTACAATTGAGCAATTTATTTAGAAATCTAAATTTCGTATTTGCTAAAATCAATTTTTTTTAGTCATCTTTGACGCTTTTAGGAATTAATTTCAAATTCTATGTCGAAGAATCTGGTAATAGTAGAGTCGCCCGCCAAGGCGAAAACGATTGAGGGGTATTTGGGTAAAGACTATAAAGTAGCTTCGAGTTATGGTCATGTCCGGGACCTTCAGAAAGGAAACAATGCTATTGACATAGAAAACGGATTTCAACCTACCTATGAAGTCTCCAAAGACAAAAAGGATGTCATCAGAGACTTAAAAAAATTAGCTAAGGGTGCAGAGACTATCTACCTCGCGAGTGATGATGACCGCGAAGGAGAAGCGATTTCCTGGCACTTACAAGAGGCCTTGAAATTGGATGAATCCAAAACCAAAAGGATTGTATTCCACGAGATCACGAAGAATGCAATCAGCCATGCGATCAACAACCCAAGATCTTTAAATGTAGATTTAGTAAATGCGCAGCAAGCAAGAAGAGTGCTAGACAGATTAGTAGGTTTTGAACTCTCTCCTATTCTTTGGAAAAAAATTAAGACTGGCTTGTCTGCTGGACGTGTGCAATCTGTTGCCGTGCGATTGGTCGTAGATAGAGAAAGAGAAATCTCAGAACACGTACCCGTATCTTCTTTTAAAGTTACCGCTGAGTTTACCCTCGACAAAGGCAAAATATTAAACGCAGAACTTCCTTCAAAATTCAAAACAAAAGAAGAAGCCGAGTCATTTATCAGTGATTGTGTAGGCGCCTCTTACGATATTAAAAACCTGGAGAAAAAGCCTGGAAAAAAATCACCCGCTCCTCCATTTACGACTTCTACCCTGCAACAAGAAGCCAGTAGAAAAATTGGTTTTTCTGTAGCACGTACCATGAGTGTCGCTCAAAAATTGTACGAAGCTGGTAAGATCTCTTATATGAGAACAGATTCATTGAATCTTTCGGACGAAGCGATCAATGGGGCTAAAAATGAAATTGCATCTAGCTATGGTGACAATTTCGTGAAAACAAGAAAATTCAAAACTAAGAATGCTTCTGCTCAAGAAGCTCACGAAGCTATCAGACCTACGAACTTCTCGAACCGATCAGCAGGCAACGACGAAAGCGAGAGAAGACTCTACGATTTGATTTGGAAACGAGCTATTGCTTCTCAAATGGCAGATGCTGAAATAGAGAAAACGGTAGCCACCATTGGTGTTTCGACAAGAGATGAAAATTTAACCGCTTCTGGTGAAGTAGTGAAGTTTGAAGGTTTTCTAAAAGTATATACTGAATCCACAGACGACGAAAACGACGAAGAAGAAAGCAAAGGCATGCTACCTCCATTGGAAATCGGACAGGTACTTGATTTGAGTATAATGAAAGCCCGAGAAGGCTTTACCAGACATGCGGCTAGATATACTGAAGCTAGTTTGGTGAAAAAATTAGAAGAGATGGGCATTGGACGTCCGTCTACTTACGCGCCTACCATCTCTACTATTCAGCGTAGAGAATATGTGGTAAAAGAAGCCAGAGAAGGCCAAGAAAGAAAATATACTGAGATCGTTCTGGAAGATGGCGAAGTAGTCATCAGTGAGAAAACAGAAATCACTGGTGCAGAGAAAAACAAACTCTTCCCTACCAACATTGCAATGATCGTAAATGACTTTCTAGTGGATTACTTCCCCAATGTCATAGACTATTCATTTACGGCCAATGTAGAAAAGGAATTTGATGAAATCGCTCACGGCCAAAAGACCTGGAATGCGATGATCGAATCGTTTTATGATGGATTTCATAAGACGGTTGAAGATACTGAACAGGTGGAACGTTCAGAAATTGGTAAAGTGAGAGAACTTGGTAACGATCCTGAGACTGGAAAACCTATCATCGCCCGAATGGGACGATTCGGCGCTATGGTTCAGATGGGCGAAACCAGTGAAGACGAAGAGGCAGAAAAGCCTAAATACGCAAGTCTTAAGAAAGGCCAGTTTCTGGACAATATCACTTTAGAAGATGCGCTTGAACTTTTCAAATTACCACGAGATGTGGGTGAATTTGAAGGCAAAGTCATAAGCATTGCCATAGGGAGATTTGGACCTTACATCAAGCATGATGATAAATTTGTATCTATTGGAAAGGATGAAGATCCTTTGACTTTAAGTCTGGATCGTGCCATAGAATTGATAAAAGAAAAGCAAAAAGCAGATGCTCCAGTGGCCTTTTACGATGAACTTCCTGTTCAAAAAGGAGTTGGGCGTTTTGGTCCATTTATTAAGTGGAATGGCATGTTCATCAATGTGAACAAGCGATACGATTTTGACAACCTTTCTGAAGCTGATATTGTTGAATTGATAAAGGAAAAAATCCAAAAGGAGATTGACAAAGTCATTCACAACTGGGAGGAAGAAGGCATTGTCGTTGAAAAAGCACGATGGGGACGTTCGGTGATCAAAAAAGGCAGAGTAAAAATAGAACTACCGAAAACAGTAGACGCTGCGGCACTTAGCTTAGATGAAGTGCAAGCGATCATTGAGAAGAATGCTCCTGCTAAAAAGAAAAAAGCACCCGCAAAAAAGAAGACTGCGAAAGCCAAGAAAAAATAGGATTTGCTATACTAGCAAATCCACATCTCTAATTAGTATCCTTCTTCTATCGAAGTTGATTACATTTTTTTCTTTGAGTTGATTCAAAGTGGTGGTTACAGTTTGTCTAGAGGTTCCGGTTAGGTTCGCAATATCTTTATGAGTGAAGTTATTTTGAATCAATGTTTCAAACCCTACTTTCTGACCACTCTCTACAGCCAGCTCTTTCAAAAACTCAACAATTCTGGTTCTTGAATCTTTTGAAGTAATAGATTCAATTCGCTTATCCAGCTTTTCGATCTTTCGTCCCATCAAACTTAGTACTCTCGAAAATAATGACTGATCAGTTTTGGCCGCATCCAACAATTCTCGAACCACTAACACACGAACGGTGGTGTCATTGGACAATACGCGAGCATACTCTTCCCTCTTTTCCTGTTCTACTAGTGCCATTTCACCGAATATGCTTCCTTTACTAAGAATAGATTTCACCACTTCATGACCAGATCCATCTTCCTTTGCCAACTTCACACTTCCCTTTTCAATGAAATATATCAAATCCGAAGGCTCATTGATTTTAAAGATGTAATCATCTTTCTGGTAAATGATTTGGCTTGAGGAAAGTACTTTCTCCCCGTATTCTAGAAGTATGTCTGATCCATTATTCTTCATATCCTTGAGGTGTTATTATTTTGACCAACTAATTACATTAACACCCACCCAAACAATTACCACTACTCCAATACCACTTAGAAATTTCTTTAATTTTCACTTGGCGTTGGGATTATGCACTTCGCATTTATATTTGCCCATATTATTGCGATGACCTATTTATATCTAAAAGCCCTCCACATCATTTTTGTAGTCACCTGGTTTGCCGGGTTGTTCTATATGGTGAGGTTATTTATATACGCTACTGAGGCCTCTCAGAAAGAAGAGCCTGAAAAGTCCATATTACTCAAGCAATTGCTTTTGATGCAAAGCCGGCTTTGGAACATCATAGCCTGGCCATCTGCAATTATTACTTTTGTCGTCGGGACTTGGTTAGCCATAGAAAGTGGGTTTTGGACCATGCCTTGGTTTCATTTAAAAGTCTTATTCGTATTAGGTCTTTTTCTTTACCATTTCATTTGTCAAAAACTATTTAGCCAAATGAAGAGAGGAGTTTACAAATACTCTTCCACTCAACTTCGCATCTGGAATGAGGTGGCCACCTTATTTCTTTTTGCCATAGTATTCATTGTTGTACTCAAAAATACCCTCAGCTGGATTTGGGGGATTATTGGAATTGTCCTTATTGGAATTTTACTGATGCTCGGCATCAAGATTTATAAAAAACTTAGAAATGATTAATAAAATATTACCTGCATCCCTTCTATTTGTAGCAGCCATTCTTACCACCTTCTGTAGTCAACCTTACGGTAAAAACGAATTACCTATCATGGGAAGGAAAAAACTTGTGGAGAAGGAAGTTGACGGAAAGACTGTTATCGACACACTTGATCACATGATTGCAGACTTCGCCTTCTACGATCAGGACAGTACATTAATTACCAATGAAACTTTTAAGAATCAAATTTACGTCTCAGATTTTTTCTTCACCTCGTGCCCTACTATCTGTCCTAAAATGAAAAAGCAGATGTTACGTATCTATGAAAAATTTGAAGAGACTCCTGAAGTTGCCATACTATCTCATACCATAGACCCCACTCACGACAACGTTGCAGTTCTGAATGAGTATGCAGAAGCGCTTGGAGTAAATAGTTCGAAATGGCATTTTGTAACCGGAGATGAAGATACCATCTATCACATCGGAGAAAAGAGCTATATGGTAACTGCCGGTGAAGATGAGCAAGCTCCAGGAGGATACATTCATAGCGGCGCCTTTTTATTGGTGGACGATCAAAGGCGCATCAGAGGTGTCTATGATGGAACCATGGAAGAACAGGTTGATATTCTGCTGTTAGATATGGACCTTCTACTCAATGAGCTAGCCAATAAGAAGAAATGAAATTTGTTGTTTCAGTCTTAGCTCTAATTACATTAATCAACTGCCGACCAGAAGGAAGATATACGGGCAGCGAGGCTATCAAATTTGATCAGTATATGTTTCAAGGAGAACAGTTATACATAGCCCATTGCATCAATTGTCACCAAAAAGATGGCTCTGGGTTAGGTAAACTAATCCCACCGCTTTCCACTGACTTTGTATCCAAACAAAAAGAATTATCCATCTGTGGTATCAAGCATGGTTTGGAGGGTCCAATAACAATCAATGGAATCACTTATCAAGGAGCAATGCCTGGTAATCCAAGATTGACACCTCTTGAAATTGCTGAATTAATGACATATATCAGCAACTCCTGGGGTAATGAATTTGGAATGATAAATACAGGTGAAGTAAGTGAAATACTAAAGAACTGTGCAGATTAACTGTTCTCCAAAAGGTACTTTTCTGCCTCGTCTTTCGAATTAAGCATATCATCTCTCACCTTTTTAATCAGCTTATGTTGCTCGAGTAGGTACTGCATAACTTCTCCATGAGGAGTCCCCTCTTCCACTTGCTCATATTGCCTCATCCATTCCATCATACCTTCATTGGCATCCTTCAGCTTTTTAGATAGGTTTCTCATTTCATTGACCTTAGATGAATAATCAACCAAAGAGTCTAAGGCGAGAGAATCTGCCTTTTGAGAAAGTTCGGCTGACAACGCTCTTAGGTTTCCCATTTTGGGCATTACTTCATCATGCATAAGCATCACTTCTTCAAACAAAGCCTGCTGCTCTTTTTTATCAGTATTGCAGGCAAAGGAAATAGTTGTTATAGTCAGTAGAATCAAAAGGTTTCTTAATTGCAAAATCATGGATGTTCTTAGGTTTTGAAAGCCAATAAAACACAAATGTATCAAATTAGGCTATCATCAAAATGGAAACCTAAAGAAGTATGCAAATTTTGATTCGGTCTAGATAATCGTTAAATTGATTACAAATAAAAATTACTAGCTATGGTTTCTATTCTATTATTTTTCTCAATTGGGATATTGGGTGTTTGTTACTACAGGTACAAAACGATTTTAAAAAAAGAGCATCACAACTAATCAAAGTTCACAAGCTCTTCACCCCCTATTCTCAACCACCTCTATTATTCTGTCAATCTGTTTGATGTGATGATTGTAATGATCTTCTAAAAAAACGATGGTGTGATACAGAGAAAATCGTCCAGCAAATGGATGCCTAAAGATTAATTTCTCTAAGTGCTCTTCCGGAAAGGTTTCAATCAATTCTTTAATAGCCATTCTGTTTTTCGCAAATTGATTCTTCAGCTCATCATAGCCAATTTCTTTAGAAGGTTCTGGAAGTTGTTTCGGCATTCTGAAGCGAATTTGTGAATCAAGCAACAGCTTCAATAACTTTGCCCTCAATTGGGCACCAAACGAAGTTTCTTTCAGCGAGTCTATCCCAAGCATTTTTTTTTGAATGTACCGCAACGTACCAAATTCAGAATTTGACAGGTGTGCCAATACCTGATTGATTGACCACTTGCCATCACCTTGAGGTATGAAAAACAAATGGTCATCCATTTTGTTTAGTCGCACTTCTAATTGCGTTCTTCGAAACTCAAGAGAATCAAAAGCTTCCAATACTTCATTTCTTGCATCCATATTCATTACTTAACTTATACAAAACCAATTGTAACACATGAATATTTAGAATTCACGGAACTGTAATATTTGTATTTTTCAAATACTATGGGCAACTGAGTGCTCCTTATTTCATAAGAAATATTGAATTTTTTATATTTTTTTCATTAATATAGCGGTGAAAATACACTACGATTTGTATTAATATTGTAACGGAAAATTAAAGACCACCACTTTAAATCAGGACATTTTAATACAAGAGCATGCACATTTTAGATATTTTAGCCCTATTCATATGCTTAGCGGGCATCTTTATCTACGTCAATACTTACTATTTGAAACTTCCCTCATCAGTAGGCCTTATGATTTTGGCTTTGGGTCTTTCATTTGCATTATTGATCATCGAGCAGATTATTCCTGAGTTTAAACTAGGAACGGAAAGAATTTTACAAGACTACGACTATCATGAGGTGCTTTATCAGCTTGTGTTGAGCTTTATGCTCTTTGCTGGTGCACTTCAGATCGATTTTAAGAAATTAGCCGAAGAACGTACCCCTGTGCTCATTCTGGCACTTTTAGGAGTTCTTATATCTACATTTATAATAGGAGGCTTTGTTTACTATTTACTGATTTGGATAGGCATACCACTTGACTTCATGTATTGTTTGGTTTTTGGCGCCCTAATATCGCCAACTGATCCAATCGCCGTCACGTCTACCATAAAGAAATATAGCCTATCGAAAAACCTTGAAACCAGAATTGCTGGAGAATCGCTCTTCAATGATGGTATTGCTGTAGTAATTGCCCTTACTCTTTTGGACTTGGCGCACGCAGGTGAAGATCATTTTCTGGGTATTGTAGATATTGTTTGGGTGTTTGGAACAGATATCACTGGAGGAATCGTAATTGGTCTTTTCCTGGGCTATTTAGGCTATCGTCTGCTAAAGTATATCGACAACGACGAGGTGGAAGTTGAAGTTCTTATGACCTTGGCTCTCGTTATGGCTGGAACGCAGCTTGCAGAATTTGCTCATGTATCTGCTAAGCAAGCAGTTGTAGTTATGGGGCTTGTAATTGGCAATGAAGGTAAAAGTGGACATGTAACAAGTGCAGCAGGAGACTATGTCTTTAAATTTTGGCACTTGATTGAAGAAACGCTTAATGCTATGCTATTTGTACTGATAGGACTAGAAATGCTTATTATTCCATGGCGACTCGATTACTTTGCTGCCGGACTATTTGCTTTCAATATTGTACTATTTGCTCGTTACGTAAGTGTGAGCTTGCCAATAGCCGCCATGAGTACCTATCGAAGTTTTGAGAAAAACACGATCCACGTGCTGGCATGGGGTGGATTAAGAGGAGGTATTCCTATTGCTCTTTCCTTATCCCTTCCAGAATTTGAAGGTAAGGAAGTGATTATCACCATGACTTATACTGTAGTAGTCTGCTCTGTACTTTATCAGGGACTAACTATTCCTAAGTTGATGAGAATCACATTCCCAAGAAAATAAAATCATCTAATAGCCATCGTCCAGATCGGGCGATGCGCATGATTCAGTACACTTTTAGAAACATGGCTAGCTAGCAAATGTAATAACCCATGTCTATCATGTGTGCCTATTGCTATCATTCCAGCATCAATTTTCTCTGCATAATCCAAAATTGACTCTGCGAGATCTGATGAATTCATAGCCACGGTTGAACAATTTTTCAAATCATACTCAGAGACAAACATCTTGAGTCTTTTTTGCACCTCTTCTGAGGTAGTCCATTCTGAATTGTACACTTTTAAAATGTGAAGCTTTGCATCATAATACTCTTGTAAATTCTTCAAATGCTTCATGATCTGAGCTTGATCATCCTTTAAATCAGTAGCAAAAACGATATCTTTAACATTCTCAATAGAACATTCATCTTTGATCACTACCACGGGACATGTAGCATATCTCACCGTCTTATCAGCCACAGATCCTACTAAAATCTCTTCTAATCCCGATGCACCATTAGATCCCATGATAATCAAACTAGAATTATGTGACGCAATATTTTGGGCTATCGATGAATAGGGATTTCCAATTTCAATCTTATAACTAATAGTCACGTCACTATTCTTTGGATCATTCACTATTTCCTCTAGTCGTTCTTTTGTCTTGTTGAGCAATAGTTTCACGTACAAGTTATCCATAGGATCATAGTGCGCCTCACCAGATACTTTCATGGTTTCAATATTTGGGTCTTCCACAATATGAAGCAAAAGAATTTCCGAATCAGTATTTAAGGCCACGGAACGTGCTGCGTTATATGCATTCATTGATTCCTTAGAAAAGTCAATTGGAACTAATATTCGTCTCATCTAAATATGTTTTTAAGGTAAAATATTAAAGCTTACAGCTAAATTTAACTAATACGAATCGGAACTTGAATTATTAATCCATAATTCATTTTCGTAAGCAGATCAATCATGATAATATTGCCATGATTAGTTTATAAATAACGATGACTCTATTCAAATCATTAATTTTCTTTGTTGCCCTTCTAACTATAATCTCATGTGATTCATCCACAGAGCAAAAGAAGAAACCTAGCCCAAGAGTAAAAAGCTTGAGTAAAATCACTGAACCCAGAAATGGCATTAGAAAAACCATCGGAGACTCTATCGAATTCAAGATTACTTCTAATAGCAGCAAAATCACGATAGATTCAATACAAATATCAAATAATGGGCAAATTTTGGCTCATGACCAATTGATTTGGAATACAAGTTCAGAGAGCCCAGGCAAAAAAGATTTAACTGTTTCGGTCTTTTTGAACAATGGCACCATTGAAAAGAAAAGACATTCAGTCACACTGCTTTCTGATATCGAACCTACTCGATATACCTACAGAGTAACAAATACTTATCCGCATGATCCTGACGCCTTTACCCAAGGCCTCATCATGAACAATGGCCAACTATTTGAGAGTACAGGAGAAAAGGGGCAATCAACACTACGAAAAGTGGAATTAACATCAGGAAAGGTCCTGCAGTCAGTGGATATAGCCTCACAATACTTTGGTGAAGGAATTGGGCTGGTTGGTGACAAAATCTACATGTTGTCATGGAAAGAACGAACGGGTTTCGTATTTGACAAAAATAGTTTTGAACAGATTAGGCAATTTTCTTACGCTACTGAAGGCTGGGGTATGACAACCAAGGACGACACTCTGATAATGAGTGATGGCACTTACATTATTAGATTTATGGAGCCAGAAACCTTTTCTGAAGTCAAACAGATTAAAGTATATGATCAAAACGGGCCTATTGATTATTTGAATGAATTGGAATATGTGAACGGAGATTTATTTGCCGTGCGATGGCAAACGGAACTTGTATACATTATAGATCCAGATACAGGAAAAGTAAAAGGCATACTCGATCTGGAAGGTATATTTGACTATTCTCTGTATGAAAAAAGAATAGATGTCCTCAACGGAATAGCTTACAATAAAGAAACAGACAAGTATTACATCACAGGTAAGTGGTGGCCTAAATTATTCGAAATTCAGCTCATAGCTGCTAACAATTTATAATATGACTTTAGAAGAAACAACAGCCAAAGTGCAAGACTTGGCTTCAAAAAAAGCAGGAGCTATTGGTTCCAAAATCAAATTTCAATTTGATGAGGGGGTGATTTACTTAGATGATACCGTAGCACCTACCGTAGTCTCAAATGCTGACGATTATGCAGATTGCACAGTCCGTGTGAGCTTGTCCAATTTCAATAAATTGATGTCAGGGGATATGAATGCTATGGGCGCATTTATGATGGGCAAGATCAAAGTTGATGGAGATATGTCCATTGCCATGAAACTGTCCAACTTATTCTAAACCTTGCAATAAACTAATCTAACCTATTAGTTCTTCTCAATAAGGATCATGGCAGCTGTGATCTCTGTGTGTTTACTTTAAATAAAAAAAGCATGAGTATACAAGAACTAGAAGATCTAAAATATCCAATTGGCAAATTTCAATTTCCAGAGTCCTTTTCTCAAACTGAAATTGAGAATGGTATTCACACCATTTGCCACTTTCCGCAAGTACTTCGAGAAACCGTTCAATATCTTAATGACGAACAACTCAACACGCCTTATAGACCAGACGGTTGGACGGTACGTCAGGTGGTTCATCATTTGGCAGATAGTCATATGAATAGCTATATCCGATTCAAATGGACCATCACAGAACAGGAACCGACCATAAAAGCCTATGATGAAAAAGCCTGGGCTGAATTAAGCGACGCTAGATATGATGCCATCGAACCTTCCCTACTTTTATTAACTGCCCTCCATTTAAAATGGACAAACTTACTAAACAATCTATCCAAGGAGGATATGAGTAAAGCTTTCATTCATCCTCAAAATGGCCGTAAGATTCAATTGCATGAAAATATCCTGTTATACGCCTGGCACTGCAATCATCACTTAGCACATATTGCCAATTTATCTGAAAGAATGAATTGGGGTTAAATAGGTACTGTCTGCTATTGTCTTTTTAACTTAATGTTTTCAAATTCTTTTCTTGATTAACTAACATTTGTTAGTTTTGAGAGATGTCTAAAACCAACACAAAAAAGACTAAAAAGCAAATCATCCTGGAAGAATCAGCCACCCTCTTTAGAGAAAAGGGATATTCTGCCACTACGATGCGTGATATTGCTGCCAAAGTAGGTGTAGAAGCTGCCAGTTTGTACAACCACATTAAAGGAAAAGAACAAATCCTTTCAAAAATCTGCTTTTCCTTGGCGGACACCTATACTTCCAAAATGGAAGTCATCTTGAACTCCAAAGATTCTGCCATTGAAAAAATCAAAGAGCTCTTATTGCTTCATGTTGAAATCAATGCCATGAGTTCTCCTCTAGCAAGTGTCATGAATGATGAATGGCGTCATTTGACTGAACCAGAGCGCGGAGAGTTTCTATCTAAAAGGCGAGATTATGAGAATCACTTTCTCGCGATCATTGAAGAAGGCATTTCAGATGGTACGGTAATCGTAAGTGATTCAAAAGTGGCATTATACACCATGTTATCTTCTATTCGTTGGCTCCAGCATTGGTATCACTCTAATAAAGACATGGATGTAGAAGCTGTGAAAGAGACTATCATAGGATTGTTAATGAAAGGAATAGAAAAGAAATGAGCAAGCGAATAACCATAGTAGGCGCAGGATTAGTTGGCTCATTACTAGCCGCACTCTTCGGTAAGCGTGGATACACGGTAGAAGTTTTCGAAAGAAGACCAGACATTCGAAATGCAAACATTTCTGCTGGCAAATCTATTAATATGGCTTGCTCCACACGCGGTTGGAAAGCACTAGATCTCGTCGGTGCTGGCGATAAGGTTCGTGAAGCTGCCATTGCCATGAACGGCCGAATGATGCATGGAATAGATGAATCTCTTACCTTCCAGCCATATGGAAAAGAAGGGGAAGCTATCTATTCTATTTCTAGAGCAGGACTGAATCAAATTCTAATCGATCATGCCGATCAGTATGAAAATGTCAACTTTAACTTCGAGCATAAATGTATTGAAATAGATTTGGATACCCCACTTGCGGCTTTTGAATTGCCGGATGGTAACATTAGCACCAGCGATTCTGACATTATATTTGGAACAGATGGAGCATTTTCTGCAGTACGCTCGGTCATGCAAAAATTGAAACATTTCAATTTTTCTCAAGAGTACATCTCTCATGATTATAAAGAGTTGAGCATCGAGGCAAAAAAAGGCGACTTCCAAATGGACAAACATTCGCTGCACATTTGGCCACGTGGTAGTCACATGCTTATTGCTTTACCTAACCCAGATGGAAGTTTTACCTGTACATTATTTCTACCCTTCGAAGGAGAAAACTCTTTCGAGAAATTAAAAAGTGAAGAAGAAATCAAAGGATTCTTTGAAGACAAGTTTCCCGATGCTTTAAAGCTAATCCCAAATCTCATTGACTTATTTAATGAAAATCCAACTTCACCCTTAGTCATAATCAAATGCTTTCCCTGGACTTACGAGGGTAAAGTAGCGCTCATTGGAGACGCTTCTCATGCCATAGTTCCTTTTTATGGTCAAGGCATGAATGCAGGATTTGAGGATGTATCCATTCTCAATGAAATGATGGATAAGCATGGGGATAATTGGATTGAACTTTTTAAAGAATTTGAGACTTCAAGAAAACCAGACGCAGACGCAATTGCTGATTTAGCGCTTAAGAATTTCATCGAAATGAGAGACTTGGTTGGGCAAGAATGGTTCTTGAAAAGAAAGAAAATAGAAAGAGCGTTGTATGAGGACTTTCCAGAGCAATTTATTCCTCAATATTCCATGGTATCCTTTACCAATACGCCTTACAGCGAAGCTGTGAGGAAAGGAAATCAGCAAGAATTAATTTTAGACGAACTGTCTAATAAAGAAGACATCTTAGAAATCATAGAAAGAGGAGAGTTTAAATCCTTCGTCGAATCAAACAACATCATCCCAAACTAAAATGCACCATTTTTACCCACTTAAAATATCCAAACTCATCAAAGAAACATACGACTGTGTTTCTTTAGAGTTTGAGGTGCCTCCTGCGCACCAGGCCATTTTCAAATACAAGCAAGGCCAACACGTCACACTTAAAAAAATTATTGATGGCGAAGATGTTCGACGCTCCTACTCCATTTGCAGTAGCCCAAAAGAAAATCGCTTGAAAGTGGCCATTAAAAAGGTAGATGGAGGAGCATTTTCTACCTATGCCAACGAAAAGCTACAACCAGGTGAAGAATTAGAAGTCATGCCGCCTTCCGGTAGTTTCAATTCTGAGCTAAACGCCGAACAATCCAAAAACTATGTGGGATTCGCTGGTGGCAGTGGTATTACTCCAATCATTTCCATTCTAAAGTCCGTTATGGACACGGAACCTCATAGTGAGTTCACACTTATCTATGCCAACCGAGGTACAGATACGATTGTGTTTAAAGAGGAAATTGAAGGCTTGAAAAACACTTACATGGAACGATTGAATATCTTCCATGTGTTCAGCGAAGAGCATACCGAATTCCCATTGTTCGAAGGGTTTGTAGACAAAGAAAAAGTAACAGCATTTTCAAAAACCATCATTGATCTAAATTCTACAGATGAGTTTTTCATTTGCGGCCCAGAACCCATGATGTTAGGCATTCAAGAGGCATTATTGGATTTAAATGTCGACAAGTCAAAAGTTCATATCGAACTTTTCACTAGTCCAGTTGGCAAATTAGGAACAGGTACTGGTCAGAAGAAAGAATCATTTGAGAAAGTGAAGTGTAAAATCACCATTCAGATCGATGGTGTAAAAATGGACTTCGATTACAACAGCAACGACTCTATTTTGGACGCTGCCACTAAAAAAGGTGCAGACCTCCCCTATGCTTGCAAAGGTGGTGTCTGCTGTACTTGCAAAGCGAAGTTGATCGAAGGAGAAGTGGATATGGCTGTCAATTACGCCTTGGAGCAAGATGAAATTGACCGAGGGTATGTGCTGAGTTGCCAGGCACACCCAAAAACAGACAAGGTAGTTTTGAGTTTCGACGAAAATTAGACGTTGAATGTCGACTGGATATTGAGTAAATTTATAGAAAGCCCAAAAAGATGAGTACGATAGATTTAGAAAAAGAATTTCAGCGAAAGCTGGACGCAGAAGAGAAAATCGAGCCCAAAGATTGGATGCCCGATGACTATCGCAAAACATTGATCAGACAAATCTCGCAGCACGCCCATTCTGAGATTGTTGGCATGCTACCAGAAGGCAACTGGCTCACGCGTGCCCCTTCTCTTAGAAGAAAAGTAGCTGCCTTGGCGAAAGTTCAAGACGAAGCCGGACATGGATTATACTTATATAGTGCGTGCGAAACGCTCGGTGTAGAAAGAGATGATCTTCTCGATCAATTGCATACTGGCAAGGCCAAGTACTCGTCCATCTTCAACTACCCTACCTTAACTTGGGCGGATATGGGTGCCATAGGTTGGCTCGTGGATGGTGCGGCTATCATGAATCAAGTACCGCTTTGCAGATGTTCCTATGGCCCCTATGCACGTGCGATGGTGAGAGTTTGTAAAGAAGAAAGTTTCCACCAGCGCCAGGGGTATGAAATCATGCTCAGTCTATGCAATGGCACACCCGAACAAAAAGCCATGGCACAGGACGCGCTCAATCGATGGTGGTGGCCGTCAATTATGATGTTTGGGCCCAACGATGCAGACTCACCTCATACGGCGCAGTCCATGAATTGGAAAATCAAGCGTTTTACCAATGACGAGCTAAGACAAAAGTTTATAGACGCCACGGCACCGCAAGCCGATATTTTGGGTATTACCATTCCAGACCCAGATTTGAAATGGAATGAAGCAACAGGCCACTACGACTTTGGACCTATCGACTGGGACGAATTCTGGGCTGTAGTGAAAGGCAACGGCCCTTGTAATAAGGAGCGACTCGCCACCAGAAAGAAGGCCTATGAAGAAGGTGCCTGGGTGAGAGAAGCAGCTTTAGCTTACTCAGAAAAAAGAAAGAAAAAATCAGCAGCATAACCCCAAATTTGATAATCATGAGCAACAAGAATTGGCCCCTTTGGGAAATATTTATAAGAAGTAAATCAGGTATCAACCACAAGCACGTGGGCAGTCTCCATGCTGCTGACGCCGAGATGGCTGTAGAAAATGCCAGAGATGTATACACACGCAGAAGCGAAGGTGTCAGTATTTGGGTCGTTCCTTCTAGTGAGATAACGGCCTCCGATCCAGAAGAAGGTGCGGAATTATTCGAGCCAGCCCAAAGCAAGGTATACCGCCACCCTACTTTCTACAATTTGCCGGAAGAATTGAAAAACATGTAAGCTGATGAAAGATCAAAATACATATGACTACGTTCTCAGGCTTGCAGACAACTGCCTGATTCTGGGACAGCGACTGGCAGAATGGTGTGGACATGGCCCAGTGCTCGAACAAGATATTGCTTTGACTAATATTTCACTCGACTTAATCGGTCAAGCCAGAAACTATTACCAATACGCATCTGAATTGACCGGAGGAGAAAAAAGTGAAGATGACATCGCATTTCTTAGAAATGATAGAGAATATAAAAACCTCCTATTGGTGGAGCAGCCGAATACTGACTTTGCCTATACCATCACTCGACAATACCTATTCGATGTGTTTCATTTCCATTTGTTAAATGAATTGGCTTCCAGCAAAAATGAAAATATTGCGGCCATTGCACAAAAAAGCATCAAGGAGGTCACCTATCACAAAAGATGGAGTGGTCAATGGGTCTTACGATTGGGCGACGGTACGGAAGAAAGTCAAGCGAAAATGCAAACTGCTTTGGATCATTTTTGGTCATATGCCTTCGAAAGCATTACGTCTGATGAATTGGATCAGCAAATTGCAGAATCTGGTATAGGTGCTGATTTAAATAGAATTGCGGATACCGTAAAAAAAGAAATCGAAGCACATTTGCGTGAAGCAACCTTAACTATTCCAGAAAGTTCTTGGAATCAAACCGGAGGAAAAACTGGTATGCACTCAGAGCACTTGGGCTATCTATTAGCAGAAATGCAACACTTACAAAGAGCATACCCTGGCGCTGAATGGTAAATAGCAAAACCATATCACCGGAGCAAGTACTCAACAGTCTTCGCAAAGTCATGGATCCAGAAATCCCTGTGCTCTCTGTGGTAGACATGGGTATCATCAGGCATATTGAAATCGCCGATCACCTAGTGGTCACTATCACTCCTACTTATTCGGGTTGTCCCGCCATGAATACCATTGAATCTGACATTAAAAAATGTCTAATAGACGAAGGGTATGAAAATGTGGAAGTAAAAACCGTACTACAACCCGCTTGGACAACAGACTGGCTAACAGAAAACGGCAGAGCGCAACTCAAAGCTTATGGCATCGCGCCTCCTCAAGGAAGTACTTCCAAAAGGTCATTGTTTCTCGAAGACGAAACCGTGCCTTGTCCACAGTGCGAATCTAAGAACACTGTTTTAGTGAGTGAATTTGGCTCCACGGCCTGCAAGGCTCAATACAAATGCAGGGATTGTCTGGAACCGTTCGATTATTTTAAATGTATTTAAACCCGAAAGCATAAAACAACAATGACCCAAACCTTACAGCACGAAATCCAAGATGGCATTGCCATCATTCGATTCAACAGACCTGATGTATTCAATAGTTTCAATCGTGAAATGGCACTTGGCTTCCAGGAGCTTCTGGATCAGTATGGTCAAAATGATGAGGTAAGAGCTATCTACCTCACAGGCAATGGAAAAGCTTTCTGTGCAGGACAGGATTTGGCTGAGGTGACTGCGTCTGATGCACCTTTTATTGAGAATATTGTTGCCGAGCACTACAATCCCATTGTTCGTCGGATTAGAGAAATTGAAAAGCCTGTGATTTGTGCAGTCAATGGTGTAGCAGCAGGTGCTGGAGCAAATTTGGCTTTGGCATGTGATATTGTAGTGGCAGTTGAAACGGCATCTTTTATCCAAGCCTTTAGTAAAATCGGTTTGATACCTGACAGTGGAGGAACCTTTTTTCTTCCCAAACTGATTGGCTTCCAAAAAGCCAGCGCACTGATGATGATGGGCGATAAAGTCTCAGCTAATGATGCAGAGAAGCTTGGTATGCTTTATAAGGTTTTTAGCGTAGAAACATTCGAGACAGAATCTATGAAGATCGCTCAGACCATAGCCAAAATGCCAACGTTAGGATTGGTTTACACCAAAAAATTACTCAATTCAGGTTTAACCAACAACCTCAATGAGCAATTGGATCAAGAAGAAATTTATCAGTCCAAAGCAGGTAAAACCGAAGATTACAAGGAAGGTGTCCAAGCCTTTTTAGAAAAGCGTAAACCAGAGTTTGTAGGGAAATGAAAGTAATTGGAATTATCGGTGCAGGGTCCATGGGAAGCGGTATAGCGCAAGTAGCAGCTACTGCTGGCCATGAAGTTATTTTGCTGGACAGTAGCAAGCCTATGCTGGACAAGGCCAAGCAAAGCCTCAAAAAAATATTGGATCGACTAGCTGAAAAAGGGAAACTTTCAAAATCTGAGGCCGGAGCCATATTAGATAGGATTCAATTCACAGATCAATTGCAAGAATTCAACTCGTGCGATCTGATCATTGAAGCCATCATTGAAGATTTGAATATTAAAAAGCAAATTTTCAGAGAACTGGAAAGTATTGTTAGCACGAACTGCATCATTGCAACCAATACTTCCTCCCTATCGGTTTCTGCTATTGCTAGCGCCTGCGACATTCCTCAGAGAGTATTGGGAATCCACTTCTTCAATCCGGCACCTTTAATGCCATTAGTAGAGATCATACCTGCTGTTCAAACTGATGACAATGTGCTTAGGGAAGCGAGATCCTCCATTGACAGCTGGGGAAAAATTACAGTCCAAACTAAGGACACACCTGGCTTTATTGTTAATCGAGTAGCTCGTCCATTCTATGGAGAAGCGTTGAGAATACTAGAAGAAGGCATAGCCGATGTGGCAACTATAGACTGGGCCATGACCGAGATCGGTGGGTTTAGAATGGGGCCATTTACCTTAATGGACTTCATAGGCAATGACATCAACTACACCGTTACAGAAACAGTGTTTAAATCCTTCTTTTATGATCCCAGATACAAGCCTGCCTTTACTCAGAAAAGATTAGCGGAAGCTGGTTATCTCGGGCGTAAGTCAGGCAAAGGCTATTACGATTATTCAGAAGGAGCTACGAAACCAGAACCTTACTTTGACAAGACCTTAGGGTTGCAGATTTTCAATAGAATACTAGTAATGCTGATTAATGAAGCCGCCGATGCACTTTTCTGGAACATTGCCAGCAAAGAAGACATCGATTTGGCGATGACCAAAGGGGTGAATTACCCGGCTGGGTTGCTTAGATGGGCAGATGAGTTTGGTATTGACAATTGTGTCAAGCATATGGATCAATTGTATGACGAATATCTTGAAGACAGATATAGATGCAGCCCACTGCTACGTAGAATGGTGAGAGACAAAAAGACTTTTTACTAATGATGACACCCAAAGCCATAGTGGATCAAATGTACGCCCATGACACCTTTAGTCAATGGCTTGGAATTTCTATTGAAAAAATTGAACAAGGATTTGCTCAAATTAGTATGGTGGTCAAAAGTAATATGCTCAATGGATTTGGTATAGCCCATGGTGGCATCACCTATTCCCTAGCGGACAGTGCGTTTGCCTTTGCATCCAACTCACAAGGGCGACATGCGGTATCCATTGAGACTTCGATCTCGCATACCAAGGCAGTAAATGAAGGAGATACTTTGACGGCTGTTGCCAAAGAAGATAATCTGGCGAACCGCTTAGGAAATTATAGCATTACCGTCACCAACCAAGAGAAAGAAGTGGTGGCACTATTTAAAGGAACCGTATTTAGAAAAGACTCGCCATGGAGCGAGAAGTAATATGAAAGAAGCTTATATCATAGATGGAGTAAGAACTCCAATTGGGAAATTTGGCGGGACACTTAGTCCAGTAAGAACAGATGATCTGGCGGCTCATGCCATTCGCGAATTGATGGTCCGAAACTCATCACTAGACCCTGCAGCCATAGACGACTGTATTTTAGGCTGTGCTAACCAGGCAGGTGAAGACAATCGAAATGTAGCCCGCATGGCTGGACTACTAGCAGGTCTTCCCTACTCCGTCCCAGGCGAAACCATCAACAGACTATGTTCGTCCGGGCTATCCTCTATCATTCAAGCTAATCGTGCCATCAAAACTGGAGACGGTGATGTTTTCGTAGCGGGCGGTATAGAGCACATGACTCGCAGTCCATTGGTGATAGCTAAGTCAGCAAAACCTTTTGGTACTGATTCACAAATGTTTGATTCTTCCTTTGGCTGGAGATTTGTCAATCCTAAAATGCATGAGCAATACGGCACGGATGCCATGGGCATGACTGCTGAAAATCTGGTAGACAAGTATGATATCAGCAGAGAAGATCAGGATGCTTTCGCTTTTTGGTCACAGCAGAAAGCAGCAGCAGCTCAAGCCAGCGGAAGGTTGGCTAAGGAAATTGCACCTGTTTCTATTCCTCAAAGAAAGAAAGACCCCATCGTATTTTCAGACGATGAGTTTATTAAAGCAGACACAACGTTAGAAGCTTTGGCAGGATTAAGACCAGCATTCAAAAAGGATGGTTCAGTCACAGCTGGAAACGCTTCAGGGTTGAACGACGGTGCCGCAGCCGTATTGGTGGCTTCAGAAGATGCCATCAAAAACTATAACCTAAAACCAATGGCGAGAATCGTGTCTTCGGCAGTGGTTGGTGTTGAGCCTAGAATAATGGGTATCGGTCCGGTGACTGCTTCATTGAAGGCATTAGAAAAAGCTGGTTTAACCATGGATGACATTGATGTGATCGAATTGAATGAAGCCTTCGCTGCTCAAAGTTTAGCCTGTACCAGAGCCTGGGGACTGGCAGACAACGATCCAAGAGTAAACCCTAATGGTGGTGCCATAGCGATCGGCCATCCACTCGGTATGACCGGCGCTCGAATCGCCTACTCTGCGGCTTTAGAGTTGAATTTGAAAAACAAGAAATACGCGCTCGTAACGATGTGTATTGGTGTAGGACAAGGTTACGCAGCTGTTTTAGAAAGAGTATAAACCATGGCAAAAGCAAACCCAGACGCAACCAAAAACATCAATGCTTACTTAGCTAAAGCGTCAGATGTACAACGACCGATCTTGGAATTGATCAGAAATACGGTCAGTAGTGTAGATGACCGAATTCAAGAAGATTGGAAGTGGAATGCGCCATGTTTTTTCATGAATGGTATGATTTGTTGGTTCGTAGGGTTCAAAAATCACGTGAGTGTGAATTTTCACAAAGGCTCCCTCATGCAAGATACTTTCAAGGCATTTGTAGAAGGAAAAGATGCAGACAAAGGCAACCGCATGATTCATTACAAAACGCTTGATGATGTGAATACAGAAGTGCTTAAAGATTACGTCAAGCAAGCGCTACTCCTCAATGAACAAAACATCAAGGTCGACTATGAAAAAAAGAAAACCTTAGCGACGCCTGACTATTTCTCCGAAGCCCTAGACGAAAACCTAATGGCAAAGGCAGCATTTGAAAACTTTACAGATGCCCAAAGGCGAGATTATATCGAATGGCTAGTTGAGGCGAAACGAGAGGCAACTAGAGACAAAAGAATGGCCCAAGCAATCGAATGGATTGCAGAAGGCAAAGTAAGAAATTGGAAATATATGAATTGTTGAATTAGTCCATAGTCGTTGGTCGATAGTTGACAAACTATCCTGACCAAGGACTATCGACCTTTGACCAGAACGAAGTGATATTTGAATTCAAAGGACTGAAACCCGTGATTGACCCGAGTGCCTATGTGCACCCGCAGGCTACTGTGACTGGTAATGTATTTATCGGCAAGGACGTCTACATAGGTCCATCAGCAGCCATTCGGGGCGACTGGGGGAAGATCGTGATCGAAGATGGTTGTAACGTCCAGGAGAACTGCACCATTCACATGTTTCCAGGTACTACAGTCTATTTGAGAAAAGGAGCGCATATTGGACATGGAGCCATCATACATGGTGCTGAGGTCGGTGAAAATGCTTTGATTGGAATGAATGCCGTATTGATGGACAATGCCGTGATTGGCAAAGAATGCATCATCGGGGCCTTAGCTTTTGTGAAGGGAGAAATGCAGATTCCTGCACGAAGCCTAGTTGCTGGGAATCCTGCCAAAATCATCAAAGAAGTCTCAGATGAGATGATCGCGTGGAAAACAGAAGGCACGAAATTGTATCAAGAGTTGCCAAAAGATTGCAAGGAGGCACTGATTCCATGCGAACCATTGATAGAAGCCGAACCTAATAGACCTGAACAGGTTGTGAATTTTAAAACTTGGAAGAGCACTAAACAAACTTAACCGTCATTGCGAGGCACGAAGCGATCTCATCAATTGAAAAGATTGCTTCACTCCGTTCGCAATGACGTAAATAATAACGAAATGAAAATACCCAAAATACAACATTACACCCAAGGACAATGGATCACCGGAGGCGGCGATGGAGAGGTGCTGCATCATGCCATCACAGGCGAACCGATCTTTACACATTCTGTAGATGGGCTGGATTTTAAAGACATTCTGGAATATGGTCGAAACGTAGGCAACCCTGCTTTACGCAAAATGACCTTTCAGGAAAGAGGATTGATGCTCAAAGCCTTGGCCATGCATCTGCATTCCAAAAAAGAAATGTTTTACGAATTGAGTAAAGCAACAGGTGCGACTCGGGTAGATTCATGGATTGATATCGAGGGAGGCATCGGAAACCTATTCGCTTATGCCAGTTTGAGAAGACAATTCCCCAACGAAGCGCACTACATCGATGGCGATACCGCTCCGCTATCCAAAGGCGGTAGCTTCATCGGCCAGCATATCATGGTACCAAAGGAAGGCGTAGCCGTGCACATCAATGCATTCAATTTTCCAGTTTGGGGAATGTTGGAAAAAGTGGCTGTCAATTGGTTGGCCGGAATGCCTGCGGTAGTCAAACCAGCCCAACAAACGTGCTTTTTAACAGAATTGATGGTCAAAGAAATTATTGATTCTAAGATTCTACCAGATGGTGCCCTTCAATTAATTGCTGGGTCTGGCAAAGGAATTTTAGATCATGTGGGCATGCAGGATGTGGTGACTTTCACGGGATCAGCCAAAACTGGTAGAATGCTCAAACAGCACCCTAACTTAGTGGAACATTCAATTCCTTTCACCATGGAAGCTGATTCGTTGAATTCAAGTGTGTTGGGTGAAGACGCAGTCCCTGGCACAGAAGAGTTTGACTTGTTTATCAAGGAAGTAAGAAAAGAAATCACAGTAAAGTGCGGTCAGAAATGTACGGCGATTAGACGGATCATTGTCCCGGAAAAACTGGTGGAAGACGTACAGATTGCTTTGAGTAAAGCCCTGGCTAAAACGACAATTGGAGATCCCGATGTTGAAGGTGTACGCATGGGAGCCTTAATCAATCAAACACAGGTTGAAATTGTAAAGCAGCAAATCGAACTACTCAAAAAATCTTCTGAAGTCGCTTATAGCAACGACGATTTTGAGGTGCTCGGTGCTGACAAGCAAAAAGGCGCCTTCATCTCTCCTACTTTGTTGATCAACAAAGATCCAATGAATAGTGATGAAGTCCACACAATAGAGGCATTTGGTCCTGTGAGTACGATTCTACCCTACAAAGATTTAGACGAAGCCATCGCCATTTCTAAAAAAGGATTGGGGTCACTTTGCTCTTCTATAGTAACAGCAGATGATAAAATCGCCAAGCAATACGTGCTAGGCGCAGCTTCGCATCACGGTAGAATTCTAGCCTTAAATAAAGATTCAGCTAAGGAAAGTACAGGCCATGGTTCGCCTATGCCCCTGCTAACACACGGCGGTCCCGGACGTGCCGGAGGCGGCGAAGAAATGGGTGGCAAACGAGGTGTCATGCATTATATGCAACGATGCGCCGTACAAGGTCATCCTACAACTGTCACAGAAATCGCGAATGTATATCAATACGGTGGTGCCTACAAAGAAGACGTGGCTCATCCATTCAGCAAGCACTGGGAAGAACTCGAAATCGGCGAAACTTACATCTCAGCAAAAAGAACAGTAACCGAAGGAGACATTGTGAACTTCGCCAATGTGAGCTGGGATCACTTTTATGCACACACCGATGTGACATCGCTGGATGGCACAATTTTCGAACAGCGTGTGGCACATGGCTACTTTATCCTTTCTGCAGCAGCTGGTTTATTTGTTCAAGCCAAGAAGGGTCCTGTATTGTTGAATTATGGATTGGAAGAATGTCGGTTTACCAAACCAGTATATGCAGGTACGACCATTGGTGTTCGTCTAACAGTGAAAGAAAAAATTGACCAAGAAAAGAAAGATGGTATAGCGAAAGGCATTGTAAAGTTTCTGGTGGACGTCTATGACGAAACTGGGGAAACAATTGCTATCGCAACGATTTTAACAATGATTAGAAAATTGGACCAAAAATAAACAACACGTCACTTCGATGCGTCAGCGAGAAGTCCCCTTGGGGCTACATTGCCGACGGGGATATCTCCCGCTGGTCGATATGACGATTAAAGAAACAACATGAACGGAAGCGTAAACATAGAAATCAAAGCAGGTATAGGCACAATCACCTTTTTCCACCCTCAAAGTAACTCCTTACCAGGAGAGATTTTGAATCTTTTAGCTCAAACAATAACTGAAGCCGGGACCAACGAAGCAATCAAAGTCATTGTTCTAAAAAGTGAAGGAGATCGCGCTTTTTGTGCAGGAGCCAGTTTTGATGAACTCATAGCTATCGAAGATTTTGAAACGGGCAAGGAATTCTTTTCTGGCTTTGCCAAAGTGATTAATGCTTCAAGGAAATGTCCTAAACTGATTATCGGTAGAGTTCAGGGTAAAGCAGTCGGTGGCGGTGTAGGATTGGCAAGTGCGGTGGACTACTGCATGGCAACCAAGTTTGCCTCCATCAAACTAAGTGAATTGGCTATAGGAATTGGCCCATTTGTAGTTGGTCCGGCAGTAGAACGCAAGGTCGGAGTTTCTGCTATGTCCCAAATGGCAATCAATGCCACAGAGTGGCAAACCGCAGCATGGGCAAAAGACAAAGGACTCTTCACCGATATTTTTGAAAGTGTGGATGAAATGGATGAAGCTATTCAGGTTTTGGCTGATAAGCTGGCTTCATCAAATCCGGAGGCCATGCTTCTTCTCAAACAAATTTTCTGGGAAGGAACAGAGCATTGGGACGAATTATTGGCTGAGCGAGCTGGGATGAGTGGAAAACTAGTGCTTTCCGATTTTACCCGAAACGCAATTAATAAATTTAAAAACAAGTAATTGAATCATTCCGTCATTCCTGTAAACAACCAGGATTGACGTTCGATATAAATCATTAAATACCCAATAATGGCTACTACGAAAAAAGCGAACAATAAACTAACAAACATTAGTAAGCATAATCTATTGAAAGCGTATAAACTTATGGCTACAGCAAAAACGTTGGCTGATAAGTATGAAGAAACTTTTAAAGTGGTTTCCAAGTATGTGCATGCCACTTCTCGCGGCCATGAAGCCATTCAGATTGCTACTGGGATGCAATTACTTCCGCAAGATTATCTATCAGCCTATTATCGTGATGACGCCACATTGCTTGCTATTGGTTGCACACCATATGATTTAATGCTCCAGTTAATGGCTAAAAAAGATGACCCATTCTCTGCAGGCCGAACTTATTACTCCCACCCAAGTTTGAAAGAAGATGATAAGCCAAAGATTCCACATCAATCATCTGCGACAGGCATGCAAGCCATTCCCACTACTGGCATAGCCATGGGTATTCAATACAAAGAATTGAGGAAAATTGGAGAAAAGCACAAAGAGGCACCGGTTGTAGTTTGTTCGTTAGGTGATGCCTGTATAACGGAGGGTGAAGTAGCCGAAGCCTTTCAAATGGCAGCCTTGAAACAACTACCCATCATTTATCTGGTTCAGGATAATGAGTGGGACATTTCAGCGCATGCCAGTGAAATACGATCAGGAGATGCTTCAGAATACATTAAAGGCTTTCCAGGCATCAAAGCCATGAAGGTAAATGGCACCAACTTCCTAAAGTGCTATGAAACTATGGAAGAAGCCATCAAGTATGTACGCAAAGAAAGAAAACCTGTATTAGTTCACGCAAAAGTGCCCCTTCTTAATCACCACACTTCAGGGGTAAGAAAAGAATGGTATCGTGACGATTTGGACGAGCATATGCAATACGATCCTTATCCTTTCTTTAGAAAGCAGTTAGAAGACATGGGTATCAAAAAATCTGAGCTTGATAATCGTGAAGAAGATGCCAGATTGCTTGTAGATGATCACTACGACAAAGCCTTGAAAGCAGAAGATCCGAGTCCACAAGATCTATTCACTCATGACTATGCTCCTACTCCAATCACGGAAGAAAAGGGAGAAAGAAGTCCAAAAGGAAAAGAAAAAGCGGTGATGGTAGACAGTGCATTATTTGCCGTTCAGGAGTTGATGGAGCAACATGAAGAATGTTTGCTTTATGGTCAGGATGTTGGACATCGCTTGGGAGGTGTATTTAGAGAGGCTGCTACTTTAGCTCAGAAATTCGGAAAAGACAGAGTATTCAATACCCCGATTCAAGAAGCCTTTATTGTAGGAAGCACAGTGGGTATGTCAGCTGTTGGCTTGAAGCCAATTGTAGAAGTACAATTTGCAGATTATATATGGCCGGGATTGAATCAACTTTTCACGGAAGTGAGTAGGTCATGCTATCTCACCAATGGCAAGTATCCTGTCAGTATGATTTTGAGAGTACCTATTGGGGCATACGGTAGCGGTGGACCATACCATTCATCCAGCGTGGAGTCTGTTGTAGCCAACATCAGAGGAATCAAGATTGCCTATCCTAGTACAGGCGCTGATATGAAAGGTCTGATGAAGGCCGCTTATTACGACCCTAACCCAGTAGTCATGTTTGAACACAAGGGACTTTATTGGTCTAAAGTAAAGGGTACAGATGCAGCAAAAACCGTCGAACCCGATGCTGACTATATCATTCCATTTGGTAAAGCCAGAATTGCCTTAGAGACTTCAGCAGAAGCTTTAGAGAATGGGGAAACAATGACCATTATCACCTATGGCATGGGCGTTCATTGGGCGTTAAATGCTGCCAAAAAATTCAAAGGAAAAGTAGAAGTCGTTGATTTACGAACGTTGCATCCACTGGATACAGCTACCATTTATCAGTCAGTACGGACACATGGAAAATGTTTGGTTGTTACGGAAGAACCCGTAAATAATACATTCGCACAAAGTATTGCGGCTCGAATCCAAGAGAATTGTTTCGAATATTTGGATGGGCCAGTTCGCACGATTGGCTCTGAAAACATGCCAGCTATTCCTTTGAATTCAACTTTAGAAGCTGCCATGATTCCATCGGCGGAGAAAGTTGAATCAGTCATTGCTCAAATGCTTGTGGATTAAGGTCAAACATTCAATACCATATTATAGAATGTAAAGAGTAGATTTTTGTAAATTGATCTTAAATAGATCATGATGAAAAAATCTACTCTCTTCATAATAATCATCACTTGTACGCATTTGTTACTGGCTCAAAAGGCTGATTCAGATGAAGTAGACCTTCTGTTAGAAAGACACAACTTTTGGCGTGCTGAAGTCGGAGTAGATGACATCAGCTATTCTAAGGAATTAGCAGAAGTTGCCAACAAATGGGCTATACAACTAAAGAAACAAGGCTGCATCTTCAAGCAAAGTGAAAATGCCTATGGTGAAAACATATTCAAGGGAACGGTGGGTTACGTCACCATTAGCGACGCAGTAGACTCATGGGGCGCAGAAAAAAAGAACTACGACTACAAAAAGAATAAATGTGAATCTGGAAAAATTTGCGGTAACTATACTCAAATAGTTTGGAAAAATTCCACTGAAGTGGGTTGTGCAAGAACGATTTGTGATGGGTCTGTAATTTGGATCTGTAATTATAATCCTCCTGGTAATTTTGTCGGGCAAAAACCTTATTAGGACTGTACCATAGGAAATTCAACGCCGAAAGTTGAACCAACTCCGACTTCTCCTTCATACCAAACACGACCATTTAACAACTCAGCGTAACGCTTGACGAGAGAGAGCCCTAAGCCTGATGAACTTTCTCCATCTGTAGGTCGGGTACTCAATTTGGAGAATTTTTTAAACAATTGCTCTTGCTCCTCTGTATTAATACCGGGTCCTTGATCAGACACTTTCACTTGCACAAGGTCCGCTTGTTTTTCAATGAAAATTTTAACCTGTGTATTGTATTCAGAGAATTTAAGTGCGTTGGAAATGAAATTTTCAAAAATCAACGGCATGTAGGTTCGATCACCTTTTACCTTGGCCGACTCGTAGCTGTTTTCCAGTATCAGTTCAATCTGCTTCTTATGCGCAGACATCTCCATTTGCTCCACCATATCCCTCAACATCTCATTGAGGTCTACCTCTTCCCAATTAATTTTCAGGCTTTGCTGATCGGACAATTCCATCTCTAAAACACTATTAATCAGGTTTTGTGACTTTTGTGCTGACTGACTGATCATCTCTACATACTTGCCCCTGGTATCTCGGTTTTCCTCCACGCTCAACAAATGGACCAAGCTGGTAATATTTGAAAGGGGGTTCTTTAGATCATGGGCTAGAATTCTTATGATATACTCCTTTTCTTCTACGTGTTTTTGAAGGTCTGCCGATTGAATACCAATCGTTTCTTTTTGTTTTTTAAGAATTTCATTTTTTTCTTCTAACTCTGTCAGTGCTTTCCTTTGAATAGATTCGAAAACGTAAGCTATAAACAGCACGATGAGCAACAAACCAGGTAAAACAGAAACGAACCAAGCAGTTTTCATCTCAGGATTATACTCCACAGGTAACTGCTCTCCTTCTAAAGCCAATAGTCCAAACCATTGCATGACTAGATAAGAAATTCCTCCCCAAGCCAGACCAGAAACTCTATTTACTACGAGAATAGCCAACACCGGAATAGAAACTATCCACGGGTAAATCGCAGACCAAATACCACCAGAAAAATAAGTAAGCGTATAGACTGCCAGCGCACCGATCAGTACGTACAGATTGCCTAGAATATTAATTGGCATTTTTGTTTTAGACAAAAAAGGTAGTAGCAAAAAGCCAACTACGTTGAATACCATTAGCTGAACCCCAAGCTGATACTCAAAGTAAACACTCATCCAGATGTAAGCATTGGAAAACAAACTAGTAAGCAAACACGCTCTAACAAATAGACGTGCCCTTCTCAGTTTGTCTGGAACAGAAAAATAGGCAGGGTGGATGAAGTAGTCAATTATTGCAGAGACCTTCATACATAGCTTTTAGTAAAAAAATCAACCTTCTTCACTAATATAATGTGAAATACCATTCTACCCCTCTTCAACACAACAAATTTACACACGAAACAATATTCAACCAGCAATAGAAAAAGCCAAAAATGCGCTTACCAAAATCCATATACCTTCAATTGCCCCAAGAGAAAGCGTCTTTTTCAATGAGTGCTCCTCCGCATTTTGAATCAGAATAGGCAATGACAATGATATTAAAGCCTCACATACAATAACATAGACCGGAGCGTTGAAGACCATAAGCGTATTATTCTTGTACCACCACCAACCTGCGTTGTTAGCAAGATGTTCGTAGAGAGGAATGTACATACCACCAGCCAAGCCAAGCATCAAAGAGGCTTTTAATATACCAAACCTTCGGGTGAGTAGGACGCCAATAAACCCAAGCTGCAAAATCACATTGCTCCAAGCGAATGGCATATAGGCAGGAGAACTCCATATCATCAATTCCTTGCCAGGGTAAACCAGACTGTTAATTGTCTCAACCAAATAGTGATCCGTAGCCAATTCTAAAATTCCCGCCACAGTCCCAAAAATGACTAGGCGAAGGACCAACGGATTTTTGTATCGAATCGCATAGAACCAATAAAACCCATACAAGGAATAAGTAATAATACTGGCTGTAATAGGCCCAAGGGACTTTATTGAGCTAACCAGAGACCATCCAACCAGCACTCCGGATGAGATCAAAATAACTAAGGTAGTTTTCTTATCCAGACCAGCGATTAACTTTTTTTCAGTTTCCATATTAGGTATTAATTATCTGAGACACCCCAGTTTTTCTTTAAGGAAGGAGGAATTAAAAAATGTGTACGCTGACCGCTGTTGTAAAATTTGATAATTCCCTCCAATAACACCTTATTGAAAGGTTTTGATATTTCATTCACAAAATTATCTCGCTCAAAAAAGCTAATAGTTCCAGCTAATAGCTTTGTGAGTTTCAGTACCAAATGGTCTGCGGCACCAACTTCATGATCTACTCCAATACACTTGGCCAAATCGACACCACAGGCATCTGAATACTCTTGTAGAAAAGTGTGCATCAAATACCCCGACAACTCATCAAACGCATCCCCAGGAATCATATCGTTTACGAACTGAATACATGAACTTGTAAGTGCCTTCCCAGCTTCTGAAGGTGCTGCCTGGTGTTTGAGAATTTTTGTTGCTAATTCAAATCCTTCATCAAAAGTATCTGGCAATAATTTTTCATTAATTCCCATGAGATAGCCAACTACCTTCCATGAATGCATATAGGCATGTATTTGTTCAGGAGTTAAATCAACCTTTAGTTGTTTCAGCCCTGAAAGGATTACTGGAGCAAAAGACATTAGCGTTCCGGCCAGATCTTCTTGATTGATGGGTTCTCCAAAAGTCTGAACATTCCAGCTTTTTCCGTCTCGCCTATTTTTTAAATAATACCGAATGGATGCATGAATCAAACGTACCTTTTGAGTAGTTACAATACCTTGTCCTCCTAGAGCCAATCCACCCGGAGACATTACATTCAGCACCATTTGTGCCGTTTCCATCAATCGACGAGCCAACGGGTCTACATCACCCTTATGGGTCAGCAGTCTTCCTGTATCATAAAGTACTTGCGCTCCTTTGGCACAGGTATAGCACAATGGGAGTGAACTCACATTGAGGAGCATAAATACCTCTGGTCCATAAGTAGCGAAGACCCCCTCACCTTTCAAAATCAAATCCGTATCTGCCCACTCAGGCAAATCGCAGGTAGATTCGAAGTATTCAAACAAAATATTGTTCAATTCAGATCCCAACGAAGAAAAGGTCTCTCTATCAAAACTATGGTTTTGAACTATCGACATAAAGATTTCATTGATTTGCTGTTCAAATCCAGAATCAATGACTTTGGCTATCGTATTGTCGGCTATGGAATCCGTCTGCAATCGGCATTGGTTCAAAAATGGACTGGTGATCTTTGAGATATCAAAGGTCTCTTTCATACTTCAGATTGGTTACTTTTTCTCAATTATAAAGTGAATATAACCATTCTCGGGGAAGTCTAAATTATTGCCTAAGAAATAAGAAGTAGTTTAAATTATGCCACAGCTGGTGCATTCAGATAGGAAGCCCACTCTTTTTTCATTGCACCTAAATTATTGCGTAAAAACATAATATATGAAGGCTTAAATGGAGGCCTTTTTAACACCAAACCAGCTTCTTCCAACGTGTAATTTCCTTTTTTTGCATTACAGGCCTTGCAAGCAGTCACCAAATTATTCCAAGTAGATTTACCTCCTTTGGATCTTGGTACCAAATGATCTAAGGTTAGGTCACCGTCTACACCACAGTATTGGCAAAGACCATGATCTCTCTTGAATATATTTTGGCGTGTAAGGACCACTCCTCGGTAGGGTACTTGAATATAATTTTTGATTTTGATGACAGCAGGCATCGGGTAGGTGGTTGAAACCGTATGTAATTCTTCTTTTTGATCCGCCTCCAACAAATCGGCTTTCTCCAAAAATACTAAGAGAAACGCGCGCTGGACTGTACAAACCGTAAGTGGGCTATAATCCTGATTCAATACAAGTACTTTTCCTGACATTGCCTCCGTTTTTGAATTACATAATTGTAATAGGCAATGAAAATAGCCAATTAAATGCTAAAATCGAAACTTAATCGACGGGATAACCGACTAAGCCTGTTCAGGAACCAGTTTCTTCAGTAATATTCGACGTGCTGAAAGTTCTTTTTCTCCTACTTCGGTTGAGCTTATTTTTTTGACTTCTCCACCATAGACACCAGCGTATTCATCACCACCTAAAAATATGTAACCGCTCGCTCCTTTTGTCCCGGAAAAAACCAAATCCCCTGGAACCATTTCATCCAAATTACTAACTTCCTGTCCTGACTTCATCTGTTCTTCAGTAGTTCGTGGCAACTTATATCCACACACTTTGAAAACCTGTTGAATAAATCCTCCTGAATCTACTCCAAACGGAGTTTTTCCTCCAGATAAGAACGGAGCGTTTAAATACTTTTTCATCACCTCTTTAAGAAACTCAAACTCACGTTTTTGGGCGAGGCTCTTAGATTCGCCATTAAAGGCTACTTGCTCCTCGAGTTTGAATAACTCATTGGTAGAAATGGGAAGGACACTTCCGAATAGAATATGAACATGTTTTTTTTGAAAGTAGATTGTACCACTGAGGTCAATACACACTTTATAATCAGAGAGGTTTACCTGATCAAAGTATTCTTCACTAATTGGGGTATGCTGGTTCTTGCTAATCCAGCCTACTGAATTATCGAAGTGAAGTTGAATGTGGACCATATCCTTCTTAACCTCCAACACGGAATAATGCTCACCGAAAAGTAATTCTGATACCAATTCAGAGTCACTTTTGGGATTGGCTCTCATGGCTACTACGCTCAAGCGACAAATACCCTTAGGCATCTCATTCATACTAATATTGATTTCGTTCTAGCTCTCTTTTCACATCTTTCTCTTTGATGCTATCTCTCTTATCATGAATCTTCTTTCCTTTAGCTAGTGCCAATTCCAATTTGGCGTACCCTTTATCATTGACAAAAAGTCTGATAGGAATAATAGTTAGGCCCTTCTCTTGGCTTTTAGAATCTATTTTATCCAGTTCTACTCTGTTCAACAACAGTTTTCTCTCTCTTAATGGTTCATGGTTATTAAATGTACCTTGCTCATATACAGCGATATGCATACCTTTTATAAACATTTCTCCTTTCGAGATATAACAATAAGCTTCCTGCAGACTGGCCTTACCTTCCTTGATCGACTTTATTTCTGTGCCTTTCAGTACTAAACCGGCAACGTACTTGTCGATAAATTCAAACTCGAAGCTCGCCTTTTTATTTCGAATATTTACTTGGTTTGAAAATCTCCCCTTGCTCATCGTTACACAATCAAATTAAAGTTATAATTTTTAATATATCTGATTAAAATCAAAAAATGAATCAGATTAATTAGAATTTCATTCTTGGCATAGGTGATACCGACAACGGAGCAGTATCTCCGGCCAACCATTGATAATGTGCCGTCATTCCAATCATTCCAGCATTGTCTGTACAATATTCAAATCTTGGAATAAAAGTCTCCCACCCTTTTTCAACAGCCATTTCTTCTAATTTACTTCTGAGGCCACTATTGGCAGAAACACCACCAGCAATGGCCACTTGACTGACACCCTCCTGCTTCACTGCCAATTCTACTTTCTCCATCAACATATCGATCAAATGTCTTTGAATACTTGCGCTCAGATCATTCTTATTCTTCTCAACAAAATCAGCATCTTTCATTTTTTCCCTATTTAGGAAATTCATGAAACCTGTTTTAATTCCGCTAAAAGAGTAGTCCAAGCCAGGCATCGATGTTTCATTGAAAGTGAATTTTGTTTTATCACCTTCTTTAGCCAGCTTATCAATCAAAGGGCCACCAGGATACGGCAAACCCATCAGCTTAGCACATTTATCGAATGCTTCACCGACTGCATCATCCGTAGTTTGACCGAGAACAGTCATATCCAAATAATCATCCACTCTCACAATTTGAGTATGTCCCCCGCTAACCGTTAGGCACAAAAAGGGAAATTTTGGTTTTGGTTCTTCTATAAAATGTGCCAATATGTGCGCCTTCATGTGGTGTACACCAATCAACGGGATATCCAGTGCCAGTGCCATTGATTTTGCAAAAGCACCTCCTACCAGCAGGGCTCCGAGCAAACCAGGTCCCTGTGTAAAAGCAATAGCTGACAAATCAGACATTTTCACATTCGCCGTCGTCATAGCTTCTTTCACCACCGGCCCTATAGCCTGCTGATGTGCCCTAGAGGCCAATTCCGGAACCACTCCACCATATTTACTATGAATCTCCTGTGTGGCTATCACATTATTCATCACCTTGCCATCTATGCAGACAGAAGCAGAAGTTTCATCACATGAAGATTCTATAGCCAGAATAACATTTTTCACGTTTAATACTTTGTTTGATTGTAATAGTTGTGGCTTAAAAGTACAAATCTGGGCATATTTTTTGTACCATCAATCAAAGTTCCGTAATTACCGATGATTATTGTTTAAATAATCCAAATTACTTTTGCGGAGCAGTAGTTTCATGAAGGAAAATTCTCAAAAAAATTCAAAATTAAGGCGAAGGCTATCTAGGCTCTTTTTGTGGCTTCCTATCCTATTAGTCGCTCTGGGGATTTTAATATTTTCCGTATTTCAAATTCCAAAAATTCAAACCCGATTTCTGAATAAAGTCTCTTTTCTAATAGCTGAGAATACCGGATTTGATGTGAGTATAGGACATGCCAATCTCACGTGGTTCGATCACATGATACTCCAAAATGTTCGGTTATACGACCATCAAAACGATAGCACACTTATATCTGTAAAGAACATAAAAGTTGATTTCAAACTTTTCGATTTTCTAATCAATAGAAAATTGAATGCAGACAAATTAGAACTTGAACGCCCATACATTCATGTAATCAAAGAAAATGATTCGACTGAAGTCAATATTTCAAGATTTATCACAGACCTAAAAGACATCTTTAAGAAAAACAGAAAAAACAAAGAGAAAAAAACCGCCTTGACTCTAGATGAAATCCTTATCAAAGATGGATTATTTTCATACAATGACTTGAGGTTTGCCCCGACCACAGAAGGTAAAGATTATCGCCATTTTTCTTTTGACTCTATTCAGGCACACGTTTCTTATTTTGGTTTCATCAACGATAGCCTTGGAATGAATATTAATCATCTTAGTTCTATCGATCCAAAAGGTCAACTCAATATCAGGGAATTTGTTAGTGACTTTTCCTTCACAAAAGAGCAAATGACTTTCTCAAAGCTAACCCTAATGACTACTCAAAGTCTAATTAAGGATTCAATCATTTTGAAGTATGACACCCCCTCTCAGTTCAAATATTTCACCGACAGTATTTCATTCTATGCGAACCTAAATAATTCGGTTATTAGCACGAATGAAGTTGCACTTTTCAGCTCGGCTCTTTCTAAAGTGAACCAAGGACTAGAGATGACTGGCCAAGTTTCTGGTTCCATTAACCGCCTCAAAGTGATGAACTTTAATATAAGATCTGAAGGGAACACCTATTTCGGGGGCAACGCCGAGTTTTACGGCCTTCCAAAGATCAAAGAAACCTTCATTAATCTTAAGATTTCGCAATCTGTTGTAGACCCTAAGGATATCACTAATTTCATTTCTCCTGACATTCAACAACAGGCTTTAAACATAGGGCAGGTTGATTTTAAAGGAAGTTTTATGGGATTTCTTACAGATTTCGTAGCTAATGGTCAAGTAACGTCTTCGATTGGTCAAGTAAATACAGATATCAATTTTAAAATTAAAGAAAATAATAAGGCATGGTACACAGGCGCTCTCACACTCAAGCATTTTGACCTTAGAAGTATCCTCCACAACCAAGAAGACCTTAAGCACATCACTCTTGTTGGAAAGATAAATGGCAGTGGCCTCAGAATAGATAATACAAACTTCTTTTTAAACGCTCGGGTGGACTCCTTACGGATAAAGGATTATAACTATAAAAACTTAGCTGCCAACGGCCATTTTAAATTGGGTTTTTTTGATGGTAAACTATCAGCAAAAGATCCAAATCTTAATTTTAACGGAGAGGTCAAAGTAGATCTAAAGGATCAGAGAAATAAGGTCAACATTAAAGCCAAACTCGATACAGTCAACCTCTATGCCCTTGGATTGACGAACCATGCATTCAATCTCTCGTCCTTCGTTGATATTGATATGAAAGGATTGAAAATGGATGATTTGGTTGGCTACATCTCATTATACGACAATCATATTGGATATGATGATAAACTCCTTCATGTAGATTCAGTTAAATTTCTATCCTCCTTAATTGGTCCACAACGAATTATTCATTTTGAAACAGACGGCCTAACCGGTGAAATGAAAGGGGAGTTTAGAAATAGCGTTTTCTTAAGAACCATCAAGGAATTCTATGAAGAGATAAAGCTTAATCTTAAAAACAATGAGGAAGACCTTGATTTATATTATGCAAATAAACTTGACGCCCAGCTTGAAAAGTATGATGTGAAAGTTGATCTAAATTTTTGGGATCTTAATAGATTCGTGAAGCCATTTTACCCAGAATTTGATATATCAAAAGAGGTCAAACTTCGAGGGTCATTTATTCAAGACAGTACATCCAGACTTACATTGTTTGGTTCAATCGATTCATTAACAATCAAAAATGTATCTCTCTCGAAAAATTATGTAGACATCAATATCGCGAAAGATTACTTTGGCAGAAATACGCAAGCCTCAGCTTTTGCATCGTCCAATAATCAAAAATGGTCAGAAAAGTATCATACAGAAAATGCCTTTACCGACATTAATTGGCACAAAGACAGTATGACCATTGCCATGAACATAGAACAACCCGAATTCTCGAATAGCCTTGCAATTGAATCGTCAGTGAAGTTTTTCACCGATTCCACTCAACTTCATTTCCAAAATTCGAACATGGAAATTTTAGGAAAACAATGGATTTGGGACACATCGAATAGAATTACCAATAAAGATGGTGAATGGGTTTTTAACAGCGTCAGAGCTTCCAATGGGCCTGAAAACTTAGAAGTATCAGGCATGTATTCATTGAAGTCTCCTGAGGCACTATTTATAGACTTAAAAGATTTCAATATTCAAAATATTCAGTCCTTAGTGGCTAATAAAGTAGAAGGATCAATCGACGGAAGAATAAAAATAAAGAGACAACCTGAAAACGATTTGATTGAAGGAAATCTTATCGTACGCACCTTGAAAATTGAGGACTTTATGGTGGGTGATCTCTTTGCAATATCAAAATGGGAAAGCGAATCCGAACGCTTGGTTATGAATGTTGACCTTGTTCACAATGGAAAGAAAAAAATTGATATTTCAGGCCATTTCTTCCCTAAAAGAGAAGTCAACCAACTTGATCTCAAAGCAAAATTCGATAGCGCAGATCTGAAAATAGCTGAACCATTTATAAAAAAGAACTTTACCAACATTGGCGGAATGGCTTCTGGGCAATTTAGCATCCTGGGCACACCCACGTACCCTATTCTCAAAGGCACAGGAAAAATAACAAATGGGGATTTATTAGTCAATTACCTTAATACCCGTTACCAGTTCAATGGTAATTTGATTTTCGACGAAAATGAAATAAGTACAAGCAACCTTGTTTTGACTGACAGCGAAAAAAATAATGCCTATCTATCAGGCG
The DNA here is from genome assembly GCF_033344935.1 of Reichenbachiella sp. Classification (NCBI taxonomy): domain Bacteria; kingdom Pseudomonadati; phylum Bacteroidota; class Cytophagia; order Cytophagales; family Reichenbachiellaceae; genus Reichenbachiella; species Reichenbachiella sp. Next base: position 2,327,246 of record NZ_JAWPMM010000001.1, on the reverse strand, counting down.
GAATTTTTCACGATGGTTTTAAAAATCTGGTACTGGATTTCCAAGGAGTGTTTGAAAACTTTAAGCTACTAAACACTTCTGCGGCAGATAATAATGCCTATTATGGGATAGCCTACGGCACCGGTAATATTAATTTTCTGGGAGCTATAGACAACATTCAAATCACTGCCGAAGCACAAACAACCAAAGGAACCAGGCTCTCTATTCCCCTTGGGGAATCTTCCGATTCTCAAATTGAACAAAAGGAATACATCGAATTCGTCGATTTGAAAGACGCACAAAATGTGCAGAAAGTAATAGAAGAAGTACACACTCAGGAAAAACTTAAAATCAAGGGTATCGAATTAGATTTTGATTTAGAATTTACACCTGATGCTTATGTTGAGTTAATTTTTGATGTGCAAGCAGGTGATATCATCAGGGGGCGTGGTAATGGCAACATTGAACTTCAAATTAACACCGACGGGGATTTCACGATGTTCGGTGACTATACCATTGAAAGTGGAGGATATAATTTCACTCTATATAATATTATAAACAAAGAATTCGACATCAAAAAAGGCAGTACCATTTCATGGTATGGAGATCCTTACAGAGCAATATTAGACATCTCAGCATCCTACAGACAGCTGGCATCCCTTGCTCCCCTCATGGTACGTTTCTTAGACCCAGACGATCTCAACTCACCTGAAACTAGAAAGAAATACCCTTCAATTGTAGATCTAAAATTAAGAGGGAATTTATTGACACCGGAAATTAAATTTGATATTAACATCGAGGACTATCCTCCAAATAATCAATTACCAAATAGCTCTGTTACACTAGATGAGGTTGTTACTGCTTTCAAGGCAAATCTGAAAAACAATGAACAAGAAATGAATCGACAAGTGTTCAGCTTGATTATTCTAAGGAAGTTTTCAACCGAAAACAGCTTTCAAGTCAACAGTCAGACCTTAGGTAACAGTTTGAGTGAATTCGTTTCGAACCAATTGAGCTATTGGGCCACCCAGGTCGATGAAAATTTAGAAGTGGATGTAGATTTGGCAGGTTTATCAGACGATGCCTACAATACATTTCAATTGAGATTATCATACACCTTTCTTGATGGTAGACTCCGTGTCACAAGAGGTGGTAGTTTGCCTAATCAAGAAACTAAAGGGGATGTAAGTACAATTATTGGCGATTGGACCGTGGAATATTTACTAACCGAAGATGGTAGATTCAGAGTGAAAATGTACAGCCGATCAGATTTAGACGATATTAATTCCCAACTCGATGAAAGTAATTTCGAAACTGGTTTTAGCCTTCAATATATCAAAAGCTTTGATCAACTAAACCAAATTCTTTCTGACAACAGAAAAAAGAATATTTCTAAAAGAGAAAGTACTTCCGAAGAAGCGAAAGCATCAAAAGAAATCTAAAATATTCCTAATTTAGACTTCTACTAACCCTTTATTATGATTACTTTTAGATAAGAAAATTAAAACCGCTTATCGATGGAATTGAATAATTTCATGAAGACCTACGCCGAAGAAATCAAAGGCAACTTTTCTGAGTACGATGACCAGAGATCGGTTATCGTTGTGCCTCTTGACATGGATCGTCAGCAAGCTGTAGTGGGTGAAATAGATCTTGAGAATAACCTTATCTCAATATCATCTAAAGTATGTGTGGCCGAGGATAATCTAAGATTTAAAGAATTGCTCGAAGAAAACCACAGATCTACCTATGGCAAGTTTACTATTGTCAATGACTTCCTAAAAGTAGAATCTAGATCACCGGTCGATTCCATTTCTGATGAATATCTCAAGAATGCGATTCAAGAAGTGGCTCACCTGGCAGACAAATGGGAGCTCAGCATTACAGGTCAGGATATATTTTAGTACCTCGAAGCGATAATCTCAACTATAATATTTAGTAGTTTTGTCCAATAGGCCGCCTTATCGTTCCGATAACTATCGGGAAGGAAAGTCCGGGCAACATAGAGCATCGTACTTCTTAACGAGAAGTTTCTGACGCTAGTCGTCAGGAAAGAAAGTGCAACAGAAAACAAACCGCCCTGAACACGTTGAAGGGTAAGGGTGAAATGGTGAGGTAAGAGCTCACCGCTCCGACAGTGATGAAGGAGGCATGGTAAACCTTACGAGTTGAAAGATCAAATAGGTTCTGCAAGGGGTGGCTCGCTCCGATCTGATTTTATCAGAATGTAGAATGGGTAGATTGATAGATTTCAGCAGCAATGCTGAAGCTAGATAAATGATAGGGGCCTGGATTTATCCAGGTACAGAACCCGGCTTATAGGCCTACTTTTTATGATTAACCAATATGACAAAGATTTTAATTATTGACGATGAAAAAAACATTCGTCATACACTTCGTGAAATACTTGAATATGAAAAATATCAAATTGAAGAAGCTGAAAACGGAAAAGCAGGTTTAGACAAACTGAAAGAGGAAGATTTTGACGTCGTGCTATGCGATGTAAAAATGCCTGAAATGGACGGTATTGAAGTATTGGAGCATGCGCGCGCGCTTGACCATATACCCCAGTTCATCATGATCTCCGCTCATGGAAACATTGAAACAGCCGTTGATGCAACCAAAAAAGGAGCCTATGATTTTATTCAAAAACCACCTGACCTAAATAGGCTGCTTCTGACGATAAAGAATGCTCTCGACAAATCCAGTCTCATTCAAGAAACCAAAGTATTAAAAAAGAAAGTAGCTAAATCTCAAGAAATCGTTGGTGAATCTCAGCCAATTCAGGAGGTCAAAGAAACGATAGAAAAAGTCGCTGGAACGGAGGCCAGAGTCCTGATCACTGGAGGAAATGGAACGGGAAAAGAGCTTGTTGCTAATGCTATCCACAAATTGAGTAATAGGAACAAAAAACCATTGGTCGAGGTGAATTGCGCAGCTATTCCATCTGAATTAATAGAAAGTGAACTTTTCGGACACGAAAAGGGCTCCTTTACTTCAGCAGTAAAACAGCGAATTGGAAAATTCGAACAAGCCAATAATGGCACCCTTTTTCTTGACGAAATTGGTGATATGAGCTTATCGGCTCAAGCCAAAGTGCTTCGAGCACTACAAGAAAATAAGATCACTCGCGTTGGAGGAGAGAAAGAAATCAAAGTAAATGTTAGAGTACTTGCCGCAACTAACAAAGATCTCAAAGAAGAAATCAACCAAAAACGGTTCAGAGAAGATCTATACCACCGATTGAGCGTTATTTTAATTAAAGTCCCATCGCTAAAAGAACGCGAGGAGGATATTCCCTTACTAGTGGATAAATTTCTTACTGACATAGCTGCCGAGTATGGAACCAGTAAAAAGGAAATAGAAGAAAATGCGCTGAATCAACTCAAAAAAGGAGCTTGGACCGGGAATATTAGAGAGCTTAGAAATGTGGTAGAAAGGCTCATCATTATGTCAGAAGACAAAATAACAGCTGAAGACGTAAAAAAATATGCGGACACTAACTAGTGATCCGCATAGTAAAATATTTTTAACGTCTATTTTTTATTTAGACAATTCTGTCGAGTTCACATCGCCTTTTGCATAAGTTGGACATGTTCTTTGAGTGCATGCGCTCATTGCAAAAACTACTAGGGCTACTATAAGTATCTTTACTTTCATCTTTTGTTATTATCAATTACCTGCTTCAATATTAGAACATAAATATATAAAAAATATTACACTTTCCGTGAAATATTGATTTTCTCTAAAATAATAGGTCGGTTATTCTTTGAACGGTTAAACAACCATCAAATTGCATCCCCTAATATCTGAATTATCCAATCTTCCTAAAATTTCAAATTCCCCATTTTCCAGCAACCGACCTAAATCTTTGGTCTCAACAAATGCACAAGAATGTACATTGGCAAGGTCAATTACATTTATTCCTCCTGTCTTACCAGACTCCAGATAGAAAAAAGGATCTTCTGGGTCTCGGATTAAAATTTTCATCTGAGCAGGGACTTTATACGTTTTTTCGTTGAAAGAATAAGCCTGTGAAAGCAACTCTGTCATTCCGTACTCCGAATGAACCTGAACCTTTCCTAATCCTTCTTTAAGAATGGCATAAAACTCACTCTTTACCATATCCTTTCGTCTGCCCTTCATGCCTCCTGTTTCTATAATAAACAAACCGTCTAATTTAATTCCGGTTGCCTTAGCTCGATCGACCAAATCCAATAGGGCATAGCCGACACCAAACAAAACAACCGACTTGTCTCTAAAGCTCAAAGCCCTTTGCAGATCATATAAAAGATCATCCAGTCGATTCAAATAAAATCCTCCTTCTCTACCTTTTACACCTTTATTTATAAAATGATCTACCATTTTAACCAAGGATGAATGCCCCTGCTCTTGATAGGACGGCAACAAAGCAAAAAACTGATAAGCTGAAAGTGAACCATAGAGCTGTTCAAAAATCAATTCAGCATTCGACAGATAAAAGGAAGGGTCTTCTATATAATGTTTGCTTCTTTCAGATCCCGTAGTTCCGCTACTCAAATAGACCTCTTGTTCCTCCCAGTTATCCGTTCTTACCTGATGGCTCTTAAAAAAATCAATAGGTAAAAATGGCACTTCATTAAGATCATGTATCAATTTATGATCTATGTTCAAATAATCAAGATATTCCCGATACACCACACACTCCTCTGCCTGGTAATGAAATAGTCCCATTGCCACTTCATCAAAGGATTGAGAGTTAACTTTGCTACTCTTTATTTTGAAACTATTTAAAAGCTTCATAAGTTAGAAATAGTAAGGGATTAGAAGAGATCAATTGTATTAATATCAGTATTTTTAGCAAATGTAATTTTAATTGAATGAAGGGATTGTTAAAATTTTGGAATAAAATTTCGTGGGTACTGTTTCTTGCTATGGGAGTAGCTTTAGCATTACCTTCCTGTCAGGAACCTGACCCATTCCCGACTACACCTCAAATCCAATTCAACAATCTTCAATACATAGAACTGACCGAGAATGGCAATCCTGATTCTTTGATCTTGTACTTTGACTTTCAAGATGGCGATGGAAACTTAGGACTGGAAGGAGATGAAAATTACCCGCCTTACCAAGATTATAACTTTTATTTCGATGCAAACAATCAATTGATCACTTATAATCAAGTAGAAGTAGATCTACCAATGACTGTTTATGACCCGGACCAAGATGCCATTATAGAGATCAATGAAGACATTAGACCATCATATGATTGTATAAACTATGAAATTCTTTATGTCAACTATGAAGACCGAACTTATCTATTACCTGGAATAGACCCTGATGAAATAGACCTAAACCTATATGATCAGGACACAATATTCTTAGAGAAGAACCCTTTTAGAAATAATATCGAAGTTAAATATTATCGAAAAAGAGGTAGCGGCAATTATGATGAAATAGACTGGAGATATCTCACGAGTGAATTTGGTTGTGGTATATCCTTTGACGGACGATTTCCCATTCTAGATTTTGAAAGTGCAGCAGAATCTGCTTCTCTGGAAGGTACAATTAAATATTCTATGGTCTCTACCGGATTCAGAACAGTCCTTAGAAAAGATACTTTCAATATCAGGTTTAGAATAATGGACCGAAGCCGAAATCGGAGTGAATATGCCGAAACCGGTGATGTAACCTTAGATCAATTGATCAGATAGCTTAATAAATATCTGGATAACTGGAAGGATCAACTTCTCCCATCATATCGTACACCTTGTCAAATATAGTCTCTACACTTGGCTTAGAGTAGTAATCACCATCTGATCCATAAGCAGGTCTATGCTCTTTGGCAGAGATAGTTACGGGTTGACTATCTAAGTATCTAAAACATTCTTGCTCTACTACCAATTTATCCAAAATGTAGGCAGAGGCTCCTCCAGGAACATCCTCATCAGCTACCACTAATCGATTAGTCTTTTTAATTGAGGAAATAATGCTTTGATGCCTATCAAAAGGAAGCAGCGTTTGCACATCAATAACCTCCACTTCAATACCATAACTCGCCAATTCCACTGCGGCATCCATTACAATACGACACATCGATCCATAGGTCACTACAGTTACATCTCTACCCTCTCTAATAACTTCAGGAATACCCAATGGCACTTTGAACTCACCCACATTATCAGGCATTCTTTCTTTCAGGCGATATCCATTCAAGCATTCAATAATCAAGGCAGTATCGTCAGACTCCAAAAGGGTATTATACATACCAGCTGCTTGAGTCATGTTCCTTGGCACCAATACATTGATTCCTCTCAAGGCATTAATAATCATCCCCATAGGAGAACCAGAATGCCATACGCCTTCTAATCGATGTCCTCGAGATCGAATAATTAAGGGAGCCTTTTGACCACCTTTCGTTCTATATTGCAAAGTCGCCAAATCATCCGATAAAGTCTGAACTGCGTAAAGGAGATAATCCAAATATTGAATCTCGGCAATTGGGCGTAAGCCTCTCAGTGCCGCACCTATACCCTGACCTATGATGGTAGTCTCTCTAATTCCTGTGTCTGTGACTCTCAATTCACCGTACTTTTCTTGCAAGCCAGCAAAACCTTGATTTACATCGCCAATCTTCCCAACATCTTCTCCCAGAGCAAACACCAAAGGATTTCTATTCAACGCTTCATCAAAACAGGCCTGAAGCACCTCACGGCCATCAACCATCTTAGAATCTTCTGAATATTTAGGAGCTTCTTCACCAATATTTAATGCGGAATACTTAGACTCACTATATAAATGAGAGGAATACTCGTCATACCTTTTTTCATCGTTCTTTTTAAGCCAATGCACAAGCATATCTCTACTTCTTGATGGCTCTTGTCTGGTCAATCTCAACGCTTTCTTTGCTCCTTTAGTCAATTCCAGTTTGTTGATATTCAGACCTTCTTTAAGGTTTTTAGCAATGGAAAGCAACTTGGTCTTTTCGGCGCTTCGCTCCGCTACCGTATCAATCATTCCTACAAGAGAGGCAACATCCGAATCAATAGATGACGTATAAGCTTTCCAAGCCTCCATACGCGCTGTTTTTGCTACTTGCTTGGCTTCCTCTTCAATCGCATCCAATTCCTTTCCTGTGGCTAGTTTTTCTTCAAGAATCCATTCACGCATCTTCTTGAGACAGTCAAACTTAGCTTCCCATTCTAATCTTTCTTTGGACTTATATCTTTCATGAGAACCAGAAGTAGAATGCCCTTGAGGTTGTGTTACTTCTTCTACGTGTACAAGTACTGGCACATGCTCGTTTCTTGCGATCTTTTCTGCTTTCTGAAAGGTTTTGCACAAGTCAATGTAATCCCATCCTTTTGTGGTCAGAATTTCAAAACCCTTTTCTTTAGCCGTTCTTTGCAAACCTGCCAAGGCCTTCGAAATACTTCCTTTCGTTGTATGATACTCTTTGGGAACCGAAATACCGTATTCATCATCCCATACAGCCATTACCATAGGTACCTGAAGGACTCCTGCCGCATTCATGGCTTCATAGAAATGTCCTTCCGAAGTTGAGGCGTTGCCTATTGTTCCAAAAGCAATTTCGTTTCCATTAACTGAAAACTGCTTGTATTTCTTTAGTGCTGGGTTGTTTCTGTAAAGTTTTGATGCATAGGCCAATCCTAGCAAACGTGGCATTTGACCTCCAGTGTTTGAAATATCAGAACTTGAGTTCTTCATTTTCGTCAAGTCCTTCCACTCCCCTTTCTCATCAATCAATCGAGTACCAAAATGACCATTCATCATTCGACCAGCTGATGCGGGCTCATCTTCAACTGAGGTGTGTGCATAAAGTTGAGCAAAGAATTGCTGAGAGGTCAACTCTCCTATCGCCATCATAAAAGTTTGGTCACGATAGTAACCAGAACGAAAGTCTCCATTCTTAAAAACCTTAGCCATAGCAATTTGAGGAAGCTCTTTTCCATCACCAAATATCCCAAATTTGGCCTTTCCCATAAAAACCTCCTTACGGCCGATATAGCTATCTTCCCTACTTTCTACTGCAAGTTTGTAATCATTCAAAATTTCCTTTTTCGAGGACATGATTTCGGTAGTTTTTTCTGAGACTTTCACCATTTGAAGATAAGATTTTTAGGACGATTATAAAAGAACCTAACCCTACAAATTTAATAAACACGCCACATCAATCAAATATTTTTAGGAAGAATACAAAATAATATTATATTTGAGACAAAATAAAAAGACTAAACAGAATTTTATTTGGTTATTGTTATTATTTCAGATATAATCATAAACGATGTTGGTTTTTTGAAATTTAAATTTTCATACCTGATTCAGAACGTCAAATAATCTTCCGAATCTGGATTAGGTTGTGTAAATTATTAGTAACAATTATTGTCGTATATTTTATTGTAGTTAAACAATTTATGCCATGATTATCGGGGTACCCAAAGAAATTAAAAACAACGAAAACCGTGTAGCACTTACACCCTCAGGAGTAAAAGAACTGAAAAGACACGGACACCAAGTATTTGTACAAAAAACGGCCGGAGAAGGCAGTGGATTTTCTGATGAGGAATACACTAGCGTAGGCGCTGAACTTCTTCCTACCATTGAAGATGTTTACGGCAAAGCCGAAATGATCATCAAAGTAAAGGAACCAATTGAGCCTGAATACAAACTGATCAAAGAGGATCAATTGGTATTTACCTACTTTCACTTTGCTTCTCATGAACCTTTAACTAAGGCTATGATTGACAGTAAGTCAGTCTGTCTAGCCTATGAAACTGTAGAGAAAGCGGATAGGTCTTTGCCTCTATTGGTACCTATGTCAGAAGTGGCTGGCAGAATGTCTATCCAACAAGGAGCCAAATATCTGGAGAAACCTTTAAAAGGAAGAGGTATTTTGCTTGGAGGAGTACCAGGTGTACGTCCTGCAAAAGTAATGATATTAGGTGGTGGTATTGTAGGCACAGAGGCTGCTAAAATGGCTGCTGGGATGGGAGCTGATGTAACCATTCTTGATTTGAGTTTGCCAAGGTTGAGATACCTAGATGATGTCATGCCAGCCAATGTAAAAACATTGATGTCTAGCGAATACAACATCAGAGAAATGATCCAAGATCATGACTTAATCATAGGTGCTGTCTTGATCCCAGGAGCCAAAGCTCCTAAATTGATTACTAGGGACATGCTCAAAGACATGAGACCAGGAACTGTATTGGTTGATGTAGCTGTAGATCAAGGTGGATGCTTTGAGACCACTAAGCCTACTACTCATCAGGAGCCTACATACATTATTGACGATGTGGTTCACTACAGTGTAGCCAATATGCCTGGTGCTGTACCTTATACTTCGACTTTGGCTTTAACAAATGCTACTCTTCCTTATGCCATCCAATTGGCAAACAAGGGATGGGAAAAAGCATGTAAAGAGAATAATGAATTAAAGTTAGGCTTGAATGTTATAAAAGGTGATGTAGTATACAAGGGCGTTTCTGACGCGTTTGATCTACCATACACTCCTTTAGACAAATACATCTAAGATTGATAAACCGGGATCTTCTCTACAAAATCGAAGGTTCCGGTTTTTTTATTTTGTTCACAACAGAAGTGATCCATTCCATTAGTAATCACCAAATACTTTGCCTTTAACGTCTGATTATAAATAGCTGCTTGTTGGAAGGTAGCTTCTGAAATTTTCACTTCCGGCGCTTTACATTCAACAACCATTAGCGCACTCCCCGTGTTGTCATAAGCAACAATATCAGGCCTCTTCTTCAACTTGTTGTATTTGATTTCAAACTCAGTCTTGAGAAGGGATTTTGGATACTTCAGGTAATCATTCAGGAATTTCAAAAAATGCTGCCTTACCCACTCTTCTGGGGTTAATACCACATACTTTTTTCTAAATTCATCCCATATTTCTCTCCCTTTTTCGGTTTCCTTCACTTTAAACTGAAACCTGGGAAGATTCAACTCCTCCATGCTATTGATTATTTACTTTCAATATTAGCACAATTCATTTACTTTTAATCTCAATCCGGATGTTACTCATTAACATCTACATAAATTCAAAAAAGAAATCCCCATATGAAAACCAAAAAAGAGATAGTAGACAATTGGCTCCCAAGGTACACAGGTGTAGAATTAGAAGATTTTGCTGAATACATTCTACTCACCAACTTCGCCAACTATGTTGAAATATTTGCGGATAAATTCAACGTAAAAGTAGAAGGCAAAGACAAACCTATGCAATCCGCTACCGCCAATAATATTACCATTATCAATTTTGGAATGGGTAGCGCCATGGCCGCTACAGTCATGGACCTGCTTTCTGCCATCGAACCCAAAGCAGTATTGTTTTTAGGCAAATGCGGCGGATTGAAAAAGAAAACACAATTAGGTGACTTAATCTTACCAATTGCTGCAATTAGAGGTGAAGGTACATCCAATGATTATTTACCGATTGAGATCCCTGCATTACCATCCTTTAGACTTCAAAGGTCTGTTTCGTCGATGATTAAGAAACATGAAATGGATTACTGGACAGGAACTGTCTACACCACCAACCGTCGAGTATGGGAGCACGACCGAAAATTCAAAAAATACCTTCGCAAAATACGAGCCATGGGTATTGACATGGAAACTGCCACTTTATTTACCGTTGGCTTTATCAATGAAATCCCTAGAGGTGCTTTGCTTCTTGTATCTGACAATCCCATGACGCCAGCTGGTGTAAAAACAGATGCTTCAGACAAAAAGGTCACTGGCAATTTTGTTGACAAGCATATTCAAATAGGAATTGACGCATTACTTGAATTATTCAATTCAGGAGATTCAGTCAAGCATATGCGCTTTGATTAGCCTTGTGGATCTTAGAGTATAACAAAAGACCCACTCCCACGACAAAAAACAGCATCAGTGCTATGGTGCCGTTTCTCATTGACCCTGTGAGTTGTTCGATAAAGCCGAATGAGAATGTTCCTACCACAATCGACAACTTTTCTACTACATCATAAAAGCTAAAGTATGACGTGTTGTCGATGGTATTCTCAGGGATCAGCTTCGAAAAAGTTGATCTAGACATCGACTGAATACCTCCCATAACCAAGCCTACCACCACTGCCAAGCCATAAAACTGAAATTCAGTTTGCAATATGTAAGCATAGCCACATACACCTATCCATATGATAAGCATAGCCAATATGGAAATACCATTATTATACTTCTTCGAAATAGCCGCGAACAAATAAGCTCCAGCAATGGCCACTAATTGAATAATCGTAATTGTCACAATGAGTTTAGATGCTTCTAAGCGAAGTTCCTTTTCACCAAAAATCGCAGCGAGGTGCATCACTGTTTGCACGCCGGCACTATAAAAGAAGAAAGCCAATAAATACACTTTCATCATTTTTAGGTCCTTCAAAGAATGAAAAACGATTTTCAATTCTTTGATCCCTTTCAAGAAAAGATTCTCAGATTTTTTAAGCCTATCCGTATTATTGGGCAAGTAATAAAAGCTATACTGCGCAAAACCAAACCACCATAATCCAACCAACAGAAAAGAAAGACGCACCACTTCGGACTCTGCAGAAAAGCCTAAACTCTTATGCATGATAATCATGGCAAAACTGATCAACAGCAACAAGACACTACCTATATATCCGTAAGCATAGCCTTTGGCACTCAGCTGATCATATTCCGACTCAGCAGTAATTTCAGGTAGGTATGAATTATAAAACACTAAACTTCCTGAGTAGCCAATTCCGGCTAATACAGAACATATTATTCCGTACTCCACGTTTTCACCCCTAAACCAGAAAAGCCCTGCAGTAGATACAGCTCCTATGTAAGTAAACAACTTAAGGAAGAATTTCTTTTTACCACCATAATCTGCCATCCCAGATAGCCACGGCGAAATGAATGCTACCACCAGAAACGAAGCAGCAATGGCGTAAGAATAGAGTACTGTATTGGTAATAGCACACCCAAAGAACAATACAGTTTCTGAGTCGAAAGCACTTCTGGTAACCCCATTAAAATAAATAGGAAACAGTGTAGAAGAAATAACCAGTAAATAGGCAGAATTTGCCCAGTCATACATGCACCAGGCTTTTTTAATTTGATTATTGGATGGCATAGTCATAAAAAAAGGCCTCGCAATGCGAGACCTTTTTATATTATTAAAGATTAGTAATTAATCAACTCTTTTAGAAGAACTGTAAAGTACTTTTCTAGCATTCGCTTCTTTAAACTCCTGCTGAACATCAGTTACGATACCCATTTTGGCATCAATGTCAACTTTCATAGACATGGTAATCTGATCTCTTTCTACTTCACTCAATTTATCCTTCTCTTGGTTTACAAACCTAACCACATCCTTCACTTCAATGAACACGTCATTAACTTGAATTTTTGGTTGAACACCATAAACAGCTGTTCTTTTAGGTTTACCAATGTACACATAGCTCACCAACGATTTTCTCTCCAATTTACTCAACTGAGTAGACTTTGGAAGCTTCTGCTCTACCATGATAGTTGTCTCTCTCAATACAGTTGTTACCATAAAGAAGAACAACAACATAAAGATAATATCTGGCAATGCAGCCGTTGGGATTTCCTGAGAGGTTCCTGAACTTTTCTTAAACTTTGCCATATCAACCTCCTATTTTATTTGGTTCAGCAATGGATATCGCTCTTGGAATACCAGCTCTTGCTTTAGTATACATGTCTTTTTGCTCTGGATCTTTCTTATCCAATTGCAAAAACTCTTCAGCAGTGATACCGACACGCTCACCATAAACTTCATTATAAGCGGCATTAACTTCGTCTAGTACCCTTACATAAAGCTCATAGCTCGTTCCTCTATCCGCCTTGAAAGACACAATCGCCTTTCCTGGTTCGTCAGATGAGTCAGCTCTTCTGCCTTTACTATTTACATGCCTTCTCAAAGTAGCAGGCAATTGATTGTACAACAATCTACCATCTGCTGAAGGCTTACCAAAGTTCAAAATAAAATCTTTGATCATTGGTCGCAATTTAGTCACATCTCTCATTGGCTCATCTTCAACCAAAAGCTGGTCATTTGAGTTAGCCAATATTTTAAAGATGTTTCTATCATTTGTTTTCACCTCTGGTGGCGGCTCGTTAGGATCCGGCTTCGGAGGCAAAAGCATCGCGATTCCTTTGTCGTTTGCAATCGTGGTAGTTACCAAGAAGAAAATCAACAAAAGAAAGGCAATATCCGCCATCGAACCCGAGTTTACCTCGGCCGCAGGTCTATTTTTACCTTTCGCCATAATCTTATTTTACTGCTTTTGAAACTTCTGTATAAACAATGCCGCCTAGTGCTCCTATGATCAAAATGTACATCATAGTCAACAATCCACCTACAAACTTAGATAGACCTTCATCAACACCTAGCTCAAGAGCAGAAGCAGTCACTTCAGACCCAGACAAAGCGTAAGAGATAATAAATACTACAACCAAACCAGCTACACCAGCACCTGCTTTAGTCAATGACTTAGGATCACTTACTGAATTTATTATTGGAAAGACAATCGCAGCTAATCCTGCTAGGATCGTCAATGTGTAAGACACATATAATGCTATATCTATAGAATCCATTTCTAATTTCTTTTTAAGTGAAAAATCTTATTTAGCAGAATGCTTAACCAAGATATCTACTAAAGAAATAGAAGCATCCTCCATAGAGTTAACTAGTGAATCAATTTTAGAAACAAGGTAGTTGTAGAACAACTGTAGTATAACCGCAACGATCAAACCACCTACTGTAGTCAAAAGTGCAACTTTAATACCACCAGCAACCAAGGCAGGAGATACATCACCAGCTTCAGCAATCGCATCAAATGCGTCGATCATACCAATTACAGTACCCATGAAACCAAGCATTGGAGCCAAAGAAATGAAAAGTGAAATCCACACCATTCCTTTTTCCAATTTACCCATTTCTACAGAACCGTAAGCGATGATTGATTTTTCAACCATTTCAACACCTTCTGACATTCTCATCAATCCTTGTACGAAGATAGATGCTACAGGTCCTTGTGTATTTCTACAAACATCCTTTGCAGCTTCAACACCACCTGAGTTCAAAGCACCTTCTACTTGCTCCAACAACTTCTTAGTGTTAGTAGTAGCCAAGTTCAAAGTGATAATTCTTTCGATGGCAACAGCCAATCCTAAAATTAGACACAACAAAACGATGCCCATGAACTGCCATCCACCCTGGATGAACTGATCTTTTACGATTTGATGAAAACCAGGCTCTTCAACCGCTACTTCTTCGTAATCTGCTGCAGCAACCTCTTCTTCTACATACTCTTCTTCCGCATACTCCTCTTCAACAGCTGTGCTATCGCCTTCAGCAACCATCTCAGTAGAATCAGATGCCACTTCTTCTGTAGCTACTTCATCCTGCGCCATTGTTTTTAGGGTGCTCATTGTGAACACACCAGTCAACATCAATAAAATTACTAATCTTTTCATAGTCTAATTTTTAGTAAATCTTTAATAAAGGTTTAAAAGTTATTCTTTTTAATACTAATTCAGTGCAGAGAGGAAGGGATTCGAACCCCCGGTGCCCTTGTGGGGCACACTCGCTTTCCAAGCGAGCACCTTAAGCCACTCGGCCACCTCTCTCTAACTTTTTTAGTTTTCTCCAAGCGACAAATAAATTATAAAAATACACTATTTGCAAATAGTTACATATTAATTTGGAGAACACTATTTAAATGGTCATTTCGCCTCTTATTGGAATGCTAAGTTTCTTTTTGACCTGCTCCACAGACTTTTCAGTGCCCAGCAAATGCATCATCTTAGCCACCGCTGCTTCAGTGGTTATGTCAAGCCCACTAATCACTCCAATTTCTGTTAATTTTTTACTTGTCTCATATCTACCTTGAATCACACTACCTCCGATACATTGAGAGACATTGAGAATAACAATACCTCTCTGAATGGCATCTTCTAAAAGACCGTTGAACCAATCATAATTCATGGTATTACCTGAACCGTAAGATTCAAGAATTACACCCTTCAGCCCTTCAATGCTCAAAATACCTTTCACTACTGCCGGCGATATGTTTGGGAATATTTTCAGAATCGCTACATCAGGATCTAGCTCGGGACTATATTTTAATTCTTCTTCCTTGTATTTCTTCAGAAAGGATTCATTGTATACAATCTCTACACCTGACTCTGCCAAGTAGGGATAATTTTCGGATTCAAATGCTGCAAAGTTGCTACTTCTGATCTTTTGTGCTCTATTCCCCTTCAACAAGTAGTAATTGAAATACAAGCAAACTTCCGTAACCATTGCGTGATCTCCATTTCTGGCTGAAGCAATTTCTAAGGCCGTAATCAAATTTTCCCTAGCATCTGATCGAGTGGCTCCAATTGGAATTTGAGCTCCAGTGAATATGATAGGTTTATTCACTCCTTTCAGCATAAAACTGATGGCTGAAGCCGAATAAGCCATAGTATCGGTGCCGTGAAGAATCACAAAACCATCGTATTGATGATAGTTATCCTTCAATATAGAAGCCATATCTTTCCATTGCTCCACATTGATATTGGAAGAATCCACCGGCTCTGGAAATGAAATAACGGTTAGCTTAAGATCTAATTTGTGAAGCTCTGGTATCTTTTCAAGCACCAGACTGAAATTGAAAGGTGCTAAAGAACCTTCCTCGTCGTACACCATACCAAAAGTACCTCCCGTGTAAATGAGGAGAATGGAAGATTTGGGGTCTTCCGAACTGGTCGCAATGTTGACTATTTTAAATTTACTTACTTGGGTCATTCTTGTTGTTTAGTTGAAAATGCTCAACGCATTTTCGGTGGTAGCCTTAGCCACCTCATCTTTGGTAATATTTTTTATAGTAGCGATTTTTTCCGCCACTAAATCAAGATAAGCGGGTTCATTTCGCTTGCCTCTATGTGGGACCGGTGCAAGATACGGACTATCCGTCTCCAATACCAAATGATCTAATGGGATTGACTCAAGTACAGGTTCAAGCCCTCCATTCTTAAATGTGGCTACACCTCCTATTCCCAAAAGGAAACCTAACTCAATAATCTGATTAGCTTGCTCTACAGAGCCTGAAAAACAATGGAATATTCCTCGAAAGTTTTCGGTCTTCAGATCGGTTACAAGCGCTATAGTCTCGTCTATGGATTCTCTGCAGTGAATAACAATTGGCCTATCCTTTTCAATTGCCCATCTAGATTGAATATTAAACGCTTCTTTTTGTTGCTCAAAGTAGGTTTTATCCCAGTACAAATCAGTACCCATCTCCCCTACAGCTACAAAATCTCTTTTATTTAGCCAATCCTCAACAATGTAAAGTTCCTTTTCAAAATTTTTATCTACAGAGCACGGGTGTAGACCCATCATCGGAATACAATATTCCGGATAACGGTATTCCAACTCCAACATCGCGTCTATCGACTCGCTATCGATGTTAGGCATGTATATTTTCTCAATGCCTTGCTCCTTCGATCTTTCGATCATTTGATCTACATCATCCTTAAATTTATCCGAATAAATATGAGCGTGAGTCTCTATTAGCTGCATTCTGTTGTTCAATAAAAAATCCTAATACTTTCTACCTTTCCAATCGATCTTGATAGGCAATAGATAAAATGCAAATGTGAGTAAATAAAAAACGAAATCATAGATTTCAAAGAGCAGAAGGGAGAATGGTAAAATATGAGAATTAGTTACTTTTCCAATTTTAGACATCAAATGAAACTTCAAACCCAAAATTGTAATTCCAGCCATAATCCAAAGAGGATTGCCTAAAGCCAAGAAAATCAGAGCAGGCCAAAATAACCATTTGATTAATCCACCAATGACTGCCAATGGATTCATCCTCAATAATCCTGTCATCCACCGTTTTCGTTGATTTAAGTAACCGTAAAAAGAAACTGGTTTTGTAGTTGCAACAGCAAATGGGTCGCAATTCGCTGTGAGTTTTCCTCCATTTCCCTTTAGTGCTCTCAATAAAGTCACATCTTCTATGATCGTTTGCTTCAGCGATTCATAACCACCAACTTCATGATAAGCTGATTTTGAAATCAAAAGATTATTACCCCAAGCCGTAAGTCCAATACCCTTTCCGGCAAACCAACCAATAATCCATTCATTGAAAAGCCAATCCATGTTTTGCATTTTCGACCACCAATCATTACCCGAAACTTTGGTTAGGCCTACTACTATCTGTTGTCCTTCAGAAACCTGACTCAACATACCTTGAATCCAATCAGGATGGAATTGCATATCTGCATCCGTGAATAACAGAAAATCTCCTTTTGATTTTTTTGCTAAATGTGCAAGTACTTTTTGCTTACCGAATGAATCATCTTCATTTTTATAAGAGAACAACTGAGCATTTTTTGGTTTGCACTTTTCTAACCACTTTAAAGTAGAATCATCAGAGTCGTCATCCCCTAGAAGGATTTCAAAATTCGGATATGTCAACTGCCCCAGACTGTCGCAAAGTGTCTGGACATTATCTTCTTCATTTCTTAGCGAAATCAATATGGATACAAAAGGCTGTTTTGAGTCGTTTGCATTACGCCCTATTTCCCGATTTGATAGAAGCACGATCGACAAAAACAAAATCCATATCAAAACCAATCCAATTGCTACAAACATCATAGCTCTTCTTCAATTAGACCAAACCGAAACCCATTATCCACGCAAAACTTCAAGTATCTTGGCAATACCCATTTCAGCTTTGCAAATGATTTTTGATTGTCATGAAATACAATAATATCCCCTGATTGTGTCTTCGTTTGCAAAACCTTCAAACACTTTTCCTTACTCAGGTTCTTATCAAAGTCTCCTGCCATTAAAGACCAAAGTATAATACATTGATCACCTTTCTTGAAGCGGCCGTAGGGAGGTCTAAAAAGTGTGCTTCCTCCAAGACCCTCAATCAGTGCTTGTCCACTTTGCTTATTTGTGCAATATTCTTCTAGTGAAAGGTTCCTAGCATCGAGGTGACTATACCCATGGTTTGCCACTTGATGTTCTGATACTAAAACCCGGCTAGACAGATCACGATTCTTTTCTACCTGTTCTCCCAAAAAAAAGAAGGTGGCAGGGATCGAATATTTTTCTAAAGAATCCAACACAAAATCTGTCACTTCTGGAGTTGGGCCATCATCGAAAGTCAGGAAAATCTTGTTTTCGTTATTTGGCAATCTCCAAATATGTTTTTTATAAAGAAATTGAATTAGTCGCGGTATTCTATGTAAATAGAAGCCCAAAGAATTATGATTTGAATTTGGCAGACAATATGGTCACATCATCTCTATAGTCCTGTCCTTGACGGAAATCATTAACAAACTTCATGATCGCATCATTGAGTTCATGTGGTTTAGAATTCTCCACACTTTTTATTGCCTTCATGATACGGTCTTCACCAAACTCCTCTTCCTCAGGATTAATGGCTTCATTCAATCCATCAGTATAACAAAACAAATAGAATTGATCCAAGTTATCTACAGTTCCCATTTCTATAAATGGCAATGGAGAGAACATACCTAATACCGTGGTGCCTTTAGTCAACTCAACATCCTCTTTCAGATTCACCTGTAGCAGTGGTGGGTTATGACCGCAATTCAAATAACGCAGTTGTTTTTTTGATTTGCTATAGATCGAAATAAAGAATGTAATGAATATCTCACCATTCCCGCTGAATTTAATCTGATGATTCAATTCAGATACGATGGTTTTTAAATCGTTCGTCTGTCTAACTAATGTATGCAGTGAAGCTTGAAAGTTTGACATCATCAAAGCTGCCGGCACCCCCTTACCTGACACATCTGCAATACACAACAGAAACTGGTCGTCATCGATTGAGATGTAATCATAATAATCCCCACCTACGTTGTGATGGGGCTGATAGAAGGCTGCTACTTCAAACTGATCTGTAGCAGGTAGATTTTTTGGAAACAGATAATTTTGCACCTGTTTGGCAATCTCCAATTCTTTTTTGAAAGCTTCCTGAGCTAATTGCTGCCGAGCAAGTTTCTTATTTTCTATCGCAACAAGGATGATATTGGTCAGTGCTTCCAGAAACGTAGTCGCGGAGTTACTTGTAAAACCAGCCGCCGTTTCTGCGATATCCCCTACAAACACCAAAGCCAGCAATTGATTTTTATGCATCACGGGGATCACGTGATCAAACTCCTGGCATTCCGTATGCCCCAAAGCTTTTACTTTTTCTTCACCCTCAAATTGGTCAACAGGAATATCATCTACTACTTCGCTCTTCACACCAAAGAACACCTTACAATTCCATTGCCCCTCAGACTCAACAAAAAGGGCCAACTTCTTCACCTTTAGGTTGGCCAATAGTGTGAAATGGTAAATCTTATACAAGGACTCTTCAGACAGGTTATTGTTAATTGCTTCCGTTACTTCTAGCAACGCATTCAACTCCAATTCTTTGAGATCTGATTCTATGGTTTTGGTTTGTCCCATTTAGCTCGTGTGCGCCTTAAGTCCTTCTTTAGAGGCCAGGTAATAGTAATTTCTGAAATTAATTTCTATATCAATGTTGGATGCGTCCAACTCGACGTCTGGTTCATCATAACAACGCAACCAATTTTTCCTAACCATTTTCGCAAGAATAGGCTTCAAATCTTCATCCGACAATCCCAAAGTTTCCTTCAAGTCATTGTAATGAATTAAGAAATATAATTCGTCCAAAATGTCAAATTCGAGATCGCTCATGCTCGACTGGGTTTAGGATTAGATTCTGTGGATTCGGTCTCTCCAACTGTATGTTCCAAAATTAGAGG
Organism: Reichenbachiella sp.; assembly: GCF_033344935.1. Classification (NCBI taxonomy): domain Bacteria; kingdom Pseudomonadati; phylum Bacteroidota; class Cytophagia; order Cytophagales; family Reichenbachiellaceae; genus Reichenbachiella; species Reichenbachiella sp. Next base: position 2,307,440 of record NZ_JAWPMM010000001.1, on the reverse strand, counting down.
CTACCCCAAAGAATACCACATAAAACGGGTAAATTATTTGTAGTAAAACAAAACTGGTGATTGAGACTCTTCTGTCCTGTACTTTACTGACAACAGAAACAAAGAGATAGTCTACTATAAATTTAGCACCCAAAATATATAATCCTAAAGTGTTCAGTGTCAAGCAAGCATCTACCAACAACCAACTCCAAACCCCATAAACACAAAATATAAACACCGGCATAATCATGGAAAATACATCTCTGTGCAGTTTCCACTTAGATGCCCATCTTCTGCGCTGATGGTAAAAGTCTTCCCAATTTTGAGGAGGTTCACTAGTTACCAAAGCTTGGCTAGACTTAAGAAATTTGATTTTATATGGATAGGCTTGATACACTTTTCTTAATAAAAACTCATCATCACCAGAAGCAATGTGATCATTTCCTTCGAACCCTCCGACTTCTTCAAATACTTTCTTGGAAAAGGAATAGTTACAGCCATTGATCATGGTAGGTCTGCCCATTTTCAGTGTAGCAGCTCCCACCCCTACCAAAGCCGCCAGTTCTAGATTGAGTAGATCAATCCATCTGGAATTATTTGAGTTGAACAGTTTCACGGGACCAAAAGCAAGTTTCACACCACTGCTGAAAGCTCGCCTGTGTTCGTCCAACCAGCCCTCCGCTACCTCACTATCTCCGTCTGTACAAATCATCAAATCACCTTTTGCTAATTCAACCCCGAGCGTAATGGCCGCTTTTTTTCCACTTTGACCTTCGGAAAGCATAGCAAGGTTCAAGCCTTCAAATTCCTCTTGTAGATGCTTTACGATAGATTTAGTCTCATCCTCTGAATGATCATCCACGACAATTATTTCAAAGTCACCAGTTGCGCCTTTGTAAATAGATCTAATAAGCCTTTCGATGTTCCTGCCTTCATTTCTGACTGGAATAATAACTGTAGCAAAAACATCAGTATGGCCTTCAGGAAAGGCTACTGGAAATTTCCGCAGATGCCACATCATAAGCAAAAGCAGTAACACACTCCCATAGAAAAGGGTCGCCACACTTGCAATCCAATAAATCAAAACGATTTCTTTAGGTCTGACACAAATAAAACTCCAACCAAGGCAGGTAACACGATATTAATCGTCCAAACTAAAAAGCTAGCCATAATCACCACACTCAGATCGGAGATAAAAAAACTGAAAAATAGCGTAGCAGAAATTTCACGTTTCATCAAATCACCCAACACAGACATGTTCGGGATCAATGTCTTGAATAGGAATATCCAAGCCACTCCAAGCAGCGTAATGGATAAGGAAAGCTGGCTTCCAAGTGCCCAGAAGATTAAATAAAACTGAATAGTGAAAACGCTATATCTAACGAATGATAAGCTGCCAATCCTGAATATGGATTTATTATCGAGTAAACTGAAAAGTGCTAAATACTTTTGGATATGATTGCGAAAGAAGTAAAACCCAAGTACCACAAAAACCGCTATCGAAAACATAATAGTAAAAACCAATAACAGCTCATTCATGGGGATATTCAGTCCATGCTCCAGCAAGAAAAAAACAGATAGCATGCCAAAACCAACCGTAGGCAGCAGTTGAGAAAATCGATCTATAGCCAATCCCGCAATTATTTGATTTTTGTTTGCTTGACTTAATCCCATGTAGCGAGATAAACCATCTCCTAGTCCAAAAGGGCTGACTACATTTAACCCTTTACCCGCTAATATGATTTTCAAACAGTTCCAGATGGACTGCTGCTCCATGGGTTTTAGAATACATTGCCATTTCCAAGCTTCTAATCCTACATTTAGTGGCAGTAACAAGAGGCAGAAAATCACCCCAACGATATTCACCAATTCGACAGCCTTTAGCATCGATAGGTTTTCGCCATGGCTAGTAAATTTCAACCCAATCACCAAAAAAATAGCCACAGGCAAGACCCAAGACCACAGAAACCCAATCAGTTTTCTCCAACCACTATTTCTTTGTTTCGCTAATGCTCTTATCATTTCTCAATATAACACTCCTTGGCACTTTTCATAAAAGGTAATCTTTCTATCTTGCAATGCTATCCAACTCCATGAATAAAACTAAGGAAAAAATCATTTTAGGTCTAGACCCCGGCACCACGGTGATGGGTTATGGAGTTATCCTCATTCAAGGAAGCAAATTAACCACGCTACAGCTTGGTGTCATTCACCTAAGCAAATACAAATCACACGAACTCAAGCTCAAGAAAATATTTGAAAGAGTCACTCATGTGATAGATGAATTTGGACCGGATGAAGTGGCGTTGGAAGCGCCGTTCTTTGGGAAAAATGTGCAGTCCATGCTCAAACTTGGAAGAGCGCAGGGGGTGGCTATGGCCGCCGCACTGATGAGAGATATTCCCATTACCGAATACGCGCCTAAAAAGGTCAAACAATCCGTCACAGGCAATGGAAACGCTTCCAAAGAGCAAGTAGCTGCTATGCTCCAATCGATATTGAAACTCAAAGAAGTACCGAAGTTGTTGGATTCAACGGATGCCTTGGCCGTGGCTCTTTGTCACCATTATCAAGGCGGCAAGCCACAGGCTTCAGCCAAAAGCTGGAAGGCATTTTTGTCTGATAATCCGGATCGATTGAAGTAGGGAGAATACTGCACCTCAATCTCCCCAACCCTCTACTCCAATGCTATTAAGTTAGGCGTCATGCTCCGGTTTATCCGGGGCATCTGTTGTTGTTTGCAGACAGATTCCCTTGACAAGCAAAGGGAATGACGGATGTTTTTGACTCCTTAACTTAATTACATTGCCCTCTTCTCTAAGAGGGAGCTAAATTCCCCCTTAGAAAAAAGGGGGGTTAGGGGGATTTCTACCAAGTCGTAGACTTAATCTTCTGCGCAGCGCGCATGATATCCCTTCTGCTGATCTGCCCTTTTAGGATACCATTCTCTGTGACTGGAAATCTTCTGAAGTAGGTATTTAAAAACTCGTTGGCGCAAGCCACTACATCCATATCCATTTCAAGCGTTTTGACATTGCTCGACATGAAATCGGATACTTTGCCTTTTCCGCTGGGGATGTTGTGATAAGACGACTGCACAAGTACTTTCAAACAGTCCTTTTCGGAAAGCATACCGACTAATTCGCGCTTTTCATTGAGCACTGGTCCGCCAGAAATTCTTTTCTTGAGCATAATGTCTATCGCTTCTGCGATCTCCTGATCAGGACTGAAAGTGATTAGGTCTTTGGCCATGTAGTCAGCAATAGTCTCATATTTGATCCCTTTCTCCTGCTCTACACGAGCGCCTTTAAAGTTCATTACCATGGTTGATTTAGTTAGAAGTTGAAATTAGACGAACTCTTATATTACCATATTTTCAACCAAATCACAAGCAAAATCCTTATAAAATACAATTTCAGTAGGATATTTGCGATATGTTTATTAGTTTGATACCAAGCCTAGGAATTTTGACCACCCATTGATGTTTGAACTTTATTTATAAAAGAGTGTTAATTATGTCAGAATAGTTAATCTCTTATTAGAAATAAACCGTATAAAATATTAAATTTGCGGGCTCGTTTATACTAGTACTAGGCAAAGAGCCCTAAAAAAAGGAAAACAATATCATATGAGACAACTGAAGATCACACAATCGATTACTAACAGACGTGAAAGTCATACCTTAGAAAAGTATTTTACTGAAGTTAGTAGTGTGCCGATGATTACTCCTGATGAGGAGGTTGAATTAGCACAAAGAATCAAACAAGGAGATGATCTTGCTCTTGAAAAATTAGTTAAAGCGAACTTGAGGTTCGTGGTATCTGTTGCCAAGCAGTACCAAAACAGAAGTTTACCTTTGAATGACTTGATCAACGAAGGAAACCTAGGTCTGATTAAGGCCGCAAAGAAATTTGACGAAACCAAAGGATTTAAGTTTATCTCTTACGCCGTATGGTGGATTCGTCAGTCGATCATGCAAGCACTAGCTGAGCAGTCGAGAATTGTAAGATTGCCGATGAACAAATCTGGTGCGATCAACCAAATCAGAAGAGCTTATGCAGAACTAGAGCAAAAGTACGAGAGAGAGCCTACCGAAGAGGAATTGGCTGATATCCTGGACATGAAGCCTAGCGAAGTGAGAAACACACTAGGTGCTGAAGTGAAGCAAATGTCTATGGACGCTCCTTTCGGAGAAGACGAGTCTGGTTCGCTTTTGGACGTACTAGAAAATAAAACTACCGTTCCTACTGATGGACAGATGGTATTCAACGATTCGTTGAAAGTAGAAACCATCAGAGCTTTGTCTACGCTTACGGCTAGAGAAAGAGAAGTAGTAAGAATGAGCTTCGGTATCGGATCTGACAACCCATTCACCCTAGAGGAGATTGGCGACATCATGGGCTTAACTCGTGAGCGTGTAAGACAGATCAGAGAGAAGGCCCTACAGAAATTGAGAGAGCCATCGAAGAATCAGAGATTGAAAGAATTCTGTGCTAGCTAAGTAGCGGCTTCAGAAATAGGATATTGAAAGCCTCAGCGAAAGTTGAGGTTTTTTTGTGTCAAAAACCTCCGTCATTACCCGATTTAGTCGGGTAATCCCTCGCGGTTGGCAGACTGCACCCATAACCTCAGCACTCACCCCAACAGATCGCCTTGACACGCAAAGGCGATGACGATGTTTCTCCAGGCTTCAGAGAAGCTTAAAAGGATGACGCAATAAATGCGGCAAGGTGGCATAACACAAGCGCAAACCACCTCATAGCGAGAAGCATTGACAATTTCACAAACTTTAGGCAAAGAGAGCATGCGACGTGGCTATCCCTTTCGGTAACATGCAAAGTTCCTTGCAATCCTCCTCCTATTCTCTTATTCTTGTCATCCGGTCTTGTCAGCAGCCAGACCTAACCACAGCACTTCTGAGAGAAATTTGTGTATAATTATATGTATTATAATGGAATGTCATACAATGTGATATCACTAGGTTATGTGGAATAATCCATAATGAAAGAACAATACGAATATATTGAAAAGCAGTTTAGAGATGAACTTAATCGCGAGGAAGGACTGCATAAAAAAGCACAAATCTACTTTTCAATAGCTTCTTTAGTATTGACAGCTCTTCTTTTTAAGCTAAAGGACATAGAAAGTATTTTATCAGATTTACCTAATTCATGTATGCCCAAAGTTTTTTTAATAATTTCAATTGTCTTCATATTTAGTTCTTTATTCTTTATCGGATGGTCAATCAAAATTCATAATTATAAACGACCATCGAATTTAAAAACCTTGCGTTCAGAAGCTCGAGAGAGAATTTCGACTGAAAAATTCTATTCTCATCGCATAATCGATTTCAAAAAGGCAATGGAAAAGAATATTCCTGTTAATGACAGCAGGGCTCTAAAATTAAAAATTTCGTTAATTTTATTACTAACGGGATACTTATCAAGTTTAATTTTCATTATAACCATAATATTATGACTGAAGACAAAGAAGAACAAGCGAACAAGGAAGAACAAAGTAGTCAGAGCGAACATGAACAAGACTTTGACGATTATGAAAACAACCCTGATAACGACGGTGGAACAATTAGTAGAATGGAAATAACAACCGATAATATTGAAGAGCGCAAGCAACAGTCAAGTAGTTCGGGCAGTTAATCCACATAACAAATACTATCATTCCATAAGCTCGCTGAGCTGTTTGCAAAGGCTAGTACAATCCGGTATTTTATAGAAAAAACGTCAGATTTCGGATGATAGTTGGCCGTCCTCACTCACCCATTATAATCCTTCTGCAATCCATTCACAATATTCCATTGGGCGAGAATGTAGGTGCCCATAATCCAAATGGAAGCATTTTCCATCGGTGCGTAGAATTTATTGATGGCGATGAGGGAATCGGAAAGGATGAAAAGAATCGCTCCGAGGACTACTTGATTGAAGCTTTCGGTATTGGTCCGTCCATTTCTATAGACAGCGCCTAGTGCCATCGTACAGATCAAAGTAGCATAGATTGTTACTGGAAGTTTCAGCCCATCTAAAAAGGGCCAAAGGGTATAAAGCAATCCAATCGCAAATACAGCAAATGGAAAAATATTGAAAATGTGCTGTAGCAAAGGCGTTTGTTTTTCTTCCGATGATCTCGCGTGCTTAAAGGAAAAGAAGTAAAAAGATTGTGCCACAGCGAAAGCTCCTAACCCAAGCAAAAAGAACCAATCCGCCTGATGTACATACATCAGTGCTACATCCCCAAACCAAGAGAAAAGCAAGGCAAATACCCCCAGTATAAAAGACAGGTTCACCGGCCCTTTCATTCCCTTACGGAAATAAACCAACAACACAGGCATCAGCAACGGCTTAGTGAATTGATTGAGCCAATTCCACTCCATCGCATGACTGAGTAACTCAGTGACCGCAATGACTATAAACACATACTTGAGAATCTGGGCTGTTTTTTCGTCTTTCATGCTAGGATACTTTGCTGGCCATCGCCAATTTCTTAACCGGATTCGAATATAAATAGATGAGTCCAATTAAAACTGTAGCCGAAGCAATATAAAAGACCAAAGATATATTAGCGAGTTCGTTGTTATAAATCAAGCCAGACAAGAAAGCACCCATGCCAATACCAATTTCTAGTGCGATGTACATGGTCGCAATGCCACGTCCACGATGCGCTTCGTTGCTCAAATCGATCGTCCAAGCAAAGATGGTAGGTGAACAAATGCCTACACCCAAACCAAAGGCCACTCCACTGATTACAAACATAGTTTGATTATCAGTATTGGCCAGCAATAACATAGCCACCAACAAGATCATACTCCCCACACGTAAGACAGGAATACGACCGTACTTATCTGACGCTTTGCCTGCAACGATTCTTACTAATAAAGAAGCAATAGTGAAGAAGGTAAAAAATAGCCCTCTATTGGGGAATCCTAGTTGATCACTCAAATCTGGAATCACAGTTAATATGGCTCCAAAAGAAAACACAGAAAGCATCATCATCAAGGAAGGCGAGATCACATTTGGTTCGAAGACTTCGTTAGGTTTTACATAAAAATGACTGACAGTTAGCTTTTCTCTATGCTTCAATGACTCCTTCATTCCTATTAAAATCAAAACCGAAAGAACCGCAAAAGCGGACGAGCTATAAAACATAGCATTCAGCCCTGCGCTAGACGCAATAAAAGACCCGATGGCCGGTCCTGCCGCCATGCCCAAACTACTAAAGAAACCTACAATTCCCATGGCCTCTCCCCTTTTGTTAGCTGGTACTATATCCGCCACATAAGCAGACGTGCCAGTGGGTTTGAAGCCGGTAGAAAATCCATGAAAGAACCTCAAAGCAAAGAATCCTATGATTCCGGTTACAAAAGGGTAAATCAAAGCGGCTATACCACTCACCAAAGCCCCAACCACCATCACAGGAATTCGTCCAACTTTATCCGCCAACTTCCCACTGAATGGCCTGGATAACCCCGCTGTGACCGTAAAAAGAGCGATAATGAGGCCTTTATATTCTCCTCCTCCCAAGCTATCCAGATAAGAAGGCAATTCAGGAATGATCATGTTGAAACTTCCGAAAAACAGGAATCCACTTAAACAAAGTAGACCAAATTGGAGCGTAAAAATTGAATTGTTGTTGTTCATAGTAGGCACGCAAAGCTAATAGGAATACAATCAAAAAAATGTGTCATTTCGAACGGAGTGAGAAATCTTATTACAATCATCTGATTAAATCATAATAGGATTTCTCCCTTGAGGTCGAAATGACAAAAAAAGAGGAAATAAAAGTAATGAAATCGAAACGACCTTAGAAACTGGTGTACGTAGAGCGGCTCTTTTTATCCAGTTTCAAATCTTTGAGCAACTGAGAGTTTACACGTATTTCCACAAAATAAGATTGGCGTGGGCCAAATGGCACCCAGTTGAAATTGAGGGTCCAGCAATGGAGGTCTCTGCCAATATTCAGTCTTGTCACTGTGAATTTTTTATTCTTGATATCATAACCGGAGTTAAACCCAATACGGGTTTTATCTGTGATACTCAGGTTTCCGTTAAAGTTCAACGTTTGAGTGATAACGGGGTCATTAAATCCATTTTTGGTGTAGTTGAAGGCATAGTTCACATTCAGTGCCCAGGGAACATCGAAAGGTACATACTGATTGGGGTCCCTAGAAATAAATTGGTTTACATTCCCCGCGATTTGATTTTCCTCCATGCCTGGCAAAAATGGATTATCCGGGTCAGAATTGTTGATATGATCTGGATTCATCCCGGAGCCTTGCCCTTGCTGGTTATTTTTCGAGCTACTGCCTTTCGGTTTTAAATTAAGGCCAATGGCTACATTCCCCCTGGTTAACCTTCCCAGTCCGTCTCCGTTATCCCAGGCCAGTCGATTGATTCTTCGTTGATAAACCTGGCCATTAGAGCCAATACTATCCAATACATACACGTAGGGATCTATCGTTCCACTCATATTGAGGCTGACCACATTATTAAATAAACTGGTTCGAGCATTCCAGTTGATGTTACTTAGGTTGAAGGAATCGGCGAGAAAATTATAGCCAGATGACATAGATAGGTTATCAAATATCTTCACTTTTTTATATTCATCGATGGAGTCATTTTTGGTCTTCACCTTCATCTCAATGTTGTGATTCATAGAGAAGGATAAACTGGCATTTTCTCCTTGGGAAGGTCCGCCGTAGGCAAAGCCCTGATATTTAGAAAGGGTACGGGTATTGCCATCTTCATCAATTTGGACCTCACTATAATGTCCTTTCGAAGGATCTCCAAAATCTGGACTATAGCTAAAGCCAACACTAGGTGTAATAACATGTCGGATAGCTTTCACCTTGCCTCCGACGAAATTATACATCCCATAAAAACGTGTGGACACTGATGCCCCAGAACTATACCAGCCCGCTCTTGAAAACTGCCTCAAAGTATCAACTCTCACCCCCTCCTCTACAGGATCGTAAGTGTATTGCAGCTCTTTAGGATACCAAACTTCGGTGTAGTTAAAACTCGGACTGACGGTCAGATATTTCATCACATTAAATGAGGTAGCAATGGGAATGGTGTGTCTTGCGCCCAGTTTAGCTCTATCAAATAAAGTGGCCAGGTTATCAGAACTAAAGCCAATCACACTATCATCCAATGGGTTTCTGTTGATTACATCAAAGCTAGGATTAGCTACCGCCGCATTGGTCAATTCGCTTTTCGCGACCAGGTTATAGGAGAAGCCTAGCTTACTCAAAATACCATTCTTCGAACTAACCACATTTTTAAGTGGGTAAATTCTATTCATGTTAAAACTCAATTCCGGCAGCGTTACATTCACGATTTCAGTGCTAATATTCTGGCTGTGTCTTGCATTCACACTTAAGTTGAATGGAGTGCCCTGAAAGGTCTTTGAATAAGAAATGTTCGAGTTGAACTGTGCATTCACACTTTGCTGATAATCATAACCCACATTGTTTGCATTGGCCGAATAGGTAGATGTACCCGCTGATACTGACGCCGAAAACCTTGAAGTTCCCACAGACTGCGGGCTATGCGACCAGTTTAACCAAAAATCCTTTGAAAACGATTCATCTTCAAACTGGGTACTATTCGTCTTGTTGTATCGTAGATTGAAGTTACCTGAGAAAGCATATCTTTTTCTATAGGTCGAAACACTTTGCAAACCATAACTTCCATTGGTAAAGATGTCTCCGGTCAATTTCAAGTCCATGTAATCATTGATATCGAAATAGTATCCACCATTTCTCAAAAAGAATCCTCGATTTTGGTCTTCTCCATAAGAGGGAAAAATAATACCAGAAGCCTTTTCTTTAGGTTGTGGAAACATGCCAAATGGAAACCCAATAGGTGTGGCTATTTCTCCAAAATACAAATTGAATGGTCCTGACACTACCTTGTTGTTTGGAATTACCTTCAGCTTGGATGATTTTATGTAATAGTGTGGGTAAGCATGATCGCAGGTCGTATATTTCGCCCCACGGATAAACATCTCGTCTTTCTCATTTTTCTTCACTCTCTCTCCATGCATAAAAGCACCATCCTGCTCTGTAATCACACCATTAATTAGTGCACGCTTCGATTTAAAATTATACTTGATGTCGTCGGTTTCATACACATCCTGCTTCTCTTTAAATATTGGTTTACCCACCTTTTTTCCAGCTGTATCTAGAATATAGTTGGCCTGAATAGAGTTAGTTACCCAATCCAGTGAAATGCGCTCCGCTGAGAGTGAAATATCGCCATAGTCAATTTCGGACTCTCCATACAGGTACATCATTTGATTTTGTAAATCAAAGAATATAGAATCTCTCGCTTTGTAATCAATTGTGGTTTCAATATCACCCTTCGGCTTTGGTGCTACGGCTTCAGGCACGGTTTCTGTTAAACTGTCCAATAGTGCTGGGTCTACCCCAAGACTTTCGGCCAAACTATCTATAACTGAAGCATCAGCTCCTAATATAAACTGAGCAGAATCAGCAATAAGTTGCAGGTATTCCGGATGGTTGGCCAAAGAGTCTCTTAAACCTAAAGAATCGCCTATTTGAGGTAATTGCTGAAGGATTTGAGCCGTATCGAGAGCGGGAACCTGACCAAAAGCTGAAAACCTAAAGGAAATGAGAAAAAGAAATGGGACTACGTACTTGATAATGCGCACCAGGGGTTTTCAGTTACGAGTAAAAATTTACATTTTTGTACAAAAATATTGCCATTATAATTTAAACTAGCGTATCTGGATGAAAAATATTTTTGCAATATCATTTTTTTCGATTTTGTTCATTTTGAGCTCCTTCAACTACACTGGAGTAAAGGATGTAACCATTAGGAAAATTGTGATTGATGCTGGCCACGGTGGTAAAGACCCTGGTACTTTTGGTTCTTATTCAAAAGAGAAAGACATTGCATTGAGCATAGCCCTCGAGACGGGTAAAATCATAAACAAATACATGCCTGACGTCGAGGTGATCTATACTCGCCAAGACGACAGCTTCCCTACTTTATTCGAGCGTTCCGATTTGGCAAATAAAAACGATGCAGACCTCTTTATTTCCATCCATTGTAACAATGCCCCTTGGAGCAACGAAGTTCATGGTACTGAAACCTACGTCATGGGACTCAAGAATTTCGATCGAAATTTTGAAGTAGCCAAGAGAGAAAATTCTGTTATCCTCTTGGAGGAAAATTATGAAGAAACTTATCAAGGGTTTGATCCTAACTCGCCAGAATCCTACATTTTGTTTTCATTGACACAATCTGTTTATCAAGAGCAGAGTATACTTCTTGCAACCAATGTGGAAGACCAGTTCAAAAACAGAGTAGGAAGAAAAAGCCGAGGTGTAAAACAGTCGAGCCTTTACTTATTATGGAGTTCGGCCATGCCAAGCATATTGGTGGAAACTGGATTTTTGAGTAATCCCAAGGAGGAGAAGGAATTAAATGATAAATTGCAACAAACCTATATCGCATCTGGTATTTACCGTGCGTTTCGTGATTACAAAACCGAAATAGAATCTAAAAATTAAACCTAAACGTGAGCAAAGAAGTAAAAGTAGGCTTGTTCGCCATCATCTCAAGTGCCATCCTCTATCTCGGCTTCAATTACCTTAAAGGAAAAGATTTTTTCTCTCCTACTAACAAGTACTATGTCCTTTATAAGAACATTGATGGATTGAACGTTTCGAATCCTGTGATTGTAAATGGCTATGCTGTGGGGCGTGTGAGCTCGATTGGCATATTACAAGAGCGAGACAACAAGATCATTGTCGAATTAGACGTAGATGAAAATGTAATACTTGGAGACTCCACTGTCGCTCAATTGACGAATAGTGACTTCCTGGGCAGTAAAGCTATTTTGCTACAAATCGGGGATCTTTCCAAACCATTGAAAAGTGGTGATACGCTAAAGTCTGACATCGATAAAGGACTAGCCGCCTTATTCGAAAGTGCAGAACCTATTACTTCTAACTTGACGGTAACCATCAGAAGAATCAATGAGATTTTGCTAGGAATGGAAGGAGCCGGCGAAGATATCAAAGCTGTTTTACAATCATTGAATACTACATTGAAAGGGGTGAATCTATTTGTGCGACAAAACAACCAAAACCTGAAGCAGACACTCACTGGAGTAAATACTTTGCTAGCCAATGTGAATACCAAAGTGGATATGTTAGAACCCATTCTGCTCAATGCCGATTCAACTATTAGTATGGTGAAAGACTTACCTCTCGATAGTACACTCAATTCATTGAATGGCACTTTGGAAGAATTGACTTTATTATTAGACGACATCAACGCTGGTAAGGGTACGGTAGGAAAAATCTTAAAAGAGGACAGTCTATACAATAGCCTAAACAAAACCATTCAGGATCTGGACCAATTGCTTATTCACTTCGATGAAAATCCTAAGCATTTCTTGGGGCCTCTCGGGAAGTCCAAAAAGAAAATTGAAAAAGACAGAGCCAAGGCCGCTGCCGCAGAAGAATAACACTGATATTAGCGATAAGAAATGAAAAAGAGTCCTGTCATTACTGACAGGACTCTTTTTGCATATCAATTCCGTATTCTATTACAATATAAATCCGAAGCTGATCGCTTGTAGTTCAGGGCCTCTGCCAGTAGCAAACACATCATTCAAATCATAGTTAAAGAATAGATCCATGCCTCTGAAACCTACTTGCGCTTTTACGCCATAACGAAAATTGTTGAGATAGTAATTACCCTTGTCTTTATCCTTTTTATTATCACCATTGTCAGAATACTTGATTTTCGTCCAGCTGTCTATGCGATAACCTGCATACATCCCAGCACCAATGCGAAAACCTCGATTTCGGTATTTACTCCAATTCCACCCACGGTTTCTACTTCTGGAATTGAATTCCAACATAGGCATTAGACTCGCATTAACATACGTTGCAGCCAACTTGCTTTTTTTGCCATTGATATTTGGGTCTTCCACAAACGTGGTCTCAGCATCCGTTTTGGTGATTCTAACTGAAGTATTCTCCATTTTCCAGTTGTACCAAGTCATATTTCCACCCCATTTCAATTTGAGTGGACCAGCTATTCTCGTGTGATACGCCCCCCCGATACCTACATACCAAGAACCCCAGGGCTTGACCGCGTAAGCAGCATTGTTATTATCGGGAAACGAGCCATTTTCTAACCAGTTGTTCATACCCAATTCCATTTCAAAAGTGCCATAAGTACCTCTACCACGACTTGACCTCCTTCTATCTACTCTTACATAGTCGCTGTCGTCATAGTCATCGAACCGGCTCCCATAGTCATCCCTATTGTATCTCCGTTCATACCTATCATAGTCATCATAGCTATCATCACCATAGTAGCTCAATGGTTTTGTTGATATATCTTCGTCCACTTCGGTATTTGTATCCTTTCGATATTTGTCAGATTCATTGATTATACTTATCTCTTCAGTATCCGAAGAAGTCGAATCAATACTCTGATTCAGTTCACCGATCATGGCATTGATATCATAATCTTCCAAGTCTTTCAGATCTTCTTGGGTCTCCGCATAGATCACCATTTTACTGCGTTCTCCAAATTCTATCACCACCGTATCCTCTTTTACCGGATCGCTTGCCGTAGCCGCTAATGTATAGGCGCATATGAGTATGATTAGTCCTATTCTTTTCATTGTATTATTTATTTAAGTTTTTGACGTTATTCTTTTTTGAGTTTCTTTGAAAGAGATTGTCTTTGGCTTCTCTAATATCTGCCCACAAATCCCCTGGTTTTATTTCACGTGTTTGATTCCATAGTTCTTTTATTTTATTGCCGCCGGTAGTATCAGTCTCTTGCTTCGCCAGCAACTCTTCCTCCTTTGGTTCCGGAACTTTCCCTCGTTTATAAGTGATCTTGATAGATTTAATTTTCTTCTTCGGTTGCTCTTCTATCTCAGGAGAAATGGATTCGGCTTCCGCCAATTGAGTTTCGTTAACTATTGGTGTTTCATTTACTTCTTCAGGCAAAGTCTGCTCAATTTCTACTTGTACAGGAGTTTTTATCTGCTCAATCGTTTTAGCCTTGGCTTCAGTTTTTAGCTCTTTCTCCTCAGGTAAGGGCTCCAATTCTACCTCTTGCTTCTCTTCAACCTCCTCTACTATTTTAGGAACTATCTCATTATTGTCCTGCATCGATTCAGAAGGCGCCTCAATCACAGCCAACTGATCATCTACTGAGTTATCCTTGTTTGAAAAGAACAGTACCATACCAGATACAAGTAAGATCAATACAGCAGCAGCCACACGCCATAGCGTAAAGAATGGGGGCTTTTCTCGATTATCCAGCATGGCATCAAGCTTCTCCCAGCTATCTGCTTTGGGCTGAGATGGAGCACCTTTCAGTTTGTCCCGAAATAGTTTATCTGTCTCTTTAGCTTCCATTGTCTCTCCTTTTAAGTTCCCTTTCGTTCTCTACAAGTTTTTTCTGCAGTAAACTTCTTGCTCTGCTCAATTGCGATTTCGAAGTATTAACCGAAATCTCTAATTGTTCAGCAATCTCTTTGTGGTTATATCCTTCAATTGCATATAGGTTAAAAATGGTTCTATAGCCCTGTGGCAATTCCTGAATCATTTGCATCAAATCTTCTGCTTCTAAGCTTTGATCTGCTGTTTCAAAATCCACTGCCGGGTTGATTTCGTCCAAATCCACTTCCTTGTACAGTTGCCTGTTGTTTCTGATCCATTCCAGGCAAGTGGTAACCATAATTCTCCTGATCCACCCTTGAAAACTGCCTTCTCCTTTAAACTGATCAATCTTCCCAAATACTTTCACAAAACCACTAAGCATCATTTCTTCGGCCATATCCACATCACTAATGTACCGTCTGCACACCGTGAGCATCACCGGTGCCTGCTGCTCATATAGCAGCTTTTGAGCGCGCCTGTCTTGGCGCTTGCACTGACGGATCAGCTCAGATTCGGAGTTTATTTGACCTATTTTGAAACCCATTGGTTATGAATTCATGGACTAGATGCAGATTGGTTGCTTGGGGTTGCATCGGTAGGTAAATTTATTGAAATAATAAAAGAAGGGTGGTCATGTGGACTTCAACACCAATTGATAAGGCTCACAACCATTTTATTACAAAGATTAGCTTCTAGAGAATCCATAGAACGGACGTCCTATCCTCCTGATTCGGAAACTATTTCATTCTCAAAAAGGCTCGTAAGGAGTCTTTAAAAAATCACATGAAAATTATTAAATCTGATTGAGGGATGATTGTCGGTTGACAAACATAAAATTGTTACCTCTTAATCATCTTAAATTCTGACACCTTACCCTTCATTGTAAGTTCAATTAAGTAGACACCAGGCTCTCCTTTCAATTCAAACTGATAGAAAGAGGTATTCATGTGTTCATTGGCATGAACCAGTTTACCTAAAATGGTGAACACTTTTATGGATACTTCACTCGCTGTACCCAAGTCTATATTTACTATACCATTTGTTGGGTTAGGATTAATATTTATAACCTTTTCAACCGAAGAACCTAATACGGTCTCACAGTCCAACGTTCCATCTCCATCGGAATCAGTATCTGCTACACCACATCCACATACTCCAGGTGCAGCTTTGTTGGGATCATCCACACAATCATCCACACAATCCGCTGTACCATCTTGATCTGAATCCGTATCTGGGACTCCACATCCGCAAATTCCTGGGGAAGTTTTGTTAGCATCATCAACGCAACTGTCATCACAGGACGCCGACCCTTCACCAATAGTTGTGGTTCCTTCAGTACAACCTTTACAAGATGTTTGGCCTTCTTCATCCTGATATTTTCCCGCTTCACATAAAACACAAGAAATTTGTCCTTCTTGATCTTGATATTTTCCTGCAGCACATGAAATACAGGAAGTTTTTCCTTCTTGATCCTGATATTTTCCTGCACTACAAGAGAGGCAAAAAGACTGCCCCTCCTGATCTTGATAGGTTCCCGGGTCACAAGAATTACAAAAAAATTGACCTTCTTGATCCTGGTATTTTCCGGCAGCACAAAGAAGACAGGAAGTTTGGCCTTCTTGGTCTTGATATTTTCCCGCTGGGCAATTTATTGCGGCAGTAATATTCCCACCTGGGCTGTAGGTACCAATAGGTGCTAATTCATATTCACAAGTTGAAGTATTTATAAATTGCCCTGGAGGTGCATTATCTTTATCGCATGAGATACAAGCTGCATGATATCCAATAGACAAGAGAGTTAAAACCAGTGTTCCTTTCATGAAAATATACATTTTTTCAATATAGACATATTCCCATATAATAAATCAAATGCAGAATATTTATACCTAATGAAATTCTTGTGAGTTCTTTGACATCCTATATTGAGAAATGAAAAATTGTAAATATCTTAACCTCTACAAAATCATTCAATTATGAGAATTACTGCATTTTTATTAAGCATGTTTTGCACGCTTACTAGTTTCGGACAGGAGTCAGATGCCATAGGATCGACCTTCCCTGAAATGGTCACTGAAGATTTGTTCGACAATACCATCACCCTCCCTGAAGATATAAAAGGAAAATATTCCATCATAGGGCTTGCCTACAATAAGAAGTCTGCAGACAAAATGCCGAATTGGGTGGTTCCTATTTATCAGAAGTTTATAGCCGAGCCTCCTGGCTTGCAAATCGGATATGATGTCAACACCTACTTTGTTTACATGTTTAGTGGCATGACTGTCGCTCTGAAAGATGTAGTCAAAAGCAAAATGAATAATGAAATGGATGAGGTTTTAAAACCACACACGCTTTTTGAGACCGGTGAATTAAAAAGTTATCAGAAGGTTCTCGACATGCTCGAAAAAAAAGACACACCCTACTTTTTTATACTAGATCCTGATGGCAAAATCCTATGGGCCACCAGAGGCACACCGCGTGAATCCAAAATCAACAAATTGGCCTCTTATATCGACGAAGGAAAGTAAATCATTTGCGGGTTTCGACCAAATGATACAAATACCAGACGAATACTGAGTATTACTCTTTAAATCACTGGAGGGTTAATTCCGTCTATCGCGTTTTATATAAAACAAATAAACACGTGATATGAAGAGTTCATTTTTTCAATTGTCCCTCCTTGCATTTACTACCCTATTCATTTCTTGTGACTCTACGGAGCCTGATGAAATAGAAGTGTCCCCCGACCTGTCATTCGATATGGTGATGGCTACCTTCGGAGACAATCTTGACCCTACCAACCTTCCCAACTATGCCAATCAAAAAATTCCCAATTATATCAATGAAGACAACACAGGTGACAATCAAATAACCGACGGTGGTGCATTATTGGGACGTGTTTTATTCTATGATAAAAAACTCTCGTCGAATAACACGATCGCTTGCGCCAGTTGCCACCAACAAGCCTTCGCCTTTGGTGATCAAGCAGTAGCATCTACAGGTGTAAGCGGCTTCACCGGGCGGCACAGTATGCGTTTGATCAATGCCCGATTTGCTGAAGAAGAGAGTTTCTTCTGGGACGAAAGAGCGAATAGCTTGGAAGAACAAACCACCATGCCCATTCAAGATCACATTGAAATGGGATTTAGCGGACAAAATGGCGATCCGGATATGGATAGCCTTATCAATAAGTTGAGTGAAGAAGGACACTACGCAGAGCTTTTCACTTTGGCTTTTGGTGATGGTGAAATCACAGAGTCCCGAATGCAAAACGCAATGGCTCAGTTCATCAGAAGCATTGTTTCTTTCGATTCAAAATATGATATAGGTAGAGCTTCCGCAAACAACAACAATGACAGTTTTTCCAATTTCACAGATTTGGAAAACGAAGGCAAAAGGCTTTTTATGCAAAGAGCTGAATTGAATAATCAAGGCGTAAGAATAGGTGGCGGACTGGATTGCAATACCTGTCATAGCGCACCTGAATTCGACATCGATCCGGATTCGAGAAATAATGGGATCATTACCGCATTGGATGGCAGTCTGGATACAGAGGTAACCAAATCCCCATCTTTGAGAGACCTATTTGGTACGGATGGATCGGCCAATGGCCCCTTTATGCACAATGGATTCTCTACTGATTTCAATGAGGTGCTAGACCATTATGAAAGCGTACCTATGGGCAACAATACAGATAGACGACTCTCTGGCGATGGTGGCAGACGAGGCGGTGGAGATGATATGGTTCGAAATTTAGCCATTACTGACCAGGAGAAAGAAGCCGTATTGGCTTTTATGAAAACACTTACTGGAAGCAATGTATACACCGATGAGAAATGGTCTGATCCTTTTGAATGATTTGATATATTTGAAACATGGAATACAACAAGGACCAACAAGAAAGAATCCAAACTTTAATATCTACTTTGAACAAAAAATACAATAAGATTGAAATAGATAAAAATACTCTTGCGGAGAAAGGAAAAAATTTAAAAAATGAACTGAATTCTCATTCAAAAAAATTAGGCTGGAAAGAGAAATTGTTTGGTGGTAGCCTTGGTGGAAATAAAGAATTGGCTGAACTGGTAAAGCATACTGAAAATGAAATGCAAAAGGTTGAGTCCAGCTTGAAAAAACTCAGCAAAGAGCTTAAAGAAAAGCCAGATATAATTAAAAAGGAATTCACAAATGCCCTAAAGGAAATAGACTCTGATTTCAAAAAGTTAACAGATGATAGAACTTTGCATTATGACTTATACAAGGCAAGCAAAAAATATGAGGATCTTTTGAAAAAAGCGCATCAGGGCGTAATTGATGCATTATTATTTCTAAGTTGGGAAAAGTTAATTAATCACCCTGAAGCTAGCGAAAAGCTAAATGGATTTAAGAGTGAAACTTTACGCTATCAGAAGGTTGTGGATAAATTGAGAAATAATTCTTCAACTCAACCTAAACCTGCAGTTACCTTGGTTGATCTAATAAAATTTGATTCGCAAGAAATTGCAATGTCGAGCTTTAAAAAATTACTAAGTCAAACCTCAAAATATAAAAAATACACTGACAGCTTTCTATCTCAGTCAAAAAAAGACATTCAAGAGTACAGAAAAAAGGCATATGAAGAGATCATTGGTCAGAGTTTGGATTGAGATTTAATTCAAACAACCTTGTTAAAAAAACAACCCTGACGCAGTAGAACTGGTCAGGGTTAGACTATAAACTTGAAATGTAATTTTCTATTATCGACCAGATCTTTTCACGGTACTCAATTCATCTTCGTTGATCACATTCACATCAGCGTCACCTTTATACCTCACCGTGCTTAGTCCGTTGGCATCTACAGACAATCTTCGATTGGCATTCACTCTGACATTTGAAGCTCCTGAGGCAGAAACTTCGACAGTTTCAGATTCATGATCGAAGGCCTTAAGCGTAGAGGCTCCAGACACATCCACTTCCAGATATTGAGATTCCCCTTCTAAATCCAAGGAACTGGCACCATTGAGATAAACTTTCAGCTCTCTAGCCTCCAAATTCATTTCGCCTGAAGAAGCTCCACCAAGATCAATTTCCAAATCATCTACTTCAAAGTCTTTGAGTTCGAAATAGGATAACCCTTTACTGTTGATTTTTTCTAATCCAGGCATGGTAATGAAGACATCCAGTCGAAATTCATCGTCTAGATCTTTCAAGATGTCCCATTTTCTACCTGCCATATCTATTTCCAAAATGTTGCCATATTTCTTGATCAATACATCCTGCTTGTAACGTTCTTTGCCTTTTACTTCGATGGCGTAATCATCACCTTGCGTAATATATACGTTGTAAATACCTCCTACTTCCAATTCATCAAAATCTCTAATATCAAAGCTCATAGGTTCGCCATCGTATGACTTCACCTTATACTTTTCCTTTCTTTTCGATTTTGATTTCGATCTTGCATCCTCCCGGTCGCCTCGATCAAGTAGACCTCGGGAATTATATCGCTCGCTACAAGTCAGACAATCCAATCCCTCTTCAGTGAAAATCCATTCATTGTTAGTTGTAATTTGCCAATTTCTATAGCCGTTTCTATTGAAGGTATTCTCGATAATATCAACCATATCATCGTCCATGATAAATTTTTGGTTGTAAGGAATGTATAAGGTCATATCCAATTCCTGTGCTCGAAATTTCGATCTACTCTTGAACGTATAATCTGAATCAAAAATCAGTTCATTGGCTTTCTGACGCACCTCATAGGTTATCATTTGCGCATTCTTTTCTGCTTCCTGACGAGATCGACCATGTGCTTCATATCTCATATCCAATCTGACCACAGAGTCTTCATGACCACGCAACTTCAAACTGGTTGCATCAATTCCACTAAAGTCTACATAGTCCAAAGTCAAAAGAATCGGTTCAGATCTATCCAAATCAAAAGTTCTGGATTCTCGAAATGAACCTTCATTTCTGAATTCACCAACCACACTAGGTACAGCGATAGACAAGCTGATCAGGCAGATGACCCATACACCAAAAATTGACCAGCCTAGTGGTGCACGAAGAACCATGCTTTTGGTAACAATTGAAATACCCAATAAACACAACACCAAAAAAGGAATGAAGGCAGTCAAGAATACGGCTAGAAAAGTAAAACCAGAAACACTTTCAGCTAATATTCCTGCAGGTAAAAAAGTAGCGCTAATCCAGTCTCCAAAACCTGTGAATAAACCAAGTAAAATACCAGCAGCTACAAACAAACTGATCATACCAGATACTCCAATCATAGTGACTACAAGACCGGCTAATACTCTAACGACATCCATCAATACTCTGGAGAAAGGCCCCAGCAATCCTCCCAAGGCAGTAAACAATGCTGCGATCAACCGGAATGGAAAAAGTAAAACTTTAGCTATCGCACTTTCTTCGCCTTCTTCCTGTTTTAAACTCTTCTTGACATTGTGCTCGATATTAGACAAGGTGACTGGCTCACCTTGCATCTGCATTTTGTCTGTGAGAGACTTGGCGACTGGTGTAATCATCCACAAGATGATGTAAATAATCAGCCCAGTTCCACCGAGGAAAATGGATAGCACGAAAATCAATCGAATCAAAGTGACATCAGCTCCGAAATAAGCCGCTATACCACTAGATACACCACCCAACACCTGATTGTCAGGGTCACGAAACATCTTTTTGACCTCCTCATCATCTCCCAGCGTGGTTGACCCTGGAATAACGATCCAGAGAATGATGTAAGTGATTAACACAGCTCCACTCATAAAGCTTAAGAATATATTGAGCAAAAGCAAAACGGCTATCAAACGAATCCAGAGTGGATCAATACTGAAATAGTAAGCTATACCAGCAGCTACACCTCCGATGACTTTTCTCTTTTCATCGCGATGAAGTTTTTGCTTTCCAGGATCCTCGGCATCATGAGCACGTTGTTCCTCTTTCTGCTTTTCTTTCTTCTCTTGCTTTTCTTCGGCTGTGGGTTCTTCTTTTACTGCAGCAGGTTCATCATCTTCCAGTGCCTCAAAGTCGGCTACGGTTCCCATGGTATCAATCAATGATTGAACATCGTCATGATTGATGATTTGCTTGCCGTCATCCAGCTTCGACAAGAATATCTCTGCCACCCTACTTTCAATATCTGCAATGATCTCAGCGCTATCTTCATAATTAGAAAAATAGTTATTGATGGTTTCTAAATACTCTTTCAATTGAGCATATCCATCTTCTTCTATATGAAAAATAATACCGCTTATATTGATACTAATATTTTTCTTCATTGTCTTTTAATTTATACTTGATCCAATAGAATGGCATCCCATTGGGGAATTTCGGTTTATAGTTTTGTTGATGGTTTTCATGATTTGGTTGCTTTGGTTTTTGATACCTTTTTAGCACTGATCTTTTTAGTAGACGTTACCAATTCTTTCCAGGTATCATCTAATTTACCTAAAAACTCGGTTCCTTCATCAGTGATTGTATAATACTTCCTAGGCGGACCTGACTTGGATTCCACCCATTTGTAATCTACCAAACCAGCCTTTCTCAGGCGAGTAAGTAGCGGATACAACGTACCTTCTACTACCATGATTTTTGCTGAGGTGAGTTCTTCGAGCATGTCGGAAGCATATACCTCCCCTCTTGATATAATTTGCAAAATGCAAAACTCAAGAATGCCCTTTCTCATCTGTACTTGTGTGTTTTCTATCTTCATATCCAATTGTCTTGGGCTTTGCTCAACTCAACAAGCTCCCAACCAATTGGAAGACAAGTGCGAACAAGAGAAAAATTAAAATAATCATAGTCTTGAATTTTTGTGAGTTTAGAAAGAGTCGGACTTGAGTAATATCCGACTCCAATTTTGAAATTCTTTTTGACCTTGATAACTCTATACGGAATAGTACCTTGCAAGGCCAAGTACTGGGTGAAAAAAATTACAATTCGTTAATTTTCTTTACTGAGTTCAATGAATTATTTGAATAATTATAAATATTTCTATTGAATTGAATGTTATACCATCAAACCAGCTCATAAGCAATTACAATTTTGAACCGGATTCATCTGGTATCAAACGAGAAATTCAACAGACTCATAGAATATTATTGAATAGCAAAGTGAGAGTATTTAGATTTGTTCAGATAGTTCAATTGATGCACGTGAGAATAGTCATTGCCGCCATCTTGGGATGGCTATGTATTTCCAACTCCTTTGCTCAGTCCAACACCCCAAAATACAGCAATGAATTTTTGGCGATTGGAGTGAATGCACGTGCATTGGGCATGGCCAGTGCCTTTACCTCCGTGGCTAACGATGTAAGTGCTGGTTATTGGAACCCTTCAGGGCTAACACAGCTGGAATATAAATACGATGTTTCCTTAATGCATGCCCAGTATTTTGCAGGGATTGCCAACTACGACTATCTTGGCTTTGCCACCCAAATTGACTCTGTAAGTGCCTTAGCCTTTACTGTTATTCGATTCGGAATAGATGACATCCCTGATACCAGATTTTTATATGATGCGAACGGCGCACTCAATTATGACAACATCCAGTTTTTTTCAGCTTCAGATTATGCGTTCCTCTTTTCTTATGCTAGAAAAGTCGACTTGTTGGGTGGAATAGATATAGGAGGTAATGCGAAAATTATCTACCGTCATGCTGGCAATTTCGCCTCCGCCTGGGGGTATGGACTGGATCTCAGCGCCTCCAAGTCAATCAAACAGTTGAACCTCGCCTTAATGCTAAAAGACATCACTGGAACCTACAATTCCTGGTCGCACAATACAGAATTGGTCGCAGACATTTATACACAGACGGGCAATGTGATACCAGAAAACTCAATCGAAATCACTTTGCCTAGAGCCATCCTTGGCGCTAGCTACCAATTTACGATCAAACAGAAATTCGGTCTACTCGTATCCATGGATTTAGAAACTACTTTCGATGGGAAAAGAAACACGGTAATCAAATCAAATACTATTTCGATTGACCCAAAAATGGGTATAGAAGCTAGCTATATTTCAAAATTTTTCATTCGGTTCGGAGCAGGTCAATTTCAAGAGATCCAAAATTTTGATCGTACCACATCCACAGTATATCAACCTAACTTTGGTATAGGAGTCAAACTTCAAAATTTTAATATTGATTACGCATTAACCGATATTGGTGATCAGGCGGAGACACCTTACTCACATGTTATTTCACTTAAACTTGGATTTGATGATAAGAAATAGGTGTTATATCACTTTAGTGTTTCTGTGTCTGCTTTCTACAGCAATGGCACAACCTTATGGAAACGAGTGGCTAAATGCCAATCAGAGGTATTTCAAAATCAAAATAGGTGAAGATGGAATTTACCGAATGACCCAGCCAGAATTAGCGGCATCAGGTTTTCCAGTGACTATAGTCGATCCGAGAAGAATTCAGTTGTATCACCAGGGGCAAGAAATCGCCATACACGTCGAAGGGCAAATCGACGGAAGCTTTGATTCGTCTGATTATTTGGAGTTTTATGCAGAAAAAAACGACGGAACTACTGACACTAAACTTTACAATAGTCCGACCAATCAACCACACACCTACTACAATATTTTCTCAGATACAGCTACCTATTTTCTCACGTACAAGGTCAATCTTGTAACTGGTCTTAGAATGAGTGAGTTTTCGGAAAACAACACAGGTGGTCTACCTGCAGAAAACTATCATATCAATGAAACTTTACTACTTAAAACAGACACCTACTATGAAGGACAAAGCTACGGCTCTGATAATAAAATAGTGCTCCCTACCTATGACAGAGGAGAAGGCTGGACCGGAAGCTTTGCTAGCTTAGGTCAGAACCTGGATAATACCATCACTGGATTATCCGACCAAGTGCAAGATGATATTAACCCTTCCATAGAAGTCATGTTAGTTGGCGGCAACAACAACAGTCACAATGTGACCATTTTAGTTGGCCAAAACTCTGGATCACTCAGAGAAATATCCACTGCTACTTTCGATGCGGATGAAAACTATCTTGTTTCAGAAGAGATCAACTGGACTGATATGGCGGGTGGCAGTATGCTTGTAAGAGCTACGGTAAATGGAGTTGGTGGTGCAGCAGATCGCGTTTCTGTTTCGTATATCAAAGTGGATTACAGTAAAGGGTATGACATGAGCTCTGCTAGTAGTAGTCAGTTTGTGATGAAAACGAATGGAGGAAATAAGTCATACATTGATGTAGCTAATGCGCCTTCGAACATTGTCCTTTATGATATTACCTCAAAATCAAACCCAATATCAATAGGTACAAACGAAGGGGCAGGAACCTTCAATGCGATTATTGACAACACGGGCATTCAAAGAACTTTGTTTGCTCAATCTGATTTAAAGGCAGTTACCTCTTTTGAGGAAGTGTCATTCAATTTCTTTAACCCTGCGAATTACAACTATCTTATGATCAGTCACTCTGATTTGAGAGGTAACACAACCAGTGGTCAGGGAGATCAAGTGACAGCTTATAAGAACTACCGAGAATCAGTCTCTGGAGGCGGTCATACGGTTCTGGATATTGACATCGAAACCATCTTCAATCAATTTAACTACGGCAACCCCTCTCCCATTGCCATTAAAAACTTCTGCGAGTATGTTTATGACAATGGAACACCTGAATTCCTTTTCTTAATTGGTAAAGCCTCCAATGTTCAAGCCAATTACTACCGACAGGATCCAGATCTAACCACTACCAGACATTTCATTCCTACGTATGGTTATCCGGGAGCCGATGTTCCTTTTTCTACTGGATTTGATGGTGGCAGTGGATATGGCGTATTGGCCACCGGCAGAATCAATGCTACCAAGCCGGATCACATTGAAGCTTACTTAAATAAAGTCATAGAAGAAGAAGCCTTGCCCTTTAATACATTAAGGCAAAAAAATTTAGTTCACCTGAGTGGTGGCAACACCGAATCTGAACTTAATATTTTCCGATCCTATATTGATGGTTTTGCAAATATTGCAGACGGC
Organism: Reichenbachiella sp.; assembly: GCF_033344935.1. Lineage (NCBI taxonomy): Bacteria > Pseudomonadati > Bacteroidota > Cytophagia > Cytophagales > Reichenbachiellaceae > Reichenbachiella > Reichenbachiella sp. The sequence goes on along the minus strand of NZ_JAWPMM010000001.1, from coordinate 2,282,005 downwards.
GAACTATTGGGAGGAGAATCTGTGCAGCTATCCAAAAACAACAATAGCGCAGTAGAGTTTATTAATATTTCAGACGAGATCAATGATGGCGTCATGATGGTTACTTTCTTTGGTCACTCGAGCGGCAGCATTACTGACATTGAAATTGGGGAGGTTTCAGACCCTGCCTTCGGATATTCTAACAAAGGAAAATACCCTGTCTTTATGGTCAATGGCTGTCTGGCAGGTGACTTCTTTAGTGAAAATGAATCATTTGGTGTTGATTGGATTCTCACCCCTAACCTCGGTGCATTAAGTTTCATGGCACACAGCCATGTGGCATTTTCCAATAACTTAAGGAGATATACCAATCTATTTTATTCCGTTGCTTTTACAGACGATTTCTTTATTAGCCAATCAGTAGGAGAAATTAAGAAGGAGACCGCGACGAGATACATCAACACCTATGGAGCTTCAGAATCTTCGGTATCTCAGGTTCAACTAGTGAACTTGCAAGGTGACCCAGCGGTTAAGATATTCGGACCGGACAAACCTGATTACGACATCAATGAGGCTTACATCAAGGCAGAAACATTTGATAATTCACAGCTACTGGCAACTGTAGATTCATTTTATCTCGAAATGAATATTCGAAACTTTGGAATCTATGCGGAAGATACTTTTGATATTTCAGTAATCCGGACTTTCGCAGATGGGAGCACTAAAATTTATGGACCTGTATTATATGACCAAGTACTGCGAGAGGACACCATTCAATTCACCATTAACAACGAAGTGAGCAATGCCTCTGGATTAAACTCTTTTACTATCAACCTGGACCCATTCAATAGAATAGATGAAATGGACAAGACCAATAATACAGCATCGATAGATGTGTTTTTATCATCCGGAAGTACTTTCAATCTTTTCCCAAGTAACTTATCTGTACAAATAGATCCTAACCAAGCGTTTTATTTTCAATCCTCCAACTTACTTGCTGGCACCCGTTCCTTTGATATAGAAATAGATACAACAGCTACATTCGATAGTCAATATTTAATCAGTCAAACGCTAACCACGAAGGTAATTGGTAAGCTTAGTGTGAACCTTGAGGAAAAAGGAAACATACCGAATGGCAAAGTATTTTACTGGCGCACTCGTTTTACAGATCCACTACCCACTGAAGGAGACGAATGGACAACTAGCTCATTTACTCTAGATAGAACTCTCGGCGAAGGATGGGCGCAGACCAATCCTGTCCAATTCACTGAGGCAATATCAGAAGGACTTGAATTGGATCCGAATACTGGACTATGGAGTTTTCAGTCACCTACACTACAACTTGAAGTACAAAATTACGGATCCGATCACCCTAGCTTCGATTATCAAGACACCGAAGTTTTGCTCAATGATAGAAACTACTTCATTACCAACTCCCATGCAGATCCCGGGTGTAGAAACAACTCCATTAATTTCCTTGCCTTTAAAAGACAATCTACTGTACCCTTTAAGCCTGTGTCGCCACCAGGATTTGATGAACTGCAACCGTTGATTTGTGGTGTATTACCACAAGTAATTTTCAACTATACTTCGGGGGATATGAGTAACGCTTCTTACGGCCCGGAGGCATTTATTGATAATCTCGAAAATGATGACAAAGTGCTGATTTTTTCACTTGGTACGGTTGACTATTCAACTTGGACAGGGGCATTTAAAGATGCATTGGAAACCTTAGGTTTTGATAGGACGAATCTCGATGCACTTCAAGACGACGAACCGGTCATTATGTATGGGGCAAAAAACTTAGCGGCAGGTACTGCAAGAATTGACACCTCTGGCGTCATGCCTAAAAATGCGCAACAGATCTTTTTGAAAGAAACTATTAATGGTAGTTATGACACAGGAGAAATTTCCTCAGGACTAATTGGGCCAGCTTTGTCCTGGTCTCAGTTGACTGCAGACATTCAGGATTCTGGCAATCCCGGCGATGATACCAAAGTACTCTCTGTTTATGGGGTAAGGCAGGATCGCACCGAACAGCTACTCGTTGAAAGCCCAACTGTCAACGACATTGATATGAGCACAATTGATGCTACCGTCTATCCATTTGCACGAGTGCAATTGGAGATTAGTGATCCTGTACTCCAAACTCCTCAACAATTGAGATCATGGCGGGTGGATTACGAAACTGCACCTGAAGGATTATTGCTTCTAAACAGTCAAGAAGGAACTACAAGTCCCGTAGAACTTCAAGAGGGACAACCTTACAACGGTTCTTATACCTTCTGGAATTTCTCTACAAAAGATTTTTCTGACTCTATAAAAGTGAACTATGAACTTATCAATGTTAGCACCAGTATTTCCCATGCTGACTCAATGAATCTTGCTCCTTTAAGCAGCGGAGATTCGACTCAATTTGATTTTGATTTTGTAACCATGGGCAACTTGGGGCTGAATGACATGATTCTGAATACCAACAAGAATTATCCAAATGAGGTCTATACTTTCAACAATTCGGCACGCTTTTCTAATTATTTAATGATTGAACCTGATGAGACGAATCCCTTAGTTGACGTATCATTTGATGGTGTACAAATCATGGATGGTGATATAGTATCCCCAACCCCATCTATAGAAATAATCCTCAATGACGAAAATTCCTATCTACTAAAAGAGGATACAACAGGTATAAATATCTATCTAAAACACCCCTGTGAAACTTGTGATTTTGAGCGTATCGCCTTTAGTAGCACAACTATGGACTGGTCGCCTGCTACCGCTGATGAAGACTTTAAAAGTACCTTCACCCCAGAACGGTTGGAAGATGGTATCTATAGTCTAAGAGTATTGGCGAATGATGCTTCTGGCAATCCTTCCGGATTGAAACCTTATGAAATAAATTTTGAAGTCATTAATGCTTCTACCATCACAAATTTCTACCCCTACCCTAATCCATTCTCGTCGAGTACACGGTTTGTATTCACCCTCACAGGCTCCGAGTTTCCCGAGGACATTAAAATTCAAATCCTTACCGTATCTGGGAGAGTCGTTAAAGAAATCTTCATGGATGAGCTAGGGCCTATCAACATTGGGAATAACAAAACTGAATACGCCTGGGATGGTCATGATAACTACGGCGATCAGCTGGCCAATGGCGTTTACCTGTATAGGGTATTGATCAAAAATCCGGGAGAAAATTTCAAACATCGGGAGACCTCTGCGGATCGAGGGTTTAAGAATGGATTTGGCAAAATGTACCTGCTGCGCTAACTAGTGTAAGATCATATTGATCTTCTTTACTACCTCATCCAAATTACTGGCTTTAGTTCTAATCTCCTTTAACTGATCTTTGCTCACGCCATCATTGTCTTCTTGATTTAAAATATCCAATAGGCTCAATATATTCGATAAGGGTCTTCTGACTACATGAGCATTATCATAAGCATAGGCCTCTAGTTCCTTGTTTCTGTTTTCTAATTCAAGCGTGCGCTCATGGACCAACTCTTCCAAATTATTCTGGATATGTCTAATCTGCTCTTGTTGATTGCTTAACAACTGATTTTTGATTTGCAACTCGGTATTTATCTTATCGAGGTTTTGATTTTGTGCTTCTATATCTTCCCGTTCTTGATCGAATCTCACTTTGATAAAAACTACAATTGCCGCTACAATCGCAGAGTTGAAAAGATAGTTGAAGGAAAGCGGGTTGATCAAATTTTCCGTTGAGCTTATTTTCAGAAGCACTTCAGGATCTGCATCCAATGTCAGAATAATATTTACTAAGCAAAGGGAAACAATCATAAACAATCGAGCTTTCCCATTCAATACACCTAGAAAAATAACACAGATCGAAAAATAGATATAAGTAGCAGAGCCTTCTACTCCTCCCAAAAATTTCCAATACAAAACGAACATAGGTAACCAGGTCAAACAGTAACAGTTAGCCGTCAGATTTGGGTTAGCACCCTTTGATAATGCCAACAAAGTAACGAGTGAGATCAAAAATGAAATAATATCCAGCACAATTATCGCTTGATCCGCATCAAACCATAGGTCTTTGACCACACCTAAAGACCAGAACGCCACAGATGCAACTAACACTAGTCTAAATAACTTGAGTTCGTTTTGTTCAATATTTGAATTTACAGGTATCAAATGCTACTTCTAATTTTCTGGATTATAGTAATTACCATTCTTCAGTTTGCTGGTCACAGCACGTATGGCAGATTGAAGATGGTCGGCCGATTCCATGAGCAGGGTCCCCATCGGCGTTTGCTTTGTTCCTTTATCCAATTGATCAATTGAATTAACCGTGGATTCCAGGTAAGGTCCTATTTCAAAGAGAGTAACCGAAAGATACTTTTCAATAGATGCTCTCTGCCCTATTAGTTTTTCACTCCGTTGTTTGATATTCTCCTCTAGCCAATCGTTCGACTTCTGTAGTAAGGCTTTTTGCTGCTCTAATTGAACATTTTGAGATTCAAGTGTTTCAATCTTTGACTCTAAACTCTTTTGATTACTCTTTAAATCTTGTCGCTTGCTATCAAATTGAGACTTATGATATAACAGCGCCACCGTCACCACTACAGTAATCCAGAGGTAATGATAAATGTTCTTATCATCTTCATTGATTTGCGGCATCAAATCCGTACGGAAAATGGCTACATACAGTAAACCAACCTCAAGCAAGACACAGCTTACCACAAAAAAGACTAACCATTTCCCATTATTGATCAAGGCGATCAAGATCATTCCTCCAATGAAGTAATATTCTCCCATGCCTCGGATCCCATTAAGTACAATCCAGTTGGCACATAAGAAACCAACCATCAAGAAAGAAAAGGGCACAGCAATGTATTCAAAGCGGATACGAAATCGGAGGAGAATAAGCGGGAGCAGGAAGATCACACAAAGCGAGCAATCAACTACAAAATCCATATCAATAACTTCCAATGGAAGATCGCGGTAGATGGCCACCGCCATTCTCATCATTCCCGCAATACAGCCCACCGTCAATATATCGGATTCGAACTGTCGATTTTGATGTTTATAGAAATGCATTTGTCAGGGTCAGATACTCTAAAATAACTGTTTTGCCAGACGTTTGAGACAATAATGAATAGATTTCGATGAATGCATTAAGGCTTTTCATCCAAATTAGCTCCTGCACTTTTAGGTAAGCACTAATTTTCTCTTCTAAATCAATAAATCCTATCTTAGGTTTATTCGTTCAATTAGAAATTAATTAACATCAATATGTCCAAACTCATTACGTCTATCGACGAAAAAACTAGAAAATTCATTGAAGCACAGCAGATGTTTTTTGTGGCCACAGCTGCTGCCGATGGCAAAATCAATCTCTCTCCTAAAGGAACGGATTCATTCAGAATAATCAGTCCTACACAAGTAGCGTGGCTCAATCTGACTGGTAGCGGAAACGAAACAGCAGCTCACATTTTGGCCAACAACCGAATGACTATTATGATGTGTGCTTTTGAAGGAAAGCCAAACATTATGAGAATTTACGGATCTGCAAAAGCCATCTATGAGCAGGATGAAGAATGGGCAACTTATGGCCCACTTTTCAAAGCAAACACAGGCTCAAGACAAATCTTTTTGGTAGATGTAGAGCACATCCAGCACTCTTGCGGCATGGCCGTACCACTATACGACTTTGTAGAACACAGAGATTTGTTGGATATTTATCATGATAAAAAAGGACGGCAAAAAGTGAAAGCATACTGGGAAGAGAAAAATATGACTTCTCTAGACGGCCTTCCTACTGGACAAAAAATATAAATGCCTCACCATCACCACGGACATGATCACAACCATCACGATGTAAGTAACATCAAGACAGCCTTTTTTCTCAACTTGGGTTTTACCATTGTTGAGTTTATTGGTGGGTTTTATGTCAATAGTGTGGCCATCATTTCTGATGCCATTCATGATCTGGGTGATTGTCTGAGTTTAGGCATCTCATGGTATTTTCAAAAAATCTCGCACAAAGGCCGTACGCCTACCTTTTCCTATGGATACAAGCGCTTTTCTGTATTGAGCGCCATTCTCAACTCGGTGGTTCTATTGATCGGATCAGTTTTCATATTGATGGAAACCATCCCGCGATTACTAGCTCCAGAGCAGCCAGAAACTACCGGCATGATGATACTGGCAGTGCTGGGGGTAATCGTAAATGGTGCTGCGGTTCTTAAAACCAGGAAAGGAAAAACCGCTAATGAAAAAGTGGTTTCACTTCACTTACTGGAAGATGTCTTAGGCTGGGTCGCTGTACTGATTGGCAGTATCGTCATGAACTTTTTTGACGTTCCAATTTTAGACCCTCTACTATCTTTACTTATTGCTGGATATATTCTAGTCAATGTTTTTAGGAACTTAAAAAACAGTACCAAGATCATCTTGCAAAGCATTCCACCAGATGTCAATACATCTGCGTTGGAAGAAGAGCTAAAACAAATCCATCACGTAGCCAAAGTCCATGACATGCACACTTGGACCATGGATGGCGACTATCATGTCATGACTGTTCATCTGGTGTTAGATCAAGATGTGGATTTAGACACTGGGGCAATTATAAAATCAAAGGCCCGAGACATTCTTAAAGCTGGAGAAATAGATCATGTCACTATCGAGTTGGAATCTCCAGAAGAGCATTGCGATCTGGAAGAGTGCTAATATTTGATTAAATTCAAAACTCGATGGATTTTCAATTGACAACAGAAATATGGCAACGAATAGTAGTAATAGATTTTCTTCGCTACTTCATTTTCGCCTCCGGTAGTTATCTACTGATATGGGTGATTCTAAAGAAACCATTAGAACATCTCATTATACAAAAAAAACTACCAAGCCTAAAAAGGAAACTTTCTGAGTTCGCCTATTCCATGTCCACTGTGCTTGTTTTCTCCATCTTTGGTACGTTCATACATTATTCAAAGAGGAACGGTGGCACACAGATTTATCAAGACGTGGCACAACATGGTTGGCTATGGGTTATTATTAGCATTGCCATCATGATACTATTTCACGATTTTTACTTCTATTGGACACACAAATGGATGCATCATAAAAGTATATTCAAATATGTTCACAAGGTTCATCATCAATCCACCAATCCATCCCCTTGGGCAGCTTACGCTTTTCACCCGCTGGAAGCGGTAGTTCAGGCTAGTGTGTTCCCAATTTTGATATTTTCACTTCCTCTTCACTCCATCGCTATATTCTCATTTCTCATATATATGATTACCAGAAACGTGATGGGACATTTGGGATTCGAGCTATTCCCTAAAAAGTTTGTGGATAGTAAATGGCTCAACTGGCACACGACCACTACGCACCACGATATGCATCACAAGCATTTCAATGCTAATTATGGACTATACTTTAGCTGGTGGGATCGCTGGATGGGCACAGAACACGAAGCCTATCAAAAAACCTACAATGAAGTGAAATCAAGAAAGACTCAAGATAAACCAGTCAAAAAGGCCATCGTATCTACCCCATCGGCATAGTCTGCGACTCCAGGCTTTTGTGCTTGACCAAATGGAATATGATTGCCGCCCACCACACATTGAATCTTCTCTGCATTTTCTTTTAAGATTTGATTCAATTCCTTTTCATCATTATACTGTTGATAATAAAGCACTGAAATTGGAGATACCAATTCTTCACTTTCTCTGATGAGTAAATATTCCGTATCAAGAAACGGCTCTCTATTCACCAAATAGATAGACTTGTTGTAATCGTAGTTGTTTCGGTATTTATGATGATGGATAACAGGTTCAAAGGGTTTAAGTGCATCCAGAAAGGGACTGAAATTATAACCTTTTGGTACAAATAGTTTCGAAACATTGCGACACCCTAATCCATAATACTGGAAAATATCGTGTCCGAGATTTTCGTAATCTTGTTCTGATTCATTTCCAGTAAATACAGCCACCGAAGTACGGTTTTTACGGATCACATTTGGTTTGTTTTTGAAATAATATTCAAAATATCTCGCTGAATTGTCGCTACCGGTAGCAATAAATGCATCTGCATCATTCAAACGCTCAACGAAAGTCACTTGTGATTTGAACTCGGGTTCAATTCTAAAAAGTTCTTCCAATACAAATCGCATTAAAATTCCATCCTTAGAACTCATCTTGATCATCAGGTGATGACCGGAAAGCAATACGCACATGACATCATGAAATCCCACCAAAGGAATATTTCCAGCAGCTATTATCCCGATTTTCTTAGGCTCAATTTGATCTAGTGGATAATTCTTCAGCCAGGAATCAAGTGTATCATGATCCAAAAACATCCCAATCCCCTCAATTGCCATCTTTACATTGTCTTCGACAAACCAGGCATTTTCGTTTCGTGCACCCAAGCACAGCTCTTCCATCTCTTCTGAAGAAAGATTTTTCAAACGGTTTCCCAGCGTTTCAAAGGATTTTATTCTGTCAATCAACAACATAAATCAAATAAATCAGTATAGATAAACTAACATGCCAAACATTTTGGCGGGTAAAATTAATCAGTATTTTTGCACACTTATTTTAAGTATCAATAAATAAACGGAAATGGCAATAATTATTACCGACGAATGCATCAATTGCGGAGCTTGTGAGCCAGAATGCCCAAATACTGCGATCTACGAAGGTGGAATCGAGTGGGATTGGGCTGGTGGAACTAGCTTGACCGAAGTTGAACTGGAAGACGGTACTCAAGTGGATGCCAATGCGCCACAAGAGCCCGTTGATGAGGATTTGTATTACATCGTTCCTGGAAAATGTACCGAGTGTAACGGCTTCCATGAAGAACCACAGTGTGCAGCTGTTTGTCCGGTGGATTGTTGTGTGGATGATCCAGATTACGTAGAAACAGAAGAAGAGCTTTTGGCTAAAAAAGCTTGGTTGCACAACGAGTAAAAAAGACAAGACACCCAAAGCCAAGTCTTTGGCTCCAATGATATATACCACGTTCGAAAGGACGTGGTTTTTTTGTGTCCTTTTTTTTTAGATTAGTGAAATGGAAGAACCCTTAGATCAAATTAAAACATACGTCAACCAACTATCCTTAATTTCAGATGATAGTTGGCATGAGATAAAAAAAATATTTCAAGTAGCTGAATTTAAAAAAGGAGCATATTTTGCTAAAGCAGGGCGAATTGAAAATCAATTCGGTATTTTGCTTGACGGTGTACTAAGAGCATATATCACCAATGGAGATGGCTCAGAGCACACTAAAACAATATTTACTCCCATTTATTTTAAAACTGCCATTTCTTATGTGGGAGCCCTAACTTCTTTAGTTACGGCGACCCCAAATCGAGTAAACATTCAAACCCTCACTCCTGCCAAAGTGTTCGTAGGCAATTACAATGATTGGAAAAACCTTATCGATCATAATCAAGAAGTGGCGGCATGGAGTAGAAAAATGACCGAACTGTTTTTCATAGGCAAAGAGCAAAAAGAGTTTGAATATTTCACCCTTCAGGCAGACGAACGATACAAATTGTTTAGAGAAAGATATCCAGAGCTTGAAAATATGATACCACAATATCAAATTGCAAGATTTATTGGAATTACACCTACTCAGCTAAGCAGAATTAGGAAAAGAATTTTCAGAGAGGAGTAATCCCTTTACATATGTAAATGGAATCTTCTTATTTAAGGTTCATATTTGAAAAATCAATAAAAATCAAACATGAAGCTAAAACTAATATTCCTATCTCTTCTTTTTTATGGACTCATGAGTTGTGAAGAAGATGCTGAACCTGAAACCAACTGCTACATTTGCACACGACTCATCCAAACTTTGGATAAAGATGGTATTCTTATTTTAACTCAAGAAGACCAATCCCTCCAATGTGAAAAGACAAAAGAAGAAATCACGGATTTCGAGTTGGACAATCGCAAAGACTTAGCAACAAGCAGTGGTGGAAAACAAGAGTTTTTTATGACTTGCAAACTTAAGGAATGAATTTCAAAGCCATTTTCTTTCAGGATATTGGCTAAGTATTGATTAATTCCTGATTCTAAACGACCTTACTTCTATGAAGAAGCGATACAAGGTCATCATAGCATTATTATTATTGATATTTCTAGCCTACTGGCAAGGTCCACAACCAGTCTTTGAAAAAGTGTCGAGCAACATCGAAACACTAGAAATTTCAATCGATAAAATAGACAGTACCATTGCTGCATTTGAAAGTCAATTTCCAAATATCAAACCTGAAAATGAATCACGTATCATTTGGGCTGACTCAGTGCGAAAAACACCCTACTCCATGGTCTACCTCCATGGGTTTTCTGCTGGTGTGATGGAGTCCGCCCCAGTACATCAAACATTGGCAAAGAAATATGGGTGCAACTTGTACCTAGCACGACTATCCCATCATGGGTTAAGTGGTGATGATGCCTTTGAAGGTTTGACCCCTGCGGCCTTAATGAATTCGGCAGCAGAAGCCATTACGATCGGCCGAATCATAGGCGAACAGGTCATTCTCGTATCTTGTTCTACCGGAGGCACTTTATCTATCTACTTAACTGCACACAACCCAGAAGCCGTCGCGGCCCAAATAATGTATTCACCAAATACTGCCATCGACGATCCTACAGCGATTCTCTTAAACAAGCCATGGGGCAAAGAATTAACCCGAGCTGTTATTGGAGATTATCGGGTGGGTGATTCCACGAAAGTAGGTACTCCTATCGAGCGCTACTGGACCTTGACCTATCGATCCGAAGCACTTATTGCGCTCCAGGAATTGCTCGATCAGACCATGACGGATGAGGTGTTTGAAAAGATTAACACCCCCTACTTCATTGGCTATTATTATAAAAACGATGAAGAATCCGATCATGTCATTTCTGTACCCGGCATTTTAGATTTTGATAAAAAAACAAACACTCAAGGAAATCTAAAAAGAGTCATTGCCTTCCCTAATGTCGGCAATCATGTCATGGCCTCTGACTTGCAATCAAAGGATATAAATAGTGTCATCGAGGAAACAAGCCTTTTTGTAGAAGAAGTATTGAATATCAAACCAATTCAATATGATACTCTCAATTTGACCAATACTAATTTGTAAATCCTCTAATTCTAAGATACCAAATCGGAAAACAGCCCGATTATATCTAATTTGGCATTTTCTAATCCAATACCATACGTATGCATAGAGCTAAAGCAAAGTCCGTAAGCTATTCTAAAACCACCATTACCGAATTAATGATCCCTTCCTATGCCAATTTTGGAGGTAAGATTCATGGTGGTATACTATTGTCTTTGATTGACAAGGTAGCCTATGCCTGCGCGAGTAAACATGCCGCCAATTACTGTGTGACAGTATCTGTAGACAATGTAGATTTCTTAGAGCCCGTCGAAGTGGGTGATTTGGTTCATCTGAAAGCGTCGGTGGTCTACGTGGGAAATTCCTCTCTTGTAGTCGGTATCAATGTGATTGCTGAAAACGTAAAGGAAGGTACGCTGAAAAAAACCAACAACTCGTACGTGACCATGGTCGCCAAAGGGGAAGATGACAAACCAACGAAAGTACCAGAATTGATTTTGGAATCTCAAGAGGAAGTACGTCTATTCTTAGAAGCAGTGAAGCGAAAAGAATTGAAAAAGGACTATCGCCAGAAAGTTAAAGAAGTAACCAATATGCTGGCCGAAAATACACCTAAAGACTTATTAGAAGGAGAAAGATGTGTCTTGGATTTGAAGAAGTTTAGTCTTTAAATCTCGTAACCTCGTCATCGCCTGATGCCAAAAAGGCATTCAGGTGATCTGCTTCATAAAAGCAGCCTGCTATAGACCAACAGATTACCCAGACTATCGCTGGGCAATGACGTGGCGGAATCCATGCTCTGCCCCCCCTTGTTGGTGTTGTCTACCAACAAGCCTCCAGTTTTGTTTCTTACACGAATTACTCAGAGTTCTCTGAGGAGTAACTCTGAGGGGAGCAAAAGGAGAAAGATGTGTATTGAATTTGAAGAAATTCAGTTCGTAGCTTAAGCCAGTGCTTTCAGCTCTTCCATAGACCTGAGCATTCTTGATTTCACACCAAATACTTCCATCATTACTCTTGCAGCTCCGCGAATCAGGATACTCGGCGAAATGATGGTCACGTGATTAATCCTACTTTTATGCTTTTTCATAGCACCATACCAAATCGACCTAGCCGAAGGTTCGAATCCTGACATTTGGGTACAATCCCATATGAACTGGTAAGAAATGTCTTGATTAGAATCAAATAAACCAGACCAATATTTAGTAGCCTCCTCTGAGGCATCCTTTGTAAATTTCCCTTTAAAGGAAAAATAGATGCAATTCAGTCCAAATTCCGGCTCTAATCTAATATCAATTGCTGGATGAGTAAAAGTCATGTTAGGCAGTTAGGTTCAGTTAATCAAAAACAAGTCAGTTACAAATTAATGAAAATTATAACTTTTGTCAATTAGTCTTGAGTTACCGCCCGCCCTTGTTGTTGTTGTTGTTGTTGTTGTCCACCAACAAGCCTCCAGCGTTTGTTTCTTGCACGAATTACTCTGAGTTCTCTATCGAGTAACTCTGAGGGGAGTAAATAAATTTAGTTTATAATCTTAATAGGTCAGGGTTTAAACCCTGGCCTATTAAGATTATATTTTCAATCCTCTGTTTCTGGAAATACAATCGTTCGATTACCTGTAACAATTATTCGATGATCTAGGTGGTACTTCACTGCCTTACTCAATACCTTTCGTTCTATGTCTGAGCCTATTTGCGCCAAGCTAGCCGGTGTACTGGCATGCGATACTCGCTCCACATCTTGTTCTATGATTGGTCCTTCGTCCAAATCATCTGTAGCATAGTGGGCTGTAGCACCTATCATTTTCACCCCTCTTCCGTACGCTCTTCGGTATGGATTAGCTCCTTGAAAGGCCGGTAAAAAGGCATGATGGATGTTGATTATTTTTTCTTGATAGTGGTTGATAAACTCAGAAGATAGAATACGCATGAATCGAGCCATGACGATCAAGTCTACATCATGCTTGGCCAACAATTCCAAAATAACATTCTGCTGCTCCTGCCAGTTTTCGCCATTGATGGGTAAATAGTGAAAAGGGATACCAAACTGATCTGCTACATATTTGATCGACTCGTGGTTGGCGATGATCAAAGGAATGTGGCAATGCAACTTACCTTCCCCATGTTTTTCTAATATATCGAAAAGACAATGCGTTGTTTTGGATGCTAGAATGGCGACATTTTCCTTGTCTTCCGTGAAATGCACCCTCCACTTCAGATCCAGTGAATCTCCAATTTTGGCAAAGCGGCTTTTGAGCTCTTCACGACTATAAGTCAGGTCTTTGGCATCCAAACTCACCCGCATGAAATAGGCTTCCTGGATATTGTCAGTAAACTGCTGACAACTCAGAATATTAAAACCTTCTTCGTAAAAAAATGTAGTGACTTTCGAAATGATCCCTTTGCTGTCTTGGCATTGGATCAGAAAGGTGATTTTGTGATCTGACATAGTTTTCCCTTAATTTCTAATTGGGAATGTTGTCTTGTCAAAGATAGGGAGAATTTAAGGTTCAATATTCATTGTTCAAGATTATTCAAAAAGGGTTTTTAAATCTTGAACCTTTCTACTCCGCCACCTCTGCCCTTTGCGGTCTCAAAGCGTCACGTACCGTGATCATATCCTTCTCCTCTACAACCATAAAAGCAATGGAGTGCATCTCTGAAAAATCCTCGGTACCGACATCGCGAGTTTGTATATTTTCCCTTTCTGCAAACTCCTTCAAATGAATGGCATGATGTTCGGCTGTGCCTTTGGCATGCTGCCCATGCATATCCCAAATAAGCTTGATTTGTCTTTCCATAGACTGCAAAGATTGGCAAAAAAACGGTGTGTCAGATATTAAAAGTAAAAGAGTTATACGCAAGCGTATAACTCTTTAGTCCTTACTATTATATTTAATTGTTCTGAATTACAATCTATTGGAGTATGACCTTTTTTACTATGTTGTTGTGTTCAGTTTTTAAGTTTATAAAATAAATGCTTGGATTCAATTCTTCTAAATCAATCGCTAGATGGAAGATTCTATTGTTTTTAAAGACCTCCTCATACTTCATTAATCTACCAGAAATATTGAGCACCTGCACCTCTAGAGCCCCTCTGTACTCATTTTCTATCTCGATATTAATCACGCCTGTTGCTGGATTAGGGTAGATTACTGTTGCCAGATCCAGATCTTCGATATTTAAGATCGTTTCGTCATCCTCTTCATTTTCATCATCCCCTTCTTCCTCTTCACTTGAATCGGTGGTCTTATTCACTGTGACAGCTATTATTTCACTGTCCTCCAGCAGCCCATCACTTACACTAATAGTCACCTCATGTTGACCAACCTGAAGCGCTGTAGGTGTCCAATCAAAAGTACCAGAAGAAGGATCAACACTCATACCACTGGCTATTGAAGTGTCATCCAACGTAAATGTTAATGTTTGATTGGTATTGTCCGGATCACTGGCTTCAACAGCAAAAGTGAGTTGACTTTGCTCATCTATTACTTGATCTCCAACTTCATTTAATATTGGAGCCTCATTTACTTCCTTCACCGTAATATTGATTTTCTCCTGATCATTTCGTCCTTCTTGATCTGCTACCGATATTGTCACCTGATGGATACCATCATGGCTTTCAGCAGGTGTCCAACTAAATTCTCCAGTGGAACCGTCGATGGTCATACCTTTGTCTATAGAAGTTTGATCTAATGAAAAAACAGGAATTTGACTCTCATCCAACTCATTGTCATTTCTAACATCTGTCGTAAAATTTAATGGACTCAACTCATCGATTGACCGATCTCCAATAAAGCCCAGCTTAGGCATTACATTTAAATCTGGTTCAACTCCACTCAAAGCTGTACAATAATCTAACATGACTGTTTTGAAGTCTGTTTGTAAATTTGAGATCGAATAGTTTTGTCCGAAACTATCATGATCTCCAAAATCATAGGCATCAAAGGCTGCCGTCGCGTTCGCGAATTCCCTGCTTTCCGCAGTCAAAGCAAAATCGGTATAATTACCTTCTAATTCTTGATACGCAAACACTGTACTTCCGTCAAAATATTGACTCGAACTAGCTATTACTCTTTGCTGATTTCTACTTTTCAATGTAGTAAAAGTCATCGACCACACTTCGTATGAAACGTTGACCCAATTAGATAGTTCTTGAGCGAAATCAGCATTCTCAGCAACGGCATCAAAGTTTGTTTTCAACATACTTTGATCCAATAGATTCGTAATGTCAATCCCTCCTGGAAGCGCCCCTTGGTCAGCATCAAACTGTATCGTGTATCCCGAAGAGACTGCATTTCTGGCTGGGGAAATACCATCGGCTGTCTCTACATTGATAGAGATTTTAATCGCATCCGTGATTTTGCCTCCTATTCTATCGTTGAATGCAAAGTAGGGTTTCTCCTTGATTTTAAGATAGGCATAATATTTATCGCCATTTCGAGTCACAGCTACGGCAAATTGCGGTTGGTTGAGCATCGTAAATTTCCCAAGTGGGCTATTGTAAAGTGGTGCTGCACCTCTATTGTTCAAATACCACTCCGAGGCCTGATCCGCGTTGAGTCCTCCTGGTGTAGCCAGATATTCAGTCGCCATATTAACCCGAGTAGTCATCTCGCCAGTCAAAGCCAGATCTCCAAATACAACACTGGGCCGTGGTTCAGGCGCCGAAATAGAGAGTGCCTGGTCATCTTCCTTGACCTTGTCTTTGATGCTGTTGTAATAGATCTTTTTTGCTTGGGCCATTTTACGAGAAGGCAATATATCATCATTGCCTAGTGCGTCTATGCCCTCTACTAAATCATAGATGCCATTTCCTATTGTATTAACCGTCCGTGCAACTGCCATTCCTCCTTGTGGGCCTAAAAATACGCTGGCAATTC
The DNA here is from genome assembly GCF_033344935.1 of Reichenbachiella sp. NCBI lineage: Bacteria > Pseudomonadati > Bacteroidota > Cytophagia > Cytophagales > Reichenbachiellaceae > Reichenbachiella > Reichenbachiella sp. The sequence continues at coordinate 2,266,067 of NZ_JAWPMM010000001.1, read as the reverse complement.
CTCCGGCGATCCCAGCTCCTATAGCTGTAGATCCTTTTGCTATAGTTTTCTTAGCAGCGGCTTCTTTTTCAGCATCATCCATATCTGCTTGTAAGGCGTACGACTCCGCTTCCAATTTGGCTTGTTGTTTTTCTGCTTCTGTAATATCTCGACCTACGACATGACCATCAAGTGTTGTTGAGAAATCCATCAGGTTAAATTGGTTTAATCGATTCATGGTAATATCACCTAAGGAATTGCTAGCCTCATCGTATGAAGTACCCATGACACCCAATAGGAAATTTTCATCTTGATCGACCCAATCATTGTACTCTGGTGTCCCTGCAGGAATTTCTCCTCCTTGTAAACGTCCAACTAAAGACAGCTCTCCTTTACTGATTCTATTGATGTTGATGATAATGCTAGATTCAAAGAAGCTGGTGCAAGGGTCATACTCCATGATAAAATCATAGAAGTACCACCTTCTTTCATCTGTACCGTAGAGTTTGGTCGTTTTGGTATAGGCTCCATACTGGATTTCATCGAAAGATTTGAATTGCTGCAAACTACCCCAAAGCAGTGGGTGATAGTCGTCTGGTTGTGGGTTATTGGGATACTTACCAGCTACTCCTAATTCTACTTGCAGCTGATTTGACTCACCCTCATTTTTTGCAAAAACAAAAACTCTCATCACCGCACTGACTCTGTCATACATGATCACATAGGGGTGATCTGGTGTGATATTTCTTGGTGTGCCGTCTGCATTGTATCCCAAATTAGCTTTCAATAATTCCCATCCATCGAGCGAAGAGTAGTCTTCACCTCCTTGATATTCGTTGTTATCACCAAATTTGGCGTTGATACTTGACATGTCCGACCTATAGGTGTAATAAGGGCTAAATACCTCTTCACCTTCTTGATTTCCTGCATGTCTGACCTTCCATCTGGATTCTTGCCAGTCAAAACTGTTGACCAACTGTTCTCCACTGTTGTAAGGCAAATAAGGATTGGTGGAAGAAAAATACTTCCCATTGATGCTACCATGATCGTTACTCGAATTAATCAGGCCATTGTCTAATGTGTACGCCATGTCTATACTCCCTTGGCTCAAACTGACCAAAACACGTGCACGTTGAGTGATCGATTGGTTCAAATATTGTTCAGCAGGTACTGCTGTGGTTAAAGAAGATATCCTATCGCCTTGTCTTGCAAAAAATGTATTTTGATCTCTAAACCCAAACTGAATCGGAATGTTTGCTTCGAAATCCGTATCCACTTCTTGGTCTATAGGGGCAGAATCTGGCAACTCTTGATCGCCTGAAAATACGAATAACACGATCTTTCCATCTTCAAACCGTATACCTACCTCTGGTCTGGCATATTCGTAGACTTCCGGTGTGAAAACTTGGTTCATATAGTTGACAAACCCAACAGTACCCGAACTACCGGGTGCTACAGTCAGTTGGAAATCATTTTCGCCAAAACCTCCTACATAAAATTGTGATGAGATGAAGTTGAGTTGCTCTCCTTCGCCACTCACTGCAATATTGGTTGACTCAGTACCTGGAGTAATTATACCATCACTTGATTTTTCATAAGACTTTTCAAATGGAAATCCTACATAAGTACCATTGGCAAAAGTAGCCTCATGAAAGTTGATCCTATGCGAACCTGCAAAAGACAATCCATAACATTCGCAATCTGCAACTCCTGCATAGCTGCTGATAGCACCTGTAATTATAGATCCTATGGCTTCAGGCGATGAGTCATCTAGCGGCAAAGTGCGCAATGGTCCAGCAGGGTCCATTCTGAGCATGAGCTGTGCAGATTCCAATCCAAAGTCTGTAGTTAATGACGCAGTACCATCCGACGTTAGGCTAAAAACAGAACTAGCTGTGGCTGCACTATGCAATTGAAAGGTTCTGGTCGTTATATTTTCAATGATCCAAAAATAGAAATGCTCATCAGCTTCATCGAATGCTTCAGTAGATAGTGTACCATCCGGCATTTCTTTTAGATAATCACCAGATGCTAATTCCAATGAGAAGATACCTTTGATCTGCTGGTCCATCGTCAAATCCCTAAACAGAACTGTCGAAATGTCTTGTGCATCTGCTCTATTGGGTAGTATCAAAGAAAAGACCCAAATCAAGAGCACACCTGTGCTATAAATAATTTTCATGGTAGTAAGGTTTATAGGACTACTAATTATTTATTCAACTGTGCCTTGAGTGCAGCATTTTCCTGCTGAAGCTGATCTAGTTTCTGATTCATTTCGATCAGGTGCAGGTAGATGGTTTCGATATTTTCTACTGATTTGATGACCACATCAGCCACGTCCAATCCATTGGCTACTACTTCAGCCTCTGCCGGCATATTGGGCAGATGCTTGTTGACTTGAATGTATTGATCGAGATTGTTGAGAGATAATTTCTTATAGCTACTGCTAAACACATAATCAGGAAAACTGGCTGTGGAGGTTACAAAAGAGGTGGCTTTAATTGTCCCATCTACTTCTAACTTTTGGGTAGGAGCTGCTACACCAATGCCCACATTGCCATCCGTGTGGATGCGCATGGTTTCTTCTTCAATGTTGTTGTAAAACACTATTTCGTCATCGTCAGATGCATCTACATCAGGTTTAAATTCAAGTGGTCCATGAGACATAATAGCCCCGTCATCTATTCTAAGGTTCCCGTAAAGATGTAGTCTTTCTTGCGGAGCGGTGATATTGAGACCTAAATTTCCACCTTGATTAAGTGCTTCAATGTTATGCGCTGAATTGTTTTGTAAAAAAAGAGTGCCTGCTGTTGCATCTATTTCGTTCCCATCGAGCAGCATACTATGCCCATCATTGCGGAGATTTAGTATAGCTTCAGTCCCATTATTATCCGGGCCAACCACTACCAACTTGCTCGGGTAATCATTGCTGGCCCCCATGACAATTGAACCAGATTCAGTTATTATCATATCACTTCCATCACCAGGCGCACCTTTAAAATTTAAGTCATTGGTACCTTGCAGAGTATTCAGATTAGTGATTTCTCCGTTTGAAACCATCGAAAAATTATTGATATATCCATTGACTGTTAAATTAGACTCAACTGTCATATCAAAAAGAACTTTAAAATCATTGTCTTGAAGAACAAGACCTTGCTTATCGTTGACATAAAAACCAATACCATTAGGTTGAGGAACCCCTAGCAGGCTTCCGGTATTAAGCATATACTCGCCTTCGGTTCCATTTATTTGTTTAAATATTTTGACCTTCTGGGCTCCTACTTCCAGAAAATCGTGATATTCAGGATCAACTTCAGATCCAAACTGGCTGAAAGCTGTTTGAAATGAAAGAAGTAGAATAAGAGTAGTAAGTCCCAGAGATTTATTAGAATTCGTTTTCATGATTGTACAGATTGATTAGTTTTTGATAGATGAACAAAACTACCTGGTACCTCGACTTCTCGATACTCGAAAAAGGTCAGATGATACGGTAGAAAGTTCAAAGTGATAATTGCAATTCTCTATTCAGAGAGTCATTAAAAATTATAAATGTGAAGAAGGCAACTGGCCGAATCGTTCATGATAAAGCTTAGAAAAATGAGAAGCATTATCAAAACCCACAGCATAGACTACTTCTTTAATAGTTGTGTATTGCTTAGTTAGCAAAAGCGTTCTTGCAGTTTGAAGCCTTATTTCTCGGATGAATTTGCCCGGACTCATTCCCATGATTTTTTTAAATGTTCGCTTCAGTGAACTGACACTCATGTTTTGAGAACAGGCGAGATCATCGATCGTGAATGAATTGTCATCCAAATGATCGAGTACTACTTTCTTCATCCTGTGGATTAGTCTGGCGTGATAACTAGCTTCAAGGGTTTTTATCGGATTTTCTTTACCCCGCAACTTATTCAAATGATTGTTATCTGAAGTGCTACAATTGTGAACAAAAAAAGAAGGCACAGTTATATTTAAGCTGTGAGATAAAGTGCTGTTGGTTTTATTTTCAACGACAGCTATCCGTGGTTTCGCTCTCCTTTGATTAGTGTATTCATAAGAGTAACATTCAGCGTTTCTAGATTCTTCCATTGGTATTTAGATTTTATTGGTCATGATTTGGTTCTCTTTTCCTACCGGACTAGAAATCATGAATTCAATTTATCTTCAGGAGGAAGAAATAGCGAGAATAGAGACAGGACAAAAAACCAGACAAAGGGATAAATACTGCCTTCTGAAGTAGCTGAGGCAATTTTTACAATTCTACAGTATTGGTAAATGCAATTTTTTTGTGTCAGATACCTCCATTCTAAAAAATTGTACTTAAGTCATATTATTTAGAAACTTAGAAGTATTTTAGCGCTTGTCACTCACAACTATGAATTCATTTTTGACCAGACAATCCATCCTCATTTTATCATTTCTATTTCTTTCGTCATTTGGTTTTTCTAATGCCACGAGTTATGAAATTGATAGTTTAAAAGAGCTGGTATATACTGAACAAGGCGGCCCTGCTACCCTCCTGAACTTATCTCAAGCCTACAGCACAACGGACCTGGATTCAGCCTTTCATTTTGCGGATCAATTAGAATCATGGTCAAATGAAAAAGAGGACAACTTTTGGTTGGCAAAAGCCAAGGCACAAAAGGCATCACTATACAGCCAGAAAAATATTTACGATTCGGCAGTGCTTTATGCAGAAGTAGCCCTCTCACTCTTTGATGAAACAGGAAATAAAGAAGCTTCTCTGTGGCCTTTGAAAATATTAGGGTCGGCATATCTCGACCTTGGGCAGCAAGAGAAAGCATTGGCAGAGCATTTAAAAGGATTGAAGATTGCAGAAGACACCAGCAATAAAATCGAGGCAGCCTCCTTTTTGAACGCCATTGGAAATTCCTACAGAAAGTATAAAGATAGTAAGTCAGCCATTGCCTACTTAGAAAGGGCCCTCGAACTAAGCAAAAGTATCGACTATGAAAATTCATTACCAAAACAAATATTTTCCAATCTGGCATTGGCCTATGACATGGCTGAGCAAAAGGAAAAATCGATTGATTTACTCAAAAGTGTTTTGAGTGATTTTGAATTAACTACTTATGATTCTTCTAAAATCTATACCAATATCGCCAGGTCCTACATCCGCATGCATCTTTATGATTCGGCCCTGAAATTTCTCGACTTAGGCATACCCCTGCGCGAAAGAATCGGTAGCCCCAACCACAATGCCTATGCCTATAAAGAATATGCCACACTTTATGCTGAAACCAATCAATTCGACAAATCAATAACGTATGGTGAGCAAGTGCGAGAAATCGGAGAAGAGCTAGAAAATTCGGGACACTTAGAAGATGCTTATCGCAATTTGAGAGAAGCCTATTATGGTGCAGGAGACTATAAGAAAAGCACGGAGTATGGAAAGAAGTACATCAAAGTGTTTTGGAAAAGATACAACAGTGAAAAGCGAAGAATTATCACGGAAATGGATACTAAATACCAGACCGTTCAGAAAGAAAATGAAATTGTGAAGTTGGAAGCTCAAAAAGCGATAGATGAAAAAACGAAGACTCAATTGGCAGGTATTATTGTTTTGATCGTGGTGATCGCCATATTCTTTTCATTACAATTCAAAAACTCCATAGAAAAGCAAAAGTCCGCTAAAAAGATGGCTGAGACACAGCTATCCTTGAATAAGAAAGAGCTTCAGGTTAAGGAGCAACAATTGTCGCATTTTGTTCAGGTCATTCAGGAAAAAAACCATATCGTCGAGCAACTGGAAAATCAAATTACGTTAAGTGCTGCATGTGAGAATGAAAAGTTGGCTACCATCGACAAACTCACCAAAACCATCATTTTGACTGAGGACGATTGGTTGGAATTCAAGGCCATTTTCGAAAATGTATATGATAACTTTTTCACTAAGGTCAAAAGTCTTCAACCAAGTATAACCAGTAGTGAAATGCGATTAACTGCGTTGATGAAGCTTAATTTGTCCACTAAAGAAATTTCTAATCTACTCGGCATATCTCCAGACAGCGTCACTAAGACGAAGTATAGAGTCAAGAAAAAGCTAGCACTCGAAGACACCAGAGAGCTTGAAGAGTTTGTCAGTACGATTTAGTGTAAAGGCTCTGTACTAAGCTCAAATTAATTGGTCAAAAAGGTCATTATCAATTCATTGGAATCCTAAGATAATGACCCTTTGTAGAACAGGTAGGAAACTAATTCATATCAAAATAGCTTGAACGTAATTGGGAGCACCATTCTCACGCTTACAGGTTTGCCCCGTTGCTTGCCCGGATTCCAATCTGGAGCCGCACTTACTATTCTTACTGCTTCTTCATCGCATCCACCTCCAATTCCTTTAACTGTTACAACATCACTAATTTGCCCCTTGCTATTCACTACAAATTGAACAAATACTCGCCCTTGAATTTTATCTTCTCTGGCTTTATTAGGATATCTAACATTTTCAGCCACATATTGATAGAAGGCCTTTACCCCACCTTTAGGTTCAGGTTTGTCCTCTACGATCATGAAAATTTCTTCCGCCTTTTCTTCCTCAATCACCATCTCAAATTCCACTTCCTCTACCGCCATGTCCTCAGTAATCTCAACATCCATATCCACTTCAATCTCTTCAAGAATCTCCTCATCAGGTACTTCCACAATTACGGGTTGCTGAATAACCTGCTGTGGCGGAGGTGGTGGTGGCTGAGTAGTCTGAGGAATGTCTTGAATTTCTTCCCAATCTGCATTATCCATGGTTAATTCTGTTATCACTGCATCGTCTACAAACTTCCATTCGAATGCTACGATGACCATAGTAAGTGCAAGTGCCAGCCCAATAAAAAAGAACATGGTACTCCGGTTATCCTGAGTTTCTCTTCTTTGTCTCTTCCAGGCCATGAGCTCATCATAATCTTGTTCTTTCAGAACAATGGTTTCATAAACTGGAGCTTCAGGTTCTATATCATAATGAACTTCCTTTTTCTCGCTTACAGGTCCCCTTTCTTTTCTATTTTTCCGGAGGCCATTTTTTCGGTTTTTTTCAAGTGTTGCTTCCATGACTATTTGCTCTAAAGGTTTTACTCTATCAAGTAAGTCATTAGTACGTGCAATTGAAATGACGGACACCCCATGTATGAGATGATATAAATCAGTGTTTAAAGCAATCTAAGAGCTTTAGAGCTTAAACTGATATTGGATAACATACATATTCTTTCTCTCAGAAACCGCATTCCCTTCACCCAATGAATATATTGGTCTATTCTGATAGCCAAAAGTAAGTTTAGACCGGTGGCCATTAAAAAGTAAATTGACCCCTGATTCAAATAGCCGCATAGGGTCTGTCAATGCATCGTAATTGGCATGCTGCATATTAAAATAAGGCTGTATGGCTCCCAATTTTTCTAACCTTCCAGAAAATGCTACACGGTATCCCAACTGTAGATAATATACTTGGCCCGTTCCTATGGCGGGGTATTTATTCCCTGCCCCATTGATGGTCGTGTTGTTGGTTTGAATCCCTGAATTATTTGTTCCTATCATTCGAATATATTCAGGACCAAAATCTGTATTGAAATATGCTGCATAAAGTGTGACTGATTGTGAATTCCGAGTATTCAGCGGTAAATCTGCAAACACGTCTATGGCCCACTGATTCATACGGTAATAGGTTGTGTCATTATTTATCATATTCCAGGTGGCCTTGTCCTGTACAAGAAATCCAAACCCAACATTCAGCACTTTTTTGGTACCATGATATGTACCTGGCATATAGGCACTAGTCATACCCTCTTTTTCCAGAAACTGATATTTGAAATATCCTGAATACTGCAGTTTAGGATCACCATTAGCGAATTTTGGGGTTGAGTCCAAAGGCAATGGCAAATGTGGTCGATCGGGTTTGGCTAAAACCAGTCGATAACCTAACTGACCAATGTCACCCTTGGCAAATACACTCAACTTTCGCAACAAATCATCTGTGATATTGATGGTGCTCAAGGCAAAAATGGGAATATCAACACCGAGCATAGCACTAGATGCTACACTAGCATATCTTGATGGGCCGGTATAGCCATTTTTGCCTCCTCCGATATAAAATCTATCTGATAGCCGGTAAACAGCCAACAGATCAAGCAACTTTAGCTGTGCATTGCTAGTGACATAGTTCATATTATTGAGGCCAATTTGTGTTTTCACATACAAGCGGTCTGTCAGATTTCCATGAAGCGCCATTCTAAATCTTCGGATGGATAAATCGGTAATACTACTCTCCGTGAGACCATCTATTTGAGATCCTGGATTGAGTTCGGTATGTCTAAGCCAAAGCTGAGCGGACATTGAAAGCTTAAGATTCCCAATAATCACTTTTTCATTTTTAGTCAGATTATTGACGGTATCCTTGGGGCTAGCTACAACGCCCTGATGACCAAAGTAAGAAATCAAAAAGCACCCTATGATTGCGTATAATTTCATCGTCCTTTCAATAGATCAAAAAGTGTCTGTTTGTGTAGAACGGGTGCAAATGGCTCATATGCCAAACCAGTTTCAACAATATATCTGGTAAGGAGAATACTTACCTTCTCCAGAAGCGTATCAGATTGCCATGGCTTTTCAATATAAAAGTCTATCTGAGCTTTATTAATGGCGTCAATCGTATCCGCATGAGTAGCTTGCCCGGTGAGCAACACTTTTTTAATACCTTCAAACCTACTGTCTGATTTCAGTTTTATAAAAAGCTCCACGCCAGTCATACCTGGCATCACATGATCTGAAACTACAACAGCTGTTTGTCCACCCTTGCGTTCTATTTCAGTAAGTAAGTCGTATGCCTCATTAGCCGTCTCGCATTCTTCTAAGGTCACATATTCTTCGAAATGTGATAACTGTTCGGAAATCGTGTTTAATACTTCTTTTTGATCTTCAACACAGATGATATAAAGCCTTTCCATCATTCTATTGTTTAGGTAATTGAATACTAAAAATGGTCCATTCATCTTGGCAAGTCAGTTGTATTTGACCTTCATAACTCGACAAGATCTTTTGTACAATGGACAAGCCTAAGCCAAGCCCAAAGGATAGACCACTAACTTTGGTGGTATAGCTCGGTTGGAAGATTTTACTCTGCTCAGACTCTTCTATCCCTCCTCCATTATCCTTAATGGACACATGAAGTAAACTTCCCTTTTTACTAGCCTCTATTATGATTTGTGGGCTTTGTGGTTGTTTTGTATTTAATACCTCTGCTGCATTCTTGATAAGGTTGACCCATACCTGAATAAAGTCTCCTTCTTTTCCATTAATCTTAATGTCTTCATGCACTTCAATGCTTGTTTCAATATGCTTCAGCTGATTGGTTAGAAGTGAATGCGCTTTTTCAATAGAAGAAAGCAAACTAAAATTCTGATGTTCCCTTCTGTTGGCAGCTCCCAATTCTTTGATAGACTGAACCACATGAGTAGTATGTGAAGCAGCAATATTGATGTCGTGCAAGGCCAAGCCAGCCTCCCAATAATTCCCTAATCTATCAATGATACCTGAATCAGCCTTCTGGTTAATCATCATTAATTCTTCATCGGTAAGGTTCATTTTTGCCAATTTCTTAGCTGCATTTTCCTGTACTCCGATCAGCTCTTTTATCTTTTCTTTTCTGGTACGAACCTCGACACTCGACTTTGTTTGTCCTTTTTCAAGAGATCTCAAAAAATAAGGATATAGTCCTTTGGAGTCTTTTTGCTCCATATAATCTTTCATGTGTTCGGTAATCCATTCTGCTTTGCTCTGAATGACACTGGCCGCATTATTCAACTCATGGGCAAGCCCGGCAGCCAATTGTCCCAGGGTAGCCATTTTCTCACTCTCCATTAGCTTCTTCAAAACGGATTCCTTCTCAGATACACTATTGATCATAAGCATCTGACGTAGATAAATCTCATTAACAATTACAGGGAGAATGTGTTCTAAAAACAGCCCATATTCCGGACTATTTTTTTCTGGTAGCTGATCCCGGCTTACATAAAGGACGACCGTATCTTCATCCGCTTTAACCGTGGTATAACTGCGATGATCATGGGAGAAAAAACTATACAACCCTACCATCATATTGGTGCCAGTAGAAAAAACTTTAAACTCCTCTCCTTCTTCAGGTTTGAAATACCCGGACGTACTTCCACTCTCCATGAAATACATCTTTTCATTTACTTCTTCTTGTCTAATGATTACCTCGCCCGTTTTCACTTTTATTCGTTGGTCCGGATAAACAAAGAATCGCTGTTTCAACCAATTCAAATCAGTCAGATCAGCCAGTGCTAATTTTTGTTTATGAAAGTCTATCATCACAAGAAGTTTACTGTTTTAAGAATGTATAGCAGCGCAAAAACCAACACTAAACCAACTCCCCCAACCAGTACTCCCACTCTTAGCATGTCTTTCGTTTCTATTATGCCCGTAGCATGTGCTAATGCATTGGGAGGTGTACTAATAGGTAATGCCATGCCCAGGGAAGCTGCTAGTGTGGTTCCCAGAATCAACATTTTAGACCCTCCTAAAGGCTCGAGGCTTAGTACTGTAGTCCCAATGGTCGCAATGATTGGAAGCAACAAATTGGCGGTAGCTGTGTTGGACATGAAATTAGCCATGAGCGCCGCCAAAAAAGCTGTCAGACCGATAATAACTAATGGAGAAAATACATCAAATGGTATGCTGGCCACTACATGTTCGGCCAGACCACTTTCGCCAAGCGCTAGCCCTAATGCTATACCACCTGAAACAAGCCATAAAACATCCCAATTGATTTTCTTAAGGTCTTCTTTCGTAATAATATTAAAAGACAGAAATACACCCACAGGAATCAGTGCCACCGTATATGAGTTCATTCCATGTACAAAATCAAATAGCCATAGTAGGATAGTCAGGCAAAAAGTAGCATAAACTACTAAAGCCTTTGGAGTCTTTGAAAATTCTCCCTGAATATCGAGCTTGATTTCCTTTGTACTAGAAGGGAATATTTTTAATAATAGTACCCAAGATATGGAGAGAAGGACGATCACAAAAGGCACGCCAAAGCTCATCCATTGTCCAAATCCGATATAATCCACTCCAGTTAGATATTTAAGAGCCAGAGCATTTGGTGGTGTGCCAATTGGCGTTCCTAGCCCGCCGATATTGGCAGCCAAAGGAATACACAATGCCAATGCAATTTTTCCTCGATCATTTTGATCAAAGCAAAAAAGCACTGGAGCGATGATGGAGAGCATCATAGCCGTGGTTGCCGTATTACTCATAAACATAGAAAAAAGGGCCGTGATGATCATCAAACCCATTATAATATAGGCCGGACGATTCCCGAATGGCTTCAGTAGCACCCTTGCCAAGTTTTGATCCAGGCGATATTTAGTCGAAGCCATGGCCAAAAAGAAACCTCCTAAAAACAATAGGATGATGGGTGAAGAAAAGGTACTCATGATTGCTTTGTAAGGAATAACTTCTCCAAACTCAGCCGTTCCTGATTGGACAATTAAAACATTAATACCAGAGCTAGAAATGGTAATCAACTCCAAAACAATTATTAGAATCGAAGTAGCATAAATAGGTATCGCTTCAGTAATCCAAAGCATAGCCGCTAAAAAAAATAAGGCAATCACCCTATGCTCAATTACAGTAAGATGATCAATTTGAAACCATTCTCGGGGTGTTGCAATTATCACAGCTGGCACTACCAGACTCGTGATAATTTTTAATCTGTTGTTAATCACTGTATTGGTGTTTGAGATTGAATTTCAAGGGTAAAACTAAATCTCATACCAGGTCAACAGAGTGACTAAAAGCACTATAAATACTGATTCTCGTCAGTTGTAATCAAATAAAAATACACTCCCTTTAATACAGCAAAACAACGCCCAAGACTGAGAAGACATCAATTGTAAGGATTGAAAATAATCTATTCAGTTACATTTCAAATTTCAATAAAATGAAAACAACCAATTTAAAATCCCTGATGGAAGACATGGTAGGTCTTGGACTTACTAATGTGAAAGGTGTGCTCTGGAATCTCGCTCCAGCCGAATTAATCACAGAAGCTCTAAAAAATGGTGAAGGTGTATTGTCTGATACTGGAGCCTTGATGGTAAATACAGGAAAGTTTACCGGTCGTTCTCCAAAAGATCGATATATCGTAAAAGACAGAATCACTGAAAATACAGTATGGTGGGGAGACATCAATATCTCATTTGACGAGGACAAATTTGATGCTCTATACAATAAAATGATCAAATCTCTGGGCGACAAAATTCTCTATGTAAGAGATGCATTTGCAGGAGCGGATGAGAAGTATAGGATGAAATTAAGAGTGATAGACACTCAGGCTTCTCATAATTTGTTTTGTTACAATATGTTTATCCAACCTCAAAATGAAGACTTATCAGACTTCCACCCTGAATTTACTGTGCTTGCGGTTCCAGAATTTTATGCGGATCCTGAAGTGGATGGTACACGTCAAAAAAACTTCGCCATCGTAAATTTCACTAAAAAAATCATTATTGTAGGTGGAACCGCTTATACAGGAGAAACTAAAAAAGGAATCTTCTCAGTTTTGAATTTTCTTCTACCAGAAAAAGAGCATGTGCTTTCTATGCACTGCAGCGCAAACATTGGAAAAGAGGAAAACGATAGTGCCGTATTTTTCGGCTTATCTGGCACAGGCAAAACCACTTTATCTGCTGATCCCAACAGGCTATTGATTGGCGATGACGAACACGGTTGGACAGATGATGGCATATTCAACTTCGAAGGAGGATGTTATGCGAAAACCATTGATTTAACACAGGAAAAAGAACCTGAAATCTGGGATGCTATTAAGTTTGGAGCTATTCTGGAAAACACTAAATTTTTCCCAGGGACTAATACGGTGAATTATGAAGACAGTAGCATCACGGAAAACACTCGCGTATCTTATCCATTGAAAAATGTGAAAAATGCCGTAACACCTTCTGTGGGAGGCATTCCAAAAAACATTTTCTTCTTGACTTGCGACGCCAACGGTGTACTGCCTCCTATATCTAAATTAACTGTCGGTCAGGCCATGTATCATTTCATCTCTGGCTATACAGCCAAAGTAGCTGGAACGGAAGCTGGAATAACCGAACCAGTCAGTGTATTCTCTGCTTGTTTTGGCGCACCGTTTATGCCACTTCATCCAACAAAATATGCTGAATTGCTTGGAGAGAAAATGGTGAAGCATGGTGTCAATATTTGGTTGATCAATACCGGCTGGTCTGGTGGCGCATATGGTACTGGCAACAGAATTAAATTGAAATATACCAGAGCTATGATTACGGCTGCATTGACTGGTGCGCTTGATGATGTTGAGTTCTTCAAACAACCTGTATTTGGATTACAGATACCTCTTCAAGTGCCGAACGTTCCAGATGAAATACTAGACCCTAGAATCACATGGAAAGATAAAAATGCATTTGATATTCAGACTGAAAAACTGGCCACTCAATTCAATGAAAACTTCGAAAAATTTGAAGAGTATGCCAATGAGGAAATCCTAGAAGGAGCACCAAAAGTGCAAGAGCTAGTATAGATATTCGGTAACCTGTTTTTTACAAAGGAAGCTTCCAAGTTGGAGGCTTCCTTTTTTGTGATTTTTTATCAATGTCCACATCAAGAGCATAAAAAAACCACTTTAGTTAAGTGGTTTTTTTATGCTCTTTTTTGATTTTAATCAATCCAATATGAGTAAAGGGATTTCGATTTGTTTTGCCAATGCTTTTGTCAATCGACCTTCTGAAGGAATAGATTTTTGTGCATGTGTTCTAGGCATAATGGCTAGCGCATCAATATTTTTTTCAGCCACATATTCCAATATTCCTTTTTCTATATCCTCATTCTTCGGAAAAGAATAATGATACTCCAAACTCTCTAAATAGTAGTCTAGTGTATCCTCCGTCTTCAAAGCATGAGCTCCTCCTTTTCCTTCTTTATCCACTTTAATCAAATGAACCTTAGCATTGAACCATTTGGCTATATCATGAAAGACTCGTAAATCTTTAGAACTATCAAACTCTTCCTCATCTAAAGTCAAGGCAATATTCTTCAATTTGAATCCTTCCACTTTTGCTGGAATAATTAGCAATGGACAATCTGCGCCTTGCAATAAGTCCACGGTAAAAGACTGATTTCCATTTTTGTTTTCGGCCATACCCATGATAACCAAGTCTATTTTCAACCTAGCCTGATCTTCAATCAATTGCTCAACAAAATTCCCTTTTTCCAGCACGATTTCGCAATCAATTTTATCTGGATCAAACATTCTTGTTTTTATGTCGAGCAATTTTTGCTCTTCTTGATCAGAGATTTGACTAGCCACATGATACAGGAAAAACTTAATTTTCTTATCTGTTTCCGCCATTCCTAAAACATACTTGACTGCATTCATTGCATTGTCAGAGAAGTCAATAGGAATAAGTACTCTATTTATGATATTCATAATATGATAAATTTAGATACAAGGGTTGTTGTTTCACCTGTAATATCTTCATTCCAATATTTGAATAATATGACGTACATCATACTTTGAGCTGATTAAAGGAGGAATTGCTACGAGATGTCAGTTGCAGCTATTTCAATCTCCTCCAAATCAATCATAGCGTTAATCATAGATATCTTTTCGTATTTATTGATATCTGATGTACGAATCTTCGTCGTTTGAATAAGTCTTTGATCTAATAAATATTGTCGTTGCACGCCGGCCAGTAGTGGCTCCTCAGGCGTCCACCACTCTTCCCCATCAAAAAAAGCCACATTGGCAAAGTAGCTATCGGAGATCAATCCGTCCTTTACAATTAGGACATCATCCTTTCCATTTCGTTGAGCATACAAATGATCTAAGGCCTTTCGGTCAGCATATTTAAATCGATAGTCCACGTCCCCTCCTTCCACTATTGCTAGTGAACTTATTTTGGGGGTTTGATAAGGTGTGAAATTGACTTCTACCTTTTCATTATCGTATTCCACTCTGCATTTAAACTTCCCTTTAGAGGGAATTTGCTTTATGACTCTATTGAGTCTGATTGGCTTGGCTAGCAGCCCATAATTGGTGAAGAAAGTTCGATTCACTCTGGCCTGATGCAATTCAAGCAACTGCAATTCACCATCTATACAACAAATGCTTTCAATGAACTGGGACATAAACTTTATCTATCATTTCTTGGTACTCGGCTTGGGCATCACTCAGAAAATGAATGCCTCCGCCACTTTTATAAATCAATTGCTCTCCTTGTTTTTCAATAAAACGAATCATCACGCCACTATCAAACTGTTTGCCATCAAAATACCCCACGATACCTGTGTAATAACCCCTATCGTATTTTTCTACCTTCTCTATAATATCCAGAGTTCGCTTCTTGGGCGCTCCACAAATCGAACCTGCAGGCAACAATGAATAGATAATGTCTCCTAATTCACTTTGATAGCCATCATCCAAATGGCCAGTGATTTTAGAACTCACTTGCAACAAATGTTTAGCACTGGTCCTGATTTCATCAATATATCTAAACTCCTCCACTACCACTTCTTTGGCAAATTTGCTCATATCGTTGCGGATGAGGTCGACGATAGTGGCATGCTCAGCCATCTCCTTTTCGCTAGATAAAATGATTTCTTCAGCATCAGGCAGGTCCGCATCTATGGTTCCTTTCATCGGAAAGGATGATATTTTACCCTCTTGTATTTTCACAAATATTTCAGGCGAAAAAACCACAAATTGATCTTTGAACCATAGTTTGTATTTGGCTTTGCTGGCATGAAATATCTCTTTTAAACTCGCCGAAGTTGAAATGGGTGTTGGCTGTGTCAGGTTGAGCAGATAGGTATTCCCTTTGGCTATTTCTGTATGTACCTTTTGATATTTCTCGCCAAATGCTTCGAATGAAAGCGGCGATCGTTCCAATGACACATCACTTTTCAGCTGAAAGGCTTCGTCAAAGTTCCTAATACCATTAATATCAAATAGTACATCTTCAGCCTTTATCTGATCTACAGAAATGACATGATTATTTTCACACTTGAAATCAGCAATCATTAAAAATGGCGTGCCAGCTGAGGCTAATGAATTGATTTGCTGAATGGCTGCTGATTTATTCACGCTCGATCTTGTGCTTTTGACGGGTCATCCGATACCACATCCTTTTTTCAAAGTCCCAAAAGAAGGCAAATTGTCCGAAAACAAAACCATAGATCAGAAGGATTATATTGTAGATAGGCAAGATGAAAATGTAATACAAAACCGTGAGCAAGGTTTGATTGTCCTGCGCCCCACCGATCCAGGCAACCACAGGACCTTTCAGAAACATCACCGTAAAACCCGTACAGGCAAAAGTGATCAAAACCAAGACGACTTGCCCCAGGGTATCTAATTTCCACTTGTTCTTTAGTCGGTGCAAAAAACTCATTCTAGTAGAGTTTATCTTTGTATTTGTCTTTCTTGGCGAGCTCCTTGGCTGATTTATCCAATACTAAAAACTGTTCCCAGAAGTCATTGACAGGAACGCCCGCCAGTACTTTTACAGGTTCTTTTTTGACTGGATGAATAAAGTCTAAAGCTCTTGCATGAAGGTTGATACTGGCATCGGGGTTGGCTTTTGGAAATCCATACTTCAAGTCGCCACGAATCGGACAGCCCATAGAGGCTAGCTGCACTCTGATCTGATGCGGACGACCTGTAAGCGGTCGGACTTCTAATAAGAAGTGATCATTCAACTTGCCAAGTACTTTGTAATTTAATTCTGCCCGTTGTGCTCCTTCGGTTGGTTTGTCGTAGGCAGTGGTCTTATTAATCTTTTCATCCTTCTTGAGGTAATGAACCAATTTATCCTCTTTTTTTGGTGGTCTACTTTTCACCACCGCCCAATAAGTCTTATTGATTTTCCGATCCTTGAAGAGCTTGTTCATTCGCTCTAAGGCTTTGGAGGTACGAGCAAAAACTACTGCCCCACTCACCGGACGATCAAGTCTGTGTACCGTGCCAAGGAACACATCTCCCGGCTTATCATACTTGCTCTTGATGTAGTCCTTACAATAATCCAGCAGCGGCTTGTCTTTGGTCTTATCGCCTTGTACGAGGATCCCCGAAGCTTTGTCTACGATTAGCAAATGATTGTCTTCATAGATCACTATAAATGGTTTCCCCATTACAAATTGATTTTCATATTTAACTTAAAAAATAGATTATCCCTTGTGGATTCATAGGCATAAGCACCATGTCTATAAACTGCATCAAATCCCCAACCCATATATCCTACATCGACAAAGTTAATCCTAATCAGTTTTTTGATGCCAATTCCTGATTCAAAGTAACCATCCTCCATGGTTTTAAAATTCAAATCATCTCCCTGATGTCGTTCTGGGTGAGACAACTGGCCATATCCAGCATTATGGTAAATAATAAACTCTGGTTTCATTATTCTATTGGCAATCAAGAAATTGCCAAAATTATGATTAAAAAATACCGCCACCTGCTTATCTGAAAGGAATTCGTAAATATCCATCGTTTGAAAGTACTCTGGCACACTCAATTTGGACGTAGCGTTTCCTAGTCCCGTAATCATATGACCATAAGGTACATCTCCATACACATAAGCCGCCCGGACAAGCACATTCGATTTTCCTAAAAAGTATTTCTTTCTATATTCCAAACTGGCATCAAAACGATCGTAATCAAAATCACCTCCCAACCATCCTGAGTTGGCGTGGCTGTACTTGAAATTGAGCACTGGAAAGTCATAATCGAATAGTACCTTCTTTCCATACAAGTCCAAATACTGTTCGTTTCTCACATATCGAAAGGCCAAAGACAGTTGGTTGATATCAAAGAAGTTAGAAGAATAATCAGTATTGTCATACATATAGTCGTAAGTAGACTGCTGCATCGACTTGGACAGTGTAGTCTGCGCGTACAGAAAAGGTGCTATCCTCCTATTCAAACTCACCTTGTAAGTTTCTTGTCTATCGAATAAGTTCCCTTGAAACGATCGAATCAGGTCGTCAATACTCGAGATCTTACCTTCGAAGAATCGCTGCGTACCGACTTCTCTCAAATCCTTCTGATAGGTGAAAAGCACGTAGGTATCCGTTCTTCGGTCAAAAATGTATTTCAGGTTGGTGCCATACTTCCATTCTTCATCTGCAAAACCATAGCCTCCATAACCTCCTAACACTAGTTTTTCAGAAAAGTTATTGTTGGTTTCCAGTCCCATACCCAGTCGGAATTTTTCATAAGTATTGATTCCGAAAAAATCGTCGACTCGAACATCCACTTTGCCCAAGTTCAACCGCAACGTCAATAGAGACTCAGCCACACCTTCTACCACACGTAAATTTTTATACAGGGAGTCTGCTGCGATATAGGTGTTTAGTTCCATCGAATCAAGGGGTACCGCTCGGTGTGCATCCAGAATTTCCTTTTGTTCTTTTGGGTTCACTCTATTAAGGGTGATACCAATATCGCTAAAGTCTTTTTGTGTGAAGTTGGTACTTAGATTGACATCAGAGAGATACCGTCTGTTTTCTAATATTAGATTTCTACCATAGAATTTAAGCTCTTTGAAAATGATATCCGTATTCAACTGAACAGGGAACCAATTCCCTGAAATTCTATCATAGCGCTGCTGAATACTGACATCAATTTTGGAGTTAGCCACATGCGATTTGGCAGTCACATTAGTCAGGGCGTAATCGTTGGCATGCACCCACAACAGTCCTTCGAGGCCATCAAATTTCTTTCCTTTTTTGGGCGTATAGCTGACGACGAATACGGTATCTGTTTGATAGAAAGTCGTATCCTCTATATAAAATTCATATTGAGACAATCCAGAAGGATTGATCGGGTTGATATAGTCTTTATCAAAAATATCCAGGATGTCTGCGTAAAAGCCGAAAGGCTGATATAGACCACTGAAAGCAGCAAAAAGTCCGCCTCTCAACCCAGATATCTGAGTAGCTAGAATCGTTTCGTTTTTAAGACCTGGTTCGATAAATTTAGTTTCGGAATAAGATTCCGCTACATACAAATGCCTGGTATTAAACGAACTATCAACTTTGAAGAATTTGGTATTGGTTTGATTGGCGCTGCTGTCAGTAGACCCAGCTAATGTTTCCGCCTTATAGCGCTTTACCAATGAATCCGCAGTGGCGGCATCAGCATCCAAATGATAAACATCCTTGGTGTAAGACCTATAGCTATACTGATCGAATCTGGCAGGGTCATGCTTTTTACGATTATCAATCACCTTTTTCATCAAAATATTGGCAGGATTCTCTCCAGCTTCAAAAACCAATTCCTCCAATTCGGTCACTTCCTTATCCATATATATGGTCGGAGAATTTTTTATTTGTTCAACAGTTAGCTCCTTTCGGATAAAGCCCACATGTTGAAAGGTAATATTCCCTTGGTATCCCGCCGGTATGTTCAAAGTAAATCTTCCGTCTATATCAGATATGGTACCTGTACTGGTTCCACTGATGGCTACCGTCACAAATGTCAAGGCCTCTTCATCTTCCGACGAGAAGATACGACCAGTTAAACTTTGTGCAATAGCCCCATGGCTCACTGAAAGCAACAGCAATAAGGTAAGGGGTAATAAGAATAGGTTTTTGGTAAAATTGGTATTCATGAAAAGTTGCAAAGATTGACAGATCTTGATTGAAATTAAACATCATGACAGAGACTATATTGCTTCTCTAATCACGTACATCAAAGACAATCAAATCTCCAAAACGTAACTATTATAAAATCTTATAACCTTAACTCTGCTGCTAAATAAAAGATACACATTTATCGATAAATGTGTATTTAAATCTCCGTGGTGTGAAATTACCTAAAACTCACTAGTAAAATGGAATTCTATTTCTGGAAAATTATCCTGAACCATTTGCAACCAAGCCTTGGATTCCGCCATAAACACTAATTTTCCGTCTTTGTCTTTAGCGATATGACGGTACTTTGAATCTACAAACTCATCTAATTTTTTCTTGTCTTCACTACTAAACCAGCAGGCCTTGAATAGATTCATGGGCATAAACTTACAAGTAGCGCCATACTCGTGCAAAAGTCTATGCTGAATTA
The DNA here is from genome assembly GCF_033344935.1 of Reichenbachiella sp. Lineage (NCBI taxonomy): Bacteria > Pseudomonadati > Bacteroidota > Cytophagia > Cytophagales > Reichenbachiellaceae > Reichenbachiella > Reichenbachiella sp. Next base: position 2,245,966 of record NZ_JAWPMM010000001.1, on the reverse strand, counting down.
CTTCAAACTGTAGTGCTCCGACAGTACCGACTACTTTTCTGGCGCCCATTTCGTAGGTAAATAGCTGAGCCACACCTTCATCCATCAACTGAGTCAAGCCTTTTTCAAGCTGCTTGGTCTTCATGGCGTCCATATTTACTACCTCTCGGAATATCTCCGGAGAGAAACTAGGAATGCCTTTGTACATGCCCTTTTCGCCTTCGCTCAAAGTATCTCCAATCTTTAGGTTACCAGTATCATAAAGACCTACGATATCACCAGGATAAGCTTCATCGATGACTTCTTTGCTCTGTGCCATAAAGGCTGTAGCATTCGAATATCTGAATTTCTTATCGAGTCGGGTATGGAAATAGTTGCTACCTCTTTTGAATTCGCCGGCACATACTCGGACAAAGGCAATTCTGTTTCTATGCTTTGGATCCATGTTGGCATGAATCTTAAATACGAAGCCGGAGAACTTAGACTCCTCTGGCATAATCTGTCTTTCTTCCGTATATCTAGGGGCAGGACCAGGCGCAATGTCGATAAAACAGTCTAGCAACTCCTGCACGCCAAAATTATTCACCGCACTACCAAAAAACACTGGTGCTACTTCCCCACTCCTATAGGTTTCAATATCGAATTCTGGATAGCCACCATCTACCAACTCTACATCCTCACGAAGTGTTTCAGCGTATCGCTCCCCTATCAACTCATCCAATACCGGATCATTGATATCCTCAATGCTAATGTCATTTTCTTTGTCAAGCTTTTGTTTACTTGCCGTGAAAAGCTTGAGTTTTTTCTCATACAAACTATAGACCCCTTTGAACGTCTTACCCATGCTAATAGGCCAGCTTAGCGGTCTAACTTTGATATTCAGTTTGGCTTCTATTTCATCGAGTAAGTCGTATGGATCCTGCCCTTCTCTATCCAGCTTATTGATGAATACCATTACAGGTGTATTCCTCATTCGACAAACTTCCATCAGCTTCTCTGTCTGAATCTCCACGCCCTTCACGCAGTCTACCACCAAAACTACACTATCCACAGCCGTCAACGTACGATAAGTATCTTCAGCAAAATCCTGGTGACCCGGTGTATCCAGCAGATTGATTCGTCTATTTTTGTAATCAAATCCCATCACAGAAGTGGCCACAGAAATTCCCCTCTGCTTTTCAATCTCCATGAAATCAGAAGTAGCATGACGGTCGATTTTATTCGACTTTACCGCACCGGCAGTTTTGATAGCACCTCCAAAAAGCAAAAGCTTTTCCGTTAAAGTGGTCTTACCCGCATCTGGGTGACTGATGATGCCAAAGGTTTTACGTTTTTCTATTTCTGCTGTTAGACTCATATTTTTTTGTCATTTCGAATGCAACTTAGTGGAATGAGAAATCTTATCGAACTATAATGAGATTTCTCCTATCGTCGAAATGACAATAGAAGGGTTACATTTCGGGGCGCAAAGATAGTAGAGTTCTTAATTTTCTCTGGTACAGACTTAGACTTTGATATTATTTAATTTCACGTTGATTAAAGATTTTTTACATCTGTAAAACATTTGCTAAATTCAGGATTCACTAAAAAATAATATATGAACATATTAATTAGACTCATACTATCCGCTATAGCCGTACTCATTTGCTCCTATGTTCTACCCGGCGCGCATGTCAGTGGTTTCATGACGGCCATCGTAGTGGCAGGCGTATTGGCTATCGTCAATATTTTGGTCAAGCCAATATTTGTTTTGCTGACGATTCCAGTTACCGTACTCACATTCGGACTGTTTCTATTATTCATTAATACATTTATGATTCTCTTAGTGAGTTCACTTGTTCCTGGGTTCGATATCGATGGCTTTTGGTGGGCATTTTTATTTAGTGTAGCACTATCAATCGTCAACTCAGTTTTTGAAAGCATGCAAGACAACAAATCCAACAATTAAATCATATACCCATGAGCAAGCACATTAAATCAGGCATTATATACCTCTTATTAGGCGGTTTTTTTATTTATTGGGCAGAGACCCATTCTCCAAAAAAAATTGGCCAGGCCATTGGCAATGCCTTCAGCGGTTCTTACACCATGGATGAAACGTCTTATTATATCTGTTTGGCTATAGGGGTGGTTATCGCACTATTGGGTGTTAAGAAAATGATTGGTAAATAAATTTCTGAAAGTCATCTCGCAGCTACGCGGAGAGATCCCCCATAGTCAAGCAGGCTGCCAGCAGCTAAGAAGATGTCTCCTTTGCACTACGACATGACCATAATTCTAATTCTGTCAGTCTCGATAAGAATAATCCTCCCAATTCGTCAGTCGTAATTCTTAAATCCAAACTCATTTCTGCCAATCTGTCACCACGTCAGTCCTATATCCGCTTTGGCATAGGTGTTGATAATAGGCATGTCAGATTAGTAAAAGATTTTTAAGAAGATATAATTAACAAATAGATCATGGGAAAAATAATCGGAATCGATTTAGGTACTACCAACTCTTGTGTGGCTGTGATGGAGGGCAACGAGCCTGTCGTTATCCCAAATAGCGAAGGACATAGAACTACTCCTTCTATCGTAGCATTCTTGGACGGTGGTAAAGGAGAAAGAAAAGTTGGTGATCCTGCCAAGAGACAGGCGATTACCAACCCACAAAATACAATTAGCTCTGTGAAGCGTTTCATGGGTAAGAAATTTGCAGAAGTTTCTGACGAAATGAAGAATGTTTCTTATGCTGTAGAAAGCGGAAACAACGACGTGGTAAGAGTGAAAATCGGTGACAGAAATTACACACCGCAGGAATTGTCAGCAGTGATCCTTCAAAAAATGAAGTCTACTGCCGAAGATTACTTGGGCACTGAAGTGAAAGAAGCAGTAATTACTGTTCCGGCATACTTCAACGATGCGGAGAGACAAGCTACTAAAGAAGCTGGTGCAATCGCTGGATTGGAAGTAAAAAGAATCATCAACGAGCCTACTGCTGCGGCATTGGCTTATGGATTGGATAAGAAAAACGCGGACATGAAAATCGCTGTGTATGACCTTGGTGGTGGTACATTCGATATTTCTATCCTTGAGTTAGGTGACGGTGTATTTGAAGTAAAATCTACTAACGGTGACGTACACCTGGGTGGAGACGACTTTGATGCAGTAATCATCAACTGGTTGGCTGAGGAGTTTAAAAGCGACGAAGGCATCGACCTAAGAAAAGACCCAATGGCACTTCAGAGATTGAAGGAAGCGGCTGAAAAAGCTAAGATTGAATTGTCTAGTTCTACTAGCACTGAGATCAACTTGCCATACATCATGCCGGTAGACGGTGTGCCAAAGCACTTGGTAAGAAGCTTGTCTAGATCGAAGTTTGAACAATTGGCTGATGCTTTGGTAAAAAGATCAATGAAGCCTGTAGAGCAAGCATTGAAAGATTCAGGTCTTTCTAAGTCTGACATCGACGAAGTAATCTTGGTTGGTGGATCTACACGTATTCCGATCATTCAGGAAGAAGTGGAAAAGTTCTTCGGCAAGAAGCCTTCTAAAGGTGTAAACCCTGACGAAGTAGTAGCTGTAGGTGCTGCGATCCAAGGCGGTGTATTGACTGGTGAAGTGAAAGACGTATTGCTTCTTGATGTTACTCCTCTATCTCTCGGTATCGAGACCATGGGTGGTGTAATGACTAAGTTGATCGAAGCGAACACGACCATCCCTACGAAGAAGTCTGAGACTTTCTCTACTGCCGCTGACAACCAGCCATCTGTGGAAATCCACGTGGTACAAGGTGAGCGACCAATGGCGAAGGACAACAGAAGCTTGGGTAGATTCCACTTGGATGGTATTCCACCAGCACCAAGAGGTATTCCTCAGATCGAAGTGACTTTCGACATCGATGCCAACGGTATCATGCACGTAACGTCTAAAGACAAAGGCACTAACAAAGAACAAAGTATCAGAATCGAAGCTTCATCTGGATTGTCAGAAGAAGAAATCGAGAAAATGAGACAAGAAGCTGAAGCAAATGCTGAGTCTGACAAAGCAGAAAAGGAGAAAATCGAAAAGCTCAACGGAGCGGATTCAATGATCTTCCAAACTGAGAAGCAGTTGAACGAATTTGGCGATAAATTGTCCGACGACAACAAAGGCAAAATCAACGCTGCACTTGAGAAGTTGAAAGAAGCACACAAGTCTGCTGACTTGGCCGCTATCGACGCTGCGATGGAAGAAATGAACGCTGCATGGCAAGGTGCTTCTCAAGAGATGTACGCTGCGACTCAAGGCGCGGAAGGTGGAGCTCCTGGAGCTGACGCCGGACAAGCCGGACCAGAAGCAGGCGCTGCTGACTCAGACGTGTCTGATGTAGAGTTCGAAGAAGTAGATGAAAAGAAGTAAGTTTTGACTTCCAGTGAAAGTCAAAATTATTGATGTGGAATACTCCACGCTAGCAGACTGCTAGTTTTTAAATAGATATATGAAGCCTTCTTGTTCCGATCACTATCGGAGCAGGGAGGCTTTTTTGTTGAAATCATCTAATTGTTTACATTTAATTAGATTGAGTCACAAGTATGTACAACCCATATAATAAATATTTAGATCATCTCTATGAAGTTGTTCTCGATTACAGACATACCACAAGCCTCATCTGTAGAATTTTAGTAAAAGATGTCGAGAGAATCTCACGTGGCAATACAATCTCAGAGAATCATTCTGCCTTGATACTTAGTGATTGGACAGGTCCAACTGAAAAAGGTAGGGAAATAAATCAGCATTCAAACAAATACAGATATACAGGAAGGGAAAATTACGCAACTGATATAGAATATTTAATTTTTAGAGAATGTGGGTTGATTTATGCTCAAGTATTTGAACTTTTAGAAAAGTTCATACAAGACTGCTTATATGAGAAAGCTTTAAAAAATTATGACCTTAGAGCACAAATTCTAAATCACTTCAAACCTAATCAACCTATTTCCAGGGCAAAAATGCCGGGAGGTGAAAACCTTTTCAAGCTATTAAAAAAAGCTGCTCCCAGGTACTATAAAAATCACTCAACATCTAACAATTTAAATATTGATTTTAAGAATTTCTGGTGTGTTATTTCAGAATCTCGACATGCATTAACACACAACCGTGGATATTTACAAGCCACAAAACTTAAAGGTCATGAACAAGAAAAGATCTTCCACCAGTATTTTAACAATATTCAATTCCAATCAGATTTTTTCATTATTCAACTGGATACCGAAAATTTGACTTATTTAACAAAGCGAATCAGTGAATTTGCATTCCAGATATATAAGATAATAAGCTTAGAAGACGGATTTGATTGGAAATATTTAAAAGATTAATATAACAACCCTTTCTGGGAAACCGGAAAGGCTTTTTTGTATTAATTTTTACTCTGAAAGAATTTTTACATTTTTCTGTTTAAATAAATTACATTTATAGTTTAACTATTTGTTTACTATCCAAATGACAATTTTAGAATTCAATCAAATACTAAATCAGTTTATTCCAATTGTGAGTATAGATGATGTTGAAAACATAAAGCATTTAGTTATTAGGTTTATTAATTCTTCAAATCTGACTATTGATCTTAAAAAATTGCAAAATGCTCTTTTAAACAATAGTAAAAGACCCCAATATGATACAGAACTTCTGCTTTTTTTTGAGAAACTACAAAATGGAGAAAATTTTGAAGGCCTAAATCCAAAGACTTTAAAAGAGCTATCGGAAATCAAAAAGAGAGTTATTTTAAAAAATAAAAAACCGAGGTTATCAAAATTACTTAGATCAGCATTAAAAACTGTTGCTAAGAAAAAGAGTAAAAAATCAAAGAATATCAACTATGATTCATTCAAAAGGCTTGGTAAAATAAATAATATAAAAGCTGATACTACTCATCTAAAATTAAAACCTGAAATGTATATTTCCACTTGGGGGGAAGACCCGTATACTCCACCTCCAACAGAAGAATAGTATCCTAAACACTCCTTCATTACTCGACATCTGCAAGGTACGAGATTGCATCCACACAACCCACTTGGCGCAAGTTTGCAACTTGTGCCCCCACTTCCTCAAAATATCACCGTCATTACCAGATGACTTTGAGGCACGAAAAGGCATCGGGTAATCTCCCACGTCCGGCAGGAAGCAAGGAAACCTAACTCATTTGCTCTTACCGACCTCGATCACCTAGATAAAACCGGGTGATGACGTGCAAAAAACGAATATAATGGAAAGCACTCATAATAATGCACCTATTTCAACCACTCAGAGTCACCTGAAAGGGACTCTGAGTCTAACTGCACACATCAGAGTTCTTCAGCCCGATTACCTTTCTAAAATTCATTTCTATCATGAAGTAACTCTGATGGAATTTTAACGAGGAGATTTTACCACTCTCCCCGCCTCAACATCGCGCTGAAACTCCCTAGATAAAACCCCACCAAGACCACAATTGCTATTCCACCAAAAAACAAGCAATTTTACTACATAGCAAGCCGTTATCTTAAGCATGAAAGCATTCCTACCTACGCTTCTTCTTCTCTCTCATTTAGCCTCGTCACAGATTCCAAACCTAACAGGACTATGGAGTGGCACATCCAGCACGGCGCTAGGCACCTATCAGGTCTTTGATCAGATAGAGCAACAAGGCCTCACGCTTTCAGGCAAAGGAAAAATCATCAACCTGCAACAAACCGACTCTAGTGCTTATGAATTTGAAGGATATATCAAGGGCGATCAGATCGTCGTCACACATACCCAATTCATTTACAAGACTCCGTTGGCCTGTTTGTCCAAAATCAAATTAGCGTATAATCAATCCTCAGGAGTTGAACAACTCACAGGTCGCTGGGGCGGTCAATTGGTCAAAAACGGATGTTTACCTGGAATTGGCGGTAAGGTCGAATTGCAAAAAGTAAAGTCTACACCAACGCATGCTTTAAGCAATACGGAGATTTCCAAAGTGATCGACCAAAATGATATCATCGGACAATCACTTACAGCGAGACTACAATCCAATAAGTTTTATGCGCTACTTATCGGCATAGAAGATTACAAAGCCGATGGAATAGATCCGCTCAACAAACCCATTGATGATACAGAATCACTGTACGAGGTCTTGTCTAAGAATTATGGATTCAACAGTCAAAATACCATATCACTAAAAAACCCAACAAGGTCAGAAATCATACAAAGCTTTGAATCACTAGCAGAGACAGTGACCAACGATGACCAACTGCTAATCTTCTATGCTGGTCATGGCGTGTGGGACGAACAACTCACCCAAGGGTATTGGCTTCCCGTTGACGCCAGTATGAACAGCAAATCTCAATGGCTATCGAATAGTACCATCAGAGACTATGTGAGAGCGATTGACAGTAAACACACCTTGCTCATCACAGATGCCTGCTTCAGTGGTGGACTGCTAAAAGAACGTGCCGTCTACAACAACAGCAAAGCCATGCTCGAGCTTTATAAATTACCAAGTAGAAAGGCCATAACTAGTGGCACGCTAACCACCGTACCTGACAATAGTGTGTTTATGAAATATTTGATTAAAAATCTGGAAAACAATCAGGCTCCACTCCTGTCGGTAAGTGAACTTTTCGCTTCATTCAAAATAGCTGTTATCAACAATAGTCCGAATGGACAAGTCCCTCAGCTAGGTGCCATCAGTCAATCTGGTGACGAGGGGGGTGAGTTTATTTTTTACAAGAGATAAATTTTGTAAGTCGATCACGACAACATTCGCGATTTTCTAAGTCAGCCGCTTCCTTTTCATTACTCCCTATTAATGAGTAAATTCAAGAAACTTCTATCCCATTCTTATGAACCGTTTTCTAAAAGTACTCAGCCTGGCCATATTAACTACTGCCTGCAATACCAATAATAAGACCAACACTGATAAGAATACCCTTGGCGAACTCCAACATGGTTTTCCTGTTTCTGTCGAAGCACAAGCTGATTTTGAAGAAGGCTTACTCCTACTTCACAGTTTCGAATATGACGATGCACGAAAAGCATTTTCAATAGCAGCTGAAGCAGACCCCAATGAAATGATGGCCTATTGGGGCATGGCCATGTCGCATTACAAAGCCCTCTGGGGACTACAAAATGTAGATGAAGGAAGAAATATCCTTGAGATGACCGGAGCAACTAAAGAGGAGAGAATTGCCAAAACAGAAGAAGGCATCGAAAGAGATTTTTGGATTGGACTTGAGTTGTTGTTTGGTGATGGGGAACTGAAAGAACGGAATCAAGCTTTTGCCGATCATCTATCTCAGCTTCATAAGGCCAATCCTGAGCAGCAGGAAATAGCAGCATTCTATGCGCTATCCTTGCTATGGTCTGCACCACGTGATGGGTCTCAGGAACAAAACATCAATGCAGCTGAAATTGCTCAGGGTATTTTGGCTGAAAACCCCAATCACCCTGGCGCTTTGCACTATACCATTCACGCTTATGACAGTCCAAATTTGGCTATCAAAGGAATCGAAGCTGCCAACAAATATGCGAGCACAGCACCTGATGCTGTACATGCGCTACATATGCCATCTCATATTTATTTAAATCGAGGCATGTGGAATGAAGTAGCCTCTTCCAATGAAAACTCCTACGGGGCCAGCGTACGAAAAATGGAAAGACTCGGTTTGGGTGATGAAGCCAGAGGGTTTCACAGTTACCAATGGCTGCACTATGCCTACCTGCAGCAAGGACGGTTTGACAAAGCGACAAAACTCATGAAAGACATGTTGACCTACACCGTGAATGCCCAAACGCCCTCCGCTCGTAGCTATTTAGTCAGCATGCAAAACTTTCAGGTTTTAGAATCTGGTTTATGGAATTTGAATGAAGCGCCATTAGTAGTTGAAATAGAAGATTTGAGTATTGAGAACATTGCGCAGCATCATTTTTTCGTCAGTCTTATGGCTTCAAAGGATAGTGACCTTGATACAATACAGGAACAAATCGAAATTTTAGAAGGAAAAATAGCAGCCGCAGAAATATTGGTTACAACAGACGGCATCGCCATGTGCAGCGCGGGTTACACACGATATGCTCCCAACAAACAGACGATCATGGGTGCAGAAATCATGTTGAATCAAATAAAGGCTTTGTTACAAATCTCAAAAGGTCAACACCAGAATGCCGAAATACATCTCAAACAAGCGGTGTCTATCGAAAGTGAACTTCCACTACCCCAAGGGCCACCAGATATTCCATGGCCTTCGTTTGAGCAATATGCTTATTGGCTCATGACGCAAGACAGGTATGAAGAAGCCATTGCTGTATTTGATCAGGGATTAGCCCGTACACCACTGAGAGCCAAAGCCTTGCAAGGCAAAAAAGCAGCCCTTGAAGCCTTAGGCGATAGGGAACAAGCACAAGAAATTCAGTCTTTACTAGATGTGTTTTGGCAGCAGGAATTGATTGCTAGTAAATAACTCAATTGAGATTTAGCTACTTTAAAAATATATTTCTTTAAAGCATCAACTATTTATTTTCTTCTTCGTTCTAATCGCAATTTTGTAAAAAACATAAAAAATGATTGTTAGAATATACCTGACCTTATGCCTTTGCCTCACCTCTATTTTCGCATGGAGTACAGTGAGTGAAACTAATGAACACCTACGAAAAGTGGTAGAATATATCCGATTAGGCCATGAGGCTACCATCGAAAGTGAAACTATTTATTGTAGAATATTACTTCCTGAATTCTACCTGCGCAACTCATTCAGTTTGGCCTGGGATGCTCAAGACAAAAAACAACTATTGAAAGTATTAGAAAATGCACCTAATGATGGTCTATTCTCAAAGGACTATCACTATGATGCACTAATAAAACTAAATACTTCAGCTAAAACCTTAGAACAAAAGGCTGAATTAGACCTATTGTTCACGGACGCTTTTTTACTTTATGCCAGTCATTTCCTAAACGGAAAGGTAAACCCCGAAACTGTAGATGGTGAATGGAAAGCTGTTCGCCGCGAAGGCAATGCAAGGGAATTTTTAGAGCAGGCACTAGCATCTGGAAACATTGAATCATCTCTAAGGAGCTTAAAACCAATTCATTCAGGGTATGATGTATTGAAAAAACAACTGGCTGTATATAAAAACCTGGCTGCCTCAGGTGGATGGGAAACTATTCCTGAAGGCCCGACCTTGAAACTTGGAATGACTGATAGTATTCGAATACCTAAACTCATAGATAGATTGGTGATTTCCGGCGATTTGGTGCTCATGAAAAACAACAATTATGAGCTCAATACCATGATTGAAGGTGCACTAAAAAAATACCAAACCAGAAATGGATTGGAAGTAGACGGTGCACTTGGCAAGCAAACGACAGAGTCATTAAACATCCCCATTGAAGAACGAATCAATCAAATCCTGATTAATCTTGAGCGCTACCGTTGGATCGCGCAAGATTTGGGTGAGCATTATGTCATTGTCAATATTGCCGATTTCCAAATGCAGGTATTTCGTCAGGGAAATTTGACATTCGAGGAAAATGTGATTGTAGGAAAAACCTTCAGAAAAACACCTGTCTTTAGTAGTAAAATGACTTACATGGTACTGAACCCTTATTGGGTGGTACCACCTACCATTCTATTTCAGGACTTCTTGCCAGAAATCCAGAAGAACCCTGCTTTTCTGACGGCGAAGAATATTAAAGTTCTAAAAGGATTTGGCTCTGGCGCAAACATCGTCGATCCTACGACTGTTGACTGGAAGCAATATTCTAAAAACAATTTCCCATTTACCTTGAGACAGGACCCTGGCCCAACAAATGCTTTAGGCCAAGTGAAGTTTATTTTTCCAAATAATTACAACGTCTACATCCATGATACGCCTAGCAAGGAAATGTTTCAGCGAGCCGATCGTGCTTTTAGCTCAGGATGTATTCGACTCAAAAACCCCATGAACTTCACGCATTATCTAATAAAAGATAATCCCAAATGGAACAAAGAAGCCATTGACAAGATCATGCGTGAGGGTAAGGAATATACCATTTTTCTGGACAAACCAGTCAATGTCCATATTTTATATCTTACCTCCTGGGTAGAAAAAGGAGAATTACAGTTTAGAAAAGATATCTATAACCGTGACCAACCTTTATTAAATGCTTTACTCCAAGATTCATCAAAACTATAATGTATACATTCAAATCATTTATTGCAGCAAGTCTCCTTCTCATGGCCTCTTCGGTATGGGGTTATCAAAACGAAAGAGCAAATTTCACCATTGAAGTAAACGGTGAGATCAATCCATACAACGTCTTTTCAGTATTCGTCATGCCAGAAAAGGAATTCAAAGTTTCCAGCGTTCAAAATATCACTATGAAAAGCCAGCATCTAACTATTAATGGGCTTTCAATAAAGAGCCCAAGTAATCCTGGTATTTATCCAGTTCAAGTCATTCATGAAGGTGGCGAAGAAATGCTTTTGAATGTGATGGTTCTTACTCCAATTACTGAGAAAAAAGGAGAATATCTAAGTGGTTACCGAATTGGTAATTACCCAACGAAACCATTGCGAGACAACCCTATTTATAACAGACCCACTGGACTGTTTGAAGTGACGAAGGAAAATGAGAACACCAAACTGACTCCTCACTTTACCTTGAAACAATTCTTGTGTAAGCAAGCTGGAGATTATCCCAAGTATGTCATTATTAGGGAGCGATTACTGTTGAAATTGGAGTACCTACTAGAAAAAACTAATCGCTCTGGTTATGCGATTGAAACGTTTGGATTCATAAGCGGGTACCGAACTCCCTTCTACAACAAATCCATTAAAAACGTACAATACAGCAGACACGTATACGGAGGTGCAGCAGATATATTTATCGATCAAGATAAAAATGGTGCCATGGACGACCTTAACAAGGACGGAGTGATAGATGAAAAAGACGTTAGAATTTTCTATCAAATCGTAGACAACGAGTATGATAAAAAAGACTACCACAAGTTCAGAGGTGGGCTTGGCTTCTACAAACGCAACAAAGTGCATCACGGGTTTATCCATGTAGATGTTCGTGGCACTAAAGCCAGATGGTAACAAAAAAGTGCTGTCCCAAAAGTCTAAAATCTCTAAGAATTGTCACATTGAGGCTCTCGAAATGTCTGCCCGCATCTAGCAACAAGGCTTCGAGTACCTCAGCCTGACAGTTTACAGGGCTTTTGAGGCAGCACTTTTTTTCATTTTTTCAATTAATATTAATACCCTCCGTATACATAACTCGCCTGAAGTCCCAAAGGAATACCCAGCACCCAGAACGTAACCAAGAAGATTGTCCAAAGAATTAATAGCGCGATAGAATAAGGTATCATCACAGAAACCAAAGTACCAATCCCAGTTCCTTTCACATACTTCTGACAGAACACTACAACCAGTGGAAAGTAAGGCATCAATGGCGTGATGATGTTAGTGGACGAATCCCCTACTCTGTAGGCCGCTTGTGTCAGATCTGGCGAATAGCCCAATTGCATCAGCATTGGCACAAAAATAGGTGCCAACATCGCCCATTTGGCTGAAGCCGAACCAACGAATAAGTTGACAAAAGCTGCTAAAAATATAATTCCTGCAATGGTCACTGGTCCAGAAAGGTCAAGCGCTTTTAAGAAATTTGCGCCTTTAATGGCCAACAAAGCACCCAAGTTGGATGTGCCAAAAGCATAAATGAATAATGAACAGAAAAACGCCATTACTACATAGTAAGCCATGCCCCTCATCGATTCAGACATGACGTCGATAATATCCTTGCTGGATTTAAACTTACCGGCAACCACGCCATGAATGACTCCAGGCAAAAGGAAAAACAAAAAGATCAAAGGTACAATCGACTGCATGACAGGGGCCGAAAATGAAGTCAAAGATCCCGAAGCATCTCTAAAAGGTGAACTTTCAGGAAGCAAAGACAATACGAAAAGGATAAACACAACAAACGTCACAATAGTCGCCGTCCAAAAACCTTTTTTCTCCTGTGCGGTAAACCCACCCATATCCGGAGCCTTTTCAGCATCTTCATCTACTGGATTGTTTTTATTTAGTCGAGGCTCGATGATCTTATCCGTAATGTACCAACCGATTAAGGTCACCAAAATGCTGGATGCGGCAGTGAAATAGTAATTATTCAATGGATTAACCTGCATCGTTTCATTGATGATCTGTGCTGCTGGTTGTGTAAAACCTTGCAACAAAGGATCAATGGCTGATGGCATAGGGTTGGCACTAAAGCCTCCAGATACGCCAGCAAAAGCAGCAGCTATACCTGCCAGCGGATGTCGGCCAGCAGCATAGAAAATAATCCCTCCCAAAGGAATGACTAGCACATAGCCTGCATCAATAGCGGAGTGAGAAACAATTCCAACGAAAATAACCATTGGTGTCAAAAGAAAACCCGGGGTCTTCTTTAGCATCATTTTGATGGCTGTGTGGATGTAGCCAGAACCATCGGCTACTCCAACGCCTAACATGGCAACCAGCACGACTCCTAATGGTGCGAAGCTGGTAAAAATGGTTACCATCTTTGACAAGAAGGTAGTCAATGCCGTTCCGGTCAACAGGTTCTGAACTCTGATAGGAAGCCCGTCCCTTGGGTTGATTTCTGTAAATTCTATAGAAGCCATCAGTGCAGAAAGCACCCATACGATGAAAATGGAAATGAGAAATAGTATAGCAGGATCTGGCAGTTTATTACCAATGCGTTCTACATGGCCTAGCAACCTATTTACTAGGCTATTGTCATTTGAGGATTCAGATGTCATTTTATTATTTGGTTATGTTTAATAGTTCTGGTTGGGTTCAAATAATCTTTTCAAACCAACTTACCTAATGGTAAATCATCCCAAATTAATTCAATTCTATCAATTTCACATAGATCGAATCAAAAAGCCATTGAATTGGTGGATTGTAGCACAAAAAAAGGTCTTACTTCGAAAAGCAAGACCCTTTTTTATCACAAGAAAACGAATTTATCCTTGTACTTCAAGCAATTCAATATCAAAAATCAATGCTGCAAATGGAGGAATATCAGCGCCTGCGCCTCTATCACCATACGCCAAATTGAATGGAATGTAAAGCTTCCACTTATCACCTGGCACCATCAATTGCAAGGCTTCAGTCCAGCCAGCAATTACTCCGTTCACTGGAAAAGTAGCTGGTTGACCTCTTTGCACAGAACTATCAAACACTTTACCGTCAATCAAGGTACCCGTATAATGTGTAGTTACCTGGCTAGCAGCAGTTGGTTTAGTGCCAGAAGCATCACCTGATTCGATCACTTCATATTGCAAACCACTTGGCAAAACAGTAACTCCGTCTTTTGTAGCATTTTCTTTCAAGAAAGCTTCACCTTTTTCTTTGGCATCGCCGTGAGCGGCTGCTTTCAACTCACCTATTTTCTTTTGGATCACCGCGTTGATTTCTTCGACGGTCAATTCGCTGTGACCAGCAAATGAATCACCCAATCCGCTCATAAAAGCATCGATTTCAAAAATCTCATTGAATCCTTCGTTGGTGAAGTTTGTTCCTACACTTTGTCCTAGTCCGTAACTGAATTTTTGTTCTTCAGTGTTTAATTCTGTCATTGTAATGTCTTTTATTAAGGGCGCAAAGGTAGGGCTTTCATACAGGTCTCCAAACTAAGGACACAAATGATCCTAAGTTTCCACTTTTCACTTTAAAGACTTTCAACTCTTACCTACCAATCAATAGGAAAATAGTCCTTCAAGAACTTACCACACCAATGCTCCCCTCGGTTGATCCCATCAAATACAGGATCCATCACACGAGCGGCTCCATCAACAATATCTAGCGGTGGCTGAAAGTCATGGACTTCTTCTTTGAATTTGGCTATCTGCGCAGGGTCTTCATCCGTCACCCATCCGGTGTCTACAGCATTCATATAGATGCCATGTTTGGCTAATTCACCAGCGGAAGTATGTGTCAGCATATTGAGTGCTGCTTTGGCCATATTCGTATGTGGATGGCGTGGTTCCTTTTTGAATCGGTAAAACTTACCTTCCATAGCCGTTACGTTCACGATGTGCTTGACCCCTGTGTTCTCGCGTTTCATCATGGTCGACAAACGGTTACAAAGCACAAATGGAGCAATTGAATTCACCAACTGCACTTCTAGCAATTCTGGTGTAGGTACCTCCCCTAATTTGAGTCGCCAGGAATTGGTTGTTCGAAGATCTACTTGTTGCAAATCCACATCTAGTTTCCCTTCCGGAAATACTTCCTCATTCTGCAAGGCCCCATCATAACTATAAGGTATTTGCGACAATTGCGCAGAAGCGCGAAGTCCGAGCCCTGGTGCTTTTTCATTCCAGGAAACAGCCAAAGTAGAGGTATCCTTGCCTGATGGACTTACTGCCCCAATCCTATTCAAACAATTGTGGTGGCTGGTCAATAAAGTTTGAACATCTGGAGAATGGTCTTCGAATGGCAACTGCTCCTTGTCCATCATGTGAGTGTAGAATCCTGGAGGGCGGCGAACCGTCTGCGCCGCATTGTTGATCAGGATATCCAAGCGATCATAAGTCTGCTCGATATAGGTGCAAAACAGCTCCACACTCGGTGTATGTCTCAAATCCAATCCATGAATATGCAGGCGATCGCTCCATTTGTAAAAGTCCTTTTCTTTGGCGAAACGAATAGCAGAGTCCGCAGGAAAACGAGTGGTGGCAATCACTGTTGCTCCAGCTCTAAGCATCATTAGTGTCACGTGATAACCGATCTTCAACCTTGATCCGGTCATCAAAGCTACTTGACCTGTTAAGTCAGCCGTTTGGAATCTTTTGGCATAGTTCAGATCACCGCAAGTCTCACACATGGTATCGTAGAATGGGTGGAGCTTGGTGTATTCGGCTTTGCACACATAGCAGTTTCGAGGTGAGTTTAGCTCCTTGCCTTCCATATCCAGTTTAGCGGCTGGAAGCAATATTTGATCAGGCGCTTCGAAGACTTTGGCCGTTCGAGCCGAGCGGATACCAGTCGCTTCTCTTGCCGCACGGTCTTGTTTTCGGATGGCCGTCTTTTCCTTAATCTTCAAGTCCTTTCTACGCTTGCGTAATTCGGTACGATCAGGACGGGACACCTCGCCTGCTGCTTTCATCAAAGCCACTCGTTGCTCTTCAGTCAATTCAACCAACGGCTGACTATCCTGCACCAAACCCTGCAAAGTAGCCAAGCATGCTTCCAGGTCTTCCTTGCTGATATTTTTCTTCTCCGTTTCCATTTCGAGGCGCAAAGTTATGGAAAGACTTTATTAAAGAGGTTACTTGGAGTAACCTCTTTAATAACCTCCGACCCTAGCGTCTCGTTAAGAAGTTTCCTCCAATCGTACTTCCTTACGGAATGACTTTCATTGGTTATATGTCTTATCGAAGCAAGGATATTGAGAGTATAACCTCCAAATAAATAAGTATAATATTCAAATGACTTAAGGGTTAGCATCAGTTTCTGAGACATTGATATACAACTCCTAAACTATTGAAATGAAAATTTTTCTAAAAATTTCCGTCGCTCTTATAGTAACCTTACTTGTTCTCATTTGTATTCGCTTCGGTTATTCAGACCTAGATCTTGACTATTTAAAAACCAAATACGCACAACCGCCTTCTACTTTTGTATCCGTTATGCATATGGACGTACATTTCCGTGATGAAGGAAATCCAAATGATTCACTCCCTATTGTGCTCATTCATGGTACCGGATCCAGTCTCCATACATTTGATGCTTGGGTTGAGGATTTGAAAAGTGACCGCAGAGTCATTCGTATGGATTTACCTGGTTTTGGACTCACAGGGCCTTTCCCAGATCGAGACTACACAATGACCCACTATGTCGATTTTATTAATCAGTTCCTAATTCAACTTAATATTGAAAAATGTATTCTCGGTGGTAATTCATTGGGTGGACAAATCGCATGGAATTACACAGTCGAATATCCTGAAATTGTGAGTAAGTTTATACTTATTGATGCTGCAGGCTATCCATTGGAGTCTGAAAAAGTACCCATTGCATTTAGAATTGCCAGAATGCCAGTCTTGAATAAAATCTTAACTTTTATCACTCCAAAATCCATGGCACGTTCGAGTGTGGAGAGTGTTTATGCAGACAAATCTAAAGTAACGGATGATTTGGTAGACAGATACTTTGAATTGACCCTTCGAGCCGGCAACAGACAAGGCTTGGTTGATCGCATGACTACCGATATGAAAGGAAACAAAGTTGAATTGATCAAAACCATCCAATCGCCTACTTTGATCCTATGGGGAGCGGATGATCTTTTAGCTACAACTAAAAGTGCTTATAAATTTCAGGCTGACTTACCCAATGATACGCTAGTGATTATGCCCAATGTGGGACATGTACCGATGGAAGAAAGTCCAAACGAGAGCTTGGCTATTGTAAAGGTATTTTTGAAATAATCTGACAGACAATTAAAGAGGTTACTTAAAGTAACCTCTTTAATAGCATACCTTTGCCGCATGTCAAAAAACATCAAAGACCAACAAGCCATTCTTCAAAAACTGGGCATCTCCGAACTCAACCCCATGCAGCTGGCTGCCAAGCAAGCGATTTCTGAAAACGATGAAGTGGTGCTGCTCTCTCCTACGGGTACCGGTAAAACGCTGGCTTTCTTATTACCCATCATCGCCAACTTAGATCCAGATCTTAATGAGGCGCAAGTTCTTATACTAGTTCCCTCTCGCGAACTAGCCATTCAGATCGAACAAGTGGTTCGAGAAATGGGAAGTGGCTTTAAAGCCAATGCCGTATATGGCGGTAGAGCAGGGTCCAAAGACAAAATAGAATTGAAACATGCCCCTGCCATCCTCATTGGCACACCGGGAAGAATAGCAGATCATTTTCGAAGGGAAACGATTTCAACGGATCATATCGATACGATCGTGCTGGACGAATTTGACAAATCATTGGAGGTGGGTTTTGAAACGGAGATGATTGAGATCATTGATGAACTAAGAACGGCCAAGCAGAAGATACTAACCTCCGCCACTCAAAAAGTGGAGATTCCAGCTTTTGTTGGTTTGAAAAACCCAACACAACTCGACTTTCTAGATCAGGCATCAAACAATTTGACTTTGAAAATGGTGACCGCCGAAACAAAAGACAAGTCGGCCGCACTGGTCCAACTCCTTGGTCATATCCAAGTAGGCAATGGCATCATCTTCTGCAATTTCAAGGACACCATCCAAGAAGTGAGCGACTATCTCGCGGATCACCACATTAGTCATAGTTGCTTTTATGGAGGACTAGAACAGCAGGATCGCGAAAGAGCCTTGATCAAATTTAGGAATGGAACGAGTCGATTGTTGCTCGCCACGGACCTGGCAGCGCGCGGTATTGACGTACCTGCCTTGGACTTTATTGTTCATTTCCAGTTACCACCTAAAGAAGAGGAGTTTACACACCGAAATGGGCGAACCGCGAGAATGAATCAAAACGGTATCGCTTATTTGCTGAAAGGCAAAAACGAACGAGTACCTGACTTTGCTGTCAACATAGAAGAGGAACATATTTCCAATACAAAACCCTTTCAAGGCAGTCAACTGTGTACACTTTTTATCTCTGGCGGTCGAAAAGACAAAATCTCTAAAGGTGACATCGCAGGCTTGTTTATGAAGCAAGGTGGATTGAACAAAGATGAGCTGGGTATGATCGAATTGAAGCAAGACTGTGCCTTTGTAGCAGTACCTACTTCCAAATCGAATCAATTGATCAAGCAATTAAACAATAGCCGCCTGAAAAAGAAGAAGGTCAGAATCAGTCAATTGAACTGACCTTATATTCTATATTTGCTCAATACAAAATCTGAACTCATGAAACCATTTATAGCAATTGCTTTTTGTTTGATTTCTATCCTCTCACATGCTCAAACACAACCGAGTAAGTCTGAGGAAGCTGCTGTACAACAATTAGTTATAGATACTTTTCAAAGCTTGCTTTCTGACTATGATTCGACCAAAATGGACACCTATGTGACTCCTGATTTTATTTTGCTAGAGCATGGCGAAGTGTGGAACAATGACACCATTCGTTTCTACATCACTAAGGCCTTGCAAAATGAAAATAGAGCCACACGTACTAATCGATTCGAGTTCATCAAGATGGAAAAATCCGGTGATATGATTTGGGCGGCTTATAAAAACTGGGCAGTCTGGACAAAAAATGATTCAATTGTACACAAGATGCATTGGCTCGAAAGTGTAGTAGCCGTAAAAGAAAAAAAGACATGGAAACTCAAAATGATGCACTCAACTCGAATAGCTGATGAGTGATCACGATCAAAAAAACAACCCGCTACACGGCGTAAAGCTTGTAGACATGCTCGAAATGCTGGTGGACAAGTGCGGCTGGGATAACCTGGGAGAAGAAGTCAATATCAATTGCTTTACCCACGACCCTTCTATCAAATCCAGTTTGAAGTTTTTGCGTAAAACGCCCTGGGCACGAGAGAAGGTCGAGCGTTTTTATCTCCATGTGCTGAAGCGAGGCTATAGCCGTAGAGTGAAACCCAAACGCGAGCCTGGAAAACCGAGATATTACAAGAAGAAATCAGAATGATGCCAATTCAAAAGCTCATCGATCATCTCAATACTTACCTACCGCTGGATGCAGCTGAAATAGAAGCACTCCATCAGAAAACGACCATCCGAAAAGTAAAAAGACGTCAGTTTTTGCTATCAGCGGGTGAAGTATGTAAGTCCTACTTTTTCGTTGCCGAGGGTTGTTTCAAAATGTACAAGATGGACGAAGCAGCCAAAGAGCACAACCTACTTTTTGCCACAGAAAACGAATGGATTACTGATATTGGCAGTTTGCATAGCGATCGGCCAAGCGAATTGTATATTGAAGCGATAGAGCCATCCACAGTCGTTCAACTCAATAAATCAGATCTCATCTATTTCTATGAAAATCATTTGAAGTTCAATCGAACATTCAGAGTCATTTTAGAAAATCAATATGTAGAACTTCAACAGCGCTTGTTACAAACGATCAGCACTACGGCTGAAGAACGCTATCTCAAATTCATGTCGGATCACCCACATCTGATAAATCGTCTACCCAGTGCCCAAATCGCCTCCTACCTAGGCATTACTCCAGAGTTTCTGAGTCGAATACGAAGTAATAGAAAGGATTTTTAATTGCAACCCTGACACCATTGCTTGTTAATTAAAGTATTTGAAACAAAGGAATCATTAAACTTTTTGTCATTTCGACCAACAGGGAGAAATCTCATTAATAATTATTAGAAATATTAAGATTTCTCCTACCGTCGAAATGACAGAACAGGTCTATTTCACCTACTCTTAAACTACATCAAGCCTATTTCTTAAAATAGATCAAGGGTCAATTCCATGATCCCAGCCCACCTTTGCTTCATTCTAAAACACAATTAAAATGAAACATATCATCATTTTGGCACTAGCCATTTTACCATTCACCTCTATGAGTCAATCAAAAAAAGAAACCATGAAAGAAGCAATCAAAAAAACACTATTCAACTATCGGGATGCACTCAATGAGTCCAGCACCAGCAAAGCTTTAGCATTATATACCGAAAATGGCGTATTTATGCCTTCCGGCGCTCCCACTGCCATTGGCCAAGAACAGGTGAAAGGCGCCTATGTTTTTGTCTTTAGTCAAATTCAATTGAACATCGAATTTTTCATCGACGAAATCGAAGTTATAGACAAATATGCCTTTGCCCGAACTACCTCTAAAGGCTCTACCCTGATTCATGCCACCGGTGAAACTGTGCCCGAAGAAAACCGAGAGCTGTTCGTTTTGAAAAAAGAGAATGGAAATTGGAAAATTGATCGCTATATTTTCAATAAAATGAAATAAATGAGAGCTGCAGTTACTACACAGGCGGGCGAACCGTCGGTCATAAAAACTCAAGAAGTACCCCAACCTGAAGTCAAGTCAGGTTGGGTACTCCTACAAGTCAAGGCCTTTGGGCTGAACCGATCGGAGATGTTCACTCGTCAGGGAGAGTCTCCAGGCGTGAAGTTTCCAAGGATTCAAGGGATCGAATGCGTAGGCGTCGTAGAAAATGATCCTTCTGGTACCTATGCTACCGGCCAGCAAGTGGCAGCCATCATGGGTGGAATGGGTAGATTTTTTGATGGTGGCTATGCGGAATATGCGCTGGTACCTTTGGCAATTATCTTTCCATTCAAAAGCCAATTGCCCTGGAGCACCTTAGGTGCAATTCCTGAAATGTTTCAGACCGTATCCGGCTCCTTGCATCAGGCACTCGAATTGCAAAAAGGAGAAACTTTACTCATTCGTGGTGGTACCTCCTCTATTGGGATGCTGGCTTGCCAATTGGCCAAAAGCCTGGGAGCTACCGTGATCTCCACCACTCGAAACCCAGACAAGACACAAGCCTTGCTAGACAATGGTGCGGATCATGTTCTGATCGATAGTGGCGAAGTGAAAGACGATTTGCACCAACTGTATCCAGACGGAGTCCACAAGGTATTGGAACTAATCGGTATCAAAACGCTGAAGGACTCACTTGGATGTATTGGATATAAAGGCATGGTATGTATGACAGGCATTCTAGGTGGAGCCTGGACCATGGACAGTTTCACGCCTATGGGTGATATTCCTTCTTTGGGCCGATTGACCGTCTATATGGGTGAATCCAAAAATTTATCCAAGGAGCTGCTTCAGGAATTTATCAACGAAGTAGAGAAAGGGAATATCCATCTCAATATCGATACAGTTTTCAGCTTGGATCAAGTGGCTGAAGCTCATCAATATATGGAAGATAATAAGGCTAAAGGTAAATTGGTAGTTGAGATATAAACCTAATTTTGAGCATCGCGTAAACCCTGTCTTTGAAAACAGTCTAAATTGACCATGAAAATTGCTTTAATTACTGACCTGCATGCCGAAGAAGACTGGGTCTCTGAACAGGATGTCTCTTCATGGGATAACTGGAAAATCATCTTGGACGATATAGAATCCAAAGGTATCCAAGAAGTCATCTATCTGGGAGACATTGGTGCGCCTGCGGCACATCAAAAATTCTTCGATTCGCTGGAAGAGCGCCCATTCGAGTACAAAGTGATTCTGGGCAATCATGAGGATTTTGACAAAGTCGTGCAAACCAAAAGGCCAGCCGCCATACAGGACAGAAAGGCCTGGTACTGGAGTGAAGAAGGAGAAGCATACAAATCCATTTTCTTAGATACGTCTCCGGATGCCATCAGTGCCTTGCAACTCGACTGGCTCGAAGCTGAATTACAAACAGATAAAAGCATTCTACTTTTCGTGCACCACCCGATATTACCCACTCACACCACTCCTCATTTGGAATTTCCGCTAGAGGGAGACCAAGCGATTCATGAGCTATTAAAGAAGCACCCCAAGCCCGTTCATATCTTCTGTGGACATTTGCATTTGGATGATGAGTGTGTAGATGGGCATATTAAACAAACGGTCACACCATCGGCTAGTATTCAAATCAAACGACACTCCAAGAAGGCCGAAGTAGAAAACATTGGGTTTGCTTATCGCCTATTGGACATCCAGCCAGATCAAATAGATTCTGAGGTGATTTGGTTTGATAAAAGTGAGTAACACCGAGTTGTAATCATCCGCTGATTTTCCTATTTTACATTCCATCTGGTCAGCAGCCAGGCCGCAGCCCTTCTGAGAGAAATTATATTTTAATTAAATCAACAGTATTGATGCAGTGCGTATATAGTGCATAGTGCACTTTATATAAATATTGTAGGTAATTGACTAAAATCTGAAAAGAATAAATTATGAACACTCACGCTGACAAAACTCAAGAGAATAAAAGCCAATCGGTTGCGAATCAAGTTGTTCAAAAGCGGAATAGTAATAAGCCTACTTTTCAGTTTATAGATAATCGACCTGAGGCTATTGCTCAAAGAAAAATGAAAGAAATTATTGATAATAAAAGTAATAATCTGGTACAGAGGATGAGAAGTACTCTCGGGCAAGTGCCAGTAGGTCCAGCTACAGAGGTGTTTGGATTTCTTGGAGACACTCCCGAAAGGAATGCTTTGCAACAAGAGACTCCTGCTATGAATTTTGCTGGTGTAATAGAGGAGACTATGAGATATAGAAAAAACCTTACCGATATTAAAAATCAGGCTGCTAGCACAATTAAACTGCCTGCCTTCCAAGCAATCGTAGGCAATTTCTTTAATGATGCGTGCAACCTGTCGCAAATGCCTTGTATTAACCAGACAACAGCGCAAACTGCTTATGAGGAAGGCCAAGGGCGAGGAACTGGCCCTGCAATAAGAAAATATGGTAGATCAGTTTCAAATCAGCTATACAACCATGCAGTGACAACACCAGCTGATCGCATAGAAAGGGATTCGATAGCCCAACTAATATCACAAGCACAAGTGATTCTGGGTAAATTGATGAGCCTATACGATAAGCTAAGAAAGTAAACAAGCCTATAACAAAATCTAAACTGCATTAAAACGCAGTTTAGCTAGGTTAGCCTCAATAATCTAATCCATGTATAAATATTCTCCTTTCTCCGCCAACCTCTTAAAAACACTCATTAAAGGAGAACTTTGGTTTGGGAAAATAGAAGACCTTAACGACCCATATGAAGGTGAATTTCAAATTAGAGACACATCAAAAATGCCTTCAAACGAAAGTATTGATGAATTCTACAAAAATCAGAGCTCATTTATAATTCCAAGGCCCAAGGGACAAAATCATAGCCCACACATTTTTCATAAAACATTTAGCGACTTTGTTAAAAATACACTGAGGTCTCAGTTTGGGTTGACGTGTTTTTCAAAGAAAAACAACGATGTTTTGATGTGGTCTCATTATGCCGATTCACATAAAGGCGTTTGTTTAATATTTGATCAACACAAACTATTAAAAAGCCTAAATAGTATTTATCCAGATATAAAACTCGGAGAAGTCGAATATAACGAAGAACTACCTTATGTAGATTTAATAACGTCTGGAGACAATAGTTCATTTCGGTATAGTGATAGAGAAAAAAATGTGTTACTTAATAAAAACATAAAATGGGATTACGAAGAAGAATATAGGTTATACAGAAGGTTCGAAAATGATCAGAGGAGATCAGTCCCTTTTGACCTTAAGAGCTTAACAGGAATTATAATTGGTCAGAGAATGGATTCAGAAGATTTTAATACTCTGGTGCATCTCATAAGAAATAGTACAAATTTAGAACATTTAAATCTCTATAAAATGACGTTCAAATCTGGTGTATTGGAAGTTGGTAAAAATCCTATACATCTTGGAATAATTAAAGATTTAGACATAAACATATCTACACAGTCAAAATAAATGCTGGTAACAATCGATATGTCTGCAGGGCGGTTCAGAGGTGAAAGAAGCCGCATAGCTTTTGGAAACCCCAATCGCGCGCGTTTAGCGACAGCGTAACGCGTGCGCCACTTGCTGGCTCCATGAAAAATACTTAAAATTACACTAACCTATCAACCCTCCTCCTCATGTCTGAAATGTACAAATTCCTAGATCCAGAAGGTTTATATTTCACCACTTCTACCGTCGTTCATTGGATTGATCTATTTACAAGAGCAGAGTTTAAGCATGTCATTGTAGCGTCTCTAAAATTTTGTCAAGAAAAGAAAGGATTGAAGGTGCATGCCTGGGTACTGATGCCCAGCCATTTGCACATGATTGTCAGTGCTGAAAATGCAAATTTGAGTGAAATATTTCGGGATTTTAAGAAGCACACCGCCGCAGCTCTAATCAAAGAGATTAAAAGGATAAATGAAAGTCGTAAAGAATGGCTACTTCGAGCGTTCAAAAAGTCCGGCAAACCATTGAATAGAATATCCGAATATAAAGTTTGGCAAGATGGAAATCATCCCATTTTGCTAGATAGTGCCAAATGGGTTCAAGAAAAGTTGGATTATATTCATCACAATCCTGTGCAATCAGAAATTGTGGACGAGCCAGAATATTACTGGTACAGTTCGGCTAGAAACTATGCCGGGCATGTGGGGATGCTGAAGATTGAAATGCTTTCGTAGCACAGGCACGCGTTACGCTTCGCTAAACGCGCGCCATAACATTCATGCACTTCCCCCAATCGCGCGTTTAGCGACAGCGTA
This sequence comes from Reichenbachiella sp., assembly GCF_033344935.1. Taxonomy (NCBI): domain Bacteria; kingdom Pseudomonadati; phylum Bacteroidota; class Cytophagia; order Cytophagales; family Reichenbachiellaceae; genus Reichenbachiella; species Reichenbachiella sp. The sequence continues at coordinate 2,220,829 of NZ_JAWPMM010000001.1, read as the reverse complement.
ACGCGTGAGCCACTTGCAATCACCACAAAACAAAACAAGTTGACCTTTCGGCCAACTTGCAAAACTTCTCTTAAACTTAATTTCAATTAATACTCATCAAACTGAGCACTCGACATATGGGTTCTCGACATGGTGGCACGAGCCACTCGACCAATGCCTAGTACAAAGGCTGCGGTGCGCATATCCACATTTTTTGATTTGGCGATATCGGCTACATCATTATATGCTTTAGTCATGGTTTGGTACAGTTCATTTTTGATCCGTTCCAATTCCCATTTAAACTGCTGAATATTTTGAGCCCATTCGAAGTAACTCACCGTTACCCCGCCGGCATTAGCCAAAATATCAGGAATCACTAAAATGTCCTTTTTAAAGAATATTTCGTCTGCTTCTGGCGTGGTAGGGCCATTGGCTGCTTCCACAACAATTTTAGCACGAACATCTTTGGCATTTTCCTTGGTCAATACGCCACCCAGTGCGGCAGGAATCAGCACATCACAATCCCAGGTCAGAACTTCTGTACTTTCAAATGCATCACCACCATCAAATCCGGCTACTGTTCGGTTTTTCTTCACCCACTCGCCTAACTTTTCAACATCGAGACCTTCAGGATTCTGAACACCTCCCTTATGGTCACCCACAGCCACTATTTTAGCGCCTTTCTCGGCTATCAATCTTGAAGCATGGCTTCCCACATTGCCAAATCCCTGAACAGCCACTCGCAGCCCTTCAAATGACATCTTCTTATCTTTCAAAGCATGCTCAAGCGCTATCATCACCCCACGACCAGTCGCTTCTTCTCTTCCTTCACTTCCAAACAAATGCAAAGGCTTGCCTGTGACTACTCCTGGAGAAAACCCATAGTGCTGTGAATATTCGTCCATGATCCACCCCATGATCTTCGCATTGGTATTGACATCAGGTGCAGGGATATCCAGTTTAGGACCGATCACTTCTTTGATATGACCTACGAAGGTCCGTGTGATGTCGTGCAATTCCTTTTCTGACAATTTTTCCGGATCGCAATTCACGCCACCTTTGGCACCGCCATAAGGAATATTTACCACTGCTGTTTTCCATGTCATTAGTGAAGCGAGAGCTTCAGCTTCATATTCGTCCACACTGGGGTGATACCTCAGTCCGCCTTTCATAGGCCCACGAGAATTGTCATGCTGTACACGAAAGCCGATGTGGTGATTGAAAGTACCATCGTCGGCATCCGTCACTATTTCCACTTTCACCACTCGAAAAGGAGTCTCGAGTATTTTGCGCCCCAAGGTTTGTAATTCTAAAACTTTAGCGGCTTTATTGAAATAATATTTACTCTCTTCTAACATAAGCTTAAGGGGTTCAGTTACTTTAGTATTAGTAATTTGTGAATTTCCGAGAACAATTACAAGTAATAATTTACCAGCAATAAAGTGCCCTATAAGCTATAAAATAGCATTAAAACACTTAGTTGATCAACAGAGTTCACATCAAAAATGCATGATGGCATCCAGTACTTTGGCAAGAAAAAATCTATTTTTCATATCCTAACCGATTAGTCTTACTAATGTCTACCTTTGCGCCACAGAGAAATGCCAAAAGTGCATTTCAGCACTTTATTGCATTTTATGACATTCGAAGAATTGCCCCTCATAGCGCCTATACTTAAGGCGTTGAAAGATAAAAACTACACCGAACCTACTGCCATTCAAGCCAAAGCCATACCCTTGGTGTTGGATCAAAACGACGTATTAGGCTCCGCACAGACCGGTACAGGTAAAACAGCGGCCTTTGCCATCCCGATCATTCAGCGTATTCATGAGATGGAAGGCGGACAAGGCGGCAAACCACAATTGCTTTCTTTGATCGTGACGCCTACTCGTGAGTTGGCCATTCAGATCGAAGACAATATCCGTCTCTACAGCAAATACACCAACTTGAAACATGCCGTGATTTTTGGTGGGGTGAAGCAAGGCAGTCAGGTAGACAAACTCAAAAGAGGTGTTCACCTTTTGGTAGCTACACCTGGTAGATTATTGGACTTGATTAGTCAGGGATACATCTCTTTGGATCAGGTGAAAATCTTCGTTTTGGACGAAGCGGATCGCATGCTCGATATGGGATTTGTAAATGATGTAAAGAAGCTCCTCACCTACTTACCTAAGAAAAGACAATCCTTGTTCTTCTCAGCGACCATGCCCAATAGTATCCTGAAATTGGCCAATGAGATCCTGACTAACCCTAAGAAGATCGAAGTAAACCCGGTATCCTCGACAGCAGAAACCATACAGCAATTCTTGTTTTATACCAATCGTGCGGATAAAAAGAAGTTGTTGCTGCACATTCTTACTGACCAAAAAATCGATCAGGTGTTGGTTTTTAGCCGGACTAAACATGGGGCAGACCGTATTGCTCGAGAATTGCACAAAAAGAAAATAAAGTCAGCAGCCATTCATGGCGACAAGGCGCAGAATCAAAGACAGAAAGCACTGAAAGACTTCAAATCAGGCCACATCAGAGTGTTGGTAGCTACGGATATCGCCGCTCGTGGAATTGACATCGATAAGCTGAAGTATGTGATCAACTACGATGTGCCAGAAGAAGCAGAAACTTACGTACATAGAATCGGAAGATCAGGTCGAGCAGGTGAAGCAGGCAATGCCATATCCCTCTGCGAACCAGAAGAAAACAGTCGCATCAAAGCGATTGAGAAACTGACTAAGACCACGCTCCAGGTCATTAAAAGTAACCCATTCCCTCAAACCGAAAAGCCCATGACTGAGGCCGAGAAAAAAGAATGGAACAAAGAAAAGCAACGCCGTAAGCAAGAGTTTTTTGCCAATCGCAAGAAGAATGGCGGCGGAGGCGGAAGAAGGAGATAAAGCCTATTTCACATCGATTGGAATACAGATTACAATCGCTATTCTGAACTATTGAGTCAATAATTTATTAAGTCCTTGATTTCAATTCTCAATAATGTTTTGAGCACATGGATATTCATCGTAATATTGCAATATAATATTCGCGATTTCAATTCAAATCATAAATAATGGCAGCAAAAAAATTAAGCTTTCTAGACAAAAACCTAACCCTCTGGATATTTGTAGCAATGGCAATAGGAGTTGGAATCGGCTACTTCATTCCTACATTTCCCAACATCATTAATTCGTTCAATAGCGGAACGACCAACATTCCAATTGCTATTGGGTTGATCCTCATGATGTATCCACCTTTGGCCAAAGTCAATTATGCCCTGTTGCCCAAAGTATTTAGAAACACCAAAATTCTTTCCATTTCACTCATTCTCAATTGGATCATCGGCCCAGTACTCATGTTCGTATTGGCCATTACCTTTTTAAGAGACTATCCCGAATACATGGTCGGTCTCATTCTGATTGGATTGGCTCGATGTATTGCCATGGTTTTGGTATGGAACGATCTGGCTGAAGGAAGCAGCGAATATGGCGCTGGCCTGGTCGCTTTAAACAGTATTTTTCAAGTATTTGCCTATAGTTTTTATGCCTGGATTTTCATTACGGTTCTTCCTCCCTATTTCGGTTTTGAAGGCGCGATTGTAGATATTTCTATTGCCACCATAGCCGAAAGTGTTGCTATTTATTTAGGTATTCCATTTGTATTGGGAATGTTTAGCCGGTTGTTTTTAGTCAAACTGAAAGGCGAAGATTGGTACACCCAAAAATTTATTCCTACTATCTCACCCATGACTTTGATTGCTCTACTATTTACGATTGTCGTCATGTTTTCCTTAAAGGGTGAGTTGATTGTTCAAATTCCAATGGACGTATTAATTATTGCCATTCCACTACTGGTCTATTTTACATTGATGTTTATCATTGGTTTTTTCTTCACCAAAGCCATGGGCGCAACATATGACAAAACAGCTTCGGTAGCCTTTACAGCTGCAGGCAACAATTTTGAATTGGCGATTGCTGTGGCGATCGCGGTTTTCGGCTTGAATTCTGGACAAGCTTTTGCCGGCGTAATTGGTCCGTTGGTAGAAGTTCCTGCGCTGATATTGCTAGTAAGAGTTTCATTTTGGTTGAAAAAGAAATACTACGATACGCAAAAAGCCTAAAAGAATGAAAATAGCTTTCTTTTCAGACATTCACGCCAATTTTCCTGCCCTCGAGTCCTTTTTCGACGATTTGGATTCGCAACAGGTGGATGCTGTTTATTGTTTAGGCGATTTGGTAGGTTACAATGTATGGCCAAATAAAGTGATCCATGCCATACGAAAAAGAAGCATTCCTACCCTCATGGGAAATCATGACGAGGCCTTATTGGAACCTATTTCCAAGGAAGCTCCGCAGTCCAATAGAACACTGACTCGATCTTTGGTGAGTGATGAAAACAGAGCATATCTCATCAACCTTCCCAGACATATATCCTTGTCGTTTGTTACCAACGACAAGCCATTCAATCTGTTGATGGTTCATGGTAGTGTGAAAGCAATCAACGACTATATGGTTGAGGATTATCCTGAAGCCGAAGTTTTAGAGATGATGAAATCCCAGCAGGAAGATGTACTGTTATGTGGTCACACGCACAAACCTTTTCACCGTGTGATAAAAGACGAGAGTACTTTCAAACACGTAATAAATATTGGTTCTGTTGGCAAGCCAAAAGATGGCGATCCGCGCATTTGTTATGCCATAGTCGAACTCGGTCAATCTACCTCATCCTTCAACCCGGACACGCTTTCAGTCACTTTCAAAAGAGTAGCGTACGATGTAGAAAAAGCCGCACAAGCCGTTGAGAATAGTGATTTTGACAATTCTTTTGCTGAAGGGCTTCGTCTGGCTAAGTAAAATCTGATTTAAAAACTGACCAAAACAACTCCGAAAGCAAGAGTTCTTTGCGAATCGCAATAAGAATAAAGTTGGTTGCGGAAGAAGGAGATCATCCGCTACTTCTTACCAAACGCTTCTCAGAAAATCTAAGAAGTTCTTACTCATGATATTTTCGATATCCGAAATGTTATACCCTTTGGCTTGCAACATGGCTGGCACTTTTTGTAAGTCAGCGATCGTATCCAGGTCACTTGGGCACTGCTCCGTACCGAATGCACCGTCCAGATCAGTACCAATACCTACGTGAAATGAATTGCCGGCCATTTGACAGATATGATCGATGTTGTCGATCATCTGTGTCAATGTTACACCCATACTTTGCGGAGTGGATGCTCCCCTCACCCAGTTGGGCACCATCATCCAGGCATCTAGAGCAATCCCAATTACAGCCTTTCGTTCGATCAGTTCCAAGATTTGTTCATCTGCATATTGGCGATTGTGATTCACGAATTTTCGGCAGTTGTTGTGGCTGGCCCAGACCGGGCCATCGTAGACCTTCATGGTTTCCCAAAAGCTCTGATCACACAGATGTGTCGCATCCAGAATCAAGTTCAATTCTTCAATCTTCTTGAGCAAAGCCTTTCCTTTCTGACCAATCCCACCAACAGAATCCGTCCCGTGAGCATAAGTTCCCGGTCCGTAATGTGCTGGCCCAATCGCTCTTAAGCCCTGTTTGAACGATCGTTCCAAGTGATCGATGGTTACAATGGAATCAGCGCCTTCCAGACTGAGTATATAGCCAATTGGTGACTGAGTCGCTGGGTCGTTCCAGTCTTTCAGATGACTCTCCAACTGCTGCTTGTTGGTAATTTGAACCATTTCGCCCGCTTCTTCCATGGCCTTGTACCAGGCCAACTGCCCCTGGGTTTGCGACCAGGCTTGCTCAGGTGAGTGCCAACCGGGAAGCGAGCTAGATTTTTTTACATAGCGTGCAATTTGTGTAGCTACGCATAGACCTACGTTTCCTTTTCTTAACGCATCAAATGAAACTGTACCTCTTCCCCTATCCGGCTTGTCAGTCATACCAGCTTCGCTTGCTCGAATTTCTTCTACAGTCCATCGCAAATCGCGGTTCCACTCCAGAGCATTCATCGAAAGATCTAAGTGTGCATCAAATATGAACATGTCTATGTTTTTAGTTAGTAATTAATATTAGTGAGATCGAGTTCCAACTGGCCAAGTGGCGGTGAGTTCATTTTTTTCTATAACGAGCATTTCATCATACTTCACTACTGTAGGACAAATATGAATAGGCACAGCATATAGAAGTTGACCTATTTCATAGGCATGTGCTTCGTGCGTACGAACCACCATATGTTCTTCATTGTGTCCGACTATTTCAAAATCATGACCGCCAAGAAACTTTACCCTTGGCAGCTCCATCTCACTGGCTACAGACTTGTAACCCAGATCCAAGCAAAGCAAATCTGAAGATGGTTGGCTCACAATCCGTGTAGCGACTACAGCCGCCAGCTCGAAAGACAGGTCTGGAAACGCCTGAGCATAGCCAGCATCCCAAAGTAGCGGAGTGCCAGGACTTAGTTGAACATCTTTCCGATCTTTGTGAATAGTAAAAGTAGGCGTACCTCCGGCTACCACTGTAGGAAAAGGTAACTGCTTTTTTTCTATTGCACTTCTCAGACTTTCCACTGAATTAAAATCGTCGTTACAAGCGTTTTTTCTCAATTCTAAATCCTTGTGATGAATATGACCATCATAAACATGAAGGCCTTTGACATTCAAAAAAGGATCGTTGGCCATGAATTCATATATGCATATAGTTTCCGGGCCTGGCGATATTCCCGTTCGATCCATGCCATTATTTATATCTAGCCAAAGAGAGGCTGTCAGCCCCTTTTGTTGTGCTAATCTTGAAATCTCAACGGCTGTTTTTTCATTATCCACTAGCGTGGAAAAATTACATACTGGAAATTTGGCAATCAACTCAAATAACCTCGGAACATTTGGTCCAACAGGCTGCATGGCCAGGAGCACATCTTCGGCACCTGAAGTCGCTAGCAGTTCAGCCTCTGACAGCGTGGCACATTTGAACTTGGTGATGCCATGCGCCAATTGAAGTTTGATGATATCAACTGATTTATGAGTCTTAACATGCGGCCGTAACTTGTCGACATCCCCAGATAGCTCGATCATTTTTCCAATGTTCTGTTTGATCCGATCGGGATATACGAGCAAGGCGGGTGTCACCACCCCATCCTCTTGTTTTACCTTATACCATTCAATTTCAGACATCATTTAGTGCAATTCAAACACTGCTTCTATTTCCACCGGAATGCCGTCGGGCAACATCATACCTACCGCGCTTCGAACGCCTATGCCATATTCGCGCCCCCATAGTTCGGCCAGCAATTCACTAAACCCATTGATCACATAAGGCTGTCTAATGAAATCAGGCGTACAATTGACCATGCCCAATACTTTTACCACGCGTTTGATTTTATCCAAAGAGCCAAAATGTGTCTGAATGGTTGAAAGCATGGTCAAAGCAGTTTGACGAGCCGCCAGTTTTCCAAATTCCATATCCACATGGTCACCCACACGGCCCTGCATAAGGGTCCCATCCATTTGCATCGGGGCTTGACCTGATACATAGAGAAACTTATCTACCACCAATACGGGACGATATACACCCGCTGGCTGGGGTGCCGGAGGAAACTCTAATCCTAATTCTTTTGCTTTTTCTGAAGGTGAAATATCCATTGTATTCTTTTTATATAATTGAGTCTAAAATTAATACGCCCACAAGGCCAATGACGCCAACACTGGTTTCCATAATCGTCCAGGTAGACAAGGTTTCTTTTACCGAAAGGTTGAAATACTCCTTGAACATCCAAAAGCCGCCATCATTGACATGCGAGAGCATCAAACTCCCTGAGCCTACAGCTATCACCATGAGTTCGGGACTTACACCTGATCCGGCAATTAAGGGCAATACGATACCTGCAGCGGTCAGCCCTGCAACCGTAGCAGATCCCACGCAAACGCGAATCACTGTCGCTATCAACCAAGCCAACAATAAAGGTGAAATTGATGAGCCTCTAAGTAGTTCTCCGATATACTCGCTGACGCCACTATCTGTCAGAATCTGCTTGAGTGCTCCAGCACCAGCAATAATGAGCAAAACCATCGTAATACCGGAGATGGCGCTGGCCAGCGAATCCATAATGGTTTTCATCTGCTTCCCTCTGGAGAGTCCTAATGTGTAAATGCCTACCAATACAGAAATCAACATCGCAATCATGGGGTTCCCAATAAATTCAACGATGGTTTTGGTTTTCCCCGCATTTAAAAACTGGCCGATACCTGTAGATAGCCCAATTAAGATGACAGGAAGTAAGGCAGTACAAACACTAACTGCCATCCCAGGCATTTCATTATCCTTTAAAATTACCGGATTGTAAAATTCCTTCATGGGTGAGCCTTTAATCTTTTTGATTGATCGGGCAAACAAAGGTCCGGCTACCACTATGGCAGGTATGGCGATGATAATCCCGTACAAGAGCGTTTTTCCAATATCCGCATCGAACATAATGGCGATAGCAGTAGGCGCAGGATGCGGTGGCAAAAAACCATGCGTTACTGACAGGGAAGTGAGCATCGGCAATCCTACATATATCAAAGGCAGTCCCGTGGACGCTGCCACTGTAAAAACGAGTGGAATAAGAATCACAAACCCTACTGAATAGAACATTGGGATGCCCACAATAAATCCGGCCAAAACAACGGCCCATTGGATGTACTTCTCACCAAATTTGGCCACCAAGGCCGAAGTGATTCTTTGTGCGGCACCGCTATCAGCTACCAGTTTACCCAACATGGCACCTAACCCCAGAATGACCACTAGGAAACCTAAGGTATTTCCTATACCAGTCTGTATGGACTGTGCCACCGCAGACAATTCCATCCCTTGGCTGATACCAACAAACAGGCAAGTGATAATGAAAGAAAGAAAAGCATTGAGTTTGAAGACTGCAATGAGAACAAAGAGGATCGCGATTCCAACAACGACAATCAATAATGGCATAGTAAGGTTTTAGATTCCAGAAGAAAGTAAAATCAATAAAAGCCTACTGAGAAAAAAAATATACGGATGGTGGTGTTTTGATGCTCAATGGTGTTCTAAGACCTTCTGAAATTGTAGTATTTTCTTTCCGTGTTCGATAACGAATTACATACAATCAATTATCATTGCATGAAATATTAAAATAAATAGCTCATGACCATCATAGGAATAGGAAAAAACTACGTCAACACACCAGAAGAAATGCCATCGCCAAAATGGGCACCCATTATCTTCACCAAACCAGAAACTACCCTACTTACAAACAATGCGCCTTTCGAAATACCTGCTGTTTCTAACGAATTAGCCTATGAAGTAGAGTTGGCTTTCAAGATTTCAAAAGCTGGAAAAAACATCAGTGAAGCAGATGCCTTGAATCATGTGGATGCAGTAGCTGTGTGCATCGACTTTACCGCCAAAGATGTGTTGGCCAAAAGCAGAGAGAACAAAGGCCCATGGGCTTTGGCCAAAGGCTTTGACGGCGCTACGCCTATCTCTGATTTTGTTTCTTTGGATCAATTCAAGGGAGATATCAATTTCGCCTTGGATCTAAATGGAGAGCGCGTGCAGACCGGCAATTCTTCTTTGATGGTATATACGCTACCACAGATCATTGCGCATATATCGCAGTTTATGACTTTGAACCCCGGAGATATCATTTTGAGTGGTACGCCAGCTCACGGCGTAGGTTTGGTAAAAGCAGGCGACAAGCTTTTGGCTACGCTAGAGGGTGAGAATAAGTTGGAGTTTGAAGTAAAATAAAAAGAGTAGATGCTAAGACTTCAAAAAAGGTCTTGGCATCTGCTAATTTGATACAAAAGATTACTGCGCATTTTTCCTTTCACTTGTACTTCTCGAAGACGAAGAATCAATTACTTTTGAAATGATGCAGTGCGGATAAAGTGCACTGGTCACTTTACACGAATGTTAGCGATTATTCCCGGAACGTAGAACTCATGAACACCAACAAAATATTTTCGAACTGGTTTTACATTTTCCTTTTCTTCTGGACACTACTGGCAACACTTTGCTTGTTAACAATCGGTATTACATATGCATTCTTTGATGAGCCCATAACTCAGCGAACATTTCTATTTACTGGCTTCTGGTTAACTTTTTTTAGTTTATTGACAGCAACAATTTTGTATTCTATCCGAAGATATTCTATTCGGTATGCGAACAAGAACGATGGTAAATCACCACTGCCAATTAACAAGAAGAACTGGCCAATTCAGGGACTCAAGATTGGAATTCCAGGCTTCATCCTTATTCTCATTTTTCATTGGATTATGGGGCAGGACATAACAATGAACTCTTTGCTTTTTGCCTCTTTTTTCATTTTGGTTGGAATGTGGAGTGCATACAATGTAAGAAACCGAAGCAACAACGATAACGCAGAATAACAAATCGCTAACATGGCGTCATAGTGCATGTGCGAATTGAGCATTTAGCCAGCTTCGGCGGAACGAACCCGTGCATCTACCGAGGAAAATTACTTCTCTGCTTATTGTGAGGCCAGTTCGCCGCATCGGAAGATTGGCGGAACGCAGCTCTCACCGAAACGTTGGTAGATTCGGCAGATTTTCACTACTTTGGCTGCATTATCAAACGACACGCACACGCACCATACACAGACGTCAAATTCACCATCCCCTTCATTTTCTCCTCACCTATCTCCCATTTGTCCCATCCCCTATTATCTTTGCGGCCGGAGAAAATAGAACCCTATGATTTTACAAAACGATCTAATATTGCGAGCAGCCAGAGGAGAAGAAACAGAAAGAGTGCCGGTGTGGCTGATGCGTCAGGCTGGAAGAATTCTGCCCGAATATCGTAAAGTTCGTGAAAGCGTAAGCGGTTTTATTGAACTGGCTACCACTCCGGAGTTAGCGGCTGAAGTAACCATCCAACCGGTAGATCTATTAGGCGTTGATGCGGCCATCATTTTCTCCGACATTTTGGTGATTCCTGAAGCCATGGGATTGCCTTATCAGATGATCGAGAAAAAGGGACCATGGTTTGAAAACACGATACAGTCTGCAGCTGACCTAAAGAAAATCAGAATTGCTGAACCAGAGACTGACTTGGACTATGTGGCCGAAGCCATCAAAATCACCAAAAAGGAATTGAATGGTCGTGTACCTTTGATCGGGTTCGCCGGAGCACCATGGACGATTTTCTCCTACATGGTAGAAGGCGCTGGTAGCAAGACTTTTTCTAAGGCCAAAAAGATGCTTTACACTGAGCCAGAGCTTTCTCACAAACTGCTGGACATGATCACAGAAAGCACGATCAAATACTTGCAAATGCAGATCAAATGCGGCGCCGACTTAGTACAGATTTTCGACTCTTGGGCGGGCATCTTGTCTCCGGCACAGTATGAAGAATTTGGATTGAAATACATTTCCAAAATCTGTGATACCATAGACATCGTACCTGTGACTGTATTTGCCAAGGGCGCTTATTTTGCTAGAAAGCAAATGGGACAACTCAACTGCGAGACCATTGGATTGGACTGGAACATGGCGGTAGCACCTACCAGAAGATTGATAGGTCCAGACAAAACACTTCAGGGAAATTTAGACCCTTGTGTGCTTTACAGTACGGATAAAGAAATTGAATTGCAAACCATTGAGATGCTTGAATCCTTTGGCGGTCATAGACACATCGCCAATTTAGGCCATGGCGTTTACCCAGACATTAATCCTGAGAAAGTAAAGGTGTTTATTGAAACGGTAAAGAATTGGAAGGCTAATTAATTCACCCCTTTCTCTTCAGATTCTTTCCGCTCGATATGCAATTTGATCTTATTAAATAGATCGTCTGGATCGAATGGTTTGGTAATGAAATCATTCATTCCGGACTTGAATACACGATCGCCTACGTCCAACATCACAGAGGCGGTTAAGGCAAGGATTGGCACCGTATAGCCACGTTTTCTCAATTCTTCGGATGCCGTATAGCCATCCATTTCTGGCATTTGCAAATCCATCAGCACCAAATCATAAGATTCGATGGCTGTCTTTTCTAATGCCTCTCGGCCATTCTCAGCCACGTCCACTTTGATATCCCATCGCGACAGAAACTTCTTAGCTACCATCACATTTACTGGATTATCCTCTACCAGTAGTATGCTTTTTCCTTCCAACTGATTATGTACTTCTGAAATCTTCTCGGTCACTTTTTCCTGATTCTCGCTGATTGCAAATGTTTGAGTAAAATAGAATCTTGAGCCCTGCCCTTCAACACTAAACACATTGATTTTTGTGTTTTGCATATCCAGTATTCGTTTGGTAATGGACAAGCCCAAACCAGTTCCTCCATATTCACGGGTTGTGGATGTAGAGGCCTGAGAGAAACTATCAAATATGGTTTTGATTTTGTCTTTGGGTATTCCAATACCCGAATCTTCTACGGAAAACTTGATAGACACTCTATCTTTGGTTAACATGATAATGGTCATACTGAGCGTCACACCACCTTCATCTGTAAACTTGATCGCATTACTAATCAGGTTGGTTAGAATCTGACTCAAGCGTAATCCATCACAAACGATAAAATTTGGAATCTCTTCATCATGAAGAAAGTTCAAATAAATGTCCTTTTCCTTGGCTCTATTATCAAACCCTTTGGTAATGTTTCTGGCCATTTCAACCACATTGACATCCACTTCTTCAAACTCAATCTTTCCTGCATCGAGTTTACTGTAATCCAGCACATCATTAATCAGTACATGTAAATGCTCCGCTGAGAACTTCAATGTTTTTAGATCATCCGTATGCTGTTTTTTGGGTTTATCCCCAATTAGATAATTGGTCAAGCCTATCACCGCATTCAAAGGTGTTCGGATCTCATGAGAAATCATGGATAGGAAATCAGACTGAGATCGAGCAGCGGATTCTGCCTTCTCTTTGGCCATCTCAATTTTCCGGTTGTATCGATAAAAAAGAATGATCGATTGGAAAAAGAAAAACTGCTGATACCCCACAAAATAGAAGAGCATAGAATTTTTCATAAACCCAAAGTGCTCCAGGATAACAGCTCCCATGACCAGAAAGAGTAAAAAAGAACTTATCAATGACATTAATGATCCTTCCCTCTTGTTGACTACAGCAAGCACATAGGTATACATCATATAGACGAACCCAATCAAGATCATAACAGAATAAGGTCCCACTAATTTGGTAAAAAACTTAACCGGTGCGAAGAGTGTAATTAATACGAATGTGCCACTTATGATTGTCACAAAAAGTAAAAACAGTCTGGACGTCTCTCGCTTATATAGATAATAAGAATAGAAGGAGAAGAAAAGCCCAGCCATAAACATGGTGATGTACTCGGCCTTGAGCGTCAGCAGCCAAGGCAACTCCGGATATAATGAATGAAGGGTATAGCTCCCCGAGCCTATCGATCGATAACTATAGAACAAACAAAAAAGTGAAAAGTATAAAATCTGCTTTTCATGTCTACCAAACCAGAACAAGACCATAAAAAAGAGGCCTATGAAAAACAAACTAGACGACATAATCAGATCGAAAGCCTTCTGACGACCCTCTACCGTTTGCATTTTCACTTTCTCTCCTAGCTTAATATCATAGAAACTACCTCCACGTGAATGTTTGTAGTTAGATATCTGCAATACAATTTCCAGTGTATCAGATTTAACCTTGAACTCCCTGGTCATATACTGCCAATGAGGCTTGGAAGTCACCTCATGCATGCCTACCTGACCATTGGAACCCAAGTATTCACCATTCAAAAAGAGTAAATAAGAAGAATAAAAATGTGGAATGGTTATCGCCAGCTCTGGCGTCACCGAATTGACTATGACCTGCAAGCGTTGTGTAGCGAACCCTACTGGTGTAATGGTATCCTCATCGATAATATCTCCTTCCCAAAGCATGGGAAATTTCCGGTAAGTTTCAGGAAGGTCGAGATATTCGAAATCAGCTGGATATAGGATTCTCTCCCAATAAAACTCCCACTCTCCTGCCAAAGAAATAGGCTCATTTTTTTGAAATTCCCATTCTCTAAGGTCAAGAATTCCTTGTTTTGCTGTGGGCAAATCTTGAGCGTTCGAGCTCAAAAAACTGAGCATCAACAGACCAAGTATTAGATAATTGAGGTGGCTTGGCGTACTTAATTGAGAGGTATAATTCCCGACTGAATTCATCAAGGGATAAAGCTAAGTAAATCAGTGGAAATATGAGAAAGAAAAAAAGGATTGCTCTGATGAACAATCCTTTCTGTATTGATTCTTAGCTCAATTTGGCTAATGTTTCTTTGACTCTTTTCAGCGCTTCCTTAAGGTTCTCTTCAGATGCCGCGTACGACAGTCTGATACAATCAGGATCCCCGAAAGCCGCACCAGTCACCAAAGACACATGTGCGTTTTCCAGCAAATACAAACAAAGGTCGCTGGCATCGTTAATCGTAGTAGACCCATCAGACTTACCAAAGTAGCTGCTTACATCTGGGAAGAAATAAAAGGCTCCTTGTGGCATGTTCGTCTTCACACCAGGGATGTCATTAAGCAATCCAAACACCAATTCTCTTCTTTTTCCATATTGCTCTGTCATGGCCTTGGTTGGGCCTAGGTCAGAAGTCAATGCCGTAACTGTAGCTCGCTGTGCAATGCTACAATTCGCCGATGTTACTTGTCCTTGTATTTTAGAACAAGCTTTAGCAATCCAAGTTGGCGCACCGATATATCCTACTCTCCATCCAGTCATAGCAAATCCTTTAGCCATACCGTTGATAGTCACGGTCTTGTCTAGCATACCTGGCAAAGCACCAATACTAGCATGAGCTCCAGAGAAGTTAATATGCTCATAAATCTCATCTGAGATCACGATTACATCTGTATCTCTCAACACGTCTGCAATCGCAGACAATTCTTCTTTAGTGAATACTGAACCAGTCGGGTTACACGGAGAGGAGAAAATGATCGCTTTGGTCTTATCCGTCAAAGCCGCCTTAACTTGTTCTGCCGTAGCTTTGAAATCATTTTCAATACCGCCCTTTACTAATACAGGAGTACCTTCTGCCAACTCAATAGCTGCCGTATAACTCACCCAGTATGGTGATAATACGATCACCTCATCTCCTGGATTTACCAGAGCCATCATAACATTGACGATCGACTGCTTCGCGCCATTAGAAACTACGATCTGGTCTGCCGTATACTCCAGTCCATTTTCGTTTTTAAACTTGTCAGCTATGGCTTTTCTCAAATCCGCATAGCCATTTACTGGTGGGTAGGCAAAATATTTTTCAGAATCAATGGCTTCTTTGGCGCCTTCTTGAATGTGTTTAGGCGTTTTAAAATCTGGTTCTCCCAGACTCAAACTAATCACGTCTATACCATTTTCTTTGAATTCTCTAGCTTTGGCAGCCATCGCCAGCGTGGCAGACTCTGCCATGTTTTTGATTCTATCCGATAAGTGTTCCATTGATTGATTTTCTTGAAATTATATGCGCAAAAGTAGATAAGCTCTTCACCAATCGCATAGCATTCATCTTAAAAATTTTAACAGCTACGTTAAAATATGTTCAAAAATCTACTGTTTTACTGAACTCAAATACAAAGATCAGCCAATTATCCTATGATATTCGAAATGTGGTGTTCCTGAAAATTAAATTAAGCATCGCCTGAAGAGTAACTGGTTCGGGTCACAATGCTTCTGCCCAAAGTCACTTCGTCTGCATATTCCAACTCACCGCCTATTGGTATCCCTCGGGCGATGGTTGTAATCTTCACACCGGTTTCTTCCAATTTTCTAGACAAATAAAAACAGGTAGTATCGCCTTCCATGGTGGCACTAAGTGCCAAAATCACCTCTTTTACTTCACCTTCAGACGATTTAATCCGATCCACCAAAGTATCAATATGTAGGTCTTCCGGTCCAATTCCCTCAATCGGCGAAATCACTCCGCCTAGCACATGAAACATGCCTTGATACTGGCCAGTACTTCGAATAGCTAACAAATCCGGTGTATCCACCACAACGCAAATAACCGACAAGTCACGGCTAATAGTCCTGCAGGTACAATCTGTGGTATGAGAAATCACATGACAGGTACCACAGTATTTGGTCTCTTTTCTCAATCTGACCAGGGAGGCGGCCAGTCCCTCGGTGGTCGCCTCGTTTTCTTTGAGCAGATGTAAGGCTAACCTTAGTGCTGTTTTTTTTCCGATACCCGGTAGTTTGGAGATTTCCTTTACCGCCTCCTCTATCAATTCGCTTGGAAATTCCATTCTATAGTTTAATTAATCACAGCGCTGATGCCGGCGTCCAGAATACCTTCTTTCATAGGTTTTAAAACTTCATAGGTGCCTTTTTTCACCTGACATTTGCCATTGAAATGAATGATATAGGTACATTGCTCTGCCTGTACCCTTTCGTGCTTGCAAACCTTAATCAAGGTATTGATCACATGATCGAAGGAGTTTACCTCATCATTGAAAACTACGAGCGTACGCCCTTCATCTTCTTGCTCTTCTTCTAATACATCTACTAGCTCTTCTTCTTCAAATTGCCAAGACATCATTTTTCTCATTTTGCGATTTGCAATAATAACTTTGATCAAAATTTCAACAAAGATAATTATTGTAAAATTCCCCAACAGAAATAGTCGTTAAAAACACTACTTGGTAAATTTGGCACCATTACTGTTTATCAGTTCAAAATTTTCAATATGCCTAGAATAGGATTTTTATTTCTTACTTTCACAATTCTTATCACTGCCCCTACATTAGCTCAAAAAAAGAAAAGACAACGGGCACAATCCATACAAAATGTCGTAGATGCTGCCTATACCTATACCGGCACTCCTTATAAATATGGAGGAACCAGCAAGAGTGGTATTGATTGCTCCGCGCTTATGCAAAATTCCTATGCACAAGCGGGATACAGCATTCCAAGAACCGCAAAAGCCCAATCTAAGTTTGGGAAAAAAGTGGGCTGGAATAGTATCCGACAAGGGGATATCGTCTTTTTCAAATTCAAAGGAAAAAGAGAAAAATGGTATCACAGTGGAATGATCACCTCCGTGACTCCCGATGGGACCTACTTTATTCATGCCTCTTCTTCTCGCGGGGTGGTAATTTCTGATCTGAATGCTGATTACTACAAAAGCAATATAAAAACCATTCGAAGAGTGATAAAATAAGTCTGGGGGTTATGGTCAACGGTTATTATCTTGTTATTCTTAAAATTCTGTTGATATGCATAAAAAAATCACCCTCCTTATTCTTGCCATTGTCTCAATCTCCTCGGCTCACGGCCAACTCGCCTTTCGACACCATTACTATCAATCTGAGGTGTCTCAATACAAAACTTATCGGTTGGCAGCCTTCACCATCAACAAAAAGGAAGCGGATCCTAGCGTAAGCACTGAAGTATCCTCCGTACAATCAAAACTGCACGAGGCCTTGTCTAAAAATGGTTTTGAACAAGCTGAGTCTCCTGATTTGCTAATATTCTTAAAGCTGAAAGTGGACACGCTTGGTGCTCAGCTTCCTCAGCAAGAGAGAAAAGAACTAATCACCAATTTCACTATTGATATTCGACAAAATCCGAAATATGAGAAGGTATTCATGGGGACTGTCAATGGCCTGATTGTAACCAATGAAAGAAGTGAAGGCCGGCTTAAAAAAATCTATAAGAAGTTCTTCAAAGACTTCAAATAAAGATATATAAGCCTAACCTAATCTTGATTGAATTATTTTGATCATTTCGTCGAGCTGATTAGGTTCGAACCAATTCACTTCTTCATCTTTTCTAAACCAAGTCAATTGTCTTTTGGCATATCGTCTGGAATTTCTTTTGAGTAATCTGATAGCCTCTTCTCTATTATATTTTCCATCTATGAAGTCGAAAATCTCTTTATAGCCCACTGTTTGCAGCGCATTATTTTTTCGGTAAGGGTACAAACCCTTTGCCTCATCAAACAACCCTTGTTCAATCATTAAATCCATTCTTTGATCAATACGGTCATAAAGCGTAGCGCGATCCATTTCTAATCCAATCTTTAAAATGTTGAATGAGTGCGCTTTCGTTTTGGCTCCTTGCCGAAAGTGAGAATATGGCAAGCCGGTCGTACGATATACTTCCAACCCCCGCACTACTCTTTGCGGATTTTTCTGATCTACCTGCTCAAAATACACCGGATCTGCTTCTCGAAGCTCCTCCAACAGCTTATCCAGTCCTTTATCATTTAGTTCATGATTGAGTTTTTCTCTAAGTGCAGGATCCGTTTCCGGCATTTCGTCCAGCCCATCACAAAAGGCCTTTACATACAACCCAGAACCACCTACCATAAACTGCACTTTATTTTTTTCAAAAAGAAGTGGGAGCAAATCATCTACGTCAGACGCAAATGCACCCGCATCATAATCTTCTGAAATGGAGTGCGTATCTACCATATGATGTGCAACCAACGACCTTTCTGTGGCATCAGGTTTTGCAGTACCAATTTCCATCTCTCTATAAAATTGTCTGGAATCTGAAGATATAATTTCTCCCCCAAAATGCTGTGCCAGAGCAATCGTTACAGCAGTTTTTCCCACTGCTGTTGGACCAACCACGACCACCAAAAGCTTATCGTCACCCATGCTTCAAAGATAAGTGAAGCTGTAAATGGAAAAATGAAAAGTACATTTATTATCTCAAGTATGAAATTACGAAGATAGCCCAGAAACATTTTCGCATTTGTATTCATATTCTAAGTCTAAAAGGATATATTAGCCGGAAGGTAAAGGGTATGCCTTGTACAAAAAAGTTAAAAACTGTTCAGCAGACAGAGAAAAATTTGTACTATGCGAAAAGGTTGAATTACTGATAGTATTGTCAGTCCTCTTTTCTATACCTGAACCTCAAATGATAATAAGCAACTTAATCGAAACTCTACGGCATTAACCAGCTAAGCCGATTATGAGAAAAGAAGATGGAGGATTTATGGAAAAATTGATTGTTAGGCCTACAAGAATAACCCCCCTAATATATTTCGACCCTAATCGAGGGCTACTTGAATTGAGAGGAAAATCTAGTCCTGAAAATTCAATTCAGTTTTACAGCAATTTGATCAGAGATCTGGAAGAATTCGGACGAAACGGCAAACAAAACCTTATTGCCAATTTCAAATTCGAATATTTCAATACCAGTTCTTCTAAATGCTTGTTCGACATATTTAGGAAATTAAATATTGTAAAAGAAAATGGTTTTGATTTGTCTATCAACTGGTATTACGAAGAAGATGATGAGGATATGCTAGAAGCAGGCGAAGATTATGCAGACCTACTAGGCATCGAATTCAACTATGTAGAAACTCAGTTTGACTGATTAAAATCAAAACGAAGAAATAAAAAAGGCAATCAATTGATTGCCTTTTTTATTGATGTTCAAATATTATTTATATCGTTCTTTCAGGATCGAATTTTTCTAAATAGTCAGCCACCCGTCGAACAAACATTCCTCCCAAAGCTCCATCAACTACTCTGTGGTCATAAGAGTGAGACAAGAACATTTTGTGTCTGATACCAATCAAATCCCCTTGAGGAGTTTCAATTACGCTTGGCTTTTTCACAATTGCACCCAAGGCCAGAATACCCACTTGCGGCTGCATGATAATCGGTGTTCCCATTACATTACCGAAGGATCCTACGTTCGAAACCGTATAAGTACCGCCACTTAGATCGTCTGGCGTCAGCTTATTATCTCTCCCTCTTCTCGCCAGGTCATTCACTTTTAATGCGATACCTTTCAAACTTAGTTGATCAGCATTCTTAATGACTGGCACAATCAAATTACCTGAGGGTAACGCTACTGCCATTCCAACATTGATCGATCCTTTTTTAATAATCTTATTACCATCCACTTGAACATTGATCATTGGATAGTCCTTAATAGCGTTTACTACTGCTTCAATGAATATTGGAGTAAAAGTGAGTGCTTGCCCCTCTCGTTCCATGAAAGCTTTCTTATGCTTTCCTCTCCACTTTACTACGTCGGTCACATCAGCTTCCACAAATGAGGTAACGTGAGGTGAAGTCTGCTTAGAAGCCACCATGCGTTCTGCAATCATCTTGCGCATGCGATCCATTTCGATAATTTCGTCTTCACCAGAAAATGAAACTGCTACTGGTTGAGCGGCAGACTTAGTAGGGACAGCGCCATTTGAAGCAGCTGGAGCTGCCACTGGAGCAGGCGCTCCATTAGATTTTCTTGTTTTGACAAAAGCTAGAATATCCTTCTTGGTTACTCTTCCTTCCTTACCCGTACCAGGCAAAGATTCCAATTCGGACATCGGGACACCTTCTTCTCTGGCTATATTCAAAACCAAAGGAGAATAGAATCTTCCTGAAGTTGGTTTTTCTAAAACTGGAGCAGGTGCACTCGCAGAATGAGCCTCTACCGCTTCGGCAACCAAGGCCTCTGCTTTTTCCACTACTTCTGCTTCTGGTTTGGCGGGAGCAGGAGCATCAGCACCATCGGTAGCAATTACTGCTATCGGCTTGCCTACTTCTACAACATCTCCTTCGTTCGCTAATATTTCTTTCAATACACCAGCATGAGTAGAAGGCACTTCTGTATCCACTTTATCAGTAGCTACTTCCAAAACAGACTCATCTTGCTCGATCGTATCTCCTACTTTTTTAAGCCATGAAAGGATGGTTCCTTCCATGATACTTTCGCCCATCTTGGGCATTACCATTTCTACTAAGGCCATAATGTTTTATTACAGTTTTCGGGTCTAATCAGCTGCTAAGTTACTTGATTTAACGCTAAAAATCACTGTTTATCAAGGGTTTGACGCAGGAAATTGAGGGCATGAATCGCCGTATATTCTATATTGAGAATCCGTGTTCCGGGTAACTGAATTTTTCGCGTTACCACATTTTTTCCAAAGGATATTGCCATCCAAACGGTACCTACAGGTTTTTCTTCTGTACCTCCATCTGGCCCGGCGATGCCTGTGGTTGAAATACCTATATCTGTTTTGAACTTTTTTCGCACCCCAACTGCCATTTCAGTAGCTGTTTCTTCGCTTACCGCTCCATAGGTATCAAGGGTCTTATCACTCACTTCCAAGGCTCCTTTTTTTATGTCATTATGATACGAAACCACAGACCCCCAGTAATATTCTGAACTTCCTGGGACGGATGTCAAACGATGAGCAAGAAATCCGCCTGTACAACTTTCTGCTGTCGCAATTTTAAGCGCTCGAGTTTTGAGCATTTCTCCTACAGCATCTTCTATCTGAATATCACCAAACCCATACACGTATGATTTAATAGTCGGCAAGACTGCTTCAATCTGCTGATCCATTTCAGCCTCCAGGATATCACGATCTTCCCCTACTCCAGTCAATCTTAAACGTACCTGACTCTTACCAGGCAAGTAGGCCAATGCCAGATGCTCCGGAAGATTGTCCTCCCAATCACTTATTTCCTCAGCCAACCAAGATTCTCCTATTCCAATGGTCTTAATGACTTTGTGTACAATTACTGGTAACGTGAAATGTTTTTTAAGTTTAGGTAAAATGGTTTTAGCCATCATAGCCTCCATTTCAAATGGTACACCGGGCATCGACACTACTACCTTTTTACCTTTTTCAAACCACATACCCGGAGCAGTACCCCTTTCATTTTTTACTTTTTTACAACCTTCAGGCAAGAAGGCCTGCTGCCTATTGATTTCCGTGACTTCTTTCCCAAATCGACTGAAAATATCTTCTACATCTTCCAAAGCACTTGGGTCAAGCTCAAGCTCCATATCAAAGTATTCAGCCAAAGTTTTTTTAGTAATATCGTCCTTCGTTGGTCCCAAACCGCCAGTAATCAAAACAATATCAGACCTCTTCAATGACTCATCTAAGGCATCCAGTATTTCTTGTTTTTTATCTCCTATAGCAATTTTTCGCCTTACCTTAATTCCAATATCATCTAATTCACGGCTAATCCATTTGGTATTAGTGTCCAATATTTGACCATACAATATTTCATCTCCTATGGTAAGAACTTCAGCGAAAATCTCTCTCATATGACTATGTCTCTTTAGTTGCCCGAAGTTATACGTATTCACGCTAAAAGGTTCAAAATTTTCGAAGCAAAACACTTTCTTGACCCTATATCAAATACAATACATTGACATTTTCATTAATTAAATTAACTCGAATGGAAGCCTTTGACTAATATTGTGACTTATTTGAAAAACAATGATGATTTCTACAAAACATATCCTAATCTGCCTTTTGGCCCTAACACTCACATTCAATTCAAGTTGGGCAATCAGTCCATCGTTTGAAGTGGTTAAAAAAGATCCGCAAACTGAAGTCAAAATCAATAAGCTCTTAGTAATCGTATTACTGAGAACTAAAGAAAACCGAGTAACGCTAGAAGATGAATTAGGATATGATCTAGGTGACCATGGAATTTCAACGGTGAGTAGTCACAAAACCAGATTGATTGGTTCTGAACGACTTACAAAAAAAGAAGTTAGAGCAGTTTGCGACAAACATAGCGCCGATGGTGTACTTGTAGTGCGATTGGTTGATATCGAAGAAGAAAACGGTTACTCTTATAATCAGCGTTCGCAGTATACTGGTGCAGGCTTTACTTCAGCCAATAGTAGCGGCGTCGTGATTGCCGGAGGCCAGAGTTACTCATGGGGCGATTATGCTTATGGAAATTATTTCGATGCCGTTTCTTCAGACAGAATAGAAATTCAATCAGATATTTATCATATCAGTAGCGATAAACAGTTAATGACAGATGACATCGTCATGAGAATTGACCCACGAGAAGTTGAGAAATCCATTGGAAAATTTGCCAAAAAACTAAGTAAGAAAGTTTCTAAGCAGAAGTATATCGTTAAAGAAAAGTAAAAGCTACAAGGCAGCTGCAAGACGGCTGGCCTGATCGATAGCTCGCTTGGCATCTAGCTCTGCAGCTACATCAGCGCCACCAATTTTAGCAACATTTACCCCCTCTTGTTCTAGTGTGGTCACCAGAGAGTTTTCTGGCAATTGACCAGCGCAAAGAATGATGTGATCTACTGGTAATATCTGCTGTTCTCCTTTGATTGTGATATGTAATCCTTCATCGTCAATTTTATCATAGGTCACATGGGTAATCATTTTCACCCGCTTGTGCTTGAGCGTAGTTCTATGAATCCACCCGGTGGTCTTACCTAGCTTTGCTCCCATTTTACTCTCAGATCGTTGGAGCATCACTATTTCTCTTTTGGATTTTGGCATTTCGGGTTTTACCAAACCTCCTCGGTGCTGATTCTTGATGTCTACTCCCCATTCATGCATAAAGTCCTCAATATTCAAACTAGGACTTTCACCTTCCTGACTCAGGTATTCAGCCACATCAAAACCAATTCCACCAGCTCCGATAATCGCTACTTTGTCACCCACAGGCTTATTATGTCTTAGCACATCAATATAGGAGAGCACTTTTGGGTGATCTTGCCCTTCAATACCTGGATCTCTAGGATTTACACCTGTGGCGACAATCACCTGATCATATCCTTCGGATGCTAATTGCTTGGCATCGACTTTTGTATTTAGTTGCAGATTCACTCCAGTCAACTCAATGCGCTTATTGAAGTATCTGAGTGTCTCATAAAACTCCTCTTTTCCAGGGATTTTTTTCGCCATATTAAACTGACCACCAATCTCACCTGCTGCTTCAAAAAGTGTAACCTCATGACCACGTTCTGCCGCAATCGTGGAATAAGCAAGGCCGGCAGGGCCAGCTCCAACAACAGCCACTTTCTTTTTAGAAAAGGCTGGCAGATAATTCAATTCCGTTTCTTTACAGGCACGAGGATTAACCAGACAGGTGGAAAGCTTATTTTTAAATACATGATCCAAACAGGCCTGATTACACCCAATACATGTATTGATTTCATCTTCTCTTCCCTGCTCTGATTTTATCATTAAATCAGCATCCGCTAAAAATGGACGAGCCATAGATACCATGTCAGCATCACCATTGGCCAGAATTTTTTCAGCCACATCAGGTTTATTGATTCTGTTTGTGGTGATCAAAGGAATACTGACTTCTCCTTTCATTTTCTTAGTGACCCAAGTGAATGCTCCTCTGGGCACCATGGTAGCAATCGTTGGGATTCTTGCCTCATGCCAGCCAATTCCGGTATTGATAATGGTCGCGCCTGCCTTTTCAATTTCCTTTGCCAACTGAACCACCTCTGACCATTCGCTACCCTGCGGAATCAAATCCAGCATAGACAAGCGATAGATGATGATAAAGTCTTCACCAACGGCTCGACGAACTGCCTTTACCACTTCTACTGGAAAGCGCATTCGGTTTTCATAGCTTCCTCCCCATTGATCCGTACGCTTATTGGTATGCTGAGCGATGAATTGATTAATCAAATACCCCTCAGAACCCATCACTTCGACTCCATCATAGCCAGCCTCCTTGGCTAGCGCGGCACATCGTGCAAAATCACTAATCGTATTTCGAATCCCTCTTTCAGAAAGTGCAAAAGGTTTGAAAGGGGTAATTGGTGATTTAATAGCCGATGGCCCGACATTCAATGGGTGGTAACCATACCTACCAGCATGAAGGATTTGCATGCAAATCTTTCCGTCATGCTCATGCACCCGCTCCGTTACTATCCGGTGCTTCTTGGCATGTATCGTTTTTGTCATTCTAGCAGAAAATGGAGCAACCCATCCTTGTCTATTAGGAGACACTCCTCCTGTTACGATAAGCCCTACTCCTCCTTTGGCTCTTTCCCCGAAATAGGTCGCCATTCGTTCAAAGCCATTTTTAGTCTCCTCGAGTCCCGTATGCATGGATCCCATAAGAGATCTGTTTTTCAATGTGGTAAATCCTAAATCAAGAGGTGCAAAGAGATGTGGATACTTGTCGTGAGCCATGATCTTTCTATTGGGTTAAATGCCTAACCTTAATTTTAATGGATATTATCGACTTGAGGAAAAGATTGCAACTATTTATTATGCATGCATAATAAATTCAACCATTAGGACTCTATATAGGATTTGAACGAATTTAATAAGTCAGGCCATGCCTGTTTCACCGCTTCATAATACCAATCCCAATCAGCCCCCGACTGATAACCATCCTGACAGAGATAGAATTCACTTCCACTGTCCTTTGACCTTACACGAACCGTCAAACTCATGGGACCAAGTAGATCTTTGGTTGGATTCAAATACACAAAATTGTCAATGATCAACTCGCTCATTGGATCATAGGATACAATCTGACCAGAGGAAACATATCCAAAACCCTGATCGGAAATTTGCCAGACCAAGGTGTATAGTCCGCCAGGCTTAGGCACTATCAAAGCTTGTTCTACCTGCCACCATTCTTTGAGTCTTTCAGTGTTGACAAAAGCATCAATGATTTTCTCTGGTGTGGCGTTAATAAATAAACTGACTTCTACCTTTCTCATAACGATGAAGATTGATTAGAATAAACTTAATACTTATTCTGTTTGCGTGCCTTTTTGACTTGCTTCATCATCTTGCCAAATCCTTTGTCTTTGCGCTTCTTATCTTCAGCACTAGTTTCAAAATGCATTTTTTCTTTATACATCTTCTGGTAGTTGTTGTAGGATTCTTGATCCAACTCGCCATTCTCTAATGCTTCAAGTATGGCACACCCTTCTTCATGCAAATGAGTACAGTCTTTGTATTTACAATCCTCGGATAATTCGAGAACTTCATCAAATGTCATTTCTAATCCTCCTGTACTATCAGCTATGCCAACTTCACGCATTCCAGGATTATCAATCAATATCCCTCCACTCTCTAATACAACAAGCTCTCGATGCGTCGTTACATGTTTACCACGATCTATGCTCTCACTAACCTCCCCTGTATCCATTTGTTCTTGACCGTACAAATGATTTAAAAGCGTAGACTTACCTACGCCGGAAGAACCTAATAGACAATAAGTCTTTCCTCTCTCAATTAAATCAGACACTTGCTTATAGCCGCCTTCGATTTGATTACTGACTGGTACAACTAAAACGTCTTTAATTCTGCTACCAATTTCAGACAGCACTGATTTCAATTCAACAGCTTCCAGCAAGTCTATTTTACTAAGAATAATCACCGGCTGGATATCAGCTGAATAGCAAATGGTAAGATACCGCTCTAATCTATTGATGTTGAAATCTCGATTAACCGACTGTACAATTAGGCCGACATCAATATTCGAAGCAATGACCTGCTTCTCCCCCTTCTTGCCTACTGCCTGTCTGACGAGCATGGAATATCTGGGGTATATGCCATGGATTATGGCTTTGTCCTCATCATAAGGAGAAAGTGCCACCCAATCCCCAACAGAAGGAAAGTCTTCTCTGCTCTCAGCAGTAAATCTCAAATTACCCAACAGTTCGGCATCAAAATGTCCATTGCTTGTTATTACATCATAGCGCTCTCGATGCTCCGAAGTCACACGCCCTATCTCAAAGGATTCCAATCCTTGTTCTAATCCAAAGGTCCTCATCTCGTCTGTAAAACCTAAATCCTTAATATCCATTCCTATAAATATTTTGCCACCCTAATAATTAAGAAGAACATGACGAAAAATTAAATTAAATTCCATGATCTAAACTCAAAAAATGAACATGCTACAAAGAACAACCGCATTCGCTCTATTCCTATCCTTGATTTCGTGCCAAGAAGAAGCGAAAGACACTAATCCACCTCTGGATGTAAATTATGAAAAAATTGTGCTAGATAATGGGCTAAACGTCATATTTCATATAGATAAATCTGATCCTGTTGTAGCTGTATCCCTAACTGCCCATGTAGGATCGGCAAGAGAAAAAACAGGCAGAACAGGATTTGCCCACTTATTTGAGCATTTGCTATTTCTGGAATCGGAAAATCTTGGCAAGGGAGGGTTAGACCAAATGAGTGCCAGAATAGGTGGCTCTGGAGCCAATGGCAGTACCAACCGAGACCGCACCAACTATTATCAAACGGTTCCAAAAAATGCACTAGAAAAAATGATCTGGGCAGAAGCCGACAAGCTCGGCTGGTTTATCAACACGGTCACTGAACCCGTGTTAGCCAAAGAAAAACAAGTAGTAAAGAATGAAAAACGCCAACGCGTGGACAACCAACCTTATGGTCATACTTATTATGTAGCTAATAAAAATCTATATCCGTCGGGTCATCCCTATAATTGGCAAGTAATCGGCTCATTGGAAGATCTTCAAAATGCCACATTAGACGATGTCAAGGAGTTCTATGCAAAATGGTACACCCCTAATAATGTAACCTTAGTCATTGCTGGCGACTTCGATTTGGCTCAGACTAAAACCTGGGTGAAAAAATACTTTAACGAAATCCCATCTGGCGACCCAATTTCACCTATCAACCCACAACCTGCCACGCTGGACAGTACGATCAAAGTTTACCACGAGGACAATTTCGCAAACCTCCCTGAACTCACATTAATTTGGCCAACGGTAGAAATATACCACCCTGATAGTTACGCATTAGAGGTATTGAGCAATTACCTATCTCAGGGGAAAAGTGCCCCATTGTATCAAGTCTTAGTGGAGGATAAAAAGCTCACCTCCAATACAAAGATGTATAATTACAACGCAGAGCTGGCGGGAGAACTTTACCTAAATGTCACTGGTTTTGATCAGATAGATTTGGATGATGTGCTTCTTGCGATAAACGAAGGTTTTGAAAAATTCGGAAAAGAGGGAATTTCAGATCAAGACTTAATAAGAATAAAGGCACAACAAGAAGCAGATTTTTATGGTAGTATCTCAAGTGTAGTTGCTAAGAGTTTTTATCTGGCTCAGTATAACATTTTCGCCGATGACCCAGGGTTTATTTCCAGAGATCTGCAACAAACCCTGCAAGTGACAAAATCCGATGTCCAAAGAGTGTATGAAAAATACATCAAGGGCAAACCTTTTGTTGCGACAAGTTTCGTTCCCAAAGGTCAATTGGATCTGGCTTTGAAAAACTCCAAAAAAGCTGAGGTGGTGGAGGAAACCATCTCCCAGGGTGCCGAAGAAACTTTTGATTCTTCTATTGAGGCGACCTATGAAAAGACACCATCTACATTTGATAGAAGTATAGAACCACCTTATGGTGAAACTCCTAAGATCACACCTCCAACCGTTTGGAATACAGTGCTTACCAACGGGCTACAAGTGTACGGCATTAAAAACAATGAGGTACCCGTGGTTGATTTTAACCTCATCATCAAAGGTGGACAGTCTCTTGAAACTTCTGACAACCTGGGTGTAGCTAATTTGGTCGCTGGGCTGCTTACTAAAGGTACTGCAAACAAAACTCCTCAGGAGCTAGAAGAAGAAATTGAATTGTTAGGTGCTACGTTGGATATCTCTGCGCAAAAAGAAAGCATCCGTATCTCAGGTTCAACACTTGCCAAAAATTTCGAACAAACCATTGCACTTGTCGAGGAGGTGATCGTATCACCCAGGTGGGATGAAAAAGAATTGGCCTTATATAAACAAGAAGTAATCAGTTGGATTCAACAAGATGCAGCTTCACCAGGCAAAATAGCTGACAACCAATTTGACTCTTTATTTTATGGAGAAGGGCACATTCTGTCCAACAACTTATTCGGGACAGCCGCATCCATTGAGAGCCTAAACATGGATGATCTCAAGGCCTATTATCAACTCTTATCATCTGCAAACACCACCATGCACGTAGTAGGCGACATCAGTCAATCTTCAGTTCAAACAGCCTTACAGCCAATGGTCGTAAGCTGGCCGACCAAAGCAGTGAATATTCCTGATTTGCCTACTCTTGATACCCCGAAAAAGAGCACAGTATTCTTTTATGACGTTCCTGGTGCCAAACAATCGCATTTAAGACTTGGCTACCCTTCTCTTTCATCTTTAGATAAAGACTACTTCCCAGCGAAAGTGATGAACTATCTTTTGGGTGCCTCGGGGTTTGCATCGAGATTGACGCAACAGTTGAGAGAAACCAAAGGTTATACCTATCATGCAGATTCGGAATTCCAGGGTGGACTTAACAAGGGACCATTTCTAGTCTACTGCAGTGTACGTAGCAACGTCACCCTTGAGTCTTTAGAAGTGATCAAACAAATTCTAGAAAATTACGGAGAATCATTTTCAAATGAAGATCTGTTAACGACGAAAAGTTCGATGGTGAAGGGTAACGCCAGAGCCTTTGAAACCGCCAGCGCCAAACTCCGCATGCTCGAAAACATCAGCACCTATGGCTGGTCGACTGATTACGTACTTCAACAAGGTCAAATAGTAGAAAACATGACTCTCGATGAAATCAAATCTTTAGCTGACAATTATCTTAAGTCAGACCAAATGATTTGGTTGGTAGTGGGCGATGCTAAAACTCAAATGGATAGGCTCAGTGAATTAGGATTTGGAACACCTATTTTATTAAATGAGAAAAGTGAAGTAATGATGTCTAGCAAATAGCTTAATCAGTACCAGTAAAACGGGCATTGTGCAAAACCTGTGTATATCAAGTGGGAAAGTTGAGGATAAGAGATAGGCCAATTTATTGTACAAAGATGTTTTAGTTTCTACCTTAGAATTACCAAATAAGGGAAAAAAGTCAGTCGAATGACAATCTCAAAGAAGGGAAGGTTTTAGGAGATACGTCGAATAAGATCGAATTTCGGAGAGGTATTAAGCGGACAGGTTAGCGCAAGTTGATCTGCAACATTAAAGGGCTTTGGACAGTAGTTTGGCAATGTAGTTGAGCTTAGGTTCAGTTACATTGAAGAGGGTGCGGAAGTCTACGTGATTTCAGCACCCTTTTTGGTTTTATTGATTTCATTTCAACCTACTGAGTCTTTTTCCACTCTTTCAAAAAATCCCTCGTTGAATTAGATAATGTCGTTTTTCTATTGATATATGGAGCCAAATATTTTTCGAGCAATGGGAAATACTCCTCATACACTCCTCTTTCCATGTATGTTTGAGTGTAGTCAATACCTTGTTTTTCAAGCAAGCCTTTTGTGATCTGACCAGTAAAGTAAAACAAGTATACATGTTCGAGGCTTCTTGGGCCTTTCAAATTTTCCGCTTCCATTAGGTCTTTTATTGTTCCAGCAACAAAGTATGAGTTACCCAGGATTAGGCCATGGGCAGACTCATGATAGAGTAATTCAAGCCAATTGCCTTTTATGTCATTCTCACCCACTACATTCATCACTACGTGGGTTGGAAATATGGTAGTGTATGGACGAGTATCAAACCTTCTAGTTGTAGTCTTACCAAAATAGCTGAGATCTACTCTCACCTGAGGAGGGTCAAACTGCCAAAAGTGTCTTGTCAGCTTCGTAATCCGATCTACAAATTCATTTTCTGTTTTTCGAATCAAATCAATATTCTCTGAAAATGTTTTTAATACTTCTTTGCGCTGATTGGGCCAAAAGTACCTCTGATAGTATGAATCAAATCCTATTAACACATCCATGTGTGACGCAAACTGCTTAGGAATATTATCCAGACTTGTATTGGGGTTAGTAATCCATCGTTTGAAATCAGACATATACTCATTATACCTCAGATCTTTTCCCACTAGTTCCTTCCTATAATAATCTAAAGCTCCGTCAACTTTAGTCTGGTCAGATAATGGAAATTCAAAATTTATGATGGAGCTGTCAGCTTTGACATTCAAAAAGGCTTCTGTCCATAGAAAATGGTGCATATTAAGCCAATAGTTAATATGAAAACTATAATAATTAGTGGTGTCAATTCGGTCAGACTTAGACTGACCACAAATTTTTGTAGAAATAACAATTAGACCTATACAAATCAATAATAGCTTCTTCATAGTCAAAGGGACTTGGCTCAGCTATGTAGATTAGCCTGTAGAATCAACCATAGCTAGTTGTAGTAATCTAGCAAAATATGATGATACCCACAATGGTATTCTATGAATGAGTCTATAGTAGTGACCAATTTTACAAATTTGCAGATGAATGTAAGCTTATTACAAACATGACGTTTTACAAAAAATTAAAAGTAATCTAGTACTTTAGCAGGCAAGCCAAATGCTGAACTACTATGACATCTAAGCGAACCAAACTACGTGCATATTTCGTGAAATTTCTGGGCTTTTCAACGCTCCTTTCCGTCCTACTCGGATTCGTTGTTGCCTACGTGGTGTTTGTAAAACTCAATGTGCTCAGCAGCGATATGCTATCAGATTTGGAATCACTAAGCAAGATGGGAGAATTCTTCGGCGGTATCGTTGGGCCGATCTGGGCATTGGCTGGTGTGATACTTTTCTATCTGGCATTGATCTACCAACGTAAGGAACTAGAGCTACAGCGGGAGGAGCTTTTTGAGACTCGAAAGATTATGGATAGTCAATCCCAAACCATAGAGATACAGCAATTCGAAAACACCTATTTCAAGCTTCTTGAATTTCACCTTGCTGCGTCCTCTCGTATAGAGTCGCAAGAGGCAGGCAACGGTTTTGAGGTTATGTATAAAGCATTTACTAAGGCCGTGAATGACACGAAGAAGAGGAGAAAAAAGGATGGTAGCTCTGAAATTCTAGATGAAGAAGCCTTTGAAACTTGCTTTAGGCAGGTATATGACAGCTATCGAAACACCATCTCTCACTACATGGAAAGCTACAAATCGCTGATTTATTTGGTAGCTGAGAAAAGTAAGGACCCAAATTTCTACATCAATATCATCAAACCACACCTCACCGAACAAGAAGTGCTGTTGCAGTTTTATTACTTGATTACTTACAACAAAGACGAAAAGTTTAAGGAGATTGTAGAGAACTACGGCCTATTCGAGCGACTCAACTTCCGATCTGTGCAGGCCATTGACCGGCTACACTTAGACGAACTGAAGAAGACGGCCTATCAACCTACTAAATTGCCTACAGCTAAGAAAGAGGAGAAGACTGAGGACTAAAAATCATGTATTAATGATTTCCCTTTGTTGGAATTGTCTCCAACAAACATAGCATATCAGCTGATGATAGAGGCTTGTTGGTCACAAGATCAACAAGGGCGAAAGGTATGCCAATTTAACAGTAGATGTTTGTTGGTTCCGCCAAAGGCATCCCTTCGGGAAAAGAACAATAAGAGCCAAAATCGTGAGGTATTCAGTGGTCTGACGAATATTTATCATCCAAACCTTTTAGGTTTAAAAAAGCATTCTTAAACAATTGGATATATCAGGGAGCAGCGATTCGTCTGACCACTATCTATCAACGGTCGTAACGAACGGGTCCCAGACCCGCCCAAGAATGAGTGATGATAAGGTTTTCTAAAATCTATTTTAGTAAATTGAATCATGGCAAATCAATCGGAATCTTTTAATTACCAACAAGAACTGGACAAGCTCCATATTGAATTGGTGCACCTTCAAACCTGGATTAAAAAACAGGCATTGAAAGTAGTCGTGGTTTTCGAGGGTCGTGATGCCTCAGGCAAAGGTGGTGTCATCAAAAGAATCACTGAGCCTCTCAATCCACGGATCTGTAAAGTCGTAGCTCTGGGTGTACCCACTGAACGCGAGAAGTCGCAATGGTATTTTCAGCGTTATGCTGCACACTTACCAGCGGCCGGAGAAATGGTACTTTTTGACCGCAGTTGGTACAATCGAGCCGGAGTAGAAAAAGTAATGAGATTTTGTTCGCAAGAGGAATACAATGAGTTTCTAAGAGCTTGCCCGGAGTTTGAACGCATGCTGGTACGTTCGGGGATCATTCTACTCAAATACTGGTTTTCGGTTAGTGACCAAGAACAAGAAAAGCGATTCAAACGAAGAATAGAAAACCCACTCAAACGATGGAAGTTTAGCCCAATGGATTTGGAGTCGAGAGCCAAATGGCTGGAATACTCTAGGGCTAAAGACGAGATGTTTGCTCATACCGACACCAAGCAAGTGCCTTGGTATGTAGTAGATGCTGACAATAAGAAAAAGGCCAGACTCAACTGCATTAGCCACATCTTGAGTCAAATTCCTTACGAGCCCATGCACATCGACCCAATTGAATTGCCTCCATTACCTCAGGATAAAAAATATGTGAGACCACCTAAAGACTATCAGATGTTCGTACCAAAGAAGTATTGAATATAGTTTATTAATCTTCGAAGTCGTATTATGCCGTTGAGTCTAATCTATAAGTTTGGCTCCGTGAACTATTCTAACAACCACGATCAACTCTTCATCATAGATTCTGTACACAATTCTGTATTTGCCTAATATCAATTCGCGAAGCTGTTCACTGTTGAACTCAGGTACTTTTCTGCCTAATTGAGGGAAGTCAACTAACCGTTCTATTACGATCAATTACACGATTTGAAAATTCCTGGGCATATCTGGGAGAGTCAATAGAGATATAATCAGTGATTGAATTAAGATCTTCCCAAGCTAAATCAGAAAACCTTATTTCGACCATTTAGACTTCATTCGGTCTTTAACCTCGCTAAGGGGGATGGATTTCCCATTATTCACATCCTCCAAACCCTTTTCTATTTTGTCTATAAACAAAAGCCGATCCATTAGCTCTTCCGTAGAAAACTCATTAGGTAGTGATTCCAAAGTCTCAATTACTTGCGTCTTGTTCATATGATAAAGATATTGAATTTTAGATTCGCATTACAAATGCTAAACAAGATAAGATCGCAATGCAATTGCGACCAAGCGAAAGCCTATTTATTTTCAGTGATAATGCTATCTAAATATAACAATTCTCCATCAGCACT
The DNA here is from genome assembly GCF_033344935.1 of Reichenbachiella sp. NCBI lineage: Bacteria > Pseudomonadati > Bacteroidota > Cytophagia > Cytophagales > Reichenbachiellaceae > Reichenbachiella > Reichenbachiella sp. The sequence goes on along the minus strand of NZ_JAWPMM010000001.1, from coordinate 2,187,141 downwards.
GAGTGCATAAACAAATGACCCATACGCAATTTCGCCTCCTGTATGAACTTTAGCCCATCTTGTATAACTATCTTTTCTAATCCATATAGGGTATGAATACTTTCGCTGAACTCCAAACCTTGAATCTAGTTTTGGATTATTGTCCAACTGAGTTTTGGTAACATCCCATTCTATATGCTCTTTGATTTTTTGATATGTATGTATGTTAGAAATTGGCATATATATCAAAATTGAAAGGAAAGCCAATCCGAAAATCACTAAAATGTCTAACCTTGATCCGGCAAAGGGAAATATTTCAATAGTATCAAACCAACTTGAATCCGTATCAATACCACGTTTGTCAGAATTTATTTCAGGTGTCTTAATGAGAAAATACCTTACAAAAAGAGCTACATAAAATAGAACTGTTCCAACCGGAATAAAAACTGCAAATATCATGGAGCCTCCATTTAAAAGGTATATCAATCCAATACCCCAAACAATTATAGAAATAGAGATTATTAATCCATGATAGTCCTTGATTATCCTCATATCAAAATATTGAGCTCAATTCTGATTTTTTAAAAGACTACCCCTTCTGATACCTCCTCTTCGCAAAATAAGCCCAAGCACAAATCCCCAAAATGATTGCTACAGTATAGTACACAAAAGTAGGAATCGGAAGCGGATCACCTTTGGCGTAAGAGTGCAATCCCGACAAGTAATAGTTTACCCCAAACGAGGTCATGATGATCGAGAAAAATGCGATCACACTAGCGGTATTGAACACGTAGGTGTCGTTCAATTTTGGAATCAAACGCAGGTGAAGCACGGTGGCATAGACAATCACAGAGATCAGTGCCCAGGTCTCTTTCGGGTCCCAACCCCAGTAGCGTCCCCAGGATTCATTGGCCCACACGCCACCCAAAAAGGTGCCTATCGCCAATAAGAACAAACCAATGGTCATAGACATCTCGTTGATGTAAGTCATCTCCTTGATGCTGATGTCGATTTTTACATTTTTCTTTTTATCCACGATCATAAAGATCAAAGTCATTAGACCCAATAGTGCAGATAAGCCCAGCGGCGCATAGCTACTCACGATAATCGCTACATGAATTTTGAGCCAGTAGGATTTTAGTACAGGCACTAAATTTGTGATCTCAGGGTTCAACCAATCCAGGAAGGCCACAAATAGCAGCGTTCCCGAAAACAGTGCACCTAAAGGCACTACAAAATTAGATTTCTTGTAAAAGACAAAAGCAAAGAAAAGCAAGCCCCATCCTACCAGGATGATCATCTCGTAGCCATTACTCCATGGCGCATGACCCGAAGCATACCATCTCAAGCCCAAGTTGAAGGTAAGCGCGAGAAACTGTACGAAAACTAATCCGGTGAGTATTTTACTGGTGAGGTTGATACCTTTGGATTCGCCTTTGAATATTTTCAATATGGCCACTACGAGTAGCGCTATACCGGACAACCACAAATAACCGAACAATCGGTTGAACAATTTGAGTTTGTTGTACAGCAGTTCTGCTTTGATGATACCTTCCTCTGGCATCACATCTGCGCCTTTAATGTCCTGGTATTTTTTGATGTAACCCAATACCTCATCGGCCTTCGACCAGTCCTTCTCTCGAACAGACTCCATGATACTCTGGTAGTACATCGGCATGATACGACGCACGAAAGTAGAATCTTCACCAGAGAAGGTCTGTCCTTCGAAGTTGCCAGTGTACCAAGTGTTGGCTGGGTCGCCTTCTTTAGGGAACAGCTTCAGGTAGTTGCCCGTCAGGCCTTGGAAGTAGACATTGAATCTTTCGTCTACTTTGATCAATTCTTTGTCGAAAGCATTCTGAACGGCTGGTTTCTTACGGCTCGCCACATCCACCATATCGGTCAGTAGATAATTTCCTTCTTTGTCCAGAAAGTCGATGAAAGAATAATATTCACTTTCTCTTTTTCCAATCACCTCTACAATTTCTTTTCCGCCGTCGTTATCTACTTTGATGATTGGCACTTGCTGCCAAACCAATGGATTGACATGCATCATCAAGAACACCTGATCGCTATTGAGTTTAGAAGTATAGTCTCCATCGCTCACCGTGAAAGTAGATCTACCATGCACTTTCCTCAAAAATTCCGACCCTAAGGTATTGATCGGTTTGATCCGGCCATCCATGTCCTGTACCATCAATTCGCCATAAAGAGAAGCATGATCAATGTTCACTTCATTCGTCAGCAGTGATTGCTGATAGTTGAATTTGCTATGACCTTCTTCCTGCGCAACAGCGGTTCCTAGTCCTAAGCTGGCCAACAATACTGTAGCTACTGCTTTTTTTGCTTTCAATGCATTCAATTGTTTGTTGATAATTTGAAAACGTGAATGCTTGCCAAACAAAGTCAATAGCATGCCTAATGTCATTAAAGTGTATCCTAGATAGGTAATGTTAGTTCCCCAAAAATCTTGGTTTACTGAAAGCACTGTTCCTAAAGCATCCGTATCATAAGAGGCTTGGAAGAATCTGTATCCTTTATGATCGAGCACATTGTTCATGTAAATACGATATGGGAAAGACGAGTCTTCATCTATCACCGTGACCTCACTGGCAAAAGAGGAAGGACTGGTAGAACCCGGATATCTATCCAATTGAAAATCTCTCAACTCGATTGAAAAAGGGATTTCAATAGGCTTTGGCCCATAGCTAATATCTAAGTGGTATTCGCCAATTTCCAAATGCTGCTCTTCGCTGAAGTTGCCATCGAACGAACTCAACAAGATTTCCTGTGATCGGTCATCAGATTTGATTTTCACAAAAAGCAAATCATCGAGCATTTTGCCTTTTTCCTGATCTTTAGCAGGCAAATACACAATCGAGCTTTTCTCATATACCTCTGGTATTACAAACTGTGTATTTTCTCCACGGTACAAAGCTCGCGTCTGCAATGGCATCAAGGAGTCTGCGGGTAACGTACCTGCATTTTGCGTAGCCATCACCATAAATGTCATTTCGAATGGCGATTGAATAAATAGCTCCTCCCCTTTACTAAAGATATTGATTGCGCCATCTACCGGACGGTCGAACGTTACGGGATAGTTATTTATCAATAAAGCACCTCCTGAAGCCAGGAATAGATTCTCACGACCTTCGCCTGAAGTGGTCACTAGTTTCAAAACCGTGGAGCCATTTTCAGATTCGATCACTTGCTGTTCTGCCTGAGGTACGAAGGCTTTAGGTTCGATCTCGATTTCGTCGTTAGCACCCATATTCACAACCAAATCCGGTTGTTTGAAAACAGATAAGTTGAGCTTCTGCTCAAATTTCTCTACTTCATCCCCTTTTTTGGCTTCAATCATCAGGTATCGATCTTGCGAAACGATTTTGTTTGTAGAATCTCCTTCGCGGATATGCATCAATCCCTCGAAACTGGCATAACGTGTCACAAAAGCGCCAATCAGAATAACTATGAATGCAACATGAAAAGTGAAAATCGCCAACTTCTCTTTGCGGTAAAGTTTATACCTCCAGATATTACCCAAGAAGTTAACCGCTAGTAAAATCATGATGGCCTCAAACCACCAGGCTTTGTAGATGATAGATAGCACCGCTTGCGTGCCGAAGTCATTTTCTAAGAAAGTGGCGTATGCCATTGTAAAAGCATAAGCAACAAGTAGCACTGTTGTCAGTTTGTTTGAAAACAGCGGCTTTAAAAATTTCAATACCATTATATCAGATTCCTCTCCTCAACTCAATCGTTTAATGAAACTGTTTTGACTCCCATTTTGTCTTCTCGCTGCTTGGCTTCTTCTAGCCACTGAGGAATGATGGTCTCTTTGAAATTTTCTTTCTCTTTTTCCAATGCTTCCATGTCTAGTCCTATATAGTCCTGAGCTTTCGCTTTAGTAGAAATGTCAGGCATCTCCACTATTTCGTTGTAGCCCATAGAGGACAGCAGTCGAGCCAACTTTAACCGCCCATTTTGGGCAATATGAATGGCGGAAGCTACGATGCGGCTCACTTCTACGGGAGCATGAAATGACCCACCGTGAGAAGCAACTGCATAATCCCAGCGCCACTGTGCATGTCGAATATCCATGAGAATATCCTCCATATCTTCTTGCGTAGCACCAAGCTCCCAAGCCTTGCCAGCTTCTACGTGCAAAAGTACTAACTGTTGCTCTAGCACGTCCACATTGGATTTTATTTTTTTCTGCCTTTCGTACACATCGCCTACTAGATCAGACTTCTCTTGTCGGTGACAGACCTGACAGGAATTGGTCACGTTGTCCAATGGAGAGCGAATATGATGATCGGTAAATTTCTGTCCACCCTCGGTTTTATATGGCATGTGACAATCGGCACAAGAAACTCCACGCTTAGCATGCACCCCTGTTTTATAGAGTTCATAGCCCGGATGCTGTGCTTTGAGCATGGGTGCCTTACTGATGGCATGTGTCCAATCAGCAAAGTCCATGTCGTCGTAGTACTGCTCGGCTGCTTCTACGGTCATCCCATTTTTCCATGGAAAGACCAAGTAAGGAATTCCTTCTTTGCCAGGAATTTTCTTATTGAAATAGTACTCGACGTGGCATTGTGCACAAACCAAAGAACGCATCTCTTGGTAGGAAGCCTTATTAATGTCTTTGCCTTGTGCCTCGAAAGCTTCTATCAAAGCCGGACGAGTAATTCTTAGACTCATAGTCTTAGGATTATGACAATCCGCACAACCAATGGCGTTATTTACTTCTGCCCCTTTGTCATACCATTTCCCCTTGTAGAATTCATCGATCCCCATTTCGTTCATCAGTCTTGGAATGTCAGGACTCTTACATGTCCAGCACGTAGCTGGCATGGGACCGGTACCTGGTTCTGTAGGCCCACCAGTCCTTAATGTATTTTGAATATCCTCAACCGCATAGTAGTGCCCTCGAGGTGCATTATAGTCTTTAGAAAAACCATAACCCGCCCAAAGCACAACCAGATTTGGGTCTTTATCCAGCATATCAGTCATCCTGCTGCCGTTTTGATAGCTGGCAAATGAAGTGTCTGCAGTTTGTAAAAAGGACTGGTACTGGCGAGGAAAGTTTTCTCCCCATACTCTATTGCGAGGTTCATTTTCACCGATGACCACTTGAGGGGCATAAGCAAATTTAGACTCAGCTTTTCGGTTCATGATACTGTTGGCCAGCATACTTAATAAGAAAGCAACTACAGCTGTAGCTGCAAACAATAACCAGAGACGTATTTTTGGTTTAGACATAGTCGATTACTTTTTCAGTTGATCTTTGATCCAAGATGGAATAAATTCTTTTTGCTGCTGCTTGATAGAGAGTGGTTCCACATTGAGCTCCACAGAGGACAGGCTTTTTACTCTTCCATGCGGGGTATCACGGTGGCATTCCCAGCACCTTCTACCAAAACGGCTTTCTTCATGACTCGCTACCCAGTCCGTCATTTTAGCATCTGTCACTTGACCAGCGTGACATCTAATACAGTTATTTTGAACTACATGCTCACTAGGCTTTCTCATGGTGATGGCCTGAGGTTCGGCCCGAAGTGTATATACTGAAGCATGATACAAGCCATCCTTTGCTTTGAAATAATATTTATTAAAAACATTATCATGAGGCACATGACAGTCATTGCAGGTAGCTACATTGCGGTGGGCACTATGATTCCAGGTGACGTATTCGGTAGTCATCACATGACAGTTGATGCAGGTAGCTGGATCGTCCGATAGATATGAAACTGCCTTTGAAAGGTGAAGGACATAAAATCCCAGACCAACAATCAAACCAACTAAAACCGTTACTGGTAATAGCCATTCATCAGGAGGCAATAATTTTCGAAGCATTTAGGCTTTTTGGTAATTATTAATACCTAAATATACACCCAATTGAGAAAAATTATCAAACTGAATTAATGACAAATATCAGTTTTTAGATGTCAATCTTTTTTCGTAACAAAGAATACTCCGACTAACACCAATATCGTCCCAAACCATTGTGCCCAATGCATGGTCTCACCCAAGAAATAACTCGCCAATAAAATCGTAGAAATAGGGCCAAAACTTGCCACTATAGCAAAGCTTGGTGCTCCAATCATCTTGATCGAGTAGGACACCAGATACGAAGGAATAACCGTCGACAAAACCGCCATGGCAAAACCTAATCCATATACCTCCATTGGATAATTCATCAAATCAAAATTCCCAACCCAACTATAATGAACTAAGACGCATAGGCAGGAAACAATCATGGCATACGAAGTAAAAACCGTTGCACCTATTTTGGGAATCAACCATCCACTACCAGCGATATAAGAAGCATAAGTTATTGCGCTTAAGAAGATCAATCCGCCTCCTATGAACAGACCTTTTCCTTCCAAAGAGAATTCGAGTGAGAAGGCAAGCACCACACCAAGGTAGGTCAGCCCGATCGCCAGCATCTGACGTTTGGTAATTAGCTTCTTGAAAAATATTCTGGATATAAGAAGAACAATTGTGGGATAAACAAATAAGATGATTCGCTCCAAGCTTGCTTTAATAAACTGCAATCCGATAAAATCAAAGAGGCTTGCTAAGTAGTACCCTACTACTCCAAGCCCTATAATCCATAAATAGATCTTAGGCTTCATGACCTTCGGGTCTTTCGGGCGTTTGACAAAAGCGATCACTAGGTATAATGGTAGCGCAAATAACATGCGCAAAAGCAGCAGCGATACCGCATCAACATCATACTGGTAAGCCAGCTTTACCATTACTGCCTTAGCAGAAAATAGCACCACGCCAAGCAAGGCAAGCACAACTCCAAGTACTCTTGATTTGTTCATTTTGATTGGGTTAGAATTAGGTCTGCGAATCTATCATTTTTACCCCTTTTTGAAAGGTTTAAAGGGATGAAAAAATAAAATAGTTTTTTACCACTGATAATCAGCCAGTTACGATAAAAATATTCAAGCTTAGTTTAAAGTTTTTTTTGAATTCTTGGCTGGGATTTTCTTTTGCTATAGATTAGGCTTGAGAAAGAAAGGTTAGATTAAATAAATGCGAAATGTACATCCACCTGTACCAGTTTCGCAGAGTAGCATTTATGGAGATACAGAGTACTGTGAGTGCTCTGCTCGGTATGTTAATACTAGGGAGCGGAGTATACTCAATTTATCAAGGCGCGTGGAGCCGACGATTCAAGCAGCGCATACCACCTAACAAAAAATTACTTCAGGAAAACAAAAACCTGAAGTTCATGCTTAGGCAAGCACAGCAGGAAGTTAAAATCGGCAGTTGGGAATGGAATACCCGAACCAATGAAGTTTATTGGTCGGATGAGATGTATACTATTTTTGACATCCCCAAAGATCAGGGACCTAACATTGATCATCTTCGAAAGCAAATATTCGAAGAGGACAGACCGATGTTTGACCAGTCTATGAGAGATCATTTGAATGGTCGAGTTTCAAGAAGAATGGAATACCGCATTCGAACGCAGTCTGGTGACATCAAGTATATTGCCGCTACAGGAAGAGCCATCTTTGATAAAGACAAAAAACCAAATAGTCTTTTCGGAACTGCACAAGACATTACTACTCAAAAAGAAATTTCAAAATCACTTTTTCAAGAGAAGAAAAAGTATCATTTGCTGGCAGACAGTTTACCGGTAGCTATTTTCAGATCTAATGTCAAAGGTGAGCTACTGTTTGTCAATCAGGCCATGGTAGATATGTTTGGTTTTGAATCCGAAGAAGAACTTCTTAGGCAGAATTGTTTTGCGCTGTACGCCAACCCCGTAGATAGAGAAGAACTTTTGGACGAGCTAAATGAGAGTGGTAAGCTTACAGATTATCAGATGACTTTCCAGCGTAATGACGGTACAACATTTATAGGAGAGCAAAACTCTTTAATTGAAGGAAACGAGCTACACGGGATTGTACAGGATATTACTGAACGCGTCGAAAGCGAAAAAGAAAAATCTAACCTTATTGAAACATTGAAAGGTCAGAATAAAGATTTGGAAGAATTTGCTTTCATTATTTCTCATAATCTCAGAAGCCCACTCTCGAATATGATGGGGCTTACAAAGATTTTTGACAAGTCTTCAGTCACCTCTGACAATCTCGAAATTCTAAACTTAATCGAGCAAAGCACCGTTAATCTCGACCAGATAATAAAAGACCTGAATCAAACATTAACCGTACGAGAAGGACAGAAAAAACTTCGTGAAGTCATCGACCTCTACCCTATGGTTCATGATATTTTAGTGACATTCAAGAATGTAATTGAAGACAACAACATTCAGATAGAATTTGATATCATGCCAGATGCCCAGTTGAAATCTGTCCATGACTTCATTAAAAACATACTCTCCTATCTCGTTGATAATGCTATCAAATTCAGACGGTCGGATGTACAGCCAAAGGTGAAAATTAGTTTTGAGGAGACTAGTGACAAATACGTACTTTCGATTTGTGACAATGGTATCGGGATAGACCTAGAAGCGGATGAAAATAGACTCTTCCTCATTTATGAAAAACTAGATGGCAAGATGGATGGCAGAGGCTTAGGTCTGTACTTGGTTAAAAATCATGTCAATGCCTTAAATGGCAAAATCAAAGTAGAAAGTCAACTGCACCAAGGATCTAAATTTATTATTGAGCTACCTAAAGAATAGTTAACTTGGTATAAACAAACCACATTACCCATGTCAAAAAAACTCAAAAAACTCCACTCATTTTATATAGCCGCCCTGCTACTTGTTTCTGCCGCTTGCCAGCCTACTGACAAAATTGATTACGTACTTCTTTCTGGTGTCATCACAAATACTGATGGCTCCTATGTTACCGTTAAAGGCAATGATTATTCGTATGATATTGATCTGAATGAAGAAGGTACTTTTTCAGACACCTTGAGACTTAAAAGAGGATTTTATCTCTTTTATTCTGGTAGAGAAAGAACCAATATCTTCTTGGATAACGGGTTTGATGTAAAGCTCTCCTTAGATCAACCTATGTTCGATGAAACACTAGTTTTCAATGGAGAAGGGAAAGGCTCCAACATCAATAACTACCTGGCCAACAAAGCGCGCTTGGACGAAGAGCTGACTGTTGATTTTCAGACCTTGTTCTCAAAAGAAGAATCAGATTTTATCTCTACTTTGCAAAACTGGGATTCAAAAATGAAGGAACTTCTCTCCACTTCACAAATCAAGGATAAGGATTTCGTTGAATTGGAGAATAGAAATCTAGGGTATGAATATCAAACGCAATTCATCAATTACGAATACTATCACCAATACGCAACGAAAGACTTCGAATTTAAAGCATCTGCGGACTTCAACCAGAATATAACTACAGTAGATGTAAACAATGAAAGTGATTTCAATAGCCTAAGAAATTACAAAAGTTTGCTACAAAGTCATTTTGGTTATATGATTCAGCATGGTCAAATAGACGAGGCCTTTGCAGCTATAAGAAACATCAGTTCCTCTACAATCCAGCAAGGACTACTACCAAGCTTCGTCTACGATGTAGAAGCAGGCAACGAAGATGCTGAAGCCATTTACAACGGTATTGTTTCTATTAGTACAGATAGCGCTATTGTTGCTAAGCTTAGCGACAAAATAGAAAAAATCAGAAAACTGCAGGTGGGCATGCCCTCACCTTCTTTTGCGTACCAAAGCATTAATGGAGAAACAGTTGGTTTACAAGATCTAAATGGGAAATACCTATATGTTGATGTTTGGGCTACCTGGTGCGGGCCTTGTTTGAGAGAAATTCCTGCATTAAAGCAATTGGAAAGCGACTACCACAATGCTCCAATCGAGTTTGTTAGTATTTCAATTGATACGGAGAAAGATTTTGAAAAATGGCAAAATATGGTCGCGGACAAGGATCTTAAAGGCGTACAGTTATTCGCTGATAGTGATTGGCAGTCTGACTTTGTAAAAGCTTATGCTATTGATGGCATTCCAAGGTTTATAATCATTGATCCAGAAGGCAACATTGTAGACCCAAATGCTCCTCGCCCATCGGATCCTCAGACAAGAAGTCTATTTGATAGGTTTGCTGTAAAATCCTAGTTTTTATATAATTCCATGAAATTATGGAATTATTACAATACTCTATAAGTGCAATTTCGACGAATGGCAGCTTTAGATGTGACCAATAAATACTAGAAATAGTATAATATTGACTAAATTAGCTACTCCATTCACCAGCTATCGGATTGGTATTATTCTAATAATCAGCTACGAAAGATTTTAAATTATTAGATATTAAGATACTACTAACATGAAGCGATTGGTTCTATTATCCGTATTGCTACTGATAGCGATCGGATCACAAGCCAACCTTCCTAACCTAGATGAAGGGACTTCTTTAAAAGTTTCCGGCAAAGTCATTGATCAGTCGACTAACCAGCCGCTGGCTTTTGCAAACATCATATATAATCATACAGGCACAACGACAAATCTTCAGGGGGAGTTTGTATTTCAGATCAATTATCATCGAGCTGAAAATATGCTCTTTATCAAATTTATAGGCTATGAAACCGCTGCCATTCCATTAGATACTGACAACACTAACCTGTCCATAGTGCTTAAACCTAAGGCAGAAATGCTTGAAGAAGTGGTGGTAGTAACTGCAGATCAGGTACTGGAAGATGTAAACAACCATCATCAGATCAACTATGAATATTCTGACCAATTGCTCTCCTCCTACTACAAAGAAACGCTCAGTACAGATAAGGATTGTATCTATTTGGCTGAAGGCATTTTTGATATTTATTACCCCACGATATACAGTAAAGAAAAGCCAACAATCCATGCGCGCAAAACACGAAAGAAAACATTTGCCTTGCTTGACACCTTAGAGATGCCTTTGATTAATGGGCACGCTACTGATATGATTGATGGTATCACAAGAAGAACGGACAGCTTCATTAAAAAGGAAAAATTAGATCATTACACTTTTACTAAAGAGGGTCTGACGTGGTATGATGGAAAAGAAGTTTTTCAAATCAACTTTGAACCAAAAACTAAAAAAGCAGATTGCAGAGGAATCATTTACATTGATGCTGAATCTAAAGCAGTCATTCGAACCGAATATGAACCGCTGCTGGAAGGTCAAACTTTCTGGAAGAAAGTAAAATGGACAGAGGAATATAAGGAAGTAAACAATAGCTGGTATATCCATCGCGTTTCCTACTTAGGTGAGTGGGATCAGCATGGAGAAGCGGTCACATTTGAAGCATTGTTGGTTGTAACTGACTTTGAAACTATCACCGACAAACCTCAACTTTCGGAAGCACTTTCAAAAAGTGACATCTTCTTCCACCAGGCCTCTACGTTTTCTGAGAATTTCTGGGAAGACTTCAACTACATCAAGCTGAACGAAAAAGAGAAATTGGCATTGGGCAATTAACTTGCCTTATTTTCGGAGTATAAAAAAAGTCCCGATTTTCATCAGGACTTTTTTTTATTTCTTGTAAATGATGCTCTCGTTAGGCCGAGTAGTTGCTCAACATCACTGGCATTACGAGCATCAACAAATCTTCGTTATCATCTTTGTCAACTGGGAAGATCAATCCGGCCTTATTTGGTTCTGAAAACTTCATAGAAACCTGAGTTGAATCTATGTTAGCTAACATCTCAATCAAGAATTTACCATTGAACCCTATTTCAATGTCAGCTCCATTGTGATCGCATGATAACCTTTCGTTAGCCTCATTTGAGAAATCTAAATCCTCAGATGAAATCACTAATTCGCTACCTGTGATCTTCAACCTTACCTGATGCGTAGTTTTGTTGGCATAAATCGCAATACGCTTCAACGATCCCAACAACTCTGTTCTGTCAATGATCATTTCATTGTCGTTGTTGGCAGGAATTACGTTTTCGTAATCAGGGAAACGTTCATCGATCAATCGACAAACCATGTGAATACCGTCGAACTTAAAAAAAGCATTCGCTACGTTGTACTGCACATTCACGTTGGTATTGCTACTTGGTAAAGTAGACTTTAGCAAGGTCAATGCTTTTCTAGGAATGATCATGCTTGCTCCATTGTCCGAAGCAATATCTACTCTTCTGTATCTAATCAAACGATGTCCATCCGTAGCTACGAAAGTGGTATTCGTTTCTGACAAGTTCAAATAGACTCCTGTCATGGCAGGTCTAAGTTCATCACTACTGGTTGCCAGAATAGTATTGTTAATAGCATTGCCCAAAACGTCAGAAGAGATGTTCACATCATTTCCATCAGACACGTTTGGCACCTTAGGGAAATCAGTAGCATTCTCTCCGGCCAATTTATATCGACCGTTATCAGAATTGATTTCGATGCTATAAGTTTCTTCGTCAATACTAAAAGTAACTGGCTGCTCTGGAAGATTTCTCAGCGTCTCTAATAATATTTTTGATGGTACGGCTATACTACCATTTTCCTTAGCTTCTACTTCCAGCTCAGTGATCATAGAAGTTTGCAAGTCAGAGGCAGTTATGGTCAGTTTACCATCATTGATTTCAAACAGGAAGTTTTCCAAAATTGGAACTACAGGATTGGTAGTGATTACGCCATTGATGGCGGATAACTGTTTGAGTAGGTAAGAGGAAGAAACTATAAATTTCATTCGCTAGTCTATATTTAAGTTTGTAGATTCAGAAATTGCATGGAGCAAAGCCACCCCAAAATTCAGCCAAAGTTAATGATAAAATGCTAATAAAAAACTACTGACTTTTCTTAGCTATTTCAATACCTGAAAATTGATTTCAGCTGATTTTCAAAGTCCTCAAACGAAGTGCGTTTGTTATGACAGAAACTGAACTAAAACTCATGGCTACGGCTGCTATCATCGGTGATAAAAGTATACCAAAAAACGGATACAAAGCTCCTGCCGCTAGCGGCACACCAAGTCCATTATAGGCTAGCGCGAAAAACAGATTTTGTTTGATGTTGCTCATGACCGATTCGCTCAATGCCTTGGCTTTTACAATTCCATGTAAATCACCTTTGACCAAAGTAATCGCTGCACTTTCGATAGCTACATCTGTACCGGTCCCCATCGCAATTCCCACATCAGCCAGAGCCAATGCCGGGGCATCATTGATCCCATCACCCGCCATGGCCACTACTCTACCAGCTTCTTTGAGTTTTGCTACACGGTTCATTTTATCCTCTGGCAAGCACTCTGCGACTACTTCATCTAATTCCAGGTCATCTGCGACCGCCTGAGCCGTCAGTGCATTATCACCTGTCATCATGATAATCTTTATTCCCTTTTCTTTTAATTCCTGAATCGCTTGTCGTGAAGTGTTCTTTATTTGATCGCTGAGTATGATTAAACCCACCAGTTTAGAATTAAATACCAGATAAGAAACTGTTTTTCCCAATTCTTGTTGTTTCATAGCTAGTTCATTTATCTCGTTGGTGAAATTCACTCCCTGATTCTCAAACAGCCTTTTATTTCCTATCAAAACCTCTGCCCCTTCTACGTTGGCCTTCACGCCTTGACCAGTAATAGATTCGAAATTGTCGATTCTGATTAATTCTATTTCTTTTTCATTCGCATATCTGACCGTGGCCTCCGCCAATGGGTGCTCGCTTTGTTGATTGACTGAGGCCATCAGGCTAATCAATTTTTCTTGGTCAAAATCAAAAGCGATTACCTGCTCCACCGAAGGTTTTCCCTCAGTTACCGTCCCAGTTTTGTCTATAATCAAGGTATTCACTTGATTCATTTTTTCTAATGAAGCCGCTTCTTTGATCAAAACGCCTAATTCTGCTCCTTTACCTACGCCTACCATCACAGACATCGGTGTCGCCAAACCCAAAGCACATGGACAGGCTATAATTAACACCGCAATGGCATTCACCAAAGCATAAACCATAGATGGCTCTGGGCCAAAAACTAACCAAACCAAAAAAGTAATGATAGATACTGCCACCACTGCAGGTACAAAATAGCTTGATATCTTATCCGCTAGTTTCTGAATAGGCGCTCGACTTCTGCTCGCCTGCTTCACCATCCCAATGATTTGAGCTAACAAAGTATCCGCTCCCACCTTATTTGCTTTCATTAGAAAGGACTGTTTGCCATTGACTGTTCCGGCGCTTACATGATCTTTCATTGTTTTATGAACAGGAACCGACTCGCCTGTAATCATAGACTCGTCGATGATACTTTCTCCTTCAATAATTTCACCGTCGACTGGAATTTTATCGCCTGGCTTTACACGCAGGATATCTCCGACTCGAATTTGGTCAATGGAAATCTCCAATTCCTTGCCTTGCTCTACTTTAATGGCTTTATTGGGGGCTAGCTGAAGCAGTTGCTTCACTGCGCTATTCGTTTTTCTATGTGCTCGTACCTCCAACAATTGCCCTAGTAGCACTAAAGTTAAAATAACAGCTGCGGACTCAAAGTACATATGAATACTACCTGATGCTGTTCTAAAATGATCAGGAAACACTTGTGGAAATAGCAATCCGAACAAGCTAAATAACCAGGCCACTCCTGCTCCTATTCCGATTAAGGTAAACATATTATACATCCCAGATCTAATGGAGGCATATGCTCTTTGAAAAAACATCCAGGTCGCATAAAATACCACAGGAATAGAGAGTATCAATTGCACCCAATTCCAATACATCACTGGCATCCATTCAAACAATGGATTGCCAGGTATCATTTCAGACATGGCTATGATAAAAATAGGAATAGTAAAAGCCGTAGCTACTCTAAATTTCCTTAACAAATCCTGATATGATTTGTCCTCCTCTGATTCGTTAGCATTTTCCGAAGAGACTTCAGGCACCAGATCCATCCCGCAAACTGGACAATGACCGGGCTTTGCATAAGTCTTGTCGCCTTCACAATGCATCGGACAGTAATACACACCGCCTGCACCTATAGATGGTAACGGCGCCAGTTTCTTTTCTTCTACTTTGTGATCTTCTGGATAAATGTCGTACTGAGAATCGGCTAAGACATTTTGAAAAGAAGAAAGCGGTATATGCTCAGACATTTCGATTTCTACTTTGCCTTCTTTGAGACTCACTTCCACATCATCTACATGAGGAATCTTAGACAACGATTCTTCTACGTGCGATTTGCATCCATTGCACGATAAGCCAGTAACTTGATAAGTGTGTTTCATTGTAGTTAACCTAAATATAAGAATTACAAAGTTCTACACTTACCGCATGAAGCGTATTATATAATGTTTGGCAATGCTTATATAATTATGAGATGCTATCTATAGATTGTCTGCCATTCGAATGGTGCGACTGCTTAAAAAGAGAGGGTGCCATTCCGGTCACTTTTTTGAATTGAGCGGAAAGATGTGCTACGCTACTATAGCCTAATCTAAAGGCAATTTCTTTGACAGATAATTCGTCATAAATCAAATACTCTTTGACTTTTTCTATCTTTTGTTTGATGATGTACTGTTCGAGCGTAATTCCTGAAACAGATGAAAATAACGTACTTAAACAATGATAGTCCTGATTCAATTGCTCAGACAAATAATCTGACCAATTAACTTGAAGTTGGAAGTGCTCCTTATGGTGAATGAGGTCTATAACCGACGTCTTGATGTTTTCGAGCAACTGGGATTTCTTATCGTCTATCCGCTCAAAACCACCATGCAATAACAATTGATCTAATTCAGAAAGTTGGTCCTTCGACAGCTCTTCAACAAGTGATGCTCCACCCAAATAAACTGACTCCACCTCTACTTCAAGCTTATCAAAAATTTGTTGTACAGCAGCGATACAACGCGGACAAACCATGTTTTTGATATGGACGGCTGAGCTCATCTGGATTGATTACTACTTCTGAAATTGACTAGGCTGAGCTAACAATCGTTGCATTCTTCCCTCATCCACCACCATCATTTCCATTTCCGGATTGGTCAGCAGATAGAAACGTTCACCTTCGATTTTAGGGTAGATCGTCAGCTTTCGATCATTGTCCTTGTTGATGTCCTTTAGATTCAGTTGAGCTATTGGCTTCACTTTTAAAAGACTATCATATCTCGGAAATGCTCCAGTATTGAGATAATCATTCAATTGAAAAAACTCCAATGGTAGGAGGTAATTGATCAATGCCGCAGTATCTAGTGAGTTGACTCCTTCTATTGCCAAGAATTGATTTTCAAAATAAATATTTAGATCAGTCAACTCAGGACTCGAATAATCAATGGTCAGATCCTGAATCGTACGCCAACTGGATGCAAACAACACTCGATCTCTCCACTGATTGAGGCTGAGTTCAAATATACCGGACAAGTAGCTTTTATAACCCGGAATGGCCACGGTGTATATTTTAGATAAATCTTCACTTCCAAAATAGGCCGTAGTCTTGGCAGCATTACCTCCTGCATAGAACTTCTTTTCTTCACCAGTTGACAATTGAACAGACACCAGTTTTCCTTCTTTTTCTAATTCACTCTTAATTGCATTTATATTCGACTGACTGACTGGTCGTTGCGTTTGGACTGCATTTAGAATTCGCTGAGATAGATAAACCAATTGGGGATCTGCCTTGAATTGATCATTGATCTGCCAATCATTTTCCTTTCGCTGAATAGAAATTTCTTGCTGTTCTGATTGGATGACAATACCTGTCATCAGTGTGGTATCTGAGATGGCAAAAAGACTTTTGTCAACCGACACGATTCGATCCTTTTTTCCTGCCCACATAAGCAGTAAGGAAACCACCAACAATCCCACAAAAACAAAACTAAGCTTCTTGATTTTTGTCATTTCCTATTTACTTAAAGCTGGCGTATTTTTTCTCTCTCCAATATGCTCTGAGCACACCATAAATGATCAACAATACGATCGGTAGCGCCAAATTAATCAACTGCCATTTCAACTTTTCATTGGCCACTTTCACTTTGTCTAATGGACGAATAGCAAAAGACTTATTCTTAGATACAATCAGTCCTTGATCATTGAGCATATAATCCACGGCGTTCATCACAAAGTCCTTATTGGCAAATTTCATTTGACTATAAGGACTCAGGCCGAGTTCCATTGGCGCGCCATCCTTCAGACTAAACTCGTTTCTAATCATATCACCATCCGAACAGATCAAGATCGATGTCTCCTTTCCAGACTCTTTGAACTTACTGGTTTTGATTCCTTTCGGTAAAATTCTATTTCTAAAAACAGAGGTGAATTCTCCTTTCAATAAATAGGCAACATTTTTCGACCCGTGGTTGAATCGTTCAGGATCCAGATTTTTTCTCAATTCATTAAAGGCCACTTTCACTGGTGCTTGATTGACCATCGAATACTGCGAAGTTTTAAGCAGTGGAATCTTCTCTATACCATCTGCCTTTACGGTGTCAATCGTTGAGACAAATTTCATGGAAACTGCATCCAGATTTTTTACAATCGGGTGATTGCCAAAATTATTGACCATAGGAAAAAATGGCCAAGGCAACATCCTGATTTGCGCCTGATCACCCATGTTACCCGCTACGATCGGATATTCTCCACAAACGATATCCTGTACAAAATCTCTGTTGATTCGGACGCCATATTTGAAAAACATATCATCCAGCCCGGTTTCGTAAGGGAAAGCAAATGTACCCTCTCCGCTAGCGCTGTCCATATTGACTCGAAGTGCATCGACAAAGAAGAGCGTTTTACCACCATTCATAATGTATTGATCGATTTGGTATTTTTCTTTCTGAGAAAATGTAGTGGTTGGTTTTGGAAAAATCACAGCATCATATTTCTCCAGATCCTTGTCTTCCGTACTCAAATCGACATTAAACACATCATACTTTTCGAGCAAAGCATTAGTTAATCCAGCTAAATTCAAGCTGTCTGGCTCGCCATGTCCTTGAATCAACGCAACGGTTTTTCTGCGATCATTTGCCAAGATTCGAATGGCATTCGCTAATTCATATTCAAGCCCCTCTATCGACTGATTCAGTCTTTCTTCAGCCGTAGCTGACTGACTCCCACTCAATAATGTGACTGGTACTTCTTGTCCGTAATAGCTAACAATAGCTCCAGGGAAAATTAGTTTCTCGGTTTTGTTGCCATCTCGTTTATAGGACAAATTCGTCGGCTGCAAACCTCTTTCAATCAACGATCGAAAATATTCGTTTCGGGCTTTTTCATTCAAGGCGGACGATGGATCTATGAAGTCCACCTTCACCAACCCATCCGCATAGTAATCGAATTGACTCAATGTCTCTTCTATTGCTTTTCGCAATCTTTTGAATCCTGCAGGCATTTCTCCTTCGAGAAAAACTTCAACATAAACTACCTCTTGCAAGTCATTCAATAAAGCCCTGGTAGCAGGCGTCACAGAATATCTCTTCTCTTCAGTCAGATCCAGTCTGGCTGGGAATAGTGCTGCCAATTGATTCAAAATCACAATCAAAAGGATGCCAATGCCCAATCTCAACAGACTCTCTATTCGCTTATGACTTACCATTTCTTCGCGTCTAATTTGAGTTGAGTAAAAAACACCATAAGCGCAATGACACTGATGAAGTATACCATATCTGCCACATCTATAAGTCCCCTGCTCAGTGATTCATAATGAAAGACAAGGCTCATCTCCTGGAGCAATAAAGAAGCACTTCCCCACACATCAATCGTCGCTAATGAGGAAAGTCCAGAATAAAGCACGAAACATAAAAACACGGCCAGCACAAACGCTACCACTTGATTGTCGGTAAGTGCCGAAGAGAATATTCCGATTGCCACGAATACACCTCCCAGCAAAACCAGTCCTACATAAGACCCCACGGTTCCCGATATATCTAAATTCCCAACAGGATTTCCTAAAGTGTAAACTGAGTAGAAATAGATCAGGGTTGGTAAAACCGAAAGTACAACCAACGCAAAGCCGGCCAAGTACTTGCCTAATATTATTTGAAGGGTGGTTAGCGGTTTAGTCATGAGCAACTCCTCCGTGCCCGTTCTTTTCTCTTCGGAGAAAAATCTCATCGTAATGGCCGGAATCAGGAACATGAAAACATAAGGACCAAGATTGAACAAGGTACTCATGTCCGCATAGCCGTATTCGAGAATACTACTTTCGGGAAACACCCACATGAGCAAACCAATAGATGTCAAAAACACGCCAATCACGATGTACGCGATCAGGCTATTCAAAAAACTATTAATCTCTTTTACAAATACTGCTAGCATCTATTTCTCTTTAGTCAGTAAATGGAAAATTTCATCGAAAGAACTCTCCTCCTCCTGAAGTCCAACCAGGGGTAAGTTTTTCTCTCCTGCCAATCTAAACACCGCACTTCTAGCCTCCTCACTGTTGGTCACTTGCAATTGATAAATGCCTGCACTCACAGACTTCACTGTTATAATTTCCTCAATAGACTCCAGCAAAGCAGTATCCACGTCAGACTTGAATTCTACTCGAAGCAAGGTTTCATCAGAAAGTCCTTTGGAAAATTCTTCAATGGGTTTATCAGCCACCAACTCTCCTTTATTGATTACCACCACCCGATCGCACAGCGCCTCAACCTCCTGCATGATATGCGAAGAGAAAATCACGGTTTTGTCTTTGCTCACTTCTTTGATCAGTTTCCTGATTTCTAATATTTGATTCGGGTCTAGTCCTGTGGTTGGCTCATCCAGAATTAGGACCTCTGGGTCATGCAAAAGTGCTTGTGCCAATCCGACTCTTTGGCGATAACCTTTCGACAGTTGTCCAATTTTCTTGTTTTGTTCAAGTGTTAATCCGCACATCTCGACTACCCGCTTGACTGCCGATTTAATTTCACCCGACTTCATCTTATTTACTTTAGCCGAAAAGGCTAAAAACTCATGGATATACATATCCAAATACAATGGATTGTGTTCTGGCAAGTAACCCGTAATCTGCTTAGCTCCTAACGGATCTACGCTGACATCGATACCTCCAATGAGCACCTGGCCATCGCTCGCACCTAAGTAGCCAGTCGCAATTTTCATGGTCGTTGATTTGCCCGCTCCATTGGGACCCAAAAAACCCAGAATTTCTCCCTTTCGGGCTTCAAATGAAATCCCGTTTACAGCTTTCTGCTGGCCGTATATTTTCGTGAGATTTTGTACTTGTATCGACAAGGGAAATGCAGTTTTGAATTGTACTTATTTCGTTGGCTTCGGACGCAAAGGTCTAACTTCAAAATCTACCGGCAGGTAGTTTGGATGGGTCTCCAAACAATGCACCACACTACCAGCCACATCCTGAGGCCTCATCATGTTTTCATTGGCAGTCACTGCATCGATATCATCGAAAAAGTTGGTATTAACACTTCCAGGATAGATGCAAGTGACTTTGATTCCAAAATCTCTAAGCTCCATAAACATCGAATGGGAAATCCCTGTCACTGCATGCTTGGTACCCGCATAGCCGACCATTCCTTTTACAGGATTCTTTCCTGCTATAGATCCTATATTAATAATATGACCTCGATCGAGCTCCTTCATCTTAGGGATGACGGCATTGGATACAAAGTATATACCATGAACATTGACATCAAACATTTGCTTCCACCGCTCGAAGGGCATCTCATCCATATTGCCAAAATGTCCTATTCCAGCATTATTCACTAAAATATCGACTTCCTCTCCCAACATTTCAGTCGTTTGATTGTACGCATGAGCGACACTTTCTGGATCGCTTACATCTACAGATATAAATAGATAATTCGGATCCGTAATATCATTATCTGTCCGGCTCCACCCGGCTACTTTCACACCCTTGCTCAATAGTAACTTAACAATCTCTAGCCCGATACCTTTACTTGCGCCAGTAACGATGGCTACTCTTCCTTCCAAACTCATATTATTGTATACTACTTTCAATTTCTTCTATATTTTATCTTCAGCGATCACTTTCTCAATTAGCTGAGTCAAATGCGGCTCAGCCTTCATCGCTGCAGCAATTACCTCTTCTACGGATATTTTTTGTATATGGCCGGGATAGCACAAATCAGTTAATACAGATACCGCAAAAACAGGAATATCCATTTGTCTAGCTACGATATTTTCTGGAACTGTGGACATACCCACAGCATCCGCACCAATTACTCTCAACATGTGATACTCCGCTCTAGTTTCTAAATTCGGGCCATTCACTCCTACGTAAACGCCCTGATGCAGCTTAATATTCTCCTCTTCTCCAATTCTCAAGGCTGTATCAATCATTTTCTGATCGTACGGTTCGCTCATGTCAGGAAACCGTACACCCATTTCATCCAGATTTTTTCCAGTGAGTGGATTCTCCGTTTGCAAATTAATATGGTCATTGATGACCATCAAATCACTTTTATTATAATTGGGATTTAAAGCACCTGAGGCATTGGAAATTACCAATTTCTTGATTCCCAATAATTTCATTACTCGAACGGGAAATGTCACCTCTTTCATTGTGTAGCCCTCATAGTAGTGAAATCTACCTTTCATTACAACTACCTTCTTATGTCCTAGTCGACCGAATATCAATTTACCTGAATGTGATTCAACCGTTGATACTGGAAAATGCGGAATATCTTCATAATTAATTTCCGTTTCCACTTTCACATCTTTGACCAACGCTCCTAATCCGGTACCTAAAATGATTCCATAATCCGGATTGAAACCCGTACAGTTCTGAATGAAAGATGTTGCTTCCTTTATTTGATCAAAATAATCCATGTAGACATTTGTAAACGATCGCTAAGATAACATGGGTGGTCGAAAAAATGACGGAAAAATCCAGATACTCGAATGGACTATCCGAACAATACTTATTACGATCCTAAGAAATACATTTCACCTTTAATCAATACTTGTTTCGTTCGTCGAATAGGTCCACTTTGTTTGATTGAATTTTAAATTAATTCATGTATTTTTAAACGCAGCAATCATCAAAATTTACTTATGATTAATCTAAGTCTAAACAAAGATCAGGGCTACGTAATTGTTTCTGTGACCGGCCCTATTTCGGTTTTTGACATGGAAAATTTGACCGAAGAAGTAGATCAATACATTGAAGAGTTTGGAGAACTATCGGGCTTAATTGTTAAAGCCAGTAAATTCCCTGGTTGGGACAATTTGGACAGTTTCTTTCATCATTTAAAATTCATTAAGGATCATCACAAGGTTATCAGAAAAGTAGGTTTTATGACAGAGGATAATTTGATTTCTTCTTTTCCGGGATTGGCCAATCATTTTGTTAAGGCCGAATTAAGACGCTTTGACTTTGGGCATATGGATGAAGCTGTAGAATGGATTTGCAGCAATTAAATACTTAATATTGAAATCAATACTTCACGCATTTGTTCTATCAGCACTAGGACTTTTTCTTTTTGCGGATTGCGGATATGCTCAGACAAAAAAGCACCCAACTGCAAGTGATCCAGGTCCAGTCTCCGCCATCACCGACAGAGAAATCTATACCTATAACAGGGTTTATGAAATAGATCATTTGTTTTTGGACGAGGCCAATGAATACTCTGAACAATCCATCTTTTATAACGGATATTATGATCCTTGGAAGGCGAAAGAAAACAAGAGCAACATTCTATACTTTCAAGACATTATAGTTCCTCCACATACCATTCCATTATTTAAGAAGACCTATATCGACGCCACAGAAGTAGCCAACATTCATTACCAGGAATTTCTCCACTTTGTAGAGCGAGATTCGGGTCAGGCCATTCATGACTCTTACTTACCGGTATTGGATGACAAATACATGAATGATTACTACAACAATCCTGAGTTTTACTTTTTCCCAGTAGTGGGAATCAATCCTTTGAGCGCACAGACTTATTGCGACTGGCGTGCACAGAATTTAAATGAAGGACTTCAAGTTTTCTTAGAACAAGAAAGCAAATACAAAAGATATAAATATATAGGTAGACTTCCGTCAGAGCATGAATGGAAGCGAGCAGCTGGGCATAGTTCAAAGGAAATAGAAGACCGTACCTACGAAGTCAACAAAAAAGGCTTGGAATTTCTTGAAAATGATGTAGTAACTAAAGGATTTGCCGACGAGAAAATTTTGAATGCATCTACCATATATGGATACAACGTAAATTTGGATCATGGAACTGAGTTTGCTCTTAGAAAAGAGATACCTTTTTATATTTATGGATTTGAGCCTAGAGTAACAGGGGCTTACAACCTATTTGGGAATGTCAAAGAAATTGTGAGTGAAGGTTATGCCATTGGTGGCAGTTATAAGACTGGAGATTCACACGCTGACCTTTTCGAACACACAAAAGAATTCGACTATCAAACAGATATAGGATTCAGATGTATCACCAAGATCGTTCGTTGATTGTAAGATTAATACCTATGAAAAAAATACTACTTCTTTTGCTTACGCCGGTTCTTTCCTTTGCTCAAGAGCTTCATCCTGTAAGTTTCGATCCTGGATGCTGCAGCGAACGCACAGGTATTCCAATATACAATTATAGACCTGACGACTCTGGTGAATCCATGCAAATATATG
Source organism: Reichenbachiella sp. (assembly GCF_033344935.1). NCBI lineage: Bacteria > Pseudomonadati > Bacteroidota > Cytophagia > Cytophagales > Reichenbachiellaceae > Reichenbachiella > Reichenbachiella sp. Next base: position 2,163,687 of record NZ_JAWPMM010000001.1, on the reverse strand, counting down.
TGGCCAATAAATTTTCAGAGAAGTCAATTTTTTACAATGGTAAATATGATCCTTGGAAAGATTCGGAATATAAAAACACTGAAATCTACAATCAACGATTTATCGTTCCTCCTGGCACACTCCCTATTGCTAAAGGTAAATATCTTGACCAGACAGAAGTGGCCAACATCCATTTCGAGGAGTTTCTGTTCTTTATGGTGAAGGATTCAGGTAAATACAAAGACAGAACCTACATCCCCAAACAGGAAAACAAATACGTGTTGAACTATTACAAAAATTCCGAATTCTACTTCTACCCTGTTCTGGCAGTGTCTCACGAAACAGCCGAAACCTATTGCAAGTGGCGTGCAGAACAATTAAACGTTGGTCTGAAAGAAATGCTGAGAGATGAACCTCGAAAATATAAGTTTAGCGGCAGGTTACCAACGAAAGAAGAATGGATGAAAGCCGCCGGCTCTCATATCGATGAAATTAGAATTGCCCCTCATGAAGTAACAAAAAAAGGAAGTCAGTTTTTAGAGGAAGACATCCTAAGTAAACGTTTTGCCTCCGAGTCTATGCTTTTAAAAGCTTCCTTTATTAGCTACAACGTCAACCTGAAGTATGAGAATGGTGGTATTCCAATTGAGATTCCACAATACATATATAGTTTTGAACCAAACGCAAGAGGTTTCTACAATCTATATGGCAATGTAAAAGAATTGGTATCAGAAGGTTATGCTATTGGAGGCAGCTATCTAACTCCTAATACGGAGGAAGCACTTTTTGAAGAAGATTATACACAGTCGTACAAAACAGATGTTGGTTTTAGGTGTTTGGTAGAAGTGAGAAAAAGATAAAAGCTGACCTATTGGTCAGCCCTTACTAATCAAATAAACCGAATCATTAAAAACTTATCGTACTGAGGTAATCAAACTGATTATTGCAGTCGTAATTGTATTGATGCAATCCGTCCTTACCAATCATGAATAAGACATCATCTAGTGGGATGACATCTAAAGCATGTACTTCTTTGTGATGAGCGGTTAGGCGCTCTCCTATTTTTAATGGATCTGAGGCGTTGAAAACTTTGAGTCCATAATCCCCTTCTGCAATAAATAAGCAGTTTCCCTTGACGCCTAAGCCATGCGGGTTTTCCATCTCATGAGTAACGACCAATTCTGGATTATTCACATTAGATATATCTATAACATCCAGTTGATTGGTAAAGGTCTCACACTCAGTTCCGGATCGAAGCGTCACATAGGCCAGATCATTTTGAACCACTACTGGGTCACAAGTATTGATATGTTCGTAGGTGGAAATATAGGATGGCTCTGCAGGATTTGAGTTGTCATAAATATGCATACCGGATCTTGCACCAAAGAATAACTTATCTTCATAAGGAAAAATGGTTTCAATTCCCCAACCAAGATCCACAGTATTCCCTTCAATTGGACTATCGGTGATTGTAATGTCAAAAAGCTTTAGTCGGTACTCATTAACGGTGTACAGGTAATTATCTGTAATTGTAAATCGAGCCAAAGACCCACCGATACCGGCTCCACTACTACTTGCTAAGTTCGATTCCGCGGAAGAAAAAAGCATATCATCAGTATAATATCTCCAATCTTCCTTTCCACAATCTATTTCCACTTCCTCTTGGACTTCCGTATATGAAATAAGCATACCTGCTTCTTCCGTATAATAATAGTAGGCGTCGAACACGTTTTCTATTCTATTTACTTCTACAATGTTGGTCTTGTTGCTAATATCCAACACCACCAAATCCGTGTAATTATCGGCATACAAAAAATCACCTTTAGCCGCTAAATCTTTATTCCCTGGAAGAGTTACAAAACCCACCGTCTTAGGATTTGATCTATCTCTATTGTCAATGACATGAATGCCTTTATCCACTTCATTGATAAAAAGGTATTCGTCTTTATAATAAATTTTACCTGGATTGTTTATTTGTTGTGGCTCCTCAAATTCAGCGTCCTTGATTACCTCCGACTTTGCCGCAAAAACAGGCTCGTAGTATGTAATCATTTCAGTATCACAGGAAGAATCCTCACAACTTCCTAAAATCGAAAGCATAAGTAAATACAATATTCCTGAAGCAATTAGTTTGCTAATGGCTTTCAAACTTTTCGTTGGTATGTAGCTTGGTTTCATGATTGTTTTGTTTAGAAGTTATACCTAAATCCGACGGTTAACCCAATATTTTTAGGTTTAGCCGCATCAGAATGATTGGAACTTGTAAAGTCAGTGAGTGCCTGATTATAATTTGGCTCAAATAAGAACTGGTAGTGTTGTTTAAATAAATATCCAAATTCCACACTGGTCAAGAAATTGAAATAGACACTTTCGTAATTCTGGGACGTGCTAAAATCATTATTTAACGCTTGCCCTTCACCAGTAGACGCGAGCTTTGAATCGATAAGAAAATTGCTCGACAAACCTGTATTGAGTGTAATATTGAATTTCTTATCCAGCAGGACATAACCAGCTTTCAAAGGCACAGTCAGGTATTGATACTCATTGGCCAGCTGCACTTCCTCCCCTGCATACCTAAGGTTGCCTTCCGAAAGAGCAGTCTCAAGATTGCGGTCGCTAGTCTCAGCCGTCAACGCATAGTTGTTGTTATTGGCATCAGCTACCACCTGACTTGACACAGACCCTGTATTGAACGCACTATAATGCAATCCGCTGCTCAACACCAACCGTTTGTGCAATCGCTTACCAAGATTTACTCCCCCGGCTACTGATTGGCCTGAGGAGTAGCTGGGGCTTTGTTGTGGAGGAACTTGTGAGACCATGGCATCCATTACAAATCCCTCTTGACTAGCAAATACAAAGTCATCTTGTGAGCTACCAAATCCGGGATCAAATGACCCAGTCGAAAAACTAACACCTGCCCAAAGAGGACTTGTTGATTTTTCTTCGGCTATCACTTCCCATGTCTTAGGTACTCCGTAAAGTTGATCAGTTTTCCAGGGGGTTAGGTTTGTTGCTAGCGAAGTTGGTTTAGAGGTAAACATTATCCATTCCTGACCTAACTCTTGATCACGTCCAATCATTCTTTCTTTATTCAATCCAACCAGATCAGTTGTCGATGTTGAATTATTGACAATTGCCAAAGTTTTAGTTGAGGCCACACCAATGGATAACTTTTCAACCTCTTCGTTTACACTCGATTCATTGGTTGCCTCAATTGTCTCTTCCTCTCTATCATCCAGAACAGCCATTTCCATCGGTGTATTTTTGTCACTGATCTTCCCTTTTGTATCGAGCTGAGATTCACTTTTTACTATCTCTACATCGGACGAACCCGATCCACTAAACCAATAAAATGTTCCTCCAAGCCCAAATAGAAGCAAGCAAGCAGCAGCCACCCATTTATAGAAATCAGCCTGTTTTTTAAATCCGACAGCCTGTTCATTAGCCAACTGACCATCGATCGCTATCCAAACCTGTCCTGGCGCGGGTACTTCAGCCTCTCCTAAGGCCTGACTCCACTGCTCCTCAAATGTCCAATTAGCCCTTCCCATAGTTCTTTGTGTTTTCTTTCATTTTCTCTCTGAGCAAATACTTTGCTCTGGAATATTGAGACTTTGAGGTCCCAACAGAAATCTCCAGCATTTCAGCAATCTCATGGTGTTTATATCCTTCTATGGCATATAAATTGAATATGATCTGGCTACTTCCTGGTAAGGATTTCACCATGGTCAACAACTCCTCCATGGAATAATCCGAAACATCCTGTTGTGCTCCAGGAGATTCTCGTAAGTCATCTACATCAACCATTGGATACAAGTACAACTTGCTTCGCTGCGAATTCAACGCTGTATTTATAACAATCCGCTTAATCCAAAAAACCAGCGGCGCATCTCCCTTATAATTTTTTATTTGCTTGAAAACTTTGATAAACGAATCCTGCAAAACATCTTCTGCTTCTTGCTGAGCTTTCGTGTACCTGAGGCAAATGGCAAACATTCTAGACGAGTACAACTGATAAAGCTGCTCCTGAGCTTGCCTCTTACCTCTGACACAGTCTTTAATGAGTTTTTTCTCGTCTCTCTCCATTCTCGCTGGAACGATTATTGGTTTTGGTTGATGGTAGGACACTACAAATGAAAAAAGGGTTGGAATAAAATTTATTTTTATTCAAAATATTCCAATGTACTTTCGTCTACACGTTTCAATTCCGATCTATGATTTTTTTCCGTTTATTTTTTATCCTCTGCATCTTACTAGCAAAAATTAGCCCGAACTGCCTCGCACAGCAAAAGGAAATAAGTTATGAGAACAAAAGCTACGAGCCATTTGTTGGTACGGTACAGCTCTATCCGGTAACACTCAACCCAGATCAAGAATTGGCCGCACCCATTGTACCAAGAGGTTTAGTAGAAAAGCTGCTGCTCCAATTCGATCTTTTACTGGAAGAATACATTGATGTTCAGGCAAAAATTGTTCATTGTAATGCAGACTGGAGCAAATCAGTATTGAACGATATAGAGTTTTTGTATGACTACAACAGTTTTGATTTGAGAGATTTTGAATACTCTATTAACGCGAATACATTGTATGTTAATTATTGGTTTAATATACCCAGAGTGAAAACCACTGGAAATTATATTATTCAGGTCTATCAAAATGGAGACGAAAATGATTTGCTATTCACAAGAAGATTTATAGTGTTTGACAATAACGTCAATATACAACCTAACACCAGAATATCAACAGGCGTATTGGAACGTGACTTCAATCAGCAAATAGACTTTGACATCATTCATAGTCGAATCAAAGTGACGAACCCCAGAACTGAATTTAAAATTGTCGTCAGACAAAACCAGAGATGGGACAATGCCCTTACCAACCTCCAACCCACAGCCATAAGAAGAGATAAGTCACTTTTAGAATACCGACACTTTAATATGGAAAACAACTTCAAAGGAGGCAATGAATTTAGACAAGCTGATTTGAGAAGTTATAGTTTCAGAGGTGCCTATGTGGCTCATGTCGACCCCAACTCTAACCCCAGAAAAGCCTCGGTAAACCCGGGCAAGAGCAGAAAACATGAGGCCTACTCCTTACTCAGAGATAGAAATGGTGGTTTTGTAATCGCGACTACAGAAACCATGGGAGAATATTTGGCCTGTGACTATATTCTTACCAAATTTCAAATACAATCTACCCAATTATCTCATCCAGTTTATGTTCTGGGATCTTTCAATGACTATCAGAGGAATCAAAAGAGTTTATTACGATACGACAAATTGAGTCAATCTTATATCGGTGAAGTATTACTCAAACAAGGAATATATGACTACCAGTACTGGGTGGACGGGCCGGACCCCTACTATTTTGAAGGATCGTTTTATCAAACCGAAAACAACTACGACATTATCGTATACCACAAATCTTTCAGTGATTTGACAGACAAAGTGGTTGGCTATTACTCATTCCGAACCAAATTTTGACTCCGGAGGTACTCGATACTTTTGAAAAGGAATGGCCAATAGGTTGCCTATTCTAGAATTCTCTTCAGGCTTCATATGTGTATCAATTCCATATTTAATTTGACTCATATCATCCACATATTGAAAAGTACCAAATAATCGATCCCAGATAGAAAAGATATTTCCATAGTTCGTATCGGTCCAAGGCTGGGTATAATGATGATGTACTTTATGCATATCAGGTGTGACGAACAAGTAAGAAAAAGTCTTATCCCACTTTCCTAACGGTGAAGTGTTCGTATGTGTCAGGTGTGCAAAAAGACCAGAAAGCGTTTGATACAACATAATAATGCCCATTGGAGCGCCAATTAAGATTACTGCACAAATAGTAAATATCATTCTAAACACCGCTTCACCTGGATGATGACGTAGCCCGCTAGTGACATCGATATTCGTATCCGAATGATGTACCAAATGAAATTTCCATAACCACTTCACCTTGTGCTCAACTAAATGAATGAGATAAGCGCCTATTAAATCCATCAACAATACACCAATCACGACCTGCAGCCACAAGGGCATGTCAATCAGATAGAGCAACCCAAATTGATTTTGAGCTACGGTATCCGAGGCTAGAAGCAGCAAGCCTGCCATAGCAAAAGCAATTACCACTGTACTCAATGTAAAAAGTAAATTAACACCAGCATGCTTGAGCTTATTATATTGAAATTGATACAAGGGCACAATACCTTCCAGAATCCAGAATCCAAGCAATCCGCCAATAATCACAGTAGCTCTAAACCACCTGGGGACTTCTGTAAAAAAATCAATCAATTCTTCCATTTCACGTCATTATTTAAATATTAAGGTAAGTAAAAATACCGATCATTAGCCCTTTAAGGGTATAAAATCATCCAGACACTTGGCACGTCCATGCTAAAGCCGTAAATTCAAAGTAGATCAAGCCAAACGAAAACGACATGACCAAAGCTTCTGATTTATTTGTCCAAGCACTGGAGAATGAAGGTGTAGAATACATTTTTGGAATTCCAGGAGAAGAAAACCTGGACCTCCTCAATTCTCTAAAAGACTCTACTATCCGACTGATACTCACCCGACATGAACAAGGTGCTGGCTTTATGGCTGCCACCTATGGACGCCTTACTGGGAAACCGGGAGTTTGCCTGTCGACACTAGGACCTGGTGCAACCAATTTGGTTACTCCTGCTGCTTATGCCCAGTTGGGCGCTATGCCCATGCTAATGATCACAGGACAAAAGCCTATTAAAAAAAGTAAGCAAGGTAGATTCCAGATTCTTGATGTGGTAGACATGATGCGTCCCATCACCAAGTATACCAAACAAGTGGTCAGCGCCAACAATATCCCATCCATCATAAGAGAAGCCTTTCGATTGGCCTCTGAGGAACGCCCAGGAGCTGCACATATTGAATTGCCTGAAGACGTAGCAGCCGAATCAGCAGACGAACCACTATTTAGTGTTCCTGCAGTTCGCAGACCTGCCCCTGACCCAAAGGCCATCAAAGAAGCCATCAACATGATTGAGGCATCAAAAATGCCGCTCATACTAATTGGTGCTGGTGCTAATAGAAAAAGAACCGGAAACGCTCTACTCAAACTCATAGAAAAAACAGGGATCTATTTCTTCGATACCCAAATGGGAAAAGGAGTAGTCGACAATCGACACGATCAGCACATTGGCACTGCAGCCCTTTCATCCAATGATTATCTACACTATGCCATTGACAAAGCCGATTTAATTATTAACGTAGGACATGATGTCATAGAGAAGCCCCCATTTTTCATGGAGCATGGTGGTAAAAAAGTCATTCACATCAACTTCTTCTCAGCTGAAGTAGATCAGGTTTATTTCCCCGATTTGGATGTCCTTGGAGACATCGCCGCATCTGTTTGGGAAATTATGGAGGGCATCACCAAACAAAAGCACTGGGATTTTAGTTTTTTCAAAAAAGTAGATGAAGAAGTAGAATCACATATATCAAAATATTTCCAAGACGACAGATATCCGATGCTCCCACAGCGTATCGTAAATGAAATTAGAAAGCTCATGCCATCAGATGGGATTGTCACACTCGACAATGGGGTATACAAAATTTGGTTTGCTCGAAATTATAAATGCTATGAGCCTAATACCTTGCTACTTGACAATGCACTAGCCACGATGGGCGCCGGTTTACCTTCTGCCATGGCGGCCAAACTGATTCACCCAGACAAAAAAGTTATTGCAGTTTGCGGAGACGGTGGGTTTATGATGAATTCTCAAGAACTGGAAACCGCCGTAAGAGAAAACCTTCATGTGGTAGTCATCATATTAAATGACAACGCCTACGGCATGATCAAATGGAAACAGGAAGGTATGGGATTTGACAATTTCGGACTGGATTATAACAACCCTGATTTTGTGAAGTATGCAGAGAGTTATGGTGCAATAGGACATCGTATAAAGAGTGATGCAGACTTTAGCGAAACGCTCAATCACTGTCTGAATACTGATGGCGTCCATCTTATCGATTGCCCGGTGGACTACTCTCTCAATCATGCCATTTTGAATGTTAAAATCAAAGAAAAAGCCAAAGCACTCTAACCCTAATTAACTTTATTACTGCTATGTCAAAACTATCTGTTTACGCACCTTTCGATCAATCATTGATTAAAGAAATACCGCTAGCCACAAGCAAAGAAATGAGTGGAGCCATAGATCGAGCCCATGCGCTATTCTCAGACCAGACCCAATGGATTCCAAAACATCAAAGAGTTGAAATTCTTGAAAACATTGCCTTCTTGATGGAAGAGCGTTCAGAAGAAATCATTCAAGTTTCCGCCATGGAAGGTGGCAAGCCATGGATGGATACTGAAGTAGAAATGAAACGTGCCATCAATGGAGTAAAACTGGCCATCGAAAACATGGGACATCTGAAGGGAGAAGAAATTGCGATGGGACACACGGCTTCATCAGCCAATCGTATCGCCTATACCATGCGGGAACCCATTGGTGTAGTGGCTTCAGTTAGCGCCTTCAATCATCCGATTAATTTGATCATACATCAGACCATTCCGGCCATAGCAGTGGGAAGTCCTGTCATAATCAAACCAGCTCCAACCACTCCACTGACTTGCTTGCTGCTGGTTGAAATATTTGAATCTGCCGGACTCCCAAAAGGGTGGTGTACTTGCATGCCATGTGAAAATGAGGTGGCAGAACAATTAGTTACAAGTCCAAAAGTCAATTTCTTTTCTTTCATCGGATCTGCAAAAGTTGGCTGGTACTTAAGATCTAAATTGGCTCCTGGTACCCGCTGCGCACTCGAACATGGCGGAGCGGCTCCTGTCATCATAGAGCCAGATGCTGATATCAAAACTATGATACCTGCCTTAGTCAAAGGAGGCTTCTACCACGCTGGACAAGTGTGTGTATCAGTACAGCGTATATATGCCCATGAATCTATTATAGATGAAATCGTAGAAGAAATGGACTCCCAGGTGAGGGCGCTAGTGTCTGGCAACCCACTTGATAAAGAAACCGAGGTAGGTCCTCTTATTCTACCGAAAGAAGTTGACCGAGTTCACGAATGGGTAACTGAAGCTAAAGACAAAGGAGCTAAAATAATTTGTGGCGGACAAAAGCTTTCAGATACCTTTTACGAACCGACTATTATTCTTAATCCCTCGGAAGACTGCAAGGTTTCTTCGCAGGAAATCTTTGGCCCCGTGGTATGTATCTATTCTTATACTGACCGACAAGAAGCTATCGATAGAGCCAACTCATTAGAATTTGCATTTCAATCTTCCGTATTCACCAAAGATATCAACATTGCCCTTGACACTGTAAAAAAACTCAATTCCACGGCTGTGATGGTCAACGATCATACAGCCTTTAGGGTGGATTGGATGCCATTTGGGGGACGCGACTCTTCTGGTCTTGGATTAGGCAGCATCCCGCATTCGATGCACGACATGACAAGAGAAAAACTAATGGTGATTAAAAGCCATGTTTTGTGAGACATGATTGAAATCATTATTTTAATACACGATGCGCAAGCATTAGAAATTCAGCCTTTATAAGGTATTATTGGATAACTACAAACCCTACTTCATGAAGTTAGGCCAAATACGCCCCTATCTCTGCTATTCTGAAAGATTCAAATATTTTACCTATATGTACCAACATACAACTATCCGTATATTCTCCTAATCGAAAATTGAGTAGTTCCGCTTATTGTCTTAAACAACTTCACCACTGTACTTTTGTAGAAAGTTAATTCTGATAATATTTCTTGACCAATAGAATTAACATTTATAAACTCAGTTTGCTTTGATTTTATTAAATTAAAGTCAGAACATAACAGAATCAACATAATGATGGAGCTAAGGCATCTGATAAAATTCAATTTTACTATCGGAAGAAAAATCCGACTTAGTTTTTATATCCTCATAGGAGTGATCACTTTGAATGGACTATATACTTATAGTACACTAAACAACAGTATTGATCTACTGAACAAAGTTTTTAAAGATGTTTATCCAACACTAGATACCTACGGCGATTTCAGAAATCTTATCAAAGACAGTAAGGCATATTCGACCAATTGGGTATATGTGAGCCGGTATGAAAAGGATAAAGAAAAGCTGAGAGTTATCCATCAAGAAACTTATCCTGAACTAAAAGAGAAATTACAAACTATCATTACCACTACTCACCCAGAAGAAGCGGAAGTGATGGGATCAATTCTGGAAACCTTTGAATCAATATTGAGTGATCAGAAAACCATCATGGAAAGTCTTAATTCTGCATTGGCCTATGAGGATGCTATGACGCTCTTTGTTTGTGAGGATCTAGTAGAGGGCAATATTATCCCCATCTGTGATGAATTAATAGAAAGGCTGGATGCTACCATGGCAGCCAAATCAGCAGAAACCAATAGTATCAGTCTTGAAATGGAAAATTCATTTTCCGACTTAAGTCTCGCCATATTCATCTTAGGGTTAGTCGGGGCCATATTTGGATTGGTTATTTCCGGATGGCTATCGAGAAACATTACAAAACCTGTTAAAGCCCTGCAAGAAAAAATCGCTCAAATACGTCTTGGTGTGATTCCAGAGTCTATTACGGTGATGAACAATGATGAAATAGGCGAAATGAGTCACGGTATTAATTCACTTATTCAAGGATTTAGATCCTCATCTGAGTTTGCCAGCGAAGTTGGTAAAGGCAATTTAGAAGCAGATTTCCAGGCGCTTAGTGAAAATGATGTATTGGGACATGCCTTGTTATCCATGCGATCCAATCTTAAGGAGGTAATTAACGAGACCAATGAAGTAGTGAAAGCAGCTGGAGAAGAAGGCAGACTGGATACTCGCATTTCTACCGACGCTAAAGCAGGTGCCTGGTTACAACTAAGCGATGCCATCAACCATTTGCTTCATTCTATTGCTACCCCAATTCTCGAAGTAAATAAAATTGTTACTGCTCTGGCCGATGGAGACTTGACTCATAAGTACCAGTTAGATTCTAAAGGAGACATTTACACTTTGGTTAGCAACTTGAACAAGGCCACTTCTAACCTGAACGATCTCTTGGTTCAAATTACGGATAGTGCGATTGTAGTAGAAGAAGCCTCTACTGAAATGCTCAATGCTAGTGAAGAAATGTCAGCCAACACAGGAGAAATAGCTTCCGCTATTGGACAAATGAGCACTGGCGCACAGAATCAAGTAGTGAAAGTGGATGAAGCTTCCAACTTGGTAGAAGGTATTAGAAATTCATCCAATGAAATGGGTAGCAAAGCCGCCAATATTAATGAGGCAGCTAAATCCGGTGTTGACAGTAGCAAAAAAGGTAAAGAAATGGTGGACAACGTGGCTACCAGTATGGAAGAAATAGCGGTCTACTCCGTAAAAACTAATGACTCTATCAAAGTGCTTACTCAACGATCTGAAGAGATCACAAGAGTACTTGGGGTAATTACAGAAATCGCTTCTCAAACAAACCTTTTGGCTCTGAACGCGGCGATAGAAGCGGCTCAGGCCGGTGATGCTGGAAGAGGATTTGCTGTAGTAGCAGAAGAAATTAGAAAACTAGCTGAAGATTCTCGGAGCTCAGCAAGAGAAATTGAAACCTTGGTAGCAGATGTACAGAAGGATACTGAGCAAGCAGCACAAGTGATGGAAACGATGAATCAGAGTGTTAAAGTGGGTGGTCGAGCATCAACAGAAGCCTCTGAAGTATTTAAAGAAATTGCAGACTCTACCACCCGAACCTTATCCTATTCAGAGGAAATTGTAAATGCAACTCAAACACAACAAACAGATATTGGCAAGGTGGTTTCCATCACCGAATCAGTCGTGGTAATTGCAGAACAAACAGCAGCAGGTACGGAAGAAGTGGCAAGTTCGGCAACGGAATTATCTTCCGGAATGGAAAATTACAGCCAAAAATCTGAACAATTGACTCATGTAGCGACCGGACTGAAAGACAGCATGAGTAAATTCAAATTGGCGAAAAAAGAAAATAACTAATCAAAAAGAACTGACTCAAATCAAAACTTTATGAAGCAAAATAAAATCATATTTGGATTAGCACTATTCCTGACGTTGGGACTCTCCCATCAAAGTCAAGCTCAGGAAAGTAAATTCAAAGCACTTTTCATTTACAAGTTTGCCGAATACATAGAATGGCCATCAGGCAAAAAGAATGTGACAGTCGGTGTTGCAGGCAAATCTGGAGTATCAAAAGAGCTATCCAATTTTGCCGCATCCAAAGGCAACATGACGGTATTAGATATTACCGGCCCAAATGACGCTGGGAAATGCGACATTATTTTTCTTCCAAATTCCGAAAATTCCGAATTAAGCGCATACAATTCGGCCATTGGAAGCAGGAGCGTTTTAGTCGTATCGGAAAACAGTGATCTTACAGGAAAGGGCTCTGACATAGGGTTCTATCTTGAAAGTGGTAAACTCAGGTTTCTCATAGACGAGAAAAGTATCAGAAACAAAAAAATGATCCCTAGTTCCAAATTACTGGCACTAGGCAAACCAATCTAACTCAAGAAAAACCTTTAATTCAGGCGAATTTCAGGCCATCGGAAGATGGCACGAGAGAATACGCCCTAAACAAAACAATATGAAGCATTTTAAAATCATTTTATCCTACTACACACTATGTATGTGTATGATAATGAGCCCGAGCCTTTTTGCTCAGGACATTGACGAAAACATGTTTGACATGTCGTTGGAAGATTTAATGAATCTTGAGATTACTTCGGTTTCTAAGAAAGCTGAAAGACTACAAGACGTTTCTTCTTCTATTTATGTGGTGACTTCCAAGGATATTGAGCACTCAGGTGCCACTACCCTACACGAAGTATTAAGATTAGTTCCAGGTTACTGGGGCGTGCAAGACGAATATTCAAATGCTGAATCTAACGTCAGATACTCACAAGTAACTAATGGATTAACAGGAACCGTTCTTTATCTACTAGATGGCACTCCTATTCAGGATTTGATGTCTTCATCCTTTTCATTCCGAAACTTCGATATCCCTCTGGATGAAATTGACAGAATCGAAGTGATTCGCGGATCTGGAGGAACTGTCTACGGTGCCAATTCCGCTACTGGCGTTGTGAATATTTTCACTAAAACTCCGGACAACTATGATGGAATCAATGCAAGGGCTGAAGGTGGGTCTGCTGGATATGTTGCTACTAGCTTGAGAGCTGGCGGCGCATTAAGTGACAATTTTTCCATCTCAGGTTATGGGAAAATGAGACTCTTCAAAGGATGGGAATCATTGGCCGGTCAAGATGAAAATGGAGATCAAGTCGTTGCCAATAGCCGATTCACAGAAGATTTTGAGAAAATAGACATGTTTAGTCTGGGTATGAAAGCTAAGTATAAGGTGAGTGAACAAGGTGCCATTTCATTGAATACACATTACAACACCCTCAAAACAATTGACTACAGCAGTTATTACGGTGATGACTTTGCTTTCTCTGGCAATGATGTTTTAGTTGAAAAGGATGTAAGTGCCAATCGTTTTGTAGGCAACTTGAGATATGACCATAGTTTCAATGATAATCACAGTTTATTCGTGAGAGTATCTTCCAACATGGAAAATGATTTCAACAGACTTTCCGGAGGTTTCGAAATTTCCAACTCCACGTATGACTTAGAAGTTCAGGACAACTTATCATTAGGTGATAAGAACGATTTGAGTGTAGGTTTTAATTATAGAATCAACAAAATCGACGTACATGACATCAATGCGACTAGCGCTATCAATTATGTAGACCCTCAGAGTACCGAATCTTTGAAAGGAGCTTTCATCCAGGACAAGATCAAATTGGCTGATGGTAAACTTAATTTCTTGGTAGGTATCAAAGCTGAAAACTACTCTTTGGTGAACGACGACTTTTATTTGTCTCCAATGGCCAAAGTGAGTTATATTCCTACAGAAAACCTCACGCTATGGGGAGGTTTCACTCAGTCCTTCAGTACACCAGGTTTCAACAACACAAATATTGATTTGTTTTTGTTCCAAACTCCGTCAGAAGCAGCATGGACACAGGCAGCCACTCAGGGTGTTTACCAAAATGCATACGATGCGACAATTGCAGGCGGAGCAGATGATGCCACTGCTCAGGCTCAAGCTGATGCCTTTATAGCCTCTCCGACGGGTCAAGCTACTATTGATGCTACTGCCCAAGGGTTGATATCTAGCAATCCTAGCGTAGCTGTTAAAAACGGCTCTAGCACAGTACCTACTCGTTTCAGAACTTGGGAAGCAGGGTTTCGAGCTAATATTGACAATCAGCTAACATTTGAGTCCAACTTTTATTATACGAGTATTCAGGATGGAATAGGTATTTCTCCGGAGGCAGCAGCTGAGCAGAATAGCGAATCAGCTACTCAGCCAGGACGATTGGCCACCTATTATCTATACGGAAACTATGTGCAAGGAACTACTTTAGGAACAGAAAGTACTGTGAAAATTATCCCCGTTCATGGTGTTAGTTTTGAGTTAACCCACTCCTATTTAAAATCAACATGGGAGCTTCAAGAGAATCCAGATTTCGATGTCAACGATCCAGCCATTGTAACTGACAAGGATATGACGCCCGAGGTTTCAAAAGTTCCATCACATGTTTTCAGATTCAAAGGGGATTTTGATCTGCCAAGGCAAATCAACTTCAGCATGAGTATGATATATGGCACTACATTCAATACTCAGGGCAACTATTTAACGGCTCAAGAGCGATTTGAAAATATTGCGCTTCCAGAAGCAAACACAGTAGCGGTAGCGCCAGACAATGACCGTACCATCATCAATGTAAGAGTGGAAAAGAAATGGTTGGATGGTGATCTCACGGGCTATGTATTTGGAAATGACATTTTCAATGAAGGCATTGAAGCCAATGCGAGACCAGTGTTTAATGTGACACGTTCACGAATCGGAAGAATGTTCGGAGTAGGACTCAACTATAAGTTTTAATCCTCCACCCGATGTAAAATATTGTGGGAAGAATTGAGGGGTAAAAGCCATTCCAGTTTATAGGAATGGCTTTTTATTTTTCATTCCAACACTTACTACTATTTTAGCGCTTTGATCAGATCACCTATGCAAAAAGCCACCAAAGCCGACGAAGGATTAGTCATTGATATCATCGCGGAATCCTTCCCCTACAATCCCAGTGTTCTTTCCGTTATTAAAAACGACAAGAAAGAACCACAGCGGATGAGATGGCTGGCACGGTATGTTTTTAGAACGGCCCTCAGAAGAAACGCTATTTTTTTATCCTCAGACCGAACGGGTGTAGCCGTCTGCTATAGATTCAATAGTCATAAGGAAAACCTGAAAGACTACTGGAACCAATTGGTGTTGGCATTTACAGCTATTGGAATAGAAAGAATATTCAAAGTACTAAAAAGAGATAGCTACGTAAAAAAACAACGACCGCAATCGGGTGATTTCATGTATTTCTGGTTTTTTGGGGTGAGCGATGAAGGCAAAGGAAAAGGAGCCGCCTACGAGCTACAAAAAGCGGTATTTGATGAGGCAGAGAAACAGAATCTTCCCATTTATCTAGAAACCTCCATAGCCAAGAACAAGAGGGTGTATGAAAGGTTTGGGTTTGAGGTCTACCACACCTGGGATTACACAAGTGAGGGTATTACGCTTTGGTTTATGCGTAGTAAGTAAATTACGCATATACCCTACAAAATTCAGAGAATACTCTATTGATAGGGATTCCACTTATAGTCACCTTTGCATTGTAGGAATTGGTAAATAAATCGATGGCTTACATCCACTTAAAAACTTAAAAATGAGATCATTTGTAGTAGCAGCACTATGCATGACTTTGAGCTTCTCCGCATTTTCGGATGAATCGGATAAATTCAAGGCTTTGCTTGTTTACAAATTCACGGAATACATCGTATGGCCTAACAACCCTTCTGTGATTAAGGTTGGTGTAATGGGAAATTCCCCTATTTACGCAGAATTGGTTCGATTTGCTTCACGCAAAGACAACTTGGAGGTAGTCAAATTGAACAACACCAGCGATGCTGAAAAATGTCATTTGGTCTATCTATCTAAAGCACAGGGTGGTTTGATAAAACCACTGTACGCTAGTTTGTACGAAAAAAGTGTCTTACTGGTCAGTGAAGACAAAGATCACATCCAAAAAGGTGCTAACGCCGTGATCTACATCTCAGAAGGAAAGCTTAAATACGTTATGAATGAGCAGTCCATCTCTATCAAAGGAATGATTCCAAGCAAAAGATTGGCTTCTCTAGGCGAATCACTCTAAGAAGACAAATAGCAAATAGAAAAAGGTATAAGTGAAGTGGTTTCGACTACTTCACTTTTTTTGCGTCAAAACTCGAGAAATTGACTAGCCAGGTCTTTCCTCCATCATACGACCGGTCCATCTTAAATGAGTAGCTATCCGGCTTGATATTGTAATATTCGAATCGTTCAAGAAATTCACCGTTACCATCATAGCCCTTTCCCGTGGTCACGAGCTTCCCATTGGACATCACACCAGAAATATCAGTAATACCATTGACACCCGGCATTACCCAAACGATTTGATACTTACCTGACTGTCGATTATAGCTGCGAATACTGGTTCCTCTGAAAACAATATTATCATTTGGATCCAAAGCAAAAAAATCATCTTGAATCGCCGTTTGATCTAATATGTAATAGGCCTTTGTCCGGGCCTTACCCATCATCACAGATCCATCTGGACGACTCGCTTTTGTAGTCAGCTCCCATTCTCCAATAAAAAAATCTAACTTTTTTAGTCCCTCGTTTTGTGCTTGAAGGTTCGTCACTGCCAAACTTATGGCCAGCGTCAATAAATAAATTCGTTTCATGCTTTTGAGTTTTTGGTTTTGATGGAAACAGCCTGTATAGCTATTTCCCTTAAGGTAGTCTAACCCTGGAAGAATAATATATTAACACAGTGTAGCTCCGGTTTTACCTATTTTATCACCGGGTTGGCCGATTCAATATGCCCCAGCCATAGACGAAGGCGTAATATTGTATCGTAATCAATAACTCATAAAACCATGTCAAAACGTACATCACAAAAAACACCATCATCTGGTTCTCGATCAGGAGCAGTAGGCCTCATACTCATCGCATTAGGCACACTATTTCTACTTGACAATTTGGACTTGATTCCTTACGAAATCTCTTACTACCTATTCAATTGGAAAGGAATCATGATTATTATCGGAGCAATATTCCTTTCATCCAAAGAAAATAAAAGCCCTGGCATCATACTGATGGCAGTAGGCGGTTTCTTTATCATGTCCGATGTCTTGTCTTATGAATTCGACTGGCATTGGTACGATACACGTAAGCTTTTTTGGCCCGTTCTTTTGATAGTGATTGGATTGGTCATACTTAGCAGAAAAAGCAAAAGTCCGATAGTATCCGCTCATGTTTTTACAAATGCAGCTGATCAGGTTGCCGATGAAATAGGGAAGAAAACTCCTCCCAATGATGCCGACCATATAAACGTCACAGCCATGCTTGGTGGTGGAGATATGTCTATCACTTCCGACAACTTTCAAGGAGGAAAAGTAACCACACTGATGGGCGGAGGCACTTACGACCTCAGCAAGTGTAATTTGGCTGAAGGCACTCAAGAAATAGATGTTTTGATACTGATGGGAGGTGCCAACTTCATTGTTCCCTCAGATTGGAATGTACGCTTGGAAGTCACCTCTATCTTTGGTGGATTTAGCGACTGTAGAAAATTTTCTAGTGAAGACAAAACAGATGCTACCAAAGAATTGCTAATCAAAGGCACAGTATTATTCGGTGGTGGAGAAGTAAAAAACTACGTCTAAGAAATAAACTCAGAATAACCCAACACTCAGTCACCCAGCGCTCCTATTGGAACCTGGGTGATTTTTAAAAATCAAACAACTCGCCGTATCTTGTAGATCAGAATCCTTATAGAAATGAGACATCACAAAATAGAAAGTAGATCAAATACCATAGGCATTATCCTGGTGTGTTTAGGCGCAGTTTTCTTACTCGTTAATTTCAACCTCCTACCTGGTGTAATTGAAAATTTAGCTTTCAACTGGAAAGGGATTGTGTTAATTATTGGATTGATTATCATCGCTACCAAACCCAATAAGCTGCCCGGCTTCTTGATGGTGGGTGTTGCCTGTTACTTCATCCTAGCCACCTTTGTTTGGCAAGAGTATCATATCAATATTGGCATGAGTAGAGTTTTTTGGCCTGGACTAATGATAGCTGCGGGTTTCCTTCTCTTAAATAAGAGAAAAATTGAGTTCAAACGAAAAGTATCTGGCGAATCATTCGATTATCTAAACGACTCTAATATCATGGGAGGCGGTGAAGTAAAAGTTCGGTCTGATCAATTCAAAGGAGGCCAAACCAGTGCTGTATTTGGTGGCGCGAGCTACGATATGACCGGATCAAAACTCGCCGAAGGCAATCACACCCTGGAAGTTTTGGCTGTCTTTGGTGGATTTACCTTCATCGTTCCGTCGGACTGGGAAGTCCAAATGGAAGTAACTGCCATATTTGGTGCTTTGGTGGACAAACGAAAGTTTGTAAAGCCTGCAGAAACTGGACCTAAAAAGATACTTCGAATCAAAGGATTTGTTTTATTCGGAGGCGGGGAAATAAAGAACTACTAACCTAAAGCCATGATCAACCCCATTCTAAAAAGCAGAGACCATCTGTTGGTTTACGGGCTATTTTGGCTTCTATTGATTATCATCCATACCATGCTCCTTCATTGGGGGCAGCAAATCGTCTGGTCGCTGGCTCTTATTGAAGCTACCATCTACGGTATAGGTTTCGCATCGGTTGGATTAAGCATTTGGTTTATTGTTCGATTTACAGGACTTACAGATGGTAGTTTGTGGAATGCGCTGATGAGCCATCTCGCAGCTGGAGCATTACTTATCTTTTTATGGCTGGCCACTAGTTATTTTATTACCGGGTATTTATTAGGCTATGATTCCTCTATTCGCCAAGCTTCTATTGTGGACCTTTGGTGGAGAATAGCTTTGGGTACCATCTATTACCTTTTGGTCTCTTTGGTTTATTACCTGCTGATCTTCTATGAAAATTATAAGGAGAAACAGATCAGAGAGATTGAAATGCAATCAACCCTAAAAGAAACTGAGCTTAGTATGCTCAAAGCCCAGATCAACCCTCATTTCATTTTCAATAGCCTCAATTCCATTAGCTCACTTACGCTCACCAGACCTGAAGATGCACACGAGATGATCGTCAAGCTCTCTTCCTTCCTCCGATATACCATAGGCCATTCTGAAACTGAATTGGTTTCACTCCGACAGGAAATAGAAACTATCCAGCTATACCTGGAAATTGAAAAACTTAGATTTGGCAAAAAACTAGAAGTTAATTTCGAAGGCGCTGAATCGATTCCAGAATCGGCCAAATTACCCAATCTCATTCTTCAGCCATTGATTGAAAATGCGATAAAATACGGCGTATACGAAAGCACAGCTGCCAGTACCATATCGGTTCAAATTTCGTACAGTGATAAGCATTTGCAAATAGAAATCACCAACAGTATAGAAGATGACGCTGTGGCTCACAAAGGAAAAGGCATAGGCCTAAAAAATGTGAGAGGCAGGCTACAGCTGATCTATGAAAGTGCTGATTTATTGAAAACGCACAAAGAAAAGAGCCAATACAAAGTTCAACTGACCATTCCTCAACAAGACCAATAATAAACTATGAGTGTTCATAAAGTAATCATCATCGACGACGAACCACCAGCCAGAGAAGTAATCAAACACTTTCTCAAGGATCATCCAGCATTTGAATTGGTAGGTGAAGCCGAAAATGGCTTTGACGGACTCAAATTGATCCAGTCTCAGAATCCCGACCTGATTTTCCTCGATATACAAATGCCAAAACTGACGGGCTTCGAACTGCTAGAGCTGATCGACAACCCTCCCACCATTATCTTTTCCACGGCCTACGACCAATATGCCTTGAAAGCATTCGAACAGCACGCAGCAGATTATTTACTCAAACCCTACAACCGAGAACGGTTTGAAGACGGTCTTGCAAAAGCGCTAACGCTTATGAACAAGTCAGCAACACCAGTTGCTACTGAAGCGCTGGTACAGGACTACTTACAAGAACCTACGCATCGACTGGTAGTAAAAGACGGCACCAAAATCGACATCATCCCTACAGAAGAAGTAATCCGCATCGCCGCACAAGACGACTATTCTGAAATCATCACCGCCAAAGGCAAACACCTGAAAAAGCAAACCATGAAGCATCTGGAACAGGTGCTTGATCCCAAGAAGTTTGCTCGTGTGCATCGTTCGTCCATTGTGCAGGTTTCACAAATAGAAAAAATTGAAAAATACGGTAAAGAGACCCACTTGGCTCAACTCAAAAATGGTGACGAAGTGGTGGTAAGTGCTTCTGGATATGCCAAGTTGAAGGAGTTGTTGGGGTGGTAGGTTTATAACTTTTACCAAATTGTTCAATGGGGACGTATTCACGGATGATGGATTTTACTAAATCTACAAAGTTCTTAGTGTTGAATGATACGTCTGATACGGTTTTTAGGTGGTTTAAATTGGTACTGTCTATAGCTAACTAACACTACTAATATTTCCCATAATACCAGGAAGAATTCAGTTGTTTGCTTCATAATTTATATCCCTGCTTCATAGTTTTTATGACTTCAACATACTTTATGGAGTTTGATGCATAGCTGATAGGTCTCACTTTCACTCCTTTCTGATCTTTGTGAAAAATAATTAATCACATAGAACATTAAAATATTGAGGTCATGAAAAGCCAATTTACAATTCTTTTACTTTTTTGCACACTAAGTGCTTTTGCTCAAACTAACTCTCCTGATAGTGAAAAAACTGAAGTAGCCCATAAGTGGAGGGTAAGCTTACCTTATTTTATCATAACAGATCGCATAGGAAAGAACTTTGGGGACTGGGACGCTCGGACAAGTACACAAATGATAGAGCTTCATGTAAAGCGGAATCTGGATAATAAGAATATCATAGGCTTGAAGTTGGCCACTTGGCGATTGTTTCAACCTATGGGGATCCAGTGGTGGGATGGTCTTTTGGATAAGCTAGAGACAGAAAGTGAATTCTATCCAGGACATGTACGAGAATCAGGAATAGGCATAACATATCAACGAATGCTATGGAAGGGTCTATTTGCAACTGTGGAAGTTCTACCACAATTTCAAACCTATATCGACCTAGACGGTAATAAACTTGGAAATGGTTTTAAACTTTATAATTCCTATCACTTGGGCTACCATATCGCATTGGGTAAGAAAAAACGATGGTTCATAGAACCTCAGGTTCATTGTCAACACTGGATGTTCGATAACAATGCTCCGGATGGATTTAAAGAGTTGGACGATAAATGGGTAAACTACTTTCTTTTTGAACCCAATATATATGTAGGGTTTAATTTTTAAACCATTTTCCGATAAGTCAGAATTCCAATTCTTTGGATATCAGATTATAAGTACAATTCAAAAATGAAAAAGAGCATATCAATATCTCTTCCAACCATTCCATCGATAGCATTAGCTTATGTCATGGTTCTTTTGTCGGGTTGTGCTTTGGGACTACGGCCTCTGCCAAACACAGTTGAGGAACAATTAAAAGATGCGGTAGATCATGGTATGGATGGTGTCATCGTTTGTGTGAATCGACCGGGTGAAATTCAATTGTATGCAGCAGGATGGAAAAACAGAGAAGACCAAATTCCCGCCGATCCAAATGCATTGTTCAAAATCGCTAGTATCAGTAAGCTATATATAGCTGCAGCTACTATCTTGTTGATATCTGAGGAAAAACTGTCACTGGATCAGACACTTGGCGAACTGATCCCTGAAGTTGAAGGCAAGATTGAATACGCTAATGAAATCACACTCAAAATGATGATTCAACATAGAAGTGGGTTGCTAGATTATAGTTTTGAGCCAGAGGTTGCAGGAGAATCATTTGTCGATCACCTCTCATTTGCCGCAAGAATTTATGATAAACCGGCGGTTTTTAAACCTAACAAGAAATATGGCTACTCTAACAGCAACTATTTATTAATCGGTGAAATCTTGGATCGGACATTAGGTTACTCCCATCATAAGTACATTCGTGAAGAAATATTAGAGCCACTTGGTTTAAAAAACACCTACAATGTTCCAAGCGAGGTAGATATGCAAAAAGTCATGAGTGGCTACCTAAAAAGTGGGGGATCTGACTTAAGAGATTTGGAATTTCCTTTGCCTGGAGGATCCATGATTGCCACTGCGGAGGATGTGAGTATCTTTTTGAGGGCGCTCATTGATGGCACCTTATTCTCACCTGATGAGCAGGCCATTTATACATCGGTATATCCTTACGAACATACAGGTTGGTTACCAGGCTATACGAGCATCGCACGTTACCATAGCGAAATGGATGCAGTAGTAGTGCAGTTCGTAAGTACTAGTGGCAAAGAAATATATTGGCTCAGACTCAAAAGTGTCTATAAGCGCACAATTCGAATCCTTAAAAACAAGACCGAAATTTGAATGCATAAATCATGATTTTGAAGATCATTTATATCAAGTTAGATTAGTAAGAAGGTTCGTTCAGGCGAAATAATAAATAACCTAAAGAATTTAATCTTATGACCAATAAAACCAGAAACATTACCAGATTTCTATTATTCACAGGAACCGTAATCTCTTTGTTCTTCGTGCCCTGGACTTTGGTCTGGGCGTGGATACGGCCGCTGCCCGATACGCTGCCAGCGCAAATGGAAGAAGCCATCGGATATGGCTATGAGGGCATGATCGTCTATGTAGATCAGGCAGGCGAAGCCCCTTCCTATTATGCAGCGGGATGGCATGATAGAGAAAAACGCATACCCGCAGATCCTCACGCGCTGTTCAAAATTGCGAGTATCAGCAAGCTATATGATGCCGTAGCCGTAACCAAATTGGTAAGTGCCGGGCGATTGTCATTGGACAAAACACTCGCTGATTACCTGCCAGAATTGGCAGACAGAATAGAAAATGCTGAGAAGATCACATTGCGAAACATGATTCAGCATCGAAGCGGGATTGTCAATTATACAAATGCACCAAACTTCTGGGCAGCTCCTTCTCGAACTTATGAGGAAAATCTTTCCTTGATTCTGGACCTACCGGCAAACTTTGATCCAGGAGAAGACTATGAATATTGCAACACCAACTACCTACTGCTTGGAAGGATCATGAGTAATGAGCTAGGGCACGACACCTTCCGATTTGTGCAAAATGAAATCCTGGAGCCTCTCAATCTGACCAATACCTATGAATCACTGAAAGAAACAAATATGGACGATGTAATGAGTGGTTACCATGTTGGACATCCGTACGATTTAAAGCCTGACGATCTTGGAATGGTAGCAACAGCTGAAGATGTCGGCCTCTTCTTAAGAGCATTGAATGACGGATCAGTGTTCGAAAACGATGAGCAAGAAATCTATACTTCTATTTACAAATATGAGCATTCTGGCTGGGTACCAGGCTATCAAAGTTTTGCCAATTACTATAAAGATATAGACACAGTAGTCATTCAATTCTACAACACTACTGATAAAGACTTACTACTCTGGAACCTCTCAGAGATAATTAATAATCGGTTGAGAAAAATATTGGGCAAGCGATAATAGTATTTAAATATAGTCAGAGACCCTGCCAAGGGTCAAATGCCCCTTTCATACTTTCTTGATATTGTATAATAATCACTTTGCGAACAGGAGCACCTTCTGTACGAGAGTGCTGAATAATGGGAGCAAATCCATATTCGTAAGAAAAATAATAGCGCAACTTTCCTTCTATATACTGAGAAGAGAAATATTGAAATGAAAAACCCATGTCCAACAATCTTTCTTTTCGAACAGTAGCCTTGCCCTCAGGACAAAGTGTTTTTAATATGGTTCGGTTTTTTCGAATCTGACGGTTGATGGCGCCCATCACTCGTTCATGTTTTCTTTTGTTTTGATTGTGAAAATTAGAGCGGCACTGTGCATCACAAAATCTCTTGTCTTGTCGACCTGTTATCGATTTATTGCAATGCAGGCATTTTGAAGTTTCCATACAGATTCGGTTGGTGAAATAAGCGTGTTATTAAACGTTTATAAACGTAACTACACGTTTAAAAATAACCTTATTGTTTTATTTTTTTCGTGGTTTGCCTCATGAATTCGACTCAAACACCCAAACATATCACGTTAAAACATCTTTTTATCAACAACAAAAAGATGATTGGTCTTAAATTTTATCCTGACAAGGTAATTCAGGCACTTGTGAAAGATTTGCCTGAAGTTAGATGGAGTGAAAAATTTGGCATGGTGTATCTACCCAACCATTCTGAAAACTTGAATCTTATTTTTTCAAAATTCAAAGGAGTATGCTGGATTAACTGCTCGCATTTCTTTCCAAATAGACCCGTCAGAAACGGACATGAGGAGCTATCTGTAGACAGCTACCGTCAGCGACTACCCAAAGAAGGCTGGAGATATTGTCCGGAGGAGTTTTATCAGAAACTGGAATTAAAAAAATACGCTACAAGTACTGCACGGGCTTACATTACGCTATTTGAAAAATTTATCAATTACTATGAAAATGAGCCAATCAATGAGCTTTCAGAAATACAGATTAATGCCTATTTAAAATTTCTAATTGGCGAGAAGCGTTCTGATGCCTATATCAATCAATCCATCAATGCTATCAAGTTTTATTACGAAGTAGTGATGGGAATGCCCAATCGATTTTATGAAGTGGATCGACCACAAAAAAAGGAGAAGTTACCTGAGGTGCTTAGTCATAAAGAAGTGATGAAGATGATTGGCGTTACACAGAATATCAAACATCGATGCATCATAAGTTTACTTTATTCTGCAGGATTGCGCCGTGGAGAATTGCTCAACCTCATTCCAACGGACATTGAAAGCAACAGAATGATGATCAAAGTGCGAGACGGAAAACGAGGCAAAGATCGATATACATTGCTCAATGAAAGTATGCTGAATGAATTGCGTCAATATTTTAAGGAATATCGACCAACTAAATTCTTATTTGAAAGTGCGAAAAAAGAGCCCTACAGCGGAACGAGCGTTGGTAAAATAGTGAGCAAAGCGGCAAAAAAGGCAGGCATCAGGAAGCGAGTCACCCCTCATATGCTCCGACATTCTTTTGCTACACATTTTCTAGAGAATGGAACCGATATTCGATATATCCAGACGCTGCTGGGTCATAATTCTACGCAAACCACAGAAATCTATACTCACGTTGCCAATACGAGTTTCAAACAAATTATTAATCCATTAGATTTGGGAAAAAACATATAGTGGATAACACACATTACGTTAGCCATTTGTTATCAGCAATCCACTTCCATGAGCAGAGTTAACCTGAACTTCAAGAACTGGAACTTTTCAGTCGACAAACAAACAATTTCGGAAACTTACGAACGGATTGAAACACCAGGAGTTGAGTCTTGTGGGTGTGACAACTGCCTGAACTTTGCAGCTCAACGAACGAACATCTACCCAACTGAAATCAAGGAACTTTTTAACAAACTCGGTATCAATTGGATGAAGGAAACAGAAGTAAGTCATTACGCACGAACTGCACCCGAACAACATTATTACGGTGGTTGGTTTCATTTCAAGGGAAACTTCGAAGGACCGAACTGTGAAGTCCCAACTGGACATGACGGGAACGGATATACCCTTGAACTAACTCCTATATCTGAGAACTTCAGCATTGGCTTTCGGTATGGGAACGCCTTAACAGCTTTTTCGGAAACGAAAGAACTGGTGCAAATCGAATTTGAGTGCAAAATTCCATGGGTCTTAACTGACAAACCAGAACCGGAATAAAGCTGATAACAGACGCTGATCGGGCATATGTCTTAGTGCTTTCTGGCTGGTTGCAGTGCAATTCGACCGTGAATCTGCCGCTGAGAATCGGCAGTGCTTTCTACCATCTTTTGCTCGCAAGATTTTTGATTTTCGGAACGCAGTGCCATTTGGAACCGTTGTGAGCTTCGGCAGATTTCACTACATTGCTGCTTTTCACTAGCTGCGGACATACGCCCGATAGCTGTACGTTAGCAGGAATTATGAGAACCTTCACAGTCCTCCTTCTACTTCTGAACACATTAATGGCTCAATCTCAACTCTTAAAAAAAGAAGAGGCCATGAAAGGGATTAGTTCGATTACTACAAGAAGTTTTAGTGGTTCTGGTGGCGGAGGCTACTGGACATTGGAGGAACTCAATGAACTAGGACGAACGATTTCAAAAGAATACCATCGAAGAAAGGAATTGCTCGCTAAAAAAGTATATCGATACAATTAAATGAACGATGAAATACTTTGCGTTCAAACCTTAGACATTAATAACCCTTCAAGAATTGATTCGACCTTCACTGCATATGAGTATAACTCTAACGAGACGATAAAGAGACAAAAACAGACATATTCAAACCGTAAAGATTCAATAGTTTTTAACTTAGTCGACATTAAAGGTGATACTCTCAACTACTCAAAAAGAGAATTTTATTATCGACCTAATGCAGGGAACATTGATACATATTCATATAATATTTCATTGGTGTTTAACTCAGTGAATCAAGTTATTTATAAGCGAGAAGTTGATATTCAGAAAGCAACAACTGAAATCACAGAATACGGATACGAATACTCCCACTATCGGAGCGGACTAACAAAAAAGATGTACGGTATAATTGGAGAAACCAAATTCAAACTAGCAGATTACCAATACGACTAAAACCCTAACATTTTCTATGAATGAATGAGGTGGGTAACCTTTTTATCTTTTTGGTATAAGTATAGGTGAAAACACATGCTATAAAAAATCAAGAGGGCAAAAAAACAATTGCTGAGTCTGTCACCAAATCGAAGAAAATAGCAAGGGGGACATTTCAATTTGTGGACAAGCGTCCTGAAACGCACCAATTGAAAAAAATTCAAGAACTAGCTAACAATAATCCATCTCCCACCTACCCTATCCAAAAAAAGAGAAACAACACAGGCCTGCCTGATAATCTCAAATCTGGTATTGAAAGTCTGTCGGGTTACTCTATGAATGATGTAAAAGTCAATTACAATTCTGCTAAGCCTGCTCAACTCAATGCTCATGCTTATGCTCAAGGAACGGAGATTCATTTAGCCTCAGGACAAGAAAAACATTTACCTCATGAAGCATGGCATGTGGTGCAGCAGAAGCAAGGGCGGGTTAAACCTACCCTGCAAATGAAAGGGAAAGTAAATGTAAATGATGATGTCGGATTGGAGAAAGAAGCGGATGTGATGGGGGCGAAGGCAATACAGATGAATTTTATTAATCCAGTTAAAGAAAAAATAGTTGCAAACGGTGTTGTTCAAAGAAAAGTTGATTGGCACCAAAACTCAAATACATTGAATAATTCAAATTCAGTTGTCCAAAGAACTCCAAGTTCATTGAGGGTAAATAAAGAATGGAGCGCACCAAGTGGGTATATTAAAAACCCTGCCAAACAGTTAAAAGAAAGTTTAGAGGCCTACGCCAGTATTCGAACAGATGCTAACCTAGATGAAAGAACAGTAAAACTAAATATCGTAGAAGGTGAAATAAATAACTTTCGAAGAAACCACCCTGTTAACCAAATTGAACCCGGAAGTGTAGTAATGAAGGTAATGGCCCACTTGGGCACATTAGAGCGCATGATTGCCGAAGAACGTGCTCAAATTGCACAATCACGCGATGCTCAAACAGGAGGTCATCCACAAGTTAGGCATGGAGCTGACTTATCAGATCTAGCGTTAATTGACCGTTTAATTCGACAACAAGATCGAGCAGATGACAATGCAACATCTGATACCAGCTCACGATTCGATAATGACGTGCAAATGAACGATTCAATGACTGATGCTACAACGGAATTAAATAATGCCCGATTAGCAACTGATGCTGCCTTTACACCTTTGATTGCAGCTCATACAGCTAGCTGGAATGCTCTAATTCCTACTGGAGGAACACCTGGTTTTAATGCAGCAAAAAAGGTAGTTAACACAACATATAAAAATTTGAAAGCTGAAAAAACGAATAATAATCATTTGGCTACTGCTGCTGGAGGAGGAACTAGAATTCCTATCAAACTTTACAATGAGTTGAACTTTGCAGCAATGAATGCCGCTCCTTTAGGAATACCAACTGCCGTAAATAATTTGGTAAAATCAACGCAGAGAGGATATGCAATTAAGAATCCTCAAAAAGCTCCATTTGGAAGAGCCTTTGAATTAACTGCAAATGCAAAAGCAGCTCTCGCGGCTGCTAAGGCTGCAGCAAAAGCAGCAGGAAAACCACTTGATCCTCTGTGGCATACCAGAGGAGGTGAACTTCCTGCACAAGCTGCTGCCCAACCTCAGGCAACATTAACTGTTAGAAGACCTGGAATAATGGATGTTACGGCTCTCCCCCCCGCTACAGGCTGGCAGTTAATTACTCATTACCCTATTCCCGCCATTGCTGGAAAAGAAATAACTGGATAGGGTGAATTATTAAAATAGTAAACGTCAAGATGAACAATTTACAATACAAAACCGAAGACACACTCATCAATGAAGGTGTACCCCTCTCGCAAACGCATTTGTGGGATTACCAAAGAAATTATTACCAGGAACAAAACATTAATGCCTGGGTTGATAAAGTTCCATTTTATGTAACCAGTAACCCATATATTGCCAATTCTTATGCAAATATTATAGCAAGGTACATAATAGATGGGTTGAACAATGGGAATATCAATAGTAATAACCCCCTTTATATAGTTGAACTTGGTGCAGGTTCAGGAACTTTTAGTTTTCACTTCCTAAATAAATTTATTGAATTAAAAGAAAAGCTCTCGATACCAATAAAGCCAGTATATGTGATGACTGATATTATTGAGGAAAATATTCAGTTTTGGCAAAAACAGAAGGCTTTTAAACTCTTTTTGGACGCTGGATACCTTGATTTCTCCTTTTTTGATGCTGAAATATCTGAAGGGCTAGTATTGACTGAATCAAAAATTACAATCGATGTGAACAGCCACTTGAAGCCTGTTAACCCCTTGGTATTAATTTCCAATTATTGTTTTGACTCCCTACGGCAAGATGTCTTTAAAGTAAAGGATTCCCAACTTTTTCAAGGTTTATGTAAAATCACTAATAGCAGCGATAATTTTATAGATGAAAAAATTAGCAAGTTGGATCAATTGCATCTTACATATGATTTTGAAAAGGTGGAATTGCCTTATTATAAGAATAATGTCTTGAATGATGTCTTGTATCAGTATACCGATGAAATTGACAATCAATACCTTCTTTTTCCTGTTGGCAGTTTAATGTGCATTCAAACGTTTTTAAATATATCAAATAACAATATCTTCCTTTTGAGCTCCGACAAAGGTTTTTCTAAGCATCTTGATGTTTTCCAGTCTGAAGAACCTCAACTTGTTTTTCATGATAATTGCTTTTCTCTTTCCGTGAATTTCAATGCCATTGATAGGTTCTTTAAATGTATCGGTGGCGATGGTTTTTCTCAGTTTACCGAACAATCACTTACTACATGTTCATTTGTCAGTAATACCCATTTTAATAAGTTGCCAGAAACATCATTAGCTCTAGAAACAAATCTCAATTCTTTTGGGCATGCAACCATAAATAGTGTCTTTCTGAATAACGATTTTTCAAGAGGGTTAACAAGCTTGAACGCTATCATACCTATTTTGGAAGCTACGAAATGGGACACTTGGGTTTTTAACAGTTGCAGAGATACAATTATTCAGCAAATTCGTATGGAAGGTGCACCAAAATGTGATATTGAAAACCTAAAAGAAAAGTTACCGGAAATTGAAGCAAACTTCTATCAACTTCCAAAGGCAATAGATACGTTTACAGATATTGCTCTTTACCTTCAGGAAATAAAAGAATACGAGCAAGCACTAAGTTATTATCAAAAATCAATCAATCACTTTGGAGAAATCGACATTACCTTCTATAACATGGGGCTATGTAAATACTTTTTAAACAAGTTTGATGAGGCAATTCCAAAATTTGAATTGTGTTTGAAATTGAATCCAGACCATATTTTGGCAAGAGGTTGGGTTTCTCAGATTGAATCAATTTTAACAAAGCAACTGGACCTGCTATAAATACTCAATGTGGATTCAAAGCACATCTGATATTGTTATAGCCTTTGACAACCATTGATACATTGAATGCCATTAAGGCGAACGTTAATTCAAGCCATTATAGCAATTCACCAAAAACTGAAAAGAATAAATCATGAACAGTTTCATTGACAAAACACAAGAAAACAAAAGTCAATCGGTTGCGACTGAGATTTCTCAAAAAAAACAGAACAGTAATAAGCCTACTTTTCAGATTGAAGATAATCGGCCTGAAGTTATTGCACAAAGAAAGCTTCAGGAATTGGCGAATGGTAAACCAAAACATATCATTCAACTAGCTCCTAAAGTAGCTCCACAACAAACTGTTGTTCCACGATTTTTATTTCATGCTTTACATCATGAGGGTCTTGAAAGAATTAAAACTGATGGATTACAGGGGTCTGGAGGTGTTGTTTGGTTATCAAGTAACAGTACCAATGCGGTTTCAGGTACTGCAGATAGATTATTAAGAATACAAAGTAATGGGTTAAATCCGGCATTATTTCAACAGCCTCAGCCAAATAATCCGAATGTTTGGACATATACAGGAATAATACCACACACCAATATTAGCATTGCCCATAGAAATAATGATAAACAACCGCTAACTGATAATCAAAGGCTAAGAATTGGATTATCAAAACAAGTTGTTGGTCAAACCCCATCAAGCCCTGGGATTATTGTCACGAGACCTCTTGGACAATAAACCGTCACTCATGAATACAAAGCTATAACACTAAATAAACGCTATTGAAGTTAAAATCAACTATCTGAAATTAATGGCGTAAAAGTTTAGCTATGAAAATATTAATGCATCAAATACCACTAACTTTTATATAAATAGCTAGCCACCCTAAGTCAAACAGTTCTTCGAGAAAAGAGCGTACAAGCGTACAAACTGGCAACTGAAGTATTTATTGAGATATCATCCTTTTTTACTTTGCCCAAATAACAACAGGCCACTGATAATCACTAATCCTCCGATCAGCTGCGAGGTGAAAACTTCTTCACCAAAAGGAATAGCCAGCATCACCGTAAAGAAAGGAATCAAATTGCCATAAAGAGCTGTGGTAGTAGCTCCTAATTTGACCACGGCATAATAAAAAGCTACGTATCCTACGCCTGTGCCGAGTATCCCCATAAAACTGACACTTATCCAAAAAGACCATTCCATCGGTAATGGAGTAGTCATGAGTTCTGGTGTGGATACTGCTGTAAACATTAACAACCCGATAATAACGCTAATGGTAGTCATCAAGATCGAATTGACACCTGACAGATATTTGTCCACAATAATTTGAGAAAGTGAAAACACCAGCGCCATACCTAGTATATATAGATCCCCGGTTTCCAGTTCCATTTCCAAAAGCTTAGAAAAGTCTCCTTTCACCAAAAGAATGACCACACCTATGATGCTAAT
The DNA here is from genome assembly GCF_033344935.1 of Reichenbachiella sp. Classification (NCBI taxonomy): domain Bacteria; kingdom Pseudomonadati; phylum Bacteroidota; class Cytophagia; order Cytophagales; family Reichenbachiellaceae; genus Reichenbachiella; species Reichenbachiella sp. Next base: position 2,132,005 of record NZ_JAWPMM010000001.1, on the reverse strand, counting down.
GGCCATAGCGCCTAATTGAATGGATGAGAATTTTCGATTAAGGAAAAAATAAGCCAGAATGGCCGTCATGATCGGACTGGTTGCCAAAATCAATGACCCACTCACCGCACTGGCCGTTTGCAGCCCTTTATTAAAGAAGTAAATGGTCAGGAAGATTCCGAAAAAAGACACTAGACAGATCAAGCCAAAAGATCGAAGAGATATTCTGACTTTCATCAAACCCTTGCCGTATTGTATGGCCATCACCCCTATCAGGATAATTACCCCAAACAAGAATCGCCAGAAGGCCACTGCCATTGGAGAGTAGTGAGCTAAAGCAATCTTAGTCACGTGAAAATTGACTGCCCAAAAGAGCATGGTCAAAATAAGCAGCAAGAGCGTAATCGAACGATTCATTTTGCTATGATATAGCAATTTTGTGATTTGGAGAAAATTATTTGCGTAACCAATTAGTTACATTTATATTTGTAACCAAACGGTTACTTTTAGAATGCGACGAGACATATTTCAGGCCATAGCCGATCCGGTAAGAAGAGACATCATAGAGCTACTTGCAGAGAACGCTCTAACTGTAAATGCAGTGGCTGAACAATTCGATGTGAGCAGACCAGCGATTTCCAAACATTTGAAAATTCTAAAGGAATGCGATGTTATTGATATCAAACAAAAAGGACGAGAGCGATACTGTATCATCCAACCGAAAACGTTAATTCCTGCTTTTGTATGGATGGAACAGTACCGCGAATTGTGGGAGAATAAACTTGACTCTTTTGAAAAGTACTTAAATAAACTTCAAACAGAAAAATCTAAACCATGAGTGAATCAAACGATGCTGCCAACCGCACACTAACCCTTGAACGTACATTTAACGCCCCGATCTCTTTGGTCTGGGAAGCCTGGACCAAACCAGAGCATATCGCTCAGTGGTGGGGCCCAGAAGGTATGGAAACCAAAGTGAACAAACACGACTTTCGAGTGGGAGGCGAATGGGAATACGCCATGACCATGCCTGATGGCAATGTATTTATCGCTGAAGGAATCTATACTGCAATCGTTGAAATGGAGAAGATCTGCTCAACCGCAGACTTCAAACCCATGACTGAAGGAGTGGAAATACAAGCCTACTTTGAAGCCGATGGCGAACAAACCAAATTCACCTTCAAATGTGTACATGCCACAGAAGAATATTGCAAACAGCAAGAGGAAATGGGCTTCTACAATGGCTGGGGATCTGTATTCAACAGGTTAGCAGATTTTGTAGTAGCCAGGTAAGCTACTGAGATAAGCTTTAGTCGAGTTAATAAACTATTCTACTTCCTCGACTGGAGCTACTTTTCTAATATCTATATTCCTCTCGTCGCTTTCGATCACCCCATCTCTCAAACGAATAATACGATGGGCATACTGTGCGATATCCTCTTCGTGGGTTACCATAATGATGGTATTGCCTTGCGAGTGAAGCTGTTCAAACAATTCCATGATATCATAGGAAGTTTTGGTATCCAAATTCCCGGTAGGCTCATCTGCCAGAATGATACTCGGGTTGTTTACCAATGCTCTGGCGATGGCTACTCGCTGCCTTTGACCACCGGAGAGCTCATTTGGTCTATGCAAAGCACGATCTGCTAACCCTACACCTTCTAGTACCTCAAGCGCGCGCTCCTCCCGATCGGATTTACCCATGCCGGCATAGACCAATGGCAGTGCCACATTTTCTAAGGCAGTTGATCTCGGTAACAAATTGAATGTTTGAAATACAAAGCCAATCTCTTTGTTTCTTATCTCAGCCAATTCGTTTTCATCCAGGTCAGAGACGTCATGATTGTTTAAGATGTATGTACCAGCACTTGGCGTATCCAGGCACCCAATGATATTCATCAAAGTAGACTTACCAGAACCCGATGGTCCCATAAACGCGACATATTCGCCTTTTTTGATTGAAATACTTATCGTCTTGAGCGCATGAATCGTTTCCGCACCCATCACGTATTTTCTGCCTATTTCAGTGGTCTTAATTATTTCAGACATATGCTTTATTTCTGTTAGGACGGTTTACCAATCATTCCGTTACGGCTGGTCATCAATATCTTCCCCCGGATCAGTAAAACCCGAAATCATACTTCCTAATAAATCGTCTATTCTCATTCCATTTTCCAATGGGTGTTTGCTGAGATAGCTGTATTCCACTAACCCGAACAAGACAAACTCCATTAAAAAATATTTAAAATTCTCATCCTTATTATCCTTGATCTGGTTCTTTACTAAATCCGCCAAACCAGGGATTTTATTTAACTCTTTTCTATACTCCTTTTGCGAGTAGTCATGCAACAGGTCAATCATATTGCTATTACCAAACCAATCTGCAATTGGCTTGTAAGGGTCTTTCATCTCACGATTTTTCCTCACCTGATCCGGATCAGTAAAATAATCCACAAACAAAGTTCGAATCGCTTTTCCTATTAGGTTTTGAGCTACAATACCAGCTCCCTCCTGCTCTCCTTCATACACCAGCTCGATCTTACCAGTAATAGATGGAATAATTCCGATAAAATCGGCAATACGAACATGCCCTTCTTTTTCTTTATTCTTCAAGAGGCGACGCTCCACTGCACTCACCAGGTTTTCATAACTCGAGATGGTAAGTCGAGCTGAAACCCCGCTCTTCACATCTACATACTCACTACTTCTGGCCTCTATCGCAATTTGCTCTATGAGTAGCTTGGCCAATTCATTTATTACAATATCACCAGAAGTATTTTTAGCCACAGCGGCCTCTTGCTGCGTAATTTTCAAGCCTGTCTCCACCGTCTTTGGATAATGAGTAATGATCTGACTTCCCAAACGATCCTTTAATGGGGTAACAATACTTCCCCTATTGGTGTAGTCCTCGGGATTGGCTGTAAACACGAATTGAATATCCAACGGCAGCCTCAATTTGAAACCTCGAATCTGGATATCACCTTCTTGCAGAATATTGAACAAGGCCACTTGGATTCTTGGTTGTAAATCAGGCAATTCATTAATCACAAAAATGCCGCGATGAGAACGAGGTACTAGTCCATAATGAATCACACGTTCATCTGAATAGGGCAATTTCAAAGTAGCCGCTTTGATCGGATCCACATCACCGATCAAATCGGCAATTGACACGTCTGGAGTAGCCAATTTTTCAGTGAATCGATCCTCACGATTCAACCAGCTGACTGGTGTGTCATCTCCTTTCTCCGCAATCAAGTCGATGGCATATCTCGCCAACGGCTGAAGTGGGTCATCGTTCAAATCACTGCCTTTGACAAAAGGCACCCATTCATCTAATAGTCCCACCATCATCCTTGCAATCCGTGTTTTGGCCTGACCACGAAGCCCCAGCAAATTGATATTGTGTCGTGATAAGATGGCGCGTTCAATATCTGGAACCACCGTGTCTTCGTAGCCCCAAATGCCTTCAAATACATTCTTACCTGATTGTATCGCAGAGATTAAATTTGCTCTCAATTCGTCTTTAATGGACTGCGGCTCGTAACCTGCTGCTTTAAGTTGACCTAATGTAGTAATTGCCAATTTTTCATTGACAGTTAAGTCTATATATCCTTTCGCCATTTATAAATTCTTTCTTCTATTTTTCTTAAAATCTTCAAAAACCAAATGCCCAAGCCCCTGTAAATCACTGTAATAAGCATTACCATTATTTACTGCTGTAAATTCCTTCACAAACTGCTTCAAGTAAGGATCTGACGCAATCATGAAAGTAGTAATAGGGATATTCAGTCGACGACAAGCAGCTCCCAGGTTCATCGTTTTCTTGAGTATTTTCGGGTCCAGTCCAAAACTGTTTTTATAATACTTGATACCTACTTTCATACAAGTCGGCTTACCGTCAGTAATCATAAAAATCTGCTTGTTTTGGTTTTTACGTTTGCGCAAAATATCCATGGCCAGTTCCAAACCTGCAACCGTATTTGTGTGATATGGCCCTACACTCAAATAAGGCAAATCCTTAATACTGATCTGCCAGGCATCATTCCCAAACACAATCACATCTAGAGTATCCTTTTTGTATTTACTTAGAATCAACTCCGAAAGTGCCATGGCTACTTTCTTGGCTGGGGTGATTCTGTCCTCTCCATACAAAATCATGGAATGACTGATATCAATCATCAACACCGTAGAAGTTTGTGTCTTGTATTCATTATCCACTACTTCCAGATCATCTTCAGTGAGCATAAACTCACCAAAACCATGATTGATCTGCGCATTACGTAAACTGTCAGTTATTGAGATATTATCTGGAGAATCCCCAAATTGAAAATCTCGAATATCCACTCCCTTCTCCTCTCCTCTCCCAGATATGAAGGTATTATGGTCTCCTTTTCCAGATTTTCTGAGTTTACCAAATATCTCTTCAAGCGCATTTTTCCTGAAATCATTTTCAGTCTTGGCAGTGATTTTTAGTTTCCCGGTTTTGCGCTCTTCATCCAGGTAGCCCTTTTCTCTTAACTCTTCAATGAAATCTCCGATTCCATAATTCTCGTTGGTAATGTTGTATTGCTTATCGAGATTAGTCAACCAACTTAATGCCTCATTCGGATCTCCAGAAGTAATCAGCAACAACTCTCTGAAAATATTCCATAGATTATCAAAGGTGTCGCCTGACTCCTTTTTTTCAGGAATATATTCGGTAAATCTGTAGCCTATCATTTGCTTCTTGTCTTATTAAAACTCGTAACATTAAACTGGATTAACCACTTAATGTTGGTATAATTTTAATAAATTTAATGAGGCTCGCTACTAAGTAAAAATTAGCAAATACAAATGGCAGGACGTAGACCCATATTTGCCACGTTAGTACAGGACATGATCCTCTTCATCAGAGATACTACGTTCAAAATGATTCTCGAGCCTAAACCCAAAAAGCCTAAAAAGGAAAAGAAATCTTAATACTTATTTGGTAGGCATAGTTCGGAATACCAAATCCCATATCGGTGTAGTCACACCAAAAGCTCGTTGTGGCTGCTTATAATGATGAATACCGTGGTGTACCCAGAAAAACTTGAAGAAGTTTTTTGGTGGCTGGAAAGCATGAATCATGAAATGAATCCAAAGATATCCTGCATAACCCATCAAAAAACCAGGAAGGAAGCCCCAAACTAGTTCACCCATGATCATTCTAAAAAACCAGAAGAATAAAAATGAAATAGTCAAACTTAACGGTACTGGCATGGCCAATCGATCCTTGTCTTTCGGATGATCATGATGTACGCCATGCATAGTGTATACCACCTTTTTTCTTGCAGGTGTTGTTTCTGGCATATGAAACAAAAACCTGTGCATCAGGTACTCGACAAAGGTAAAAGCAAATGTTCCCGCCAAGAAAAGCAGAATCAATGAAATTGCGTTCAAACCATATTCAGTAGCTCCTGTATATATCAAATAGGAGGAAACCGCAGAAAAAGCGATCAACGGCATTGAAATATGAGTTCTGGTTAGTTTTTCTAAGATTGGATTCTTAAAAATTTGTCCAGTACCGGAGTTTTTGGCTTTGTTTTCCATGAAACAGGTAGAATAACAATTTAAATCAAGTTTTGAACTGCAAACATATCGATAAACCTAAAACAAATGCAAAATCGAGCAATTCATTTTTAATATGACATTTATCATTAGGCTATTTAACAACAATTTTCTCTTTGAATTCTTCGATAACCTGGTTGTAATAACCTTCATACATAGGCAGAATGTTTGATAGCTCAAACTCCTTAGCTCTCTTTAAAGCGGCTGCTTTAAACTTTGGCAGATTATCCTTATCCAGTATCTGAAGGGCTTTGGCTGACATGGAATCAATATCTCCCACATCGCACAAGAATCCAGTAACACCATCTACATTCAACTCCGGCAATCCTCCAGCGTTGGTTGAGATCAATGGCACTTCGCACGCCATAGCTTCAAGTGCTGCCAATCCAAAGCTTTCTTTTTCAGAAGTCATTAGAAACAAATCAGAAACACTTAGCACCTCTTCCACTGCTTCCAATTTACCTAAAAACCGAACATCATCGATACTGCAACTCTGTTCTGCTAATTTCTCTATTCCAGACCGCTCAGGTCCGTCCCCTACCAACAACAATTTAGCAGGAACAGTTTTTCTTATTTCATTGAATACCTTAACTACGTCCTGAACTCTTTTTACTTTTCTAAAGTTAGAAGTATGAACGATCAGCATTTCTCCATTTGGGCAAATAGCTTTTTTGAAGTGATCCTTTTTTTGTTTTTTAAATCTATCCAGGTCAATAAAATTAGGAATAACCTTAATGTCCTTAGTTACTTTAAAATGATCGTAAGTATCCTTACTCAAATCACTTGACACGGCTGTAATCCCATCAGACTGATTAATAGAAAAAGTAACCACCGGCTCAAGCGAGGCATCTTTTCCTACGATTGTAATATCAGTACCATGAAGGGTAGTAATAAATGGAACATGTACTTCTTCCATTTTCAATATTTCTCTGGCCATGTATGCGGCAGAGGCATGAGGCACTGCATAATGAACATGAAATATATCGAGCTTTTCTTTTTTGGCCACCTCCACCATCTTACTGGCCAATGCAATCTCATAGGGTGGATACTGAAAGAGCGGATAGGGTTTGATATCTACTTCGTGATAAAACAGATTTTCATTAAAAAAATCTAAGCGAGTGGGTTGGGAGTAAGTAATAAAATGAACTTTATGTCCTTCCGCCGCCATAGCTTTTCCAAGTTCCGTGGCCACCACGCCAGACCCCCCGTAGGTTGGATAACAAACAACTCCTATATTCATGTATGCTCTTTCTATTGTTTATGCTTAGGCTCGGCTGTCGCGAAATTAGGTTTCTAAAGATTACCAACCCAAAATCAGCAACAATATATCAACTTCCCGAACGTGTTTCCTTTCTGACATTCAAAAACGATTCATACATCAGGTTGTGAATTTTAGTACGAGTATTGCTTTCTATAAGTTTATAATTCTGAGGATCGGGATATATTCGGTTTGAAAGGAAAATATATACCAAATTGTATTTGGGATCAGCCCAAACGAGTGTACCTGTAAATCCCGAATGACCAAAAGATTCGTCTGATGCATATTTTGATGCATTACCAACAGATGGATAGGGCTTGTCCCATCCCATCGCCCTCCTATCATTTTCATTCTTTTTAGTAGTAAATATTTGAACAGTAGAATCAGAAAAGTATCTCACTCCTCCGTAGGAACCACCCTGCAGTAGCATTTGCATGTACTTGGCTAAATCATTGGCATTAGAAAACAATCCCGCATGCCCACTCACTCCTCCCAGAAGAGCTGCATTCTTATCATGCACGATTCCTTGTAGCAACTCCGAACGGAAATACTTGTCCTCCTCCGTTGGTGCTATTTGTTCTTTGGGAAACCTGTTCAATGGATTGAAAGTTGTGAAATTCATCCCCATAGGTTGATATAATAGTCGATCCATAGATTGGTCAAAGGCACATTGGCAATTTTCTTCCACCAAGTCTTTCATCAGCATAAACCCCAAGTCGCTATATAGATAACGATAAGTGCCATCGTTGTTTGATAAACTATTGTACGAAGAACTGGTAATCCAGGATTGAATAGAATCATTCCAATTGATTGAATGATAAGAGTATTTTCTTCGCCATTTGCGTTTCTTGTATAAGAAATTGGCACTGTCCGAAAAGTATTTAGCATTACGCCAAAAGGGTATGTATGACTTTAATCCAGACTGATGAGTCAATATATCATCAACCAACAACTTCGACTTGGTGGTATCGATGTCAGACAGGTAATCTCCCAAGTATCCATCTAATTTCACTTTACCTTTGTCCATTCTCTGCATCAAGGCCGGTACAGTGGCGACTGTTTTGGTCACTGAGGCTATATCATATACGTGGTCCCATCTAACTGAAGTGAGGCTGTCATAGGTCAAATGCCCAAAGGTTTTATCATACACCACCTGACCATCTTTGACCATCATGATTTGACATCCAGGCATCATTTTTTCTCTAATAGCATGGGCAACCAAAGTATCAATTTGATCTAGTACTTTTTGATTGACGTCAGAGGTATTCTTATTAGAGTAAATCAGTCTACCGGTAGCCTTTGTAATTATACCTTTTCTGGTTTCATCTTCTTGAAAATAACCCGATAATGCTCCATAAATGGCTCTTCCACCAAATACCATTTCCACCATGACCTTCAACCTTGATTGAGAGTCTTCAGGATTCCAAATCACAGCAGCCTTTCTATTCGAATTTTTAAGGATTTCAGGATTTTCCTCAATGAACACCAAAACAGGAATCGTTCCGCTAAGTGAATCACATAAATTCATGATCTCTTCCTGATTTTCTTTCTCCCATGCAGTTAAATCCACCAAAACAACGGCATTTTTCGGCAACAATCGGGTCAATGAATCAATAGGGATTTGAAGCATGGAAGGAGAAAAATGTTTTGCCGATTTATATTTAGCTACGCTTAATTCGAAAGAGGATTTGTTTGAAATAGTCACAAATTCAATCTCTCTCAAATCACCAAAAGGTAGAAGGTTATTAAGGTCTTTCGTCAATGTAATATCCCTTAATTCAAAGCGCTGCAAGAAATTCTCCCAATCCAAAAGAGAATCCGTATTGGCTACTCCTTTTTCTACTTTATGATACAGTTGAATGTAATCTTTCACCAGATTTCTGTAAAAACCCTTGTTCGGCACACCTTCAGTAAGCAAATAGCTTCCCAAAGACTGGGGTTTGTCTTGTCTAGATACGATTGTAAACCCGACCCCATTTTCGATTTGTTTAAGCGTAGCTTGGTGATCGATGGTACGGTGAAATACGATCCGTTGATCTCCGGTCTTTTTTTGATATTTTTTGACTGACTTCTTTTCCAAGACTCCGCTTGGTTCTATATTCATCGCGCTAATCAAAATACTCTTCAAACCCTTGCTCGAAACATATGGTAAAGTATTCCCATCAATTAGTTCACTGAAATAAAAAGAGATTTTAGCATCAGTCAAACCATGTAAATATAACTGCACTTTACGCCATTCGTGGTCTGAATAGTAAGCCGGAATATTTGAAATTTGGATCATTCCAATACCCAATGATTTTAAGACTTGGGCATGGCCTCGTGCCAGTTGGTAAACCAAGCTGTCGTCAGTATAACAAGAAACGGAAAGATGATTTGGAAATGCAGGTAATCCTTGAAATGGCAATTCAAATATTTGATCAATAGAAGCGATATGAATCAACGGCTCCTTTCGCCACTTCTCATTTTCTATCATCCACTGTTTGACATCCGTCAAATCACCATTAGGAATGATGACGCCCCCGATTCCATACATGCGAATCAAACTTTCCGCCTCAACACGATCAGAAAAGTCATTGAAATCAGTTAGTTCATAGAATATGGTGGGCAATGTAGATTTTGTCTTTGCCCATTGAGTGAACAAAGTATCCTTTTCAATCGGGTTTGGCACACTAGCAAGCGAAGGTGATACCGATAGCCCTATCAACAGCAGGTAAAAAAGAAGACCAACTCTACCTGTATTTGTCCGTAATAAAATAGAAACTAAGTAAGTTTGCATACCGAATAATCAAAGTATTACTACAGGTGGATGGAAGTAGTTAGACTGAAAATTATTCATATAATAATTAACCAACGCATACCTTGCATAAAGAGTGCCATTTTTTTTCATCAATGGTAATTTATGATTTGATTTGTTGAGAATAAAGAAGAATACTTTATGAAATTTCCCTCATTGATCCGTACGAACAAATTCAGCCAGTTTCACTACGAACCGCGGTATTATGATCCCATCAAAGAGGAAATCGAAGGCAAATTGAAGGCAGCCAGAGCCAACCAAGGCAAAGAAAATTTGAATACCGGACATGCTTCCAGCATCAGCGCCGCATTTAGGAAAAGAGAGCGGAAATCAAGTCAAACTTCAGTAGTTCAAATGCTCATTGCAGCCGCTATGTTAGTCACATTTGTGGGTTGGGTATTTTATGGCAATGATGTCTTTTATATCTACTTGTTACTATCCCCACTCTATTTCTATTTCAGATTAAAGGGAAGAAATAAATCCAAAGATTAATGCCAGACATCATTAATCTACTACCAGATGCTATCGCCAACCAAATAGCAGCAGGCGAAGTAGTACAAAGACCCGCTTCGGTAGTCAAAGAACTACTTGAAAACAGCGTGGATGCAGGAGCCACAAACATCCAATTAATCATCAATGAGGCTGGGAAAGTTTTAATTCAAGTCATAGACAATGGGCTGGGCATGTCTGAAACCGACGCCCGAATGTGCTTCGAAAGACACGCTACATCTAAAATTTCAACTTCAGAGGATTTGTTCAAAATCAAAACCATGGGATTTCGCGGCGAGGCACTAGCGTCTATAGCTGCGGTAGCTCGGGTGGAACTCAAGTCAAAAACTGCTCAGGCAGAACTAGCGACTTTCATCCATATCGAAGCTTCAGAGATCAAAAAACAAGAACCTGTTTCCGCCAATCAAGGGACATCCATTGCGGTTAAGAATTTGTTTTACAACGTACCTGCCAGACGAAATTTTCTCAAAAGCAATCCGGTGGAAATGCGACATATTTTGGATGAATTTCATCGGGTAGCTTTATCCAACCCAGCCATCAGCTTTACGCTTACACAAAACGACAAAGAAATTTACCAACTGCCGGCTGGAAAACTGAGTCAGCGGATAGTCTCTCTTTTTGGTAAAAACTATCAGAAACAACTGATCACTTGTCAGGAAGAAACCCATTGGTTGAAAGTACAAGGATACATTGGCACCCCGGAATTTTGTAAAAAAACCAGAGGCGAGCAATTCTTTTTCATCAACAACCGCTTTATCAAAAGCAGTTACCTCAATCATGCCGTACAAGGAGCTTATGAAGGTATGATTCAGGAAGGTCAATTTCCATTTTATGCCTTATTCATAGAAATGGACCCTGTACATATCGACATCAATGTACACCCAACCAAAACAGAGGTAAAGTTTGACGATGAGCGTAGTGTTTATGGCATAATCAAAGCAGCCGTCAAACAAGCGCTAGGCACACACAACGTGACACCTAGTCTGGACTTTGGCTCTGATGTCAATTTCAAGAATTTGGCTATTGACAACTCACACTTCAATGCGCCTAGCAAATCCGAAGGAAACTACGGTAGTTTTAAGTCTCTGGACAAACAAGGCAAAAGCACCCGTTGGGATGAAATGTACGAACAAGCCATTGATGAGTCCAGACCCTCTCCTGCTGAGATCAGAAGAGAAGAATTAGCTGGTTTGGAAACCCCACAAATGATTTTCCAAAGTGAGGCCAACGTACAACAATCGGTAGAATTGGAAGAGGAAGAGTCTAGTGCAAAACCCATCTTAATGCACGAGAAGTTGGTACTTAAGCAAGTAAAAACTGGCGTCATGGTGGTAGATGTGATTCTAGCCCACGAGCGCATCTTGTACGAAAAGTACCTGGAGACCTTACATAAAAAATCCGGAAGCTCACAACGGAGCCTCTTTCCCGTCACTTTCGAAATGAACCCGGCAGACTTTTCATTGGTCATGGAACTCAAAGAGGAAATTAGTGCTTTGGGATTCGAATTTGAAGAGTTTGGCAAAAACACCGTTGCTATTAATGGTGTACCAGCCGACATCAAAAACATCAATGAGAAAGAGTTGTTTGAAGGATTGCTGGAGCAGTTTAAATTCAATAAATCAGAACTTTCGCTCAGCACACGAGAAAATATGGCTCGATCTATCGCAAAAAGATCCGCCAGCAAAACAAAAATCTCAAATGACAGTATAGAGTTAAGAACTTTAATCGATCGACTATTTGCTTGTCACCAACCCAACTATACGCCTAACGGCACCCCAACATTCATTATATTGGGGCTTGAAAAAATTGCAGAGTTTTTTAATCAATAGCGCATGTTTCAGCTGACACCTATCGTCAAGAATATTCTTATCATCAATGGCATCATCTTATTCTTAGAATATATTCTAAGAATAAGTTTGGCACCCATTTTTGGTGTTCACTATATTTTCTCAGACAACTTCTACATCTTTCAGTATATCACTTATATGTGGTTACATGGAGGCATATGGCACTTGTTTAGCAATATGTTTGCTGTACTGATTTTCGGGCCAATGCTCGAACGTGTATGGGGATCAAAACGATTTTTAACCTTTTATTTAATTACCGGTATTGGTGCAGGTGTATTGTATGGTGTGGTAGATACAATCGGTAAAGGCGATTTGAGTGGAGATACTGAAGCTTTTATTGCTGATCCAAATCCGGATGATTTCTATATTTATACTCACACCTATAAATCCAGAAGGTTTGACATGCTCAGAATTGAAGAATTCAACGACAAGTATTATGAAAACCCAGGGTATACCAGTCAAGCTGTTGAGGTAGTGAATACGATTTACAATGACATCACCAACATACCTATGATCGGAGCATCTGGAGCTGTATTCGGTGTGCTTCTTGCTTTTGCGATGCTCTTTCCAAATACAGAATTGATGCTGCTCTTTCCTCCCATACCGATAAAGGCAAAATATTTGGTGTTTTTCTATGGCGCTTACGAACTTTATTCAGAAATTAATCGCACTGGCGCTGATAACGTCGCGCATTTCACTCACTTGAGTGGTATGTTAATTGCCTTTCTTATTCTTAAGTATTGGCAGCGTCAGCGCGGTAATTTTTATTAAATCCATTGGTTTTATACTCATGATATGTAGTGCAAATCATTTAAATTTGATTTAGGATGAAATCTCTAGCGGAAATAAAACAAAGCCTGGGTTCACAGATGACAGCACTTTCTGCAAAGTATCCGATCAAGTCTCTAGCCATTTTTGGATCTTATGCTCGAAATGAACAGACCAAGGAGAGTGACCTTGATTTATGCGTTGAATTCAATGACAAAATAGGTTCTCAATTCATTGATCTGGCGGACGAAATTGAGGAATTCATAGGTTTCAAGGTAGATTTGGTTTCAAAGAACGGCATCAAAGATCGTTACTTTCAATCCATCAAAGATGAATTGATTTATGTCTAAAAGAGATCATAGATTGCTTCTTCTTGATATCAAAGAGGCATCTAACAAGATTATAAAGTACACTACTGATCTGAACTTAACCACCTTTCAATCAGATGACAAAACAATAGATGCTGTCGTCAGAAATTTTGAAATTATTGGCGAAGCTGCCAATCACCTAGGAGCAGAGTTCAAATCTGAACACAACCACATCCCTTGGCGAAAACTTATAGGTTTTAGAAATCGTATTGTGCATGAATATTTTGGTGTGGATATTGAAATAGTGTGGTCGATTATTGAAAATGATATCGAGGTATTACAATTTCAGATTGAAGAAATCCTAAGGGATGAATAATATCTAAGATAAGAATCTAAGGATCCTAATCAGAGATTATTTTTTCTTATCTTCTTATGAAAAATGAATTCTAAAAAGAATTAGTGAGCAAATAAATGATGGACAATTTTTTACATGAATTTAAAGATGCCTGGAGAAGGCCGAATAATGCCCTACCGCAGATTATAATTATTAATGTGATTGTGTTTCTTGTGTTGGCTGTTCTTAATGTCTTCGGTAAGATTTTTGGTTTTTCTGCAATCTCAGATTTTGTATATGATCAATTTTCCATACCACCGTTATTCGCAGACTTTATTCTAAGACCATGGACATTAATCACCTATGCATTTGCGCATAGTCTGCACAGCATCTTTCACATTTTATTCAACATGCTGGTGTTGTATTGGTTTGGCAAGCTCATCGTTGAATATCTTGGAAATCAAAAACTGATCAACCTGTATGTATTAGGGGCATTAGCGGGTGGACTACTGTATCTGTTTGTATATAATTTCGTCCCTTTCTATGCTGAGAATTCAAATTTCCACGGCATGGTAGGCGCATCTGCAGCCGTCTATGCCATCACTGTAGCTGCAGCTACCTTAGTTCCAAATTATACTTTCTTTTTACTTTTCTTTGGCCCTGTTAAAATCAAATACATAGCAGGGTTCTACATTATCATTTCCTTTCTTGGTTCTGTTGGAGGTAATGCTGGTGGTAATGTGGCTCATCTTGGAGGTGCCCTTATGGGATTCGTTTACATCAAACAATTGCAAGGCGGTACTGACTGGGGTGCGTGGATTGGAGGAGTCATGAGATTCTTCAAGAGTTTTTTTGTATCACAACCCAAAATGAAAGTAAGCAGCAATCAGAAAAAAACTAAAAGCTATTCTACAGCAAGTACCAAATCATCGTCTACCGCTAGCAACATTGCAGATCAGGCAGAAATTGATAAGATATTGGACAAGATTTCACAATCCGGATACGAGAGTCTCAGCAAGGAAGAAAAGCAGAAGCTTTTTAATGCAAGTAAGAAAGGATGAGGGGTCTATTCCAAATTCAAAAGTTGACATTCAAAATTGCTTTTAGAATCCTTCTAGTTTTGTTAATGACATCTTGCAAATCTGATGGTGATCTTATTTTTAACGACGACTTCGAATATCACGAAGTTGGTACGGCACCACTCGGCCCATGGAGCACATCTGGTAAAGGGATCGTAAAAATAGACACTACCAAAAGCCACACCGGGAATCAGTCTGTCTATTTTGAATCAGGAGAAGGATATTCCAATCGGGCATTTTTACGATTAGAAGGCACACCACTTTTCCCATTTATGTATAATCGAATCACTGGCTCTTTTTATATCTGGTTGGATGAAGCTTCTCCAGACGGCATTCACTGGACCATGGTACAAGCCACGGGTCCGGTGAAAGACGCTAATTATAAAAGTGAGGTGAGATATGGAGGTCAGCACAATCAGCGTTTTATGGCCAACTACGACACAAAGGGCAAAAAGACGGATTGTTGGCATCACTCGGCCACTACCATTCCTGAAAAGCAATGGTCCAAAATTGGCTGGCAATTCGATGGTCGAAATCAAACCATGAAGTTTTGGCTCAATAACATTTTGATAGAAGACTTAACCGTACAAGGGCAAGGCCAGGGTTGCGTATCAGAAGATCTTGATGGTCAATGGGTATTCCCAGTATTCGAAGAGTTGATGATCGGGTGGGTCGATTACCAAACTGGAGGTGGCACACGCCGATTCTGGATCGACGATGTGAAATTCTACCAATGAACCTTTGGTTTGATTCTGACAGTAAAAGTAAACTTCGTTCCGTGACCTAGGGTTGAGTCCACCCATATATTTCCTCCTGCTTCGTTAATGATTTTCTTGACTGTAGCCAGCCCTACGCCTGAGCTATCCTTAGTTGGATCCTTGTTCACCTTATTAAACAGCTTAAACATATCCTCCTGATATTCTTTGGCCACTCCAGGTCCATTATCGGCAATAGATATATGATAATAATGGTCATCCATTCTACTCGAAAACTCAATAATACATTGGTCTTTGTCGTTAAACTTGATGGCATTGCTCATCAGATTTGAAATCACTTGCTTCAGCACTGTTTCGTTGTAGCTGATTTCTGGCAGGGTGTTTTTGAAAATGAGTTTGGCTTTGCCTTTGGCTGTTAAAGTATTCGCTACTTCTTGAATAAATGGCTCTAAAAGTATTCGATCCAGTTTGGCGTCTCTACCGGTCGCCTTAGAATACTGTAATATTCCATCAATCAATGAACGCATTTTATCGTTAGTTTCATTCAGCAAAGAAAGGTATTCTCTTACCTCAGCCGGTTGGTCTTCGCTCAAAGAAGCCTCAATAATCGAAACCAATCCTTTGGCATTGTTGAGTGGAGATTTCAAATCGTGCGAAACCGTATGCGCAAAATCTTCTAAGTTTTTGTTGATACTTTCGAGTTGCAAGTGATATTCTCTGGCTTCCTCTTCCTGCAACTTCCTCTTGGTTATATCGTGTCCCATGGATAGGTAACTCACGATTTCGCCTTGACTATTGAAAAATGGAACAATGGTCGTATCCACCCAATAGCCTATCCCCTCCTTATTGAGGTTCATAATCTCGTTGTGCCAGATGTTTCCCTGGCTAATGATTTGCCACATACCATCCCAAAATATGCGTTTGTGCTGATCGGATTTAAGAATGCTATGATTTTTACCAATTAGTTCGTCCTTCTCATAACCTGATATTTGACAAAACATATCATTCACGTAGGTGATATTTCCGTTTTGGTCTCCAATACTGACGATAGAAGAAATATCCAATGCGGACTGATAACGACTTACTTCCTGAAGGGAAATTAATAATTCCTTGTTAGTCTCCTTTAGATTATCAATTTCTGATTGTCTGTCTTCAAGTGCGACGGTGACAATATTCAGAGCATCTACAATAGACGAACTGGCATCACTTTCATCAAATTCGGGCAGTTCGCTCTGCGCCCTTACCACTTCCATGTTGACGATGATATCAAATACTTCTTTGATCGTCTCCTCACTCATTCGTTTGCATAGTTGATTGAAAATTTACTTCCATATTGGGACAGGTGGACAGTAAAATTTTGCAGCCACAAGTACTACAATTTTCAAATGCTTTCAAAAATAAATAGACAGAAGTTATTCTGAACTTTGATTTTCTTGCCAATAGGCGTACGCATATCTTTTAACACTTAAACCCAGGGTAAACTGTATCCAAATCCACGTGTCTTTCAAAAACACTATGAATACATGGCCTTGCTCAAACCTTCTGGCAGAAGTGAGTATTGGAGATTTTATCAATGCCAATTTGCCAATAGCTCTTAGTGCCTTGCAAAAATAGGCTGCTTCCATAATTGGCTCGTGAGGATAACCATCCACTCGATCAAAAGCTTCCGTGCTACAAAATATTGCCTGATCCCCAAAGTAGCGATTATCTATTCGATAGCGAATCCTGTTGATCCACTCAATGATGCGGTAAACTACGCCATCTCTATTGAAACCAAACTCAAAAGCTCCTCCCACTACATCTATTTTGCTAAGTGCTTCTTTTATCTGCAAGTCAAAGTGATACGGCAAAAAAGTATCGGCGTCAAGAAAAAGCAGCATCTCCCCTTTGGCCAGTTCTACACCTCTGTTCAGCGATTTATACTTGGTTCCTGCCAAAGTGGAGTCTACTACCAGCTGATTGGTTCTTTCCTTGATCGTATTCACCGTTTCATCCCGACTCCCAGCGTCAACTACTATCACTTCTAATTCTAATTTGCCAGATTTATTCGCATGCAGTCTATCAATTGTTTTACTGACGTAATTAGCCTCGTTGAGCGTGGGGATGATGATACTAATGTCCATAAGTTAAAGATAAAACATGAGGTCCATTTGTTCTCCATCACACTATGGGTTTCAGTTTCAATCACTCCTGAACTAAGGAAATGCGTATTCTTGCTTGTCCCCACTATTTTGAATTGAACATAAACTTTACGAAATTAACTAGGTCAAAAATCAAAAACTCAAAGTCATGTTCTACCACTTCCTACTCATCAGTCTTAGACGATTTAAAAAAGATAAGTTCTTCACTTTATTGAATGTTCTCGGATTATCGTTAGGTATTGCCACTACTGTTGTCATTTTATCATTTGTTACGTTTGAATATAGTTTCGATCAATTTCATACCAAAAAGGACAATATATACCGTGTACTCACACACTGGACATCAGGAAACCGAACGGAAAAATTGTCTGTTACAGGAACCAAAATCTCTAACATAGCAACCAATGAAATTCCTGAAGTGGTGGAAACAGCCAAATTCTTCCCTGTTGGTTCCAGAGTACCCTATTCACTAAAAGTTGAAGACAAAGTGTTTCAGGAATCAAATTTTGCTTATGCTGATCCGTCATTCTTGAAAATATTTGATTTCAATCTAAAATCCGGTGATCCTAACACAGCCCTCAACGAGCCAAACTCAATTATTCTCACTGAGCAAATAGCTAATAAGTACTTTGGATCGACAGATCCAATGGGAAAAACAATCTCAGTCAATGGCGACACCGAAATGCTTATTACAGGCATTCTGTCCAATCCACCTAAAAATTCTTCTCTTCTTATCGGCGCTATTGCTTCATTTAAAAGGCTGGAGGGTCGATATGGGATTGGATGGTTTCCTATGAACTTCATGACCTTTATTCAATTACAAGATCAAACGGATACAGATAAAATTGCTGACTTCTTTCTTGCTAAAGCTCAGAAAGACATGACTGGCGACATGGCGGCAGATGCAGCTGGAATCAATTTTAGTTTGCAATCATTATCCGATATACACATGCAGAAAGGAATGGCTGCTGACATAGGAAAGCGAGGCAATAGTAAAAATACCATAGCCTTTTTATTCATTGGAGCCTTCATTCTGGCTATTGCCTGTATCAATTACATCAATCTGACCACGGCACAAAGTGAGAAAAAAGCTAAAGAAGTTGGGATACGCAAGGTACTTGGCAGCAGCAGGCAATCACTTGTCAAACGGTATTTGGGAGAGACTGCAATTCTGACGTTTCTTTCCATATTACTAGCTATAGCATTTGCGGAACTTGCTTTACCATATATCAATCAGGTGATTGGTACTGAGATTCCATTTGACATTACCAATGGCTGGTTTTGGCCTACATTTTTGTTTACTCTTTTTGTAATCATAACGGCACTAGCCGGTAGTTACCCTGCCTTATTCTTATCATCTTTTCAACCCGTTTCGGTATTGAAAGGCACGTTTCTATCGGCCAGGTCAGGAGATAAGTTTAGAAAAATTCTCGTGGTCTTTCAATTCTCCATCTCCATTTTTTTAATTATTGGCACGATAGTAATCTACAAGCAAGTCATGTATGGCAGCCAAAAGCAGCTAGGTTTTGACCAGGAACAAATCATAGTAGTACCGTTGGCAGACCAGGCATCATTTGACAAACTTGAGGCAATTGAGGCCAGTTTGAATAGTCACCCCGCGATACAAAGCACCGCTAAAGTCTCCGAAGTCTTGGGAAATATCAGAGCTGGCTACGGTTTTGATGCCGAAGGTTTAATCAGCAAAGAAAACAATAATTGTACAGGATTTTCGGTAGACCGAAATGGTCTCAAAACCATGGGACTGAATCTTATTGCGGGATCAGATTTCACACGTACTTCTGAGAATGATTCCGTCTGGCATTACATAGTTAATCGCCAATTGATTAATGACATTGGATGGACACCGGAAGAAGCCATTGGCAAAGACTTTAGAATGACTCCTTTGCCTTTTGGTAAATTGATTGGGGTGGTTGAAGACTTTCACTTTGCTTCGCTTCACGAAAAAATTGGACCTGTGGTGCTAACCTATATAGATCATGAAATAAGTAATCTGTATGTACGAACAACTCCAAACCAGTCGCAAGCTGCCATGGACCACATTTTTATTACATTCAACGATATCGTTCCTGATAGCCCTATCGAACCGAGCTTTTTGGTCAGTGAGTTAGACGAACTTTACCAAAGCGAAAAAAGAACTGCCTATCTATTAATTCTATTCACTGGATTGAGCATCTTCATTGGATGTCTCGGTCTACTTGGATTAACTGCTTTTCTTGTGGAGAAAAAAAACAAGGAGATCGGTATCCGAAAAATTATGGGAGCCAGTATTACTCAAATTGTGAAGAACCTATCCTGGCGATTTATCAGCCTGATACTTATTGCTAATATCATCGTCACTCCTATTGCCTTCATCGCGCTAAATAGCTGGCTGGATAACTATGCCTATACCATTTCAATCGGTTGGGATATTTTCGTAATCACTGGTTTCTGCGCAATGGCAATTGGTTTCATTACAGTATTTTATCACAGTTACAAAGCCGCTACAGCAAATCCAGCAGATGCAATAAGGAGTGAATAATTAGGACTTTAGCAAAAGCTGAATTTTTTTGTAAATCGGGTATATACCCAGTTTGACTAACGCATTAATTATTTGATATTTCCTGCTGCCATTTATGGGTTCTTGAAGAGCCTCTGGGCATAGTTTTTCTATCAATTTTCTATGAAATGTCGAATTGAATCTCCCCCGATATTTTTCATCCACTGCTAGAAAGTTTATCATTAAATTTCTGCAGTTGAAAGGAGAAAAATCCTCAATCACATTACCCAAAGAGGAGCGTCCATTGGCCAGCCAGTTACCCATTTTTTCTTCCCAATAGAACATGTCCAAGGTATTGTATCCATTTTGATCAAAAAACTCACGGCTTTCGGCCAACCATTGGGCATAAACTTTTGATACAAATGGGTTACTCTTGAATTTACTTAACGTTGCCAGTTTATTTCCTGAAAGATTCTTAGGATCAGCTTCATAGTGATAGTAGTTACGAGAAAACTCACTCACTGAAGTTATATTTAAATGATTACTTCGATTTACTAATGTTTCATACCTAAACTCTGAATGACGTGCATACATCAATTCCACATTTTTAAGCATAATTTCCTTTTCCTCCTTAGATGCTTCTCGCCCATCACTTATGACATGAAATGGAAGTCCAAGTTTTTCCATCAATCTTGTAGGAGTAGAAATATCTAAGTCATTTGATTCCATATCTTCAGATTGGAAAATGAAATAAAATACATCTTGAGAAACCTCTCTACTTGCTGCCAACATTATTCTACTATCCATTCCTGCCGTTACAGCAATCATCAATGGATATCTCCTAACCATAGCCTTAAAAAAACCCCTTAAGTAAAATGCAGATTTATTAACAGCTGCCTCAATCTCAACTTTATCCAAGGGTTCATTAGGGAAATATCGTACCGCTCTGCCACTTCGTAAATCGAGGTAGTGATTGGGTTGCAAATGTTCCAATCCTTCATATTGTGTAGTATTCGAAATTCGCTCTTTCCTTTCTGCGAATAATGGAGAAGAATAAAACGCTGACCCTAAGACATCCGAAGTTGGCTCAAGCTTCTTGTATTGGTCAAATAATGTCGGTTGGGAAGCACATGGTGTATTTGGTTGTCCTTTCCAATAAAACACTTCTCTCAACCCTACAGCATCATGAAACAGCTTGAAGTCATCACTATCATCATAAATCAGTACAAATTTTCCTGCGAGTTCAAAAGTAGCTTTCAATACTTCATCAAAAGAAGTTTCATTTGAAAGACCTTGAAGTATTTCTTTGTTTGACTTATTAGGATGGTGAGGATCAAAAAAATCTCCTACTAAGGTCAATTTTCGATCTTCCATGATGACCTGATTTAAGTCAAGGTTGGGATGTACATAAAGAGTTAAGCTATGTCCTACAACTTTTTGATTCCAACCCATTAAAATACTTACAGGCTCATCACACAACAAGTATTGTCTATTAAAGTGAAGTTCATCCATAGCGCTATAAGAATAATCGGAAGTCACAATATATAAGAACTACAAACCCCAATACTAGCTTCTTGTTGCTACCACTCTAATCACTGCTGGGTCTTCATTTTTATATACAGCAAACCCCTTCGATTCTTCTGAGTATTCAATTTTAAAACCAAGTGTTTCCAGCTCTTTAGTAAGTTCATCAATTCTCACAAATCTTCTATAATGATCTGTAACAAAAGCATCTCTTTCCACTTCTGTTCCCTCACCATATAATTCGTCATGAATACTACGAACTTCAATGCAAAGTTTGCCTCCAACGTTCAGTGAATCAAATGCCCAAGTTAATGTTTGTGAAGCCTGCTTTTCGGATACGGAATGCAAAGTGAATCGAGAATAGATATTGTCAAACTTTCCGAGTTCACCTAGAGTCGTAAAATCTTTTACCTCAAATTTTCCACCTTCGAGCTTTAAATCTTTCAATCTACCAATAGTAGTCTGACATTGATCCGTCCCAAAAACTTCCAACTTGTTTTTGATGAAATATATGCTATCTCGACCATTTCCACACCCAAGTTCAACAAGAGATCCAGACAGGTGATGCTCTTTAATTACATATTGTGCAAAGGGAGAAGGCTCCAAAATGCCTTTTTTCTTCGAATAAAAGTCTTCCCAAAATTCTTTATCACTCATAGATTTACGTTTCAAGTGGCGAAGATATCAATCTATTAGTTATTACATAAGTCAATTTCTATCTTTGACGCCTATAAATCAAAAGATATCAGTCACTACCTTCATTTCACCTCTTAAATATGAGTCCAGTCAGTTGGTTTAGAAAGCCCATCATCGGTTATTTATTGAGGACTTTCATGTTTACTCTGCAAAAAGCATCCGGTATTTTTATTAAAAAATCAGACACCATTTTCATTGCAGCTCCTCAAGGTTTTCGGTTTGCTGACAATTCAAGTTTTTTGTTCAGATATCTTCACCTAAAAAAAGTCAAATGCTATTACATGGTCAACCGAAAGGAAGATTTCATCCACCTATCAAAGACCTATGGTCCGCAAATTATATATGCCTATTCTTTTCGGGCCTTTATCCTATTTGTGAAATCTAAGTGCCTGGTTTACGCTTATGCCGATTGGGATTTTCATCCCTTTCAGGTGAGCAGAGATAAGCTGGTTATCAATCTCTGGCATAGCATTTCTATTAAAAAGCTGGGACTAGCGGCTGGCATGAACAAAATCCATGCGCTCAAGCTAAAAAAAGAAATGGAATTAATAGATGCCTTTGTGGCTAGCTCGAAGAAAGAGGCAGACTCACTCGATGACTGCTTTGGACTGAAATCAGATAAAATACTGATTTCTGGAACCCCGAGAAATGATTATTTGCTTAATGAACAACCCAATCAAGTATTAGCGAATAAAAATCCTGAATTAACCAAACGTACAATTCTCTATTGTCCGACTTTCCGAAACAACGGCATCACTAACTTACTACCATTCAATGATTTTGATTTGAATGAGTTGGATGCTTTTTTAGGGGCTAATCACACCAATCTATTGGTCAGGAAACATCATCGGGAATGGTATTATCAAAAAGCTTTGGGCTATGATGAATTGACAGAATGCAAAAATATATTCAAAGCTGGACAAAGCGAATATCCAGAAGTACAAGAACTGCTACCACACATCGACATACTGATGACTGATTACTCTGGCATTTACTTTGATTTTCTTCTGCTGGATAGACCTATGATCTTTGCCCCATACGACATAGATAGTTTTGGGAAGAGACCCGGATTTTTGTTTGATTACGATCAAAATACACCTGGCGTCAAAGTGAAAAACACAGCAGAATTTAAAGCAGAGCTATCGGATTTATTCAACGGTGTTGATAAGTATGACACTCAGCGTAAATCTGTAAAAGATGAGTTTCACCGCTATCAGGATGGTAAGTCCTCTCAAAGAATATTAGATTACATCCAATCTCACAAAAAATTCAATTAGGGAGTATTGAGCAACTTCGATATGCAAAACACAATCATTGGAATGATTTTTCATGGCGAGTATCCGACTCACCCCAGGATAGAAAACCAAGCCCTGCATCTGATTTCAGAGAGTGCTGAAATCCACCTCTTTTGTGTCACATATCAGAAAGAAAAGGCTGGAATAGAGGAACATAAAGGTATCAAAGTACATCGAACTTTTTTACCCAGCTGGATGTACAAATTATCTGCACTTGCCTACACATTTCCGCTCTATCACAGATTGATGCGCTCGCATCTACAGCGATTTATCAGAAATAGCAAAGCACAAGCCCTACATCTTCACAATATGAATTTGGCCCAACCTATTTTTGACATCAACAAGTCGACGAACCTGCCCATCATTCTGGATTTACATGAGAATATTCCTGAAATCATGAAATTCTACCCCCACCTTCAAAGTGGATTTGGTAAAGCATTGATCAAACCATCAGTTTGGAAGAAAAAAGAAGAAGAATTCATCTTAAAGTCTGATGGTATTATTGTAGTTACTAGTGATGCAAAAAACGAACTGGAACAAAGAACAGGAGTCGATGACAACAAAACATTAGTGCTCCCAAATTTTACTGACCCATCGTTCATAAAGAAGGAATACAGCACTAAGCTTATCCAAAAGTTTAAAGGCAATTTCAATGCTATTTACATAGGAGATACCGGTAAGAGAAGAGGATTAGAATCTGTAATAAAAGCTATTCCAGCAATACTCAAAAAGATTCCTAATTTCCATCTAATCGTTGTCGGTGCGAGCAATAATGATAAGGCTCTTCACGAATTAGCTAATCAATTGAAAGTAGATAGGCACATCTCGTTTGAAGGATGGCAACCGGAAAGCCTACTCTCGGATTACATCTACCTTTCCGATATAGGTATCTGCCCGTTGCTCAGAAATACTCATCACGACACAACCTATGCAAATAAATTATTCCAGTATGCCATGCTCGGAAAACCTATTTTAGCTAGTGACTGCACAGCTCAAAAAAATCTTATTGAAAGCGAGAAGTGGGGACTCATCCATGAATCAGACAACTCGATAGACTTTGCCAATCAATTCATTCAACTCTACAACGATAACTCGTCGCGAATTGAGTTTGGTAAAAATGGAGCCAAGGCTATTGCCAATAAATACAACTACCCTTCCAGCGAATTTGGTATAGCCTACTACCAGAAACTAATTAACTAAAGACCGCCTTTTCTATACGAAATCCCAATAGCTCCAAAAAATAGCAAAATTAAAACCGCACTTGAGGCTCCAGAAATCACATTCCCCAAATAATAAGATTGAGGTTTATACTCGAAAATGATATCATGCTCTCCCTCGGGAATTTCCAATGCACGAAGAACATAATTGGCTCTTAGAATTTCAGCCTCTTTACCATCGATAGTGGCTATCCAGCCTTTTGGATAGTATATTTCAGAAAAGACCGCCAAGCCACTACCAGTGTTTGTTGACTTGTATTTGAGGTAATTGGGGCGGTACTCTTCAAGTGTAATTTCACCCTCAGTAGACGGCACAAAATCTGAGACTTCAAATTTTGATTCGTCAAATACCGCAGTCGTTTTAGTATCAATCTGAACGACTTCATTAATTTCCTCATCAGCACTTCCTACTTCAATCACATCACTAACAAACCAGGCATTACCATTAGCTGAAGGATTGGGAATAACCGCATTGGCGGTATTGCCAGCGAGAAAATATTTTGCATTCAGCATATTTAAGACTCCAATCTGATCAAATCTCGGATTACCATTTTGTAATCCATTGATTAACTCTGAAGTTTCGGGTGAAATCGCATATTCGATGAGGTCCTGATACCTTCTCATTTTTGCTCCATGGTAGCCTCCTATTGACTGATGGAAGTAAGAGGTTTTGGCATCGTTGAATCCATTAATCAAATTGTATACTCTATAACTTACATCACTGTCCTTTAAAATTCTCTGGTCAGCTTCAGAAGGCGCAAACCCATGATTTTTCGATTTCCTTTCAAAAGAATCATTAGAAATGAATCGCTTACTTACCGTAAACATGTCCAAACCAACCAGGCATACAATGGCAATCACAGCAATTTGACTTTTCAATTTCTCCTTGAGACTCAACCAAATTAATACGGCGGTCGCTGTAACAAAAAAGAATGTTCGCCAAGCATCTGCTTGAAGCAAACTTTGTCGATCTTCTTTCAAAGCGCTAAGAAACCATTCAGGATAAGCTGCGAGCTGCTGATCTACCGCACCGGAGTATCCACCCATCCCAGCAAATAGTGCTGACAATAATGCAAATCCTCCTGTAGCTGCAAATGCAATCAGCAATTTTCGCTGCAACTGTTTTGACCAACTCATTGAGAAAACTTTTTCTAACCCTAAGAAGCCCCCAGTAATCAAACAGCATATGGTCATAATTATGGTGAATGTGACGGACCTGAATTTATTATACCCAGGCAAGTAATCGAACAGTAGATAGTTGAGGGATGCAAAATTGCTACCCCAGCTCAGCAAAATACCAACAACGGCGCCCGTCAACAACCAATATTTCAATCTCCCGTCCAATACTAACATACTCAACACAAAAAGGAATACCACAATAGCTCCAGCATAATAAGGAGCGGTTAATGGTTGGTCACCCCAATAAGCAGGAGCATTTTCCACCTGCCCCGCAATTTGTCTTCTGTCCAACCCATTTTTACGCAAGGCTTCTTCAAGGTTGGAATTATTTCCTAAATCCTGTCGAGATGATCCACCAAAGAAATTGGGGATAAACAATACAATCGGTTCAAATATCCCATTGCTATATTGAAAGGCATAACTTTTATCCAAACCTGATGATCGGTCATTGGCATCAGCGGAAAGTTCTGTTTTTCCTCGAATTGAATATGGACTATACTCAATGACTGTCCATAATTTTCCAAAATTTGCCCCCACAGCGAGCAATGCTGCAATAACTAATAGGCCAATTGTCTTAAAAAATTCCTTTTGTGTATTCTGTTTGATTGAAGTAATCAATGCGAATATTCCATAGAGCACCGTTAAAATAAGTAGATAGTAGGTGATCTGCAGGTGATTAAACTTGAGTTGCATTGCCAAGCCCAACGCAGTGAGTATAGCACCCCAAATTCTGTTTCTGTCGATAGCTAAATGAATTCCACCAAGCACTAGTGGCATGAAAGCAACGGCAGCTACTTTCATATTATGACCTGCTCCTACACTAATGATAATAAAACCAGTAAAACCAAAAGCCAAAGCCGCAGCTATAGCCAATCCAGCTCTAACCCTAAAACATCGCATCGTGATATAAAAAGAAAGCAATGCTGTAAAGACCAAATACAAAGGATTGGGTAATCCAAGCTTGTAGATTTTATATGGATAATTCAGCAATTCCCCTGAAAACTTAATACTAACTAAGTAAGCGGGCATTCCACCAAACATTGAATTAGTCCAGAGTCCCTCCTCTCCTGTTTTTTCACGGTAATCAATGAGCTCTTGAGCTCCGCCTCTCCATTGCGTGATATCATGCTGTGGAAGTTCCTTGTCTTCAAAAACAACCGGTGCGAAGAAAACTAAAGTGATGATTAGAAATATGAATACCGCAATGGCGTGCGGCAAAATGTCTTTCTTGAAATTGAGATTTAGCATAAATCTGGTGAAGTGCTGGGTTATTGAATAAACTGAAGGTAATATTAGCTCAAATCAAATTAAATCCTATTTCAAGGCTTGAATTAATCGCTGGATATCCACTTCATTATTATAAAAGTAAACCCCTAAACGTATCAAACCATGACGAAAAGTAAAATCAACGTTGGCCTCCTCAAGGCTTGCCACTCTTTCAGGGCTCCCTTTGATCATTAAAATATTACTACTTAAGGGCTCAGGAGTAATCACATCGACTTCAATAGCCCTTAGCGAGCCTATCAAACAATCCCTCAAATGAATGGTCCGATTATGAATATTCTCGAACCCAATATGCTTTAATTCCAACAAAGAACTTTCTAAAGCGAGTACCTGCTGAATCTTAAAATGTCCCAACTCCAAACGCTCTATGCCTTGTCTATAATTGTCTATCGCTTCAACATCCTTTTCATTATCAATAATTGTATTCTGACCGGCAAAAGGGATGTTGTGATTTGAAACAAATTCATCAGAGGCAATGGCAACAGAAATGCCGTAACCTCCTAACATCCATTTGAAGGCCGAAGCTAATACCATATCTACATGAATTTCGCTCAAATCCAGCGGGTTAGCCACCAAGCCCTGAGTGGCATCCACAATAAATACAACCTCATGTTTTTTGCACAATTCTCCGATTGCTTTTAAGTCTAGACGTAAGCCAGAGTTATACATCACCCAACTCAGCACTAATATTTCCGACCCATTGGTTATGGCTTCTTCAATATCTTCCAATTCAAAGCCGAATCCCCTTCTTTCAACCCATTCTATCTCAAAACCTCTGGCCATCCAAGGGGTACTAGTCGCTGGATAGTCCGTTTTCAAAAGCGCCACTTTTTTCTTGTCTTTCAGCACTTCCGCCAACTGATTCATTGCTGTGCTCACATCTGGAACAATCGCAACACCATGATTCTTCGCATTGGTCAAGTCTAGAACTTCTTTACGAATCTTTTTTGCTGCTTCAGTGGTCCTTTTATTCAAGCGGTTGCCCTCACTCTGCCAAAGCTCCAAACATTCCTTTTGTACTTGAACTGTCTGATTTGACATAGCTCCGAATGAAGCTGTATTAAAATATATTCGTTGATTCGGTAATTGATACCTACTCCTGATTTGATTCCAGTCTATAGACATGACCTGTGATTTAATAGTGTGTTATAACCGTTGATATGGACTTGATGGTTGTTCGTCACGAAGAAATAAATATACCTCCTCTTTTACTTATATTTATATGGATAATTATTCATCATCAAGATCAATATAATTGGACATTAGAATTAAAAAAGAAGTAAAACTTTGTTTCGTCACTATCTTATTCTGCTTGATGGGCATTACAACCTCTGGCCAGTCTTTGAAAGAAAGCATGGCAAGAGGTAAACAAATTTACAAGAATGAATGTATCGCTTGCCATATGGAAAATGGAGAAGGCCTCACAGGCGCATTTCCTCCATTGGCTAACTCAGACTATTTCAAAGAGGACATATCCAAAGCCGTGGATGTGATCTTAAATGGTTTGGAAGGTGAAGTGGTAGTGAACGGAGTAACCTATTTCGGTGTGATGGACCCTGTCCCGTTGTCCGATCAAGAAGTGGCAGATGTATTGAATTATATTAGGAATAGTTGGGGAGGAAAAGAGAAGGAATTGACCTTAGTTGATATTCAAAAAATGAAATGAAAGAATTTAAAACCATAATAGAAGCTTACCATAAAGTGGATTTCAGCGAACGAAAAGCCGCACTAGCGACAGTAGTACAAGTAAAAGGTTCTTCCTATCGTAGCCCAGGAGCTCGAATGCTCATGTTGGACAATGGCCGCTGGGTAGGATCTATTAGCGGTGGTTGTCTTGAAGGTGATGCGCTCCGGAAAGCTCGACAAGTAATCATGAGTGGAGAATCCAGAACAGTTACCTACGATACCACCAACGACGATGACAATCAGCTAGGTATTGGTCTAGGTTGCAATGGCATCATTGATATTCTGATCGAACCCATATCACCTGATAGTTCAAATAACCCTATCAGTCAGCTAGAGGCTTTTTTAAAATATGAAAACACCGGAGCACATGCGATCGTTTTTGAGTCTGAGTCTGATCAAATCCTTGTCGGGTCAAAAGTAGCATTAGATGACAAAGGTGAAATCCAATGCGCTACGACATTGAAAAACCTATTTACTTCTGATCTCAATCAGGTAGTACAAAATCAAAAACCGATCATCAAAGAATACGCAACGTCACAAGGCCGAATCAAGGTATTTATGGAACTCATCCAACCTGGCATCGATCTGTTGATATTTGGAGGAGGCTTTGATGCCAAGCCTGTAACCGAACTGGCGCATGTACTCGGTTGGAATGTCCGGGTAACTGACGAATGTGTAGCTCATTTAGTACCCATCAACTTCCCTCTTGCCAATGAATTACAATCCTGCAAAAGAGAATTTGTAGATCAGGAAATCAAGATCACCCCATTTACGGCAGTGGTATTGATGTCTCATAACCTGAAATACGACGAAGAAGTGATGCGACAGATTATTGGCAGTGATGCTGCTTATATAGGAATTTTAGGACCAAAGAAACGTGCGGATAAAATATTCAAGACTTTAAAAGAGAAATACCAAATCGAAATCAGTACTGAGCAAATGGATAAAATCCATGCGCCCATTGGACTCGATATTGGGGCAGAGACGCCGGATGAAATAGCAGTATCCATCATCAGTGAAATACAAGCCAAGTTCTCCAACCGTTCTGGCGGATTCATCAAATACCGAACCGGTCCCATCCATCATAGAGATGGCAAAGAAGATCAGGTATTCCGACAAGTGTATCTCAAAAATTTCTTCCCTAAAAGAAAAGCAGATTAGCTCTTCACCTACCATATTGATTCTTGCCGCAGGTAGTTCTAGTAGATTAGGACAGCCCAAACAATTATTACATTTCAAAGGGAAAACCTTGATTGAAAATGTAATTGAAACCGCTGTGACCATTTCGGATAAAGTGTTTGTCATTTTGGGCAGCCATTACGATCAAATTGCACCTACTATTTCACATGCTGATGCCACTGTCACCTACTTTGAAGAATGGCAACAAGGTATGGGTAGCACCGTTTCTTTTGGCGTCCAGCAAATTTTGAATAAAGACCGATATACCAAGGAAGTGCTCATTCTTCTTTGTGATCAACTGCATGTGACCCAGCAAATGCTTACCGAATTGTCCTTCTTTCATCAGGAGTCTGATCATCTGATTACCGCTTGTGGATATGATAAATCCTATGGCGCACCCGCCATTTTCAATAGAAAGACATTTTTGGATTTACTCAACTTGAGCGGTGAGCAAGGCGCAAAAAAAGTTATTCAAAAGCATTTCAAAAACACACAAGTCATCTCCTACCCTGAAGCTGAAGTTGATATTGACACGCCGAAGGATTTGGCGTTGTTAAGATAATGACAATCGTTATTCAAAGAATTTCCTATTTTCACAAAAAAATTAAACCTTCGACTTATGCCAAAATGGGACGGCGATAAGATATTTAGTGTATCAGCTTTCATTATTAGTGTAGCCACGCTGGTGACACTCATGTATCAGTCAAAAATCATGAGAGAGCATCAGGAGAAAAGTTCATTCCCTAAACTGGAGCTATGGCACAACAATGGCGATACCCGATATCAGCTGCAACTGAGCAACACAGGCATGGGGCCAGCCATTTTGGAAGGTATTCAGGTGATCTACAATGATTCGATCTATGACATAGACCCTGCCAGCTTCGCTCATAGTTACAAAGACACACTTAAAACTAGATGGCCGCTGGGCACTTCATCGCTAAAGGAAGGCAGAGTCATTGAGCCTGGCATGAAAGTGTATCCCATCAATATTTCAGATGACTCAGTTCGCAGGCACCCCATTGCAGAGCTATTCCGCACAGAAGAAGCCACAGTGGTCATTAGATATTCTTCGGTGTATGAGCACCTTTGGGAAATCAAAGGCACAGGTACAGCCCCTATGCTAGTGGATGAAGACCCGATTGTAATCAAACAGCTTTTGGGTGATTAGAAGAACCAGAGTTTAACCGCCATAATCGACACCGTCACAATCAGGAAATAACGAATCCACTGATCGCCCTTGTCCACCGACCAACGGCTGGCAAACCAACCTCCGATAGAAGTCCCGGCAGCCAGCGTCAAACCAAGTACCCAATCCACCTGTCCTTCCCAGGTAAATACGGCTAAGGCAAAAAAGGTATAGATCAGTGCCACGAAGACTTTGATGCTATTGGTTTTTACCAATGACAAATGGTTGATACCCGTCAAGGCAGCAATAATGATAAAGCCTACACCAGCCTGTATAAAACCACCATATATACCTACAAAGAAAAAGGCTATGATACTAGCCGTTTGGCGTCCTTTGCTCATCAGTTCTACGCCAGCCTCATTTTTATTTTTTCGTTTAAAAACCGTAAGTGCAATCACCCCCATCATCACAATGGCCAATATCCGATTGAATAATTCACCGCTAATATCCACAGCGATTTTTGCACCCAGAATAGCGCCAATCAAAGCCGATATAGACAACCATATTGAGAATCTAAAGGACGAGACGCCTTTGCTCTTAAAACCAGAAACCGCAAATATATTTTGAAGGAAAATACCCACCCGATTGGTGCCATTGGCCATAGCCGGAGGCAGCCCTAAGAATATTAAAATGGGCAAAGTGAGTAGTGAGCCTCCGCCTGCCACGACATTGATAAAACCGGCGATCAACCCAGAACCAAAGATCAATAGGTATTCATAATACTCCATAATTAATCAATTTTAACCACCTCAAGTGGATCAGTACAAAGCGCCAACAAGTCTTTATTGGTCTGGTTCAATTTTGGGTGTATATAGTCTGGTGCTAACTCTACGAGCGGCACCAAGGTAAATTTTCGATTTTGAATTTCAGGATGTGGCAAAGTCAATCTTTGGCTAGTAATTACCTGATCCTCATAGTACAGAATGTCAATATCAATCAGTCGCTCGCCCCAGTGTTCAAATCTCACTCTTCCTAAATCTTTTTCTATATCTAAACACATGGCAAGCAGGCGCTCAGGATTTAGCGTAGTTTCTACGGCCAGCACTTGATTCAAAAAATCATCTTGATCCTCTTTGCCCCAGGCCGAGGTCTGATAAATGGCAGATGGATTTATAATTTCTCCAATGCGTTCAATTATCGATTCCCTTGCTTGTAATAAATTTTGCTTTTTGTCACCTATGTTGGTACCCAATAGCAAGTAGCATTGGCTCATATATTATATTTGAAACTGAATCAGCCTACAACTGAATTTAATAGTTTTGCAATAATAGAAAATAAAAGAAATCTAAGTTTATGTCCTTCTTTAAATCTGTCCTTTCGACAATCACAGCCTTATTCATTTTTTGTCTCCTCTTCTTTATAGTTTTTATCCCTGCGATGATTGGCGTGATTGCTGCGCTGGGTTCTGAGGAGATGCCGGTGGTAGATGAAAATTCTGTGCTTTACATCAACCTTAGCGGCATGGTGTCGGAACGTGTGGCAGAAGACCCATTTGCAGAACTATTTCCAGATGAAGGAGATACCCAGTTGCCACTATTAAAAACGCTTGCTTCTATCGAAGCGGCCAAGTACGACAGCAACATTGAAGGCATTTACATGGAGCACGGCTACATCAGCGGTGGATATGCAGCATTGGATGAGATTAGATTAGCTTTGGAAGATTTCAAATCTTCGGGAAAATTCGTTTACAGTTATGGTGAATTTATATCAGAAGGCAACTACTATGTAGCCTCAGTCGCTGATGAGATTGTTTTGAATCCGATTGGAACTCTAGAATTCAATGGGCTCAATGCCAACGTGACATTTTTTAAAGGACTTTTCGAAAAACTGGATATTGAAGCTCAAATCTTTCGAGTGGGTACTTACAAAAGCGCCGTGGAGCCATATTTCAGAAAAGACATGAGTGAGGCCAACAAGGAGCAAATGACCTCATTTGTCAACGACATTTATGACAACATTCTAAAAAATATCAGCGCCTCTCGAAATATTGACCTGAATCGACTGCGTGACATTTCGGATCAGATGCTTGTGAGAAAGACAGAGGATGCTGCAGAGTTCGGCTTAATCACCAAGGTAGCTTACGAAAACCAAGTGAAAGACATGATCAAAACGCGCATGGATCTAGCGCAAGATGATAAAATCAAATTCATCAACTTGAGAAACTACATGAAGACTGTAGACGCCGACTACTCTTCCAACAAAGTAGCTGTAATCGTGGCTGACGGTGAGATCGTATCTGGAAATGGCGACTTGGAAACAGTAGGTTCTGAGAAATTTATGAAAGCCATTAGAGCAGCTCGTGAAAGCAAAAGAGTAAAGGCGGTAGTCATCCGAATTAATTCTCCAGGTGGTTCTATGGTAGCCTCTGATGTGATGTGGAATGAAATCATGTTGACCAAGAAAGAAAAACCCGTGATTGCTTCCATGTCGAATATGGCGGCTTCCGGTGGGTACTACATGGCCATGCCATGCGACACCATCGTAGCACAGCCAATGACAATCACAGGCTCAATTGGGATCTTCGGTATGATTCCTAACTTGGGTGGCTTTCTTGAAAACAAACTCGGCATCACCAACGATGGCGTGAGTACGGGGCAGTTCTCCGACTTATACAGAGTATCTAGTGCTTTGAACCCACAAGAAAAAGCCATTATTCAGACTTCAGTAGAAAGAGGCTATGAAACCTTTACCAGCAAAGCGGCAGAAGGTCGGGGCATGACACAAGACGCTATCAAGGAAATAGCTTCTGGCCGTGTATGGACGGGTAGTCAGGCTAAGGAAAGGGGGCTGGTAGACATCCTGGGCACTTACAACGATGCTGTTCAACTAGCAGCATCCAAGGCTGGAATTTCTGATGACTATGCGGTAAAATACTACCCCACATTGAAATCCAAATGGGAGGAAATTTTCAGTTCCGTACTGGAAGAAACTGAAACCAGAATCTTCCATGCCAACTACGGAGAAATGGCTAAATATATCGACGCTATCAAGGAGCTAGAGAAGTATCAAGGCGTACAAGCAAGAATGCCATTTGAGGTGGAGATTAGATAAATTTCATTAACCAGATTACTTTGTGTAATCTGGTTAATCCGAAAGCCCACACTACTCAGAGTCACCTGAAAGGGACTCTGAATAAACAGTTAGGCGCATCAGAGTTCTCGAAAGAGTAACTCTGATGGAATTGAAAGTAAAACTGAATTCAAACATAACTTCATTTCAAATACTTGCTTCTTTGATCTCTCTCCTATATTCTTCGAGTGATGAATTGAAAACCAATTCTCACAGATATAAGATCGATCTATTTTTCAAATAAAATATCGTTTAGCCAATCCTTTTCCTTTACTGCTCGTTTGCCATAATTCAACGATTCAAAAACTCAAATACACTCACTCATAATGTCAAAAAGTTTCTATTTGGCCTTCACTACTCTAGGCTTAGTGATGAGCTTAATCTCTTGTGATCAAGAAGACAATACTTTAGATGAATCCGATCTTTACACTCAAATCCCAGATAAAAGCTTTGAAGCGCAGTTGATCACTCAAGGCATAGATTCGGACACCACCATCAACCAGCGAATCTTAAAATCAGATGCTGAGTCAGTTTCAAGGTTGATTCTTGATGCCAGCCAAGACACGGTGATTGTTGATCTGTCTGGAATCGAAGGCTTCACCAATCTGACTTTTTTATCGGCTTCGTTTAACGATTTCACCACCATTGACTTATCAAACAACGTGCTTCTCGATTCTGTATCTATGATCGCCAATTTGCTCACTGAAATTGACTTCACTCAAAATGAGAACCTGGTTTATATCCAACTAGAATCGAATGAACTTACCAAGATTGATGGATTGTCTGACAAACCAAAACTGAAAAATGTGCAGCTTTCATTTAATTATTTAGAGGCTTTAGATGTCAGCAATTCTGCAGTGCAGCGCCTTTTTGCTAGTGACAACGACATCACGGCCATTGATCTTAGCGGGGCAAGTGACTTGAAAAATATTTTCTTGAAGACCAATGATCTGGAAAGTATCGATTTATCTACTAATCCTTTGGTTGAAACCTTAGTATTATCAGACAACAAACTACAATCCTTAAGTCTGGCAGAAAACCAACTCATAGAATACTTATGGATATCAAGTAATTCGCTCACCAACCTAGACGTGAGTGGTCTTCCATCACTGATACATCTCACAATCCACAATAATCCCGATCTGAGCTGTGTTAAGGTTGGTGAAGATCAAGATATACCCACTGTGACTAAAAATGATAACCAACAACTTAGCGAAGGCTGTGAATGATGTATCTTTAGCTTAATGGAGAGGAACCTCAAAATTATATTAACAGGAGCAACGGGCATGGTGGGTGAAGGTGTACCCAGTCTTAGCGACTGTCTAAGACTAGGCCAGAATAGAATGCCAGCACCCACTCAGAGTCACCTGCAAGGGACTCTGAGTAAACCAGTGTCCACATCAGAGTTCTCCGAAGAGTAACTCTGATGGAATAACGCTAAGAGCTCCTACCTACTAATATTGCCAGCACCTCCTCTTTTCAGAAGATCATTAATATCGTCTACAGAAACTAAATTGAAATCACCAGAAATCGTATGTTTGATACCTGAGGCAGCTGTAGCGAAATCAATCGTTTTTTGGGGGTCATTATATTTGGCTCGGCCGTAGATCAGTCCGGCCATGAAGGCATCGCCTCCTCCTACTCGATCTATCAATGGATACAAATCATACTCTACTGACTGAAACAAAGTACTACCATCATAGATCACGCCCATCCAGCGATGATGAGTATCATTCACTATCGTACGAAGCGATGTAGCAATCCACTTAAGTTTTGGAAATTTGGCATACACCGTATCATAATAAGCTGGTAATTGATCCAGTTGCTGTTTGATGTCCCCTTCGAACGGATTTTTGATTCCAGTCATAATCTCCATAGATTTCGGGTCGCCCAGCATCAGCGCGGTATGCTCCAGCAACTCCGGCATCACCTCTCCCGCATGTTTACCATAGCTCCAGAGCGAAGATCTAAAGTTGAGATCAGTCGATATTTCGATACCCTTACTTGCGGCTTGCCTTACAGCTTCCAAGGTTACTGCTGCACAGTTTTCAGAAACGGCAGGCGCTATGCCTGACCAGTGGAACCTCTCAACGCCTTCAAATACCTTATCCCAATCCAGGTCTGCAGAAACCATTTTGGCAAAGGAAGAATTCTCGCGATCATAAATCACCTTACTGCCTCGAATCGACGACCCTTTCTCAACAAAATACAGTCCCATTTTCTGCCCTTTGATCTTGACATGGTTCGTATCTACTTTGTATTTAGACAGTTCGAATTCTGCAGCTTTACCCAACTCATTGTCCGGCAAGGCAGAGATAAATCGAGTGGGAATTTTAAAGTTGGCTAAGGAAATGGCCACATTGGCCTCCGAACCACCAAAATTTGCATCATAAGAACCCATCTGCTGAATCATGCCATTATCAGGTGGGGTCAGTCTCAAAAGAATTTCTCCAAACGTTGCTATCATGATCGTAATTTATGGATTTTGAAAGAATTAGATGAATATCAAAACGAAACAAATGTTATAAATGAAACCTTTTGAATTAGGACATGAAATAATCAAAATATCCTAATTTAGCGCTTCCATTATATTAATCCTTATAAAAGATTTTTTGAGCATGATCATTCGAAACGACTGGACCAGAGAAGAAATTACAGAGATATACAACACCCCAATCATGGACTTGGTCTATCGCGCTGCTACGGTGCACCGCGCCTACCACGACCCAAATGAAGTACAGGTTTGTACTTTGCTTTCTGTAAAAACCGGCGGTTGTCCTGAAGACTGTGCATACTGTCCTCAAGCAGCGAGGTATCACACGGATGTGAAAGTAGAAAAGCTCATGGATGTGGATGTGGTGTTGGATTCTGCCAAACAAGCCAAAGAAAACGGCAGCACACGATTCTGCATGGGTGCGGCCTGGAGAGAAGTTAGAGACAATCGCGACTTCGACAAAGTGCTTGAAATGGTGAAAGGAGTGAATGGCATGGGCATGGAAGTATGCTGTACGCTTGGCATGCTATCCGAAGAGCAAGCCGAAAAACTAAAAAACGCAGGTTTGTATGCCTACAACCACAACCTCGATACCAGCGAAGAGCACTACGACGAAATCATCTCTACCAGAACGTACGACGACCGTCTCGACACGCTCAACAACGTAAGAAAAGCTAAAATCTCCGTATGCTCTGGTGGTATCATCGGTATGGGAGAAAGCCACAACGATCGAGTGGGTATGCTTCACACTTTAGCCACACTGGAAGAACATCCTGAGTCTGTGCCAGTGAATGCATTGGTTCCTGTAGAAGGCACTCCACTAGAAGATCAGCCAAGAGTATCAATCTGGGAAATGATCAGAATGATCGCCACCGCTAGAATCATCATGCCAAATGCTATGGTGAGACTGTCAGCAGGTAGAGTAAGAATGAACATCGAAGAGCAAGCACTATGCTTCTTGGCTGGAGCCAATTCTATATTCGCTGGTGACAAGCTGTTGACTACTCCAAATCCAGAAGAAGACATGGACAAACAAATGTTCCAGACCTTGAATTTGAAACCTAGAGCATCGTTCAAAGACAACGAGGCACCTGTTGAATTCCAAACTATTCCTCAGTAGTGATTAAGTCTATTGCTTTTTGGTGTCTATTGATCTGTACTTCATGCACAATAAGGGTAGATTCTGAAAGCGCAACTGATCGATATGAAAATATAAAAGAAGGTCGCTACAATGTGGCCTTCTTAATTATGGACGGCACTTTCAATACTGAACTGACCGCTCCGTACGATATCTTTCACCATACCATATTCAGAGATAGCATCAAACCAATGAATGTCTTTATGGTAGCCAACACGCTTGATCCTATCACCACTTTTGAAGGGATTAAACTCTTACCAGATTTCAACTATCTAGTTGACAGCTTGCCTCCTATTGACATTCTGGTTGTGCCCAGTGCAGAAGGCCATTTGGACAAAGATCTACGAGACACGCTAATGCTAAATTTTGTAAAATCAACAGCACAATCAGCGCAGTTCGTTACTTCGCACTGCGATGGTGCTTTTGTACTGGCGGAAGCCGGACTGCTGCAAGATATTGAGTCGACAACCTTTCCTGGAGATATCAATACCTATCGCGAAAGGTACCCGAGTCAGGTCATCCACGATTCAGTTTTATTTGTTCATGATGGTAAATTTATCACCTCTGCTGGCGGAGCTAAGTCTTTTGAAGCTGCTCTTTACCTATGTGAATTCCTTTATGGGAAAAACGTAGCTGATCAATTGGCTTCAGGTTTAGTGATAGACTGGGATCTCTCTTCTATATCATATATTAAGGTGAAATAAAGCTTTCTCGATGTAGCCCACCGCTGCTAATTCACTGTTTATTAACGGATAATTTCATTGTTGACTTTCCCAAATAGTCAAAATTCTGTACCTTATATCTATTCTTACTTCCTACTCTTTGACTATCAGCTATGAGAATATTCCTGATTTTGATTTGCCTATTTCTATTCCATTTCAAGAATGTTCGGGGCGAGGAGAAACAAAAAATTGGCTTTGAACCCAAATATGGTTTTCAAGACCTGGCCATAGATACTTGGACCAACAAGAGCGGACTTGTATCAAATAATGTCATCTCTGTATTTCAGTCCAAAGACGACTATCTCTGGGTGATGTCATACAATGGTTTACAGAAGTTTGACGGCAATAAGTTTGACAGCTATGATCAAACCAACATTCCTCATCTGACCTCCAATACTTTTTATGAATGTGCACAAGGATCAGATGAAATACTATGGCTAAGCACCGGTGCAAGTGGCATCATTGGATATGATGGCGAAAAATTCTTCCCTCATCCTAAAAATGATGAAATACCAAATGCTATCATTTCGTTATTTTCCGATAGAGCGGATAGACTATGGATTGGCACTAAAAATAACGGACTGTACCTGATTGATAAAAATCAAGAGTTATCAAAAATTAAAGACATTCCAAGTGTCACAATTCATCAAATCACAGAAGATCAAAAAGGAAACATTTGGGTGGCATCCGACAATAGCGGAGCTTTTTGTATCAATCAAGGAAAGACGACCCAATTCACAGTTAATGATGGATTGTTAGGCGATCATATTAGCACCATCTATACCAAGGACAACTCTGTTTATATCGGAACTCTTAATGGGATAAATGCAATTGAGAATAGTCAAATCACATCGATTCCGGCATTCGAACAAGATATCATTAACGACATTATAGTTGATGATTTTGGCATCCTATGGGTAGGTACAGAGCGGGGTATTGTTAGATTCGATACAAAAGACAATATCTACG
Organism: Reichenbachiella sp.; assembly: GCF_033344935.1. NCBI lineage: Bacteria > Pseudomonadati > Bacteroidota > Cytophagia > Cytophagales > Reichenbachiellaceae > Reichenbachiella > Reichenbachiella sp. The sequence goes on along the minus strand of NZ_JAWPMM010000001.1, from coordinate 2,092,547 downwards.
ATTTTTTTTCTGAAAAAGACGGATTACCAGGAAAACGTGTCATCGACTTAACCTTTGACAAAGAAGGTAGCTTATGGGTTTGCACCTATGAGGGTGGCTTGGTTCGATTCAAAGCTGGAATCATTACAAACCTTACGATTAAAGACGGCCTATCTTCGAATCAAGTTCATATTATTAATAGAGAAAAGGACAATATCTATATAGGGACGCAAGATGGAAAAGTCAATGTCTTTGATGGATATACAGTCAAGCAACTAACCTTTACAGAGGAATTCAATAAAGATATAATACGTGACATTCATTTTGAAGGAGATGAAATGTGGGTCGCCAATTATAGGGGTCTTGTGAAGATAAAAGAGGGTCAACATACCTATATCAATGAGAAAACAGGTCTTCCTAATCATAAGCTCAGAGTTATTTTCAAAGACTCGAAAGGAATTATCTGGCTGGGATCTCGAAACGGTGGATTGATAAAGTATGACCCAGCTGGTGAGCATGTAGTCTATGACAAAAGCACCTATGGAGGGCTGCCAACCAATTATGTCCTTTCAATTGAAGAGGATCAAATGGGGAACATACTTATCGGGACCAATGCTGGCGGTCTAAGCATCCTCTCACCAGATGGAGAAATGAAGAACTATTCAATTAAAAACGATGACTCAGGCACACTAATATTTAACATCATGGTGGATGACAGGAATAACATTTGGCTCATTACAAATATTGGATTATACAGATTCAAAGATGGTAAGTCCAAAAAAATAATCTTTCACCCAACCCTGAAAATGGAAAAGTTTTTTGATATGGTAAGTGATGAATCTGGTACATTTTGGTTAAGCTCTCCCATTGGGGTAATACGAGTTCAACAGACCGATTTGCAGGATTTCATTGATGGATCTAATCATATTGTTTCCTATGAATATTTTGGTGAAGACGATGGCATGGAAAGTCAGGAATGCACCGGAGCAACACCTAGTTTTTTCGACAAAAAGACCGGCAAAATATGGGTTCCTACTTTTGAGGGTGTAGCCATTATTGACCCGAGTCAAAAAGTTATGAATCAAAGAATACCCAAGGTTTATATTACCCGAGTGCAAGTCGATAACAGCTCTGTATTCCCAATAAAAAATGGAGTTAAGATTAAACCAGGAACATTCCGTTACCTATTTGACATCACCTCTCTGAGTTTTTTAGTTCCATCGAAGGTCGAATTTATGTATAAGCTGGAAGGCATAGATCAACAATGGAACGGGCCTACTAGAAATCGACGAATAGAATATACCAATCTACCCTACGGCGAGTATACGCTCCAAGTAAAGGGCTCAAACAATGATGGTATTTGGAACGAATCTGGCGCTCAACTCTCTTTCACGGTTCTCCCGTTTTTCTTTGAAACTCTTTGGTTTCGATGGGGCTTGATTTTATTTATTATTGGTTTGTTCTTTGGGTTTTACAAATGGCGTATTCATGATATAAAAAAGACCAATAAGGCATTGAGAAAAATGAATACAGAACTGGATCATTTCGTATACAGTGCTTCACATGATCTTAGAGGTCCCCTCACTTCTACCATGGGAATTGTCAATCTTGCCTTAGATGAAAAGAACCCACAGCAACGAAGTGAATACTTCGGTCTGATCAAACAATGCACAGACAAGATGAATCATTTTATCAATGAACTAATTGATTACTCAAAGAACAAAAATGATAAAATAGAATATCGCGAGTTTGAACTCAAAAACATGATTGATAGTATTTGGGATGGTTTGAAAGAACGAACTGCGTCTAATGGTGTAGTACTTAAATATGACTTTTCTTCCGATCAAAAAATCATCTCCGATGAAACCAGATTGAAGGTAATTTTAAGAAACCTGATACACAATGCCGTTGTATTTTCTGATAATCAAAAACCGAACCCAATGGTAAAGGTTATCATGCGTCAAAATAGCCGAAATATAGAATTATCTGTAGCTGACAACGGTCTAGGCATTCCAAAAAAAGCATTGGATAACATATTTGATATGTTTTTCAGGGCCAATGATCATAGCGTGGGTTCTGGACTCGGCCTATATGTAGTAAAAGAAACCTCTCGAAAATTAAACGCGACCATTAAAGTCGAATCAGAGGAATGGAAAGGCTCTTCTTTCAAACTGACCCTTCCGAATGAGGTATAAATTATTACTTACCTTCTCTTTCCGCAGGTAATTTCATTTCTTTTTCCAACAGCTCATTCATTTGATTAATGATCTCATCCAATCGCTCTGCTGAAACATCTAAGCTTTCTATCAGCAAAGTCCTCTCCTCTTCATCATTCTTCTTTTTCAGCAAACTGACTAGTCCCAAAATATTTGATAAGGGAGCTCTCAATTCATGAGAATTCATTTGAGCATATTTATTTAAAGTGTTAAGTTGATCCTTAATTTTCAACGATCGTTGGATAGCCAAATCATCCAGATTTTCATTCATACTCTGAAGTTTATCATTAGCTGATGCTAGCGCCTGTGTACGGTCTCTAACCTGTTGTTCTAAAGTAAGTTCATGCTCAATTAACCTTCTCCTAATGTCTAATTGCACCAAATACATAGTGGTCACCAACACGGTCACTACCAGTTCATATTTGATCAATTGAAGCATTTTCATATAGTAACTCCCAAATACATATCCACTCTGCGGACTAATCATTTGATTGAAAATAATAAGGAGAGGAACTATAAAAATGACATAGTATATAGTAGATACAACAATCCAACCTATGGCTTTTCGCCAATCCAAGGTGATCGGGACTATTAGTTTTTCATAGGCTATCCTGGTAAAAAACAGCGCAATAAAATGCATACTAAAAACAGTAACCCAGCTAACCGATGACGGTGTAACCAAGGTAATGCCACACATAATAAGAATAGGCCAAAAAGAACGGAGATAAAATAGTCCAATGAGCAAAGGTATCTCCCTGAAATCCGCCGTAATACCACCAAAATCAGGCATCTGGATTTTTACGTAGCCAAATAGAATAGAAAGTACTCCAAAAAATACGGCATTCGTCAAATCGGATAAAACCGGAGAAGCCACTATCTTCTGCCTGATGTCACTAACCATTAAATGTAATTTCAATTCCACGCTCCTTCTTTGAAAACTATGTAGAATAAATTTAAACAATAAAGATCATTTATAGTTCCATTTCTTTTTTCTCCAAACCTGTGTCTACTGAGTGCATAACCCTGTTCGTCCTTCACAAAAAAAAATCATGCATTCAGAAAGAAATTCATACCATTGGCAGCTAAAGCACACTACAAACAAAATAATAGTTCTTACTTCACCGGAGCAGCATGAAATCTTTAGTCACAAGAACGCTAAAGCATTGAATTGAGAATTGAACCTAAATCAATAGAATCATGAAGCAATTATTTTACTTACTTAGTATCAGCGTCCTATGTATCAGCTGTAGCATTTTTGAAGATGACGAAGACGGGGATTCTGGCATTCAATTATCCATTGAATTTCCGCAATCCATTAATCCTGGACAACTCATAACTATAGAAATTTTAGAGCCTTCCAAGGAAAACTTTTCATTCTACATTTCACCAAATAGTATTCCTTCAAATGCTCAGATACTCGATGCGGATGGTAACGATATATCAAGTGGTTTTTCTGGTTCATATCCGGAAATGAAAACCATTACTTTCTCCGTTACTGAAGAAGGCACTTATGATCTTATCATGAGCATTGATGACGAAAACTGGACATCGAACATTTCATTCTCAGCTAGCGGCTGTTTACACATCACTGCCGAACAATTCTTATCTGCAGGACTAACCAAGAGAGTCTTGAACGGTATAGATTATTGCATAACTGAAGACATTACCATTCCCTATGGTGGTGCCGCTTCCATCAATACTGATGTCATCGTTCAATTTGGAGCTAATGCAGGTCTAATCGTGAATGGAACCTTGACACTCTATGAGGCCAACTTGCAAACCTTAAATGAATCAGGATGGAAGGGGATACTTATCAATGATGGCGGAACCGTCAATATCTATAGCAGTACAATTAGTGAAGCTGGATATAGCGCGTTTACCGATAAAGAAAAAGCGATGATTATTAATGATGGTACATTGTCATTAGATGGAAGCAGTATGTACACGAGTGCAGAGGGTGCCTACGGAGTTTATTTCTTAGATAATGAATATAATACAAATACGGGGTCTACTGTATCATCAATTACTGCTGAGCATGCCGTCTATGGAGGTCTAGATGATTTTCTGAGTTTAAACGCAACTTTGGGAGGTGCTGGGTATTCTACTATTATTGGCGATGGCGAACTCACATCAATTGCTGGTACCGGTAGTAATATCTTTTTCGGCAACGGAGCCAAAATTCATTTTGAAGGTAGCGTCCAATTTGGTCAGTCTGTAAACCTACAATCCAATGAGATAACCATGGAAGCTGATCAGTCACTGATTTTTAGTGGTGGTATGCAGTCCAACAGTTCTTCAATCAAAGGAAAGGATGGTGCCAAATGGAAAGGTGTGTTCCTGAACGGAACCAACAACAATTTCAATGGAATGACCATAGAAGATGCTGGAAGTGACTTCATCAATATCTCTGGAAATCCCCTTCTAGAAAAGGCTGCAGTATTTGTAGTAGGCCATCTAACCTCCTTTTCCGATTGTACTATTACTGGTTCTGGAGGATACGGTTTATATATTTCCCCAACAGCTACTCGTTCATCTTCAATTAGTGGTGATGAGAATACATTTGATGGAAACGCACAAGCCGCTATCGTTGGGCCACTCGATTTCATTCACGCATTATTGCACACTGGTAGCTCAGCGAAAACCACGACATTCGATAACAGTGCAGCAGAATCGGTAGAAATCTGGAGTCAGACGAACGCTACTGCCCCTACTGGAGGTTACAAATTGCCCGACTTAGGTGCTGACAACTATTATTTACTCTATGAAAACTTAACGTTTAGCGCCTCATCCAATGATGGACTCACGCTTGAGGCTGGCGCACACCTCAAGGTAAATGCGGCAAGAAGCATGGTATTTAGCAGCAGTAACAATGGCGGCCTATTTGTGAAAGGCACCTCAGAAAACCCTGTCATCATAGAAGCTGCGGATGCAGTCGCAGGCTGGAATGGTATCCATATGCAGAGTCCACATAGTGTTAATTTATTCAATTTCGACTATTTGAATATTTCTGGCGGCGGAGCGGCTCAGCTCCCAGGTACAACTGGAGCAGCCAATCTGATTTTTGATTCATCAACAATGGAGTTCAAAATGACGAATTGTCAAATTAACAACAGCAAGGGTTATGGTATCGTGATTGAAAATGGCAGCAATACTGTAGACCATGGAGATCTCAACAACAACATTACATTTTCTGGAAACGCAAGCGGAAATGTGTTAAATCAAAATATCTAATAGATGAAGGTAGCTAACCACTGTGCATTACAATGCATAGTGGTTACGTCATCCTCTTAAACCTTCTCAACAACTCTTCCTTGTTATTCTTACTATAGGGAACGTATTGCTCATCGAAATAGACAAAATCCACATCAAACCCTGTGACATTATCCGTATTGATTACGTACGAACGGTGAATTCTCATAAAACTTGGCATCGTAAGATTTTTACAAGCAGCATTCAGATTATTTGAAGAGGCGTACTTCCCATTTTTAGTGAATACATGTGAATAGCTGCCATCTGCCTTAATATACAATATATCCGATAGCATCACTTTCTCAAAAATATCTCCGCGTTTTAGAAAAATTGCTTCTTGAGATTTTATATTCTGCTGCTCTGATTCAAATATCTTTTTCAAATGATTACTAAAAGCCAATTCAATAGCAAAAATGACATTCGATTCATCAAATGGTTTTGTAATGAAAGCACTGGGGTGAGTATTGATAGCTCTCAGGGCAGTTACTTTATCCGAATTGGCTGTTAAATAAATAAGAGGAATATTATCTGTTTCATTCAACATGGAAGCAGTAACTACGCCATCCAATTCTCCTTCCAGGTTTACATCCATCAGAATAACATCAGGCTTTTTATTTCTAACAACTTCTAACGCTGACTCACCAGAAGGTACCTTATCCATTACATGCATACCACATTCCTGCAAAACTTCGGAAATATCCTCAGCTGTGATCGGGTCATCTTCCACGACTAGTACATTGATACGCATGTTATTCCGTTTTGAGTTTAAACAGTAATTTAATCAAATGTATAGATGCAATAAAAATAGATTAGCGCTCATGTCTGGAATTTACAATACGCTTAATCAGTTTTAACATACTCTGGGTCAAGTTTAATTTCCACTTGCAAGCCTTCCCTTTGTCCAACTTCTATTTTTGCTTTTAACCGTTCTCCCAGTGCTTGAATGATTTTCCAACCAAATGAATCTGATGATTTTAAATCCTCTACTTTTCCTACTCCATTATCCTTTACACTGAGAATAGTTTGTTGGTTGCTGGTGATAAAAGAAATGGTAAGCTTTGGTTCACTAACATCCGTAAAAGCGTGCTTGAGACAATTGTTTACCAATTCATTGACAATCAACCCAAGTAAAATGGCATTCTCTACTTCCAATTGAAGTTTGGAAATATTTAAACTCAATTCAATTTTTTGGTCGAGCGCAGTACTAATGTTCACTAAATTTTGAACCAATTCTTTCAAATAAGAAGCGAAATCTATTTCTGCATAAGAAGCATTTTTATAAAGGTGCTCATGGATCAATCCCATAGCGATTACTCTATTCTTACTATCAATAATGGCCTGCTTACTGCTCTGATCCTTTAGTTTGCGCTGTTGGATACTCAAAAAACTGCTTATGGTTTGTAAGTTGTTTTTTACTCTATGGTGTATTTCAGCAAGCAACATTTCATTTTGCTTGTTCTTTTCGGCCAGTTCTTCGGTACGTTCAGATACTGCCACTTCGAGTTTTTCTTTCTGATCTTTTTGTATTTGTTCTGTCACTCTCATTTGATCAATCAGTAAACTTTGGGCTTTTTCGCGTTCCTTATTGGTCAAGGCCATTCTAATTCCTATCCCCACATTAAAAATGAAGATTTCCATGGTCAAGGCAGCCATTACAAAATAATTGGTCTGATCAACTAATTTGAGTGTGGAGGCCAGCTGACCAAATAAAGTGGTAGACACTAAAATGGCTGCTCCAAAAAGAGCAATCTTGCTCAGCACGGACTTAATCTTATATATTCTATACAAGCAAAAAGACATTGCACTCAGTTGAACAATTAAGGAAAATGAAGTGAAATAGATGGAATGCTGAACATCAAAATAAAAAATAAATGAAACACTCTCTACCAGTACAATAAATGCTACAAACCCCATCCCATAATTCAACACTTTTTGAAGTACAGGATCCGTCATTTTCAAATGTAAAAACGACTGTATAAATGCAATGTAAGTAACCGTAATTGATGCAGATGTGATCCAAATAAGAGAAGGATGTATATGGTTTACCCAATTGAAGTAGTATCCGAAAAAGCCGTATTGATAAGCAAAAAAGTAAAAAACTGAAAACAAATACAGCGCATATTCCAAATATATTATTTCGGCTCGCCTGCTAACAATGTAAAATGCCAGACTCAGCACAAATAGAAAAAATACAATGACCAAAAATCCTGTTTTCATCATTTGTTCGGCCTGAGCACTCTTATAATACTCAGCTGCGGGCGTGAGCTTTATAGAAACTTTTTCATCTTTGGGATCTAGAAAGGGATAAAAAATATATTGCGTACTCCTTCCTTTATTCAACCTGACCTCCAGGCTATTGCCTGTACCTATTTTCGTTTTGGAGGCGTCAAAAAATGTCATATTGCGAAGGTATTTTTTTCCTCCACTGAGCACGTAATCGCCTTCATATTCCACCTCTACGACCACCTTTGCCCAATAGGCTTGCCTAAACTTGATCTCATCTGAAGTCGTATCAAAATCTGGAATAGCATCTAGTTGACCTTCACTGATTTCTATAGAAATGATTGACTCAGGTGCAGGAGCAATTAAAAGCCACGAAAAAAATAAAAGAGCTAGTGTCATTGGAGTAATAGAGCGATTTTAACTTCTTTCTCAAAAGAATCAGTCTAGGTTAGGCATCAATATAGATTTGTGATATTTTTAGTTATCTAAATATATTCAATACGTGCCAATAATCCAGAAAAGTACATATACACAAAGGCCGTTCTACCTACCTAGCCGCCATTTGGAAACGATCATCCCTTCTGTTTTTTTCAGGGCAGATCAAATCACTTTTTCACCAGAAAGGATGGAACTTGAGGATGGTGACTTCTTAGATTTAGCTTGGTTGAAGAATGACAACAAAAGATTGATAATTGCTTGTCACGGTTTTGAAGGAAGTGCTGATCGCCATTACATCAAAAGGTCAGCGCAATATTTTCAAAAGAGAAATTGGGATTATCTTTCATGGAGCTATAGAGGCTGCAGTCCAACATTAAACAGACTACCCAAACATTATTACTATGGCGGGATCGAAGATTTTTCCTTAGTTATAAATCGAGCATTAAATTCCAATGACTACGACGAAATTGTACTTTTCGGATTTTCTATGGGCGGATGTCTGGTGAATAAATATTTAGGAGACACCAAAGATCTGGACACGCAAATCAAAGGGGGCGTTTCTTTTTCTGTTTCTTGTGATCTAAAGGATAGTACGCTGGCTGTAAAAAGAAACTTATTCGGCTTTTACGATTATGTATTCTTCAAAAAATTGATGAGGAAATTCAAACTAAAAGCTAGTAAATTCAAAGAAATTGAAGCGATCCCTTTAGCGTCCATTAAGACGTTTGACGACTTTCATGATCACTATACGCTCAAGTATCATGATATAGATTCTATAGATGAGTTCTATAGCAAATCTTCATGCATTAATTATTTGCCTGCAATCAAAAGACCAAACTTAATCGTCAATGCATTGAACGATCCTATTTTAGGGCCTAAATGTTACCCTTACGACATTGCCAACCAGCATGACTTTTTACATCTAGAAACTCCTAAATACGGTTCTCATCTCGGTTTTACACTTATGGGAAACGAATTCAGCTGGATGGAAATTCGAGCTGAGCAGTTTATAAATGAGCATATATTATGAAAATCAAACATTTCATATTCATTTGCACCCTAGCACTTACGTGTAATTCTATTGGAGCAAAGCTCAATGCTCAATCAAAGTCCCTTTGGCAACTCGTAATTCTTGGTATGGCTCAAGATGCCGGCTATCCGCAAGCCGGATGCAAGAAGTCCTGCTGTGAAGCCTACTGGAAAGGTGAGAACCCAAAACAGCACGCCACTTGCCTCGCGCTCCTCAACAAACAATCCAAAGAAGCCTGGCTCTTTGAAGCTACACCGGACATCAAAGACCAGATACACGCTTTGGATACCTTGGGATATCAGCTGTCAGGCATATTTCTTACCCATGCGCACATTGGGCACTATGCCGGTTTGATTCATCTCGGACGTGAAGTAATGGGAACGAAAAATATCCCCGTATATGCGATGCCCAAAATGAAGTCATTCTTGGAAAACAATGGCCCGTGGAGTCAGTTGGTTTCACTCAACAATATTGAGCTCAAAGAATTGAAAAATGAAGAATCCGTTACACTCAATGGAACAGCCCAAGTCACCCCATTTCTTGTCCCGCACCGAGATGAATACTCTGAAACTGTGGGGTATAGAATTGCTGGCCCGAATCAATCCACCTTATTCATTCCAGACATCAACAAATGGGAAACGTGGGATTACAAATTAGCTAATGTAGTCAGTCAGGTAGATTATGCTTTACTGGATGCCGCCTTCTTTGCCGATGGCGAATTACCAGGCCGAGACATGAGTAAGATTCCTCATCCATTCACCACGGAAACGATGGAATTGCTCGAAGGCCTAAGGAAAAAGGAAAAAGCCAAAGTACACTTCATTCATTTCAACCATACCAATCCGGCGCTTTTCGATTCACCAGAACGAAATCAAGTATTGAAGCGAGGTTTTAATATTGTGAAAGAAGGACAAGTGATTGGCCTCTAAACTATACTTCTAATGATTATCCTTGATCAATTCAGGGAATTTTGCTTTAAACCTGTTGAGGCGAGGGATAGATACCGATCGGATATAACCCTGATTCGGGTGCAGCCTTTCATAGTTTTGATGATAATCCTCTCCCATCCAAAACTTCTCAAAAGGTTTCACTTCGGCAGCCACTTTCTCTGGTGCCAACTCTGCATTGAGGGCTTTTATTTTAGCCTCAATGATTTTCTTTTCCTCTGCTGATTGGTAAAAAATGATCGAGCGATATTGAGACCCAATATCTGGTCCCTGACCGTTGACTTGTGTGACATTCTGAGAACCGAAATAGACATCCACTAACGTACTAAAACTAACCACGGCAGGATCGTAATAGATCTCGACAGCCTCCGCATGCCCCGTTCTCCCGGTGTTAGAAGCTTCATAGGTTGGATTCTTGGTATGTCCTCCGGCATATCCCGAAATGCTTTCTTTTACCCCTTTTACACTTTCATAAATAGCCTCCACACACCAAAAACACCCTGACGCAAAATAAGCTTTCTTCAGTTTAGGGTCTTCTTGTAGATTTTTGAGTGTTTCCTTTTCAGTTTGATTAGAGGCTTGACTGCAACTACATACAAACAGCATAGCGAGCAGTAAAGCAATAACATGATTCTTCATTTGTACTATTTTTTTAATTATTTCAATCAATTAGGCAAGTATGCTTTCGAGTGTAGCTTTCATTCGATCATAATCCGAATACCCCATACTCACGGCAAAATACTCCTCTCCTTTTTTGAGCACGACGGCTGGAAAGCCTCGAACACCCATTTGCTGTGCTTTGGCAAAATCCTGATAAACGAGCTGTTTATAACCTTGTGACAGAAATAGCGATTCGAAAGTCGTGTAATTCAATTCCAATTCTTCGCATAAAGCTTTGTATGTATCTAAGTCATGTACATCTTTATTCTCCGCATAAAACGCTTGTTGCAGTCTTTTATAGAAAGACCATTCTTTGGTGGCATCTAAGTCTCGTACTACTCTGACGGCTCTGGCAGAGGGTTCGGTATCGTAGTTGAACTGCTCGCGATTAAAAAAGCTATAATCAAAAGGCTGACCAGAAGCGGCCTGTACATGCTCCCAATGCGAACGAATCATCGCACGAAAATCTTCCGTCCAATCCTCTCCTCCACCAGGACGCAGACCGCCCAATAGCAATTCGAAATCCAATTGATCTTTGTACTCTACTTTTAATTTTTCCAAATGATTGGTAATTCCCCAGCACCATGAGCACATCGGGTCGCCCACATAGATCAATCGGTTGCCACTCTGATTAGGTGCAACTACACTTTCCTTATTGTCCACTTCCGGCACTTCGCAAGCACCATCTTCACAGTTATTTTCCATCTTCTCACTATTCTATTTTCCACACAACAGATTAATACAGAAAATAAATCCTCAAACTTCCATTATTTTAAAATCCATTGGAGCACCTCTGGGTCTCCATCTATGGTATCAAATTTCAAACCAAGTATATGAGCCATCAAAGGGTAAATATGGATATTTTCAAAAGCTTCTATCTCATGATTAGCCCGAAAAAAAGACCCATCTGCATAGAATATTCCATTCATATCTGGCGTCGCGCTGGGATCATACCCGTGGGTGCTATTGCCGGACACCCAATCTCTTTGTTCACTGATTTGAAACCCCGGTTTCGGTACAATCACCAGATCACCAATCCTTGAATCATCCCGATAATGAAAATGATCTGGGCAATTGCCTTTCCTATACACATCTAATCGGTCATCATTTGATAAAATATCGAAACAACTATCCAGAAAATCCTTCTGAGAGCTATAAATCATTGCAGGTATGCTTTTCGTCATCACCGTACCTTGCGGTAATTCAGGGAGCAATTCACTCAGACGGATCAAACGATCGACATCAAAAGATTTCATTCCATGATCTGACACCAATACAAGCTGAACAGGCAGGCCTGTATCCTGAAGCTTGGTTCGCAAATCCCCAATGACATCATTCATTTTCAAAACAGCTTTTTCTATCTCCTCCGAATCAGGACCAAATTCATGCCCCACGTCGTCGGTATCAGAAAAATACAAGGTAATAAAATGTGGTCTTTTTTCCTCTGGTAGCAATAGCCAATTCACCACTGTATTCACACGATCTTCATGGCTTATCCCAGCGTTGTATTTGTAGTAGTACGTGGGGTAATGACCATTGATAGGGGTTTCTGTTCCTACCCACATCATACTAGCCGTAACCATACCATGCGCTCTGGCCAGAGCCCAAATAGGCTTACCCTTATACCAGATGGGGTCTTCTACTTCTTTTCTATTGCCTATTTCATATATTCGACCTAAGCTTCTATCATAAAAAGTATTGGAAACCAACCCATGATTTCCCGGGTATAACCCCGTTACAATTGAATAATGATTTGGGAAGGTCTTCGAAGGAAAACTTGGAATCAACCCTTCAGCCCTGACGTCGAAAGACAACAAGTGACTGGCGCCATATCGCTGGGCATAATCATGCCTAAAGCCATCGATCGACACAAGGACTACATAAGGTGCCCTTGCTGACTGTGAGGAATTAACAAATGCTGAGGCAATCTCTTGTTTTTTGGTTGCTTCGCTGACGGGATACTCTTGCACACCCTCATCACAGCCACACATTAGGCAGAAGGTGATTTTTAGGAGACTTGATAATATTCGATTCACCTATTGAAGTTAATGCCTCCTATGATCAAATAGAACTTTAGCTTTTGAAAGAATAGTGAATTAACAATTTCATAATTTCTCCGGTTTACTTTGAGTACATCATCAAAGCCACTTATGCCTCCCGAAAATGCCGGGCATCGATCCGAGCGAGATTGCATACTATTGCTAATAGCACTATATTCGGGCAGCTATTGGGGTCAGCAGCCCATAGTCCTGTCAGTATTTTGAGAAAAGCAAAAAAAGAAAAGTATAATGGTAGTATCACACATTGTGTTAGCCACTTGTTAGGATCAATGAGATAAAATGAATGCCGACACTAGACGAAATTTTCCTTCTTTCTATTGATTTAACGAACCTGACTAATGTTGCTCTTAAATTATATTCCAAAAGAGCCACCCTACTTTTTCCAGATGAACATACTTTCGTTCATTATTTGGAACGAATAGAAGCTAACAGTCAGGCAATCCATCACTTAACAGAGGAACTTCCTAACAATCACAATCTTGATACTTCCATAGGTTTAATATTGCGATCCAACCTTTCAGATTTTTTGAGTGTTGCTTATATGTCGATTGGGAAACTAAACTCTAGAAATGATTGGTATGACCGAATATGCAGACTAAACTATGACCAATTCAAAAAGATCACAGGTTATATGAAAAAATCAACAGATATTGGCTGGTTAACTGAAGAGATGGCTTCCGATGGGATTTCAATATTGCAGAAGCAAATGGATGGTTTGAAGAACATTGTCTCTATTAATTTAGATAAGGACAAGTTACCAACACCCGAACATATTGCTAAAGAAATGCTTTCTGAACCCTTGTTAAAGGATTATGCTTACCCTGCCTATGATTTATTTAAATTTTATTCTCAATATGAACATTTTGGATTACTTACCGCCCCGATGCAAAAACAGGGCATAGAACTCAACATGAGTAGAATTAAAAAGGGACTTTATTTTACTTATAAGTCAGTACAATTGTGTTGTCTAAACCTTGAGATTCAAGACAAAGTAGAAGGGCTCAAAGATTTTGAAGATAGGTTTGATGAAAACTGATCCTAACATTTGATATGAGATGCATGGCGGTTTAGCAGAAATGGAGGGTGCGGCAGTTTTACAAGCCCCGCCGAATCTACGCTTCGCCTCATGTGAAATCAAAAAATGTATGAGCCGAATCACAGATTCGGCTATATTAGTATCCGAAACGAACAAAACATAAATCGCCACGACACCATATCAGGGCGTTGTAACACATAAAAGTGAAGCACCTCATCAAAGACATAAAAACAACTATTGAGATAACGGATGATGATTTAGAGAAGGTAATTACTCGATTTCAAAGCAGAACCTTCGATAAGTCCGATTTGATTCCATCGATTGGAAAAACATCTAATCACCTACAGTTTATTGAAGAAGGACTCGTTAGGGTTTACACCATTAATGCACAGGCCAAAGAGGTGACCATACAAATAGGAATTGAAAAAATGTGGATCAATGACCTTTATAGTTATTTTACACAGACGCCTAGCGAAAATTATATTGTGGCTTTGGAACCAACGACTGTACTTCAAATACATAGAAATGACCTGGAGACCCTTTATAAAGAAGTTCCTTCAATGGAAAGTTTTTTCCGTTTAAAACTTGAAAAATCCTATGTTAGGTTACACAACAGGACCATTAAGCAGCTCAATAATTCTGCGGAGAAACGCTATTTAGAGTTTAGAGATAAATACGGGCATATTGAAAGTCGTGTTCCTCAATATATAATTGCTTCTTACCTGAACCTCAGTCCTGAACATCTAAGTAAAATCAGAAATAAATTGACTAAAAAATGATTTCTTAATTCAGATTAAGGAAATTGATTTAACCGTTTCTGACCTTCGTTTTATGAAAGGCAAAGAAATAGGTTTTATCGAGTTCATACTATGCGTAGCATTATTGATGGCATTGGTATCAATTACCATCAACATGTTGCTGCCTGCCTTTCAGGATATTACAACAGGCCTTCAACTAAAGGACAAAAATCAGGTACAGCTAAGCATTTCCCTGCTTTACTTAGGGTTGGGGATCAGCCAATTATTCTTTGGGGCATTGTCAGATGGAATTGGACGAAAACTCACCATATATATTGGTTTAAGCCTGTTTATTTTGGGATGTCTCATTTCTTATCAATCAAACAGCCTCAGTATATTATTGGCCGGTCAGATCCTGCAGGGAATTGGACTGGGGGCCCCCAGGGTGATAAGTATAGCCATTGTCAGGGATAAATTTATTGGACGCCAGATGGCAAGAGTTATGTCATTTATCATGGTCATTTACGTGCTTACTCCTGTCATATCGCCCATCCTGGGCAAATCAATAATCATGGCTTCAGGCTGGAGGGTTCTATTTCTAGTTTATATCATTTTTGGGGCGTTTATATTCCTGTTGTTCAAGTTCAGGATGCCTGAAACCTTAGCTAAAGAAAATCAGAAAACATTAACATTAACACATCTGACAAAGGCAACCAATGAAATTTTTAAAAACAGAAGCTCATTGAGCTATATACTTATTCTTGGACTTTATTCCGGTGTTTTCATTACCTATCTGAATCTATCGCAGGCCATTTTCGAGTTCCAATATCATTTAGAAGAACGATACCCTTATTATTTCGCCTTTTTAGCCTTAAGTATCGGTTTAGCTTCGTTTATTAACGGAAAACTGGTCAACCGGCTAGGCATGGAAAGGCTAACAAAATCAGCCATTACTGGTAGTGTATACGTGGTAATACCCTACTTACTTGTCCATTATTTTACCACTCCGCCATTTTGGGCATTTGTAGCTTTTATGTTTGTTCAGCTTTTCAGTTATGGATTATTAATAGGGAACTTAAGCTCCTTGGCTATGCAGCCTTTGGGGCATATTGCCGGACTGGGCGCATCTGTAGTAGGTGCTGTATCAACGCTTATATCTGTTCCCTTATCAATTATTATAGGGAATTTTTATAACAACTCTACATTACCTATTGTGATTGGTTTTTTTGTGGTAGGGACAATTTCTACATTAATATTCAACGCTGTTAATCGAAAACATGAAAATGAAAAAAAATATCATCAACAACCTGTTTGAATTATGGGAACACATTGGTGTCAATGGTCAATTTCTGCACAGTACAGCACAATACAGTTATGTAAAACCAGGCAATTGTTCCTGGCCCAATAAGGTTTTTAGGTTAAAGGAGTCTGAAACAGATTTTAAGGAATTGTATCAGCACATAGAAAATGGGAACATTCCTGACTCTATTTCCATTGGTGAAAAGAAAACTTTAGAAACTCAATTGTTGGCACACAACTTTAAATTAAAATCTGTTGTGAAAGGAATGTATTTAAACTTACAGAAGAAAAACAAACCTACTAATGATTTTGTTTCTAATGAGAAAGTTGACAATGAAGTAAAAGCGATGGAGTTCGCTAAAATAGCTTCACTTTCTTTTGGCTATGAAATCCTTTCATCTACCATTATTTCTCTAATAAATTCTTCTCAACTAAAATTATTTATCGGAAAACATAGCGGCCTTTATGTAAGTTGCGGAATGGTCTTACTGGACCAAAAAGGAATTTCGGGATTACACATGATTGGAACTATTCCGGAATACAGAGGACTCGGTTTGGGCAAAGTCATGACAAATAAGTTGCTATTCGAATCGTTCGAAAATAAAAGTAAACAGGTGGTATTAGTTGCCTCAGAGTCGGGTGAACGTATTTACTCTAAATTAGGGTTTGTAGCACAAGGAAGTTTAAAAAGCTATTCGATTAATAAGTAAACGTGTTACAACAATGTATAAAAGCAATAGCGGTTCGGGTGGAAACTCAAACCGTTTATGATTATAATTAAGTATCTTGTTTTCCGAAAAGCAGGTGCATTTTATTCCGCTACTGCTCTTATACGAGACCGTTGTAGTATATAAAACGAAGGCCATATGAGAAAAATCGGAATTCCACTTTTGTACATTTCAAGTATTCTCATGTTTATAGGAGGGCTTGGGGATCAATTTATTTTTAGCTTCTTAGATGTGCACCTAAAGTACTTAGGAAACCCTGAAAACTCAGAACTTCTTCAAAAAGCACAAAGTTTGGCCATGTTCATGCTTCACTCCGCAGGAGGAGGATTAATGAGTGCAGGTATTTCCATGTTTGCTCTAACTCATTTTGGGATAAGAAATGAGCAATCCTGGGCCGCATGGACATTTATAATAATTGCATTCATTGCACAAGGATTTAACGGATATGGAATGTACTCAGCAGGATCTCACTATTGGTATCCGATCTTAGTATTGGCATTTGCCCTTATAGGGTTTGGGCTTGTTAAAACGAGGTCAAGAAATGAATAAATAAAGGAACCATAATATTGGTTTATAAATCATAGCTACCCTTTACAACGCTTTTTAGCCGAGTGGTCACAACCCCTGCCACCTTAGACCAGTTTCACTCAATGGATTGATCCTTTTCATCCCTCTGGTCGTAGCGTCCGCTAAGACCCAAAAATAAATAGAGCATCCGCTCGGTCTGCAACAGTATTGGAAATTTTGGTTTAAATGGTAATCGACCGGACGGCCTTTCTCAAAATAGGTCATAGGATCGCTATCGCTTAACCTACAACCAGTAGGTATCGAAACTTAAACCAGATCACACACCACGCTTGATACAGTCTCTCTATAATCCCTACCACTTCATACCCGTTCACCCAATGGATTGATTCTTTTGGCTTTGTTTGGACTCATTTGCCCTCATGCAGACTGCAAGCGAATATCACATAACATGCATTATGAGCCATGCTCTTTCTTTCATTTCGCCCCTCTCTTTTTTTATTTTTTATTGCCGTGCTTTTCAAATTCTCTTAATTTCTAAACTCCGTTTAAATTGCTACTTTTGAAATACGCACAGTACATACCGAGCCACTGTGACTAATACAAAAAAAAGACGAAATAATGCCGAGAGTAATTTACTACGTAGCAAGTTCAATTGATGGTTTCATTGCAGGACAAAACGACGATATAAGTGATTTTGCTGCAGGAGGAAAAGGTGTAGATAAATACTTGTCTGACCTTCAGGACTTTGAAACTGTGATAATGGGTCGGAGAACTTATGAATTTGGGTACCAATATGGGCTTGAACCAGGACAGCCTGCATACCCTCACATGGAGCACTTTATTTTCTCCAATTCATTGAAAATTCAAAAATTGGCTAAAACAGTCCATATTGAGAAATTATCAATCGACCGAGTGAAGGAAATAAAAGAATCGGCTAAAACTGATATTTATTTATGCGGTGGCGGGGAATTCGCCGGATGGCTTTTGGACAATGGACTAATTGACCAACTAAAATTGAAATTAAACCCAATTATTCTTGGGAATGGAATTCGGCTTTTCGGAAACACAGAAACTAAGGCAAAATGGAATTTAAAAGAAACTGAATCATTTGACGAAGGGCTAAAAATCCTGACTTATGATATGGTAAAATAAGAGTATTTGCCACAACAGCACCTATACGAAACGCCCATCGGGACACTGCGCATAGCCAAACCCGTTATAACCCCTGCCACTTCAAACCTGTATCACCCAATGGGTTGATCCTTTTGGCTTTGTTTGGACTCATTTGCTGAGCGATAGTCCACCAGGACACAAAGGATTCATGGGCTCGATTCAGTTTCTCCTCCGTGTTTTTTATCATCACATTGGCATTGTGGCCTTGGCTCATAAATTCGTTGATTTGTCTGGTATCTTCCTCACTTTGTAAAATGGGGAAAGGAGAAATGTACCATGCCTTTCGAGGTTTTTTCCCTTCATTTTTCCGAATAGAGTCAATGAGCCACATCGCCACGATGCCCGCCTGGCATTGATCGACGTAGTATCTACCTAAAATATTCCTAGGAAAATTGGTCAGTATTTCTTTCGAGTTGGCAATTTCCATGAGCGCAGGAATATCTTCCCAACCTAAATCTGGCGCAAAGCCTGAGTTATAATTGTTACTCAATAGGTCTTCGATGAATTGATCTGTATTGGAGACCTGCGTTTGCTTCCTTTGGTCTTTCTTATCGAATGTTTCTTCTCGCATGCTTTGAGTCAATTTGATTAATCCATTCGTATGAGCGAATTGAGATTTCAATGAAAGATCAGCAGTCAGGTCGCGTTGCACGCTTTCATCAAACTCAAAATCGCGCTTCGAATCCCAGGCGTTCCAAAAATCCTCATCATAAGGGGTGTCATCTGGTAGCTTCAATCGAGAAGGAAACTTCTGCGGCTGCCCATCCAAATCTTCAAAATCATACAACTGCGTGCGGGCCTTTTGTTTATGAACTTTCAATAAGTTTCCTGTCAACCGCTCCACATTGAGCGATTTGAACACCCGCTCCCCTTCAGTGATCCTCATTTGTCCATTCACTTCAGCTAACGAATAAGAATGTTTGATTTCTATCAAGTCGTTGTTGTACTTCCCGTTATTTGTCATCCTTTCATTCGGCCGCAAAGAAAAATCAGCCAATATCTCTGAAACCTTCACCAACTGGTTGTTCTTGGCCGTGATGTAATAATTGTAATACTTATCTATAAAATCATTGGCTCCTTTGGCAAACTCGGTGACGACATAAACCTGCTGCTCGCCCATATTCAAAATATCGGTGATCTTCAGTTCCAATTCATCCAGCTCATCTTGTTTGGAACTGATTCTTTTAAAAACAGGTAGCCCCAAAATTTCGCCAGACACGGAAAAAATGTGCGATTGCGACTTTTGAGAATAAAGTGCTGGAAACATAGAGTAATCTATGCTTCTGCGGTGGGCTAAGATATCCATACCTGGGTCGTCCTGTTCTCCCCGGTAGTAAGCATCAAAAGCCAATTGCTCAAATAAAGTATAAGTTTCATTCTCCTCCGAAGTAATAGTATAAACACCAGAACATCTGTAGTAAGGCACCTGAGCTACTTGCGAAGAGAATGATTCAAAAGCCTTCTGCAGTAATTTGGCTGGAGCATAAATCGTAATACCTTCCAATTCGATGGCTTGTTCAACCATGATATATTCGGGTGTATTTTCCGTAGTCAGTTCCAGGATGGGCAGCTCCAATGAAGCCAAGCCAATAGAAGATACCACCAGCGTATCGTTCAAATATCCCTCTGGGATTTTATAGCTAAAGAAACCGTCTTGGTTAGTGATACCACCAAGGTTCTTACCTTTCACCGAGAGATGAGCAAATGAAATCGGCTCTCCTTTTTCATTTAAAATTTTACTTGAAATTGAAATGTAGTCATCCGTCTGTGACCAAGCAGGTGATGCAAAAAAGAAACAGAACAGATAAATGAGCATTTTGAGTTTCATAAGTATTTGAATTTTGAGTATTTAATTATTTTGACCTTTATAAAATTTTTGTCCGAACATCTCTAAATATGAATCACGATCAGTAGAGTTGAGATGATAAAAATCCACCGTATCAAATGTGTCATCCACTTCAGATTTGATTAGAAATTTGTCATCCCCTATATATTCTCCAATGAAAAGTAGATTGCCCAATTGCAAAATCAATTGATGGTCTTTCGACTTCACCACCAACTGATTGAGTTGATCACTAGCATACCTCCCAACAAATTTTTCTAGTGAGACTTTTTTTATTTCTTCACTATCCACAGTCTGAAAAATGCTGTCTTTGTAGTGTTGATATCGATCGGTTCGACTGCGTATAGATTCTTCCATTGCGGTCAACTCCTTGGCATTATCCACCCCCAGTTGGTCTGCCAGGATATAGTTCAAAATCAATTCGATTACTCTGCTTTGCTGACTCATCATGATTACAATACCTAGGTTTTGTTCTCTGACCAGCGCATGAACCGATACATAACCAGGATAACCTCCACCATGCCATGAGATGTCATATTCATGCCAATCGCCTTGCTCCCATCCGAGACCATACCCATAGTTGTTGATTCCAGCGCTTTTATCATAAAAATCAATTCGATCGGAGTGTATTTCATCCAATAGATCCCGAGAAAAGTAGGCGGTTTCGGATGTGTCCAAATGTGCCAATAGCCATTTGTTCATATCCGAAACAGTAGTGACCAGCCCGCCAGCTGCATGCATGGTGTCATCTCGCTTCATAAAGCTTCCAGTCTTGATACTATCATGACTTATAGTATGCGGAAGGGCCAATCTATTCGAAAATTCAACCCGCTCACTGGGTATCAAATAAGCACTGGTTTGTTGCATATCCAGCGGGTTGAAAATATCCTCTTCCAAAAGTTGTTTCCAACTCTTTTGTGTCAGCTTTTCTAAAACCATGCCCGCAAGGATGTAGCCCAGATTCGTATAATCGTAGGTTCCATAGCCTTGCTGATAGGTTGAAGCTTCTAAATCGTGCAACAATTCTTCAGTGGTAAAATCTCCAGAATAAGCCGTCTTAATGCCTACCGCGGAATTTTTAAGTCCGGCAGTATGAATAAGCAAGTCCTCCATCGTGATGTCATCTACTTGAGTGCCCTCTGGAAAATCAATTTTGAGTATATCATTCATCGCAACACTTAAATCCATCACTGCTGTTTCCTCCATGAGCTTCACTAGTGTCCCAACGAACGACTTGGTCATGGAAGCGATGTAAAATTGGGTTTGCACATCCGCCTTTTTCTTATTTTTAAAATCGGCATATCCATAGACTTCTTCTGCGATCACCTCACCATCTTTTACAATGCCTATGGCTATAGCACCGCCGATCTGATATTCGTCTATCTGTTGCCCAACGAATTGGTCTAGTTTAGTAGTAGGCCTTTTGACGTCAACATGCCTGGTCTCCTTTGGTGATGTACAACCGCATACTATTGATATAGCAACTATTACACACGCCCTTATAGTTCTTTTCATAACGATTTAAAATTCTACCGCTATTCTAGGGGGTCAGCGTTTGATGACCTTGAAAAATTGATTGGAAATAGCCGAAGTGTACCAAAAAAATGGTTGAAATGTACAGGCTACTGGGCCATCCATCGCTTAAACGCTGGTGCTCTCAGTCGAGAGATTTCATGAAATGGTGAAAAGTCTGCAACGGCCAACAGTTGTGCTCTTAGTTTTCGATTGGTCAGTGGTTCAAAACCTTGAATTGCTTCTTTTCTAGCCAGTACCTGCCTGTTCAACCTAAAAAACTCTGAGGCACTTAATCGTTCTTCCAATTCAGATAACGATTCTTCCATGACCACTTTTTCATGATCTGTGGTAACAGCGTAGGTGTTTTGATATTGAACTTGAAAATAAAGAATGTCATCTGCAGGAAGCAGTTTAGTCGCCTTTCCTGCTTTTACTTGAAATTTGATCGTCTCAGTCTTGAGCTCCACTCCTTTTTTCTTTACTGAAAAATAACCCACCAAAACAAGTAAAATCAGTTTCAAAGGCATTTCTAAAACCCAATAGTCAGTATAGATGGACGTCTGATATATGTTATCCAAATACAAGTTCAGCAACAAATAATCAAGCGGTAAAAGGGCTACAACTAGAATTATAATATACCAAGCGCTGACGATCTTCTCTTCGTATCTTTGGGTGATTTTTTCTGACCACACAGCTATTGCGAGATACAACATCCAGTAGAGACACAACGTAGCGATGGTAAACATCAAATCCATCAGGTCATCCAGTGGAAAACTCGCTAGAATAAAGCGTTCAGGGTTTCCAAAATAAAATAAGAATATCATCAGGCAACCTATAAGTATAGCCTGCCTACTAAATGACCGAACGCTATCGTGGTCATTTTTGTACCGTCGACCAATCAGCACAACGGTTCCCAAAATAGATACCAGAATTAAACGACCAAGATGTAAGAAGGAAACAAATTCACCCGCATCTGGCATAAAAAACAACGCAAGTAAAAGGGCAAAAAAACCAGAACAGACACTTACTTCAATCGCTATAATCAAAAATTTGAATGGCTGCCATAATCGATCTACATCCAAAACTATGATTTGATTAAGCCATTTTTCACCAAAAACAATAATAGTGAATACCCCAGCTAACTCTAACAAATTAGAGTACAATGCAAAAAAGCAAACAACTAAAGCCAATACAGCTTTGAGTAGGTTCTTATCATACGGATTTTTTATGATCGCCATTGAAAGACAAGAATAATGACAAAAAATATAATCTTCAAAATAGACATCGTACAAGCCTGATGGTTGTATTGAGAATTCTTTTTGTAATAAACTCTCCGATCGATTCACCAATAGGCAAAATATTTTAAAACTCATTGTAACCGAGCGCTACACCCCGCGTCTCCTAAGCAACATGACCACAGAACAATTTAAAACCGACGTCTTATCAGTCAAGAACAAACTCTACCGATATGCCCTGAGTATCGTGTGTGAGGTAGAATTGGCCGAGGACATCGTACAAGAAGTGTTCATGAAGCTTTGGAACCAGCGAGAAAAACTCAAGGATATCAAAAACATAGAAGCCTGGAGTATGACAATTACCAGAAATCAATGTTTGGACAAATTGAGAAAAAAGAAAATGCATGTGGTGGATCTATCGGAAGCCAAATACCAAATATCAGGGCATCACGTATCCGACCATCTCAGCATCAACAATGATTTGATGGAAAAGATCGAGTCTACGCTGGAGCTGCTACCCGAAAAACAACGTGAGATTTTTCGGCTGCGGGAATTACTGGGCTATTCCAATCAGGAGATTGAAGAAATCACAGGATTGGACGACACTCAGGTGAAAGTATACTTGTTCAGGGCAAGACAAAAAGTAAGGGCATCATTGAGTAAAATATTGAACTATGGAGTGGAAACAAATCAAGCAGCTGTCTGATAAATATTGGAAAGCTGACACGACATTAGAAGAGGAACAAGAACTCAGAAAAAACATCACATCCTCTAACGATCCTTTGGATCCGCAGGAGGTCGAATACTTCAAGACATTGGAGCAGTTCTCTTCGACAAAACTCGATGATAATTTTGATGATCAGTTTTTTAAAAAAATAGAATCAGAACAAAAAAAAGTCTCATTCTATCATCAAAAATGGTTTCAACTAGCGGCATCGGTCTTACTCATGATTGGTATGGTTGGAGGCTTTCATACTTACAAGGAAAGACAACTGGCTCGTCAGCAAGAAGCACGAGCGGCTTTTGAAATTGCAAAAAGTGCCCTATTTATGGTTTCAGAGAAAATGAATGATGGCAATCAATACACCATCGATGGCTTGAAAAAGTTTGATGAAACCCAACAAAAAATTAAAACTCAGAATTTCAACAATTAAGAATATGAAAAAGTTAATGATAATAATGATAGCCGTGACTGGGAGTTTTTCCACTATGGCACAAGACAATGCGATAAGCAAATATTTTTCAAACTACACGGCTGACACGGCATTCACTAAAGTGACTGTGACCAGCAAAATGTTCTCCTTATTTACAGAAATAGAAGGTGAAGACGAGGCTGAAAAAGAAGTGCTAGAGGCATTGAGCAAACTCAAAGGCATCAAAGCTTTGATCAATGAAAATCCTACAAATTCTAAAACGCTATATGCCAATGCGATCAAAGCCATAGACAAAGACAAAAAATATGAGGAGCTCATGTCTGTAGAAGGGAATGATGAAAACATCAAATTCATGATTCGAGACGAAGGCAGTATCATCAACGAACTACTCATGATAGTATCTGGTGATGATGAATTTCTAATTATGAGCCTTTTCGGGGAAATTGATTTGAAACAGATCGCCAAGCTTTCCAGAATCATGAAAATGAAAGGCATGGACCATCTCAAAGCATTGGACAACGAAAATGATTGATAGTTTGAAAGGTCAAAAACTCACTCACTCTGCTCTTTTGAAAAAGGGCAGAGTATGGCTATTCTCTCTTGGGTTATTGTTTACAACGCTCCTTGCCAATGCACAGAGCAGTGCAATAACCGACTTGAAAGAAGACCAACTCACCAACATGAGTTTGTATTTCTATCCTAGTACACTAAGGATGGTCAATCTCAACAACAACGAAGAGTTCAATCGGTTGATTCAAGACATCGAAAAGCTCATTTTCTTTAAAATGAATGGCAAATTCGAAAACATTGACATGTACAACCTGGTCAATCATTTGCAATCCAATGAAGATTTTGAAGAATATGTAGTGGTAGATGGACCCACCAAGAAGTTTTATCTCCTGGGTCGCGAAAAACCAACTGAAACGGTAGGTATTGCGCTCTTGGAAAATGAACACTTCGTATTCGATGTGGCTGGTAGTTTAGAACTCAAAGAACTACCCAAATTGTATCAATACATCTCGGAAAATGATTCCACCTTTCAGAACAAGTTTTCACAAATACTTGGGCTCATGGAAATGGGCGATGACATAGCAGACTAAAAAAACTCAACTTTGAAATATATACTCGAAACCAAAGGACTCACCAAAAAATATGGTAAACTCACTGCGTTGGATCAACTCAATCTGACGATAGAGCCAGGGCAGGTCTTCGGACTACTCGGCCCAAATGGAAGTGGAAAAACCACTACCCTCGGCATGATACTCGATGTGATCAAACCGAGCAGCGGAAGCTACTCGTGGTTTGATGTTGAACCAAGCGCAGACAGTCGTAAAAAAATAGGTGCCATTCTCGAGACACCTTGCTTCTACCCCTACCTATCAGCGGTTAGAAACCTTAGAATCATAGCTAAGATCAAAGAATGCCCGGAATCAAGGATTGATGAGGTGCTGAAGCAGGTAGGTCTATTTGAAAGAAAAGATGATTCATTCAAGACCTATTCATTAGGCATGAAGCAGCGGCTAGCCATCGCTTCAGCGCTCTTGGCCGACCCACCAGTCTTGATTCTAGATGAACCTACGAATGGTTTGGATCCGCAAGGCATAGTTGAAATCAGAGAAATCATTCAGCAGATTGCCTCTTCGGGCAAAACGATCATTCTAGCGAGTCATTTACTAGATGAGGTTCAAAAAGTTTGTACTCATTTTTGTGTTTTGCGAAAAGGAGAAAAGCTCTATCAAGGAAGTGTAGATGAAGCGCTTTCTGATCAGAAAACCATCGAAGTGGCGGCAGCTAGCATTCCCAAATTAGAGGAAGCATTACAAACCCTGGAAGGTGTTTCTAAAATTGAGAAATTGCCTGACTTGCTTTCACTAACTACCGTCAATGGACTCTCTCCAGAATCTATCAATGCCTTCCTTTTTGAAAAAGGAATAACAGCCACGCACTTGGTCAAAAAGGGCGGCAGCCTTGAAAAACAATTCCTCAAAATACTCAACGAAAATGACTAGACTCCTACAAATAGAATGGCTCAAATTGCGTTACAATCGAGCCTTTTGGATATTGATCAGCATGTATTCTGCAGGAGTAATTATTGTTTGCTCTGGTGTAATGATGCTATTACAATACCTAAAAAGTAAAGGTGCTGATTTCAATGGCATCGATCCTACGATCATTCCATTTTATGACTTCCCGGATGTATGGCACAACATTGCCTATATCGCTACTTTCTTCAAAGTACTATTGGGATTCATTATGGTGATATCTATTGCCAATGAAGCTTCTTATCGTACCATGCGACAAAACATCATTGACGGACTGAGCAAAAAAGAATTCCTGATGACCAAATTATTGATCATTGGCATTCTTTCCATTGGCGCTATGTTGTTGCTATTCCTGATAGGTCTTACCACAGGAAGTATCTATTCTCATGTCTGGGGATGGAAATATATTTTCTCTGACTTACAATTTTTGTTTGCTTATGGATTTGAAGTTTTCTGTTACCTGACATTCGCACTAATGATTGCTTTGTTGGTAAGAAAAGCGGGGTTGGTCATCGTTGGGCTACTCATGTACACCCTGATTTTTGATCCGGTGGCTTCCAAGTTGTTAGAGCATTTTCCTCACATCTGGGATCAGATTAGATTTCTGAAAGACTATCTACCAGTAACTGCCATGAACAATCTTATTCATGTCCCTTACATGAAATACTTTTTCCAGGAAATTCAGGATTATATTTCATGGAGAGAGCTATCCATTGCCTCTGGCTGGTTGATAGCCAATATCAGTTTGAGCTATTGGATACTAAAGAAAAGAGATTTGTAGGATGAAATTGTATCCATAAAAAAGACATTCAAAAATCATCCGTCATTGCGAACAACGTGAAGCAATCTTAACATTAGATTCGTATTCGAACATTAAGATCACTTCGTAAACTCGTGATGACGTAAAGTTGGATTTTTGAATGTCTTTTTTGAGTTAAAGTGCTCCACCTAAGCCGCCACTTTATATAGCTTCTTATATTCTCCGAATGTAATCATACGCTGCGCGTCTTCATCCCAAAGCTTGTGATTCATATATTTTAGACTTTCCCAAAAGGTCACGATCGTCGTGTACTTACTAAACTCAGGGTTTTCTTTGATACATTTCACTAAGTTGTAATTAGGAATAGCTGAGTACAGGTGATGAATATGGTGTACACCAATATTTCCTGTCAACCAATTCACCAATCCTGGCAATTTGTAATAGGTACTTCCTTTCACTGCAGACACAAAATGGTCCCAATCATTTTCCCATCTCTTGTAGCCGTCTTCATGCTGATGTTGCACAAAGAAAAACCAGATAGCGATAATTGAAAACAGATAGAGTACGGTTAAGTAGGTCGCCAAAATTGCTTTCCAATCGAAAATCATACATAGCGCTATCACTCCTCCGATGACTACTACATTATTGATCATTACACTCCAAAAAGCTCTTGATTTTTTATTTTCCAATACTACTAATGGTAGTCTCATATTTCTGATGAAATAGATAATTGGACCGATCATAAAAGTGACTATCGGAAATCTGAATATCTGATATTTGATTCTATCCCAAGTACCCATTTCCTGATATTCTTTTACTGTCAAGGTATTGATATCACCAATGTCACGTGTTTCCAATTTACCATTATGGTTGTGGTGAAAGGCATGTGCATCTGCCCAATATTTATAGGGCATGGCACTAAAAATACTACAGACAAATCCGATGGCATCTCTCCATTTTTTCGACTTCACGAAAGAATGATGGCCACAGTCATGCTGGATGATAAATATTCTCACTAAGAAAAACGCATTAATCACACCCAACCCAAAGAATAAAAATAGGTTGTATGAAAAGGCCCAATACATGGCAATCCATATCGCCACAAATGGGATCATCGAATTGCAAATTTGCCAAATGGCCTTCTTATAGGACGTCTGCTTATACTTCTGCAGCGTCTTCATCATCTCCTTCGCAAACGCTTTAATTTCAATGTCACTCATAAAATACTACTACAATTGTTTGATACTCTAAGGACAAGATTGTCCAATGTTTGTGACAAAGATCGGGAAAATTATTTAGGTGGTTCAAAGTCCTTCTGGAATAAATCTTATGATTTAAATCAACTTTGGGCTAATTTTTGCAAAAGCCAATCAAACAAAAAGAATTACACATGAAAAAGTTAATCCTAATCCCTATTTACTTCCTTGCCTTATTCTCTGCGTCAGCACAGTTAAACGTTACAGGGCAAGCTTCACTCTCCGTTCAGCCTGAACGTACGATAGTCACCTACTCGATCAACGAAACCAGAGACAGCTACGATGAGGCCATCTCTATCATGACCAAAAGAATAGACGCGCTAACGACTTCGTTGACAAAAATTGGATTCAAAAAAGAAGACATCAAAACGGCCAATTTCAATATTCGTCAAAATAGAAAATACAGACAAGGCGAACCCAAAGGAGAAGAGTATGTAGCTTCTCAAACCCTTGAAATCCGATTTGATCATTCTACCAAACGCCTGCTGGAAGTACTAAACAAAACTGCTTCTGATGAATCTGCTCCATCTGTTTCCATAGCGTTTGGTATGTCTGATGAACAAGAGGAAAAAGTAAAAAAAGAACTCATGAAAATGGCTGTATCCGATGCAAAAGCTAAGGCGGAAGTGCTTGCTGAAGCAACTGGATACAAAATCAAAGGAATAAAAGAGATTAATTATGGTGGTTCATCAAATAGTCCACGACCATACACTGCCAACATGGGTATGATGAAATCTTTTGCCGAAAGCGACATGTCCAATTTCGAAGCCAAAGATTTAACTATTAGCGATCAGGTATTCATTTCTTATGAAATTGAAAAATAGGACTTGATCAATTCACAGAATTATTAATTACCTTAAGGGAATGAAAAAGCTACTCATTCCCTTTCTTTTTGTCCTGAGTTTTCAATCCTATGCACAGGACATCAAACCTACCATAGACGATCTTAACTTTCTTCGAGGCTATTGGGTGGGTGATGGATTCGGCGGCATCTCTGAAGAAGTTTGGATGCCAGCATCATTAGGTAGAATGAACGGCATCTACAAACACATGAAGGATGACAAAACCACCTTCATGGAATTCATGGATATTTCAACAGTTGAAGACACCCTACGATTGAGACTCAAACATTTCAACCCTGACATGACTGGCTGGGAAGAAAAAGACAAGTATGTCACCTTCACCTTAGAATCGATTGAAACTAATAAAGCTACTTTTAGAGGTCTTATTTATGAATTGGTTGACCCTAATTATTTAAAAGTATCCTTAAAGCTTAAACAAAAAGATGGTAGTGTTAATACAGAGGTATTCAACTTCAGAAGGAAAACGCTTTAATCATCTTGTGCCGCACCTGTTGCGGCACCCGTTAGAAATACATCTGCAGTAAGAATGTAGCATGTGATAAGCTCAAGCATTACAGGTTACTCTAACAGATCACGGAATAAATCCGTGAATAGGTTGCTTTCTTCAAATCATTCCAAAACTCGCAACAAATCCCACCATTTGATAAGAATCATCTAATTATACCTTGATTTCTTGTTCCGACTTCAAATTCAGCTATCTTTGCTGCACTTATCAAGAAAGACCGAGGGACTGGGCCCGTAGACGTCTTGGCAACATATCCATAGCCGCAATATTGGATGTTGTGCCAACTCCCATTCCGAATGAATCATCATTCAGAAAAAGATAGGTTATCTATAAGATTTCTTTTTTGGTAAGTGCTGTTTCGGAATAATTCCGATGCGCATATATAGCGTGACATTCATTGTGTTGCACTGAACATTTAAAATTAGAGTGAATGAATATTCTAGATATTTTAAAAGAGAGAATATTGGTCTTGGATGGAGCCATGGGCACCATGATCCAGCGATATAAGTTGGAGGAGAAGGATTTTCGCAACGAAGAACTGAAAGATCATGATGTTCCCTTAAAAGGAAATAATGATCTCTTGTCAGTCACCAGACCAGACGTGATCAAAGAAATACATGCGGCGTACTTCACTGCGGGTGCAGATATAGTTGAGACCAATACATTTGGCAGCACCTGGGTTGCTCAAGCCGATTATAAATTAGAGGACTGGGTTTATCGTATCAACTACGAATCAGCGAAGATTGCTAAAGAAGTAGCTACCGAGTTTACCAAAAATGAACCCAACAAACCTAGGTTTGTTGCTGGCTCTATGGGTCCTACAAATCGCCTGGCGTCCATGTCACCTAATGTTAACGATCCTGGGTATCGTGCCATTACATTCGACCAACTGTTAGAAGCATTTGGAGAGCAAGCTAAGGCACTCTTGGATGGTGGTGCAGATATCTTGCTAGTGGAAACAATTACAGATACACTAAACTCAAAGGCAGCATTAATGGCCATCGACCAAATCGCTGAAGAAAGAGGTATTCGAGTACCCATTATGGTATCTGGTACCATTACCGATGCCAGTGGTAGAATTTTGTCTGGGCAAAATACCGAAGCGTTCTTGATCTCTGTATCGCATTTGGACTTGATGAGCATTGGACTCAACTGTGCCCTAGGTGCAAGAGAACTCAAACCGTATCTAAACACGCTTTCAAGCAAGTCTGAGTTTAATATCAGTGCACATCCTAACGCAGGATTACCCAATGAATTTGGTGAATATGACGAAACACCAGAGGATATGGTGGCGCAGATCAAAGAATTCTTGGATGACGGTCTCATCAATATTATTGGTGGATGTTGCGGCACCACGCCCGACCACATCAAAGCGATTGCCGAATTGGCCTCCAACTACAAACCTAGAATCGCTGAAGCAAGACCTGTAAATGCTTAATTCATTTTACAACTGAAATACAAGAACATGAGTGCTAAACTTTATAAAGAAATAGATAAGAACATCTTGGTGGCTATCCCTAACCCATCCAAAGAGGCTTATGAGATTAAAATAAAAATACCTGAGTTTACTTTTTTGGGTGTGAAACAACAACCAGATTTCGCCCAGGTATATCTTACCTTCTACCCTAAAAAAAGCATCATAGAGCTAAAATCACTAAAACAGTATGTATATCACTTAAGAGACATTACTGTTTCTTATGAAAGGTTGATTAATATCTTTTATGATCACCTGATGGAGATATACGAACCAGAAAGACTCAGAATTGTGATGATTTGCAATCCGAGGGGTGGTATAAGCTCGAAGTGTACCATAGATTCGGATTGGAAAGTCCGGGGAGGTGACGAAAAATTCAAAGACTGGATGCATGCGTCTGGAGAAGACAACTGGAACGTAGTCATGTAATTTTTATCAAAAGAATAATAAACAAAGAAGGCAAGAAGGAAATATGAACATTCATCCGGACTATCCAGGCAGGTACGAATATAAGTGGCACAACTACACGCCCATGAAATTGAGTGGATTGGAACCTCTTGTGGTTACGCCAGACATGAATTTCATCAACGTAGGCGAACGAACAAATGTCACAGGATCCAGAAAATTCCTAAGACTAATCAAAGAAGAAAAGTTCGAAGAAGCGTTGGAGGTTGCACGTAATCAGGTAGAAGGTGGTGCTCAAATCATCGACGTCAATATGGATGAAGGTATGCTGGACGGGGTCGAGACCATGACCAACTTCCTCAACCTAATGGCCGCCGAGCCCGACATTGCCAGAATACCGGTCATGATCGATTCTTCTAAATGGGAAATCATTGAAGCGGGTCTGAAGTGTACCCAAGGAAAATCGGTAGTGAATTCCATCAGTTTAAAGGTGGGAGAAGAAGAATTTATTCGCCAAGCCAAGCTGATTAAGCAATATGGGGCCGCTGTCATTGTCATGGCTTTTGACGAAGATGGTCAGGCAGACAACTACGATCGAAGAGTGGAGATAGTCAAACGCTCTTATGACTTGATGACTGGTCCAAGAATCAATTTTAAGCCTGAGGACATCATTTTTGACCTCAATATTTTCCCTGTAGCTACAGGGATGGAAGAACATAGGAAAAATGCCCTTGATTTTTTCCAGGCTACAAGGTGGGTAAGAGAAAACCTTCCAGCTGCTCATGTGAGTGGTGGGGTGAGTAATGTATCCTTTTCTTTTAGAGGTAATAATGCAGTAAGAGAAGCCATGCACTCGGCATTTCTGTATCATGCCATTGGTCAGGGCATGGATATGGGTATCGTGAACCCAGCGATGCTGGAAGTATACGATGATATCCCAAAAGACTTATTAGAGCATGTAGAAGATGTTTTGTTGGATCGACGGGATGATGCTACAGAGCGACTGCTTGACTTTGCAGAAACCGTAAAAGGCAGTGGCAAAGTAGAAAAGAAAAACGATGAGTGGCGCTCCCTCCCTGTCGAAAAAAGAATCGAACATGCTTTAGTAAAAGGAATCGTAGAGTTCATCGACGAGGATACTGAGGAAGCTCGCCAGACCCTCGACAAGCCGCTTCATGTGATCGAAGGTCCATTGATGGACGGCATGAACGTAGTAGGTGATCTATTTGGAGCAGGCAAAATGTTTTTACCTCAAGTGGTGAAAAGCGCAAGGGTGATGAAAAAGGCCGTGGCGTACCTTACGCCATATCTCGAAGCTGAAAAAGCCGAAGGTGAAGCTCAAAATGCTGGAACAGTACTATTAGCTACTGTGAAAGGTGATGTGCATGATATTGGGAAAAATATTGTGGGTGTGGTCATGGCTTGTAATAACTACGAAATTGTAGATATGGGTGTGATGGTACCCAACGAAAAGATTTTGGAGAAAGCCAAGGAAGTTAATGCTGATATCATCGGCCTAAGTGGTTTAATCACTCCTTCACTTGATGAAATGGTGGATTTTGCCAAATTGCTTGAGAAAGAGAAGGCCAATTATCCACTTCTTATTGGAGGAGCTACTACTTCCAGAATTCACACGGCAATGAAAGTAGACCCTTGCTATAGCGGTCCTGTGATACACGTATTGGATGCCTCCAGAAGTGTGCCAGTAGCTGGTGAACTTTTGAGTGGAAAAAAGGACGCTTTTGTTGAAAAAACAAAAAAGGAGTATCAAGAGGCAAGAGAAAGTCATGCGGGTAGAACCAAAGCCAAAAACTATATTCCATTTAAAGACGCTCAGGCGAATGCCTATAAAATCGATTGGAATAGTAGCACCATTAAAAAACCAAACTTCATTGGCAACAAAACCTTCAATAATTATCCACTAGAAGAAATCAGAAAGTACATCGACTGGACACCGTTCTTTCAAACATGGATGCTCAAAGGAAAGTACCCAAAGATTCTGCAAGACGAGGTCATTGGCCAACAAGCCACTGACCTGTACAACGACGCCAACAAAATGTTGGACGAAGTAATCGCCAAAAGAAGCCTACAAGCCAATGGCGTGATAGGCATCTACCCTGCCAACAATACCAACGGAGATGACATCAAAATCTCTGATCGCAATAACAATGAATTGACAAACTTTCATTTCTTGCGTCAGCAAGGTAAGAAAGGAAGCAACATTGCCAATCTATCTTTAGCTGACTTTGTCGCTCCTGAGTCATCTGGCAAGCAAGATTACATGGGTGGCTTTGCAGTCACCGCTGGTATCGGCATTGAGAAACTCATCGAAAAGTATGATAAGGAGCACGACGATTACCACTCCATCATGATCAAGGCCATAGCCGACCGATTAGCGGAAGCATTTGCCGAGTTGATGCACGAGAAAGTGAGAAAAGAACTATGGGGTTATGACACCGAAGAATCACTTGACAACGAAGGTTTAATTAGTGAAAAATATAAAGGCATCAGACCGGCACCAGGATATCCAGCTTGTCCGGATCATACAGAAAAACCCATCCTATTTGATCTATTGGATGCAGAAAAGGAAACGGGAATTATTCTCACAGAGTCTAATGCTATGTATCCAGCTGCATCGGTCAGTGGATTCTATTTTGCGAATGCTGAATCAAAGTATTTTGGTTTAGGAAAAATCGAGAAAGACCAAGTAGAAAATTATGCCCAAAGAAAAGGAATGACATTAGAAGAAGCTGAAAAGTGGCTTTCGCCAAACTTGAATTATAATTAACAGGTGTTAAAGTGTTAGTGTGCTATGTGTTATAGTTCAAATAAAGAATATGGCCAAGATTGAAAAATTTGAAGACTTAGAATGTTGGAAAGAAGCTCGAATTCTAGTTAAACAAGTATTCCTAGAAGTACAAGACAACAACAAAGTTGATTGGGACACTAAAAGCCAAATAAGGCGAGCGACATTGTCCATCATGAACAACATAGCAGAAGGATTTGGAAGGTATAGTGATAAGGAATTTATACGGTTTTTAGAATACTCTAGTAGTTCTGCCGCAGAGGTTAGAAGTATGCTTTATGTATTTGAAGATCTCAACTTTACTGACTTAGAAGAATTAAAAACAATACAAGAGCAACTAGACAAAACAAGAAAACTAACACTTGGACTAATTAGGTACCTAAAAAATAAAAAACCATAACACCTTAACACCAAGAACTACAACACTGCATATAATGAAAGTAACCGAACATATCGCAAACGCCAAAGGCAATACCCTATTCTCACTGGAAATTATCCCTCCGAGAAAAGGTGAGAATATTCAAAACATCTTTGATCACCTCGATCCTTTAATGGAGTTTAAACCCCCATTTATAGACGTGACCTATCACCGAGAAGAGTATGTTTACAAAAAGCACCCTAATGGATTGCTAGAGAAAAAAACCACACGAAAAAGACCAGGTACTGTAGGGATTTGTGCGGCACTAAAACACAGATATGATGTAGATCCTGTACCTCATATCATCTGCGGCGGCTTCAACAAAGAAGAAACAGAGAATGCGTTAATTGATCTTAATTTCCTAGGCATTGACAATGTATTGGTGTTGAGAGGTGATGCTATTAAATCTGAGCCACAATTCAAACCAGAACCGGGAGGAAACAACTATGCCATAGATCTGCTACATCAGGTAAAAGGCATGAATGAAGGCAACTATCTCGACGACGATATGGAAAATGCCAACCCTACTGATTTTTGTATTGGTGTAGCTGGCTATCCTGAAAAGCATTTTGAAGCACCTAGTTTAAACTCGGATTTGAAACACCTAAAACAAAAGGTAGACGCCGGAGCTGAATATATTGTCACGCAGATGTTTTTCGATAATCAGAAATTCTTTGAGTTTGAAAAGAAATGTAGAGCCATGGGCATCAATGTGCCAATCATTCCGGGATTGAAACCATTCAAAACCAAGAATCAATTGAGCGTCTTGCCGAGCTTCTTTAAAATTGACCTCCCTGATACATTGGTTGATGCTGTTGAAAAATGCAAAGACAACAAAGAAGTTCAGCAAGTAGGTATCGAATGGGGTATCCAACAATCGAAAGAACTTAAAGAACATGGTGTACCAGTTTTGCACTATTACTCCATGGGCAAATCGTCAAGTGTTCAAAAAATAGCCAAGGCCGTTTTTTAATATTAGGAAGTAGAATGGAAATCAAAGCGTTTATCGTAGACTCATTCACTAACGAGCCCTTCAAAGGAAACCCTGCAGGAGTGTGTTTATTGGATACGAAGATTGAGGAAAAACTCATGCAATCCATCGCTACTGAGTTCAACTTATCAGAAACGGCTTTTGTACTCAAATCTGATCAGCCGAAAAACCATTATGGTATCCGATACTTTACTCCAACAGTCGAAATCGACTTTTGTGGACATGCTACTTTGGCCGCTGCAAAAGTGCTCATGTCGGAAGAGAATCTTGATCACGTACAATTCACCACCCACAAAAGGTTGGAACTCAACGCGACAAAAGAGGAGAATTCGGTGCTAATGAATTTCCCCTTGTATGATACCGAAAGCTATGCTACCAGTGACAAACTACTAGACGCTTTTGGTATTAAAAAGCCCATTTCTTCTCAATTTGCAAAAGCACTCGACATGCTTATTATTGAGGTGGAAAGCAAAGAAGCCCTCCTTGCCATCAAACCTGATTTTCAGGAAGCCATAAAAAGTTCGGATACGATCAAGGAACTGGTGGTTACCACTAAGTCTGAAGACAACGAATTCGATTTTTATTCTCGTTGCTTTTGCCCATGGATAGGCATCAATGAAGACCCTGTGACAGGCGCATCCCACTCAGTATTAGCCAAATACTGGGAACAAAAGCTAAACAAACAGGAGTTATCTGCTTATCAACTTTCCAAACGCGGCGGTTACCTCAACCTCAAAATTACTAGCCCTTCTACGTTAGAAGTCAGAAGTAATGCTTGTATTGTATTCAAAGGATCCTTAAAGGTTTAAAAAAAACTTCTTATCGAGTTAAACCTTTTGATACTTCAAAAGTCTAACAGACTTTAAATCAAAAATTCAATAAATATGAAAGTATCAATTGTAAAAATGAGTGCCATGGCATTGGGCGTTTTGGTGTATTCACAAGCACAAGCTCAGCCTCCGCAAAGACCAGACAAAGAAGAGGTTTTCGCCAAGTTGGATACCAGCAAAGATGGTCAGCTTGACAAAGAAGAATTTAAGGCTGGCGCCAAAATGAGAAAGGAAAAAATATCAGAGAAAAAAGATGCTCGAAAAGCATTTGACAGAATGGATGCCGATAAAAACGGCACCATCGAATTTGATGAATTTGAGAAAGCAGGTGAAGCCCGTCAGGAACGAAGAGAGGAACGCTTGACCCCAGATGAGCTCTTCGAAAAAATCGACACTAACGCTGATGGCTTTGTCAGTTTAGAAGAATTCAAATCGCACAAAAGACCAGATAAAAATAAGAATTAACTAAATATAGTATCAAATCCCCCTTGCACTCTTTTTCTCAGGAGGAATTAAACTCCCTCTTGAAGAAGAGGGCTGGGGAGATTGAAATCTAGATTCTAAGATTTTAGCACTTTACGTTCATACAGCAGAAGTACTAACAAACAGGTCGCGCAACAAAGTGCGCGAAAAGTAATATTCACTCAGAGTTGTTCGCAAGGAACTCTGAGTGTTTATGCTCTTCCTCCTATCTCTTTCACCATCTTCAAAGAAATATAAGTCAACCCGAAACCAACGATTGCAATTACAAACCAAACCAGATACTTATTGCCCCAGAATCCAGAAGCGACTGCTGGGTCCTCTGCTGGTCGAATATCAACCATGGCGCCATGATCAACACGCGGAATATCATTTGGTATCTGGCTGGCAAATGCCTTTAGATCATAGTCTGGTTTTCTCAAAGATTGATTTCCAAGCTTCAAATCGTATTTCATTTGAGGAAGTAATTCACTCACGACATACTTACTCAGAAAGGAAGCTTTAATTGACTCCACCTTTAATGGGTGATTATCCCTATTATCAATTTCAATGAGCAATTCCTGAACCACAGTTCCATTGAAAGCTACCGCATTTTCACTATTAGAGTTGAGTTCAAAAGACGCCAATGATTCAAAATAGTCATAAGGGTTTTTCTTGCGATCGATCCCGTTTCTTTTTGCTTTAACAGTAGCCGATCTTAGATAATAATCTTCTCCACTCAATGAAAATTCCAATTGTTCCATATACATGGGCTGAGGAAAAATTACCTTAATGCTTGATATTTTGAGCGTATCTTTTTGCCATGTAATCGGGCAATCGAAACTAGTAGTTAACCCCTTCACTCTTTGTCGATCATAATAGCCTACTTTTAGAATGTTGATCGGCAATCGCCAATTGTCATTGATCTCTAATTTAAAATAGGCATAATCGCTCAATGGAAAGTTTAGCATTTTCATTTCTGAAGTCTCTTCCTGGCTTTGCATCGCATGCAAGAGATAGTTGTCCTTAATCACATACCAATTTTCCTGATCATCGCTTCCGCTCAATCTGGCTCGTTTTTTTACTTCGGTATTCTTCACTAAAAAGCTCACATTATCGATAGGACGCCTGTCAGGATTGCTGAAAATCAAATGTGAAATTGCATCCTCTTTGTAGGCCTTGTCTATAATTTCATATTCCTTGAATAACGACTGGGTAGAAACGGCGCTCTCCTGACGGATCAAATAAGCCTGCTCCTCGCCTGTATGATCGTAAACCCTGACATCCGACAAATCAATTTGAGCTTGCCCCATCAGTTCGGGCGAAAGCGCTATTCTATAATACCCCGAATCTGAAACCGCAGCAATCGGAGCCTCAAAAGCGAACTCCTGCCCAAAGGTCTGAACACTAATCAATAGTCCTAGTAACCAACCTATTCTACTTTTCATCATCTTGAATAATAAATTTTAGTTTCTGATACAGGAACGAAATCAATAGCAAAATCACGCCTAACAAGATAAAAGAAATGATTTTCCCGGTAGAGTTACCTGCCAGATCATAGAAGAACAATTTAACAATAGTGACAGAAAACACCACCAACGAGGCCAATCTCAGCGGTTTCATTCTGAGTTTCATTCCCACGACCATCAGCACCAAAGCAGACAGCGCCCAAACCGCCGGATAAACCGAACGAACGGCAGAATCTAGAGCTTCATATTCTTCCTTACCTGACCCGAATTGGTATAACATGGATAAATGACCTACTTCTACCGTACTCACAAAAACTCCAATAAATGCCAGTACCCATAGGGAGATGGTTCCTGCCTTGGATTGGAAAGTATAAGTCTTTTGGATATGCTGGTATGCATGAATCAATATCAGAACAAACAATACCAATAAGACATAATGCCAATAAAAACCTGTGGAGAGTCCATCCTCAAGGATATAATAACTTCTGGAGTAATTAACCGCACTCAAGTAGTAAGTCAAATAAGACCCAATAGCGATTATAGATAAACCAAAACTAGCCATATTCAAGGAGTCACTTGGCTTCTTTCTAGCCGCCATAGCAACCAATAACACATACAAGTAATTGTAGACCCCTAAAAGAATAAGTCTTTTGGAAAGCACCCATTCAAACCTTAAGAATTGATAATTCAGTTCCATCAAAAATCCCAAATAGAAAACAATAGCAAACAATACACTTACATAAGACTTCTTCCAAGTCATCTTCACACCCTTTATTTCAAACGACTCATCCGTTTTCATCAAAAGCATAGAACCAACCAAAGAAATCATGGCCACGAAAGATGCAATGAAGGCTTTATTGAGGAATACATTCAAGACCACATAATCATAACGAGGGTAGTAGCTTTGCTGCCAGTCCATGGACAAACTAATCAACATCAAAACAGTGATCAACGCCGAAGCTGCAGTCATTAATTTGATACCAGACTTCTGAGACAGCCAAAGCAGCAACACTGCCTCTATTGCCCAGAACAACGTGATATAATTTCCATCCAGCTGAATAGGCGCTATCAAACTCACAAAAGTCAACACCAACCCGATCAACAAGAACAGTAAGTTCTTATCAATGTCTTTTCGCTTAAATAGCGTGAACGCAAATCCAAAATTGAAGATAGCCACAAGTCCAGTGAACAGGCCACTTAATAAACCTTCTCTATATCCTTGAACCAATCCCAACCCTAGACCGAAATACAAACTGGAATTGGTGAGCAACATCATGATTTCTGGATACTTGAATTTCCGCGAGTTTTTGACGTTGTAAATGATGGTCATCAAAAAGAAGATCAAATAGAAAGCCGTAAGGAATAAAAATAAAGGCAATCTTGTCTCATCCTGATTATCAATAAACTTGGTAAAATAAACCCCTAGAAACAACAGATAGGTAAACCCATAAGCCAGGTAGTTGATCACATTCCATTTTTTAAAATAGACCAATGCCAGCATACCAATATCTAAGATCAGGATATAAGTGAGTAAAGCACTAAAGTTTCCAGAACCGGTACTTACAAAAAACGGTGTGCCAAAACCGCCAATGATCGCTAATACAGCTAGCTCCTTCCGATCATAAGCAATTGACAACAACACACCAAATGCCGTAATGACCACCATAATAATAAACGCCGCCATTTGCGGAATCAATTCATATTCATGAAAAGCGAGGGCAATGGTGAAATACAAAACGGCCAAAGCTCCACCAATCAAGATCGAACTAAACTTGGCAAATGAACCGCGCATATAATGCGCCAGACCAATCATACCTCCACCAATCAAGATACCAATGGCTACACGCATACTCTCCGTAATCACCTCATTGTCGATGCCCAGCTTCACCAAGAAGCCCATGCCAATCACGAAAATCACAATACCTACTTTGCTCAATAGATTTTCGCCAATGAACTTCTCCAAATCGGGGTTACGCTCCCAAAAGGATGGACTTGGAGGCTTACTCACCACTTTTTTCTTCGGTGCTACCGGTGTGGCTTTTGGTTTTTGAGAAGCCGCTATCAACTCCTTCACCGGATCCGGTTCTTTCTCTTTCACTACCTCTTTTGGAGGAATTGGAGCTGGTTTAGGCTTTTCGACTTCCGGTTGTTTGACTGACTTTGGCGACTTTGCCGTTGACTCACCTAATATTTCGTCGTGGATATGCTTGACTCTGGTATCAATCTTATCCACCCGATCCATCAAGCGAACGATCATGATCAAGAGTACTATTAACAGGAGTATGATAAATCCTTCCATTTAGTGATTGGTTTCAATGTTCCGGGTTTCCCCAATTTTAAACGCGCGACAAGATAAGATTTTCTTTTTTCATGCCACAATAATTTCGCTGGCAAGTCTTAATCTCCCCACTTTCAAGAAGGCCCAATCAATTATTTTTTTATACTTTAATAAAAATCGAAAATTTCACTGTTTGAGCCCGAAAGCGGAGCGCATCGGGAGAGTTTGAAATTTTCTAGTCTTTTTGCCTACTTTTTTGACAATGAAAAAAGTAGGAGCCAGTCCGGCTTGAGGACAATGCTAAGTTGAAACTGTAAATATCAATTTGCAGCAAGGACAATTATAGACTTTAGGTTGTCTAGCTTTGCACCACACGCATAGATACTTTCATGAAAAATTTCTCCTCGAGCAATCTGCACCTCAACATCAAAAAAGCCCTGGCAGAAAAAGGCATTGAC
The DNA here is from genome assembly GCF_033344935.1 of Reichenbachiella sp. NCBI lineage: Bacteria > Pseudomonadati > Bacteroidota > Cytophagia > Cytophagales > Reichenbachiellaceae > Reichenbachiella > Reichenbachiella sp. The sequence continues at coordinate 2,051,483 of NZ_JAWPMM010000001.1, read as the reverse complement.
ATCCCTAGCGAAATTCAGGCAAAGACTATTCCGGTCTTGATGAATCACGAAGGAGATTTCATAGGCCGATCAGCGACAGGTACAGGCAAAACTTACGCCTACGGAGCCCCTCTCCTTTCGAGGATCGACCCGAAGATTGGAAAAGTACAAGCGGTAGTACTAGTCCCAACCAGGGAATTGTGTGAGCAAGTGGGCAAAGAACTCTCTTTTCTATCCAAATACATTCCCAACCTCAAGACAGAGTCCATCTACGGCGGCGTATCTCTAAAAACACAAATCCACGACCTAAGCAATGGCACGCATATCGTGGTAGCCACGCCCGGCAGACTGATGGATCTAGTTGGCAGAAACGTGGTGCATTTGGAGACTTTGAAATATGTGGTTTTTGACGAAGCCGATGAAATGCTATTCAAAGGATTTCAAACAGACATTGACAAAATTTTAGCTACATCCAACCGCACCTATTCTACCTGGTTATTTTCTGCTACCATGCCGGACGAGGTTAATCATTTGATCAAAAAGTATCTCAACAAAGACTTGGTAAAAGTATTAGTTGGAAAAGCGGAAACACCCAATGCAGGCATCCAGCATCAGCTGATCGAACTAGCTGCTGAGCAAAAACTAGACGTGCTGCTCCAGTTTCTTCAGCAATACTCGAACGAAAAATGCATCATTTTTTGCAGAACCAAATCTGGCGTTCAAAAACTCTACAAGCAGCTATCCGCCAACAAATTTAGTTGTGGTGCTATACACGGCGACTTGCCTCAGGGCCTCCGCAATAAAGTGATGGAGCAGTTCAAAGCAGGAAGCATCAGCACCCTGATCGCTACTGACGTAGCTTCCCGAGGCGTGGATATCGACAATGTGGGCGTGGTACTGCAATACCACATGCCAGACACCAAAGAGTCTTACATGCACAGAAGTGGCCGAACTTCTCGCGCTGGCAAAACAGGCATTAGCATCACGTTCATTTTCGCAGAAGAAAAAGAAAAGTGGAACGAAATCAAGAAAGCGCTGGACATCAAATTCAAAAACCTGCCAGTCCCGAGTGTTAAAGACCAACTGGTAGGCAAAGCCATGGTCTGGGCACAGAAAATTGCTAAGTCAAAACCCGTAGGGAACAAATTGGATGAGGCAACCAAAACCGAATTCAAGAACCAGCTTAAACATTTATCGAAAGAAGAATTACTGGAAAAGCTATTGGCGACTTACTTGAGAGAGCAGCAGGGGTAAACCTTGTCATTGCGAGAAGTTCCGATAGATATCGGGACGACGTGGCAATCCCCCGCGGCCTTCCACTGCATCTAGTGATACGCAGACTAAAAAGCATGAGATTGCCACGGCAAGCATTCGACTCTCGTCGAATTGCTCCACTCGCAATGACGTAAAAAAGTTAAATTGTATCCTTCTAATCAGAAAGCATTCCACAAATGCCAAACAAAAAGAAACAAAAAAAGTCCGTTGCCAAAATACACCCACGCAACAAACACACAGGCCGCTATGACTTCAAAGCGTTAATTGAAGCTTTACCAGCACTTGCCGATCACGTCCGCCCCAACCTCCATGGCGACGACTCGATCGACTTTGCCAATCCAGAAAGTGTGAAGGCACTAAACAAAGCGTTACTCAAACTACAATACGACATCGAAGGCTGGGACATACCCGAAGGCTACCTCTGCCCGCCTATTCCCGGTCGTGCCGACTACATCCACCACATGGCCGACTGGCTTTGTAGCCACAACTATGGCAAGATCCCAACCGGAGAAAAGATCACCTGCCTGGATATCGGTGTCGGTGCGAGCTGCATCTACCCCATCATTGGTCAGAAAGAATATGGCTGGTCGTTTATCGCTTCGGATATCGATGAAAAATCTTTGGCCTCGTCTCAAAGTATTGCCGATCAAAACGCCCAGCTCAAAGGCCAGATTGAATTTAGGCACCAAGCCGATCCCAAAGACATCATCTACGGCATACTGACCAAAGAAGAACGTATTGACTTGGCGGTTTGCAATCCGCCTTTCCACGCCTCAGCAGAAGAAGCGCAAAAAGGATCGCTCCGAAAGGTGAACAACCTCACCAAAGAAAAAGTAAAAGAAGCCACACTCAACTTCGGCGGACAAAGCAACGAACTCTGGTGCGAGGGCGGCGAACGAAAATTCGTGCGTGAACTCATACGTCAGAGCAGCAACTTCCCCGAGTCGTGCTTCTGGTACTCCTCACTGGTGTCCAAACAGTCTAACCTCAACAGCATCTACGAAGCGCTCGACAAAGCCAAAGCCACCATCGTGCACACCATTCCTATGGGCCAGGGCAACAAATCCAGCCGCATCGTTACATGGACTTTCCTATCGAAAGAGCAGCAAAAAAAGTGGAAGGATATGAAATGGAATAACCGAAAGAAGTAGTAGATTATTAATTAGATTTGGATGTTACATACTACTACATTATCGAGAATCTATTTAGCTGATGAAGAAGAATATTATTTGGTTTGTTTATGTGTTTATAATTTTGACATTATTGACATTGATAAGTATTAGGAGAACAGAAACTTTCATGTATAATTCAAAAAGAGAAGATTGTATGAACTCGTCTGAACTTCAAAACCTTTTTAAGAGGGTTTATCAACTAGAAGATTCTATATTGGTATTGTCCAACGAATTCAACTTTGAAAATGAATAGAAGAAAAATTCTACATGCAATATTTATCCTGATCATAATGTATCTGGTTAATTGGAATTCAAGAGAACGCACCCTGGCTTTAGTTGCAGAAAAAAGCTACAAAAGTTGCATTCACGATGAGCAACGAGACAGAACGAACCTAGAAAATGAAATTGCTACTAAAGAACTTATTATCAGTTCTCTCAAATTGGCCATTAAAAAGAAGGCGTCTCTATAATATCGTGTAGAAAGGAATGCCCTTGCGGAATCTCCAGAATCTCTGACTGGCGCGCATTTGTAATGCGTGCCCCATCTACATTAATTGCTCCTTAAAATTTCACTCAAAGCACGTAAGAAGATTAGCCATAAACTCACTCTCTCCGGCGTCATCCTCCGATTGACAGGCAGCCATGACATCAACTTGAATGAATCGAAAAGTCAATTCGGGGAATCTGTCAGCGATAGCTCTCAACCCAAACAGATTCCCTTGACAAGCAAAGGGAATGACGAGTAGTGGCTAGCACATTGAAAGTACACATCGACTCTAAAAGCTTTATTTAATTAAATTTGACACCAACCAAAACCAATATGAATAAATTTAGATATTTCATGGCTGCTTGTGCCTTTGCCATCATACTCGGACACTTGTATGTCATAAACTATAACGATTTGAGTTGGTCCAGAAATACCGGAGCCTATTTGGGTATTATTTCTATGACCTGCATAATGATCGCTATGATAGTCAATATTCGAGATGCCAAGTAAAAAATCGCACTGAATAGATATTGTAATATGAGCCAGGTCCACAACTCCCCAAATTCAGGAACTTATCTACAACACATTTAGTTAAGCTATCGTCCAATCATTTGAGGCCAAAGATCAACCCACTTTCCCCTATGACTTTGTACATGGTTTACATTAATTCAAACCTTTGATTTTTGATTAATTATCAAAGAATACCATATCGTAAAAAACATGAAGTGTTTTTGAATTGTAAGGAATTGAAAACCAATAGTACCTAAAAAATGTATAATTGAACCTTTGGACCTAAGAACGCTCTATAAAATTTCAGTAACAAGTGCAGCATAAATTTTACACCAAGACTCCACAGCAACAGCTTCTCATACAGGTATTAATAGGCACTGGAGCTCTGCTAGTATTTCTATTTTTCATTTTCATCTCTTGGCAGACTCAAATTTATCTGATAGGGATATTCACATTTTCCGTGATCATGTCCATTATAGCTCCTTTCTTTGATGTTCCATCGCTCAAGAAAGAGGGAAAGCTAAACTATCATTCCTTGCTTTTCTATGCTGAAAAGCCAAAAGCTGGAGTGATCGAAATACATGGAGGTACTTTGTTTGATTATGTATTTGTGTTTGATGAAAAACTGAAGGGCATACAAAGAATGAATTTTATCATTCAACAATATCTCGAGGGTCTGCTAAACTTGATGGAAGAAAATGACGATAAACAAACTACAATAATTCGAGGTACAAGTTATATTCTCAACGCAAGAACTGCCGAGCGATTGGGATTTAGAATAGTCAAAACTGATCTTCTTCAAAGATTGATTTTGACCTATAATTACTTCAATATTCTTATTACTAATTCAATCGCAAAAGGTAAGTTGTCTTTTCCCAAACTGAGAGAAACAAAAACAATTGAAACGGAACTAATTAATCTGATTGAAAGAAAAGATTACATCAAAAATTTAAACGAAAAATTAAAAGTCAGATTGACTAATCACATAAAAACACAATGAAAAACGCGCTTTATTTATTCCTTATCCCTGTATTAATATCCGCCTGTAACCAAAGTAAACCCTCCGAAAAACAGGAAACACCAACAGTTCAATTTCAAAACAAAGGACATGAACTGATCCACGGTCTGGTACAGAAGGTGGGTAGCTATCAAGATCTGTTGGATAGAAAAGATGTAGTATACACCTACACCTATCAAACACCCGATGGCAAAACCGATGTCTCTACAGAAAAATACATTTTCGATGGCGAATTGTCCATCGGGCAATACACCCAGCACGAAAGAACACTACCAGACCTCGAAGGCACCTTCACTCAAGGGTACAACGGCAAGGAGTTTTGGTTTCAACACGACGGGACCTATTTGGCTAATGAAGAGTACCTAAAACGGACTCAGTTCAACAGAAAGACTAATTTCTACTGGTTCGCTATGTTTCAAAAACTGCTCGATCCGGGATTGAACTATGAGCACTTGGGCGAAACAACCATAGAAAACAAAAAGTACAACATCGTGAAAATCACTTTCAACTCCGAAGATGGGAAGCCTACCGACATTTATCAGGTGTACATCAATCAGACCACCTCTATGGTAGATCAGTTTCTGTTCACCGTCGTAGATTTCAATATGATAGAAACGCCTTTGCTAATGCAAGTAGAATACGAGGAAATTGATGGACTACTCATCCCCAGCAAACGCCGATACAAAAAATCTACCTGGGAGGCTGAGGTCACAGATGCGCCATGGATTAATGTGAATTGGACCGATATTAAGTTTAATAATGGTCTAACTCGAACATCCTTCGACAAGGAATAACTGTTCGATTAACTCGATTACTTCGAGTAATCGAGTTAATTCATATATTTGATCCAAACAAAACCTTCCTTATGAAAAAATTCAGAGTTACCCTTGGCATCGGAGCTGCATGTGTACTAATTGGTCATATAACTGTATTGAACTATAATGATCTTAGTTGGTCTCAAAACACAGGTCAATATTTGGGAATCATCGCCATGATTGGTTTAATCATTGCCATGGTATTCTCTAAAAATCATAGCTCACAGTAAGTCCTATGACATATGTGTTTTAATATCAAATTCAATCCATGACGCCAAGAACCCTTTCCAAACTTACCGGTGCTAGTTACCTGATCATTTTCTTTGCAGCGATCTTCGCTAACTTTTTTGTACTCGAAGCGATTTTGCAAGACCCAATAGGCACGATACAGCAAGATCATCAAACGGTCAGGTTCGGGATAATGGCCTTTATGATCACTGTAGTATTCGATGTGGTTGTGGCCTGGACATTGAGCGAATTATTCAAGGATCATCCTTTAACCAAGCTAAGTACTTACTTCAGGATGATGCATGCAGCGATTATGGGTGTAGCCATATTTGCGCTCCCTCTGACCCTGGGTATGACGTCTAGTGAAGCCATTCTGGGGCAAATAGATATCTTCAACACCATTTGGCTCATTGGTCTATTCTTTTTTGGCATCCATCTCCTACTCCTTAGTGTGATCCTACAAAGACCAAAATGGATTGCCATCTTTCTTGCACTAGCTGGCCTGATGTATATGGTCGACACCAGTGCACATTTCCTTCTTGCGAATTACGACGATTATGCAGATATATTTCTTGCTCTCGTTGCCATTCCTAGTATTGTTGGGGAAATGTCTCTTGCTATTTGGTTGTTATTCAAGGGAGAAAAACACCAAATTCCTAATTAGAAACCCCTTTACCAGAATCAAAATGCATAAGCAAAAATATGCTTGTTACACTGAGGTCACAGATGTACCATGGATATTGGTGAATTGGTCGAATATCAAGTTCAACAACAACTTGAAAAGAAAGGAGTTTGACCATCAATAATCTTTCCTAATACGGGCCTGATAAGAATTTTCACTAAAAGATCACAAAAAAGGCACTGACCAATATGGTCAGTACCCTTATGAACTGAACTCAGATAATATGAAAATTAAACTACTCTACTAAATATTATGACTGTTCTGTTTCATTGACTGCAATAACCGAAGCCATTGTCAGTCCGATAATTCCTCCAACGAATAGTCCGCCTTCGATGAGTTCCCAGTGGCTGTTTTCTATTTGTATGATCATTGGCAGTAAGGTTCCAATCTTGGCCCCTATAGCCCCACCTATGATTACTCCGATAAGTAGTGTTCTTATTTTATTCATTTTGATAGAATTAAGATGTCATTAATATGATTGAATAATAAAATGGTATCCCAATGATCACATTCAAAGGAAAAGTGATACCTAAGGCCATGGGCAAATACAACCCTGCGTTTGCCTCTGGTACAGCCTGACTCATGGCAGCCGGAACTGCTATGTATGAGGCACTTGCGCCTAGTATGGCGAAGAGCAATTGATTTCCCGCTGCATCTGTAATTTGCATACTGATCAATAAGGCCAGAAGGCCGTTGATAAATGGCATGACACTCGAAAAAAGAAATGGATACATGCCCTTGTTCAACATGGAAGACAACTGCTTCCCACTGGTCAATCCCATATCGAGTAAAAAGACAGCTAAAAACCCCTTGAAAATGTCCGTAGTAAATGGCTTAATACCTTCTGCCTGTGCGGGTGTTGCCATAAAACCGATGAGCAAACTTCCTAATATCAACAACACAGATCCGTTGGTCACGGAATGCCAAACGATATCAGAAAAGTTCGAAGTACTCTTCTTCTTTTCACCTCGTTTAAAATAATTGATAAGTAAGACACCTACGATTATCGCAGGAGCTTCCATAAGTGCCATTACTGCAATCATGTGTCCATTAAAATTGATCCCTTCGAAGTCCAGAAAAGTTGTGGAAGTCACAAAGGTGACTGCACTAACTGAACCATAAGAGGCAGCGATCGCTCCGGCATTTTCTATACTAAATTTTCTTTTTAGTAGAAAAAAAGAAGTGATAGGTATAAGTGAGGCCAAAAAAAGCCCCAACCCCATACTATAAACAAGCTCCATACTCATGCCGCTATGAGACAGCTCCTGTCCTCCCTTGAAACCGATAGAAAGCAAAAGATAGATCGAAATAAACTTCGAACTGTTTTCTGGAATCTGCAGATCGCTCTTGATCTGAACAGCAATAATTCCTAGCAAGAAGAACAGCAACGCCGGGTTGGTCAGGTTCTCAATGAGTGTTTCAATCGCCATCTCTATTAGTCAGATATCTTTACCGTAAGTGTTTTGATATACTCTACTTTTTTGCCAAGCTTTTCTGCTTCAAGGACATAGCTATGCAAAGTCAAATTGGAAAGCCCTTCTACTTCCAATATGTCCTCATCTACAAAGCGACTAGTCACAGATTGAGCCTCCCCTTTTCTTCTCAGCGTATCATCAAATAATTCATACAGAGAGGGTGCATTCTTTTGCACTTGTCTTTTCAGTTCCTCAGGCATGGCACTCTCTTGTGCATGTGTCGATTTGATCTGTATACTCAATTGAGCATGACCGTTTTTCTTCGAAGTCGAACTCACCTCATGGGCTGATCCTCCTTGATTTTGGTTGTAAGTTTTTGTTAATAAAGTCATCGTTTATTTGTTTAATTCGAAGCAAACGTACATTTTTATATTCATTAATTTTTATTTAAATATATTATGATTAACATAAACTATTATTAATGCATTACACTTTACACCAACTGAAAATATTTCTTACAGTCACTGATTTTCAGAGCATTACGAAAGCGGCAGAAGAACTTCATCTAACCCAACCAGCCATCTCTATTCAGCTAAAAAAACTTCAAGATCAGTTTGACATTCCGCTTACAGAGGTGGTAGGAAGACAACTTTACATAACTGATTTTGGGAAAGACATAGCCATTAGATGTCGTAAAATTCTCGATGAAGCAGATGGGATTAAGCATACTGTAGACCAGTACAAGGGATTGTTATCTGGTAGTATAAAAATATCGGTAGTCTCCACCGCCAAGTATATCATACCCTATTTCTTAAAACCGTTCATGGACATGCACCCTGGGGTCAATATTTCCATTGATGTATCCAACAAAAACAAGGTGGTGGAAGGACTGGTAAAGAATGAAACGGACTTTTCGCTTGTTTCGGTTCTACCAGAAGACATAAAACTGAACACCGTTGAATTGATGGAGAATAGGCTCTATTTGCTCGGAAACGAAGATTTTACAGGAAAGATGAAAGCACCAAAAGACCTGGAGAAGGTAACTCTACTTTTCCGAGAAAAGGGATCTGCGACAAGAAATGCCATGCAACAATACCTCAATCACCACAAAATCAATGTCAGTTCTTCCATGTCACTGGTTTCAAATGAAGCGATCAAACAAACCATAAATGCGGGTATTGGATTTTCTATTGTGCCACTCATTGGATTGCGAACAGCATTAAAAAATGAAAAGGTTAAAATCTATCCATTGAAGGGATTGCCGATTATTACTCAATGGAATATGGTATACATTTCTGGAAAATCATTGACCCCAGCACAAATGGCCCTGGTCAAATTTATGGAAGAAAACAAAGACAGACTCGTACAAGAACATTTCAATTGGGCATTAAATCCATTGGTTTAATCGATGCTTTATTATCTTGTAACTAGAAGAAAAACACATGAACAAAAAATCGACCAAGGAAAAAAAATCAGTTTCTCTAGTATTAGGCAGTGGTGGCGCCAGAGGCTTGGCGCATATCGGCGTAATCAAATGGCTAGAAGAAAACAATTACGATGTCCAATCCATAGCTGGATGCTCTATAGGCGCGATGGTCGGCGGGGTATATGCCGCAGGAAAACTTCCCGATTTGGAAGAATGGATGTGCTCTATCACTAAAATGGACATGGCCAACCTACTCGATATTTCTTGGGGAAGTGGTGGCATTTTCAAAGGAGATAAGGTCATCGATACACTCAAAGATTTGATTGGTGACACACAGATTCAAAATTTGGATATTCCTTTTACAGCTGTGGCTGCCGATATGATCACTCAAAAAGAAGTGTGGATCAACAAAGGTTCAGTTTTTGATGCTATTCGTGCTTCTATTTCGCTGCCCTTGTTTTTCACACCTGTAAAAAGTAAAGGCAAGCTGCTCATAGATGGTGGTGTACTTAATCCAGTTCCCATAGCTCCTACTTTCAATGACCAAACAGATCTGACTATCGCTGTCAATCTGGGTGGACCATTGTTGAAAAAAAATGAGACCAAATCAGACTCAAAGGACGAAGAAAAAAACGGCTGGGGAAAATTTCAACAAAACATCAAAGACTTCATTGATAAATACAGCGACTCAGATGAAACGAAAGAAAAAGACTGGAGTATGTATGAAGTAGCAGACAGAGCATTTGACACGATGCAAAGCTCCATCGCCAGAATGAAAATCGCTACCTACCCTCCCGACGTAGAAATCAAAATTGCACGAAACGCTTGCGGAACATTGGACTTTGATCGTGCTTCACACATGATTGATTTAGGATACCAAAGAGCAAAAGAGGCTTTTGATGCCAATCACAAAGTCGTATAATTCATTTCATCTGACAAAATAATCGAGTAAATCATCTCCTTGATCGACTAATGGATTCATTTTGTCAATATTATTGTTATCATTGACAACTACCTTTGGCAAGTAATATTTTGAAAAGGAAATTGAATAAACGCTGCTCAGTTTTGTTGATTGTAAACATGCATAAATCTTTTTTGGTAAGAATTTTGACCATACTAATTGGTATCAGCTTCTCTTTAACAAATTTATGCATTGGTCAAACCTGCGACCCTTGCTATGCGATAGTGAATGGCGGGAACTGGAGTGATCCAAATACATGGTCTGATACGCCGGGTGGGTCAGCTACAACCAATACGCCGGGTAATACTACAGATGTTCATATTGGTGAAAGCGGTGCGATTATTGTTAATCTCGATGTAGACTCTGATAGCGATAATCTAACCATTTATGGCAATAGCGTATTGCAATATACAGCTGCAGGTCTTCGCTTAAGAACTCGTGGAGGATCTACTCTTGACCTTCAGGCTAATGGTGCCATTGATGGCAATGGCCAAAATAATGCAGATATCACCGTTAGAGGAAATTTTATCCTGAATGGATCCGCAAGTGATATAAGAAGAATACAAACAAATTCCGGAAATGATATAACCCTTTCTGGTTCAGGTACGCTTGGCATGAATGCAGGCAATGGTGAATTAAGAATTACCGGTACAGGTACTGTCACCAACAACATAAGTACAGCTATCAGCATGGTAAGACTCAGGCTTAACAGCGATGCTAATTTATTTGTAAATAACGGCAACATTCAATGTACAGAACTTCGACTTTATGGAACTAATGGTGTACTAACCAATAATGGTACTCTTACGATCACCAGCCAGATTGTTTCTAACAATGATACTGATGACGGAAATACATTAACTAATACTAATACCCTCAGTCTAACTGGAAACTTCAATATGAGTAATGCTGATTTCAGCGTCAATAACTCAGGTGCATTCACGCATACAGGAGATTTTCTAAATGTTGGCGGCACAGAAACTTTTAGCAATCTGACAGGTGGAGTTTGGACCACCACTGCTACGTCACATGCAAACATTGCCACAATTAATTGCAGTGCTACGAATAATTCATTCATCTATAACTTAGCTGGAGATCAGGTTGTTTTTGCACCTTCAGATGGTAGCTATAATAACTTAACCATATCAGGATCTGGTACTAAAACTATAACTGGAGCTATTCAAATAGATAATACTTTGGACATGACCTCGGGAAATGTAGATCTGGGAACATTTTCACTAACTCTTGGCACCGCTGCAGCTACTCCAGGCTCGTTAAGCTATACCTCAGGAAATTTGTTTAACGGAAGTTTTATCCGGTACTACGATGCGGTGACCCTAGCCAATGGTGATGTAGCAGGACTCTTTCCAATGGCAGATGCTAATGAAAACACCAGACCTTTTTACGTGACACCGGCTACAGCTCCAGCTACAGGAGGTACCATCACGGTATCTGTTACCACCAGCGATCAAGCGGTTGATATTGGCCCAATTGATGACAATGGTACAGATATTGTCAGACAGCACCAGGCTTCCTGGAATGTCAGTACAGGTGGTGGATTGGCTGGTGGAGATAATTACAATCTCCGTGGAGAAGGTACAGGTTTTGGTACCATCGATGCCGTCTCAGACCTACGTCTGATGACCAGCGGCGGAGTAGTTGGGACTGATGGTGGAGCTGGAGGTTCCACTTCTAATCCAAGTGTAGACAGAACTGGCCTGACATTAGCACAGTTGACTAATAGCTTTCATTTGGGATCCATCAATGCGACAGACTCGCCGCTTCCTATCAAATTACTCAGCTTTGATGCAAAATTTGAAATGGATCAAGTACAAGTTCAATGGTCTACCTCTTCTGAAACTGACAATGATTATTTTACCATAGAGCGTTCATCTGATGGTATTGAATACTATGAAATTACACGAATCGATGGCGCGGGACATTCAACTGAAAAATTGACTTATACCTACGCTGATTTTAGCCCTTTGAGTGGTGAATCTTATTACCGATTGAGACAAACGGACTTCGATGGAAAGACAGAAGTTTTCACTCCTGTAAGTGTACAAGCGCTATTCAACTCTTCTATCAGCATCTACCCAAATCCATTGACCGGCCATCAATTCAACATCCAACTCAATCAGAGATCAGAGCAACCAACATTGGTTAGCATCTATGACCATACCGGGAAAAGTGTTTCTTTTCAATCAATTGAAGAAGAAACTTCTTTGACCTTGACCTTGCTAGAACATTTGAACCCTGGCGTCTATCTGGTTTTTGTTCAGAGTGGATCTGCTACCTTCAGTCAACGATTACTTGTTCACTGATTTAATAATAAACAGCCACCTCGTCCAGTCCCTTCCTAGTCAGCTGAGGAACATAAACCTCATCTTCTGCATAGCCTACCGGAAGCAATAAAAAGGCTCTTTCATTATCGGGACGTTCCAATATTTCTTGAAGAAAATTCATGGGACTAGGTGTATGGGTTAGTGTTACCAATCCTGCGTTATGAATGGCTGATATTAAGAAACCACAAGCTATACCTACCGATTCGTTGACGTAATAATTATTGTGCTTCTTCCCTTCCTCATCCCTTTCAAACACGCGTTTAAACACGATGATTAAATAAGGGGCAGACTCCAAAAAAGGTTTCACATCATCGGTACCTATCGGTTTCAAATCATCCAACCAACGATCGCTCATACGATTCGCATAGCTTTCTCTCTCTTCTTCTTCGGCCGCTTCTCTTATTTTGCTTTTGATTTCAGGGTTAGAGACCACACAAAAAGTCCATGGCTGCTTGTGTGCGCCGGAAGGTGCTGTCGATGCAGTTTTAAGAATATTGTCAATAATTTCCTGAGGAACTGGTTGATCTGAAATTTCACGAACGGTTCTTCTCCGATCAATCCACTCAAAATAATCCTTACTTCTTTGAATCATTTCTGCTTCAGGGTAACTATCCGGAACATAGGCTTCATGAAGATGGCCTTTTATCTCTTTGGTTTTCATTAGGAATCTAATTTATAGGCGGTGGTAAATTTATCTCTTGAAAGTACAAACTGACTTTTCACATGCGCAATATTTGAATTCACCGATAGATTCGCCAGGATGAATTTCTGGAAGGTCTCGATGTCTTTGGTGACAATTTTAAGCATGTAATCGAAATCCCCAGCGATGTGATACACTTCTTGTACTTCTTTAAATTGATTCATCTCTTCGATAAACTTTTCTAAATAAGAACGTGTATGGTTCTTCAAAGAAATAGATACAAATACGGTTAGCTTTCGATCAATCTTTTTATGATTGAGCAAAGCCACATACTTGGCAATTACTCCGTCTTTTTCAAGCCTTTTCATTCGCTCAAAAATTGGAGTAGTAGAAAGTCCCAATTTTTCCGAAAGAGCCTTATTTGTGATTCTTCCCTCCTCTTGTAGAACGTTTAGAATCTTGATGTCAGTAGCGTCTAACTGCGTCATTTTAGAATTTTATTATTTTGAAAGATCATACATTGATGACAAAAAGGATATAAATCCATTAAGTCATATGAAAACATTCATTTATTCTAATTAATTACAAATATTTAGAATAATCAGACATCCAAGATAAGTAAAATCTATCTTCGCACAAGGATTTTAAAAATATTTTATTCTTAATAATTAATTAAGACTTACTTATTTATACGATAAAAATAATTCGAAAAGAACATTATTCTACACAAACAACAATAACTAGAATATTTCAATATCAACTATAGATGAAAGAACTACTAAACAAATTTGAGGCGAAGCAACCAGAGATCGTGTTCGAATGGAAAGACGCAGAAACAGAGGCAGAAGGCTGGGTGGTAATCAACTCTCTTCGAGGTGGAGCTGCCGGTGGTGGCACCCGGATGCGAAAGGGCTTAAACAAAAGAGAAGTGGAATCTCTCGCCAAAACCATGGAGATCAAGTTTAGTATTTCTGGCCCTCCGATTGGAGGAGCAAAGTCAGGCATCAACTTCGACCCTGCTGACCCTCGTAAGGAAGGCGTTCTACAAAGATGGTATGCAGCTGTTATGCCATTGCTCAAGTATTACTATGGGACAGGTGGGGATTTGAACGTAGACGAAATTCACGAAGTGATTCCAATTACCGAAGACCATGGCATTTGGCATCCGCAGGAAGGAGTATTTACCGGACACTTCCACCCTACCGAAGCACAAAAAGTAAATCGCATTGGCCAGTTGCGTCAAGGCGTGATCAAAATCATAGAAGACGAAAAGTATACACCAGACATCTTCAAAAAATATACGGTAGCCGATATGATCACGGGTTACGGTGTATCCGAAGCGGTAAGACATTATTACAACCTGTGGAGTGGTGATATTGCTAGTAAAAAAGCCATCATCCAAGGTTGGGGAAATGTGGGAGCAGCTGCGGCCTTCTATTTGGCTCAGATGGGCGTGAAAGTAGTAGGAATTATAGACAGAGCTGGAGGGTTAATCAAAGAAGAAGGATTCACCTTCGAAGAGATAAAAACTCTTTTTGTCAACAGAAATGGCAATCAACTGAACAGCCCTGATGTCATTCCGTTTGAAGAAATAAATGCTAAAGTGTGGGATCTAAAGGCGGAAATATTCATTCCAGCTGCAGCCTCAAGACTGATTACGCAAGATCAACTGGACCGAATGGTTAATTCCGGACTGGAAGTGATCTCATGTGGGGCCAACGTTCCATTTGCAGATGAAGCCATTTTCTATGGTCCAATTAGCGAACATGCGGATCAACATGTGTCTGTGATTCCAGATTTTATCGCCAATTGCGGAATGGCCAGAGTATTTGCCTACTTGATGTCTGGAGAAGTGGATATGACTGATGATGGTATCTTCAGTGACACGTCTAGCATTATCGGAAAAGCCTTAGAAGCGATCCACAAGCAGAATAAAGAGAGAACGCTACTGACTAATACTGCCTTTGAGAATTCATTAGGCCAATTAGTGAACTAGTTTGATACTTAGTAAATTTATATAGACTTAATCGTCATCGCGAGAGCAATGAAGCGATCCCATTCCTTCTACCCAAAGATAAGATTGCTTCGCTCCGCTCGCAAAGACGTAAACGAATTAAACATTAAACCACTATGCCTCAATATCATCAATTAGGTAAAATTCCACACAAACGGCATACTACCTTCAAAAAAGAAGATGGCAGCATTCACTACGAGCAGCTATTTGGAACGATCGGGTTCGATGGCATGTCATCCCTGATGTATCATCTACACCGACCTACTATGGTCAAAGAAGTGGCCAAATCTTATAGCGTGGCTCCAAAGATTGCAGAAGAAAAGAATATGCTTTCATTGGCCATGGAAGGCTTTAAGGTTCCTTCTGAGAATGATTATTTGGAGAGTCGGAAGACTATACTTGTCAATTCCGATTGTCATATCGTATTAGCTTCCCCTAAACACAGCCAAACCGAATATTTCTACAAAAATGCTGATTGTGATGAATTGATATTTATTCACAAAGGAACAGGTACGCTCAAAACGCAGTTGGGAAATATCACATTTGGATATGGGGATTATCTACTCGTCCCGCGGGGTATGATCTACCAAATGCACTTTGACACAGAGGATAATCGGCTTTTTATTGTAGAATCGAAAAGACCAATCTATACGCCCAAACGATACAGAAACTGGTTTGGGCAACTGCTTGAGCATTCTCCATTTTGTGAAAGAGATTTCAGGAGACCGTCAGAATTAGAAACCTTCGATGAGCTGGGAGACTTCACCATCAAGGTGAAAAAAGAAGACATGATGCATGAATACATCTATGCCAGCCATCCTTTTGATGTTGTTGGCTGGGATGGGTACAATTACCCATATGCTTTCTCTATCCACGATTTCGAACCCATAACAGGACGAGTGCATCAGCCACCGCCGGTTCATCAGACCTTTGAAACGGATGCATTTGTAGTGTGCTCTTTTGTACCCAGACTATATGATTATCACCCAGAATCTATTCCGGCTCCATATAATCATAGCAACATTGATTCAGACGAAGTGCTTTACTATGTGGATGGTGATTTCATGAGTAGAAACAATATAGAGAAAGGAAATATTACACTCCATCCTGCAGGCATTCCCCATGGACCACATCCGGGAGCTACTGAAAGAAGCATTGGAGAAACGGTAACGGAAGAATTGGCCGTGATGGTAGATACCTTCAAACCGCTGAAAGTGACTGAAGAAGCAATGAAAATATTAATTAAAGACTATCACAAAAGCTGGTTGGATTAAACCAAGTGTTCGTTGGTGACAACACCAACGAAGGCAAGATTAATAAACGAATAACATACCACAACAGGCTTTGAAACTCCTGTTAGGGTAATCTAAAAATAATATTATGGCAAAGCAAGTAGAAAGCGTAAACTACGGTTTAGAGAAAATATTCGAAGGAGCCCAGGACTTCCTTCCATTGTTGGGAACAGATTACATCGAGCTGTATGTGGGTAATGCCAAGCAAGCTGCTCACTTTTATAAAACAGCCTTTGGCTTTCAGTCTTTTGCATACAGAGGACTAGAAACCGGAAGCAGGGATGTTGTTTCTTATGTATTAAAGCAAGATAAGATC
The DNA here is from genome assembly GCF_033344935.1 of Reichenbachiella sp. NCBI lineage: Bacteria > Pseudomonadati > Bacteroidota > Cytophagia > Cytophagales > Reichenbachiellaceae > Reichenbachiella > Reichenbachiella sp. The sequence continues at coordinate 2,034,908 of NZ_JAWPMM010000001.1, read as the reverse complement.
AGATTGGTACTTAGCACCCCGCTCAACTCCAAGCATCCAATCAACGAGCATATCGTCAAACACGGCGATGGTGTAAAAGTAGTTGCCCTTTGGGTGGAAGATGCTAAAAAAGCATGGGAAGAAACTACCTCAAGAGGAGCAAAATCATACCTAGAGCCAGTCGTGGAAAAAGACGAGCATGGTGAAGTGGTGAGATCAGGAATTTACACTTATGGAGAAACTGTTCACCTTTTTGTTGAACGTAAAAACTATAAGGGTGTATTCATGCCTGGATTCGAAAAATGGGAGTCGGATTACAACCCAGAATCATTGGGCTTGAAATACGTTGACCACATGGTAGGTAATGTAGGTTGGGGAGAAATGAACACCTGGGTGAAATGGTATGAGGATGTGATGGGGTTTGAAAATTTCCTTTCATTCGATGACAAACAAATTCACACGGATTACTCCGCTTTAATGAGTAAAGTGATGAGCAACGGTAATGGAAGAATTAAATTTCCAATTAACGAGCCCGCAAAAGGAAAGAAAAAATCTCAGATTGAAGAATACCTTGACTTCTATGAAGGACCAGGCGTTCAGCACATTGCAGTGGCTACAGACGATATCCTAAGTACAGTAGCTAATATGCGAGCAAGGGGTGTTGAGTTTTTAACCACACCTCCTGAATCCTATTATCAAGCAGTACCTGAAAGATTGGCTACGCATGACCACAAACTCAAAGAGGATCTTGAGAAATTGAAAAAACTAGGAATCATGGTTGATGCTGATGAAGAGGGTTATTTATTGCAAATATTTACGCGCCCTGTTGAAGATAGACCAACGCTGTTCTTCGAGATTATCCAAAGAATGGGCGCAAGAGGTTTTGGAGCGGGAAACTTCAAAGCACTTTTTGAATCCATTGAAAGAGAACAAGAGCGCAGAGGAACGCTGTAGCCCAAAGTCGTCATTGCGAGAAGTTCCGATGAATATCGGGACGACGCGGCAATCCCCTTCGGCCTTATCTGCCCTATTGATATGCAGACTAACAAAGTTCGAGATTGCCGCGTCGTACATTCGACTGCCGTCGAATTGTTCTTCTCGCAATGACGGAATGGAATTTTATTTACATCCGAATTGTATCTTTGTCTTTATTAAATAACCCAAAAATTTTAAAACACATTAACAATGAGTAAATCCTGGATTTCGGTAGCCGCTGAATCTGACTTTCCTGTTCAGAATATACCCTTCGGAATAGTAGAAAACGGCAAAGGCTGGTATGCTGCCTCACGAATTGGTGAGTACGCCATCAACCTAGCCATTCTTCAAGAAAAAGGTTACTTAAAAGGTCTTTCGCTACCAGAGGGCATCTTTGAAAAACAATATTTGAATGACTTCATTGCTTTAGGTAAACCAGTGACCAATAAAGTGAGAGAAAGGATTCAAAGCATATTTGAAGAGCATTCAAAAAACGGTCTGAGGGAAAATACGGTTCATCGGAATAAGATCATGAAAGATGTGAAAAATCTCACGATGAGCCTACCAGTGCAAATCGGAGACTACACAGATTTCTATTCGAGTGAGCAGCATGCCTTTAACGTTGGCTGCATGTTTAGAGATCCAGACAATGCATTAATGCCAAACTGGAAACATATACCTGTCGGGTATCATGGACGGTCTTCTTCTGTGGTTGTCTCAGGAACTGATTTTCATAGACCCAAAGGTCAGCAAAAACCAAACGCCGATGAGCCACCAGTTTTTGGGCCAAGTAAACTTTTGGATTTCGAGTTAGAAATGGGCTTTATCGTTGGGAAAGGCACTGAACTTGGCGATTCTATTACTACAGCCAATGCAGCCGATCATATTTTTGGTCTATGTGTTTTTAATGACTGGTCTGCTAGAGATTTGCAAAAATGGGAGTACGTGCCATTAGGGCCATTCTTGGCTAAAAACTTTGCTTCTCACCTATCTCCTTGGATAGTCACTTTAGAGGCGCTAGAGCCATTCAGAACCGAAGGACCTAAACAAGACCCTAAGGTCTTGCCCTATTTAGAATATGAAGGCAACCACCATTATGACATTGAGCTTGAGGTAGCCATCGAAACCGAAAAAGGCGAGAGCAAAACTGTGAGTCAATCCAATTTTAAATACATGTATTGGAATATGATCCAGCAGCTCGCGCATCACACGGTGAATGGTTGTAATGTAAAGCCTGGGGATATGATGGCTTCTGGTACAATTAGTGGCCCGGAGCCCCATCAGTATGGATCTATGCTAGAGATTGCCTGGCAAGGCACTAAGCCAGTACAAATGCCTGATGGAACTGAAAGAAAATTTATCCAGGATGGCGACACGGTCGTGATGAAAGGATTTGGAAACAAAGACGGCGTACGAGTTGGTTTTGGTGAAGTAAGAGCAAAAGTACTTCCGTCGAAATAGAGCAACATTACCCAAAAGTGATCTTTGATCATTCATATTAAGTGTTGTTGATCCCGACCTAACCGTCGGGATTTTTTATTTTACTTGACAGTTTCTATGTTTCAACAGTCAAGTAAAAAACATTATTTTTAAGCTTAACATTAAACATTGAATCCACAATGACTTCTATTGATCCTCAGTCAGTTTCTACAGCTCACTTTCATTCTGTACTTCTATCCGCGGTTGCACCCCGACCAATAGCATTTGCCAGCACGATCGATGCAAACGGAAATGTAAATTTGAGTCCTTTTAGTTTTTTCAATGCCTTTAGTGCCAACCCTCCGATTCTTGTTTTCTCTCCTGCCAGACGTGTCCGTGATAATACGACCAAGCACACGCTAGAAAACGTACTTAAAGTTCCCGAAGTGGTCATCAACATCGTGGACTATCCTATTGTAGAGCAAATGTCATTAGCCAGCACAGAATACGGAGAAGGAGTCAATGAGTTTGTGAAAGCGGGGTTTACTGAAGTGGCCTCAGAAAAAGTCAAACCACCTAGAGTCAAAGAGTCACCTGTTTCTTTTGAGTGTAAGGTTTTGGAAGTAAAACCTATGGGCGATCAGGGAGGTGCCGGTAACCTGATTATTTGCGAAGTGGTGATGGCTCATGTTCAAGATCACCTGTTGACGGAGGATAAGAAAATTGACCCTACCCGGCTAGAACTTGTCGCACGTATGGGTGGTAATTGGTACACTAAAACCAATTCGGATACCATGTTTGAAATACCGAAACCACTCACGACCATGGGTATCGGTTTTGACCAATTGCCAGACAATGTAAAAAACAGCGTAGTGCTCACTGGAAATAATCTAGGTCGATTAGCCAATGTGGAACATATCCCTACAAAGGACGAAATTTTGAATATGTCCAAGGAACCAGAGGTAAGCGCCATCCTAGAGAGTTTTGCAGACGATGAAGAAAACTTAGAAAATGAACTTCATCTGTTAGCACAGAAATACCTTGACTCAGGTGAAACTGCCCAAGCTTGGCAAGTCATATTGCAGGGAGAGTATTTGTAAATCAGGCTGTTTTCTTTAACTCCTCGTTCGAACCAGGATTCAACTGTGCAAGAAGCTTTCTTTCATTAGCCTTCAATTGTTCAATCTCTTTTTCCATTTTTTGCTTATTGAGTGTGTCTTCCGTTACATCACGTGAAATACCAAAAATACCAACCACCTTATTGTCCAGATCGTACAATGGCAACTTTGTGCTAGACTTATAGCTCACATCTCCATTCTTTAGCACCTTTTTCTCTACCTCGTTTAGAATGGGTTCACGAGTATCCATGATGCGCTGTTCGATATCGAATTGTTCTCTTGCATTTTCTCCGAAGAAGTCAAAATCATTTTTACCTACCAACTCCAGAGGACTCTCCAAACCAAAGCGCTTAGCATGCGACATACTGTTTCTAATAAAATTGCATTCTCTATCCTTGAAATAGATCAAATCAGGCATATAGTTTAGCAAGGCATCGAGCAAATATTTTTCTTTTTCGTAGGCCTCCTTCATTTTGAATATAGCTGAGTTTCCAACACTTCCATCGGTTACTTTGACCATACTCAAACCTTCTTTCAATGAATCCGCCACCTGGGCTAAACCCTCCACTTTCTCATGATAGGTTTCCATTCCTGAAGACAACTCGGATGCTGATGCTGCCACCTCATCTGTGCCGGCAGCAGTCTGTTCGGCAATCACGACAATGGATTCTGTAATGCCGACAATTTCATTGATAGACCCTATTTGCTTTTGACTTGATGCTAATATTTCTTCGGAAAGCATCAGCGTCTTTTTAGATGAATCGTTAATTTCATTAAAGGCTTCAGCCGCCTCGACCGATCTTTTTTCTCCGTTCATCACACTTTTCGCCATCGCTCCAATGGTCTTAGCTGCCTTGGTCGTATCAGATTGCACATCGGTGACCAATACTTCAATTGTTTTCGCAGAAGATTTCGCATCATCCGCCAATTTTCGAATTTCATCAGCCACTACGGCAAATCCACGTCCAGCATCGCCAGCTTGAGCAGCTTCTATCGCCGCATTAAGCGCCAAAAGGTTCGTTTGAGCAGCTATCTCAGTAATCACTTTTAATGCAATCGAAATCTCCTCTGATCGATCAGTCAAAACACGCATAGTATCTGTAGTAGCTTCACTAAATCCACCAATTTCCTTCATACTGCTTACCACCTCGTTGATTCTTGCCAATCCCTTCTCACTACTTGTCACTCCTTCCTTTGCCGCGAGGTTGATCTCTCCTGATTTCTCTCCCATATCATTAGATGAAGCCAAGATTCCTTCAATTAGATTTGAAGCGTCCTCTATTTTACGAAGCTGAGCTTGTGCCCCATTACTCATTTGTCCGATGGCCGAAGCGATTTCTACAGTATTGGTATTCATTTCCTGACTGGAAACTTTCATTTCTTCTGCAGATTCGTCAATAATATTGGTATTCAAATGTATCTGAGCCATGAGCCCATCAAGATTCTCAAGTGCAAGATTCAGGTTTTCCGCCATTCGATAGATGTCTCCTTTTTCTTGTTCGGAATATCGAAATGAAAGATCTCCTCCTGCTAGCGCTCGTATAATGGCATTGATTCTTCCCAATGGACCAGAAAACGAATTCACCATCTCGTTGATGCCCATGCTCAGTTCTTTCCAAGCTCCTCGCTTATTCTCTGTTTCAATCTGGGCATCAAGATCTCCATCTTGGGTAGCCTTGTTCACCACTCTCTTGGTTTCATCTATGAATCCACTTAATGTTTTTCTGAGTTGTAAAATTGATTGACTCAGTGCATCAGTTTCTGCTGATTCATCTAACACTGAGTTCAAATTTCCGGCAGCCATTTGCTTTGCCAAATCAAGCGTTACTTTTCGGTTATTGAATAAGCCATAGAGCTCTTGTTCAACAAAATCGAACTCATTCTCCTCAAAGTACGTTTCTTTTTCCACTACGTGGATGTCCAAATCAGCCCAATTGACAACCATACGTTTCAGTCGTTGGATAGGCTCTGAGAAAAAAACGTAGAGCATAAAAACTTGCAATCCAAGTCCTGCTGAAATAAATAAAGCCCAATAGAAGGGTTGAGTACTCAAGCCGAACATGTAAGCACTTAGTCCAATCGAAAGTGCGAACGACGAACACCCTATTAGTAATTTACCAAGGACAGATATAAAATTTAACTGGCCCAGTACATAAATACCTGCAAACAGCCCGATTTGACAAGCCATCATCATAATTTCGTAATTTTCCATCTCTACTATTGTTTAAATTGTACTTAAATCAATAGGTTAGATTGTATTCAGGTTGGTATTCACGTGTGGATAGTACCTCTTTGCATCTTCAAATTTTCGGCTCTTTAAGTCTACTCTGTTTTTGACTCTAGGTCTATTCTTGAATATTAAGTAACGACCAGCCCACACCGAACCTTGATGGGGCCAGCCGTCAGTAGGAGATTTTTAATGTTTTTCAATTCTCATATTAATGACTGACCTCCAGGTCATAATACTTCACTTTAGCAAAGGCATCTTCATCGAGTGCTGTCAGATAGTTTCCTGCTTTGAAGTAATTTTCGAAGATGCCCCATCTTTCCATGTGGATATCATCATAGACCATAGTCTGGTCATCATTAAGTGTTATTTCCATCTTACCATCGGATACTTTCACTTCTAGTGTAAACTTGTCGAAATCTACTTTTTCATCGAAGTTCACTCCTGTCAGATCTCCCCATGCATCAGTATGCAAAGCTTCGGTATCTGTGGCGTCCAGATCTTTGAGGTATTTGGTATGCACTCGTACATATCCATCGTTCCAATAGATTTTAAGTACAGGAGGAGCATTATTGTCATCTTCTCCAATCAAATCTCTCTGTTCATTCGTCAAACGACCATGGATTTGCATAATGATCGTACGATGATAGTCTCCATCCGATTCTTTAGAAATAGTATCCAAAGCCAAGGTCCCTTTCATATAGGCTCCTTCTGCAAACGTCCAATTGGTACTATTGCTACCTGAAACCATTTGCTCTCTTAATTCCGTTCTGGAATATTTGGTATTGTTTGTAGTTGCTCCTGGATAAGTATAAAACACTAAGCTCCCGTCTGTAGAGTCATTGTACATAAACGGCAATAATGTTTCGTTAGTAGCATAATCCAATATCTCTGGTGGTTCCACTTCTGTAGGATTTCCCACTGGCAGCGTTACTTTCCAATTATTAAGATCAATATTCGGTAGAAAATAGTCTACGCCTTCCACCAAATCACTTTCAACAACTTCTTTCTCCTCCTCTTCTTCTGTCTCCTCAGGTTCAGTGGTTTCCTCTGCCTTTTTTACAATCTCATCAGCTTCATCTTCTCCACAGCTGACAGTAAAAAAAACACAACTCACTACCAGCATGCTAACAATTAATTGCTCCCAACTTATTCTCCTCACTTTATTCATAGCCTTCCAAATAATGTTTAATTCTTTCCTTTTTTCTCTTTCTTTTTTGGTTTGGTTGGTGGTTGTGCACTATGGTCCACTTCCAAATTATAATATTTCACCTTAGCAAATGCTGCAGGATCCTTTGATTGCAAATAATTACCTGCTTTGAAGTAGTTCTCAAATACCCCCCACCTTCTCATGTGAACGTTTTGATACACCTTAGCGTATTTCTCATTTAGGATAACTTCCATTCGGCCTTGAGAGACTAACACCTCCAAGGTAAAAGGGTCGTTACCAACTTTCAATGGGAAGTTGTATCCAGGATCATCACCCCAAGCCTCTTTACTAAGAATTTGTCTGTCATCAGCGGTCAGATCTTTCAATATTTTCGTCTTCACCCTGATGTATCCTTTATCCCAGTATATTTTTAGAATAGGTGGGGCATTGTTATCCTTTTGACCAATAAATTCTCTTTGTTCATTAGTCAACCTACCATGGATTTGCATCACAATAGTTCGGTCAAATTTGCCATTTGCTTGTTTTGAAATATCTACAACGGCTAAAGTTCCTTTGAGTCTTCCTCCTTGTTCAAATGTCCAGTTGATCTTATTCTCTCCAGGAACCATTTGCTCGCGCAATTCACACCTAGAGTACTTTGTATTTCTTGTAGTTGCCCCTGGTGTGGCAAAAAACACCAAACTACCATCTGTGGAGTCGTTGTACATATATGGTTTCAACAACTCATTATTCGCATAATCTAAAATTTCCGGAGGACTTACCTCCACAGGTCTTCCTATAGGCAAAGTGACTTTCCAATGAGACAAATCAATGTTGGGTAATTGATAATCCTCATTCGATTGCGCTAGCGCAAAATTGAATGAAAAGTTGACCAAAATCAGTATCACACTTAGTGCTTTCATACTTGAACCCTCATGTTTTTTATTAAAGATCATTAGATCGCATTATTCCTACTATTGAGCTGATAGTAAGGAAGTTACTCTTGGAAACTTCCTTACTTCATTATTCTCCTTTTTCTGCTGACTCCTAAATTCCAAGTGCCTGACCACCACCAATCTGGATGGTTTCGGCAGTAATGAAAGAAGCATCTTTGCTTCCTAGGAAAGAAACAACAGAAGCCACTTCTTCTGGCTCACCAATTCTTCCCAACAAAATATTGTTCTTCCAAGAAGCAAATACTTCTGGCTTAGTTGCTTTAATCTGCGCATGGAATGGTGTATCTATCGTTCCAGGAGATACCGCATTTACTCGAATATTGTATTCAGCCAAATCCTTAGCTAAAGCTCTTGTAATTGCATGTACACCAGCTTTAGATGTCCCATAAATTCCTGCTCCAGGACCGCCAGCATTCCAACCAGCATTTGAGGTATAGTTGATGATCGATGCATTCTCGCCTTTCTTCAAGAAAGGAATAGCCGCTCTAGAAGCAAAGAATACTGAATCAAGGTTTAAAGCCATGACAAATCTGTAAAACTCAGTTGTCATTTCTTCAAATCGTGATCTACCACCTAAACCACCTGCGTTATTTACAAGAAGGTCGATTTTGCCGTATTTCTCACCGATTTTGGTAATGTTTTCAGTCACTTCAGCTTCGTTAGTTACATCAAAACCATAATATTCTGCTGTAATTCCCTCCGCTTCAAGTTCCTTTACTCTTTCTGCTCCTTTGTCATCCTCGATACCGTTTAACACAACAGTATATCCATCTTTACCTAATCTTTTTGCTACCGCAAATCCTATGCCTCCTGTAGCTCCTGTAACAATCGCTACTTTATCTTTCGCCATGATATTTCTATTTTAAATTCAGTTATTCTATTAATCGCGGGCTTATTCTTTTCCCAAAGAAGGCAGACACCATGCCCAGGGTACAAGTAGGTTACCTTTTTCGAATTAGCACGGTAGACAAAGTCGGTAACAATTTCTTTTATCTATCTGAATTGATATAGTCAATTCATTGGCACATATTCAATAAACAAACTTCCAAAAACATCGAAGTTCTCTGAAGAATGAGTGAATTCTCGAAAGATTTACTCAACACTTGTTGGCCCAAGGCTCAAGTAAAAATCTCATTAACTACCCGTTCTTTTATACACTCACAGTCTGCAACTCAGACTGCATTTATCTTTTAATCTTCCTGATCTACAGGCTTAATTTCTTTCGCAAAAAAGTAAATCGACAATATGCACAATGGCACAAACAAGGCGATCATCACGAAGATGGGCGTGTAAGAAAATTTTTCTGTAATCACAGGAACCAAAAAGTTCATGATGATTACTGAAAAGATCCCAACAGTACCTCCCAATCCTGCCAATGAGCCTACTGACTTACCGCTAAACAAATCACTTGGTATCGTTTGGATATTACTAATTACAAACTGGAAACCGTAGAGTACAAAGGCTACGATGGCCACAAACTTCACTGCCGTATCGCCCGCTAGAATGGTGGCAACCAATCCCAAGAACATAATCACACAACCCACCATAATCGTTTTCTTTCTAGCTTGATCAACACTAGCTCCTTTGATAAGCAATTGACCAGAATAATATCCACCTGACAAACTACCCAGCGCTGCACCTACATAAGGTACCCATGCAAAAAATCCGATCTCTTTTACATTAAATCCATAAACATCGGCCAGATAAATAGGCATCCAACCTACAAACAACCACCAGATAGGCTCAACAAAGAACCTAGAAGCTAGTACCGCCCATGATTCTCGCTTTGACAGAATTTGCATCATGCTCAAACCAGGTTTGTCGTCCGAATCTTTCGAATCGTTCAATCCAGAAAGAATATGTTCTTTTTCTTCATCCGTAATCCATGGGTGCTTGCTTGGCACATTTTTGTTCATGATCCACCAAGGAATAATCCATACCAATCCTAAGAGACCAAGCAAAACAAATGTCATTTTCCAACCGATCATCACCCATACAATGGCGATTAAAGGAGGGGCTACAATAGATCCCAATGCGGCTCCTGAGTTGAATATTCCTTGAGCAAATGCCCTTTCTTTCACTGGAAACCACTCTGCGTTACTTTTTACAGCACCAGGCCAGTTGCCCGCTTCGCCTAAACCTAACAATACTCGGAAAAAGCTAAAGGAAACCACCCCTCGTGCAAAAGCATGAATGGCTGTGGCTAAACCCCACACCGTAATAGAAACCACGAAACCCAATCGTGTTCCTATTTTATCAAACATTTTTCCAGAGAGAGATTGACCGACTGCATAGGCTACCAAAAACACATTTAGTATAATGGCATAATCGGCTTTGGTCATTCCTAAATCTTTGGAAATATCTGGCCACATAATCGCCAGTGCGGAACGGTCAATATAATTGATCACCGTGGCAAGACACACTAGCCCAACAATCCACCATCTCAGTCCTTTTATTTTCATCTTTTCCTTGTTTAGTCTTTATCTCCAAAATAGGATACGCCTTCCCCAGAAAGAAAATCCTCCCTAACCGGACTGAATGTATCGATCAACATCCCTTCTTCCAGGCATACGGCACCATGAACTAAATTCGGCTCTATGTACACACCATCTCCTGCCGATACTATCTGCTTGACTCCGTCTATTTCAAATTCAAATTTACCTTCTACACAGTAAGTAGCTTGTGTATGGAAATGGCTATGTGGTGTGCCTAATGCTCCTTTTTCAAACTTCACCAACACCATCATGATTTGATTGTCGTATCCGAGAAACTTTCGGGAAACCCCTCCACCAAGTTCTTCCCATTCCATTTCCTTTGTCAGGATATATTTTTCGCTATTTCTTTCCATTAAATTATTAATCGTATTTTTTAAAATCGTAAATCCCTTTCCATTCTAATAGCCCCTCTGAAGTTTTCACTCCATGTTTGCTTGCTTCACTGCTATCCGCTAGTGAAAAAGCAAACTGATAGTTTTCGCCAGTTTTGAGTGTGAATCCAACTACCACATATAATGCTGATTGATGCAATACTTCTAGTTTAGCGACAGAAGTGAATGAGTTTATCGGGCGCTCTGATGCGTAATCATAGCTACCATGTGCTTCATAAAGGCTTGCGAAAAGTGTATTACCACCCTTCCTACGATGGATCAAACCAGGATCTCGTCTAAGGTTAAAGTTCGGGTCATTGGCCCCAATTCTTGTAAGAATCACCTCATCTCCAGCTTCAACTGCAGAGGTAATCGTATAAAATTTCTTACTATTGAACCAAGTCATACTGAATACATCACCCACCAAACCTGTCTGTGCTTCTGCCCACAGATGCTGATAACCGTCATTCTGTCCTAGTGGGCTGAGGTCGTTGTTGGTTTCAAACTTCTGATTAGAAGACATGAACTCTCCCATATAATAAAGTGGCATGTCATACCTAGTCCCTTCTGGTGCTTGCACTGAAAACAAGTCTATCACCAATGGATTTTCTAATTCTTCAATATCTACTACAGCCATAGTTCTTTGCATTTCTATGTTCTTATAGGCGTTCAGTTCCTTGGCACTGGCAATCTGCACTGAGCCCTCACCTAAGAAGTAATAAGGAGTTCCAGAAGTTTTGTCTGCCTCCCTGACATTCCCGTCAAAATGGGAGTCTTTATCTACTACAAGCGTGTTATGAGCTACTGTTTCTTTCGCCCAACTATGGTTTTCTTTGAGATAACCTCCTCCATCTTTATGCTCTATATTTACCCAGCGTGCGGCGCCATAGTCCTGAATCACTTCGCCCGTTTCGTCATACAATAAGAAGCCCAAACGATCGAAGTGACCATGCCCCATTCCGTGTTTTGCATATTTCATCATCAAAGTCAAGTCTTCCGACCGAATGATTCCAATAGCTCCTTCGTCACCATTAGCCCCATCAGTCAACTCCAAACTTTTGTATTCAAACTTTTGAGCCTTACCTTCTGCTATTCCTTTTGCTGAAGCCATGCCTGTGTTATTCAATGGCACTCGTCCTTGTTGTTCTACAATTGACAATAGTCCAGGATCATTACCTCCAAACGCATAAGCCATACTTACAGCATTTACCAATTCTCGAGAAGCCAATGACATTCCTTTTTGCGAATCGTTGATCGGGAAAAATTCTCCTGCAGAATTAGTCTGATTGATCAACGCATAAATGGCTTTAATAAGGAGGCCATTTCTGTATTCTAATATTTTAAGTTCCGGTTTCTTGTTAGCCAAAGCCTGTGCAAAAATCAAGAATGGATACATCGCATATCGCTGATAGTATGGCCCTTCGGTATAATAGCCATCTGGAGAAAAAGAGTGATCTATCTGTGCTAAGAACCCTGCTTCCTTTTGTCCATCCAATTGTATATCGCCCCCATCGTTATCCTTAATAATATCACCTGGCACCTGAATATCCAATCCATACAGCGCCCAGTTGATCAGTTCTTCGTCCTCCATAACCAAGCCAATCATACCTACGGCAGCATTTCCCCAAGTACTGTGGTTGTGAATTCGATTAAAAAACTGTGGGTTCTCAATAGAAATATATTCAGCATAAGGTCTGAATAATTCCTTATTCAATTTTTCACTAGTGGCTACATCCAACCAGTCATAGATACAATCGTATCCCTGACTAGCATACACCAACCAGTTCGCATCATTCAAACATTGCCAAAAGATCTTACCTCGAGCATACGATCGCTCTGCTGGATGCTTTCCAATGGTAGGCCACATTTCAGCGTAAGCTAAAAGCATATCCCGCACATAAATTGCGTACTTTTCATCCCCAGTAATCTGAAACAAGACTCCTGCCTTTTGGATGATAAAAAAGTTAGACTTATGTCGCTCGTGCGTATAACCACCTGCCAAATCTTTCGGAACTGGTACTTCAATACCATTGGTAATTTCTGAATCTACTTCAGTGATTACCGCCTCCAATGTTTGATCAAAAAGAGGTGCTTTGCCCAAATTGGCTTTGATGTCAGCAACACCAGCCGCTGTAAGTACTAAACTTGGATGTTTGTCAGATAGGAACTGTTGTGCTGTCTTTTCTTCTCCTCCAACACAAGAGAAGAACGACAGAACAACAGCCACACTAAAACCTATACTGATATAACAAAACTTTATCTTCATAGTGCTGACCCTAGTTTTTCACCATCACTACCTTTGGCATTCTTAGCCAATTTGAGATTGGACAATGTGGCTGTTTTATCGCTGATGGCCAGCTTTGATTGGTCGATATTACAATCAGATATCTTTGTGATAGGCTCTCCCACCGTATGAAAAATATCGAAAGTCTTAATGTCATCGAATACGGAATTCGATATCATGGTTTTTTGTACGCCATGAAGCGTGAATGACTTACCTCCTTTATTTTTCGGTCCATAACCCACCTTTTCAAACGAACAATGATCAATAAAAAGTAGCGGTCCAAAAGTACTTTCGTCACTTCCTCCTCTGTGCAGGTTTACAATCTCTTTACCTATATTCTTGAATGAGTTGTTATTCAAAATCACGAATTCAGCATTGTAGATGCCAATATCATCAGATTCCTGATTCAACTCCAGAATCGTACCACTCACATCACTGAACTTAGAATTCTCAATGAGGATACTATCTGCGAAAGTGTTCTTATACACTCTAAGGATATTGAATGAATGGTTGACATCCAGATCTCTAAACTCACAGTTGTTGATGAACAATTTGTAATTCTTATTCATGGAATATCGACTAGTTGATACCACTGCGTTGCCAGCATAATCTGGACATTCAGCACCATCTATGACCAACCCTTCCATTTGGAGTGCTCCACCATTTTCTATGACGAATAAGTTTGATTTTTCAAACTTCAAAACAGCACCTTCAGTCGACTGAACCGTGATAGGTACGCTAACAGGCACTTTCTTTTCTAGCAAGTATTCTCCACCAGCCAGGGTGTATACATCTCCTGCCCTAGCATCTTTCATTACATCAAAAAGATTGGCTCCTTCTTCTACAGCTACATTTCTACCATAGCCAAAAGTCTTGCTATTTTTTGGTTTAGTGTACCACGAAGGCCCAGTAGCCTCTTTCGAAACCACTGAAAAGTCTGCTGTTATACCCGCAGTAATAGATTCATCGTTTAGGCTATAGATTCCATTTTGGTTTTTAGTCAATTCTGCGTCTACTCCCTTAAAACCACTAGCTATAGGTTTAATATTGGGACTAATAATATTATCATTAAAACTGATTCCAGAAATATCATCGTAAGCAGTAAACACATCATCCTTGGCTTCATTCCAAAAAATATTGTTTGAAATAGAAGTGGATTGTGGAATAGCACTTCTCTCCTCATCGCTACCCGCACATAGTTGTACATAATCGCAGTTGATGAAGGTATTGTTATTGATTTCCGAATCAATGACCTGATTGTACCTATTGATCGGTGAATTAGGTACTCCGTTCATTACAACCATTGCGCCTCTGAATCTATGTCCTGTCAAGCCGTAGCCGTAATTATTTAATACTTTTTGTTTTTCATTGATAACTCTGATACCACCAGTATGTGGCTTTCCATTACCGAAGAAAGCATTGCTTTCGGCTGTATTTTCATTGCCATGTCTGAAGGTCAATGTCCCTACACATTCGTCGAACACATTGCCTTTGAATAAATTTCCGCATGATTTGTTTGAGATAATTTCATGCTCGCCATCACAACGGTCGAAGTAGTTATTGATGACTTGTGTATTCGAGAAGGATAGCGAATAATGGCTGGTGCCTATTCTCAAAGTCTCCCCTCCGTTGGCTCCTAAGTTTTCTCTTGGACCAAAATAGTTGTGATCGATTAAGTGATTGTTTTCAAGGCTTTCTTGTGAGTTGAGTCTCACAGCCATGGTCACTCCTTTGTTTCCTTTGCCTACTAGGGCGTTGTGATCAAATCGGTTGTTTTTTCCGTACATACCGACCCAATAATCACTTTCATGTCTTTCTGGATTGGAGTAGTTCTCCACCAGTGTTTGGGTTATTCTACAATTGTTCGCTAGTTGGTCTTTTTTGATTTTGAAAGAAATCACTTCAGCAGTAGGTGTGTACCCATTGGTAAAATGCAAGCCACTGACTACTACATATTCTCCAGCTAACTTTAAGTTTGAAGCTCCTGTTAATTGTACTCCTCCTAATGTTTCAGCCATCACCACGATTGGCGCTTCTTCAGTACCATTGGCTTTTATCACCAACTCGGCATCCTTCCATTCGCCGTTGGCCAATATGATGGTATCACCCGGAGCAGCCAGGGAAAGTTTTAGTTTCAATTCTTCAGCATTAGCCACTGAATTTTGAGTATTCACTTTGGACCCACACTCAGTTCCGAACATAACCAGCAACAATAGTAAGCTGAGGGTTACAGGATTAATTAACTGTATATTCTTCAATTCTTTCATTTTTTATTTTGTTAGGATTCAGCTCACGCTGTCCATCCTGATATTATTGATGGATATCCTTTTACATCGATTTTTACAGGGAAATGTATTTTAAAACTACCCGGATATGATTCCGGGTAGTTTTAAAATATTACATTGATATTTAAGGGGCTTCTACAATTGAAGCTGGCAATATTTTGATGTTGTCATAGTATGACTTACCACCAAATGCCCACATCCAAATAGATACTTCACCGCTTACTGGTGCTGTGAACTTCCCTCTAATGGTTCTCCATTGAGGACTATCACTACCTCCACTGATCTCACCATTGGAAATAGTTCCCTGAAGTTCAATTAAGCTAGAACCATCTAAAGAAGCCGCTAACGCATCGGATCCATCATCAAAGTGACCATCCAATATCTCACCGGCTACAATAGTACCATCCGCATTGTTATATGAGAATTCAAGATAATACTCTACACCCGGGCTAAGAGACATCTCTTGATAGGCATATCTGGTATTACCAGTATCCACATTTCCATTAGCATCCACCGCACATCTCGAGGCATCGATTTTTGCACCTCTTGTTTTAGTTTCTGTATCCGTGCCATCATAAGTTTGAAAAGCACCATCACTACTTCCTCCATAAGGAGTAGTACTGGTTTCACCTCCTGAGAAACTAGCAGCTCTCCAATAGTCTCTATCATCACCAGTATCTGTATCTTCAAAATCTCCACCCAATACTTTTGGAACTCCAATAGCAAGTGTAGTTGATTTTTCAACTTCTAGGCCTGTACTACTTGTTGAAGTAAGCGTAACAGTGTAAAACCCAGGTCCACCATTGTAAACATGTGTAACAGTAGCATGTTCTTCTGTAGTAGAGTATTTGAAACCATCACCAAAATCCCAAAGAACACTTGCAGCATTTACTGACTCGTCAGTAAATTCAATTGTGAATTCATTGGCACCTTCTGCAAAAGAAAATTCGGGAGTTACCGGATCATGAATCACAATCACTTCACTCAATTCTCCTGTCAAACCACCTTCACTTTTAACAGTCAAAGTCACAGTATATGTACCAGCTTCAGCATATTCATATACTGGAGATTCTTCTGTTGAAGGAGTCGATTCATCACCAAAATCCCACGAATAAGTAGCCGCATTTAATGATTCATTGGTAAAAGTGTATTCCAAATAATTCACATCGCTTTGCGCAACAGTGAAATTCGCAGATGGAGGAACTGCTCCAGCATTACCAATTTCAACTGTGAAATTATCAAATCTCGCTTCGATACCTACAGAGTTGGAGACCATGATAGCCACTTTAGTACTAGTACCAGAGGCAAATGATACTTCTCCTCCTACATAGGTTGACGGATCATCCTGATCATTCAAAGTAACTGCGCCTATCACATGATCTCGTGTATCTTCATAAGTTTGAAAAGTCTCTCCATTGGCAGTAACATCTAATATTTCTACCGTCATCTTACCTGCTACAGCATCAGTCAACGTATAGACAAAAGCAATGTCATAATTAGATTCTGCTTCAACAACCATCTCCTGATAAGCCACTCTTTGTCCGTCGCTTGGCAGTTTACCTCCTTTGGTTTTGTTTCCGTCTGCATCCAACGCACCATCTGATGTGATTTGAATTACAGTAGACCACTCAGCATCCCAAGGATCTCTGGCATCTCCTGTTGCACCATCACCTTCAAATTGTGCTTCCAAAATGACCGGCAGATATGGGCCCTCTTCAACCACCACTGCAATAGTCGTGTCGCTAACTACGCCCAAACCATCAACTGCAGTCAAGGTAACGTCATATGTTCCAACTGATGCATAAGTGTAAGAAGGATCAACAGCTGTCAAAACACTGTCTGGAATTTCAACATCAACTCCAAAGTCCCACTCATAGCTTAGCGCTTCTACAGACAAGTTTGTAAACTTAATCTCTAAGAAATTCTCCTGAGAAGCGTAAGAAAAACTAGCTGCCGGTGGTATATCATCAGGCATAGAACCTGGACCCGGTAGTTCTTCAACACATCCGTAGATAATTCCTAGGGCCACCAAGCCAAAGAACAGACCTGATACCTTATTTAAAATTATTTTTAATGAATTTTTCATAATCAAAGATTTTAAGGGTTTTGAGTTAATAGACCACCACTTTGGTTAATTTCTCTTGCAGGGATTGGGAGCAGTAAAGCTCTTGCACTGTAGTCTGAATAACCCATATCTGCTGCATGTGCACTCAAAACTGCATCAGCAACACCGAAACGTAGCAAGTCGAAAAACCTATGGTTTTCAAATGCGAACTCTACTCTTCTTTCTAGCAACAAATCATCTTTTGAAATAGCTGTTGCAGCGGTTAATCCTGCACGGCTTCTTATCGCATTAAAAGAAGACAATGCTCCTGCACTACTTGTAGACCCAGAGGTTCCCAAGATGGCTTCCACATGCATTAAAAGCACATCAGCGTATCTAATCACAATCCAATCATTTCCAGAATTTCTTGCATTTCCACCATAATCATTAGTCCAATCATTACCGTCCGGTAAGAATTTCGCTACTTCTATCGATCCTTGAACATTTGTAATACTTGTTGCAGTTCTATTACCACCATAAGCATTAAGATCATTGATCAAGTTCGTGTTCGGCATATTAAGACCATCCTGTAACCCTTGACGAACTGCAGAAGTGAATTCTGCTGAAAATCCCTGGCTTTCTAATGGATCTCCAGAGGCATATTGAATGGCCCATATCACCTCATTATTCAATTCAGAATAGAATACATCATTGAAATTAGTCATCAAAGAGTAGTCACCTCCATTAATAATGGCTTCACACAATACTTGCGCATCTTGATAATTAGGCGTTGGTTGAGACAAGTAAACCTTAGCCAACAATGCTTGTGCTGCTGCCTGAGAAGCTCTCGCTTTGTGTGAATTGTCCAGTGCACCAACTGCTTCTTGCAAATCAGCCACAATCTGAGCATAAACAGTAGCTACGTCCACTCTTGTGTAAAGCACCTCAGTATCACTAGGAAGCGCTACTTCTGTGATCAATGGCACCGCACCGTACAATCTAACCAGGTTGAAATAAGCATAAGCTCTTAAAAACTTGGCTTCAGCTGTATAACTCGCTTGATTACTAGCATCAGCAATATCTATAAAGGTCAAGATATTATTCGCTCTAAAGATAATATCATACATAGATGCCCAATAATCTTCAGACTGCGTGTTATCCGCATCAGTAAGATATCTGTGAAAATCAGCTCGTGATCCTTCAAGTGTCGCACTTCTTGTGTTATCTGAGCGATGCTCAGTTAGTAGGTATTCGTATTGAACCCCTCTGTTGTAAGCTCCATCACTACTTTGAGTACTTTCGTTTACTCCCTGAATCGCATCATATATTCCAACGATACCAGATAGTACATCTGCATCTGTTTGAAAGTATGAATTACTTGTTACTGCAGTTGTGGGTATCGGATTTAGAAACTCATCCGTATCACAAGAGAATAATCCTACTCCCGTCACCGCTATTATTATATATTTTATAAATTTCATAGTCTCTGTCTTTATAGATTAAAAATCAACATTTAGACCAAAAGTCATAGTTCTAAAGAGAGGAGATCCTGCTCTTTGAGACCCATAAGAAGTAGGGCTATTACTATTGTCGATATACTCTGGGTTGAAACCAGTGTACTCATCCTTTGTGATGTAGAAAAGGTTTTGACCCGAAGCATACACTCTTACTCCACCCAATCCAATTTTAGCTACTAGTTCTTTTGGAAGTCTGTAACCAATATTCACATTTCGTAGAGAGAAATAATCCGCATCTTGAACCACTTGGTCAGTCAATACTTTTTCTTGAACAAAAGAAGTATGTCCAATAAGTCCATCATCAACTAACTGCTGAGGACTTGTTGTCGCACCTTGCCACCAAGTATAGAAATATTGATCACCGATATTTTTAACCTGTGCGCCGTGACTTCCCTGGAACATGAATGAAAAATCAAAATTTCCAACTCTGAAATCATTGGTAATACTCCAGATCAATTCTGGATAAGGATTTCCAAGTTTCGTTTTATCAGCATCAGTAATCACACCATCACCGTTCAAATCAACGACAATTACATCTTCACCTTGTCCGTTAATCGGCACTGAAGGAGTAGTTACATACTCATCTGGAATAGGATTACTTCTATCTACTACATAACCGTAGAATGTTGAAATTGGGCTACCGACTTCATTGATCCATTGAGAATTTCTTCCGAATGTATCCTCTAATAATTGTCCATCTGAATCACCAAATGCTGTTAATTCATTTTTGTTTGTAGATGCGATTAAAGTAGTGCTCCATGCAAATTTGGTTTCAACAACATTCTTTGTTCTCAACTCAAATTCAAATCCTGAATTCTTTACTTCACCTAAGTTTACAATTGCACTATTGAAACCTGTTCCATATGATACTGGATTTAATAACAATAGATTATCGCTCACTCTGTCATAGTAATCCACAGAACCTGTAATTCTATTTCCTAAAAGTCCATAGTCCACACCTACTGTCAATTCAGCTGACGCTTCCCATTGCAATAAGCTATTGGCAACGTTTCGAGGTGTGAAACCACCAGTAACTGTATTATCTACCACAGCATTAGCTGGGTTCAACAACGCCAAGTATGGCCACGTATTTACGATATCATCGCCAACGCTAAAGTTTTCTGATCCAGTACGACCATAACTTGCTCTTAATTTCAAAATGCTAAGGAAATTGTTTCCAGCCATGAATCCTTCATTGTGAACATTCCACCCTGCTGATACAGCTGGGAAATTACCCCACTTCGAATCTACTCCAAATACAGAGCTACCATCTCTTCTGAATGATGCGTTCAATAGGTATCTATCATTGAATGCATAATTCACTCTAGCAAAGTATCCGATTTTTCTTCTTACCAAATTCACGTCTACCTGCTCAGATACTGAAGTAGCACCAGCCAAATTTTTAAGCAGGTCATTGCTATATCCAGTTCCTACTACTTCATTGTAATCAGTAGTTCTCTGCTGAACAGTTAAACCAACCATTGCATTTAGATCATGATCACCAAAACCTTTGTTGTAAGTAATGAAGTTATCAGAAATCATTCTTGTTCTATATCTATCCTGCACAAAATACTCTGCAGCATTACTATGGTGGTAGTAATTACCGTCCCAACGACTTCTTTTTCTTTGATCCAATGTGAAGCCGAAACGAGTTTTGGCAGTCAGACCTTCAATGATCTCGTAGCTCAAGTAAGTAGCTCCTAACATGGCAGTTGTAATATCATAATGCTCTCTTTCCACATACTGCGCATATGGGTTTTGATCACCTGATGTTCTAGCAGTAGCATCTAAATCACCATCGCCATCTACATCCATAGGGCCGAAATGATCTTCTCTGGCATAATCACCTGGAATAAGGTCCGGGTAATATTTCGCTCCATCAGGGTCATCCTGATTCACCAAAGCCAATGTTTCTTCCGTATGATAAATTGGCAACCAAGGAGATTGTCTAATTGGGTTATGTACCGAAGTAGGCAAACGTCTTGTCTTGGTATATGAAGGAGTTGCATTGAATCCAAACTTTAGCTTGTTATTCAACTTAGTGTCTATCTTCACAGATCCAGTGAACAACTTAAAATTATCAGTAATCACTACACCTTCATCTTCCAAATACTTCAAAGACACACTAAAAGTAGTGTTCTCATCTCCTCCTCTTGCAGATAAAGCATGGCTTTGGATAATTCCACCATCAAAGAACACGTCCTGCCAATCACGATCCAAACCTCCTGCTGCCGCAGAAATGATTTGAGCGTGTTGAGTCTGCTCACTTAACTCTCCATTTTCTGCCATTTCTTTGGCTGCCCAATCAGAAAGACTCTTTTTATATTCATCACTTCCAAAAGCTTCTTTATATCCAATAAAGGTTTCATAGCTAAACTTTGTTCTTCCAGCTTTACCACTTTTTGTAGTGATCATGATCACACCATTTGCACCTTCACTACCATAAATAGCTGCTGATGCAGCATCTTTTAGCACTTCAAATGAAGCAATGTCGTTCATGTTCATATTTCCTAAGAAATCAGAACTTACTACCACTCCATCCACAACCACTGCTGGTCCTGAATCCGCTGTAATTGAACCAAATCCTCTAATGGTAATAGTAGGGGCTGCACCAGCTTCTGCACTAGTAGCCTGAACATTTACACCAGACACCTGACCTATAAGAGCATCATCTACCCTTGCCACTGCGATCTGATCTAATTTGTCATTCTTGACCTTGGAAATAGAACCTGTCAGTGTAGATTTTTTCTGAGTACCATATCCAACTACGACAACCTCTTCTAGTTGTGCTATATCTGGAGACATCGAAACATCAATTGTAGATCTTCCACCTACTGATACGCTTTGCTTTAAATAACCAATGAAAGAAAAATCTAAAACAGCATCTGTAGGCACTTCTAATGCATACTTTCCATCAATATCAGAAACTGTTCCTTTCGTTGTTCCTTGCACTAGGATTGTAACTCCTGGTAATGGTTCGTTCTCTTCAGAGTTTATTACCCCTGAGACTTTGATATCTTGAGCGAATACCGGAGTTATTATCATTACATTCAACGCCAACATCATCAGCATCAAATTGAGCTTCTGGTAGCGTTTAGATAATAGTAAAATGTTTTTCATTTTAAATGATTTTGTTCACACTTAGTAAATAGTATTTGCTGATGCGGGTAGGTAAAAAAGACACTCCTTTACTACAGAATTGCAGTATTTGGTTATCTTTGGATCAGCAATTGATCTCTTCAATGAAATACCGATGGCCAAATTGATATTTTAACATTGAGTGATCGATCCCGCGATGAATGGGTTGACCCTTGGTTAATCCATTCTTTTTTTATGTCCCTGTCAATCCTCCATTAACTTCTCCTTTTTTATTGTTATATAATTGTTCTACTTGTATCGTTTTAGAATAATCAAGAATATCCACTAAATGCCCTCGCATTTCCTCCGCTACAGTCTCTCTATCTTGATTTTTAATTGCTTCCAATATTTTTTCGTGTTGCTCTACCGCTTTGTTTGATCTTCCCTCTCCACACACATCGTGTTGTTTGAAATAAGAAAGAATATCAGGTGTGATGATCAACATCAGCGATTTGAGTACTGAATTTTTGCTAGCCTCAGCTATTTTCAGGTGAAACATCAAATCTTCCTCTACGGCGTGGTCCGCTTGCTCTATTTTGGCTCTGTGAGCAAATAGTGCTTTTTCAATTTCTCGTATATCGTTGCCTGTTCTGTGCTCTGCCGCCAGCACTGCACTATTCACTTCTAGAATTACACGAGTTTCTACTAAAGAACTGAAATCATTCCCCTCTAACTTGAGTACATCGGAAATCAAACCTTCTAAAGCTGTAATCCCCATACCGGCCACAACCGTTCCACTTTGGGGAAGAGTTTTAAGAATACCATAGAACTCTAGCTTCTTGATAGCATCTCTCAAATGTGTTCTACCAACTCCCAACACATCGCAAAGTTTCCTTTCTGATGGAAGTTTATCGCCAGGCTTTAATTGACCAGAAGTGATCAGTTGTTTGATTTGGTTAATGATCTTATCAACCGGTGTTTCAATAACTATCTGACTAAAATTCTTAAGCAATTCCATTGTTATATGTTCAAATCATTGTTGATTGGTCGACCAATTTATTATAAATATTTTAAAATGCAAAATAATGCATGAAAAAAACTGCCATTCAGCAGCTCATCAAAAAATTGATACTACGACCTAAATCCTTACTTACGTCACTTATAAGCTCTTTTTCATACAATTACCACATAAATATTCTCTCAAATCAGAATTCTAAGTCTTCCTATAAAAGACTTTATAAGCACTGATCAACCAGTTCCAATTTTCACTTTCAGTTGTTTAAATAGCTTTAATCGGTCTTAATTGTAATTGGTTTACCAATCATTAATCGACTAACGGTGACCTATCTAAACATTTATTCACAAACTAGAACAAAATGAAAAACACGTTTAACAAGCTATGTAAGGAGATTATTGCTTCTTCCTTAGTACTATCTGTGATTTGGCTCGGTGCTTGTCAGGAGGAAGACCTGGGAGTTGCCTTAGCCAACATCGAAAATGTAAAAATGGCTGCAGGCGATCAGGTGAGCCTTAGCAACCCTGGCTTTGAAAGTAGCTGGTCTGGTTGGAATGATACTGATCCCTCAGCCCTATCGAGCGACTCTCATTCAGGATCAAAATCTGCTAAGATCACCGGATCTAGCGGGAAAGTAGAGCAGTCAGTTTCTGTTTCACAAAACACCAATTACGTTTTGACCGCTTACGTCCTAGAAAAAGGAACGATTGGCGTCATTGCAGGAAGCAATGATTACAACGATGGCGGAGATTATGATGATTGGACTGAAGTTTCAGTTTCCTTCAATTCGGGCAGCAACAGCTCGATAATCATCTATGGTAAGTATAATGGAGGCACCGGTCGATTTGATGACTTCGCTCTCATAGAAGGCAGTGGGTCTGGAGGATCAGGCGGTGAAAATGGCAAACTAATAGTATCATCTGTGTCGGCCAGCGCAAATGATGGTAATGTTCCTGCCAACACTTTGGACGGAAACCTAGGTACCCGTTGGTCAGCCAACGGTTCCGGACAATACATTACCTATGACTTAGGAAGCATTAAAAGTGTGAGCAGTATGAAAGTCGCCTGGTATAAGGGAGATCAACGAAGCTCATTCTTCAAAATCAGAGCCGGAAATACCACCTCAACGTTATCCGATGTATTCAATGCCCAATCGAGCGGTAGCAGCGGAAATACAACGAGCCTGGAAACTTACTCTTTTGATGCTGTGAATGCGCGCTATATCCGGATCACCGGCTTCGGTAATTCGAGCAACAGTTGGAACAGCATCACTGAAGCTGAAATCTGGGGTGAAACTAGCGGTGGCGGTGGAGACACTACCCCTCCTGGGTCAGTTTCTGGACTAAGTGCAACCGCAGGTGATGGACAAGTGAGTTTATCCTGGACTAATCCTTCGGATTCAGATTTTGATCACGTCGAGATTTCTTACAGCGGGGGAAGCAGCTCTACCTCATCATCGAGTCAATCGATCACAGGACTAACGAATGGCAACTCATATACTTTCAGTGTGGTTGCTTATGATGATTCTGGCAATGCATCTTCGAGCCAATCCGTTAGTGCTACTCCTCAAGGATCTGGTAATGGCGGCGGTTCTGCCGATGTACCATCTGACTTGATGGCCAATTGTAATCAATGGAAAATCACTTACCCAGATGGAAGCGAGGACAAAACGCTTTGTGGCGAAGCAAACAACGAATATTATTTCGTGAGTGACAATCAAGACGCTATTGTATTCAGAGTGCCAATTCGCAGCAACAATGGATCTACACCAAATTCAGACTATATCAGATCAGAATTGAGAGAAAGAAAAGCAGATGGAAGCTCTGATATTTATTGGACTACTACCGGCCAGCATGTAGTCTATTCCAAGCAAGCCATTACTCATCTTCCTATCAACAAGGATCATTTGGTAGCTACTCAAATCCATGGGAATAAATCTGATGGAATTGACGACGCCATGGTTTTAAGATTAGAAGGCTCTCACTTGTTCTTGAGTTTTAATGGAGGAAATCTCCGAAGTGATTTGACGATCAAGACCAATTACACACTGGGCACTCAGCATGAAGTCATATTTGAAATCATAAATGGTAAGCACTATTGCTACTATAGCGAGGACGGAAATTTGGCCAATGCCTATAACAGTGGCAATGCGTCAAGTTATTTGGTAAAAGATGGTAGTAATGACCATGTGATGGACATTGATTATGATCAGACCTATTTCAAAATAGGCAACTACACGCAAAGCAATCCAGACAGAGAAGGCAGTGATACAGACGACCCTAATAATTATGGGGAAGTGTATGTCTACGACTTCTGGGTGCTACACAACTAATACTTAAAAAGCGGTCGATTAATAAATGAAGAAGGCTGCCATGTACGTGGCAGCCTTTAATTTTTAATTAGATTAAGCTACTAACATTAATGCGTCACGCTCAAGCTTTTAATAGCTACAACAGCATTAGAACCATCATAGCTAGCTCCTTGCACGGACTGCATATAATCACCTACCTTAAAATAATTGTTTGACGTGTCGTGCCCACTCATGGACTGACTGAATACTTGCGAACCATTTACATAGAAGCGTACGACGCTACTATTATAGGTCAGTTTGAAAGTATATTCCGTATCAAGCGAATAGCCTGTGTACGTTTTACTCCCACCTTGTAGTTCTTCAGTCACATACCCACTGATTTTGAGCTTCACAGCACCAGAGGTTTGATTTGGAGTTCCGAGGAATTGTACGCGGATGACATCATCCACAGAATCTCCATCTCCATGAATCTGCCCGAAACATGTGACTCCGCTGTTACCATCAGCACTTTTGCCCAAGCGGTCTACTCTGGCAGTCCAAGTCATGGTATTGTTGCCACTAGAACCACTCCAAGCAGCCAGGTCTCCACCGTCTAATTCTCTCAATTCGACTCGAGGATTGCCTGACCCACTCGAACTAGGCTGACCTCTATAGACCCTGAAATAAGTCCAAGTGCCATCAGTCCAGAAATAGTTGTTGTCCGAATAGTTGGCAAAAGTCTTACCTGTGGCATCCAGCACATCATCACGATAAGTGGAACTGGATGGACTACCGGTAAATCCATTGAGCTTCCAATCATCCATGGAAAGCCCTAGGTTTTGACCTGGAGTCTCGGAGCCTCCTCCACCTCCACCGGATGATCCTACCTCTTCAAACAGCCAATGCTGATTTTGATTAGAGGTATTATAAGTCCACTGCCAAATTCGAGAACCATTGGCCGTCTGACCCGTACCATCTAGCGCCTTACCACTATGCCTGGCTTTGATCATATAGTAGCCATTGCCAGCACTATGAAATGTAAATTGCTGGTTAGTTCCGCCGCCGTAGGCCCATTGCTGCAAATAAGCTTTGTTGGCTGTACTTTTATCGGTCACGTCAAATGATTTGCCGCTTTCCTTGCTTTTCAATCGAAAATAGCCACCGCCAGTAGAGATAATCTCCCACTGCTGATTTAGACCGCCATGATGGGTCCATTGATGCAGTTTTCCACCATTGGAGTGGCTATATCCGGCTACATCAATATACTTCCCACTTTTTCGATTTTTAATGAAATAGGTTTTTGAAACGGTTGGTACCGCAGATCTTTCATTTTTGATCTCCGTAAATTCAGGTTCAGACAATACGTCTTCCTCTGCGCAACTAAAGGTAATCAAGGCACAAAAAAGCACCCCGACCACCAGTACAAATGACTGATTAAACGTCAGTAGTTTTAGGTTTGAAAACATGATAATTGGTTTAGTTAAAAAATGATACAACTCTGGCCGATTAATAGTTGAATTATCATTTTTTGGTATACCAATTTAATATTTAATAATAATTAAAGAAAATTGATCTGAACAGGCGCACCAATACCCTTAGCCTATTATTATTAATAGAAGTTAAAATACGTGTTTTTAACCCAAAATCGTGGAAATCTGAGACAGACTAAGGAGAAAAATATTGTAAAAAATATTGGTCGACCAATTTAATTTTAATCGAATTCAATGAAATTATATTCACTTCATACAATTACTTCGAATCAACAATCAGTTAAAAGAACGACCATATTAAGCGGTCGGTACAATTAAACCAAAGAGGTAAATCACAACAGGTTCAAAGTCAAATTAATTATCAGCGAAGGCTACGTTTTCCCTGGTCAAAATATCCAAGGGCATAAACTGGGTGTTCCGAACTTCTGCGTTCAGAATCAAATGCCTATATAGCGTCTGAATGCTTAATGCGCCTTGGGTTTTAGGATTTTGATGAATGATGAACTCGATTTTACCATCTTCCAATCCGGCTAAATTTTTTGAAACCAAATCATAACCTACCAAACGGTACGACCTAGCTGCCCAAACCGAAGCTGCTTGTTTCGCTACTTGATGCGAGCGTGAATTCGGCACGAAAATCAAAGCCTCTTTTCCTTTCACCGATTCAAACCATTCTTTTAGTGCTGCTTCATCTAACCCAATTTCTACTTCTTTTATACTCGATTCATCTAAATTTTGCTCAGCATAATATTTCTTGAAACCTTTGATGCGTTCATCGATGGTTTTATTAATACTATCGTAATCACGGAATTTGATGATCAATGAATTACAATTTTCCGGATGACCGATATTCAGTAGTTTGGCTGCCAGATAACCACTCTGTACAGAGTCCTGACCTATGAAGGCGAGTGGCTTCGCACTTTCCAGATTCGAGTCCACAAATACATAAGGTATTTTGGCGGCATCAAGTTGTCCACATATAGTGGTTGCTTCATTCTCCAATAGCGGTGCCATCACTACGGCATCAGGCATAGACTGCAAGGCCAATTCTGACTGAGTAACAAAAGAATCTTCGTTCTGCCGATCAAAAGTATAAAAGTCCAACTGTACGCCAAGAGATGCATACTCAGCAGCTGCTGACTCAATACCAGCTCGCTGTGTTTTCCAATATTCATTATCCTGCGGAAGGATGATCGCAAAACGATGCGTTTTGTTCAACTTCAAATTTCTTGCAAATACATTGGTAGAATAATTTCCCTCCTTTGCAATTTGTTTGACCAGCTTTTTGGTTTTCTCAGCCACTTCACCCCTATTGTGTAGTACTCGATCCACGGTTCCTACTGACACTCCAGCTTTCTTGGCTATCTCTTTAATCGTAATTCGTTTCATGCGGGGCAAATATTAAAAAAAATGTTCGAATCGTTTTGTAATCGTCAGCAATATACTACATTTGTAATCGTCGTTAACGAACACGGCTTGAAAATCCTTCAATTGAGGGATTTATTTTTCAAAAGTTCCGTTAACGAGCACGGTAAAAGCAAAAATTATTAAACGATTATGAAAAAGGTAGTAACATTCGGAGAAATCATGCTGAGATTAGCTCCACAGGGTTTTTTAAGATTTTCTCAGGCCAACAACTTCGACGTAGTGTATGGAGGAGGTGAGTCTAACGTAGCAGTATCATTGGCTAACTATGGTGTAGATGTTGACTTCGTAACACGACTACCAAAGAATGACATCGGCGAATGCGCCATGATGGAAATGAGAAAAAGAGGTGTAAACACCAGCAACATCATTTTCGGTGGCGATAGATTAGGTATCTACTTTTTGGAAACTGGTGCTGTGAGCAGAGGATCTAAAGTAGTATATGACAGAGCACACTCTGCCATGTGTGAAATTCAGCCAGGCATGGTGGATTGGAAAGAAGTATTCAAGGATGCTGGATTCTTCCACTGGACAGGTATCACACCTGCCATCTCACAAAGTGCGGCCGACGCCTGCCTAGAAGCGGTAAAAGTAGCTTCTGAAATGGGTGTGACTGTATCTACAGATTTGAACTACAGAGCAAAGCTTTGGACATACTGTGATGCAAAGAAAAGAGAAGAAATAATGACTGAGTTGACTTCGTACTGCGACATCGTGTTGGGTAACGAAGAAGATGCTGAAATGCACTTTGGAATTAAGCCAGAAGGCATCAGCGTACAAACAGAAGGTCACAATGTAAAAGGAGAAGCTTTCTTGTCTGTATGCAAGCAGATGATGAAAAAATTCCCAAAAGCTAAGAAAGTAATTACCACGTTGAGAGGAAGTATTTCTGCTTCTCACAACACTTGGGCTGGCGTATTGTACGACGGAAACAAGCTATTCGAAACACGTCAATATCAAATTACTGACATCGTGGATCGTGTAGGTGGAGGAGATTCATTTATGGGAGGATTGATCTACGGATTATTGAAATTCCCTGAGGACGATCAGCACGCACTTGATTTTGCGGTAGCTGCATCTTGTCTAAAACATACTATTAAAGGGGATGCTAATCTGGTAACGGTAGCAGAGGTTGAGAAGCTGATGGGTGGAGACGCATCAGGTAGAGTAGCCAGATAGTACGATTCAGAAGAACGGGCGATCTATATTTTCCTAGAATATTTAAACCGGGATCGCCCTTCTTTTTTCCCACATCCAAAACTAAAATAACACAATGTCCAAACCATCCATAGCGATCGTATGCGGAGGAGGCCCAGCACCGGGTATCAATACTGTGGTGAGCACCGTAGCCAAAACCTTCTTAAAGGACGGCTACCGCGTGATCGGCGTGCATGGGGGCTATCAGGGCATTTTGTCAGACGATCCTCAAATCACTGATTTCGATTTTGCCTATGCCGATCGAATCTTCAGTAGAGGTGGCTCTTCTTTGGTGATGAGCAGATTCAAACCCAAAGACTCTGATTTCAACACCAGGTTTTTCACAAACTATAACGTAAAACTTTTGGTGACCATAGGTGGAGATGACACCGCCAGTACTGCCAACCGATTAGCCAAATTCTTAAAGAAAAGTGAATTGGACGTGAAGAATATTCATGTACCAAAAACAATAGATAATGACTTACCCCTACCCGATCGGAATCCAACTTTCGGATTTCACTCGGCCAAGGACGAAGGCGTAAAGATCGGCAATACGATCTACGAAGACGCCATCACAAGTCAAAACTGGTTTATCATGTCAGCCATGGGAAGGTCGGCAGGACATCTGGCTTTCGGGATCGCCTCGGCCTGTCACTTTCCCATGTTGATTATCCCCGAGATGTTCAACAAGACCAAGATCACGCTCGACAAAGTGGTCAATTTGATCATTTCTTCCATGCTCAAGCGAAAACTGGAGGGCATCAATTATGGTGTTGCGTTGGTCAGTGAAGGGGTGTTTCACGAGATTGATGAGCAAGAACTCAAAGACTCTGGAATACTATTTACTTATGATGATCATGGTCATCCAGAGCTAGGAAACGTGAGTAAATCCAATATCTTTAATGTATTAGTTCAAGAGAAACTAAAGACATTGGGCATTCAAATCAAAAGTCGCCCAGTTGAGCTAGGTTATGAATTGAGATGCTGCAGACCGATTGGCTATGATTTGACGCTTTGTACCCTTTTGGGCACAGGAGTAAAAAAACTTTTTGATGAAGGAACAAGTGGCTGTATTGTTACTACCAACTCACGAGGAGATATTAAACCAATGTTCTTGTCTGAGTTTGAAAACAGCGATGGTGTAATTCCCCCTCGTTTGGTAGATACAGATGCTGAAATATATAAACTCAGCTTGCACAACTTACATTTTATAGAAAATAACGATTTAGCGAAAGCGAAAACCATAGTAACCGACCCTGAAACATACGAATTCAATACAATATTAAACTGGAATTAAAATTATGGCACGATTTACAAGAATAGAAGTAGCGCAGCAGATGGGGGCCACCGGGATGGTGCCTGTGTTTTATCACAAAGACATCGAGATCTGCAAAAAGATATTGAAGGCCTGTTACGAAGGCGGAGTAAGAGTTTTCGAATTTGTCAACAGAGGCGATTTCGCTCATGAGGTTTTCACTGAATTGAACAAATGGGCAGCCAAAGAAACACCTGAGTTGATCTTAGGTATTGGGTCTGTGGTAGATGCAGGCACTACTTCTTTGTACATTCAAAATGGAGCCAACTTTGTAGTCTCTCCTATCTTGAATGCAGACATGGCGAAGGTTTGTAACCGTAGAAAAATCGCTTGGTCACCAGGCTGTGGTTCATTGACTGAAATCTCTTATGCTGAGGAATTAGGCGCTGAGGTGGTAAAAATCTTCCCTGGTTCTCAGGTAGGTGGACCATCTTTCGTAGCTGCCGTAAAAGGCCCATTCCCATGGAGTAGCATCATGCCTACTGGTGGTGTAGAGCCTACTGAAGACAACCTCAAAGGCTGGATCAACGCTGGCGTGCACTGTGTGGGTATGGGATCGAAATTGTTCGTGAAAAACTCCGAAGGAGAGTACGACTATGCTGGATTAACAGCAAAAGTGAAAGCTACTTTGGCTTTGATTCAGAAGTTGAGAGAACGTTAAATGGTTTGGTTCGTGGAGACACGAACCATTGCTGTGTGCTTGTTGGTGACAACACCAACTGACCATACGAAAGAAAAACGATTAGTGTGTTTATTACGATATAGTCCATTGCCCGATGGATTATGCATCAATGAAAAGACCCTTGAGAGAGGGTCTTTTCTTTTATCCAACCAAACCTTATAGGTTTTCGAAAACCTATAAGGTTTAATAAACATATCCTTTTCATAAGTCAACCGTTATATGCATTTTTGAGCAAGCATTTGAAATAAGAAGAAGAGTGATCAAAATAGAAAAGGGAGAGCGGTACTGGAACATTGGTTTTGCACTATTTTCTATTTTATATGTCGGATATTTATTCGATTTCGACTATCTGTCAAGGATCGATCCTCCGCTTGAGTTTTTCACCATCATTACCAACCCCCTTTCTGCCGTTTTTTATCTAGGTGCTTCTTTGATTGCCTTTAGACACAGTTACATGTTGATGAAATTTGTTGCTCAGAAAACGCATCAGCTCACACTTCCATTCATCATCATCTTTGCTTTTGTTTCTGTTGGAAGTATCCTATTGATTTATTTGAGTTTTGGATTTGATACCTCTGCATTGACCTATCCATTCGAATGGTACGTGATGGTCGGTATGGAATTTATCGTGCTTTTCTGGTTGCTAATGATCGAGGTGCAACTCATTCAAAACCTAAAAAAAAGCCCCAAATAAACTATCAGGACAAATGACGGGTAAATGTCGGGTAAGATTCAAATCCAAAATTTGAACTATCATTGAGGGTCTGCTAAGCTTGCAAAAAACGAAAAGAAAATGGCAACTCTAAAACAACCACAGTTAGGACAAACTATACTCGCGCTCCGTCAAGAAAAGAAGATCACTCAGGAAGAATTAGTCGACAGATGCAATGTAAGCGTCAGAACAATTCAAAGAATTGAAGCAGGTGAAGTGACACCCAGAGATTCTACGCTAAAGATAATTCTGGAATCCTTGGACTACGACTTCAATCAAATTCAAGACCGATCGCAAAAGAAAAGAAGGCTTGATCTGCTGAATGTCGCATGGATCATGGGAACAATCTACTTCCTGACCGGAATAGCAGAATCCTTTTTAGACTTCTATCGATTTGAAATTGATTTACCCATCTACTACAGCTGGACTTATACCAGTGTTAAACTCATCATTTTAGCGACCTATATCTTCTTTATGTTTGGCTTTGTAGAAATTGGAAAGATCCATAATAACGCTTTTCTAAAAATCAGTGCTATTCTTATGCTTGGGTCCATGTCTATTATGGAGTTTTACGACATCATCACCCTATTCTCTAATTTTAGTGAAGAAGAATTCCTTTTAGTGAAAGGAATAGAGGGCGTCGTGTTTGCCGGAATTGATATAGCCTTCGGTGTAGCCCTTTTCAAACTAGCTTCAGAACTTGGAGACCTATCAAGAATAGCCGGAATCCTTCAAATTTTAGCTGGACTTTGCTTTTTATCCTTTGTACTCGGTTTTATTGGACTATTCATTTTACTGCCAGCCACCATTTTGCAAATCATGCTGATTTACAAAGTTTTTGATCGTTTAAAAGCTGCACAATAAGACATTAGTCTGACGAATTGAATAAACTGGATTCAATTCGTCAGACAAAATCAGTTACTCATATTTCAACGTTTTTACAGGATTAATGGTCGCCGCTTTGAGTGAATGTGCCCCCACTGTGATCATGGCCACCAGAAATGTAGCCAATCCTGCCACTGCAAAAGGCCATAGCATTAGATCGATGCGATAGGCAAAACTTGCCAACCACCAATCAATCATCAGGTAAGCGATAGGTGCTGCTATTACGAAGGATATAACGACAAGGATCATAAAGTCTTTAGACAAAAGCAAGACGATATCCTTGGTTTGAATTCCGAGTACTTTTCTAATTCCAATCTCCTTAGTCCGCTGCTCCATGGTAAAAGTGGCCAATCCAAACAAGCCTAAACAAGCGACCAGAATGGCCAGTCCAGAAAACACGGTTGTGATCATACTTAGCTTACTTTCTGCTTTGTACGACTCGTTCAATCGATCTTCTAAAAAGAAATACTCAAACGGTCTACTCGGAATGAACTTCTGCCAATTAGATTCAACAATGGCAATAGATTCTTGAAGGTTATTAGCATCTACTTTTACCGCCATATATTTCATAAACAGATTGAAAGTGAAAGGCTGAGTCCAAAGATCTAAGGCAATAGGCGACATCGGGTGATGTTTGGAAGTGAAGTTAAAATCCTCCACCACGCCAATAATTTTCCCTTTTCTACGCCTCATTAATTCTACGCCTTTTCCTATCGCAGCCTCTGGCGTACCATATCCCAACTGCTTGATCATAGTTTCATTCACGACCAGCGCCAAACTATCGTCGGTAACATGCGACTCGTCATAGGTTCTTCCCGCCAACAGCGGAATGTCAAAAGTTTTCAGAAAATCATGTCTCATGAAAAGCCTCGGATAGGGTTTAGATTTCTCTATACCTTCAAATGTATAATTCATAACCTGATGTTTGGCTCCCAAGACCTCCTCTAAGGCAGTTACTGATTTAATAGCTGAATTAGTCAGCATCTCACTTTTCATACTTTCGTAATGATTGGCAATAGGTGTCCCAATAACCGGCACCATAATGACCGCCTCCTTATTGAATCCTAAATCATCATCTTGCAAAAATTGTAGCTGTTTGATGGCCACTATTGTTCCAACGATAAGGACCATAGATATGGAAAACTGAAGAATCACCAACACCTTTCTAAAATTCATTCCATGATTATTGAGCTTGCCCCCTTTAATCACCTCAGTAGTTTTGAAAGATGATAGCACAAATGCTGGATAAAACCCTGCAACCAGCCCTACAAACAAGGTAAGTCCTGCCACCGCCGAGAGGTAGACTGGTGACCAAAAAGTCATCAATGTGATTGATTTCTCTGTCAGTGCGTTGAAGCTTGGCAATATGAAAACAATGCCCATCACGGCAATGATCAATGCAAGAATAGTCTGTAGAATAGATTCGAATATAAACTGATAAATCAGCTGCTTTTTCAGACTACCTAGTGCCTTTCTGATTCCTACTTCCTTAGCTCGCTTAGTAGCTCTTGCGGTAGAAAGGTTAATAAAGTTGATAACTGCTATCAACAACACAAAAACTGCTACCGCAGAAAACACATAAATATTGCTTTCATTACTATTGGCTTGAATTTCATAGTCCAATTTCGACTTCAAATGAATATCAGTCAGTGGTTGCAATTCCATAGTGATATCATCTCTAATGCCTTCTTGAAAATATTTCTGTACAAAATCAGGAAGCATGTCTGATAATGTCTTTGGATCTGTATTTTCATTAAGCACCAAATAGGTCCAACAAGGATTCCAATACCATCCATTCATGGTTCGTTCTTGATTTCGCTCTTTGTAATGCGCTCTCAAAGTAGAAAAGGAAACCAAAAAGTCGAATTGAAAATGAGCGTTGTGTGGTGCATCTGCGAGTATCCCCTTCACCACCAAATTTCTTTCTCCCTGAAACTCCAGATTTTGCCCTAAGGGATTTTCTTCGCTAAAATATTTCTTAGCCATTGTTTCTGTAATGAGAATAGAATTTGGTTCATCCAGTGCCGTACGCTTATCTCCAACTATCATTTCAAAGTCAAAAACATCGAAAAAAGTAGAGTCTACAAAAAAGACATTCGGTTCATTGAAGCTTCGATCCAATTTTCGATTGGCCAAAGCCAAAAAAGGTGACTGAAAATCAAATAACCTTGTCATATGATCGATCTGAACAGGGTAATCATTGATCAATGATGGTCCAACAGGAAATGGCTGACTAGCAGAATGTTCTCCCACGCCGTCACTTTCAAAGTGTTCTAATATCCGGTATGTTCTATCAGATTTAGAGTGAAAGCGATCATAACCCAACTCATCGTGGATATACAGGAAGATCAACAAAAAACAAGCGACCCCAATAGCCAGACCTGCGGTATTAATCAAACTATACACACGCTGGCGCATGAAATTTCGATAAGCTATTTTGAGAAAATTTTTGAACATGGCGATTGTGTTGTTATGTGTTATTGAGTTTTTTTTGAGTAGAAAAGGTCTGAGTAAATCGAATGCATCAAACCAAACCAAGAGCTTTGCATACCATTTACCCTTCTTCTGATATCTATCGGCGTAGAGTTCATACAGGTCTCCTTTGAGCATTTCTGAATGCTCTTCCTTACAAAAGACATCCAAAAACCGAGTGACCCATTTCGGTGGTTTTAATTCATCCATACCAATGATAGCCCCTTGAAGGAAAGACTTGGCATGGCCTGATACAGGCCGGTTCGTAAATCGTGCGCTTCTCTAGCGGCGGCTCTGCCTGCAGAAGTAATCGTATAAAATCGTTTTCTCCTTCCTCCCCTTTCTTTGGTGGCTCCTCCTTCTTGTGAACTAATAAAGCCTTTTTCTGTCAATCTATTGAGTGCAGAGTGCAAGGCACCGATACTAGGGTTTCTTCCTGTTCGCTCTTTGAGTTCTTCTTTGATTGAAATACTGTAGGCATTTTCATTTAATACACCAATGACCAAAAGCACGAGTTCTTCAAACTCTCCAAGATATGTTCCTTTCATAATTAGATATATTCTACAATTAGGATTCTAATACGTGAAGTACATGTATTAGTTTCCTATTTGCAAATGAAATAATAGCAGCTCTAATAAACAGCAGATTCCTCCTGTCAAACGACTACTTATTAGGAAATAAAAGTGTGAAGGTGGTTCCTTTTCCGGATTCGCTGGCTACCTCAATCGTCCCATCATTGAGAGCTACAAACTCACTCACCAAAACCAGCCCTAAACCGGTACCTTTTTCATTGTTGGTACCATAGGTAGAGTGCGTCAGTTCAAATATCTCTTCCAATTTATCTTTTGGAATGCCTACTCCTTGGTCGGATATGATGATTTTTGTATGCTCATGATCACAAGAGTAATTCACCTCAATTTCAGAATTTTCATTTGAAAACTTAATCGCGTTATTGATCAGATTTCTTATTACTGTAGACAAAGAGTTTTTATCCGCATGAATCAAGCACCCTGAAGCTCCGGTCAATTTGAGCGTTATCGATTTTGATTTGGCTGACTCATTTAGAATAGACATAATCTCTTTGAGAAAATAATCCACCTTGATAAGCTCCGGATTTACTTTAAAATTACCCGATTGGTTCAGGGCCCAGGTTAGTAAGTTGTCGAGCAGATGTCTCAATCTTTTTACTGACTCAGCCATATGTTCGACCATTTCGTCGACCATATGGCTTTGTTCTTCTTCCTGATAGTGCTGAATCAAATCAGTCAGACCCTGCAAGGAATTAAGCGGACTCCTTAAGTCATGACCGATGATGGAAAATAATTGATTTTTGGTATCATTGGCATTCTGAAGAATAAGTCGTTGAGTCTCCAGATCGCGCTTTTGCTCCTCTACTTCTGCAGTCCTTTTAGAAACCAAATATTCCAACTTTTGCTTGGCTTGCTCCAGACTAGCCGTTCTAATTCTGAACAACACATAAATCAAAACCAGTATACCAGCGATATAAGCTATGACCGCATATCTGGACCGATACCATGGTCGATTAACATAGAACTGATAAGTGTCAATTTTACTTATCTGATTAACGGCATTTTTGGCTCTGACCTGAAACGTGTAAGTACCAGCACTCAGACCAGTATAATCCTTTTTGGCTTCCTGTGTCCAGGCAGACCAATCTTTGTCCCGTCCCACCAATTTATATTGAAAGGATTTTTCATCACTTGCATTTACCTCATCTGTAAAGAAAGTGAAGCGAATATCTGTTTGATCATAGGGCAAATCCACAGGATCGACATTAAATCCATTTTCGAAAATTAAGGAATCCTTGCCTAAAACCATTTTTTCGATATGGCAGCTGAAATCCCCTAACTCTCCTGTGACTGGTATTTTCTGATCGTATCTAATAGCACCTTCATCTCCAATAAACCATAAAACACTATCCTGATCTGAAAAAGACGAATTCACATGAAAACTGGAACCAAAAGCAATCCCTGTAGCTTCCATATTTCCATCCACCATTCGTACTAATTCATTGTAGTTTATCCGTCGCTGATCCTGATAGCTAACCCACATTTGCTCGTCAGCCAGTACCACCGCTTGTAGAATTTTGGAAGCTTTATTTGATAAGGCTAAAGGTCTAGGTTCAGACAATTGACCAGACTCATCCAGATAATACCAGTGCTCACGAGCTATGACTAAAATCTTATCTCCGCAGGGAGCGATTGACGCATTACCCACTTCATAAGACTCTTCTAGTTTTAGATAATGTGTACCCTGCGATTCTCGATGTGTGACTACACCCAACGTGCCGTACTTTGATAAGAAAATAATTTTATCACCTAATTGCTCAACTTTTTTGATGGGCTCAGTAAAACCTTCTAGCCGAATCAACTTGAATTTCGACTGGTCCATATAATAAACCCCCATGCCTACTTCGCCCAGGCCAACAAAGACTTCTGATTCATCTTTAGACACCTGGGCATAATGCAATCTTTCAGTATCCAAATATTCAAAATTTACATTATCAAAAGCTACAAGGCCACGTTGGCAACCTACGATCATTTTGTCAACCATTTTGTCCAGAGAAAATACCTCATAGTAATCTTCATGATTAAATGGTATGAAATGAGCACCAAACTCATTGGGTTGCATTTTGTACAATCCACGCAAAGTGGTCGCGTACATATTCCCTTTGTATCTGATGATGTCCGTTCCTACGTCCTTAAGCCCACGGCGCTCATCAAAATAAGACAATGGTGACTGAATTTTCACCTTACTTGTTCCTACTCCATTGGCAATCCAAAGATTATGGGGATCGAACATGCCCACAAATAAATACTGAAAGTCGATTAGCCCTGAATTTTCATCCAGCATTTCAACAATTTGCCCTTGCTTATCCAATATCACCACCCCTTTTGTATAGGCAGCAAAGGCATAATTGCCACTAGACGTGATACATCCATGGTAAATTTTGTAGGTCTTTAAAAAGTCATCGGCTTCAGTTTTGAAAACCTCTACCGTACCTTCGCTATCCAAAAGGAACAATCCATCAAATCGACTGGCTACAAGCAACTTATCCTCAAATGGCAAGAACATATTAACCTTCATATCAGCAAAGTATTCTCCCCCTTTTACTGGCGTCAATTCGTCACCATTTAGATACATTAAACCAGTCCCCACCTGACGAGTATAAATGGTATCGTTTACTGTAAACGCTATGTCATACTCTATGCCTTCGCCGGTGAAAACTTTGATTTGGTCATCTTTCAGTCTGAATAAGTATTTTTTGGATCTAAATATGACTTCTTTGCTTGAACATGCGACTTCCCATACCGAACCAAAATCATGATACTTAGGGTCAATTTTATCCATAAGAGAAACGTATGAAAGTTTACCACTTTCGGAAGCTTGCATGTAGCCAAACTCCCCATCCGATCCTACGTAAATCACGCCATCTTCATCCTGCTGCAGCCAGTAGAC
Source organism: Reichenbachiella sp. (assembly GCF_033344935.1). Lineage (NCBI taxonomy): Bacteria > Pseudomonadati > Bacteroidota > Cytophagia > Cytophagales > Reichenbachiellaceae > Reichenbachiella > Reichenbachiella sp. The sequence continues at coordinate 1,996,047 of NZ_JAWPMM010000001.1, read as the reverse complement.
AGACTTCTCTTTAGTAATTTTGATGAGATTCCAGTCTACGCCATTATACACCAATACACCGTCGTCATTAGAGAAATAATAAATTCCTAATGAATCACGGATCACATTGAAATTAAAACTACCAGCACGATAGTCTGACGGTGCATAATAGTCAATAAAGGGCAAGCCTTTTTCACTGGATTGTGCCCATGAATAACTGCTAAGAAGAGGTAGGAAGGTTAAACACAGTATTGCTGACTTTATAAAACTCATCAAAGGTTTTAGTTAAATTAAAGACAGGCGGATAAGAGATATAAATAAACTGAATCTATAGAACTTAACCTAGTCGCACACCTAATAAATAGAGAATATACTTTAAATATAGACCACGACAAACTAAAAAAAGAGACCAATCAGTTGATCGGTCTCTTTTTCTTGTTGTGGATGACTAAATATTATTCTTTGATAAATTTCAAATTCAGCTGTTGCGATTCAACTCGCAGCCTCACAAAGTAGATCCCACTTTGATAATCAGCAAGATCGATCTTAACTTCAGCGCTATTCAACTGGCTTTGGAAGAATACTTCCTGTCCTTGCATATTCACCACGCTAAGCTGACCCTTATGCCATGATTCGGGCAATCGAAGCGTCAAATGTTCTCTAGCCGGAACAGGAAAGAGTACCACCTCCTTGGATGGGTCATTCAAACCAAGTACTTCTTCAGGCTCCTCAGGAATTATAATAGTAACATCCAAAGCATTGGATGTAGCAGAACATCCCAAATCTGAAACTACGACTACCTGATACGATCCACTTTCTGAGGGTTCGTAAGTTGCCCCAGTCGCCTCACTAATATTAGAATCGTCCAATGACCAGGTATAAGTGTAACCTTCTACATCAGCCACTTTTAGCAAATCATCTTCCTGCGTCAATGTCGCATCTGGCAACGGATTGAAATCAATATTGGCTTCAAATTTTGTTTGGGTTTCTGTAGACTGACCATCTACACCAACCACAAACAAAGTAGTGGCTTCTGTAGATTCATAAGTACTACCTCCTTCTTGAACCAACTGATCATTGGCATCATACCAATTATAGTCAAAAGCACCACTTGCAGAAACTGATGATGTACCCCCTAAACAACTCTTATTTTGAGTAAGACTTACTGTCACGTTATAAGAAAGGATTGAAACATTTATGGTTAAAATATCCTCTACAAATAAACCGGAACCATCAGTTGCTCGATAGACCACCTCGGTCTGACCGACATCAGTATTGGTGGGTGTACCAGAAACCGTACCACCAACGTCGGTCAACCAAGATGGTTTACTTTCCACGGTATAGGTTAAATCATCTCCAATGTCGATGTCTTTGAAGTTGCCTTCAGGAAATGCATAGGTAAACGCCTCTCCCGCATAAATCAGTCGAGAACCAGCAGCCTGAACTACTTCAGGTGCATCATTCACGTTAATGATCTCAAATTCAAAAGTTGCTCGAATAGAACCACCTTGATCTGAGGCAAGGATCGTCACCTGATCAATACCCACATCGTCATTCGAAGGAGTACCAGTCAGGTCATTACCGCTTTGAGTCATCCAATCGGGTTTACTTTCTACTTCATATGTCAGTGACTCACTATCTATATCATCGAACAAAGTGGCAATATCCGTATTGAAGGATCCATCTTGATTCAAATCTGCAAGACTACCAATTACATTAGGCAAATCGTTTACACTTGACACATTCAACACAAAGGTCTCTTCTGAAGTATCACCATCATCGGCTGTAATGGTAATTGTAGTTGAACCGTTTTGATCAGCCTCTGGTGTCATGGATAAGAAATAGAAATTACCCTGATTGTCAGTTTCTACTATATTGGCATCAGTCAATAAAGCTTGATCACCAGAAACTACTGAATAGGTAAATGAATCACCTTCAGGATCTTCTATCTCGATCAAAAAATTTTCTAACACACCATCTTCTTTAACAGTTTGAGTCGCTACGGCAGAAATCATTGGCGGGTCATTGACCGGGTTAATTGTTACCGTAAATACTTCAATGATAGACTCTCCACTCGTCGTACCCACTAATACCAAATCCTCACTACCATTTTTATTTTCAATACTGGTCAATACCAAATTACTTCCATTAATGGTCGCTGTCAAAAGAGAAGCTCCTAAGATATCATATGAGAATACCGCTGCCTCGTCATTGATATCTTCAAACACATTGGATATATCTATGGTTTGTTCCGCAAAATCTTCTTCCAGAGCAGCCACTGTAATTTCATTGGGCACATTCAAATCTATTCCCAAAGGATTTACCGTGAATACCACATCAAATGATGCATCCGTACCTCCTCCATCGGAAGCACTAAAAGTTATAGTTTCAGTACCTGTGCCAACATAACTAATTGTCGCAGTAGAAGCACTAGCCCCTAATCCTGTAATACCAATTACTGAACCACCAGAATTATGACTGTAAGTCAAACTTCCTGATGCTGTTTCCGCATCCGAGAAGTAGGCAGAAAAATCTATATCATAATTGGTGAAACTTTCGAGCAACACTTGATCAACTAATTCAGAAGTAACTACAGGGTCATCATTCACTGCATTGAAAGTCACATTGAAAGTTACCGTATTAGACAAGGCATTGCTTGCACCCGAACCATCATCCGCAGTGACCGAAACTTGGGCAGTACCATTCGCATTGGCTCTTGGCACGATACTTAAAGTATTACCAGAGGTACTTACTGTCGCAAGCGTAGGATCATCAATAGCCGTTTCATAACTAAAAAACACCACATCACCATCCACATCGGTAGCCACCAATGGTACTTCAATGGTCACATCTTCATCTCCGGATTGATCACCAATTGCTGCCAGCACCGGTGCATCATTGACTGGTGTAACAACAACACTTAGCTGCTTTAATACCAATAGCGGATCATCACCTGCCGATTCTTCTACCCATACACTTACCGTAGCTGAGCCTGACTTGCCATCTATAGCCTGTAACGATAATTGGCCATCCACAATACTTGCTGTAAGGAGTGCCGTATTATTTGAAGAGGCAGAAACGATTAGATCATTGTCAGGGTCTGAATAGGTTAAACTAACGGTTTTAGACCCATCTTCAACTAATTGCTGATTAGGAATAGCCGCCAACTTCGGTACATCATTCACCTCCTGAACTGACATGTTGATGGTGGCAGATTCATAACTATTTCGGATCGAGTTGAACACCCTAAATGAAAAGTCATCTTCTGCTCCTGTATCTTGTGTGGAAGTATACTTGGATTCCCAAATCCTCAGATACTGCGAGGATTCAACCAAAGTAAAACCCCCCAAGACCCCTTGCGTAGGGTTTTTAGTCCATTCAATCGTTGGCTCTGCATCAAATCCAGCAAAATCTACGGCTATCAGTTTCACTTTAGCCGATTTATTCTCTGGAACAGACAAATCGCTACCCACCACAAAATAATCTCCGTCTTCACTAGCCAGAATACGACCCCCTGCTGCATTATCTATGATAAATGAATTAAAAGAAGAATAACTATTCGGCGTTGTGACTAAAACAGTAACCAATACCTGATCTGCGTTAAACAAATAACTGTTAGCCGTTTCGTCTACATCAAACGAATAGGAACCTGATAAACTTCCGATGGTTAAGGATTCCTGCGATACCGATCCATTTTGAACATTGATGAATTGCGCATTCAATGGATCAGAGATGTTATAGTAATTCACATCTATGCCATAATTGGCATTGAAAACTGTATCAGCAAAGGTCACGGTAAAAGTAGACCCTGACTTAGTCAAGGCTGTCACTTCATGTTCGGTATCCTCCAAAGTAAATTTGAAAAGTACAGTAGCCGGATCAGAAGATTCTGCAGTATTCGTTTCATTCACCTGGAAGGTAAACTCATCTAAGTAAGTAGTCCCTGGCAACAAACCCGAGTTTGGAGTAAATATCACTTCTTGTGTATTAACTCCGTCTGCCAAAACCAGACTCCCTTTAGTAGGAGGCACAGTGATTTCAAATTCAATCGGTTGTTCCTCCGGATCATACCCATCTAAGACCAGCACCTCACCCAGATCATAAAAGAAACGTTGCGTCGGTGCAGAAGCTACCGGTGGTAGGTTTTCTTCCGCCGTAGTCAGATCACCCAGCAAATAACCAATCTTGCCGGTATAGTCTCCTCCAGCGATTTTTCCCTGAACATATTGCCCTGCCATACCAAACGTAGTATAGCCGCCATTGCTTCCCCAGCCTGCTCCGAGATGGAGCGTACTTGGTACCAGCAAGGTATCCGGCTGTGCTACCATGGCATGTACCACAAGTAGCATCAACATTGTCAGATAATATCTTATTGTTTTCATGTCTTTTGTGTTTTAGTTAAACAATCAAACAATCAATTATCGAGAGACAGTGGCTTGGCTAGCCGCTATGGTTTGCTTCGCTAATAATTTTTGTATTAAATCAATTTTGATTTCAAGTTCATCCACTTTGGTGAGTTCCGCTTTCAATTCAGCGTTTTCTCCCTGTAGCGTACTTACTTGCTCTGAAAGTTCTTTTACCGCCTCAATCAACACAGCAGTAAGTGCCGCATAGTTTACAGATTTGTATCCTTCGTCATCGGTTTTCACCAATTGTGGGAAGACCGCTTCCAGCTCCTGAGCTAACACTCCTACTTGCTCTTCCTTATTCTTGATGCCTTTTTGCTTCTCAGCTAGTTTATTCCAGTTGTAGGTATAGCCATTCAATTGTTGAGTCTTGGCTAATGCATTGTCGATCGATTTTACGTTTTTCTTGAAACGAGCGTCGGAGGTTACTGTTCCTGAGCTATTTTCAAGTGAATTTGCATAAACATTTCCCTGAAACGATGCGTCACCATTTGAGCCATTGATAAAGGCTTGTAAAGTGCTACCAGCGTACATTTCAAAAACTCCTCCTCCAGAATTATCATAGTTCATCACGATGCCATTGTCATAGGCATTGTTGCCCATATTAATACCTCCAGACGAGATAGTCATTCTAGAATCGTTACCTTGGTTAGTAGTCAGCTCTAAATTGCCCCAGTAATTTCCAGAGCCATCGTCATCCACTGTAGCTCTAATTTGATCATTATCATTGGCATCTCTTAGATGGAGGGCGCCTTGACCATCGTTACCCCAGCCACTATGAATTGATGTTCTCTGAGTACTGATATCATTTTTGGCAAAGATGTTTCCATCTCTGTTCAAGTTAATGAGGTCCTCGCCTATGCCTGAATCATGAATACTGATATAACCATCTCCACCCATTTCTGTGAGAAAGCCATCTTGACTATTAAAAGCTGTGATTGTACCGTTATAGTTCGATGATCCGTCATCGTTAACTGAAGCCTGTACCATCCAAGTATCCGTGGCATCTTTCAGAATTAGAGCGCCTTGACCGTCGTTACCCCAATCGCTTTGCAGCTGTGCTCGAGGCGATCCAAAAGAATTCGCGAACACTTCTCCTTGAAACGAGCCATCTCCGTTTTCACCATTCAAACTAATGGTTGTCAATCCATGTCCTCCGCCATCGTCTTGATAGTTTTTAAGTCCAAGAACCCCAAAACTTCCATTACCATAGTCATCGACATCCAAATAAATTCTTTGAGTATCACCACTAGGCAAACCATCACTTGTGCCTGACAAGTGAATAAATCCTCTTTGATCTCCGTTGTTTCCTTCCCAGTCCTTAGAGCCAATATTTACATAGTCATGACCATTGTTGCCATAAACTGCATTTGGAAAACTTCCTGAGAACCCGTGAGAATTGATACTAAACTCTGAGCCATCTGTTCCCCGGAAGGTTAACGCCCCAAGTTCAGTGCCATCTCCCCATCGCTGAGCCTCCAACCAAACCAGATCTGGTCGGTAAAAGTTACCACCCCCATCATCTACGTCAGCTGATCCACGCATGGTCAGGAATGGTAAATCGTGACCATTAGTCTCCCAAGTTTTTGCTCCTAATTGGATATTATCTCCATTCGTGCCAGTCAGCGACATGGCTGCAGCATATCCGGCAGGATCATCTCCATTAGTATCATGGTTTATTCCCATACGAACGCCAGCACCATTTCCGCTGTCATTTCTTAATTCAAATTCTCTGGCACCATAAGTAGCTACATGGCCATCTGTTCCATTCAAAGAAAGATATCCGTATTCTTCTCCTTCTGCTGAACGTTGGACTTCCATCCAAAGTAAATCCTGTCCGTCATCATTACCAACCATTTTAAAGAATGGCAGGTTTTTCCCTTGGTCTTCCCAATTTTTCGAACCCATCTCAATGTTTTGGGTGTCTTTGCCCTTTAACCACAAATAACCAACACTATCCTGAATACCCATATCAACTTGATGATATCCATTACCAAGTTCCATATAGAGCTCAGGGTGTCCAGCCCAAAACCCTGTAAGAATAGCTCCCTCTCCATCAGTACCGGCATCATTATAATCTACCAACTGCATGAATCCTTTGTCATTAAACTGTCCAAACCAACCTGCTGTATTGTTAGTAGAATTTCTTGATAAAAAGTTCCCCGTAGTGTTAACACTACCATTGAATCCTCTGGAAGTAAATTCAAAAGTCGATCCATCCGTCCCGTTCAAGGTAATTTGTCCTATTTCATTGGCACCTCCATCCACTTCCATAGCTTGAATTGTGACAACATCTAGCGTATCTGGATTACCATATACTGCTATATATCCTAAATCAGGTCTACCTTCCCAAAATTTACCTCCTGTTTGAAATAGTTTGTTGTTATCCTGTGAGTTGACATTGATTTGTCCGTACTCTTCTTCTGCTAGTAATCGAACTTTTCTTTTATTATTACCTGTTTCAATAGTATACGATCCACCATTGCCCCACACCTGTTGATAGGCAGCGCCTAGTCTTTCTTCCCAGTCAACATCGTCTGTTGGAATCCCTATTTGTTGCCAGTAGGTTCCCCAATCATAATTTTTCATCCAAAAAGCTGGGTATCTATTTCCATTAGAGCTTCGAATTCTTTCGTTATACATAAAGAAATGGCTGGCCGTGTCATTCGACATCAGCTCAAATGTTTTTTCTCCTAGTCGATCATATAATTCTAGACCTCCATTGTCATTGGAAGTCAATTTTGCTCGTACTTCGTCGTTGGCATTTTGTACTTGTATAGAATCAAATACCCCAGATGAGTTTCCTCCTCCGCCAGTATTGATTGGTTGCCCATTGACCATCAGTTCACCATTCACATTGACGTCTCCATCAAATACACCGGCCCAGTTTTCATCACCATTAGCTGCCGTACCATAAACCCCAACATTTTTACCAGAACCATAGGCTCGACCTGCGATACCAGTATTTTCAACAGAAGTACCTGTGCCGGCATTAGAAATACCATGTACACCAAAATTCCATACGCCTTCAGTTCCAAAGTTAGAACCCTCTACACCCGTATTATTAAAAGCATTGCCTGTAGCATTCCCTTCCACACCAAAGTTGACTGAGCCTTCTCCGTAACCTTGCCCAGTGTCTCCGTTACCTCCTCCTGCAGCATACCCTTTCAAACCGTGGTTGTATTTACCTCCACCAGAACCGTATCCCATGACGCCTCTATGATTGCCTTCTCCGTCGCCAGCGGCTTGACCATAGAGTCCATTTTGAGTTTCAGCATTTCCAGCACCTGAAATTGCAAAGCCTTCTACCCCTGTGTTTTGTGAAGTCGATTGAGCCACCCCTTCAAAAGCTGAAGTTTGTGCATTACCGACACCATCCACAACCATAGTCAATCCGTTGAACTCGGTTCCATCTTCATCAAAGGTTCTTTCGAGTTGTCCAGGCATGTTCTGACCTACGATGGCCTCACTGATATATGGTGCATGCAGATCCACAATAGCCACATCGGTTCCTCCTATATTGACAACCACTTGCGGTGTCACACCGGTGGTGAACATATCTTCTGGAAACGGAGTTGTTTCCCCTAAAACCACTGCGTACACGCCTTGTGTAACACTTACGTTTTCGTGAGTTTCTGTCCATGCCGGGTCGGCTATGGTAAATGTGATATTAACTGTACCATTTACTGCGGTACCACTTTGATACAATGTTCCTTGAAAAGGAATCACCTGGCCACCTTGGGCCAATGAGTTTGAAATAGATAGCACCGCTATAAATAGCATGGCTAAACATGAGTTGAAAAATAGCTTCATAATTCTGGTTTTATTTGCTAGACATTTATTCTAATTGACTAACAAAAAGAGAAAAATGATCCACAAAAGTAAATACTCATTTATAAGTATTTATCAGAAGACTTATTGGTATAATACAATTATTTCTTAATCAAGAAATATATTATATACAGTTGTATTAAAATAATTCAAGTTGCTCAGGCAAAAGCTTGAAGCTCATCCGATGATGGGGTGTCACGCCAAAGTCTCTAATGGCTTGTCGATGAGCCTTGGTAGGATAGCCGGCATTGGACTGCCAGCCGTATTGAGGAAATTCCTGATGAAGGTCAGTCATTAACTCATCACGATAGGTCTTGGCGAGCACAGAAGCGGCCGCTATCGAATAGTACTTTCCATCTCCTTTGATGATCGTTTCGTGAGGTATGTCTTTATATGCCTTAAAACGATTCCCATCAATCAATAGCAACTCGGGTCTGGTCTTTAATTGATCCACCGCACGGTGCATAGCCAAGAAGGAGGCATTCAAGATATTGATTTCGTCGATTTCAGTATGCGACACTACCCCTACTGCCCAGGCCATGGCATCGGTTTTGATTTGGTCTTTGATGGAATTGCGCTGTTTGAGGCTCAGTTTTTTCGAATCATTCAAAACCTGATGTGAATAATCTGCAGGTAGTATGACAGCCGCTGCTACCACTGGTCCAGCTAAGCAACCGCGACCGGCTTCATCGCATCCGGCTTCTATGACTCCTTCTTTATAAAATGGCAATAATGGCATCATTCAAAATTAGGAATCTTGTGGACAAAAAATTCATGTTTTCAATGTATTCTGTACCTTCGCATTTCGTTTTATCGAAATGGCAAAAATAGGAACAGACATATTGCACGCAGCAGCCTTGCTCAAAGCGGGTAAGTTGGTAGCTGTACCCACAGATACCGTCTATGGCTTAGCAGGTCACGCGCAAAAAACGGAATCTCTCCAGGAGATATTCCATGTCAAACAACGTCCTCAGGACAAACCACTCATCGCCCAAGTCGATCACATAGATAAGGCTATGGGTTTTGTAAAAAACATCCCTAACAACGCCCGTATGCTGGCAGAGAAATACTGGCCCGGCGCTTTGACCTTAATATTTGAAGCGACCAGTGAAGTATCACCGGTAATGTTATCTGGAGGAACGACTATGGGACTAAGAGTACCCGATCATGACATGACTTTGGAACTTCTTAAGCAATTGGATTTTCCATTAGCAGTTACCAGTGCCAATTTGAGTGGCCATGATAGTCCTACCACAGCACAAGAGGTAAATGAACAAATCGGTGATCGCATCGAATACATTTTGGATGGAGGACCGAGTACCATAGGTTTAGAATCCACTATTGTAGGGTTTGAAAATAAAATGCCTGTGATCTTCCGAAAAGGGGCAATTTCGGAAGAGGAGATTTTGGCTACGCTCAATTTAAAATTGAGCAAAAAAGAAAATTAAAATGATAATTAATAATAAATAACCGCATGACCCAAAGGGCTGTTGAAGTAATAGAGAAATGAACAAAAAAAGGCACTAATCAGCCTCAACTGTCATTTCGAACGGTAGAGAGAAATCTTAACGCTACTAATAAATGACAATTAGATTTCTCCGTTTCGTCGAAATGACAAAGAGTTTTGATCTTACAACTATTTCAGCACCATGATTGCTAAAAAATTTATTAGATAATAAACACGAATTACAATGAACACACTTGATCAATTCAACTTTGAAGGCAAAAAAGCCTTAGTACGGGTAGATTTCAACGTGCCTTTGAACGCCGAATTTGAAATCACTGACGACACCAGAATCAAAGCTGCCACTCCTACTATTAAGAAAATATTAGCTGACGGCGGATCAGCTATTTTGATGAGTCACTTAGGTCGTCCGAAAGATGGACCTGAAGAGAAGTTTTCTTTAAAGCACTTAGTATCGACACTATCTGAAAGATTCGGAACTACAGTAAAATTCGCTGAAGACTGCGTAGGTCAAGATGCTGTAGATTTAGCTGCTGGTCTGCAAGCCGGCGAAGTGCTTTTGCTCAACAACCTTAGATTCTACAAAGAAGAAACTAAAGGTGATGAGGCATTCGCTGAAAAGCTTTCTAAACTTGGTGATGTATATGTAAATGACGCCTTTGGTACCGCACATAGAGCACATGCTTCTACGACTATAGTAGCTAAGTTTTTTACTGACAAAGTATGTGGTTATGTGATGCAAGCTGAATTAGACAATGCCGAAAAAGTATTGAACAATCCAGACCGACCATTTACAGCGATCATGGGTGGAGCGAAAGTATCTGATAAGATTTTGATCATTGAAAAATTATTGGACAAAGTAGACAACCTGATCATTGGTGGTGGCATGTCTTACACTTTCACCAAGGCTAAAGGAGGACAAATTGGAAATTCACTTTGTGAAGACGACAAATTGGAGTTAACCAAAGAATTGGAAGCGAAAGCTAAGGAAAAAGGTGTAAACCTTTACTTGCCGGTTGACAATAAAATTGCAGACGATTTCAATAACGATGCAAAATCTGAATTTGTAGATGCAGATAAAATTCCTGACGGTTGGATGGGATTGGATATCGGACCTGAGACAGTGAAAATATTCAGCGAAGTAGTAGCCAACTCAAAGACTGTACTTTGGAACGGACCTATGGGTGTTTTTGAATTCCCAAATTTCGCCACTGGAACAGAGTCTATCGCTGAAGCAGTAGTAATTGCTACTGAAAACGATGGCTTCTCATTGATCGGAGGTGGTGATTCAGCTTCTGCTATCAACAATCTAGGATACGGTGACAAAGTATCTTACGTATCTACTGGAGGCGGTGCATTGCTCGAATATATGGAAGGCAAAGTACTACCTGGCGTAGCTGCATTACAGGATTAATAATAAAAAACATTGTATACTCAAAGCCTTTCTGAGATGATCAGAAAGGCTTTTTTTGTAACTAATTCTCGATTGATCAATCGGTTTCTTTATTTTACAACTCTCAAAACCAAACGCCAAAACTATGAAATGGACTATTGCATCATTTTGCTTAATCATTTGCCTCTTGATCCAAGATGCCAATGCACAATCGTACATACCCTCCACGGGTCTCGACGGCAAATACTATTTGATGACACCAGAGCGATCTCCCAAAGGTGGAACCACTCAGGAAATGCTGGTACAATACGTGGAACGAAATGGTCAAAAAATGTTGGTAGCAGCGGCTTGTGAAGATGGATGCACACCGATGGTCTTCTCCTACCAACCAGCCCCGAGCGAATCGCTAGGTGTACCAGTCTTTTATAACAGCTTCGGATACTATATGATTTCTTACGAAGGCGATAGTTTTCTTTCGGTGATTCCAGATACACAATTGGGTAAGGATATTTGGAGATCCATTCGGTACAGCAACTTTTACAGCAAGGATGCTGAAAAATCGAGCGTCATGACTTCGGATAAAATCAGTGAAATTGCCATCTCACTTTCGAATCAGGCTATGGGAAAGTAGAGTTGCTAAAAGTCAGGCGCTAAAGCCAGCGTCATTTCTTCCTTGGTCACCGGATGCACAAACGACAACTCTGCCGCTTGAAGGTGTAATCTACTATCGGGCTTCCCATACAAATCATCCCCTACCATAGGCATGTTCAAACCATCCAGGTGTGCAGCATGGACTCGCAATTGATGCGTACGGCCTGTCATTGGCCAGAGGTGCACCAACGTTCTGTTGTTCTTCCGCTCTACTACTTTCCATTGGGTAGTTGCTGGTTTGCCATGTTCGAAACACACCAACTGTCTGGGTCGATCTTCTATATCTGGTCGTAGTGGCAATTCAATTCGCCCTTCGTCTCCTGCTAAATTCCCTTCTAACAGTGCTGCATATCTTTTCTTAATCGTTCGAGCCAGAAATTGGTCCTGCAAGTCTTTGTGAACTTCCTTGGTTTTGGCTACCAATAGCAATCCAGAAGTGGCCCGATCCAATCGATGAACTAGTAGCGGTCCCGTCGCGTTAGGCAATTGTTTCTCCATTCTAGCCAATACAGAATCGGCATTGGTCTTTCCAGGTACACTCAAAAACTCATGAGGTTTATTTAGCACCAACAGGTAATCGTCTTCATAGATCGTCTCTAGTTTTTTATCCTCAGTCGACACATTCAGCATCGGACTCCGTGCTACTTCCATTCCATCCAACATGTGTCCCAGAATAGGTTCGCACTTGCCTTTGCACGATGGATAGAAATAACCATGCTTTCTCACCTCAGACTTCGGCGACTGCCCCCACCAAAATTCGGCCATTGCCAGCGGTTTCAATTTGTACTTGAAGGCGTATTGCAGCAGCTTGGGCAATGCACAATCTCCAGCTCCAGAAGGAGGAATTTTGAAAGCCGTTTCTGCGAAAATGTCACAAACACTTCGGGTCTTGCCATCTATATTCAAGAATTGATATTGATCAAAAATCCACTGCTGCAAGTCATTGGACATTTGCTTTCTTTTCTTTTTCAATGCCTTGGCTTGGTTGTCCCAATGAAGTAACTCAGCCTCTTTCTCTTGCAGTTCGGTTTTCCATTTCCTCACCAAATCTTTACTTTGATAATGCATCTGCATGCTTTCCGCTTTGAGCGCAGCATCCAAAGCTAGAAAGTCGTTTTCAGACAACTGCTCTTTACCCTTCTCCCTTTTTAGTTTGCGTTCTTGTTTGGCTTCCTTCTGGATTTTTTTTGAATGAGTGAGTTCCTTCTCTGATTGCGCTTTAGCTTGCTCCCAATTGGACTTGGCAGTCAGATAATCGTCAGACTCTAACAATCGACACAGTTGATTGTTAACCTCTTCAATTTCTTTTTCGCCCTTTCTGTAATAACTATCCACGGCCAAGTAGTCGACAACTGGTGGCACAAATCCTGGCAAATGATGCTCATCTGCCAATTTGCCCGAGAAGGCTGACAAAAAACCAATTTCTCCTGCTTCGTTTTGCACCAATAGCACACCAAACATCTTCCCTATGTTCACTCCATCCACCCAGTGATCAATACCAAAATCATGTTGCCAGTTGGTCTGTGATTTCAGGGATTCTTGTAATTGCTTAGCGGCCAACTTGCACAAGGGATGTGGCTCGTAAAAAAAAGGATAGGTGAATTGTGCAGGTAGTGAAATCCCTGCTATGCTTTTGTTAAATCTGGTGAACAGTGTGTCCTTATTTGTGGCTGCCTGACTCATGGATAGGCAAAGGTAGAAGGAATCTACCTAATAAGTTTAACGAGTTCAATCACGTTTTCTCACAGGGTCTTCATGCACTGAATGTCGCCCTTCGACCTTGCTCAGGGTGACAAGTACATTTTTTACTATCATCCTGAGGCCCTCGAAGGAAGACATTGCACAACCAACTTTGTCAGTCTGAGGCTCTCAAAGACAGACAATTGGCACTAACGGAATTTTGTCAGTCTGAGCGGATCGCCGCCCGGGCCCTCGAAGACAGAAAATTGGCACTAACTTAATTATATTAGCCTCATGGCGACCAACCAACCCTATACGGTCTACATCTTAGCATGTGCAAACAACAGCTACTACACCGGAGTCACCAACGATATCGAACGCAGACTCTGGGAGCATGAAACGGGCTTTCACCCCAAGTGCTACACTTTCCATAAGCGACCAGTAAAATTGGTATTTCAAGAACACTTTGGAGACATCAACAAAGCCATTGCCTTTGAGAAACAAATCAAAGGCTGGCGAAGGGCTAAGAAAGAAGCGCTGATCAATGACGAGTGGGAAAAGCTGCCAGAACTATCTAAGAAATACTCTAAAGATAAATGAGGACGGAATGTCGCCCTTCGAGAGCCACTGCGGCGAACCGCTGAAGAAGACAGTACCGTTTGCCTTATTGAACTACATCGAAGGATATTTTCTGCATTGTCACCCTTCGACCTTGCTCAGGGTGACAAGTACATTTTTTACTGTCTTCCTGAGGCCCTCGAAGGAAGATCATGCACAATCGGCTTTGTCGTCCTGAGGATCTCGAAGACAGACAATTGGCACCAACTTAATTATATTAGCCTCATGGCGACCAACCAACCCTATACGGTCTACATCTTAGCATGTGCAAACAACAGCTACTACACCGGAGTCACCAACGATATCGAACGCAGACTCTGGGAGTACGAAACTGGCCATCATCCCAAGTGCTACACTTTCCATAAGCGACCAGTAAAATTGGTATTTCAAGAACACTTTGGAGACATCAACCAAGCCATTGCATTTGAAAAACAAATCAAAGGCTGGCGAAGGGCGAAGAAAGAAGCGCTGATCAATGACGAGTGGGAAAAGCTGCCAGAACTATCTAAGAAATACTCTAAAGATAAATGAATATGGAATGTCGCCCTTCGAGAGCCACTGCGGCGAACCGCTGAAGAAGACAGTACCGTTTGCCTTATTGAACTACATCGAAGGATATTTTCTGCATTGTCACCCTTCGACCTTGCTCAGGGTGACAAGTACATTTTTTACTGTCATCCTGAGGCCCTCGAAGGAAGGCATTGCATAATCGGCTTTGTCATCCTGAGCCCAGTCGAAGGAGACAAGTGGTTCCTTTGACAATTACTAAATCTACCCAAAGCCACTCATTAACCATCTAGATTTGCATAGTGCACTATATTCTACCATATTAGTGGAGTAAAGTGCACGGTGCACTTTATTCAAATGTTATGGAGCATTGAGTACTTCCAGAATTCTTCTCAAATTTTATGAATCCCGACTTCTCAAAAAACACGGTTGATATTATTGCCAAAAGAGCCGGATTCATCTGTTCCAATCCAGACTGTAGAACTAAAACAGTAGGCCCGAATAGTCAGCCTGATAAATCAACGACAATTGGAGAAGCGGCTCATATTCGAGGTGCAAGGCCTAGCGCAAAAAGATTCAAAGCTGAAATGACAGATTCTGCTAGGTCAGAAGTCACAAATGCAATTTGGTTGTGTAGAAATTGTCATAAACTGATAGATACGGACGAAGAAAAATTTTCGACTGAAGACTTATTCAAATGGCGCGAAATTCACGAGGAGTACATTCTTTCCGAATTGGGAAGTAAATCAGCCCAAATCAAGAATGAACAACTGCAATTTATCCTTGATCAATTTGAAAGCTATCCTTTCATAATCAGAAGAATTATAGTAGATAAGCCAGACGGTTGGGAATACCGATTAACTGCTGAGCTGATGAGATACTTAAACGCTCCTCATTTAAGAAAACTTAAAGATTTACGTAACAATTTATATCTAAAACCTCAGAATCATATTGAAGAAGAAGATGCTTTCAATTGGATTGGCCTTAGACTGACTGAGGCATCAAACCTCATCGAACCTCTCGTAAACTTAGTTGATGAATTAAACAAAACTTGGGGAGAACCAGGAGTAGCTGGTGATGTCAACGAAATACATCACGTATGCAAGTTGATTGCAGACTACCTTGAACAAATCGTGCAATACGAGGAGCTTATCAATTTCACAAATGTCCCTGAAGAATATGAAAAACTAAGGTCTCTATTGAAGAATAATGTTGGAGAACAGACACTTAAAATTGAAAGAATACCTGAAAGGCTCGATCATATTTTAACCTTAATATCAAATGAATCAGATACTGACCATAAAAAACCACAAATAATTGAAGAGACTATTGTTCTTGAACTTCCAGAGCATTGGGAAGAGGAATTTCATGCTGAACTGCAATTAGTGGGTAACCAAGAAATTCGTAAGGCTGAAGGGCTTCTTGGTAAAAAGGATAGTAATGGATGTACTACAATTGTCATAGTAATTGTTATAATCATATTTCTAATGATGCTCTTCTAAATAGCTCCATAACATTTACTATCATCCATAAGCTAACTGAGCTATTTGCAAAGGCGGGTGGAATCAGATACTTTTATGGAAATTTAAAAGTCCAGCTTACGCCCGATAGCTGGACGTTCACATCCCCAACCTCCTCATCACCAATTCATCTACTCTTTGACAGAGGGTGAGTGGTTTGATCGTTCGCCAGTTGGTGATTTCTAGTGGGCCACCGAAATTGATGTAGCCGTCTACATTGTAGTTGTTCATTTCATCTATGACGAAGTCCCGAAAACCCATACCTACAATCCATCCATCTTCTACATCTTCAAACCATTCCTCGTAATAACTGTCATCTGAGCCGTGGAAGTTGAGCACATTTTCACCAATCAGGATGTACTTATTGATGCCTTCCAGTTGAAATTCATCGATAATGTTTCTTTTGAGATGCATGATATCATTATTCACCGCGTCGTTCCACTCACCTATGAATTCGAGCACGGCATAGCCCAAATGATAGTCCACAAAAAGCATCTTGACATACAAAGTCTCAGAGCCTAAATAATCCCACCCTGGGTCGATATAATAACCATAAATGGTTTCAGAATAAAGATCGTAATTGTACTCCTTGCCATGAAAAGGCGACAAGGCATCACTGGCCGAGTCATAGTATTTCAGCCAACCACTATAGGGTTCAATGTTATGCATCCTCTCTATTGTGGTGATCAATCGCCTTGCGAACCGAACCTTGAGAATTAACCAAAGCCTCAGCCTTAGTTCTATTGAGGCCTGTCTCTTCCATGACCATTCTAATGGCCCGATCCACCAGCTTTTCATTGCTCAATTGCATATCCACCATTTTGTTGCCTTGTACGTGACCCAATCGAATCATAACGGCAGTAGAGATCATATTGAGCACCAACTTTTGAGCCGTACCTGCCTTCATGCGTGTGCTACCGGTCACAAACTCAGGCCCTACCACTACCTCTATGGGAAACTGAGCAGTTTCGGCTAGTTTACTTCCTGAGTTGCAAGTAATGCACCCAGTCACCAGGCCTTCTTCATTGGCTTTGGCCAATCCGCCAATGACATAAGGGGTTCGTCCAGAAGCAGCTATGCCAATAAGAACATCTTTTTCAGAAATATTGAATTCCGATAGATCATCCCATGCTTGCGCAGGATCGTCTTCGGCGTTTTCCACTGACTTGCGAATGGCTCCATCCCCTCCTGCTATCACCCCTACCACATGCCCATGAGGCAAACCGTAAGTGGGGGGAATCTCTGAGGCATCTACCACTCCAAGGCGCCCACTCGTACCCGCTCCGATATAAAACAAGCGTCCGCCGGCAGCCATTTTTTTTACGATCTGCCCTACTAATGCTTCAATGCTAGGAATCACCTTTTCTACAGCCTTGGGCACCGTCTGATCTTCCTTATTGATATTAGTCAATAACTCAAAGACCGACATGTGTTGTAGGTCATTATAATTCGAAGGGGATTCAGTAGTAGAACTCATTCTTCAAAATTGAGGGAATCGATTGGGAAAGAGAAGAGATTCTGATTTTTATTATTTAAACTCCATTGTCAAATTCCCCTAGCCCCCATTTTCTAAGGGGGAATGATTTGAGCCTTGCAGAACTAGAATTATTAGATTTTAAACTCCCTCTTGGAGAAGAGGGTTGGGGAGATTGAATACTTTTACTTCTTCGGCTGGTGATACTGCGTCAAACCATCAATTGGGCCAACCACAATGTCTTTTATATTGATACCTAAATCAGCGCCTACCTTTCTTAAAATGTCCTCATAATAGAAGGCTACCGATCCGGTGAAATGAACGGGTATGTTCTTGAAATTGGTGTATTTCAATACATTCAATTCCACAAACTTTTTGAACGCATCATATACCATTTGATAAATCATTGGGTCTTTAAGATACTTGTGTATAAACTTAGAAAAGCTTGACAAATACAGGATTGGCATGTGGTGATGATAGATATTGTTTAAAATATCCGGAGCTTCGAGGCCAAATTCTTCATCAAACTGATCGCTAATCTCTTTAGGCAATTCCTTTTTGAAATAATGCGTTAAAAACTGTTTGCCCAGATAATTCCCACTCCCTTCGTCTCCCAAAATATAACCCAACGAGCGGACGTTTTCTATAATTCCTATCCCGTCATAAAGACACGAATTAGAACCAGTCCCTAAGATACAGGCGATCCCCTCTTCTATTCCACATAGCGAGCGAGCAGCAGCCAGCATGTCATGATTGATCTCAATTTTAGCGTTGGGAAACAATTGCATAAAGCAATCTCTGATCGTCTGCTTGTTTCGAGTAGACGAACACCCCGCACCGTAAAAGTACACTTCTTTGAATGGCGCATCGATGTACTCGATAAGTCCCATTCGCATCACTTCTAAAATTCCAGCCGCATCCAAATAATAAGGATTGATCCCGCCCGATCGAGCGTGAAAAACATTTTGTTTGGAATCAATGATCCTCCATTCCGTTTTGGTGGAGCCACTTTCTGCGATTAGAATCATACCGTTCTTAAAAATTGATGCGGTGTGTTTGCGCATCGGGTTCGAAAATAACAAATTATTGAGGATTCGCTGAGTTTGTGGTCAATAATTGAACATTTTTTAATTGACTTGTCCTATTTGATCAACCCTATTAATTGTAAAATTTTCAACCTTTCAAAAGTCATGTAAATGGCTGTTTGCCGTCTCAGAATTGTTGTTTGTTGGTATCTCCAGCATTTCATTTGCAAATAGGAAACTAATGATGGTTTTTTGAGTATTACAATGGAATAACATCAAACCTTATGAAAAACCAAATCAGCAAACTTATTGCGTTATTGTTTTTTGCTTGTAGCACCGCTTTAGCTCAAAATGAATCTAAAACATTTGATCCTCAGCCTGTTTTAGTCACTTTCGTTGGAGAATGGACTGGTCAAGCTACTGCCTATTTCCCAAGGGATAGCAGCAAAACAACCAGATTAGAATCTATTCAGGCTGTTGGAAAAAAAATACTCAAAGACACCTATGTAGAAATAAAGTCTAGCTGGACGCAAGAAGATGGAAGCACTCGTGAGTTGTTAGAGTTACTCAACTATCCTGTACGAAAGGACAGCTTTCAAGTATTGTATCTGTATGACAATTGGCCAGGCAGGGTAGATTACCCACTTTCCTACAATGAAGAAACACGAACTTTCAAAGGCTATGACACTTTTATTGCTCGTGGTGGTATTCCAGCCGAAGAAAAGGTAGAATGGGTAATATCTAAGGATGGAAATGAAATTCGAGGCACCGAATACAACCATCTATCTACAGATCCTGATGGATACTGGCCTAAGACTTTTGAATATGTGCTTCGTCGAAAAGAATAGCTAACCCAAAACGCCAATCACCTCAAACTTATCAAATACTTTTTCGGTATGGGGGGCATCGGCCAATTCTGGTGTCAGGTCTTGCCCTGCCCAATGTTCGTAGTGCTTACCGTCTCTCCATAGCCGTGATTTGGTTACATCATAGATATTGCCTTGGTAAGCCACCCAGATTTCATCTCGGTCTTGTCCGTTTCTAAGGGCCAATTGTTGAACAGTGTAAGTAGGTAGACCCATTAGTTATCCAAAGTAACTACAGTAATACCCGCCCCGCCATGTTCTACATGCTCGTCTTTGGCGCTGATCACCTTATGATTCTCACGAAGTACGTTTCTAACCAATTCTCTCAATATGCCATGACCTTTGCCATGAAGAATCTTCACTTCCGCATGCCCAAGCAATAGTGCCTCGTCGATGTAATATTCTACTTTGCCAATGGCTTCTTCTGCTCTCACCCCTCTAATATCCAAAGTAGAACTAAAGCTGGCCATCTTATCGTTCAGATTGATACCAGTCATTTGTTGCACTCGCTTTTCGGTTGTTTTTTTAAACTCCTTCGATGAGATTTTAACTAGATCACCTAGTTTGGCTCTTGACTTCAATCCTCCAAGCAGCAATTCCACTTGCTTTCCTTTAATGCTTTCTACCTCGCCAACAGCCCCAGATTTCAATTGCACTTTATCCCCTACTTCAATCGGACTGGTATCTACCGTTTTTTGTGGTGCAGTCTTTTCAGCTTTTGTTTTCACCACTTTCTCCGCATGATCTTTAAGCGCTTCTCTAGCTTGGGCCGTGCGCTTCTGATCTGCTTTAGATTCTTTGATGGCCTTAATGGTGGCTTCTATCTTCTTATTTGAAGACTGTATGACTCTGGCTGCTTCTTCCTTCGCGTCTTTAAGTACTTTGGTTTTTTCTTTTTCCAAATACTTCTTCAAGTCTTCATAATCCTTGATCGCATCAGTTAGTCGCTTGTTTTTAGCGTCTAATGATTTCTTATCCTTGGCAATTTGATTTTTCTCGGATTCCAATTCACTCAACAGGCGATCAAACTGTACATGAGAGATCCCTGCTTTCTTCTTCGCTCGATTAAGCATCTCAGGGTTGAGACCAATCTTCCCTGCAATCTCCAAAGCAAAAGAGCTTCCCGGTTTACCAATTTCCAATTCGTACATCGGCTCCAATCTCTTCACATCAAACTTCATGGCCGCATTTACCACACCTTTCTCCTTGTCGGCCACTTTTTTCAAATTGCCATAATGAGTGGTAATGGCACCAAAGGCCTGCGCTTTGTTCAATTCCAGCAAGACCACTTCAGCAATTGCCCCTCCAAATTGTGGCTCGGTCCCTGTGCCAAATTCATCAATCAAGAAGAGCGTATTTCTGGTCGACTGCTCTAAAAAGTGCTTCATGTTCGTCAAGTGCGAACTATAAGTACTCAAGTCATTTTCGATGGATTGTTCATCTCCAATATCGATAAAAACAGAGGAGAATGTTCCAAATTCGGAGCTTTCAGAAACAGAAACCGGCATACCGCATTGTGCCATATACTGCAGCAATCCAATGGTTTTGATGCAAACAGATTTCCCCCCGGCATTAGGACCCGAGATCAACATGATCCTTTTGTCTCTTGTCAAGACAAGATTGAGGGGAACAATTTTCTTCTTTTGTTCTTTGAGTGCTGCCTCCAATATTGGATGCCGAGCCAGTTGCCAATTTACTTTCTGCTGCTTCGACAACTCAGGACAGGTGCAATCGAAATCTATTCCAAATCTTGCTTTGGCCCGAATAAAATCCATGACACCCAGCACTTTGATTCCTTTTCTAACTTCAGGAAGGTTTTCCCGGAGTTCATCTGTCAAAGCCGTTAAAATTCTAACAATCTCTCGCCTTTCCGCATATCTCAGCTCTCGGATTTCATTGTTGATTTCTAGTGCCTCGGCTGGCTCTAAAAATACGGTTTGTCCAGTAGCAGATTCGTCATGCACAAAGCCCTTGATATGTCGCTTATGCTCAGCCAATACTGGTATAACCATACGACCCTCTCGAATCGTTAAGGTTGGCGATTCAGGACAATAGCCATGCTTATTAGCTTCTTTCAATATTTTATTGACTGCCGTTCGTGCTCGTACTTGACTCTTGGAAATAGCACTTCGAATAGACATCAGTTCCTGACTGGCGTCGTCCTTCAACTGTCCTTTCTCGTCTATCTTCCTATCCAGAGCCAAATACAACGAATCTTCCAATTCGATATGTGCTACCCTAGCCGATAAGACAGGATAATCTCCTTCATGCACTTCAAAAAACTTCAACATCTTGAGAAGTGTCTCGAGCACTAGTTTGACTTCAAAGAAATCCTCCTCATCCAAGAAACTTCCAGGAACTTCTGAACGCTTGAGGGCTGGTGATATATCTGTATAATTCGATTGTGGAAATGACGAACCGCTAGTTAATATTTGAACGAACTCTCGTGTCTGATCCATCCATTCATTGATCTTCGATGTATTGGTCGAAAGTGCCAATCGATCCACAAAGTCTTCACCTAATGTGCTGATACACCGGTCCTTTACCAACTGCCTTACTTTGTCAAAACCTAATTTGACCTCAATATCTTTGGGGTAATAATTCAATTTCTATTTTTTAAATACTGAATCTCTAGATAACTCTAAAGGTTTCAACTTCCTATTGTTTACCGCCATAGAATCCAAACTTGGTTTAAAATCAGTCACCTTCGTTAATTCAGTTTCTTCTTTATACCCTCTTTTTTGAATCACATTCAGGCTATCGACTACTACAGCATAGATTTGATCCAACTGCTTAGGATTAGATAAGTAGTGTTGATAGCTACGTTCATACTCCAACTTTGTCAAATCATTTTGATCGAAAATTTCCTTCTCCAACGTGTTGTATATGGCAAATGCGGAATCATTCGGCAAACGAAGCTTATCTACTCTGGCTTCCAAAATATGGATATCAATAAGCAACTCGGTCATCTTTGCAGGAGGTATCACATCCTCATTTTTTAGAGTCTGGCTACAACCAAATCCTACGATAACATTTATTAACAAAAAATATTTTTTCACAAACCCAAAGTATTAAGTAATGGCTTAATTTTAGCGCCTCAAAAGTACAATGAATGAAGGACATCCTCAAGAAGCTTAGAAAATACGAGATCAGGATCCGGAAGGCTATCAACTCCCAGATGCAAGGAGACTTTCATTCTATTTTCAAAGGGTCTGGATTGGAGTTTGACGATGTTCGCTCCTATCAGTATGGAGATGATGTACGGTCGATTGACTGGAATGTTTCCGCCAAAGGTCATGGTACTTTCGTAAAGACATTTAAAGAAGAGAAAGAGCAGAATGTCTTTTTCATCCTTGATGTGAGTGCCTCACAGAAAATAGGTAAAGAGGGACAGCAAAAACTTGACGTAGGCAAAGAAATTTGTGCGCTCCTCTCCATCTCAGCAATTAAAGAAAATAGTCAGGTTGGACTCATTTGTTTTTCGGATCAAAAGGAGAAATATGTAAAACCGGGAAAAGGATTGAAGCACTCATTCAACATTGTTTCTAATGTGTTCAATCTAGAGCCAAAGTCTAAACAAACTGATTTGGCTAAGGGCATAAGTTTCACCTTAAATTTACTTAAGCGAAAAAGTGTCGTGATTCTAATTTCAGATTTCGTTGATGAAAATTATGAACATGATCTGAAAGCACTCGCTCGCGCACACGACCTTGTGGTCATCCAGGTGTCGGACAAACGAGAAACCTCTTTCCCGAATCTCGGCATCGTCCCACTTCATGATCAGGAAAGCGGTAAAACGGTATGGAAAAACACCTCGTCTGGTGCGTTTAGAAAATTACTGGATCAAACGTATGGAAATCGCCAGAAGGAACTAGAGAAATTTTGTTTAAGAAATCAGGCCAACTACACCAACATCCGTACCGATGAGGATTATGTACCAAAGCTCATCCGATTGTTCAAAGTCAGAAATAAAATGAGGAAAAGTGGGTAAAAGAATTGCTGCAGGTATATTATTCAGCTTAGTATTTTCATTCAATTATGCGCAGGAAATTGCCCCTTTCGGCAAATTTCTAAAAGACAGTGTCATGGTGGGTGAAGAAGTACAATACTCCCTCTCTGTGAAATACCCCTTGGATTGGCAATTGGTTTTCCCGGACTCTACATTCAACTTTGAGCCGTTTGAATACTACAGCAAAAGCTATTTCCCCACCCGAACTGATAGTACCCATGCGTTCGACAGCGCTGTCTATACGGTAGCTTCCTTCGAAGTAGATTTAGTTCAAAAATTACAGCTCCCAGTCTATTTACTTAATGGCAATGACAGCACAATCATTTTAGCCAATCCAGACTCCGTTTTCTTAAAAGAACTGGTCACCATGATGCCTGATTCGTTAAAATTTAAAGAGAACGTCACGTATCAAGCCGTAGAATATGCATTCAATTATCCCTACTTGATGATTGGACTTGGCATCTTATTGGTGCTTTTGATCGGAACCTATTTTCTTTTTGGAAATTCTATTCGCAAAAAGATCAAACTATATCGAATGCGAAAAGCCTATGAGAAATTCTCCATGGAGTTTGAACGCGGGATTATTAGAATCAAACAGAGCGAGACCAATGCTGAACTCATAGAACAAATTCTAGTCACTTGGAAGAAGTATATGGAAAAGTTAGAAGATCGCCCTTTTACCAAATATACTTCTAAGGAAATACTAAAAGTCGGATTCGAAAAGGAGCTAAAAACTGTATTACAAACGATTGACCGTGCCATTTACGGTGCCATTGACGATGATGAAATGCACAAGAATTTTGAAGCACTAGAGGATTTTACTTTGGAAAGATATCAGCATAAAATCAAGGAGGTGAAGCATGGGTGAGCAACAAGGCAATACTGCTAACTGGTTTTCCTTGGATTGGTTCAAACCAGCCACTTTTTCTAATTTTCAATGGGAAAATCCGATACTTTTTTATGCTTTTTCTCTTCTGCCATTATTTCTCCTTATATGGTGGGCTTGGAGCCTTAGCAAAAAGAAGAATCTAGCTATAGCGCTAATCAAAAAAGACATTAAATGGAGCCCTTCATCATTGCTTAGACACATCCCTAGCTTCATTTTTTTATTATTCGTATCGTTGATTATTGTTGCTTTGGCGAGGCCACAGAAAACCAATGAAAAAGTGGAGCAATGGACTGAGGGAATTGATATCATGCTGGTCATTGATATTTCTGAGTCGATGCAAATCGAGGATTTTAAACCGAATAGACTGGAAGCTGCTAAAGATGTCGCACGAAAGTTTATTGCCGGAAGATTTCAAGATAGAATTGGTTTGGTGGTGTTTTCTGGTGAAGCCTATTCGCGATCACCCCTCACTTCGGATTATGACCTTCTAGGCGAATACATTGATGGTATATCTTTTGATCTAATTGAAAAAGGGGGAACCGCCATTGGGAGTTCTTTGGCCGTAGCCACTAACCGAATGAGAGAGTCCGACTCCAAATCCAAGGTGATGATCTTGCTAAGTGATGGGGACAATACGGCTGGTAATATTGACCCTATAACTGCCGCAGAACTGGCTAGTGCGTACGATATCAAGATTTATACAATTGCGATAGGTAAAGAAGGCAAAGTGCCATTTGGTAAAGATTTTTTTGGTCGAACGCGCTATGTAGAAAACACGTTGGATGAAACTACGCTAAGAAAGATAGCAGAAATAGGCCATGGCCAGTTCTATCGGGTGTCCGACAACAAGGCTTTGGAAAGTGTATTTGAATTGATCGACAAGTATGAAAAAGCCGAAATCAAAGAAAACAGGTTTCGTGACACTACTGACTTCTACCCGATCTATCTTAAGTGGGCGATTGTTTTCTTCCTTTTGTGGATGATGTTTAAATCGACTTTTGTGAGCAACGTGCTTCAAGATTGATTCAAACGCATAGCTATTGATCGACTGTCGGGAGAAATACTGAAAACCTTGTGCCCACATTTTCTTTGCTCTTGATTTTGATATAGCCTTCCGATTTCTCTACAAATTCCTTTATCAAGTTTAAACCCAACCCTGTGCCTTTTTCATTAGCCGTTCCCCTTGTAGTATGAATTTGATTTGAGTTAATCAATAGATCAATCTTTTTCTTTGACATTCCAACGCCCTCATCCTTACACCGAAGCTCTGTCATGGCACGACCAGATTTTTTATCCATCACCTCTTTGGCACTTATCACAATTTCACCTCCCGACTCCGAAAACTTGATCGCATTGGAAACAATGTTTCTCATGATAGACAGAAACGCTTTTTTATCTACATAGACTTCCAAAAAGGGCTGAATTGAATTTTCAATATCAATTTTCTTAAAATCAATCTGTGGTTTAAACAAATCAAGAGTGTCCTTGACCAATTCTCCCAAAACCAAATTTTCAGGATGAAAATTCAACCCATCCTGTTGCGCCACTGACCAGGATATAAGATCGTCGGTCAATTGAACCACCGAATAGGCACAATTATTCAATTCTGAAAGCACTTTGGATTGCTCCTCTTTATTATGTGCATACCCATCACCTAGCATATGCACCAGCATTTGCAGGTTTCCCAATGGAGCTTTGATATCATGAGCTATAAAACCGAATAGCTTATTTTTTGTCTGGTTGGCCTCATCTAATAGCTTCTTATTTTTGTAAAGTTTAATGAATAGAAAAACTACAATAAGAAGGAAAATGATCAAGATTATTACAATGGCATATTGTAATCTGATTTGAGCCTGTTTAGACTCAATCTCTTTTGCTTTCAGGTCATTTTCTTGTTGCAAGAATAAATTTTCTTGTTCCTTTTTCTCAAATTCAAACTGTCCCATGATCTGCATGAGTTGTTCGTTTTGGTTTGAGGCATTCAATGAGTCTTTGGCAATCGCATATTCTTTTTGCAGTTTGTACGCCTGTTCAAATTCACCTTCCAATTCAAAACATTCCGTTTTTAACCCCAGTACAGTTGATTTTTCTCTTGATTCTCCGGTGACCGATATAAGTGCTAAACTTTTATTGAATCGCTGATGTGCCTTTGAAAATTGTCCTAGTCTCATATAGCATTCACCTGCACAGTAATTCACAAAGATTAATCCTGAATTGAAATTATACCTGGTTAGAATTTCCTCTGCGACCGAAAGATATTCCAATGCAATTTTGTAGTCAGCTAAATTCATATAGGCTTCACCAATATTGGCATTGGTAATTCCAGCATCTACTTCATTTCCAATTTTCAAATTAATGGATAGAGACTTGAGATAGTACTTAATTGCCTCTGCATATTCCTTCTTAAATGATCGAATCACTCCTTTGTATTCATAAGAGCTGGCCATTCCTATAGAATCTTTACCCGCTATAGCGATACTTAAAGTTTCTTCATAGATATCGCTTGCTTTCCTTAGTTCACCCGTACTCACATAGATTCCTCCTAAAATATTTGATGCACTTACCAAATTAGCAGTATCCTTCAATGACCGAAATAGATCAATACTCTTCAATATGTTTTTAATTGATTTGACATTATCTCCATATCTCCAGAGGACATGTGATTGCCCCATAAGGGCCTTAGCCGCTTCACTCTCTTCACCATGTTTCTCTGCGTACTTCAGAACCAGCTGATAACTCCTATTGGCCTCTGTGAAATACCCTTGTTTGTAGTAGATGTCACCTATTCGATTATGAATATCTAAGAAATCAACCAAGCTACTATCTACATTTTCAAATAATAAAGCTTCTTTATATGAGTCAATCGCACAGTCAAAATCAAGGACACGAGCACATGAATCAGCCTCTATTCGATTAGTATCAGTCTGAAGGGATTCACTTATAGAATAAGAGTTGGAAATAAAAACAAATACAACACTCAAAAACAGAATGTCAATTCTCATAGCTCAGTCGTATAGTCCGTTAGGCAAGAAATTACTCAAAAAAAGAATAAAACCGAACTATCCTGAGAATAACATTTATAGGATTTTCTTGAGAGAAGGCTTGCGGGACATTTACATGTAATTTTCCCACCACTCGTCAGAGCTGTATCCTGAAGGAATCATTAATACTTTACCAACCTTTGGTGTGTGCGTGTTCAGGCCATTAGACCTGGCTGCCTTCTTAAATCTTTCGATAGGGTCTTTCCATAGATGCAAAGCCAGATTGAACTTACCCCAATGAATAGGCATGGCAATTTTAGCTTTTACGTCTAATGCTGCTTGCACCGATTGCTCAGGCAACATATGAATGTCAGGCCAATTTTCTTTGTTGTAGGCTCCGCATTCGATCAAAGCCAAATCAAACTCACCAAACTTTTCTCCAATTTCTTTGAAGCCAGAAAAATACCCAGAGTCCCCACTAAAATACATCTTCTGAGCTCTCCCTTCTATGACCCATGAACCCCATAAAGTAGAGAACTTATCGGTCAGGCCCCTCCCTGAAAAATGCCTTGTTGGAGCAAATGTCAGTTTGATATTTTCATCCAGATTTTGCTCATCCCACCAATCAAAGGTTGCAATATTATCAGCTGCCACTCCCCAACTTTCCAAATGAGACGCCACACCAAGCGGTACATAAAACAGCTTTACACGATCCTTTAGTTGAGTAATAGTTGGATAATCCAAATGGTCATAGTGATCATGTGATATAATAACCAAATCGATTTCAGGTAGTTGATTCACATTCATATGATGACTGTAATCAAACTTTTTAGGCCCCATAAAGGAAAACATAGAAGCTCGCTCACCAAAAACAGGGTCAGCCAGAATCGTCTTACCATCTATTTTTATAAGAGCGGTAGAGTGACCAAACCAACTCAACATGATTTCATTCTCATTTCTTGAAGCCCACTTCTCAGGATCAAAAGCAAAAGTCTCGATCCTTTCTTCCGGTTCCCTACCTTTGGTATTTGTAACAAACTGATACATCACTTTGAAATATTTGGAAATAGGAAAATCAGTCTCAGTTGGCACTGAATTTTGAAACTTTCCTTCCTGAAATTGCGGAGAATTTTGAATTTCTTCTAGCCTTACTCCTGATGCAGATACCCCAATTTGGGGAGCTGTTTTGAAAAAGATAACCACAAGAATGACGATGGCAATTACAGCCATAAAAATTGTTAATAGGGTCATTTTTAGTATTTTTAACATGATTTATTTCTTGATTCCGTTCCACAAAACGTCAAAAGAGATTTGAATCATTCGTTCATGCTCATTGGCTTCCTGCGTACTAAGGTATTGGATAATAGCACTGAATTGACAAGTAAATATTGAAATCAAAAACTCGAAGGGCTGGTCAATAAGAATTCCGTCCTTTATCGCTTGATTCATCACCTTCTCTACAAATTGATTCTCTTCTTGAAGTTCCTGAACGGTAAGCTGAGAAATATAAGGGGAGTTCTTAAACTGCATCATGAACTTGAATCTTACGGGGTTTTGAACACCCCACGTCACAATGTGCTGCCAGAATAAGTTCAGCTGTTGTTTGAAAGGATAAGACTGATCTGCAAACACATGATGAAATTCCATAATTTCTCGCTTGACATCAGCATATAGAGCGTTAACTAGCTCATCTTTAGATTTGAAATATAAAAACAAAGTGCCCGTCCCTACACCAGCATCTTTAGTGATCTTGGTGGTAGAAGTATTTTGAAAACCCAGCGAACAAAATAGTTTGATCGCCGACCGCATGATTTTTTCTTTCTTAGTCATACTGAGTGATTACTCAGTCACTAAACGTAGGTTGTTTCAGAAGGTTATAATACATGATATGAAATATTAGATAATGTTGACTTCTGGAGTGATGTCAATATTAAACTTCTGCTTAACTGAATCTTTGATTTTGAATGCCAGATCCTTAATGTTTGCGCCTGTTCCATTTCCATAGTTCACCAATACCAATGCCTGATTTACATGGACACCAATGTGGCCCTCACGCATGCCCTTCCATCCACACTGTTCGATCAACCACCCGGCTGGTACCTTTACCTTACCATTAGGCTGCTCATAACTTGGAATATTAGAATAGGTTGCTCTAAGCTCTTGGAAATGATCATTACTTATCACCGGATTTTTAAAAAAACTTCCGGCATTACCTATTTCTTTCGGATTGGGCAGCTTTGATTCTCTAATCTGAATAACTGCGTCGCTCACTTGTTTAATAGATGGATTCGATATCGATTGACTGTCCAACACATCGGTGATAGCCCCATAACTGACGTTCACTTTGTGTTTTTTAGTCAGTTTTAAGGTAACTGAAGTAATAAAATAATCTCCCTTCAACTTTCTTTTAAAAACACTTTCTCTATAACCAAACTGACAATCGTCGTTGCCAAAAGCCTGCTCGGCTAAAGTATCCAAATGAATTGCCTCCAATGACTCAAACACTTCCTTTATTTCTACTCCATATGCCCCAATATTTTGCATAGGTGCAGCCCCCACCGTACCCGGTATTAAGGACAAATTTTCGATCCCTCCCCAGCCATTATCAATACAGTGCAAAACCAACTCATGCCAAATCACACCTGCGCCAGATTTTATCCAAACAAAGTCCTCATTCTCCTTTTGTTTTTCTATGCCGGTCAAATTATTAAGGATAACCAGCGGGTATGTTTTTTTAGTGAATAAAACATTGGACCCTCCACCTAGTACCAAGGGAGGCACATCCAGTTTTTTAGCCATATCAATTGCTTCTTTAACTTCCTGATTATTAGAAACTTTGATAAGTTGTTCTGCCACAGCTTCTATTCCAAAAGTATTATATCCTTTAAGTGAAGCTTGCTTTAAAATATGGGGCATGAATAATATAAATTTCGCTGAAATCTGATTCTCTATCGCAATTTACCCAACCAGAAAAATTATCTCAGTCATAATCTTAAAAATGTTAAAAAAACCACCAATTGGGCAGCTAGATTTTCGTATTTTTGGCAGATTTTATTCGGGTAAATCAAGTCCCGTTTCGGGATATTGTCACGGTTACAATTCAATAGCCATTTTAAAGAAAAATTACACCCGAACAAAGATTAATAAATACGTAAAATGAGCGAAGAAAAGAAGCAAGCCAGCGGAGCACAAAAAGGTGACTACTCAGCCAGTAATATTACGGTATTAGAAGGATTAGAAGCGGTAAGAAAACGACCAGCCATGTACATCGGCGATGTCGGATTTAAAGGGCTTCACCATATGGTATGGGAAGTAGTAGACAACTCAATTGATGAAGCGCTCGCCGGCCACTGTGATACTATTACAGTCACTATTAACGAAGATAATTCCATTTCGGTATCCGACAACGGTCGTGGTATCCCTACGGATATGCATGAAAAAGAAGGTCGTTCGGCGCTGGAAGTAGTAATGACTGTACTTCATGCCGGTGGTAAATTCGATAAAGATACCTACAAGGTATCTGGAGGTCTTCATGGCGTGGGTGTATCTTGTGTAAATGCCCTTTCTTCCATGCTTGAAGTAACCGTCCACAGAGGTGGTAAAGTATTCAAGCAAGAATATTCAAAAGGAATTCCGAAGTATTCAGTAAAAGAAACCGGGAAAACAGACATCACGGGTACATTCGTTCACTTCTTACCTGATACTGAAATTTTCACTGTAAGTGAATACAAATACGAAACTGTAGCTTCTAGATTACGAGAGCTGTCTTATTTGAATGCTGGTATTAAAATTCATTTGACAGACAAAAGAGAAAAAGACGAAGAAGGCAACTTCATTGGCGAAGAATTTTTCTCAGAAGGTGGATTGATAGAGTTTGTCAATTATCTGGATGGTTCAAGAGAAAAATTGATCCCCGACCCAGTATACATGGAAGGTGAGAAAGGAGACATTCCTGTTCAAGTGGCTCTAACCTATAATACGTCTTATACCGAAAACGTGGTTTCGTATGTCAATAACATCAATACGATAGAAGGTGGTACTCATGTGGCTGGTTTCAGAAGAGCTCTAACTCGTACGCTAAAGTCTTATGCAGACAAATCTGGATTGCTAGAAAAAGCCAAAGTAGAAATTGTTGGTGATGACTTTAGAGAAGGATTAACAGCTATTATTTCTGTAAAAGTTCAGGAACCCCAGTTCGAGGGTCAGACCAAGACCAAATTGGGTAACTCAGATGCCATGGGCGCTGTAGATACTAGCGTAAGCGAAATTTTAAATAATTATCTGGAAGAAAATCCTAAAGAGGCACGAGCAATCGTACAGAAAGTCATTCTTGCTGCGCAAGCTAGACAAGCGGCACGTAAAGCTCGAGAGATGGTGCAGCGTAAGAATGTGATGTCTGGATCAGGATTGCCGGGTAAATTGGCTGACTGTTCTTCAAAAGATGCAGCGGAATGTGAACTTTACCTAGTAGAGGGAGATTCTGCAGGTGGATCCGCCAAACAAGGTAGAGACAGGAAATTTCAAGCTATTCTTCCACTTAGGGGTAAAATTCTAAACGTAGAAAAAGCTCAAGAGCATCGCATCTACGAAAACGAAGAAATTAAAAACATGATTACTGCTCTTGGGGTAAAATTCGGAACCGAAGAAGACCCAAAGGCGCTAAACATGGAGAAATTGAGATATCACAAAATCATCATCATGACGGATGCTGATATTGATGGTAGTCACATTCGTACATTGATTCTGACTTTCTTCTTTAGATACATGAGAGATTTGATCGACAATGGCTACTTGTACATCGCACTCCCTCCGCTCTATTTATTGAAAAAGGGTAAACAAGAGCGATATGCTTGGTCTGAAGACGACAGAGAGAGAGTTACTAGAGAATTGGCTGGAGACGGCAAAGAGGAGTCTGTAGGACTACAAAGATACAAGGGTCTTGGAGAAATGAACCCTGAACAACTTTGGACGACAACAATGAATCCTGAACACAGAAGTTTGAAGCAAGTAACTATCGAATCTGCGGCAGAAGCGGATCATTTATTCTCTGTGCTTATGGGAGACGAAGTAGCTCCACGAAGAGAGTTTATCGAGAAGAATGCAAAATATGCGAAAGTGGATGTTTAATCACTTCAATGTTTTAGACAAAAAAGGCTTTCAGGTAATCTGAAAGCCTTTTTTGTCTATTAAATACTATTCCTTAGAAATATCTGCAGTGTAAGTACACCCATCTTCATTATCGTCCCATGTTACTGTACCAGAATCTCCCGAGATTTCATAGGTCACCTCCTGACAACTAAATTCTCCAGACCAACATAAGTAGAGACTAGAACCGCTAGCATAACCAAAACCTGATCTTTGGGGTTCTTCTAACAACTCCCCTTCAAAAGTACCATCCACATCAAATGTATAGGTCAAACAGTCTTGCGTACAAGTTCCACTATCTGAATCGTCGTCGCATCCTGAAGCTACACCCGAATTAGAAGTCCACGTTCCCACCAATTCACTTGGAAAATTAGGTTGGATAACAATTCCGTTATAACTACAACCATCCTCTAAATCCGTCCAGGATACTGAGGTTCCACTTGAAGTAAATGAATAAGTGATAGTTGTACATTCATTATTCGGTGAACATAATTCTAAAGTATTACTGTTTCCAGTTGCAGTCCCTGATATAGTTTCATTGAAAAACACACCTGAGTATTTACCTTCTGAATCAAATGAAATACTCAAACAGCCAACAGTGCACGTTCCATTGTCAGTATCATCTGGACAGCTAGTAGCATTCAGTAGAACAGAAGTCCAAGTTCCAACCCAATAATCTGGCAAATCCCCTAAGCCTTCTTCATCGTCATCACTACAAGAACATATCAATACAAGAAGTAAAAGCCAAAAAGTAAAAAGTTGCCTTTTCATGTTAATAAAGTTAGATAAACAAAAATTCAAAGTAATCAATCGTCCCATCTACTAGCTATTAAAATTAATCATTTTCAAGTGTTCTTGACAATACTAATAATTAGGTAAATCCACCCAGCTACAAAAAACAAACCACCAATTGGTGTAATCGCTCCGAAAATGCCGATGTTGGATATACTCAAAACATACAAGGAGCCACTAAAAATTATAACCCCAGTCACAAAACAAAAGATCGCTCTAGTGGCCCATCTTCCTTTTATTTTCTCAGCTAGGAGACTAGTAAACAGCAACGCAAATGCATGGTACATTTGATATTTCACTGCCGTTTCAAAAACATCTAGTCTACCATTTTCCACTAAGATATCTTTCAACCCATGCGCACCGAACGCACCAATAACTACGGACAACAGACCTAGCACCGCTCCTATTAACAATCCATTTTTATGCATTTGTGATTGATTTATCTAAATCCAATAAGAAATGATCTAAAACACCCTCGGTAACATGATCCATCACAACAATTTTCCACCAAGCCGGAGAATCATGATCATCAGGAACTAAAAAATACTTTTCAGCCAATGCTTTATCGATCATATCTGGTTTCATCGTAACGATATTCATCTTTGGATGCCGAAAATACACAATACCTCGCTTGGACAATTGCTCACAAAGCCAATCGGTACGATCAAGAAGCTCGGCAATTTTTGCAGTCCAACCCTCAGAGCCATATGCTCTTAAGATCATCCAAATAGCCACTGCATTCGCACCTGAACGACTACCAATTAAAGTGTAGTCCTTCCCTTTTACATAGTTTGCCTCTTGGGTCATAGCATAGTCTATATACCCTTTCCTAATCAGTACAATACCAGTACCATAAGGAGACAGTAGCATCTTATGGGCGTCTAAAGAAAATGAAAACACATGCTCATTCTGAAAAGAATATAAGACATCCTTGGCTGAAAAAGGGTAAATAAACCCTCCATAAGCACCATCCACATGAATCTTAAAATTCAAGCTCATAGAATGAAACAAATCAATAGCGCCTTCCATATCATCCACTGAACCAAACATGGTGGTAGACATATTCATGACTACAATAAAATATTTAACACCAGACGCCTTGGCTTGAGTCAATGATTCTTTCAACTTGATCAAATCGATCAAGCGCGTTTCTTCATCTACCTGCGCCACTATAGACTTAATATTCAACAGGTTCACGCCTTTGGGCATCGAATAGTGAGCATCTGAAGAATATACCATAGCAATTTCATCATGAGCGGCTCCCAATTCCTGTATAAAATAATTCCTTAGAACCCAAAATGCTTGAATATTGGCCTCCGTGCCGCCAGAAGCAACATACCCATCTACCGCATCCGATTCAGCACCAAAAATTTGAGTTGCACAAATCTCAATAAGCTCTCTTTCAATAGCCTGGGTTCCACTAAAAACAGGTTCGGAGTCGCCCATGGTGTGACAACCAATATGATTCGGATTAGCTACCATTGTACTCATAAATGGAGCCTCACTTAAAAAAGGTGCGTCTGAATAGAACACCTTAGGATCTAAATATGAGGCTGGAAGCCCTATTGGTGGTGAATCTCGGTAGTTAAGGTTCTTTCCAATCGCTTCAAAAACTACATCTCTTATTTTTTGTCTACTATATTTTTTCCAATACATGAGCTATCTTTTATCATGATGTAAAGCTAAGCATCTTGTTGCCCATCAAAATATTCATTGGAAATAATAAACATAAATCAGAAAATCACAAGGATTAAGTAACCAATCAAAGAATTATATTCTATCTCCTAATGAATGGAAGTATTTCAGGAATCCAAACCAACTTAAAAGGTTGCCATTTCTGGTATTCACAAAATAAAATTTTGTTTCTAAAATTAACTAGAAAATGTCGCAAAAAAGACAGTCTTATTTTACAATATTTAATGCCGAATAATAAGGCAAACCCTACGCTTTCAGCAATAAAATTCGGCCTTTTTAAAAACTTCTAATATTTAATTGGTAAGCCCCTCATTTCATTCAAAAAATCCCTTATAGGCGTAATAATAGCCAATAAAAAAGTATAGGGGGATCAAATTCACCAGCTGTTTTGTCAGTGTTAAAGGTTAAATTCTCAATTTGTTGATACACAGCTAATGTATCGGACTTGATATCAGGCAAGCTTATAAGCGTTGCAGTCTTACAGGTTAAGAAGTTCAACATTTAACATCCAATTTACTGATTTTTCTTTTGCTAACATTTGGAAATAATCAGTTGTCATTACGTGATTGGATTAAACGAAATTCAATCAGTAATTTTTCTCATAATAAAAAAACGAGGTTTTGGTTTTCCTCGTTTTTTTTATGTCTCATTAAAATATAAACTTTCGATTTCCATTTTCTTCTCGCAATAGTGCCACTCAAAAATCTAATTAACCCAGTACGAGAAAAGCCACTCTTCCAGGGTAGTACAATTAAAAAATGATAATTGATTATTTTTTATTAGAATAATACAATTTGTTACTCATTAATCGAATATTTTGCAGCATTCGTAGGAAATCCCCCTATAATGTTAGGGGAATACCCATTTTTTGCAAATAGAGGGGTTTACGTATATATAGTGTTTATATGCTTTCTATTTTTGCATTGTAGATATAACTGGCGCATAGCAGCTGGTTGTATTTGTCAAAATAGTAAATCCTGAAGGTTGTAATGACCTGACCTGAAATAATTGAAATAAGAACTTTGATGAAAAACCTTCTACTTTCATTAGTCATTGTCCTGCTAGGCGCAGGATCAACATATGCTCAAACCGGGCCTGGTGGAGTTAATTCGCCTGCGAGCAACATTACCTTTTGGCTTCGATCTGATAAAGGCCTGACCTATGATGGCACCAACAACGTAACCACCTGGACTGATCGAGCAAACAGCAACGACGCCACTAACAACAGCACGGCCACGAACCCTACATTTGATGCCTCTGCGGGAATTGGCACAAATGCCGAACCAGGAGTTTTATTCACAGCTGCCAGTAGTGAGTTCCTAGACTTGGCTGACCCTTCCAATAGCATTAGCCCTGCCTCTACGCTCAATGCTAGAACCATGTTCATGATCATCGAGCCTTCTACAGTAGGTAGTTTACAATACATTTATCAGCAAGGAGATGGTACTAATGGGATATACGCTTATATAGCTGCCGACGGAAGTATGACTTTCGGAATTAACAATGGGTCTTCAAGCTATACTGTATCAAGTCCGGCTTCCTCAATCATTGCTGGACAAAGCCATATTGTTAGTTGTACCTATGATGGTGCTGCAGGTCCTGCAGAAATAGCGCTTACACTGGATGGGGTCACCTATACAAATAACACATCAATCCCTACCACCATAGGTGATCACAATGCCGTTCAAATTAAAATAGGTAGCGATGCTTCAAGTGCTAATTACTTTGACGGATACCTTGGAGAGCTAATTTATTATGATGTGGTTTTAAACGAAGCTGAAATTAGAGTAGTTGAAAACTACTATTCGGAAAAATTTGGTATTTCTATCGGGGGAAATGATCACTATAGTGGCGCTGGTGCTAACTACCGGTACAATTTGGTAGGAGTTGGACAACTCAACACCACAACTCATAACGCAACTACTGGAGAGGGTGGCACTATCTACTTATCTGAAAATGGCTCAGATGCATTCTCAAATGATGAATACCTTTTCACAGGACACAACAATAGTAATCTAAGTACCACATCAACAAACTTAACCGGTATAGCAAATACCGAACGCTATAATAGAATTTGGTATCTGGAAAAAACTGGAAATCTTGGTGGCATTATTGAATTCGACATCGTGGAATCCGGAATGTACACTGATGTCACTGGACTAACTGCAACTGATTTCAGTCTTTTGACTCGAGCAGGAACTTCTGGTGACTTCACTCAGGTAAGCATGGTTACCAACCCTACATTCAATGGAGACAGAATACGGTTCACATTGACTGATGGAGAATTAAATAGTGGTTACTTCACGCTTGGTAGTCCTTCTACGTCAAAAAAATGGTATGTTATTAATTCAGGCGACTGGTCAAATACCAATACATGGACGCTTGATCCCGCTGGAGCTATTTACAACAACCCTGACGGCTTAACTCCTGACACTTCTCCTACAGCAGCGACAGATATAGTTACCATTCTCTCTGGTAAAACAGTAACGGTAGGCAATGGTGATATATCCGGTACGCTTTCTAAACTGGTAGTCAATGGGACACTTGATTTTGGCAGCAGTACAGGTCATGGAACGGTTACTGAACTGGAAGGATCAGGCACAATCAGATTGAGCGATGATATCCTCCCAACCATAACAGACGGCAGTGTTTTTACCAATGCAGGTTCTGGAGCTGGTACAGTGGAATATTATGGGTCCAGTGATGTAAACTTGACTTCGGCCTCAGGCTTGACCTCTTTTTATAACTTGGTGCTCAATTTCAATTCTTCAGCTCAGCATCTTATTCTTACTAGTGATATAACTGTTAATAACAACCTGACTATTACTCGAGGTGATTTTCAAATTAATGATGCGAGCACTACTCGGTTGATTATAGATGTTCTCGGAAACCTGAACGTCGCCGCTAATGGAGAAATATCAGTAGGTAGCGGAGATATCGGCGACCCAACTGGTCCGGCTGATTACCACACTACCTATCACCGACTCAACTTATACGGCGACTTGACCAACAATGGAATAATTAATTTTTCCAACCTCAGTGGATACGATTTTGATTCCTTTCCAACAGGGGCAAATGAGGGCGCTGTAACTGTGCGGTTTACAGGACAATCTGATAATACATTGACCTGTAATAACACGACCAATTTTTATGACCTGGTCATCGATAAAGGAACAGATCAAACCTACTTACTTACTGTCAACCCTTCCGCATTGGAAAACTTTCGAGTTTACGGAAGAAATGATATTGGCAATACCCCTAATAGTGCCAATCCGACAGTTGGAAAACCAATATATATTCAAAATGGAACGCTGCACTTAACTGGTAGTACATTTATTCCCTCACTTTCTGAAGGCAATGTTAACCTGGGAGGCGGAACCAATGGATCCTGGATGATCCCAGAGAGTGGTGCGCTTTGGATGGATGGTCCAAATGTGGAAGTATGGGCAACCGCAAATAGTGAAGCCCAAATTGCAGCCATAGATCCAGAACTTGATGCCGTAGATATTGATGGTGTAAGAGGGGCTACTGGCCAACAACAATCCGTTACCTTTATGGGTAAATGGCGATTAACAGATGGCACATTTGAATCTCATCAAGCCCCCGGCTCCTTCTTTTCACAATATGGCTCTCCCAATTTGATCATAGAAGGAGGAACGATGACACTACCTCAGCTGAGAAATAGTGGAGGAGCTAATGCGAAAATCGTATATCAGCAGAGTGGAGGTACACTTAATTTGGTAGGAACTACAGAAGCTGGTAATACCTGGGACGACACTATTGGTCTATTTGATTTCAAATCTACCAATGGGGTTTTTGTCATGTCTGGTGGTAGCATCATCCTTAAAGATTACAATGAAAGAGTCCTAGCCGGATCAGGAGTAGTAAACGGTATAAATGTAGACGTTGCTGAAGGCAATTACAGCGTGACAGGTGGGACTATCGAAATCGACATCGAGCCAGGAGAATTGGGAACAGACGGTTTTGAAATCTATTTTACTCCAAATTTTTATAACCTTACGATTACTGATGACGACACTGAGTTTGTCGATATACAGTCGGACATTACCGTATCTAATGACTTAATATTAGCTAGTGGGGCAGATTTTAGACTGGGAGGAAATAACATTACGCTGGGTAGAAATTTTAATATTGCAACCGGATCTACCTATACCCAGGGAGGAAACAACACGACTACATTTAATGGCGAGGCGAGTCAGACCATTACATTAGCAGGTACATATGGTGATTTTTATGATGTGAATGTGTCCGGCACAGGCCTGAAGACAATCAATAGTGGAGACATGACCGTCAACAATTCATTGACTATCGGATCGAGTGCTTCTATAGATAATGCCAATCAAGATATTATCGTTCAGGGCAGTCTATCCAACTCTGGAACACACCAAAGTACTGGAACTGGGGCCTTAGAATTTAGTGGAGGCTCTACTGACTATGCAGTGAGCGGCGATGGGAATGGTGTATTTGGAAATGTCAATCTAAATGATGCATCCAATGATGTTAGTTTCTCTGCTGACCAGGTGGTTACAGGAACATTAACCTTTAGCCAGGACCAGTTGTTGGACATAAACTCTAGCAAACTCCGTATGCAAGGAGCATCAGCAACGATTAGTGGATTTGGAGCGAACAGATTTGTGCAAACAGATGGAAATGCTTCAGATGGTGGAATTGAAATGTATGTAGATGCCACAGGCACATTCGTATTTCCAATTGGAACAGACGCTAATAACCAGGACGTTACGGACGGCTCTAGATATACTCCTGCAAGCATAAATATTTCTACTCTAACTGACGATGGCTATATCACAGTGAGTGTAGCAGATGATGAGATACCATCCAACGACCCTGGAGCTGGGGGTATTCTAAGTTATTACTGGCGAGTCAACCATTCTGACTTCACCGTTTTGCCACAGGTAAGCTCGCAGGTTTTTATTCATGACGAAGTGGATTTGGATGGTTCTGGTACGGGAAGTTGGAGATGTGGTAAAGGATTAGCAGTATTGCCTTTTACCCGTTCTACAGAAAACGATTACAATGCTGGAACTAATGAAATCACATTCGACGATTCTACCATTCCATTAGATAAAGCCTTCTATAGCGCTGGACATAACAACCGCTTCAACAGCAATCCAACTATTTACTATTCTCGTCAGGATGGAAATTTCAACACTGCCGCCACCTGGTCTAGAAATGTACAGGATGGATCTGGTACCCAAGAAGTGCCTACTGAAGGCAGCGTAGTCATCATCCAGTCAGACGGTGCCGGGGATTCTCACCGTGTCAATGTATTAGCAGGTATCAATGATTTAGGTGCGGTAATATTCGAACACGACTATACGACCTATCCCGACCCCACATCTGAAGATTTACCAAGGCTACAATTTTTAACTGCTGGCACCTACAACCTGGGACTGGTTACAGGCTCAGGCATGGTCTCTTTTGACGCCACATTAGCAATTACTGCTAATGGCGATTTTGGAGATTTTGGAGAAAATACTGATTCATACTACCTATACTTTGGAGGTACTGCTACACTCAATAACATTCCCACCCCCATCCCTAATCTGATGGTAGAATCAGCCACTTATACCATCGATCAAAATATTACAACTAACGCCAATGTAGTGGTACAAGGAAACGGGACGTTAATTCCTGTACAGGACATGACGATTGGTGAAGATCTAGTCATCGGAACTTGGGTGGGGGGAACTTTCCAATTTCCAAATAGTGGTTCAGCAGTGACCGTAACTGTGAATGGAGATATTGATTATACTGTGGATCCATTTACAAATCCACAAGATCGTGATTTGATCGTTGCCGATGCAGCAGTAGATCTGGAACATACACTAATCCTTAAGGGAGACATCATTCACGGAGCGGAAAATGGACACAGTTTTGACCTCTACAATGCTGACAATGCCAGACCAAGAGCAATCTTAGAGCTACAAGGAGAAAGTAATAATAGCTATTCAAGAACGTCTACCTCCACCCCTGATCTACACAGGATTGTTCAAAATAAGGGAACTGATCAGACCTATTCCTTCACATTCAATGATGATTTTACGCTAAGCACCCCTACGGCTACGGTTCAGCCGATTGAACTTCAAAATGGAGTATTAGTTATTAATGACACCAACATCGGAGATGCGAATGATATTATTTTAACTAATGAAACAAATGATTCTGACTTCAACATTCCAGCTACTGCTGGTCTGCAAATTAGTGCTGGTACAATGACCGTCCTTGGAGATGATTTAGGCATAACACTAGATGGGTCAATCACATTGGATGGAACTGGAATATTAGACATGGATGGTGGAAACAACAACTATCTGCAATATTCAAGTTCAGGCTCTGCAAGTATAGACTTAAGTGGGACTGCACAGTTGCTGGTAGGATCGCAAATTCGTGAATCCATCTTTACCTCTGGAGGGATATTGAGTTATAACCAATCAGGTGGTACAGCCCTTATTGGAACCAATAATGGAGGATCACCTAGTACGAACAAGCCTATGTTTGCTGTCTATGGAACCGGAAGTTCGTTTAACTTCTCAGGTGGCTCAATTACCATCGCAAACCATTTATCTACTGCATCTGTAGCATCCTTATATTTGGACCCTGATACTTACGCCGTAGGCACTGGTACAACTATTCAATTCGGAGATCTCTCTACAGTTTCTGGAACTGAGGCATTATCTATTAAGAGTTTCATCAATCTTTATGATATAGTTGTAGATAACTCATCTGGTACTTCTGACTATCCGACGCTGAGTTTGTTGAATACGCCTCTGACCATCAATAATGACTTAACGATTGAAGCCAATACTATCCTGGATGCTTCTGGCTTGGCTCTCTCTATTGCTGGGGATTTTACCAATAGCGGAACATTTACTCCAAATTCAAACACCACAACTTTTAATGGCTCAAGCACCCAATTAATAACTGGTGCTACCACTTTTTACAACTTGAATAAATCAAGTGCCAACACGGTTCAATTACAGGCTTCCAGTGACCTAACCATTCAAAACAATTTGAACATTACCTCAGGAACATTAGATGACAACAACAACGATATTACTGTTTCAGGTACAGTCACTAACTCAGCCATTCATACCAATACAAATGGAACAAAAAGCAACAGTGGTATTATTCTAGCGGGCTCTACTCCACAAGATATTAATGGAACAGGTACTTTCAGTAGAATTCAGGTTCAAAACGCTTCTGATGTTACTATAAACAACGACGTAGTTATTACTGAGCAAGTTAGATTGCACACAGGGTCATTAGACATTCAGGGCTTCCAATTGACAATGAATGAGGATGCAGTCTTCTTCGATGCTAGCGGCGGAGGGTTTTCTTCATCGAAAATGGTTCAGACCAGAAGGAGTTTTACAGATGCTGGTGTTATCAAGGTATATAATGGCACGGCAGCTAGTGCCTTCACCTATCCCATAGGCTCAGGAAATAAGTACACACCAGTGGTTATTTCTTTGACACAAAACAGTGAAACAAACGCAACGATTGCCATCAGAGCAGCAGATGAACCGCACCCTAATGTACAGGAAGATGTTGATTCACCAGAGTTCGTTGATCAAGACAACGTACTACAATACTATTGGGAAGTGACCTCATCAGGGATGACAGACTTTATTGGTAATTTAACCTTTACATATTTCGGTTCGGATGCCTATGTCACCTCTCCATTTACACTAAATGACTACAATACCGCTCGTCTCCTCCCCGACGCATCAGACACCTGGAATAAACTCGAAACTGGCTTCAACTACCAATCTAGAGACGGTAGTAACACACTATCCTTTGATGTCATTAGTGCGACGGGTGATTCTGGAATCGGTGGTGATTATACAGCAGGTGTAGATGGGGCAATTCCAAATCAGGTACAGACCGTAACTTCTAATGTATCTGGAGGTACAGGAAACTGGACTACAGATGGTTCATGGGATACAAACTCAGCTCCAAGAGGAGCTATTGTAGATATATTGGCCGGTGATGAAATTATCATGGACGGTCCAGATCTACTGGCATACAAAACAGTAATTGATGGAACATTGACTGTTTCAGCTTTAGCTACCAATGCCAGACTAGGACGAGTATCTGGCACAGGAACTTTAGTGATTTCTGGAGGAGGCAACTTACCAGCAGGTATTTATGACGATTTCTTCAACTGCTCTACTGGAGGTACTTTAGCATTCAATGACAATGATGATTACACCTTACCCGACCAAATTGCCAACCTTAGAAACCTTTTGATCGACGGTACAGGTACAAAATCATTTCCGAACACCGACATTACCATTTGTAATGATTTAGAGCTTCGCGGTGGCACAACACTTAACAATGATTTTAATGTAACCGTTGAAGTCCTTGG
Organism: Reichenbachiella sp.; assembly: GCF_033344935.1. NCBI lineage: Bacteria > Pseudomonadati > Bacteroidota > Cytophagia > Cytophagales > Reichenbachiellaceae > Reichenbachiella > Reichenbachiella sp. The sequence continues at coordinate 1,952,711 of NZ_JAWPMM010000001.1, read as the reverse complement.
CAATATGACGCTGACCAATGGTACATTGGATTTAGGAACAAACACCACTTTTACAGTAAATGGTAATGTAACCGTCACAGCTGGAACACTTGATCTTGGAAACAACGATCTCATCATACTTGGTGATTTAATTCTCAACGGAGGTACTGTGGCTTTAGGCACAAATGGAACGATTGATCTGGAAGGTGATTTAACCATTGCCGGGTCAAGCACGATCTCCGGAGCCAATTCAAGCAATTTTAATTTTGCGCAAGACATAACAAAAACTACTGGCACATTTAGCGTTGATGCGACCACTACAACATTCACGGCAGATGGAACTGGTACCCAAACTATTTCCGGTGACTTCACTGGTGCTGAAGCTTTCAATAGACTTACAGTTAATAAATCATCAGGTGATTTGAGTATTATAGATGGAGGCAATGCTGTTGAGGTAGATGGTGTATTGACTCTTACCTCTCAAAATATTCAAACAGATGGAAGCAATACTTTGACTTTGACGTCCTCAGCGTCTATCGTCGGAGGATCTTCAGCCAGCTACGTGGAAGGCCCATTGACAAAAAACGGAATAGCAGCAAGCGCAAACTTCACTTTCCCAATTGGCAATAGCAGCAGATATGGATACGCCCGTATAGAAAATGTAGGCACAGGCGGTCAAAATTGGACAGCAGAATATTTCTCATCTAATGCAAACAGCGGGCAAACAATTGACATTACTACAAATGCCGGTTATGGGGCTATGGTTGAGATCAGTACACTTAACTCATGGACTATCACTCCTAGCGGAAGTAATTCAGCCAATGTAGAATTAGGTGTAATATCTGGTATGGGCGTACATGTCATAGAAGATGTGAGAATTGCCATTTATAATGGGCCAACAGCAAGCGAATGGGTCAACTTAGGAGGTTCTCCTGCAGGAAATGAATCGAGTGGTTCTATTACCTCTCAAACCGCCTCTGATTTTTCATCTAGTACCTTTTCTTTTGGCGGAATAACGACGGTTGCCCTTCCTGTGGAGCTGGTAAGATTTACAGCGGATCTCATCGATAATCAGGTAGAACTAAACTGGACAACATCATCAGAACTCAACAACGAGTACTTTGAAGTGCAAAAATCTACCAACGGTGAAAACTATGACACTATTGGAGAGATAGACGGTAGTGGCACCACTAATGAGTTTGTAAACTATCAATTCATAGATAGTCATCCTTACTATGGATTGTCCTACTACAGATTAGTTCAGGTAGATTATGATGGGACTAGAAATGTACATGCTCCAGTTACCGTCAACAATGAAGGCTACAGATCTGGAATAGAAGTGTCCGTATTTCCAAATCCGACCAACTCAAATAACGTAAACCTTAGGTTAATTAGTGGAGATGAAAATACCATCATTCAGGTTTCTATGTTTGACCTGTCCGGAACACTAATCCACTTTGAACAGGTGACTCCGAACCAAGGGCTCATAGATATCCAATTAGGAGTTTATAAAGAAATCCAGGCAGGTATTTATTTAATCGCTGTTCAGCAGGGTAATAACAAAGAAATCAAAAGGTTAAGCGTCCGTTAATCAATTCAACTGATTATAACAATCATCTAATTTCTATACTCATCTTACTCCTTAAATAATTCAACATAACACGGGTAAATAACCATTATTTATTATAATAATACAATTTTTAGCTATATCTCTAGTCAAAAATTCACACACCTAGGAAATCCCCCTATATGCCTAGGGGATTCTCTGTTTTTTCTAAATAGTACACAATACCGATGAAGTGAAGATCAAAATAGAGCTACTTTGTATTCAGATTTACTTGAAAAGGATTAATTATTATGAAAAGGTGGAAATCAATACCTGCGTTTCTATTATTAATTTGGTATGCATGCGGCGTAAATGCCCAGACAGGACCAGGTGGGGTGGGCAATTCTACAAATGTTCCGGTATGGCTTCGGGCTTCTGACCTTTCTGTTGGAGACGGAAATGAAATTATAACATGGCCGGATAAATCTGGGAATGGAAATGATTTTACCTCGTTCGCAGGAAATGGCGGGTTAAGACCAATATTGAGAACCTCCTCTATAAATGGACAACCAGGTGTACTTTTTCATGGAGATGCTTCCAGATTTGAAGATGAGGATGGCGAAAACTATATCAACAACCAGACGGGATACACACTTTTAACACTTATTCAATCTGATGAATTAGCTACCATCGATGTAGGGATTTTCGATTCTGAAGATCCAGATGGCGCCGATGATGAATTTACCTGGAGATATGACAATGCTGGTGCCTATGGTGGAGGAGACAATGTAATCAAATTCGGAGTTGAAGCAGGTGGGCAAAATCAATATGAGTCAGCTGACGATACCCATACGGTAGATCCTCAATTGATGCTTGGACTTTGGCAACAAGGAGAATTCAATGAACTTTGGCTTGACGGAGTACAAGACGTCCCCACTAATCAAGGAACTATTCAAACAGGGCTTGTAACCGGTGCATCAAAAGCTGTCATTGGTCGTGGTCCAAAAGATAACGGAAGTACGGGATGGGACGGCTATGTTCTGGAATTTGCCATTATACAATATAAAGTCAATAATGCGGAACGAATACTGATTGAAAACTATCTAGCTGCCAAATACAAGTTACCCGTAGCAAATGACTTTTACATTTTCGAAAACACTCATGGACATGACGTATCAGGAATAGGTCAAACAGGGGCAGACTCCCATACGAATTCTTATTCAGGAGACATTATTGGTGTAGGCAGCCCTTCCGCGCTAAACGATGGAGACTGGTTGTTATTCGGTCATGACAATGCAGATGTATCCACCTGGACATCTGCCGAACAAATCAATGGAGATCCTAACCTAGAAAGAATCGCAAGAGAATGGCGATTTGATGTTACGAACGACCCTGGCACAGTAACTTTATCTATAGATCCTTCGAATCTCCCAGTTTTAAATGCTGATTTTGATTTCTATACACTTTGGGTTGATTCAGATGGCGATTTTAGCAATGGTGCTGTAGCCTATCCCTTAACATTAAATGGTGGCATCTATGAAGCTTACAACCTGACAATAGCTGACGGGGATTATGTAACGGTCGGTGCCTATAGGCCGAATATCCAATTCACAAACACCAATTCTGCCGGAGATGAGGAGGCAAGCAACTCCCCCGACTTCAATGTAAGAATAGATTATGCAATATCGGCTGACATTGATGTAGATTATGCCATTAATGGTGGGACAGCAGTAATCAATACAGAATATACATTTACTGACGGTACCCTTACTATACCTGCAGGAAATACCTCTGCCAATATTACAACTGCTGCAATTTTGCCAGACGGTGATGTGGAACCGGATGAAACTTTTATCATCGAATTGGCTAATCCGGAATTTGGCATATTAGGCTCTAACACAACTCATACCTACACGATCAATGATAATGACAATACGCAGATCATTCAATTTGATGCTCCTTTTAGCTATGCCTATAAAAAACACATAACTGTCAATAGCAGCCAGGTTTCCGGATCATCCAACTTGGATGACTTTCCTGTAATGATCTCTTTTACAGATGTGGATTTCGAAACCGCTTCAGGCAAAATACAAAACACTTCTGGATTTGATGTTCGTTTTACTTTGGCCAACTCGGTGGTTTGGCTAGATCATGATCTGGAGTATTACAATGGGGCTACAGGAGAGTATGTCGCTTGGGTAAGAATTCCTTCACTCAGCTATAATGAAGATACAGAGATTGACATGTACTATGGCAATGCCAATGTTGTAACTGACCCATCTTCAACTAGTACGTGGGTAGATTATCACGCTGTATACCACATGGGTGATGACAATTTTACAGATGCCTCCATCAATGGCTATAATGGAACCAATTCGGGTACATCAGATGCTGTAGGAAAAACAGGTAGAAGTCAATCCTTTGATGGGAGTAGTCAGATTAACCTGAACACATTTCCTAATCTCGATGGAGCCTTCACCATATCCATGTGGATTAATGCCGGAGCAGCCGCTCAGAATGGTATGCTTTTTTCAGATGATGTTAACAATTCAGGCTACTTCTTGAATTATGGTCAAGCAGGAAATGAGCGAATCAGAGGTACACTACGCGGTACAGGTTTTAGCCCTGCCAATATAGACGATACTTACACCTATACTGCAGGTACATGGCAATATGTGTCTTTTGTAATAGACCGTCCAAACTTAGACAGAATCATCTATGCCAATGGAAACTCTAGTATCTCTGACTTATCCGATATTGGACTTATGAGCACAGATGCTGGTGTTGCCTCTATTGGAGGAGAAGGCGCAAGATATTTCAATGGCTCAATTGATGAGGTAAGAGTTTCAAGTGTGGTAAGAAATGCCGCATGGATTGCTACAGAATTCAACAACCAAGATGATCCCAGCACATTCCTCACTATTGATCCCGTAGAGGAAGTGGTCACAGGATTTGATATTTCCGAATCTACCGCTACAGTAGCTCTGACAGTTACTATCAATGCGGCAAGCGGATCGCTTACTCAGGTAAATTATGCTGCAACAGCTGGATCTGCAATCAATGGATCTGATTATACATTGGCCTCTGGTACTGTAGATATTAATATCGGTGAAACTAGCAACTACTTTGAGTTGTCAATCACGAATGATTTAATATATGAATCAGATGAGACTATTACAATTTCACTCTCTTCTCCCACTAATGCGAACTTAGGAACAAACAATACCATTACACTAACCATTGTTGACAATGATAATGGCCCGGAGGTTCAATTTGCCTCTTCGGCAGTTACTGTAAATGAAGGTACTTCACAATTTTACGTCCCTGTACAACTTAGCGCTGTAGCCGGACAAGATGTATCGGCTACCTATACCGTCACTGGTGGAAGTGCCACAGCAAATTCTGATTTCGTATTAAATAGTGGAACGATAACTATACTTGCTGGTAGTTTGACCAACAGCTTTATCGCCAACATCATTGATGATGGCACCATCGAAACATTGGAAACAATAGAAATCACGTTGTCCAATCCTACCCCTTCTCCTGATATTCTAATAGGTACTGATGATGTTATAACCATATCGATCAGCGACAATGATAATTTAGGGTATGATGGCCCTGGAGGTGTCGGATACAAAGATGGGTCAGGAACCCTTACCATGTGGTACATGGCGGACTCAGCAACTGTGACGGGAGGCAAAGTAACAGATCTGAAAAACCTTGTCGGAAATAGTGCTTATGACATGATCACACCAGCTGCCGACCCAGACTACATTAGTTACGATGGTACAGGAACACTTAATGGGCATGCAGAAATTAGTTTCAATAATGTTGAAGACAATCTGGCAACCAACAGCGTATTAAGTGCCTCCACTTTTCCATACAATGAAGCTACTTCGTTTATTGTAACCAGACATGATAACATGTCACAACAAGCCAACACCTATGGCACATCCAATACGCAAACCGGTGGACAGGCTGTCAATAGATTTGGCTCTCACCTTCCATGGAATGGCATCTGGTATTATGATATTGGAAATTGGAACGCTGGTGGCCGCTTGAATGCAGCTTATGACCCGACTTGGGTCGGAGAATATGGCATCTTCACCTATAGAGCTGATGCTTCCTCAGGTGGCACTAAAACTGCCTGGAGAAACAATACACAAATTGGAAGCAATACAGGCACAAGTGAGTTCCTAAATCATACAAGCAGTTATTTCCAATTGGGGCAATCAGAAACCAACGACTTCCAAGGAGACATCGTAGAGTTTTTGTTATTCACAAAACCTATCAATGAAGCACAAAGAATTATTATCAATAATTACTTAGCTGCCAAGTATGATTTGCCTATAACCAACGATTATTATGTTTGGCAAAGCACTCATTCTTTTGAAGTAGCTGGTATCGGACAAACAAGCGGCGAATCTCATGTAGCAGCAAAAGCGGGAGCCATTACTATCAGTGCACCAACCAATCTGGATGATGATGAATATGTACTTTTTGGTCACGATAATGAGGACATAACAACTTGGTCAACATCAGATATTCCAGATGGAGATTTCCAAAGATTAGATCGAGAATGGAGATTTGACCTTACTGGGACACCAGGAGAAATTACGATTTCGATTGATCCAGATATGGTGATCACCGAGCCAGTTGGGTACAACGAGTACGTTATTTTAGTAGATGGAGATGGTAATTTTTCGTCAGGAGCAGCCATATACCCTACAACTTTAATCTCTGGTGAGTATACTACAGAATCTATAGCTGTTACAAAAGGAGACTATGTTACACTTGCACTATTAAAACGGACGGCAGAATTTAGTTCTTCGGGAATAATATCATCGGAATCAAATCAGGGCTTAGTTACGGTGCAACTAGACTATGCTGCTGGATCTACCATCACCATGGATTACACCCTTACGGGTACAGCCACTTCCGGAGGGGTAGACTATGCAGCGGCTACAACCGGAACTTTTACAATCCTAGAGGGACAAGCTTCATCTACTTTGGATTTAGGCATCATTGATGAATCCATTAAAGAAGGGGATGAAACTATTATTATCACGCTTAGTAATCCTTCAGCCAACCTACAGCTGGGTGCACAAGCCAGTTTCACTTACACTATTTCTGATGACGACAACACCAGAGATATCTTTTTCAATGCTGCCTGTGAGTTTGGATTCAGCAAAGTTTTGACCATTAATAGTGGCGAAGTCATTGGGTCAGCAGACTTAACGAATTTCCCTTTGCTTGTGAATATTGCAGGAGACGCAGATCTCGCAGCCAATGTCCAAAATGCAAACGGTTATGACATCTATTTCAAATATCAAGACAGCACATTCTGGCTCGACCATGACATTGAGTATTTCAATTCTGGAAACGGAGACTTTGTTGCCTGGGTACTCTTGCCTACACTTGATTTTGATGACGACACGAACATCGAAATGTATTATGGCAATTCAGACATTACCACAGACCCATCCAGTAATAGAGTTTGGGATGAATATCTAGGTGTGTGGCATTTGCACGACAATGAAGAAGATGCCACTCCCAATGAATACGATGGAACTAACAACGGCACAGATGTGATTACCGGACGATTTGGAAATGGACGTGATTTTGACGGCGTAGGAGACTTTATCGAATTGGCATCTTTTCCAGATTTACAGCAAGATTTTTCAATCACGGCTTGGGTCAACCCTACGAATGTCAATGCAGGGTCAAGGGTTTTCATTGACGATGATAACAATACCCAAGGCTATGCATTATCTATTGGTGATCCAGGTAGTGGACGAGTACGATTTTATAGCAGAGGCACCAATCCAATATCTGTAGACGGTGGAGCAGGTCAAGCTGCTACAGCCGCAGCCTGGAATTTCGTTAGTGGTGTAGCTGACTACAATGCGGGTGGTAGCAGAATTATCTATGTAAATGGACAAGAAGCAGCCAACGTCTCACACACTTCTCAAATGGGTGTAGATGTCGGTAGTGCAGCCATTGGTGGTGAAACACTCTCAGGAGAAACTGGTAATCGATTCACTGGTATTATGGATGAAGTCCGGGTATATAATGGATTATTATCTCCAGAAAGAATTCAAACAGAATACAACAATCAAATAGAAAACTCAACATTTTATAATTTGCCACTTACAGAAGTAGCAGGAGCAGGATGTGTTGTTGCTGAAAATGATGGAACTTTCTCAGCTACTGTGTCGATCAACCCATTTGATAATGCAAGCACAACCACTGCTACATACACAGCTACTGGTGGAACAGCAGTGAATGGTGAAGATTATACTTTGGCTAGTGGAACCGTGACCATACCTCAAGGTGCTACCAGTGCATCTTTTGAAATCGAATTAACTAATGACTTGCTGGACGAGGTAGATGAAACTATCATTTTAACCATTTCAAACCCATCTTCAAACGCAAAAATAGGAAGCAATAGCACCATTACTTATACGATTCAAGATGATGATAATGTTCCGGAAATTGATTTTGTTGACACCCAATCTAGTATCAATGAAGGAACCGCAACCGTAACCATTGGGCTTCAACTTAATGCGGAGTCCGGAAATGACGTCACAGTGCAATATGGATTGAATGGCAGTTCCACTGGCACAGACAATGTTGATTTTATTATTCCTTCCAGTACAGCAACCATTACTGCAGGAGACTTGAATACCAATATCACTTTGAGTATCATAGATGATATTGATTTGGAGGCTTTGGAAACTATAATATTAGATATCAGTAGCCCTACAAACGCAACCCTGGGATCAAACATACAGCATACCATGACCATCAATGATAATGATGACTTGGGATACAACGGCCCCGGTGGAGTTGGTGAATTTGATGGTTCAAAAACACTAAAATTATGGTTGGCAGCAGACTCAGCTGCCACTACAGGCACCGACGTCACTAACTGGGACAATGCCGTTCCTACTATTACTGGCTTAGACTTTACCCCTGTTGGTACTAGCCCCTCAAAAATTGAAGATGCAGTAAACGGACATGCAGAGATAAGTTTTGCCAATGTAAATGATGCGCTAATTTCTAACTCCACTTTGGCAGCTTCTACTTTTCCATACAATGAAGCTACTTTCTTCATTGTCACGAGAACAGATAATTTATCTCAACAATCCAATGCTTATTCCACAGCTACTGCTGCAACTGGTGCTACCGGAGCGAACAATATTTCTGCAGATATACCTGGCACTGGAAATTACGATTTTGATATTTCAGGAGTCAATATAAGCAATACGTACCCATCGGCTTGGGCCAATGGTGATCATAGCATCTTTGCTCATCGAATCACTTCTGATAGCTCTATTGTTTGGAGAAATAACGGGATTATTGGTCAAACTGCCACCAATTCAAACCCTTTTACCAATCATTCCAATTACAATTTTTATATTGGAAGAGAAGAAACAAATCCCTTTCAAGGAGATATTGCTGAGCTGATCATGTTTACCCGACCGGTAAACAATACGCAAGTAAACATCATCAACAACTATTTATCTTCTAAATATGACATTCCTGTAGCCACGGATTTATATGTATTTGACAATACCCATGGCAATGAAGTAGCAGGAATTGGGCAGACTTCAGCTACCGACCAGCATGTGGCTGCAGAGGCAGGCGTAATTACAATAAGTAATGCCAGTACATTAGCGGACGATGACTATGTGCTATTCGGACATGACAATGCATCTATTGCTTCTTGGGTAACCACAGATACGCCTGAAGGAGATAGTATCCGAAGAGTATCCAGAGAATGGAGATTCGACCTAAACAACGATCCGGGGACAATTACAATTGCGCTTGATACTGATTTGCTACCTACGATCATCTCAGGTTATGAAGACTATGTGATTTTTGTGGATGCTGATGGTGACTTCACTGATGGAGCTTCTGTTTACCAAACTACATTAGTTGATGGCCAATACAAGGCTTCTGAAGTTCCAGTTGCATCTGGAGATTATGTTTCAGTGGGAATCATTATCCGTACCATTGAATTTAATTTAGCGAATTCAAATGGATTAGAAAGTACATCTGAAAATGTTGGCATTAGTTTAAACTATGCCTATAATACGGATATCAATTTTGATTATGCCATAACTGGTGGTACGGCCACAGGTGGAAATGTAGATTATTCAACAGCAGCCACTGGTACGTTGCAATTTTTGTCTGGTCAAACTAGTACTTCCCTTCCGTTGGGGATTAATAATGACGGTCTGATAGAATCAGATGAGACCATTATCATCAAACTTAGAAATGTCCCTTCAGGCTTTAGATACAGTGCAGATAGCATTCATACTTACACCATCAATGACGATGACAATGCACGAAGTATTCAATTTTCTGCAGCTGCATCCGCGGGTGACGAAAGTGTCACAGACATTCAGCTAACTATTGAGCTAAATAACCCCGATCCAGTCAATGAAACCAAAGCCTATCTATCAGTAACTGGAGGAACAGCAGAAGATTCTCCAGCTCCAGATTATACGCTTGTTGCTGATACTGTTAGAATTGCAGCTACAGAAAATAGCGTGACTTTTGACTTCAGTGTATTGGACGATGTGTTGGATGAAGCTGATGAAACGATTGAAATCAGTTTGACTAGTCCAGGAAATGCGAATTTGGGTACGAATGCAGTCTATACTTATACCATTCAAGACAACGACAGCCCTGTTTCTCTAGAATTTCAAGATGCTGCTACTACCATAGATGAAGGAGGAAACATCGCTCAAATAGTTGTGGAACTATCAAATCCTTCAGGACAAACTGTGACAGTTGATTATGCTGTATCTGGCGGTACTGCTATTGGTTTTGGTACAGACTACGCCTTGGCGGATGGTATACTCTCCATTGCTCCTGGTAATCAAATCAAATCCATCAATGTTGCTTTAACAGATGATACAGAAGAGGAAAGTGCCGAAACCATTATTATAGATATTAGCTCCCCAACTGGAGCAACGTTAGGTGCTCAGACCCAACATACCATCACCTTGATAGACAATGATGCACAGTACGGATTCTACGGACCTGGTGGAGTGGGTGGAAAGAAAAGCAATCAATTGTGGCTTGATGCAGAAAATATTAATGGAACTGGGGTAAGCGGACCAACTGATGGTGCGACCATCACTACATGGACTGATCGATCCGGTAACAATTATGATTTTACAGCTGTAGGTATTGCTTCTACTTATGATGCAACTGGTCTCAATGGCAATGGAACAATTACTATTTCGAATGCTACCCAAGGGTACCGAGCTCCTGCCAACTTTAGCAACTCCCTATCAAATTATTCTTTCTTTACTGTTGCACAACAAACTGGTGGTCAATACTTGGCAGAAACTACAACAGCAGCAAGTGGTAATTTCAGTCTGAATCAAGGTGCCAATGGTTTGTACTATTTAAATAGCGGGGACTTCCTTGTAGGAAATTCCAGTACAGATATAGACATTACGACATGGATCTTCGATGCTGAAGCCACGCCAAATGCTCAAGTGAGACGCGATGGAACTGCACTTGCAAGTGACAACAATTTTGCGGTCATGGGACTTAGCAATGATTTTAGTGTTGCCAGTAGAGCAACTGGAGAATCTACCGCGGACTTTGAAGGAGATTTATCGGAGTTTATTATCTATAAAAAACCACTTAATACAGCTCAACAAAACATTGTTGAAAACTATCTATCCTCAAAATATGGAATAGCTGTCAATACGGATTTGTATAGTTATGACGGTACGTATGGCGCAGATGTAGTGGGCATTGGACAAGAAGCAGATGGCCAACATTTACAAGCCATGTCTGATAGTTTACTAATGCTCAGTGGGGCTAGCTCATTAGGTGATGGAGACTACGTTTTCGCTGGTCACGACGGTGGTAGCAAGCTGACATGGACTACTACAGAAGCACCTAATAGTGGATCCAATGTAAGAAGAATATCAAGAGAATGGAGAACTGATTTGACAGGTACTCCAGGCACAGTGATCGTTAAAATAGACACGACACAATTGCCCGTGCCTCCTAACGGATATGACCAATATGTAGTTTGGGCCGATGCAGATGGTGATTTTAGGTCTGGAGCCACTACTTATCAATTGGAGTACTCACCTATTTTTGGATTTCATGTTACAGACCCGATCACACTAGCCGACGGCACATTTATTACTTTAGGCGTGGGTCAAACTGTAGTGCAATTCAGTCTGAGTAGCTCAGATGGAAATGAGAACGTTGCTAATCCTAACATTCAAGTTTCTCTGAATTTTACCATGGGAAATGATGTAACTGTAAACTATGCAGCTACTGGTGGCAGTGCGCAAGGCAATAATGTAGATTATCTATTGACAGCAGGAACACTGACTATACCTGAGGGTCAGATGAGTGCCAACATTATTCCTGGTGTAATAGATGATAACGTATTGGAAAATGATGAAACCATTACAATCACGTTGACTACACCATCGGCCAATGTATCGCTTGGAAGTATATCCGAACATACCTACACCATTCATGACAATGACAATACAAGAGCCATCTCTTTTTCTACTCCACTAAGCGATACTCAGCTGGAATCAGTAGCAAGTAAAACAGTGACTGTGGAGGTAGATGTCGTTGACCCGTCTAATCCAACGACCGTGGATTTGGAACTGGTGGCTATTGGGAATACAGCAACTGAAACTGATGATTTCACTTTATCAACGACCACAGTAACTATCCCTGCCAATCAATCAACGGCTACTTTTGATATCAATATTGTGAATGACACCTTTTATGAAAATACAGAGGTTATTACGATTGATTTGACCAATCCTAACAATGCACAGTTGGGTACAGATGATCGTTACACCTATACCATTACAGATGATGACACCGCTCCTACAGTGGCGTATACTGAAACTTCTTCTTTTGCTTCAGAGACAAGTGGAACAGCTACTATAGAAGTATCATTGAGTACCACTTCCGTAGCCGATGTTACTATAGACTATAGCGTCACAGCTGGGACAGCCACGGATGGAATAGACTATACGCTGGCAGATGGTACACTTGTCATAAGTGCAGGTGAAATGGATGAAAATATTCTGGTTACATTGGTTGACGATATCTTATCTGAATCGGCAGAAACCATAACCGTAACCATTAGCAACCCTAGTGGGGCCACATTGGGCACTAATCAGATACATACCATCACTATCATTGATAATGATGCAGCCGGCGGCACTGGCCCTGGTGGAGTTGGTAATTCGACAAATAATGTGCTTTGGTTGAGAGGAGATCAGTATGACGGAGCTACCTGGACTGATATTTCAGGAAATAACAATGACTTGAATGGCGGGGTTTCGCCAAGTACCAGTACCAATATTAATAGTCTTGCTACCGTAAGTTTTGATGGCTCCCAATATTTGTCTGCTGATGCCTTGACTGAAGGTGCTGAAGATTTTGATTTTTTCTTTGTGACCAATTCATCTGCAACCAGTGATCAGGTACTATTTCACGTTGACGGCAGTGGCACAGAAGATCTAGCTTTTGGTTATCATCATTCGAATGGTGCATTTTTAGATCAAAACGGATGGACAGGAAATGAGCTAGCTGTTTCCGGTACAAATATCATTCAACTCAATTTGGAAAGTGGAAGCAATAATGCCGAATACTCTGTAAATGGCGTCGCACAAGCAAGTACCACCTATACCCCTACTGCCATCAGTGGAAGTCGTGCTTTGGGTGCATTAACCACAGGAGCAGAAGGATTTGTAGGAGATATTGGAGAAGTAATCGTGTTCAACAATAACTTGAACGATGCTCAGCGCATCATTACACTAAATTACCTTTCTGCCCGATTCAACATCAATATTGGGGCGCTAGACCGCTATGCTTATGATGGAGCAGGTGGGTTCACAGGCAATCTGATAGGCATTGGAAGGGAAGATGCAACTAATCTTCATGTCGAAGCAACGTCTGAGGATTATTTAACCGTCAAAAATCCAAATAGCCTTGAAGATGGAGATTATCTACTATTCGCCAACGATAATGCGGATGCCACGGCCTGGACCACAACAGAAACTCCAAATGGTAGCACAAGAAGAATAGCTAGAGAATGGCGTGTAGATGAGACCAACGAAGTAGGTACAGTGACGCTGGAAATAGATAACTCTGCCCTCCCTACTCCACCAGAAAGTGGATTGACTTGGGTACTCATGGTTGACAGCGATGGTGATTTCAATACAGTGGACAATTCATATCCACTGACTAATATTGGAGGTAATATTGTAAGCATCAATGGATTAGACTTCAATACAGGCGACTACTTTACTTTTGCACTTGTGAAGTTTGAAACTACTGGAGCTAGTTTCGATTTCAATAACCCGATAGCTTGGACTACAGGAATCGTCCCAACTGAAGGCACAGATGCAACCATCGTAAGTGGTCACCCTATGTTCCTATCATCAGATGCTGTGGTTGGGTCTTTGACGATTGAAACTGGTGCTTCCTTAGATTTAAGTGGTCAAACAATTGAATTTTCAGATGGCTGTATTACACTTGAAGGTACTGCTTCTGTAGATGTCGCTACCTCAGGTAGTTCTATTGGATACGTAAACCCTAATGTGATAGAGCAATGTGTCACAAGTATGACTTACAACAACATATTCACTGAAGGTACAGCTGGATCTGTTAAATACTTATTAGGTGATATTGTCATACTTGGAGACATGAATTTAACCAGCGCATCTGGATTAGCAGCGACTTTCGACGCCCGTGAGTTAAGTACTACAAATGATTATGATATTACGATTGCAGGCCATTGGACCAGTGAAATTACTTTCTTACCGCGGTCTGGTACAGTTACTTTTGATGGTACTGCAGATCAAAGTATCGACACAGACGGAGGTGAAACCTATAATAATCTGATCATCAATAAAGCGACTGGCGATGTGGACCTTCAATCTAGTGTATCTACCAATGGAACAGTTACTTTGACTTCTGGAAATATTGATTTGGGCATTAATGATTTGAACATAACCAGCACTTCTACAATTTCAGGAGGTGATGCGACGAGTTACATCGTGGCTGACAATATTGGAGTGCTTCGACATGCCATTACGGCTTTGAGCACAGCTTACACCTTCCCGATTGGCGATAGTGATGAATACGCTCCATTTACTTTCACCTTGAATCAGGGTACTTTAAGCTCATCCAATGTGACCATCAATATGAGAGATACTAAACATACCAACATAGAACAGGATGACTATATCACTCGTTATTGGTCGCTTAATAATGAGAACATCACAGGCACACTAGATTACGACGTTTCATACACCTATCAACAAGTTGATGTAGTTGGAACAGAACTAGCATTGAAAGCCAGAAAGTTCTCTGCTTCAGGAGATGCCATAGGCGGATCTGTGACAGTAGCGACCAATGTATTGGCTTATACTGGACACGATTCCTTCTCGGATCATACCGGCGAATCATTGGCCATTGCAACTCCAGTAGAACTAATGAGTTTTGATGCGTTACTTACAGATGCAGGCGTCGAAATTCATTGGCAAACCGCGAGTGAGCTTAACAATGATTATTTCGAACTAGAAAGATCGGGTGATGGAATTGCCTTCGAGGTGATTGGAAAAATAGATGGAAATGGAACGATCAACGAAATAATGAGTTATAGCCATTTGGATAAAGACCCTTATTATGGTATATCTTATTATCGATTGGTACAAGTGGATTACGACGGTACATACACGATCTACAATCCAATTGCAATCGACAATGATCTGTTCAGATCAGAAATGGAACTTACGCTATTTCCTAATCCAACAGATGAGTACAATATCAATGTGAGAATTGCCAGCGGTGATGAAAACACCCCAATCCAAATCTTGATTTATGATTTGATGGGACATTTGGTTCATAGTGAAACGATTGAAGCCATCTTGGGTATTTCTAATCATCAGATACAATCTAACACCAGAATGGACATAGGCGTATATCAGGTAGTCGTGTCACAAGCGAATAATCAACAAATCCAAAGATTAATTATCAAGTAAATCGAAAGCACGCACATACAGTCGGTATGTGCAGCTTTCAATACAAAATTTCATCTATTAAATGTTTTAATTGAGGTAAAACAGACTCATCAAACCACTGATTTTTGGCTCGCCATATATTGTTGCGCGGAGATGGATGAGGTAGTACAAAATAGTCCGGTAGGTACTCCTCAAAGTGTCTCACCGTATCTGTCAGTGTTTTCTTCACTCTTTCACCTAAATAGTAGTTTTGAGCATACTGCCCAATCAGAAGTGTAAGTTTAACCTCTTTCAGCTCGTTTAATAGTACCTCATGCCATTGAGCAGCACATTCTGGCCTTGGAGGTAAGTCGCCAGATTTTCCTTTTCCGGGATAACAAAACCCCATGGGAACAATGGCAATATTCTTGGGGTCATAAAAGCATTTTTGATCTATACCTAACCATGACCTTAAATTTTCTCCACTTTTATCATCCCATGGCACTCCACTGGCGTGCACTTTGGCACCAGGCGCTTGACCGATGATCAGTATTTTGCTCGATTTACTTGCATTTAGGACAGGCCTGGGTGCATGGTTTAATTGAGACTTGCAAATTTCGCATTGTCGAATCTCTTGAAGTAAAGACTGCATAAGTGATAAAAGTTAGATCCTGACTGAAGATACTCAAGAATTAACAGCTCTTCGAGTTTCGTGCTCAAACTTGAGTTCCTACTCTTCATCATCTTATTTACTATTCCAGGCTAGATATCATCAATCTAATTCATCATTAAACCGATAACCACTGCCCTTCTATTTCTCTCCAGCATTCGGTTTCCTTCATTTTTAGTCAAATTTCAGCTTGCATTTCTGGTCACTATGGTCAAAATCAAATTCTTAAAGGTTATAGAAAGACCTGTTTATTTTTTAGATTTAAACTAGCAACATGTAACCATAACCTCTACCTAACCCCCTAACTCATGATTAAAGTTGTGCTGGCTGACGACCACGAAATAGTAAGAAAAGGAATCCGATTATTGATCAATGGCAAGAAGAAAATTGAAATTATAGGAGAAGCTAATGATGGACTTCAAGCAGTAGAACTAGTCAATAATCTAAAGCCAAACGTCTTGATAACCGATTTAACTATGCCTGGCCTATCTGGGATTGAAGTAGCCGCCAAGGTGAAGAAACACCATCCTCATACCCATGTACTTATACTATCGGCCTTTTTTGATGAAGAGAATATTTTAAAATCATTCGAAGCCGGTGCTTTGGGTTACCTTCCTAAAAAATCGAACGAAGAAGAATTGATCCACGCCATAGAAGAAACGTCACTAGGAAAATTGTTCTACACTCCTTCAATCATGGAAATTGTAGGTGCATCCCTAATCGAAAGAAAAAGTCTTGGGGGTGACTTAGGGGCCTCGTTGACCACACGTGAGAAAGAAATTCTCAAACACTTGGTCAATGGCTCTACCAATAAAGAAATAAGTGCCAATCTCTTTGTGAGCACCCGAACAGTAGATGCACACCGCAGAAACATCATGAAAAAACTAAATGTGCATAACAGCGCTCAGCTGGTTAAAGTAAGCATGGAGAAGAAATTGGTGTGATTAAATACGTACGTTAGGTCGCATGGGGTCTTGTCTCAGAAGCTGGCTAGTCACCCAATACAGATGCGGATGATAGTCTTTCGACTGTCGTGGCTGTTCGGAGAATACTTAGACAATCACTACAACTATGTACATGTAGTAGATACAAAAAGCTTGAAATCAGGTTCGCAAATTAAGGTACAAATAAGATACAATCAAAAGTCGAACATTTTTTAGGACGAGCTAAAAACGTTCTCTCAAAACAATCACTGACAGAATAATAAATGCGGTTAAGAGGAAGTAATAAAAAATAAACTAAACATTGTTATATTTAAAAAATAATATTGGCAATGATAACAGCAAGCTCAAAAAACGGAAAGCACAAAAGGAAGCTCATTTTTAATGAAAATATCTTGTTAGTCGACAAGTATGATGAGATTCAATTTGAAGTAAAAGAAAAGAGTCTTAAACTAACGTTAAAATTCAAATTTGTTGACGAAGGAAAAAAATATGCAGCAGATATTGAACAATTTGATGAAGGCAGAATTCTAGAATTCACTTTACATGGATGGTACCACGATTTCAACATTGAGAACACAAACCCAGTTATATGGGAGTCTACAAATAAAGACCAAGTTCTTTGGATCAAGTATTCAACAAAAAGCCAAAAAGAACATACATTCAGAGAATTTCATATTACAGTTTGGAAGGAGGTGAAAGATGCTTCGTAACCCTGATGAACAAGGTGGCATAAGTACAGAACCCAGTAAGTTAGAAAAAAATGTTGGTCCGCATATAAATAGTATTATAGTCGGTGCCTTGATTATTTGCTGTGTGATTTGTTTCACCATTATTGTCGCGGTCAAAGAACAAATTGATGAAAACATTACGACTTATTTTGCCTCAATAACTTTAGCACTAACAGGTTTCTTTGCAGGAACTCAAATAAACAAAAGGTAGAAATCATCTCCGCTGAGCTACGGAATGACTGGTCTTTCAATTTACGTTTTTGGATAAAAAAAACCTCCAACACTTTCGTATTGGAGGCTTAGTCTGTGGGCCCACCTGGGCTCGAACCAGGGACTTTCTGATTATGAGTCAGATACTCTAACCAACTGAGTTATAGGCCCTTCAAAATAGTCTAGGAGACT
This sequence comes from Reichenbachiella sp., assembly GCF_033344935.1. NCBI lineage: Bacteria > Pseudomonadati > Bacteroidota > Cytophagia > Cytophagales > Reichenbachiellaceae > Reichenbachiella > Reichenbachiella sp. The sequence continues at coordinate 1,934,421 of NZ_JAWPMM010000001.1, read as the reverse complement.
GCCTTGAATTTGGAGGTGCAATGTTACATATTTGCCCAAAATTACACAAACAAACAGGTGAATATCAAAACAATAATTTTTGATCTCGGTGGCGTGATCATCGATCTTGATTTCAAACGTACACCAGAGGCTTTCTCTAAGTTAACAGATTGGAAATTTGAAGACATCTACCAAATGTACTTTGAACCTGGTTTGTTTCAGGATTATGAAAAAGGACTCATCTCTGATCTAGAACTTAGAACAGGAATCAATAATTTGTTTGGCACCAACCTCACCGATGCGCAAATAGATAAGGCCTGGTGTGCTATGCTGGGTAGTATTCCTAAAGCCCGTCTCGACTTCATGAACGAGCTGAGAAAAAAACACCAAGTCTTGGTACTAAGCAACACCAATACCATCCACGTAGAGGCCTTTAATCAAACTATAAAGCAAGTATCTGGCGAGGAGTCTCTGGAGGCTTTTGCCGATGAGGTATACTTCTCTCATGAGCTAAAGATGAGAAAACCTGACGAGGAGATATATCAAGAGGTTTTAAATCGATCCAACAACAAAGCCGAAGATTGCTTATTTCTAGACGATACCCAGCACAACCTGGATACCGCAGCTCAGTTAGGCATACACACCATGCACATTGCCCATCCAGATCAAATATTTAACTTATCAGCACATGTTTAAGGACAAAGAAGATAAAACTAAGCTCATACAAATTGGGCTATTCATTATTACCTTGATAGTCACAACATTCGCTGGAGCAGAATGGATGACTGGCAAATCGCTGTTATACGGGGAGAACACCATCACACAGACTGAACTTTTCAATGGACTTAAGTTCTCTATCCCCTTTCTGTTTATTCTGACTGTACATGAATTTGGCCATTACTTCATGGCCCAGTATCACAAAGTAAAAGTGACCCTTCCCTTTTATATCCCATTGTGGCTCGGTTTTATCCCTGGCGTGCCATCCCTTGGCTCTATGGGTGCTTTCATCAAGATTCAGGACATCATCGACAGCCGTAAAAAATATTTCGATATTGGTATTGCCGGACCATTGGCTGGTTTTGTGGTTGCCCTTTTAGTACTGGTCTACGCCTTTACTAATCTACCCGAGCGTGAGTCTATTTATAAAATTCACCCTGATTATGAAACTTATGGATTGGACTACGCTGATCATGTTTATACCTACGAACATTACATGCATCAGCATTATGGCCTTTACATGGAAGACCGTGCCCAGGACTCGTTGGCTCATGTGGCAGAATATGGAAATATCGAAAACTGGGGCTACCCAGCCTTTGAGCCATGGCCTTCTTATACTTCCACTTCCCTTGGCGGAAATCTCTTGTTTACATGCTTTGAATACCTATTTGTTTCGGACCCTGACCAAGTACCAAACAAGTATGAAATGGCGCATTACCCTTGGCTTTTCGCCGGATTTTTGGCTTTGTTTTTTACTTCTTTGAATTTGCTTCCTATTGGACAGTTAGACGGAGGACATATCTTGTATGGATTGATTGGATATAAGCAACACCGAAAGGTCTCTCAAGTATTATACATCGGTTTTCTTTTCTACGCGGGACTAGGCCTAGCCAATCCTCACCGCTTTTCAGACAGTATGATCAATGAGTTAATCTATTTGGGTTTTCTATTTTTATGTTTCACCAAATTCACTACTCAAAATAGAGATAAACTCATGTACGCCTTGGGGATATTCTCTGCTCAAATGACATTAAACTTCTTTTACCCTACACTTGAAGGATATTCAGGTTGGTTGCTCTTTGCATTTATATTGGGTAGAGCTTTGGGTATTTATCATCCACCAGTTATTGTCAATCAACCTTTGGATATGAAAAGAAAAGTATTAGGTTGGATTTCTCTTGGGGTATTCGTTATTTCTTTCAGTCCCAAGCCCTTCAATGTGGAGGAAATCAGGCCTCAGAGTAAAGAGGTCAAATCCGAGACACCAGGCATTCTATCTGCAATAAATCCCTCGCCGTATTTCACACGAATAGACATGCCGAACTCTCTGCCCCTAGCCTCAATTAATTCCATAAATTCGGGAGTGGAGATCAACGTATTAGACGATTCTCCAGAAGGGTCAAAAAACTGAGACTTGTAGGCTCTTACTGCTTCCATTCTGGTTTCCCAAAAGTCGGAAACGTCTACCACAAAATTTGGTTTGTGAAAATCTGTCTGAATGTAGTGATATAAGTTTTTGATGTACCAGTTTTCTTGTGCCTTCCCTTCTAAATCAGTTTTCACATTCTTCAGTCCAGCTAAAAAAGTAGCGCGTTTTACAACCTGAGCTCCTTTGCCATGATCTGGGTGGCGATCTGCTATGGCATTGGCCAAAATAACATCTGGTTGATACTGTCTAATTTTTTTTACTACCTCAAGCACATGTTCATCATCATTTTTGAAATACACGTCTTGAAATTTAAGATTTTCTCGAATGGTCAAACCTAGAATTTCACTGGCTGCTTCAGCTTCTGCATCACGAATCTCAGGGGTTCCTCTGGTTCCCATTTCACCTCGAGTGAAATCCACCAAACCTACTTTTTTGCCACTAGCAATCAATGAAAGAATAGTACCTCCACACGATAACTCAGCATCGTCTGGATGAGCAGCAAAAACAAGAACATCTAATTTCATATTTATACTTTTTTGTCATTTCGACGGTAGGAGAAATCTCATCGTCAATAAAAAATCATTAAGACTTCTCGCTGTCACTCGAAGTGACAGAAAAAAAATCAAGTAATCCTTAAGCGCTGACCAACTCTCAAGATAGTACTTCTTCTGATTCCATTCAAACGGCAAATCTTATTAATAGATACACCATAACGATAACTAATATGACTCAAAGTATCTCCACTGCGTACGCGATGATACCTGATCTTGCGAGCTTCTTTTAAATAAGAGAAGGTATCTGGTGTAACAATCATGGTGGTCGTGCGAATGGTATCCATATCGAAATTGAATATCTCTTTGGGGTCAATTGCATTGCCCTGATATCTCGTTTCAAAATGCAGGTGAGGTCCACTACTTCTTCCTGTGCTTCCTCCCAGGCCTAGCACGTCACCAGCTTTCACCACATCGCCCGGCTTCAACAACCGCTTACTCAAGTGTCCATAAAGTGTTTCTAACCCATTGTAATGTCTAATCAAAATATAATGGCCGTAACCGTATCGGTCATATTGAGCTACTCTTACGATTCCATCAAATGCCACTCTGACGGAATCCCCTGTTTTTAACCTTAGATCATCCCCATAATGCCATCGCCAGCGTCTCAAGCCAAATGGAGAGGTAACTTCTGTATTGGGAATAGGCAGGCACCAATCTAAAGCTGGGTTTTCAAAGGTCAATGAAAGCGCAAGGGTATCCGAAAATTTCTCTCCATCGATTTCATAAGGGTTCACTTTAGTGGTACTCCAGGTGCTGTAATACTCACGAAGCGTCACCCATACTGAGTCTATCATCAATTGCTCAGTCACCTGAACAGGAACATCATAGGCCAATATTACTTCGGCAGTATCTTCACGCAGCATATTTAACTCACGCTGCAGTGAAACCTCCTCCTCCATCGCCAAGCTATCCCAATAAGCATCTTCAATGACAAAAATATCTTCATCTATATCGATGATGGTATCCTCAGGAATGATTGGAACTATCTCTTTGTTTTTGAATTTAAAAAAATCCTTCAGCTTTTTCTGACTGAAGGATTTGTTTGCCGTGAACAATGACACAGCACATATTATTACGATTACTCTTAGTATCAAACCTTATTATTGTTCTACACTTTCAAATTCTTTGGCTGCTAAGAATCGCTCAGCATCCAGGGCACCCATACAGCCAGTACCTGCAGCAGTTACTGCCTGACGGTATACTCGATCGGCAGCATCACCCGTTACAAACACGCCTTCCACTTTTGTCTTGGACGTACCTGGCTCCACGATTAAATATCCAGATTCATCCATTTCCAAATAATCTTTGAAGATATCTGTATTTGGCTTGTGACCAATGGCAACAAAGAAGCCGCTGATTGGAATCTCTCTCTTCTCACCAGTAACAGTGTCAACCACTCTCATACCTTCAACTTCATCTTTACCCAACACTTCATCGGTAGATGTATTCCAAAGCACTTCGATGTTTGGTGTATTCAATACACGCTGTTGCATGATTTTAGAAGCACGCATTTCATCTCTTCTTACCAAAAGGTAAACTTTAGGGCAAATATTCGCCAAGTAAGTAGCTTCTTCTGCAGCGGTATCACCACCACCTACAACAGCCACTTCTTTTCCTCTATAAAAGAAACCATCACAAACCGCACAAGCTGATACACCTACATTCAATAGTCTTTTTTCAGATTCAAGTCCTAAGTATTTAGCGCTTGCTCCTGTTGAGATAATAACAGCCTCAGCGGTAAT